>JBPBPG010000001.1:0-23731 GCA_050954325.1 Janthinobacterium lividum | reverse complement strand
AGAAACGCCAGCCCCTGGGCCGAGGTGCGGGCAGGAGCTCGAGCGAGAAATGAGATTTTGAGTGCGACGCGGGAGCTGGGACGCTCGATCTGGAAGAAGTGGAGCGGCTATCACCGGCGCAGCCTGATCGAGACCAAGATGGGATGCTTCAAAAGATTGGGCGAGCGGGTGATGGCCCGGGACTTCGAGCGACAGGTCACCGAGCTGCAGATCAGGGTCTCCATTCTCAACAGGTTCACCCAACTGGGTACCCCTGAGACGGTGCGCGTGGCGTAACTCCGTCCGGGGTAGGGGAACTGCAGCCTAATTCCTAATTATGCAACAGCGCCGATGGTCACCCTGCCAATGTGGACATTGGCACGCACTGCAGTGCCAGGGTGGCCGTCGTCAGGAGCGGGTCGAATGCGATGTTGATGGACTACTGCGGACATCAGCAACGTAATGCATCGAACACGCAGGCAGCTCTGAGGATGGCAGCGACGGCTGGGTTGCGGGCATACTTTGTGTCGATGTTGGTAAGTCATATCCATTGATCGCATCGAGAAAAAGTGTGAACTAGTTTTCGATTGGCATAAAAACATATTTATTACCTGATCTAGCGAACACTTCGACGCATGGTTTTGCAAAGGCAAACATCTGCGCTTGGCACCAAGCCTGTGTCCAACTGCGGGGCGAATGCGGCCCGGTTACCGACGCATTGCCATTTTATGGATGACGTGCCTTGAAAATTCTCGGGCACGGGCGCACGGTCGTCATAAATTCGATTAACGTTCTCTGTTTGCTTAGGTGACCGACACAAAAGCAGGCAAAGGGTCGGTAGATGCCGTATCGGCGTACTGCACCCTCGATTTGTCTGTCAACTATTGCACAATGGTCATAGCGGATGCTTCGTTTGGGCGACTTGTCTGATATTTGAGTGCACGGCTTACCAGCCGCATCGGCCGCAGTGCATAGCGGCGGGACGGGGGCAGCTTGAAATTCTTGGTTTTGAATCGTACTGCCTGAAAGGCCTGCATATTCAGCGTGTCGATGGGTTTCCAACGTAATCTGAAAACTTCTTCCCATGCACTATGTCGTGGATGTATGCTCGCATTTCGCAATGAATCTGTGTCGAACTTGGTTTGCGCATGAGCCTAGTGCATGTTGAATTTTTTATCGAGGTTTCGAATATCTTCAATTGACTGAGTAGCTTTGATTCGACAAACAAGAGCAGGCCGGCCAAATTTTACACTAACGGCCAAACACCAGCATTGAATCGAATTTTATTTAAATAATGATAATTCATTTTGCATGAAAGCGCTGATCTTGAAATTTTCAGCCGTTAGTGTAATTTTATTATCAGAAATAACGCGGAGAAATATTCCAATGTCATGACATGACATTCACGAATTCGACGGAGAACAAATGGCCCTTCTTGTTCAGGTTCAAGCGACACATGCCGACGCGATGCTGCCAGTGAAGCATTCAACGCCGATCGAGCGCATCCTCAACGTCGGTGAAATGCTGACGAATCGTTCCTTTTCCACGTCCGACATGCACAGCTTGAAATTCATGAAAAGATAAACCGGCCGTGGCTAGGAACTGCTCACCCGACGCGAGCGCATCCCGGCACGCTCCAGCATTGCGTCAAATAACACATTGCAGTTTGCCTCGAGGTGACCAGACTGGGCATGCTCGATCTCGTTGTGGCCAATGCCGTCACGGCATGGCACGAAGGGCGGGCAGACCCAGGCCATGTGGACGGCGGCGTGGTCCGCACCAGTATTCATATCCAAGTGCGTAAGGCCGGGATCCCGGGCCCTTTCGCGCACCAACGTCGCCGAGTCTGGATCGAAGGGCGTGAGTGAGTTGTATCGCGCAAGACGCAGTTGGACATGCACTCCGAACGGTCTGCGACTTCGTTGCGAGCAGGCGCGAGCGCCCTCTCCATCCGCGCCACCGTGGAAACGTTGCTGTCGCAAGTCGATCGTGAAATCGACACGTCCAGTCATCACGTTGCGGGAAGAGGGAACCACATTCAGAACGCCGGCCGTGCCGCGGCCGTCCGGCTGCTCGCCGTTGGTGATTCCGACCACTGCCTATACGACGTGCGTCGCCGCCAGAAGCGCGTCCTTGCGCATGGGTATGGGCGTCGGTCCGGCATCATGCATTTCCATGCCGGCGATCGTGACGTCGTACCAGCGTACCCCGAGCGACCCCGTCACGGCGCCGATCATCAGGTCTCCCCCTCTCAAGGACCGGACCCTGCTCGATGTGTGCTTCGAAGTAGGCGTCCACGGCAAGCCTCGTGGCCTGCGGCATCACTTCGGTCATTGAAAATTCTCGATGAATTGAACGAAGGCACCGCAATCCGCGCCCGATGCGGACGGCATGTCGCAACGACTCGGTCTGCACGTCAAGGAAGTGCCGCAGCGTCGATGCGGACGACCTCGACGGCCGTGTCGTAATAAGTGGCACCGCGACCGAGGTCGGTCAACGCATCCGAGGTGACGGCATTGGCGTTCTCGCCATCGCCCGATTTTTTCAGCCACCAGATCGAGGGCGCGACCAGCACGCCGGGGCGCACCTTGTCGGTCGGGCGAGCGACCACGATGAAGGCGCCGCGGTCGTTGTACACCCGCACGCGATCGCCCACGACGATGGCGCGCGCCGTGGCATCGTCCGGGTGGATTTCCACCCATGGCTCGCCGACCTCGCGCACCAGGGAGTCGATCGAAGAAAAGCTCGAGTTGAGGTAGTGACGCGCCGGTGGCGTCAACAGCGTCAGCGGATAGCGGCCCGCCAGTTCAGGGTCGGCGAGCGCGGATTCGCGTGGTGGGATGAATTCCGGCAGCAGCGTGCCGCCCTGGCGCGCAACGCTTTCGCTGGCGAACTCGCACTTGCCCGAAGGCGTCGGGAAACCACCGGCGGCGAAGGGTGCGTAGCGCTCCGCCACGTCGAGCCGCTGCCAGCCGGTGCGCTTGAGCGCATCGAAGTCGAACGTCGCGTTGACCGCGGCACCCAGGTCGTGGGCCTGCCGCGCCACGTCTTCGTCGCTCTCCCGCAGGCAGGCGTCGTCGTAGCCCATCCGCACTGCCAGTCGCCGGAACAGTTCGGCATTGGAGCAAGCCTCGCCGATGGGCGCGATCGCCGGCAGGTTGAGGACGGCGTAGAGCGTGCCGTAGCCGCGGTGGAGGTCGAACTGCTCGAGCTGCGTGGTGGCAGGCAGCACGATGTCGGCGTAGTCGCAGGTGTCGGTGAGGAAGATCTCGTGCACGACGGTGAAGAGATCGGGCCGGCTCAGGCCGCGGCGCAACGACGCGTTGTCGGGCGCCACCGCCACCGGGTTGGAGATGTAGACGATGAGCGCCTGGATCGGCGGGTCGCCGAGTTCCGTGAGGGCCCGGCCGATCTGCGCCATGTTGATCGAACGCGGCGGCCGCGCGGGGTCGGGCAGCAGGTGGCGGCCATCGAGCGCGGCGAAGTCGATGGCGTGGGCGCCTGCCTGGTCGAGCAGCACGCCACCGGCCGCTTCGCGCCAGGCCCCGATGAGCGCCGGCAGGCAGGCGATGGCGCGCACGGCGTTGGCACCGCCGGCGTGCCGCTGCAGTCCGAAGTTCACGCGGATGGCCGTGGCGCGGTCGGCGCCGTAGACACGCGCGAGCCGCTCGATGTCGGCAGCCGGGAGGCCGGTGATCCCGGCCACGACCTCGGGTGTGAACGCCGCCGCACGCGCGGCCAGCGCCGCGTAGCCGAGGGTGTGGCGGTCGACGTAGTCGCGGTCGACGAGACCTTCGCGGATCAGCACGTGCATGACCCCGTACGCGAGGGCGCCGTCGGTGCCGGGTTTCGGCGCCAGATGCCAGTCGGCCTTCTCGGCCGACAACGAGCGATAGGGATCGATGGCGATGACCTGCGCGCCCTTGCGCTTCGCTTCTGCGATGCGCGTCCACAGGTGCACGCTGGAGGCGATGGGGTTGGTGCCCCACAGCACGATCAGCCTGGCGTCGGCGAAATGCGTGATGTCGGTGCCGATCTGCGCGCCGATGACGGCGTTGTAGCCGGCCCGTCCCGCCGTCGAGCAGAGCACGCGCTCGGGCTGCGATGCGCCGAGCTTGTGGAAGAACCGGCGCGGCATGCCGAAGTTGTGCACCAGCCCCAGGGTGCCGGAATACGAGTACGGCAGGATGCCCTGCGGGTCGACCGCGGCGATGGCCTTGAGACGCGCGGCGATGGTGTCGAGCGCCTCGTCCCACGAAATGCGCTCCCAGCGCCCCTGACCCGGCCCTTTGGGGCCGACGCGGCGCATGGGGTGCAGCAGGCGCTCGGGGTGGTAGGTACGCTCAAGGTAGCGCGAGACCTTGGTGCAGAGCGCGCCCTGCGTGGTCGGATGGGTCGGGTCGCCGCGAACCTTGGTCGCCACGCCGTCCTTGACCGTGATGAGCATGGCGCAGGTGTCGGGGCAATCGTGCGGGCAGGCGCCGCGCACGACGTGCTCGCCGGAGGACTCCGGTGCCGCAGGCGCCGCAGGGACGCCTTTCATGCCATCGCCTCGTCGAAGAGCCGGCACAGCGCGGCCTCGTCGAGCGGCCGCGGATTGGTGGGCAGCGAGTGGTCGGCGAGCGCGCCGGCGATGACGCCGTCGCGCACGCCCGCCGGCACGCCCATCGCTTTCAGCGATGGCGGCATGCCGATGCGCTCGCACAACGCGCCCACCGCCGCCGGAAGGTCGGCATCGGCGGGCAGACCGAACACCGCCCGCAGACGCGCGAACTTGTCGCCGACATGCGCCGCGTTGTAGCGCAGCACCACGGGGAGCAGCACGGCGTTGACCGTACCGTGGTGCAGCAGCGGCTCGGTGAACGCGCCCAGCGGGTGCGCCAGCGCATGCACGGCGCCCAGTCCCTTCTGGAACGCCAGACCGCCGTGGACGCCTGCGACCATCATCTCGGTGCGCGCCTCGAGATCGGCCGGGTGTGCGACGGCGCGCTCGATCCAGCGCCAGGCGCGCGCCGCGCCGTCGAGCGCGATGGCGTCGGCGGGCGGATTGAAGCGCGGCGACAGGAAGGTCTCGACGCAGTGCGTGAAGGCGTCCATGCCGGTGCCGGCGGTCATCGCCGGCGGCATGGTCAGGGTGAGTTCGGGATCGCAGATCGCGCGCCTGGGCAGCAGGTGCGGGCTGACGACGACGAGCTTGCGGCCGTCGCGCAGGCAGAGCAGGGCGCCGCGGCCGACCTCGCTGCCGGTGCCGGCGGTGGTAGGCACGGCAACGATGGGCGCGGCCTGCGCGCCGATCAGCGGCAACGCCGCCATGCCGGCGTAGCGGCCCAGTGCGCCGGGGTGGGTGGCCATCAGGGCGACGCCCTTGGCGAGGTCGATCGGCGAGCCGCCGCCGACGGCGACGATGCCGTCGCAGCCGCCTTCGCGGTACAGCGCCGTGGCCGCCTCCACGGCGGCCTCCGTCGGGTTGGCCGGGGTGTCGAGGTAGCGCTGCAGCGTCATCTCGGCCGGCAGCGTGGCGCAGACGCGGTCGACCAGCCCCGCGGCGACGATGCCACGGTCGGTCACCAGCAGCGGCCGGCGCACGCCCAGCGCCTGCAGCGCGGCAGGAAGCATGCGCAGGACGCCGGCGCCGAATTCGATCTGCGTCAGGTACTGGATCGTGGACATGTGGCCCTTCTCAGGAAACTGCCTGCGCCGTCGCGTCTGGAAACGCCTCGACGACGGCTTGCGTGGGATTCCACCGCTGCCCCGGCACGGCCGCGATGAGACGCTGCGTGTAAGCGTGCTGCGGCCGGTCGAAGATTTGCCGCGGGCTTCCGCGCTCGACCACCTGGCCGCGGTGCATCACCAGCACCGAGTCGCAGATCCGCGCCGCCACGCGCAGGTCGTGCGTGATGAAAACGAGCGCGATGCGCAGTTGCTGCTGCAGTTCGTGCAGCAGCGCCAGGACCTGCGCCTGCACCGAGACGTCGAGCGCCGAAACCGCTTCGTCGGCCACCAGCACCTTCGGGCCGAGCGCCAGGGCACGGGCGATGCCGATGCGCTGGCGCTGGCCGCCGGAGAACTGGTTCGGAAAGCGCGAGAACGCCGACGCGTCCAGGCCGACCCGGTCGAGCAGCGCGAGCGCCTGCCGTTCGGCCTCGTGTCGCGTCGCGCCGGCGGCGACCGGGCCGTCGCTGATGATCCGGCCGACCGTCTGGCGCGGGTTGAGCGATGCGAACGGGTCCTGGAAGATCATCTGGATGTCGCGACGCAGCGGCCGGAACTGGCGCGCCGTGAGCCGGGCGATGTCGTGGCCCTCGAAGCGCATCTCGCCGCTGTCGACCTCCACCAGCTTCAGCAGGCACTTGCCGATGGTCGACTTGCCCGAGCCCGATTCGCCGACGATGCCGAGCGTCTCGCCACGGCGGATGGAGAAACTGACGTCGTCGACGGCGCGGACCACCCGCTTCGCCGCGAACCAGCCACCGCGGCCGACATAGCTTTTCTTCAGATGGCGCACGTCGAGCACCGGCTCGGCGGCGGCGATCGGCACGGCTTCGTCCACGCGCCGCCGCGGCACCGCGGCGATCAGGCGCCGCGTGTAGGGATGCATCGGCGCATCGAGCACCTGTTCGGTCGTGCCCACCTCGACCAGCACGCCGTGCTCCATGACGGCCACACGGTCGGCGATCTCGGCGACAACGCCGAAGTCGTGGGTGATGAAGAGCACGCCCATGGCGGCGGCCGTGCGGCCGCCGGATGACTTGCCGCGCTGGATCGACCGGATGAGCGCCAGGATCTGCGCCTGCGTCGTGACGTCGAGCGCGGTGGTAGGCTCGTCGGCGATCAGCAAGGCCGGCCCGAGCGCCAGGGCCATGGCGATCATCACCCGCTGACGCTGGCCGCCCGACAGCTGGAACGGGTAGGCATGGCGCAGCACCGCGGGCTCCGGCAGCCCGACGAACTCGAGCTGTTCGAGCACGCGCCGCGACACCTCGGCGGGATCGACGATGCCGTGCACCTGCAGCACCTCGGCGATCTGCGCGCCGACCCGCATCACCGGGTTCAGCGCCGACAGCGGCTCCTGGAAGATCATGCCCAGCGCCGTGCCGCGCAGCGCCCGCAATTCGGGCTCGCCCATCTGCAGCAGGTCGCGGCCCTGGAACAGCACGCGGCCGGCAGACGGTTTCAGCGTCTCGGGCAGCAGGCCCATGACGGCGTTGGCGCACATCGATTTGCCCGAACCCGATTCCCCGACCACGCAGAGGATCTCGCCCGCGTGAAGCGTCAGGCTCAGATCGCGCACCGCATACCGGCGGTCGCCGCCGCCGGGAATGGGCACCGACAGACTCTCGATCTGCAGAAGGGGCGTGGCAGCGGTGCTCATGAGGCATCCCGCGACCGCAGGTGCGGGTTCAGCGCGTCGTTCAGGCCCTCGCCGATGAGGTTGACGGCGAGCACGGTGAGCAGGATCGCCAGGCCGGGCAGGAAGCTCATCCACCAGGCCTCGCGGATCATGGTGCGGGCGGCGCCGATCATGAAACCCCAGCTCATGAGATTGCGGTCGCCGAGGCCGAGGAACGAAAGGGCCGATTCGGTGAGGATGGCGGTGGCGATCATCAGCGAGGCCGTCACGATGATCGGCGACATCGTGTTGGGCAGGATCTGCGTGAAGATGATTCGCGGCGAACTCTGGCCGATGACGACCGCCGCCTGCACGAATTCGCGCGAGCGCAGCGACAGGAACTCGCCGCGCACCAGACGCGCCACCGGAGGCCAGGAGACGATGGCGATCGCCGAGACGATCGACGTCAGCGTCGGCTGGAAAATGGCCACCAGCACCACGGCCATGGCCAGCGTCGGAATCGTCTGGAAAAACTCGGTCAGGCGCATCAGCACGTCGTCGATGCGGCCACCGTAATAGCCCGCGACCGCACCCACCGAGATGCCGATGAAGGTGGCCACCGCCGTGCTCACCAGCCCGACCAGGAGCGATACGCGGGTGCCGTGCGCCAGTCCGGCAGCGATGTCGCGGCCGAGCATGTCGGTGCCGAGCCAGTGGGCGGAGTCGACGAGCGGATCGAGCAGCGGCTCGCCGGATGCGTTCCACGGGCTCTCGGGGAACACGGTGCCGGCCGCCAGGGCCACGATGCACACCAGCAGCACGATCGCCAGACCGACGACCGCACCCTTGTTGCGTGCGAAACGGCGCATGAAGGGGCTCATGCTGCCGCCTCGATACGTGGATCGACGAAACGGTAGAGCACGTCGGTCAGCAGGTTGACGAGGACCACGAGCACCGACGTCACGAGGAAGGCGCCGAGCAGCACGGGGTAGTCGCGCTGCAGCAGCGCGTCGAACATCAGGCGGCCGATGCCGGGCCATGCGAACACGGTTTCGGTGAGCACGGCGCCGCCGAGGATCTGGCCGGTCTGGATGCCGGCGAAAGTGAACACCGGCAGCATCGCGTTGCGCAGGATGTGGCGGCGCTGGATCCGCCCCGGTGGCACGCCCTTGGCGCGCGCGGTCTTCACGAAGTCGAGCGACGCCACCTCGAGCATCGTGGCACGCGTCAGCCGCGTGTAGATGGCGGTGAAGAAAAGGCCCAGCGTGACCACCGGCAGCACCATGTGCTGGGCGATGTCCCAGGCACGCGCCGCGCCGGTGAAGCCCGCGCCGATGCTTTCCATGCCGAAGGGCGGCAGCCAGTCGAGCCGGATCGAGAACACCAGCATGGCCATCAGCGAAACCCAGAACAGCGGCGTCGCGTAGAACAGCAGCGCACCCGACATGACGATCGAGTCGGCGAGCTTGCCGCGCCGGGCGGCCGCCAGCGCCCCGAGCGTCACGCCGAGCACCAGCGAGAACACGAAGGCCGACAGGCTGAGCAGCAGGGTCGCCGGCAGCCGGTCGAGGATGAGCTCGCTCACGGGCAGGTTGTTGCGGTACGACATGCCCATGTCGAAGGTCAGCACGCCCTTGAGGTAGAGCCAGAGCTGTACGTACAGCGGCTGGTCGAGGCCGAACTGCCTGCGCAGCTGTTCGAGAAAAAGCGGGTCGCCGGCACCCGACTCCCCCGCCATCACCGTCGCCGCATCGCCAGGCGCGAGATGGATGAGCAGGAAATTGAGCACCACGACGCCGACCACCACAAAAGCGGCCTTCGACAGGCGCCTGGCCAGAAATTCGATCGTTTCCACTCCGGGCCCGTCCGCGCCGCCGCCTACTTGCCGATCCAGACGCTGTCGAGCGTCTCGTTGAGGCCGATCCCGGTGGTGACCAGGTTGTGGATCTTGTTCCGGTACAGCGTGGCGTACTGGAGCTCGACGAGGTTGACGACGGCCACGTCGTCGACCAGGATGCGCTGCACCTCGCTGTACATGCGCTGCCGGGCGTCGGCGCTCGTCGCCACCGGGGCGGCGCCGAACAGGCGGTCGACCTCCGGGTTGACGTAGCCGTGGTTGTTGCCGAAAGGCGTGCCCTTGACGATGTTGGTCGAGACGTAGTTGCGCGCCACGCCGATGGCAGGGTCGCCGTACTGGTACAGGAAGTTCATGGTCATGTCGAAGTCCCAGTCGGAGACCTTCTTGCCCCATCCGGCCGGGTCGGTCGGCTCGATCGCGACCTTGAAGCCTAGTTGCTCCATCTGCTGCTTGGTGTATTCCGCCAGCCGGTCCCACACCGAACCGTAGGGCACGGGCAGCATGCGCAGGGTGTAGTCGCCCGGCTTGATGCCGGCCTCGGCGATCATCTTCTTGGCCAGCCCCATGTCGTAGGCATAGTCGGTGACGTTCTTGTCGTAGTAGAGCGTGTTCGACGAGAAGGGACCGGTGGCCAGCTTGCCGAGTCCGAAGTAGATGTTCTTCAGGATGAAGTTGCGGTCCATCGCATGCATGATGGCCTGACGCACCATCTTGTTGTCGAACGGCGGCTTGCGCAGGTTCAACTGCAACCACAGCACCGGCGAGAACATTTCCCAGCCGGCGGTGGTCACCGTCACGCCGGACAGCTTCTGCAGGCGCCGCACCTCGAAGTTCTCCACGTCGCCGCCACGCAGCACGTCGACCGTGCCGCGTTCGAAGGCCACCGCGCGCGACGCCGCGTCGGGAATGACGCGCAGGTAGATCTCGTCCAGATAGGGCTGGCCCGGCTTGAAGTATTCGGGGTTCCTGACCAGATGGATATAGGAGCCTCGCCGCCACTCCTTCAGCTTGAACGGACCCGTGCCGACGGGCGTGTTGTTGGCCGGGTTGTTGCGGTAGTCGGTGCCGTCGTAGAGGTGCTTCGGGATCATCGGCATCGTCGACACCTCGAACGCGTAGATGAACGGGCTGAACGGTTCCTTGAGCCTGAAGACGACCTTGTCGTCGCCGTCGGCCGTCACCGAGGCGACGCGCTGGTTCATGAGCGCCCGCATGCGCGGGTGCACCTCGCGCAGGAACTTGTCGGCGCTGAAGACCACGTCGGCCGAGGTGAACGGCTTGCCGTCGTGCCACTTCACGTTCTTCTGCAGCACGAAGGTGTAGGTCAGTCCGTCGGGAGAGATCGTCCACGAGGACGCCAGCGACGGTTGCGGTTTCAGGTCGGGCCCGTAGGCGAGCAGCGACTGGTAGATCTTGGTCGCCGCGAACTGCGTCGGGCCGAGCTGGTTCAGGCCGAGCATCAGCGACGGCGGCTCGGGCTGCACCAGCATGTTGAGCGTCCCGCCGCTCACCGGCCGTTCCTGTGCCGCGGCGGGGTTCGCAGCCGTCAGGCCGGCAAGGGCGACCGCGCCCCAGAGCAGTCGGGCGGCCAGGCTCTTCTTGAATGCGTTCATGGAGCGTTCCTTCAGGAGGGAGATGACGGGGGATCCGGGGGCGGTGCGACAACGGACTGGCCGCGCGCGCGAAGGTGGCTCAGCGCCGAAGCGGTCGATGCGCGGTAGCCGCGGCCGTTGTGCGTGATGTGCTCGCCCAGCAGCGCGTTCAGTTTCGGCAGGGCGTGGAACGGCACCGCCGGGTAGGCATGGTGCTCGACGTGGTAGGGCATGTTCCACGCGAAGAAACGAACGAACGCGTTGGTATAGGTCGTTCGCGTGTTCTCGAGCATGTTGGACGAGCGCGCACAGCCGGTGTGCTCGGCGAGCAGGTAGGGGCGCAGGAACAGCTGGCCAATCATCACGGGCACGATCCACAGCCACAGCGCCGCCAGCGAGCGGGTGGCGATCGACGCCGCGATGACGACGGCGTAGACGGCCAGGTAGCAGCGTGCTTCGACGACGATGCTGCGTCGCTGCTCGGCGGGAACCCAGCGCGCGGTGACGCGGCCCGCCACCCCGTGCACGAAGAGCATGCGCAGGCGGTCACGCCAGTTCGGCAGACCGGTCATGTACCAAAACAGACCGAGCCGGCTTTCGGGCAACGGCATCGCCAGTTCGGGGTCCCTGTCGGGGTCCTGCGTGTAGCGGTGGTGATCCCAATGGAAGACGCGGTAGTACCCGTAGGGCAGAACGATCACCAGGCCTGCGGCGTGACCGAGCAGGTTGTTGTAGAGACGGGTGTGGAAAGCCGTCTGGTGCGCCGCCTCGTGCTCCGCGTTGAACAGGAAGGCGAGCATGTAGCCGAGCAGGATCGTCAACGGCGCGGCCCAGACCGTCCCGAGGGAATGCCACACGGCGACGCCGGCGAGCGCGATGGCGCCGAAGTGGCCGAGCGCATGGCGTGCCGCCGGCCCGTTGCTGCGGACGGCCAGCGGCTTGAGTTCACTCGCCCTGAGGCGAAAGGGTGTGGTTGCGGTCATGTCAATGCAGCGGCGATTCGGACGCCAGCAGGGCTTTCACGTGGTGCTCGATGAAGGCGCGGTCCGCGGGCTGGTGCGTCGGATTGCCGGCACGGTGACCCCAGACCGACGGGATCGGCACCAGTTCGGCGTTTTGCAGGTGCTGCATTTCGAGGCGGTTGTCGTCGACCTGGAAGTAGAGGTCGTGGTCGCCCGGCATCAGCAGCGCGCGCGCGCGGATGGCGGCCAGTGCCTTGGGCAGGTCGCCGTGGTAGAGGTCGTTGTCGCTGATGTCGCCGTGCTGCCAGGTCCAGAACTGGGCCAGCAGGTCCGCGGCGTCGCGGCGTGCGAAATTGCGGTCCCAGAAGCGCGTCAGGTAATCCTCGATCGAGGTGGCACCGAAGGTTTGCCACAACGCCTGCCGGTAGAACGTCTGCGACAGGGCCCAGCCGGCATAGACGCGTCCCATGGCCTTCAGTCCGCGCAGCGGAGGTTCGCTGAAAACCCCGTCGCGGTATGCCGGGTCGGCCTTCAGCGCGTGCGCCGCGCCCTCGATGAAGACGCGGTTGTGCGGCGCGCAGCGCGCGGACCCGCAGACGACGGCGATGCGCTCCACCGCCTGCGGATACATCGCCGCCCAGTGATAGGCCTGCATGGCGCCCATCGACCAGCCGTAGACGAGCGCGATGCGGTCGATGCCGAACACTTCGGCGAGCATCCGACGCTGCACCCGCACCGCATCGTGCACGGTGACCTGCGGATAAGGTGCGTCCGGCAGCTCGGATGGCGTGTTCGAGGGCGAACTCGACAGTCCGTTGCCGAAAAGATTCAGGATGACGACGAAGTAGCGGGAAGAATCCAGGGCGGCACCGTCGCCGACCATGAACTGCGTGTCGGTGTGCTGGGCGCTGTACGACGTGGGGTAGAGGATGACGTTCGACCTGTCCTCGGCCAGCGTGCCGAAGGTCTTGTAGACGAGCGTCATGCGCGGCAGAACGCGACCGCACTGCAGCTTCACGTCCGACGCCTCGTAGACTTCGTGTTCAGGTTTCATGTTCATATCTATACTGACCGTACATTAATTGCCGTACGCAACATGCGTGCCAATGCCATGACCATGGAGGGCCCACGCCGCCCCGGGCGACCCCGTTCGGAACTCGCGACCGCCGCCGTGCTCGACGCGGCATACCGCCTGAGTGCCGGGTCCGGCCTGCGCGGCACGAGCATCCAGGCGATCGCCGCTGCGTCCGGCGTGTCGAAGATGACGATCTACAAGTGGTGGCCGAGCCGGCTCCATCTGCTGATCGACGCCTACCTCCGGCAGGCGACGGCGCTGCTGCCGCTGTCGGAAACCGCCCCGCCTCTGGAGGCGATCCGCGCCCATGTGGTGCGTTATCTGGCCGCCCTGCAGGGCGACCTCGGGCGCGTGCAGCTCGCGGTGCTGGCGGAGTGCCTCGCGGAGCACGGCAACTCCGACCTGTTCGTCGAGCGCTATCTGCGCATCCGACGCGATCTCGGGCTCTCGGTCATACGGCGCGGCCAGAGCGACGGCAGCATCGTCGCCCATCGGCCGGCCGAAGTCCTGTACGACCAGATCTACGGGACGATCTTCTACCGCTGCCAGTTCGGCCTCGACGGGCTCGACCGTGCCTTCGTCAAGGCACTGGTCGACGCGGTACTGCGACCCGCTCCGGGCGCATAGATCACGCACTGGCGGTGGTCGCGGTGGAAGAATGCCTTCCATGCCACACACCACCACCACCGAAGAAGTCGTCGCGGACCAATCCGCCATCGTCGCCGCCGCGCAGGCGCTGCGCGCCGATGCCGTCGTCATGCTGCAGGCACTGGTATCGCATCCCTCGTTGCTGGGGCACGAGCAGAGCGCGCAACGCTACATGGCCGACACGTTCGAGTCGGCCGGACTGCACGTGCACGAATTCCGGATCGACGAGACCAGGCTGCGTGCGCATCCCGGCTACTCGCCTTCCATCGTCTCGTACGACGGGCGCACCAACGTGGTGGGCACACACCGACCTCGCGGGCCGGGCAAAGGCCGCTCGCTCATCTTCAACGGCCACATCGACGTCGTTCCGACCGGTGCCGAGGTGCTCTGGACACACCCCCCGTTCTTGCCGGTGATCGACGGCGACCGCCTCTACGGGCGCGGTGCCTCCGACATGAAGGCGGGCATCGTGGCCTACACGATGGCCTACCGGGCACTCCGATCGATCGGGCTGGAGCCGGCAGCGCCGGTGTATTTCCAGTCGGTGATCGAGGAGGAGTGCACCGGCAACGGCGCGCTGGCGTGTCTGCTGGAAGGCTATCGCGCCGACGCCGCCATCATCCCCGAGCCCATCTCGGGCGATGGGATCACGACCTGCCAGCTGGGTGTGCTGTGGCTCGCCATCGAGGTGCTGGGCAAGCCGGTGCACGCCTCGGTGGCCCAGACCGGCGTGGGCGCGATCGATTTCACGACCTACCTCTTCGGCGAACTGAAAAAACTCGAAAGCCGCTGGAACGCACCGTCGGCGCGCTACCGCGCCTTCGCGCATCACAGCCATCCGGTGAACTTCAACCTCGGCAGGATCACCGGCGGCGAATGGGCTTCGTCGGTGCCGTCCGCATGCCGCGCCGACATCCGGATCGGCTTCTATCCCGACATGAAGGTCGGCGCGGTCAAGACCCAGGTCGAAGCCTTGCTCGCTGCCGCCCACCAGGCCCATCCCGCGCACGCGGCGCTCGACTACCGCATCGTCTACGAAGGCTTCCAGGCCGACGGCTGCGAGGTGCCGGGCGATGCGCCGGTGGTCGTCGAACTCGCCCGCTGCCACAAGGACGTCGTCGGCCGGGACGCGGTGCCGAACGCCTTCACCGGCACGACCGACGCCAAGTTCTTCAACCTCTACGGCGACACCCCGGCCGTCTGCTACGGGCCTTCGGGCGGCGGCAACATCCACGGCATCGACGAATGGGTATCGATCGACAGCCTCATGCGGACGGCTTCGGTGCTGGCCGTCTTCATGGCGCGCTGGTGCGGACTGAATCGTCGGACCTGAACCGCGGAAACCGTGATCGCGGAGCCGGCCGACGCGCGCAAATCGGCCGGCAAGGGTTTTCGAGCGTCGTCGCATCGGTGCGAAAAAGCAGGCATGCAATTTGCTGCATCAACGTCGTCAGTTGACTGTCGACAGTTTTTCGCACCAGGAGCCCGCGATGCAAGCGCCTTCACCACGCCTCCCCCAGACCGTTCCCGAAGACGAGTGGCAGGTCCGCCAGGACCTTGCCGCGGCCTACCGGCTGGTCGCCCACTACGGCATGGACGACAGCATCTACACGCACATCTCCGCGCGGGTGCCCAACGCGCACGACCAGTTCCTGATCAATCCGTTCGGCATGCTGTTCCGGGACATCACGGCCTCTTCGCTGGTCAAGATCGACCTCCAGGGTCGCGTGCTGGATGACACGCCCCACGACGTGAACCCGGCCGGCTTCACGATCCACAGCGCCGTGCATGCGGCACGCCACGACGCGGCCTGCGTGCTCCACACGCACACCGTCGCCGGCGTGGGCGTGTCGTCGCTCGCATGCGGACTGCAGCCCTGCAACCAGTGGGCACTGCAGTTCCACGATCGCGTCGTCTATCACGAGTTCGAAGGCATAGCGCTCGACCACGAGGAGCGCGACCGCCTGGTCGCCGACCTGGGCACCACCGCGCGTGCGCTGATCCTGCGCAACCACGGCCTGCTGACGCTCGGCCGCACGATTTCGGAAGCCTTCATCCTGATGCTGAACCTGGAGCGTGCCTGCCGCGTGCAGTTGGCCATCCAGGCCACCGGCGAGGCGATCCGGCCGGTCTCCGCCGAGGTGCGCGAGAAGACCGCCCGCCAGTACGAAGGCGGCGAAACCACCCTCGAACCCGGCAGCGACGACCCGTATGCGCGCGAATGGCGCGCCATGCTCCAGCGTATCGAGCCGTTGCCGGCCACGTCGTTCCGCCACTGATCGCCGCACCCTCCTCCATTCCCCTCGCCTTTCCTCTTCGTCCACTCACGCTCGCAAAGAGCGCCCAGGAATCCGTGCCCATGAAACGTCGCAATCTCATCCGAATGGGCGCCGCCACGGCCGCCGGCTTCACGCTCGCGGGTGTCCCGCTCCACCTGCTGGCCGCGGGCAGGAAGGGCGGCACGATCAACGTGGTCGTGCAGCCCGAGCCGCCCAGCCTGATGGTCGGCATCACGCAGAACGCGCCCACGCAGCTGGTGGCGGGCAACATCTACGAAGGCCTGCTGCGCTACGACGAGAAAATCAGTCCGCTGCCGGGCCTCGCGACCTCCTGGACATCGAACAAGGAAGCGACGCTTTTCACGTTCAAGCTCAAGCCAGGCGTCACGTGGCACGACGGCAAGCCCTTCACGTCCGCCGACGTGGTTTTCTCGGCGGACGTGTTCCTGCGCAAGACGCACGCCCGCCTGCGCGCCAACCTGGCGGCGGTGGAAAGCATCAAGGCGCTCGATCCGCTGACCGTGGAATTCAGGCTCAAGTACCCCTTCGGGCCGTTCCTGGGCATCTTCGAGGTCGGCAGCATGCCGATGATCCCCAAGCACGTCTACGAAGGCACCGACTTCGCCACCAACCCGGCGAACGCGACGCCGATCGGCACCGGCCCGTTCAAGTTCAAGGAGTGGGTCAAGGGCAGCTACATCCAGCTGGTGGCCAACGACAAGTACCACGTCAGGGACGTGCCGCTGGTCGAGAGCCTCTACTTCCACGTCATTCCCGACGCGGCCTCGCGTGCGGCGGCCTTCGAGTCCGGAAAGATCGACGTGGTGCCGGGCGGTGCGGTGGAATATTTCGACGTGCAACGCCTGTCCAAGCTGCCCGGTGCAGCCGTGACGACCAAGGGCTGGGAATTCTTCGCGCCGCACGCGTGGATGTGGATCAACAACCGCAAGGCGCCGATGGACAACGTCAAGTTCCGGCAGGCGCTGATGTTCGCCATCGATCGCGAGGCGATCTGCAAGGTGGCCTGGCAGGGCTTCGCCAAGCCGGCCACCGGCCCGTTCAACAGCAACATCAAGTTCTACAGCACCGATGTCGCCAAGTACCCGCGCAACCTCGAGACGGCCAGGAAGCTGCTGGCCGAGGCCGGCTACAAGGGCGAGACGTTGCGCCTGCTGCCGCTGCCCTACGGCGAGACCTGGTCGCGCTCGGCGGAGATCCTGCGCCAGAACCTGGCCCAGGCCGGGGTGAAGATCGAGATGGTCGCGACCGACGTGGCCGGCTGGAACCAGAAGCTCAACGAGTGGGACTACGACCTCGCCTTCACCTACGTCTACCAGTACGGGGATCCGGCGCTGGGCGTGGCGCGCAACTACACGACCGCCAACATCGCCAAGGGATCGCCGTTCAACAACGTCGAGGGCTACTCCAACCCCAAGATCGATGCGCTGTTCGAAGCCGGCGGCAAGGAAGCCGATCCCGAGAAGCGCAAGGCGATCTACCTCGAGGCACAGAAGATCCTGCTCGACGAAGTGCCGGTCGCCTGGCTCTACGAGATCAATTTCCCGACGCTCTACCGCACCAGGATCGCCAACCTGGTGAGTTCGGCGATCGGCCTGAACGACAGCCTGGGCACGGCCTCGATCGCCTGACATGAAGCGCCTGCAGTTCATGACGACCCGCGTGCTGCAGGGTCTGTTGGCGATCATGCTGATCGCCACGGTCAACTTCATGCTGGTGCACGCGGCACCCGGCGATCCGGTTTCGGTGATGGCCGGCGAGGCGGGCGCGTCTGACGCCCAGTTCGTGGCCCAGTTGCGCACCCAGTTCGGGCTCGACAAGCCGCTCGCCACCCAGCTGGGCACGTACCTGGGCAAGGTGGTGAGGCTGGACCTCGGCTTCTCCTACCGGCAGCAGCAGCCCGTTCTGGACCTGATCCTGCAGCGCCTGCCGGCCACGCTGCTGCTGACCGGCAGCGCGTTCGTGCTGTCGCTGCTGTTCGGCGTCACGCTCGGGGCGCTGTCGGCGCGCAAGGCGGGAACCTGGATCGACAGCGCCATCACGACGGTGGCGCTGGTGTTCTACGCCACGCCGCTCTACTGGCTGGCGCTGATGGCGGTGCTGGTGTTCACGGTGCAGCTCGACTGGCTGCCGGGCTTCGGCTACGACACCGTCGGCTCGGGCGCGACCGGGACGGCGCTGGCCTGGGACCGGTTCCTGCACCTGATCCTGCCGGTGATGACGCTGGCGCTGTTCTACATGGCGGTCTACGCGCGCATGACGCGCGCCACCATGATCGAGGTGGCGCGGATGGATTTCGTGAAGACCGCACGCGCCAAGGGCGTCCGGCCCGGGCGCATCCTGCGCGCGCACGTGCTGCGCAACGCGCTGCTGCCGGTCGTCACGCTCGCCGGCATCCAGGCCGGCGGCCTGATCGGCGGCGCGGTGCTCACCGAGACCGTGTTCGCCTGGCCCGGTCTCGGGCGGCTCATGTTCGACGCGCTGCTCCAGCGCGACTACAGCCTGCTGCTCGGCGCCTTCCTGGTGACCGCGGCGATGGCCGTGCTGTTCAACCTCATCACCGACCTGGTCTACACGCTGGTCGACCCGCGAATCGAGCTGTCATGACCCTCAAGAGTCCTTTCTGGCGGCGCTTCTGCCGCAACAAGGGCGCGGTGGCGGGCCTCGCGGTGCTGCTGGTCGTCGCCGTCGTCGCGCTCTTCGGACCCTGGATCGCCAGCAACGATCCGTGGGGCATGGTGCAGCAGCCGTTCCTGCGGCCCTGGACCGAACCCGGTTTCGCGATGGGCACCGACACCCTCGGCCGCGACATCCTCTCCGGCGTGATCCACGGGGCGCGCATCTCGCTGCTGATCGGGGTGGTCTCGACCGTCGTGGCGTTGCTCATTGGCGTGACCGTCGGCGCCATCTCGGGCTACTTCGGCGGCTGGATCGACGCCACGCTGATGCGCTTCACCGAGCTTTTCCAGGCGGTGCCGAGCTTCGCGCTGGCGATCGTGCTGGTCGCCATCTTCCAGCCCTCGGTGACCTCGATCGTCACGGCCATCGCCATCGTCTCGTGGCCGCCGGTGGCCCGCCTGGTGCGCGGCGAGTTCCTCACGCTGCGCCAGCGCGATTTCGTGCAGGCGGCCTTGCTGGCCGGCCAGTCGACCGCCCGCATCATCCTCACGCAGATCCTGCCCAACGCGATGTCGCCGATCATCGTGATGGCGTCGCTGATGGTGGCGACGGCGATCCTGCTCGAATCGAGCCTGAGCTTTCTCGGGCTGGGCGACCCGAACCGGATGAGCTGGGGCTACATGGTCGGCTCGGCGCGCACGGTGCTGCGCCAGGCCTGGTGGATGGCGCTGTTTCCCGGCCTGGCGATCGTGCTGACGGTGCTCGCGCTCAACCTGGTCGGCGAAGGCCTCAACGACGGCCTGGACACCCGCAGCGGCGGAAGGACGAAATGACGCGCCCCGTGCTGGAGATCCAGGGTCTGGACATCTGCTTGCCCGCGGGCGCCGACCGGCCGCTGGCCGTCGAAGGCGCGTCGCTGTCGGTCATGTCCGGCCAGACGCTGTGCGTGGTCGGCGAGTCGGGCTCGGGCAAGTCGATGATCGCCAATGCGGTGATGGGCCTGCTGCCGCAACCGCGGGTCCGTCCGGTGGCCGGCAGGATCCTGTTCGAGGGCACCGACTTGCTGACGCTGAGCGAGACGCGGATGCGCGAGCTGCGCGGTCGCCGAATCGGCATGGTGTTCCAGGAGCCGATGACGGCGTTGAACCCGGTGATGCGCATCGGCGAGCAGATCGGCGAGGTGTTCGATGCGCACGGCCGCGTCCCGGCCGCGGAGAAACGCCGCCGCATCCTCGCCGCGCTGGCCGATGTGGGCCTGCCCGACCCGGAACTCGCGATCGACAGCTATCCGTTCCGTCTGTCGGGCGGCCAGCGGCAGCGCGTGATGATCGCCTGCGCCCTGGTCCTGGAACCGCTGCTGCTGATCTGCGACGAGCCGACGACGGCGCTCGACGTCACCACGCAGGCGCAGATCCTGACGCTGGTGCGCGGGCTGCAGCAGCGCCGCGGCACGGCGGTGCTTTTCGTCACGCACGATTTCGGCGTGGTGTCGGAGATCGCCGACCACGTCGTCGTGATGCAGACCGGCAGGGTGGTGGAGGCCGGCGCGGCGCGCGACGTGCTCGACGCGCCCGCGCATCCCTACACGCGCAAGCTGATCGACGCGATCCCGACCGGCATCGCCGGGCGCGCGACGCCGACCGACGACGCGCCCTACGTGCTGCAGGTCCAGGACCTGTGCAAGACCTACGTCTCGGGCAACGGCCCGTTCCGGCGCGGCCGTTCGGTGCAGGCGGCGAAGGACATCAGCTTCGACCTGCGTCGCGGCGAAACGCTGGGGCTGGTCGGCGAATCGGGATCGGGCAAGTCGAGCGTCGGACGCTGCCTGGTCGGCCTGGCGCCCTTCGACACCGGGCGGATCCTGTTCAAGGGGCGCAACCTTGCGCAGAACGGCAATTTTCGCAAGGAGGCCGCCGGGCGCATACAGATGGTGTTCCAGGACCCGTACGCCTCGCTCAACCCGCGCCACCGCATCGGCGCGGCCATCGCCGGCGGCCCGATCGCGCAGGGCGTGAGCAGGGCCGAGGCCCTGGCGCGCACTGCGGAGCTGCTGCAGCTGGTGGGCCTCGGGCCCGACGCGGCCAGCCGCTATCCGCACGAGTTCTCCGGCGGGCAGCGCCAGCGCGTGGGCATCGCCCGCGCACTGGCGATGCAGCCGGAACTGCTGGTCGCCGACGAGCCGGTGTCGGCCCTGGACGTGTCGGTGCAGGCGCAGGTGCTCGAACTCTTCGCCCAGGTGCGCGAGCGGTTCAAGCTGGCGATGGTGTTCATCACCCACGACCTGCGCGTGGCCGGACAGATGTGCGACCACATCGCCGTGATGCAGCGCGGCGTGATGGTCGAGTACGGCGAGACGCACAAGGTGCTGGGCGATCCGCAGCACCCGTACACGCGCAAGCTGATCGAGGCGGTCCCGCGCCTCGCCGCGCCGGTGCCCGCGTGACCGCCGACCGCACGCCGACCGCCCTGCCCTGCGTCGCGCTGCTGAGCGCGGTGCTCGACCTGGGCTACCTCGCCGACGCCTTCCGCAAGGCGTTTCCGGGCATCGACCTGCGAATGGGCCGGGATACCGCGTCGCTGGGGCCGGTGGAGGACATCGACATCGCCGTCTGCTGGTTTCCGCCGCACGGGCTGCTCGCGCAGTTGCCGAACCTGCAGCTGATCCAGTCGCTCGCCGCCGGCATCGATCACATCGCGGCCGATCCCGACCTGCCGCGCGACCTGCCGCTGTGCCGGATCGTCGACACCACGATGGCCGCCGGCATGAAGGCCTATGTGAGCTGGGCCGTGGTGCAGCGCCATCGCGGCATGCAGGCCTATGTGGCGAGTTCGGTGGCCCACCGGTGGGAGGAGCAGCCGGTCGTCTCGCCGCGCCACCACCGTGTCGGCATCGCCGGGCTCGGCACGCTCGGCAGGGCGTGCGCGGAAGCCCTCGCCACCATCGGCTATGCCGTGCGCGGCTGGAGTCGCAGCGCCAAGAGCGACCTGCCCGCCGGCGTGCGGAGCTTCCACGGCGACGACCAGCTCGACGAATTCCTCTCCGGCTGCGACACGCTGGTGTGCCTGCTGCCGCTGACCCCGCGGACGCACGGCATCCTGAACGCCGGATTGTTCGCGCGACTGCCGCGCGGCGCGCATCTGGTCAACGTCGGCCGCGGCGATCACCTGGTCGAAGCCGATCTGCTGGCCGCGTTGCGGGACGGCCGACTGTCGGCCGCGACGCTCGATGCGTTCCCGGTCGAGCCGCTGCCGGCCGACCACCCGTTCTGGCGGGAGCCGCGCATCCTGGTCACGCCCCACATCTCCACCCGCACCGATCCGTCGGTGATCGCGCAGCAGACGCTGGCGAACCTCGCAACGTTGCGGCGGGGCGAAAGCCCGCGCAACCGCGTCGACATGGCGCGCGGCTACTGAACCATCCCATGAACGCACACACCCACGCCGAACATTCCGCCAGCGACATCGCAGCGCACCTGCACCCCTTCACCAACCTGGCGAGCCACCCGCAGGTCGGCCCGCTGGTGATCCGCCGCGGCGACGGCATCTTCGTGGAGGACGACCAGGGACGCCGCTACCTCGAAGCGATGTCGGGCCTGTGGTGCGCCTCGCTGGGCTTCAGCAACGCGCGCCTGGCCAAGGCCGGCAGCGACGCGCTGCACAGCCTGCCCTGCTACCACACGTTCAACGGCCGCTCCAACCCGGCCGCCATCGCGTTGGCCGAGAAGCTGCTCACGCTGGCGCCGGTGCCGATGTCGAAGGTGTTCTTCGCCAACTCGGGTTCCGAGGCCAACGACTCGGCGGTGAAGCTGGTCTGGTACTACCACAACGCCATCGGCAAGCCGGACAAAAAGAAGATCATCGCCCGCAGGAACGCCTACCACGGCGTGACGGTGGCGGCGGCGAGCCTGAGCGGCCTGGTCTACAACCATCGCGATTTCGACCTGCCGATCGACCGCATCCTGCATGTCGACTGCCCGCACCATTTCCGCCACGCCGAGCCCGGCGAGAGCGAGGAAGCCTTCGCGACCCGTCTGGCCGACAACCTCGAGCAGCGCATCCTGGCCGAAGGCCCGGACACCGTCGGCGCCTTCATCGCCGAGCCCGTGATGGGCGCCGGCGGCGTGATCGTGCCGCCGGCCGGCTATTTCGAGAAGGTGCAGGCGGTGCTGGCGAAGTACGAGGTCCTGCTGATCGCCGACGAGGTGATCTGCGGCTACGGCCGCACCGGCGAGATGTTCGGCTCCACCACCTTCGGCATGAAACCCGACATCCTCACCACGGCCAAGGCGCTGTCCTCGGGCTACGTGCCGATCTCGGCCGTGATGCTCAACGAGAAGGTGCATGCGGCCGTGGCCGCGAACAGCGGCAGGATCGGCACCTTCGGCCACGGCTTCACCTACTCGGGCCATCCCGTGACCTGCGCCGTCGCGCTCGAGACGCTGCAGGTCTACGAGGACGAGAACATCCTCGCCCATGTGAAGTCGCTGGTGCCACGGTTCCAGAAGGCGCTGCACGGCCACGAAGGCCGCCGGTACGTCGGCGAGGTGCGCGGCGTGGGCCTGATCGGCGCCATCGAGCTGTACGCCGACCCGGCGAAGCGCATGGCCTTCGACCCCGCGAGGAAGGCCGGCGCACGGCTGGCCGAACTCGCGCTGGCGCAAGGCCTGATCGTGCGCGCCATGGGCGACTCGATCGCCTTCTGCCCGCCGCTCGTCACCACGTCGGCCGAGATGGACGAACTCTTCGCGCGCTTCGACCGCGCCATGGCGATCTTCGAGGAAACCTTCGCATGAAGGCCTTCTTCACCGACGACCAGCTGCTGCACGACCCGCAGCAGTACATGCGCGTGGGCCGCATCTGCAAGCCGACCGACCTGCCCGCCCGCGCGCATGCGCTGCGCGACGCGCTGGCCGGCCGCGGCATCGCGCTGGCATCGCCGCCGGACGTCGGCCGCGCGCCGCTCGAGGCGGTGCACAGCGTCGACTATCTCGACTACGTCGAGACGGCGTACGCCCAGTGGCGCGAGCTGAAGGTCTTCGGCCTGGAGCCCGGCATCGAGGTGCTGCCGAATCTCTCGCCGTACCACAACGGCGTGCCCGGCGTGGACCGAGCGCCGTGCCCGTCGCCGTCGCTCGTCGCGCGCACCGGCTACTACCTCGGCGACCTGTCGTGCCCGATCGGGCCGCACAGCTGGCGGTCGATCCTGCGTTCGGCCCACACCGCGGTGGCGGCCGCCGACGCGGTGCTGGCGGGCGACCACATGGCCTACGCCCTGTGCCGGCCGTCCGGCCACCATGCGCACCGCGACCGCGCGGGCGGCTTCTGCTACGTCAACAACAGCGCCGTGGCGGCCCAGCGTCTGCGGGGCCGC
>JBPBPG010000013.1:0-57710 GCA_050954325.1 Janthinobacterium lividum | reverse complement strand
GTACACCATCGTGTAGCCCAGCGCGATCAGGGCATACATGCTGCCCAGGACCAGCCCGTTGATGATCTGCTGCAGCAGGATTTCCATTTGCGTCCCTTTTTCGTGTGGCGTCCGTTGAACGGTGCTTCAGCTCGACAGAGATGCCGATCGGCATCGTTGGTTCATCTAGCAAAAAACCCGCCAGCATGTTGCGCCGGGCGGGAATCTGGGCGGATTGTAGTTACGGCATTGCGCCGAAACGGTGCATGCGGTGCAGGGTTTACCCCGTCCGTGCCAGTCGGAGCTGCACATCAGGAGAAAAGTGCCGGATGCGTGGTCCCGCTAGTCGGAAGCTTCATCGTTGCGCTCGCGGAGCTCGCGCAATTTCTCGGCGATGCGGATCTCCAGCCCGCGCTCCACGGGTCTGTAGAACCCAGGAGCCACCATCCCCTCCGGAAGGTAGCGCTCGCCGGCCGCGAAGCCGCCTTCCTCGTCGTGCGCGTACCTGTAGCCTTTGCCGTGGTCGAGCTCTTTCATCAGCTTGGTCGGCGCATTGCGCAGATGCATCGGCACCGGCCGCGTGCCGTCGTTCTTGATGAAGGCCTTGACCTCGTTGTAGGCCTTGTAGACCGCGTTCGACTTCGGCGCCATCGCGAGGTAGATCACGCATTCGGCCAGCGCGAGTTCGCCTTCGGGCGTGCCGAGCCGCTCGTAGACCTCCGATGCATCGAGCGCGAGCCGCAACGCGCGCGGATCGGCCAGCCCGATGTCTTCGGCCGCCATGCGGACCAGACGGCGCGACAGGTAGCGCGGATCGGCACCGCCGTCGAGCATGCGGACGAACCAGTAGAGCGACGCGTCCGGATCGCTGCCGCGCACCGACTTGTGCAGCGCGCTGATGGTGTCGTAGAACTGCTCGCCACCCTTGTCGTAGCGACGCATGCGCTCGCCGAGCACGCGCATCAGCCAGGCGTCGGTGATGTCGTCGAGCTTCTCGGCACCGGCGGCCACCGCCAAGGTTTCCAGCGTGTTCAAGAGCCGGCGCGCATCGCCGTCGGCATAGGCGACGAGCCGGTCGATGGCCTCCGATGCGATGGCGGGAACGGCCCGGATGTCCTGCGCGCGCGTGACGATTCGACGCAGGTCGTCTTCGGTCAACGGCTGCAGCACGTAGACCGCGGCGCGCGAGAGCAGGGCCGAATTCACCTCGAAGGACGGATTCTCGGTGGTCGCTCCGATGAAAGTGAAGAGTCCGGACTCGACGTGCGGCAGGAACGCATCCTGCTGGCTCTTGTTGAAACGGTGCACCTCGTCGACGAACACGATGGTGCGCCGCTGCTCGATCCCGTCGCGCACCACGGTCGCACGCTCGACGGCTTCGCGGATGTCCTTCACGCCGCCGAGCACCGCGCTGATGCTCAGGAACTGCGCCTCGAACGCATCGGCCATCAGGCGTGCGATGGTGGTCTTACCGGTACCGGGCGGCCCCCACAGGATGCAGGAATGCGGCTGGCCCAACTCGAAAGCGATGCGAAGCGGCATGCCTTGGCCGAGCAGATGCTGCTGGCCGACGACCTCGCCCAGCGTCTTCGGACGAAGGCGTTCCGCGAGCGGCTGGTGGGCGGTGGTCATCGAAGCGCCGCCTACTCCTTCAACAGGTCGGCGCCGGCCGGCGCCTTGAATGCGAACGTCGCTGCCGCGAGCGCCGGGTTCACCTCGACCTTGCTGAACTTCAACACCGAGCGTTGACCGAAGCTGTCGAGTATCTCAAGCGCCGCCAGCGCGTCGCCCTGAAAGCCGACCTGGATGCTCTGCAACTGGCCGTCCTTCGTCCTGGGCGTTGCCTTGGCCCATTGCAGGCCGTCGCGTTCGGGTGCCGATTCGAGGATGAAATCGGCCTGTAGCGCACGCAGGTCGGGAGCTGCCGCGACGAGCGCGGCAGGCGTCGCGCCGAGCACCTGCGCCTGCCTGCGCTGCGTGACCTGATTGAGTTCGACGTCGTACAGCCAGAGCGACTGGCCGTCGGCGACGATGGTCTGCGCGAAGGGCTTACGGTAATCGAACTTGAATTTGCCCGGCCGCTGGAATTCGAAGGTGCCGCTCGACGTCTTGCTGCGAGGCGGCTGGCCGTCGCGCGAAGGCGCCGTCACCGTCTGGGTGAATTCGGCACGACCCGACTTCGCGCCCTTGACGAAGCCTTCCAGGCTCTGCAGCCCATCATTGGCCCAGGCGCCCGCCACTGCTGCGGCAAGGCACAAACCGACCCCGTATTTCTTGCTCATCGTGCTCCGATTCCTGATGTCATTCGCTGCGCGCCGGGACCAGGATCTCGCGCTGGCCGCTGGTGCTCATCGCGCTCACCAGTCCGGCGTTCTCCATGTCCTCGACCAGCCGCGCCGCGCGGTTGTAGCCGATCTTCAGATGGCGCTGGACCAGGGAAATGCTCGCCTTGCGGTTCTTGAGCACGACCTCGACCGCCTGGTCGTACATCGGGTCCTTTTCTCCGTCGCCATCGCTGCCCGATGGATCGCCGTCGCCGTCGACGGTTCCCCCTTCGAGCACGCCTTCGATGTAATCGGGCTCGCCATGCGATTTCAGGTAGGCCACGACGCGATGCACTTCCTCGTCGCTCACGAAAGCCCCGTGCACCCGCATCGGCAGGCCGGTGCCGCTCGGCATGTAGAGCATGTCGCCCATGCCCAGCAGCGCTTCGGCGCCCATCTGGTCGAGGATGGTGCGACTGTCGATCTTGCTCGACACCTGGAACGCGATGCGCGTCGGGATGTTGGCCTTGATCAGGCCGGTGATCACGTCGACGCTGGGCCGCTGGGTCGCCAGGATCAGGTGAATGCCGGCCGCGCGCGCCTTCTGCGCCAGACGAGCGATCAGTTCCTCGATCTTCTTGCCGACCACCATCATCAGGTCGGCGAGTTCGTCGATCACGACGACGATATGCGGTTCGCGCTTGAGCGGTTCCGGATCGTCCGGAGTCAGGCTGAACGGGTTGTAGATGAACTCCTCGCGCGCCTTGGCCTCGTCGATCTTGACGTTGTAGCCCGCCAGGTTGCGCACGCCCAGCTTGCTCATGAGCTTGTAGCGGCGCTCCATCTCGGCCACGCACCAGTTCAGCCCATGCGCGGCCTGCCGCATGTCGGTGACCACGGGCGCCAGCAGGTGCGGGATGCCTTCGTAGACCGACATCTCCAACATCTTCGGGTCGATCATGAGAAGCCGCACGTCGCGTGCCTCGGCCTTGTAGAGCAGGCTCAGGATCATGGCGTTGATACCGACCGACTTGCCCGACCCGGTGGTGCCGGCCACCAGCACGTGCGGCATCTTGGCGAGATCGGCCACGACCGGATTGCCGACGATGTCCTTGCCCAGGCCCATCGTGAGCATCGACTTGCTTTCGTTATAGATCTGCGAGCCGAGGATCTCGCTGAGCTTGATCGACTGGCGCTTGGCGTTCGGCAGTTCGAGCGCCATGTAGTTCTTGCCCGGAATCGTCTCGACGACCCGGATCGACACCAGCGACAGCGATCGTGCCAGGTCCTTCGCGAGCCCTACGATCTGCGACCCCTTCACGCCGGTGGCCGGTTCGATCTCGTAGCGTGTGATCACCGGGCCCGGCGACGCCAGTACCACGCGCACGTCGACGCCGAAATCCTTGAGCTTCTTTTCGATCATCCGCGAGGTCATCTCGAGCGTGTCGGGCGAGACGGTTTCCTGACGCAGTTGCGCCGCATCCAGCAACGCCACCTGGGGCAGTTTGCTGTCGAGCGCATCACGGAACAGCGGCTTCTGGCGCTCCTTGACGACACGGTCGCTCGCAGGCGGCTCGGGCATTGCCGGTTCGATGTGAACCGGTGGTGCGGGCGAACGCTTCTTCGCTTTCGGTGCAGTGGGCGGTGAGATCGGATCGCCGTCCAGCGCAGGACCGTCGCCGTGCTCGGTCGGCGGACCCTCTTCACGTTCACGGACTGCCTTGCGGCCCATCGCGAGATCCTGCGCAATCTCGCGTTTTTCACGCCGCGATTCGAAGAGCGAATACACCCGCCCGCCCACCCGCTCAGCAATCTGCGTCCACGAGAAACGGAACACGAGCGCTGAGCCGATCACGCCGGCAGCAATGGCGATCAACGCAGAACCGGTGAACCCGATCCACTTGACGCTCATCGGACCGACGAAGTAGCCGAGCACGCCGCCACCATGACCCGGTAGCCGAAATTCCAGGCGGTACAGACGCGACCATTCCAGCATCGCGCTGGCACAAAGCAGCAGCATCAGACCGAACCAGAAAGCCACCCGGCTTCGATTGAACGGTCCGAGCGGCACGGGCTCTACACCTCCGGTCGATGGTTCGCTGCCGCGCAACCAACTCGCGAGCGACGACAGCCAGACGCGCAAGCCAGCCACCAGACACCACCAGATCGAATAGCCTCCCAGGTAGTAGCTGCCATCGGCAAGCCAGGCGCCGATGCGGCCACCCCAGTTCTTGACGTCGCCGCCGGTGCCGGACGTCGACCAGGCTGCATCCGAAGGTGTGAAGCTGAGCATCGCGAGAAGCCAGAACAGAAGTGCCACGAACCCGGCGATCAACGTGATCTCGTGGGCGAATCGCATCGCGCGCAGACGCACCGGCGGCGCAACCGAAGAATTGGAAGACTGGAGATTGTTCAGCGAGTAGGTCATGAAAAGCGCGGCGGCCTGCCGGCAGCCGATGCTTGCAGCAGGAGGTGACTATCGACCATGGAGACTACAACGGAAACGTGCCGCGTCACCGATCGTGCACTGGGTTTCCGCGATCGGGAAATGACGCGCAGGTCGGCCCGGCGCCCAAGGCACTCAGGTGAGCGACGACAGCCGGTCCTTGACCAGCATGGAGCCGTCATCCTGAGTCTGCACGAACCCGCGTTCCTCGAGATCCTTCATGACGCGGCTCACCATTTCGCGCGATGCGCCAACCATCTTGGCCAGATCCTGGCGCGAGATCTTGTCGCGGATCTTGAAATTGCCGTCACCGTCGTCGACGGCGAATTCGATCAGCGAACGGGCCACGCGGCCGTAGACGTCCATCAGCGCCAGCGATTCGATCTTGCGGTCGGCGTGGCGCAGGCGCTGCACCAGGCCGCGCATGATGTTGTACGACATCGAGGCGTTCTCGGGCAGGCAGCGCGAGAACGCTTCGCGGTCAAGCATCAGCACGTCGGTCTGGATCTCGGTGCGTACCGTCGCGGAATGCGGCTCGTCGTCGATCAGGCTCATCTCGCCGATATAGTCACCCGGTTGCAGCGTCGCGAGAATGACTTCGCGGCCTCTGCTGTCGGTGCTCATGACGCGTGCGCGTCCGGTGAGGATGATGTAGAGGGCGTCGGACTTCTTGCCTTGTTCGACGACCATTTCGGCACGCTTGAACCGCTTCTTGATGATGGCGTCCGCGATGCTCGCGGACTGTGTCGGCGTGAGCGCGGCAAACAGGGGCACACGCCGCAGCAATTCAAGATTGGACAGCATCGACATTCATCAATCCCCGAGTACCGCGCGAATGATCAACACGATTAATACAATCGCGCGCATAAAAAACGTCCCGAACATGGAACGAGCCGAAAGGTGATACTTCAAAGATCACCTAGAAAATGTACACGCTGATACAGCATTAATCCTCACTTTTTCACAATGTCTACTGTTCGACAACACGCGCGTGTTCTTATTTTGGGCTCCGGTCCTGCGGGCTATACGGCTGCCGTCTATGCAGCGCGTGCCAATCTGCAGCCGTTGTTGATCACCGGGATGGCTCAGGGCGGGCAACTCATGACGACGACGGAGGTCGATAACTGGCCGGCCGATGTCCACGGCGTGCAGGGTCCGGAACTGATGCAGCGCTTCCTGGAACATGCGGAGCGATTCAAGACCCAGATCGTGTTCGACCACATCTCGAGTGTCGATTTCAGCAAGCGCCCGTTCACGTTGACCGGCGACAGCGGCACATACACATGCGACTCGCTGGTGATTGCCACCGGCGCATCGGCGAAATACCTGGGTCTCGACTCCGAGCAGCGCTTCATGGGCCGTGGCGTTTCGGGATGCGCGACGTGCGACGGCTTCTTCTATCGCGAGCAGGAAGTCTGCGTGATTGGCGGTGGCAATACGGCCGTCGAGGAAGCGCTCTATCTGTCCAACATTGCCAGCAAGGTGACTCTGGTGCATCGGCGCGACAAGTTCAAGGCGGAGCCGATTCTGGTGGACAAACTCCATGAAAAGGTCGCTGAAGGAAAGATCGTGCTTAAGACGCACAACGTGCTCGACGAAGTGCTCGGCGACGATTCGGGCGTGACTGGCATCCGGCTGCGCAACGTCGACACCGAGGTGACCGAGCAGATCGATCTCAAGGGTTGCTTCATTGCAATCGGACACCATCCGAACACGGACATCTTCCAGGGTCAGCTGGAGATGAAGGATGGGTACATTGTCACGCGCTCGGGTCTGAAAGGCTTCGCGACGATGACCAGCGTCGACGGCGTGTTCGCTGCCGGCGACGTACAGGATCACATCTACCGGCAAGCCATCACCAGCGCCGGAACGGGCTGCATGGCCGCGCTCGACGCACAACGCTACTTGGAACAGAACGGCACGCTATAATCGCAGACTTTGCCGGAATCGGCTGCCTGTTTCTGAACGGGCTGTCCGGCAAATTCGGGGTACCGCCACCTGTTCATGGCGAGGTCAAGCCGTAGAACATTTTGCTGGTCGTTGTAAATCGACCACAGAATGCCGGCTGTTCAACGAAAGAGTGTCCATATGGCACGTGTATGCGAAGTGACGGGCAAAGGCCCGATGGTAGGAAACAAGGTTTCCCACGCCAACAACAAAACCAAGCGCCGGTTCCTTCCGAACCTGCAATATCGCCGCTTCTGGGTCGAGACTGAAAACCGCTGGGTTCGCCTGCGTGTTTCGAGCGCTGCATTGCGCCTGATCGACAAGAACGGTATCGATGCCGTGCTCGCAGACTTGCGCGCACGCGGCCAAGCTTAAGGAGCTGAATCATGGCAACGAGCAAAGGTGGACGTGAAAAGATCAAGCTGGAATCCACTGCAGGTACCGGACATTTCTACACGACCAGCAAGAACAAGAAGACGACGCCTGAAAAGCTGTCGATGTTGAAGTTCGACCCCAAGGCACGAAAGCATGTCGAATACAAGGAAATCAAGCTGAAGTGATTTGGCTGTTTCCTGAAAAAACCCGCTGCGATCCAGCGGGTTTTTTTGCGCAGCGTTGTTCGCAGGCTGAACAGAACGGACATGAAAAAGCCGACGCGATGGCCGGCTTTTCTGTGCTGCAGCAGCGGCGGCGACGCTCGCCGCAAACATGTGAGCGCCTCGAGTCCGTCAGGTACGGGCAGCGCGCAAGCGCGTCGAGAACTCACGCAATCCAGCGATCCCGCTCGCTTCGGCCCGATGGCACCAGGCCGCCAGATCGGAAGCCAATTGTTCACGCGATTGCGATGTGTTGAGCCACAACTGTCGAAGCTCCTCACGCATCGTCACCATCTTGTCTAACACCGGATGGGCCGCGCGAGCTTGCACCACGTGCGAGCGCGCAGCAAAGGGCACCTTGTCGTCGTCCCGATGCAGCCAACGGTTCGCGGCCTTCAGCACAGAAAGATCGGCGCCCTTGGCCTTCAATGTGTCCAGTTCCTCGCGTGTCGTCCGGCGCATCTCACGCGCGAAGCCAGCCATCACCTCGTAGCGGTTGGCGATCACGGCCTCGAGCGTCTTCTCGTCCGCCACCGGCCGAACGTCGCCCATCAGCATCTTCGGCGGCAGCTTCTTGACATGTGCCCAGCCGATCTTCTGCATTAGGCTGATATAGAACCAGCCGATATCGAACTCGTACTTCTTCACGGAGAACTTGGCCGACGTCGGATAGGTATGGTGGTTGTTGTGCAGTTCCTCGCCACCGATGATCAAACCCCATGGGACCAGGTTGGTGCTGGCGTCGACGGCCTCGAAATTACGGTAGCCCCAGAAATGACCGATGCCGTTCACGATGCCCGCGGCCCAGAACGGAATCCAAAGCATCTGCACCGCCCAGACCGCCAGGCCGGCCATGCCGAACAGCGCGACGTTGAGCACCAGCATCACGCCGACACCCTGCCAGCTGAAACGTGTGTACAGGTTGCGCTCGATCCAGTCGTTGGGCGTGCCGTGTCCGTAACGCTCCATCGTTTCCTTGTTTTTCGATTCCTTGCGATACAACTCGGCGCCGCGCCACATCACTTCGTCGATGCCCTTGACCTGTGGGCTGTGCGGATCGTCCACGGTTTCGCATTTGGCGTGGTGCTTGCGGTGGATGGCGACCCATTCCTTGGTCACCATGCCGGTACTGAGCCAGAGCCAGAAGCGGAAGAAATGCGAAGGGATCGCACCGAGATCCATCGAGCGGTGCGTCTGCGTGCGATGCAGGAAGACGGTCACGCCGACGATGGTGATGTGCGTGGTGACGAGCGTGTACAACACGATCTCCCACCATGCCAAGTCCCACAAACCGTGTCCGAGCCATTGAATGGCCGCGTTCAGAACGGCGTAGTCAGGAAGCATCATTGAATTCAGTACTCCATGGCCGCACGAAGGTGCAGCCTTACAAGGAACCCGCGATTTTAAAGGATCGACCCTGAAACGGGGCCTAAATCCTTGCCATCACAAGCTTTTTTCTCCCCGCATTGGAGTGCGGGACCTATTTCCGGTTCCACACCGCGGCAAAGAAACCGTCGGTCGCATGGCGATGCGGCCACAGGCGCAGATACCTGGCGCCGCCCTCCCCGCCGGCGCAGAGGCCTTCGGCACTTTCGACCTTCAAGCCTTCTAGCAGCGACTTCACGTCCTGCGGTTCGAAATCGAGGTTCGCTGCGCCGAAGGCTTCGGCAATCGCCTCGTTTTCCTCGGGCAGCACGCTGCATGTTGCGTAGACGAGACGCCCGCCTGATTTCACCAGGCGCGCCGCACTCTGCAGGATGGCAGCCTGCTTGGCGGTGAGTTCCGCCACCGATTTCAGCGACTGGCGCCATTTCAGGTCCGGGTTGCGCCGCAGCGTGCCCAACCCGGAACACGGCGCGTCGACCAGCACGCGATCGATCTTGCCGGCCAGCCGCTTAATCCGCTCGTCGCGTTCATGGGCGATGGCGGCAGGATGAACGTTCGAAAGCTTGCTGCGCGCGAGGCGCGGCTTCAGCGCGTCGAGACGGTGCGCCGACGTGTCGAACGCATAGAGGCGACCGGTGTTGCGCATGGTCGCGCCGATGGCCAGCGTCTTGCCACCGGCGCCGGCACAGAAATCCACCACCATCTCGCCGCGCTTGGCGTCCAGCAGCAAGGCGAGCAGTTGCGAGCCTTCGTCCTGCACTTCGACGGCGCCGCGTGTGAAGGCGTCGAGTTTGTTGAGCGCGGGCTTGCCGTCGATGCGCAGGCCCCAGGGCGAGAACGGCGTCGAGACCGCCTTCAGTGCGGCCGCGGCGAGCTCTTTCTGCACTTCGGCACGCTTGTCGTGCAGCGTGTTGACCCGCAGATCGAGCGGCGCGGGTTGCTGCAGGCTTTCCACCAGAGGCCAGAAACCATCGCCGACCTGCGCCCTGAGCGGGCGGACCAGCCATTCGGGCAGGTTGTGGCGGTGGCGCTCCAGCAGGTCGTCGGGCTTGACGGCGTCGCAGTTGTCGAGCCAGCGCTTCTCCGTGTCGTTGAGTGCGCTCTTGAGGAAGTCGCGCGGACCGTGAAAGCCGAGAATCGCCATGCGACGTTCCTTGGATCCCGAGCCCGAGGGCGACAGGTGGTCGAACAGCAGTTTCTTGCGCAGAACGGTGTAGACGGTTTCGGCGAGCGTCGCGCGCTCGCGGGGCCCGAACTCGCGATGGTCGCGGAAAAACCGCGAAACGACCTGGTCGGCGGGATGATCGAACTTGAGGACGAGGCCGACGAGATCGGCAGTGGCCTCCAAAAGGGCTTTGGGATGCATGCCCCGATTGTCTCAGCCACGGCGCATGGACAATCGACGCCTCCATGACCGATACCGACCTGCCACCCCTGATCGAGATCCCACTTGGCATCTATCGCCATTACAAGGGCGGCGAATACGAGGTCATCGGCATCGTGCGCCACAGCGAAACGCTGGCACCGATGACGCTGTACCGCGCGCTCTACGGTCAGCGTGATCTGTGGGTGCGTCCGGCAGAGATGTTCGGCGAATCGGTGGAGATCGACGGCATCGCGCAGCCGCGTTTTCGCATGATCGGCTGAATCAGGGCGCTTCGATCGCGAGGGCCGCCAACGTCGATTTCTCGAGCCAGCCCGCGATCGCCCGGGGATAGAGCAGATGCTCCTGCGTCAGCACGCGGGACGCAAGCGTTTGCGGCGTGTCGCCGGCCAGCACCGGCACCGCTGCCTGGTCGAGGATCGGACCGTGGTCCAGTTCGACAGTGACCTGATGCACCGTCACGCCCGCCACCTTGCAGCCGGCTTCGATCGCGCGCCGATGTGTATGCAGCCCCGGGAACGCCGGCAGCAGCGAGGGATGGATGTTCAGCAGCAGCCCGGCGTAACGCGCGACGAAGGCTGCCGTCAGGATGCGCATGAAGCCCGCGAGTACGACCAGCGTGGGGTCGTGTTTGTCGATCTGCGCTCCCAGCGCTGCGTCGAAGTCCTCGCGCGACGCGAAATCCCCATGCGGCACCACGGCCGTCGCTATACCCTGCGCAGCCGCGAACGCCAGTCCACGGGCATCCGCCCTGTTGCTGACGACCGCCGCCACACGGGCGCCGAAGCGGGCTTCCCAGCGCTCGCGGGCTGCGGCATGGACGATGGCCGCCATGTTGGAGCCTCCGCCCGAGATGAGGATGACGATGTTCTTCATGGGTTTTTCCGGAGGCTGGATTATCGGCGTGCCGGTTGTCGCGCCGCGGACATTGGCTTAGCGCACGACCGTGCTAAAAACTCCGGCTTCCGAGACATCACGAGGCATCCATGGATTTGAGCTTCACGCCCCAAGAACAGGCATTCCGCGAAGAGATTCGCGCCTGGGTCAAGGACAACCTTCCTGCCGAAATCTCGCACAAGGTCCACAACGCGCTCGAACTGACCCGCGACGATCTGCAGCGCTGGGCAAAGATTCTCGGCAGCAAGGGCTGGCTCGGCTACGGCTGGCCCAAGCAATTCGGCGGCCCGGGCTGGACGTCGATCCAGCGCCACCTTTTCGAGGAGGAAACCGCGCTGGCCGGTGCACCGCGCATCATTCCGTTCGGTCCGGTGATGGTGGCCCCCGTGATCCAGGCTTTCGGCAACCCCGAGCAGCAACAGCGTTTCCTGCCCGGCATCGCGAGCGGAGAGGTCTGGTGGAGCCAGGGCTACAGCGAACCGGGCTCGGGCTCCGACCTGGCCTCGGTCAAGACCAAGGCCGAACGTCAGGGCGACAAATACATCGTCAACGGCCAGAAGACATGGACGACGCTGGGCCAGTACGGCGAGTGGATCTTCTGCCTGGTGCGCACCAGCAGCGAAGGCAAGCCGCAGACCGGTATCAGCTTCCTCTTGATCGACATGAAGTCGCCGGGCGTCACGGTGCGCCCGATCAAGCTCATGGACGGCAGCGTCGAGGTCAACGAAGTCTGGTTCGACAACGTCGAAGTGCCGGCCGAGAACCTGATCGGTGAAGAGAACAAGGGCTGGACCTATGCCAAGCACCTGTTGAGTCATGAACGCACCAACATCGCCGACGTCAACCGCGCCAAGCGCGAGCTCGAGCGGCTCAAGCGCATCGCCAGGAGCGAAGGCGTATGGGAAGACACGCGCTTCCGCGACGAGATCGCCAAGCTCGAAGTCGACATCGTCGCGCTCGAGATGCTGGTGCTGCGCGTGCTGGCCGCCTCCACTTCGGGCAGGAACTCGCTGGACATCGCCGGCCTGCTCAAGATCAAGGGCAGCGAGATCCAGCAACGCTATACCGAGCTGATGATGCTGGCCGGCGGCCCGTATTCGCTGCCGCTGGTGCGCGAGGCGATGGAAGCCGGCTGGCAGGGCGACTTCCCCGGCGGCGATGCCGGCCTGGCGCCGCTGACGTCGAGCTTTCTCAACATGCGCAAGACGACCATCTACGGCGGCTCGAACGAAGTGCAACGCAACATCGTCGCGCAGACCGTGCTGGGCTGAGCGCGGAACACGCTCGAAACGAACGGAGACACACGACATGGATTTCGACTTTTCAGACGACCAGGAACAACTGCGCGACGCCGTCCGCAAATGGGTCGACAAGGGCTACGACTTCGAGCGTCGCCGGCGCATCGAGGCGGCCGGTGGTTTTTCGCGCGAAGCGTGGGACGAACTTGCCGAACTCGGCCTCGGCGGCCTCTGCATCAGCGAGGAAGACGGTGGCCTGGGCATGGGAGCGGTCGCCGGCATGGTGGTGATGGAAGAACTGGGGTGCGGCATCGTGCTGGAGCCGTTCGCGCAAACACTGGTCGCCGGTGCGGTCCTCGGCGGCCATGCCGACGACGAATTGAAAGGCACCTGGTTGCCGCGCATTGCGAGCGGCGAAGCGCTGGTCGTTCTGGCCTACCAGGAGCGCAGGGCGCGTTACCGGCTCGACGTCTGCGACGCGATCGCGACACGATCCTCGGACGGCTGGACCGTGTCCGGCACGAAGAGCCTGGTAGTCGTCGGCGACCAGGCCGACGCTTACCTCGTTCCCGCGCAGGTCGAAGGCAAGATCGCGATGTTCCTGGTCGAGCGCAGCACGGACGGCGTCGAATCGCGTGGCTACGGCACCCAGGACGGCGGTCGGGCCGCGGAGGTGGTATTCGACAGCGTCGCCGCGCAACTCGTCACGCTCGACGGCCTCGTGGCGCTCGAACTCGCCGTGGATGTCGGCATCGCCACGACTTGCGCCGAGGCGGTCGGCATCATGGACAAGACCCTGGCCGTCACGGTCGATTACATGAACGCGCGCAAGCAGTTCAACGTCGCCATCGCCAGTTTCCAGGCGTTGCGCCATCGCGTCGCCGACATGAAGATGCAGCTCGAACTCGCGCGCTCGATGAGCTATTACGTGAGCCTGAAGCTCGACGCGCCCCGGCTCGAGCGACGCCAGGCCGCCGCGCGTGCCAAGTACCAGCTCGGCGTTTCAATGCGCTTCGTCGGGCAGCAGGCCGTGCAGCTGCATGGCGGAATCGGCGTGACCGACGAGTACATCGTGAGTCACTATTTCAAACGTCTGACGCAGCTCGAAATGACTTTCGGAGACACCCTGCATCATCTCGGCGAAGTCTCGACGGCCATGCAGGAAACGGCTGGCGTATTCGCCTGAAGGCGCTTCGGCCAGCGGTCTCGAGCCGATGTCCCGAACGGCGCAGATCGGAATCAAGCACAGTCTTTCCTTGCTGTCGTCGTCGCCGACGATACCGTTCGGGTGACGCCACCGAGATGCGTTCGTCACGATGTTCCCTGCGTTGGTGCTCCAAGCCTGAAGCTGGTCTGAGAACGCTTTTCGAAGGTCTGTTCAACGTGCGCAGCGGATCGCTCTCACGAAACCGACCCGGAACCGGGCTGCGCCATCTTGCGATGCTGTTCGGCCAGCAAAGGCGCCGGCGTCACGTTCGCCAGCGCAACCTGCAACTTGTTCTTCCATCCTGCGACCACGTCGCCCTCGCCGGCCATCATGGCGTCGAATCCGGTCTGCGCCACGTCCGCTGGATCGGCCTTCTTGTCGTCCTGTCCGACCTTCGTGTCGAGCATGTCGGCGCGCTTGAAGAAATCGGTGTCGGTGGGCCCCGGCATGAGACAGCTCACCGTCACCGCAGTGTCCTTCAGTTCGTTGCGAAGCGCGAAGGAAAACGAATCGAGGAAGGCCTTCGTGCCGTTGTAGACCGCCTGGAAGCTGCCGGGAATGAAGCCGGCGATCGATCCCGTGATCAGGATGCGGCCCGCGCCGCGAGCCCGCATGTCGCGGCCGACCTTCTGGATCAGGTACAGCGTACCGGTGACATTGGTGTCGACCACCTTCCGCACCTCGTCGAATTCCTGATCGAGAAAACCGTGGCCCAGACCGCGGCCCGCGTTCGCCAGCAAGGCGTCCACCCGACGGCCCTGTGCCGCGGCACAGAGACGATCGACCCCCTCACGCGTCGACAGATCGGCTTGGACCGCGACGACATCGACACCGAGCGCTCGCAGCTGCACGGCGGCGTTCTCGATGCCGACCTCGTCGGCGGCGATCAGCAGGTCGAATCCGCTGCGTGCGCAGCATCCGGCGAGTTCGTAGCCGATGCCCGAGGAAGCCCCGGTCACGATGGCCAGCGATCCGCGCGCGACGGTGTCTGCGTTGTCGTTCATGAAATCAACTCCTGGTGCGAATGATGGATTGAGAGATGAGCGCCGCCTCTGTTTGACGCTCGTTCGCGTGGCGCAAGCGCCTACATCGGCAACCTGAGCGCTTGTCTAGCTTGCGTGACTTGAAGCACGGTTCAGACACTCCATAACGCTCGTCGCGATGCAAGACAAAGCCCATGTCTCTGCCTCTTCGACGGTTCCTTCTCTCTCTCTCTCTCTCTCTCTCTTTTTCCAGAAAAGCAGCGCCCATGAAAGCACTCACCTATCACGGATCCAGGGACGTTCGTATCGACAACGTTCCCGATCCGGTACTCGAGCAGGACGACGACATCGTGCTGCGCGTCACGGCGACCGCCATCTGCGGTTCGGATCTGCACATCTACCGCGGCAAGATCCCCGGCATGAACAGCGGCGACATCCTCGGCCACGAGTTCATGGGCATCGTCGAGGAGACCGGCAAGGGCGTGACCAATCTCAAGAAAGGCGACCGCGTGGTGGTGCCTTTCACCATCGCCTGCGGCACCTGCTATTTCTGCAACAAGACATTGTTCGCCGCCTGCGAAACCACCAATCCTGGACGGGGCGCGATCCTGAACAAGAAGAACGTCAGATCGGGGGCCGGTCTTTTCGGCTATTCGCACCTGTACGGCGGCTATGCGGGCGGACAGGCGGAGTACGTGCGCGTGCCCAAGGCCAATGTCGGGCCTCTGGTGATCCCAACCGGACTCGCGGACGAGCAGGTGCTTTTCCTGTCCGACATCCTGCCGACCGGCTACCAGGCCGCGGTCAACGGCGAGATCGGACCGGGTTCGACCGTCGCGATCTTCGGCGCCGGACCGGTCGGCCTGATGGCGGCCGCGTCGGCACGGCTACTGGGCGCGGAGCGAATTTTCATCGTCGACGAGCATCCCTATCGCCTGCAGTTCGCCGCCGACACCTACGGCTGCGAACCGATCAATTTCCGCGACATCGAGGACCCGGCGGAGTTCATCATCGAGAAGACCGATTTCAGGGGCGTCGACGCCTCGATCGATGCGGTCGGATTCGAAGCCAAGGGAAGCATGCTGGAAACCGTGTTGACCGACCTGAAGCTGGAAGGCTCGAGCGGCAAGTCGCTGCGCCAGGCCATCGCGGCGACGCGCCGCGGCGGCGTGGTCAGCGTGCCGGGCGTCTACGCCGGCTTCATCCACGGATTCCTGTTCGGCGACGCTTTCGAAAAGGGCCTGATCTTCAAGATGGGACAGACCCATGCGCAGCGCTTCATGCCCAAGCTCCTGGAGCACATCCAGGCCGGCGAGCTGCGGCCGGAAGTGATCATCACGCATCACATGTCACTCGACGATGCGGTTCGAGGCTACGACATCTTCGAGAAGGCAGAGGAGAATTGTCGCAAGGTGGTTCTGACGCCGGGCGGCCCGACGCCGTCCGCCGTGCGCAGCGAACAAGCGGCCGGCACCGGCTCGATCCAGGCCTTCGGCCGATGAATCAGTTGTCGAAGTCGAGATTCAATCGCGAGTTCTTCGGCAAGCCGCGTTTGAGGAACTCCATCTGGTCGACCAGGATGCGACGATTGCGCAGGATGAAATCTTCCCAGAGGCTGGGCACGTAAGGGGCGTACAGCAGCGGCATTCCAGCTTGCTCCGGCGTGCGGCTGCTCTTGCGGTGGTTGCACGGCTGGCAGGCCGTGACCACGTTCATCCAGACGTCGATTCCGCGCTGCGCGAACGGGATGATGTGCTCGCGCGTCAGGTCGTCTTCGTGGAACAGGCCGCCGCAATAGGCGCAGACGTTGCGGTCCCGCGCGAACAGCTTGCCGTTGGTGAGCCCCGGGCGTTGCAGGAAAGGGTTGATGCGCGGCATGCCTTTGGTGCCGATGATGCTGTTGATCGCGATCTGGGACTGCACCCCTGTCACCGCATTGTGGCCGCCGCGAAAGACGGCGACCTGCGCTCCCGCCTCCCAACGCACCTCGTCGGCGGCATAGTGGATCACCGCCTGCTCGAGCGAAATCCATGATTGGGGCAACCCTTGGGCCGACAGCTTCAAGACCTTCACCATACGCCTCCTCACAAAGGGACGAAAAACGCAAAGACCCGACCGCAACTGGAACCGCCTCGTGTCCGGCGCCATGACGCACTGCGTCACAATATACCGGCTTTGTGACACCCAGCCTGTCCCGGCCCATTCGGCGGGCTTCGGGCGCTATCAGATCTAGATCAACTCATGCAGGTTTTTCGCGGGTTTCGGCATCCCGGCGTGGCTCCGGCCTGCGCATTGACGATCGGCAATTTCGACGGCGTCCACCGTGGTCATCAGGCCATGCTGGCGCTCCTCGACACCGAGGCGCGCCAGCGTGCCCTGCCCAGCTGCGTGCTGACTTTCGAGCCCCATCCGCGCGACTATTTCGCCGCGGCGAGCAAACGCCCGGAACTGGCGCCGGCACGCATCGGCACCTTGCGCGACAAACTGAGCGAACTCGCCGCCTGCGGCGTGGCGCAGACCATCGTGCTGCCCTTCGACGCGGCGCTGGCCGCACGGACGCCCGACGAATTCATCCGCGGCGTACTGATCGAAGGCCTGGGCGCGCGCTGCGTGCTGGTCGGCGACGACTTCCGCTTCGGCGCCCGGCGGTCGGGAGACTACGCGATGCTCGACGCCGCCGGTGCCCGGCACGGCTTCGACGTGGCGTGCATGAACAGCTATGAAGTGCACGGACTGCGCGTCTCCAGTTCCGCCGTGCGCGATGCGCTTGGCGAAGGCCGCATGGCCGACGCCCATGCGCTGCTCGGCCGGCCCTATACGATCTCCGGCCATGTGGTGCACGGGCGCAAGCTGGGGCGGGCGCTGGGTGCGTCGGCGCCGGGGCGCGACGACGGATTTCGCACGCTCAACCTGCGCTTCAAGCACTGGAAGCCGGCGGCGAGCGGCATCTTCGCGGTGCTGGTGCATGGCCTTTCCGAGCGCCCTTTGCAGGGCGTCGCCAACCTGGGCGTGCGGCCGTCGCTGGACGCCAACGACGTCAATGGTGGCCGCGTGCTGCTCGAAACCCATTGCCTCGACTGGCCGGACGCGCTCGGCCGCGAAGAGGCCTACGGTAAAATCGTCCGGGTGGAACTGTTGCACAAACTGCACGACGAATTGCGCTACACCAGCCTCGAAGCCCTGACTGCAGGCATCGCGAAGGACGGCCGCGACGCACGGGCGTTCTTTGCATCCACCCACCGTCAGACCACGCGCGACCGAATTTGACGCTCGCCTCCAGGCTGCGCGCACTTCGTGTCGCTTCGCCTAACCCCCCTGCCGGAGGCAGCACCGGCGGCCCGGCGAAGCCGGTTCCGCGGTGTTCTTGAAAAGTTCGCTACGTTATCTGCATCGCAAGTCGCGCCCACATTCACCCGGTCCAGCACCCCACCCTCATGTCCGACGCACCTACTCCAACCGGTACCGACTACCGCGCCACCCTCAACCTGCCCGACACCCCCTTCCCGATGCGCGGCGACATGGCCAGGCGCGAGCCGGGCTGGGTCAAGGAATGGAACGACGAAGGCCGCTACCACCGCCTGCGCGACGCCCGCCACGGCGCGCCCAAGTTCATCCTGCACGACGGCCCGCCCTATGCCAACGGCCAGATCCACATGGGCCATGCCGTCAACAAGATCCTGAAGGACATGATCACCAAGGCGCGGCAGCTCGAGGGCTTCGACGCGCTCTACGTGCCGGGCTGGGACTGCCACGGCCTGCCGATCGAGAACGCCATCGAGAAGAAGTACGGCCGCAACCTCGGGCGCGACGACATGCAGGCGAAGAGCCGCGCCTTCGCGACCGAGCAGATCGCCCAGCAGATGGCCGACTTCCAGCGCCTGGGCGTGCTGGGCGAATGGGACCATCCGTACAAGACCATGGATTTCGCCAACGAGGCCGGCGAGCTGCGCGCCTTCAAGCGCGTGATCGAGCGCGGTTTCGTCTATCGCGGCCTGAAGCCGGTCTACTGGTGCTTCGACTGCGGCTCGTCGCTGGCCGAGTTCGAGATCGAATACGCCGACAAGAAGTCGCAGACCATCGACGTGGCGTTCAAGGCGAACGAGCGCGAGAAGGTGCTGACGGCCTTCGGCGCCGACGCCCTGATGCTCGGCGACATCTTCGCCGTGATCTGGACGACGACGGCCTGGACCATTCCCGCCAACCAGGCCATCAACCTGAATCCGGAACTGGACTATTCGCTGGTCGACACCGACCGCGGCATGCTGATCCTCGCCGCCTCGCTGGTCGAGATGTGCATGACGCGCTATGCGCTCGACGGCAAGGTGCTGGCGACGGTCAAGGGCGAGGCGCTCGGCGGGCTCGAATTCGAGCACCCGCTGTACGACGTCGATGCGGGCTACCGGCGTCTCTCGCCCGTCTATCTGGCCGACTACGCCACCGCCACCGACGGCACCGGCCTGGTCCATTCGTCGCCGGCCTACGGCGTGGACGACTTCAACTCCTGCGTCGCCCACGGCATGGCCTACGACGACATCCTCAATCCGGTCCAGGGCAACGGCACCTACGCGAGCGATTTTCCGCTGTTCGGCGGCCAGCACATCTGGAAGGCGGTGCCCGGGATCGTCGCCGCGCTGCGCGACGCGCACCGCCTGCTCGCCACCGAAGGCATCACCCACAGCTACCCGCACTGCTGGCGCCACAAGACGCCGGTGATCTACCGCGCCGCGGCCCAATGGTTCATCCGCATGGACGAGGGCGAAGGCGTGTTCACCAAGGACAAGGCGCCCGACACCCTGCGCAGGACCGCGCTGGCCGCGATCGAGCACACGCGCTTCTATCCGGAGAACGGCAAGGCGCGGCTGCACGACATGATCGCCAACCGGCCCGACTGGTGCATCTCGCGCCAGCGAAGCTGGGGCGTGCCGATCCCGTTCTTCCTGCACAAGGATTCGGGCGAGTTGCATCCGCGCACCATGGAAATCCTCGACCAGGCCGCCGACATCGTGGAACGCGGCGGCATCGAGGCTTGGAGCCGCGTCACGACCGAGGAAATTCTGGGCGCCGAGGACGCACCGGGCTACACCAAGAGCACCGACATTCTCGAGGTGTGGTTCGACTCCGGCTCGACCTTCTTCCACGTGCTGCGCGGCACGCACCCGGACGTCCATCACGACGCCGGCCCCGAGGCCGACCTGTACCTCGAAGGCCACGACCAGCATCGCGGGTGGTTCCATTCGTCGCTGCTGCTGGCCTCGGCGCTCGAAGGCCGCGCGCCGTACCGCGGGCTGCTCACGCACGGCTTCACGGTCGACAGCCAGGGCCGCAAGATGAGCAAGTCGCTGGGCAACGGCATCGATCCGCAGGAGGTCAGCAAAAAGCTGGGCGCCGAGATCATCCGGCTGTGGGTCGCCGCGAGCGACTATTCGGGCGATATCGCGGGCGACGACAAGATCCTCGCGCGCGTGGTCGACGCCTACCGCCGCATCCGCAACACGCTGCGCTTCCTGCTCGCGAACACCAGCGATTTCGACGTCGCCAAGGACGCGGTGCCGCTCGACCGGCTGCTGGAAATCGACCGCTACGCGCTGGCACGCGCGGCGCAGTTCCAGGCCGAGATCCTCGCGCACTACAAGGTGTACGAATTTCATCCGGTGGTCTCGAAGCTCCAGGTCTTCTGCTCCGAAGACCTGGGCGCGTTCTACCTCGACGTGCTCAAAGACCGGCTCTACACCACCGGCGCGGATTCGCAGGCCCGCCGCAGCGCGCAGACCGCGCTCTGGCACATCACGCAGGCGATGCTGCGCTGGATGGCGCCGTTCCTGAGCTTCACGGCGGAAGAAGCCTGGAAGTTCGTGAGCACCGCGGCGCCGGGCGAGTCGATCTTCACGCAGACCTACAGCGACCTCGGCGTCCCCGACGAGGCGCTGCTCGCCAAGTGGACCCGCATCCGCGAGATTCGCGACGTGGTCAACAAGGACATCGAGGCCGTGCGCAACACGGGCACCGTCGGCTCGTCGCTGCAGGCCAATGTCGTGCTGACCGCGCAGCCGCAGGACCATGCGCTGCTGGCGTCGCTCGGCGACGACCTGAAGTTCGTGTTCATCACCTCGGCGGTCGATCTGATCGAGGGCGACGTGCTGGCGACGACCGTCGCGCCGAGCACCGACACCAAATGCGAGCGCTGCTGGCACTGGCGCGACGACGTCGGTCACGATGCCGCGCATCCGACCCTCTGCGGCCGCTGCACCACCAACCTGTACGGCGCCGGCGAAGCGCGGAGCGTTGCTTGATGGCACGCGCATCCACCACCAACCGGAGCGGCACCATCTCCAAGGTCTACGGGCGTTCCGCCGCGAACGGGATCTGGCCCTGGCTCGGCCTCGCGCTGGTGCTGTTCATCTTCGACCAGTTCACCAAGACACTGATCCTGGGCTACTACAAGTACGGCGACGCGACCTACGTCACGAGCTTCTTCAACATCGTGCGCGCCCACAACACCGGGGCCGCGTTCTCGTTCCTGGCCGACCATTCGGGCTGGCAGCGATGGCTGTTCACCGGAATCGGCATCGCAGCGGCGATCTTCATCGTCTGGATGCTGAAGTCGCACCCCGGCCAGAAGCTCTTCAGCTTCACGATGGCCTGCATCCTGGGTGGTGCGGTCGGCAACGTGGTCGACCGGATGATGCACGGGTACGTGGTCGACTTCCTCGACTTCCATATCGCCGGCCGGCACTTCCCGGCCTTCAACATCGCCGACAGCGCGATCACCGTCGGCGCGATCTGCCTGATCCTCGACGAGCTGTGGCGCGTACGGCGCGGCCGCTGATTCTTTCTCGCTGCTTCCGAACCCAGGGCGCCTTCGCGCTCGGGGTTCGAACCGATTCCATCGGGTCGTCGAGACACCGTCGTGGCCGGCCGGCGCCACGGCACGCCGTGCGCCGGGCGGCTCGGCTGGCTGGAGCGCCAGCTCGAAGCGCTGGTGGCACGCCATCCGCACGTCGAGCGCGTCGTCCGCGGCCACGTCCATCGCCTCGGTGAATGCGAAGGTCCCTATCCTTTCCACGAGAATGGCACATCGATCGATTGATAACAAAAGTAGAGAAGATTTGAAAGCCGCACGCCGCCCATGAAACACCTGCTGAACCTGCTGGCAGCAGTCGCCCTGCTGGTCTGGGGCACCCACCTCGTGCGCACCGGCGTGCTGCGCGCCTTCGGCGGCAACCTGCGCAAGCTGCTCGCGCACAGCATGCGCAACCGCTTCACGGCCGCGCTGTCGGGCATCGGCGTGACGGCACTGGTGCAGTCGAGCACCGCGACCTCGCTGATGACATCGTCCTTCGTCGGGCAGGGATTGATCACGCTGCCGTCCGCGCTGGCCGTGATGCGCGGCGCGGACGTAGGGACGGCGTTGATGTCGGTGCTGTTCTCCACCGACCTCTCCTGGCTGTCGCCGCTTTTCATCTTCGTCGGCGTGGTGCTGTCGATCACGCGACCCGAAAGCGGCGTCGGGCGCATCGGCCGCGTGCTGATCGGGCTCGGACTGATGCTGCTCGCGTTGCGGCTGGTGGTCGAGGCGACCGGCCCGCTGTTCGAGTCGGAGGCGATGCGCGCGGTGCTGGCGTCGATCAGCAGCGACGTGCTGCTGGAAATCACCATCGGCGCGGTGCTGGCGGTGGTCGCGTATTCGAGCCTGGCGGTGGTGCTGCTGGTGGCGGCGATGGCGACCTCGGCCGTGGTGCCCCTCGACGTGGCGCTCGGCCTGGTGCTGGGCGCGAACCTCGGCAGCGGTGTCCTGGCCGTGCTCACCACGGCCAAGTCGGAGATCGCGGTGCGCCAAGTGACGGTCGGCAACCTGGTCTTCAAGCTGCTCGGCGTGGCGGTGGCGGCGCCGTTCATCGGCTTCTATCTCTCGCAGATCCGGCCGCACGTCTCGGGCGCGACGCAACTGGTGGTGCTTTACCACCTGGCCTTCAACGTGGTGGTGAGCATCGGCTTCATCGGCCTGACCGACTGGGTCGCGAAGCTGGTGAAGAAGATGCTGCCGGTGCCGCAGAAGCCGGCATCGACCTCACGGCCACAGCACCTGGACGAGTCCGCGCTGTCGACGCCGACGCTGGCGATCTCGAACGCCGCGCGCGAGGCGCTGCACCAGGCCGACGTGGTCGAAACCATGCTTATCGGCATGCTCAACGTGATCCGCCACAACGACCTGCGGCTCGCCGAGGAACTGCGCAAGCTCGACGACACGGTCGACCGGCTCTACTCCGACATCAAGTACTACCTGACCAAGATCTCGCGCGAGGCGCTGGGCGAGGACGAGAGCCGGCGCTGGACCGACATCATCAGCTTCACCATCAACATGGAGCAGGTCGGCGACATCATCGAGCGCGTGATCATCGACATCGAGGACAAGAAGATAAGGCCGCAGCGCAACTTCTCGGAAGCCGGCATGGCCGAGATCGTCGAACTGCACGAGCGCCTGGTGGCCAACCTGCGCCTGGGGATGAGCGTGTTCCTCAACGGCAACGTGCGCGACGCGCAGAAGCTGCTCGAGGAAAAAGCCCGCTTCCGTGACCTGGAGCGCGCCTACGCCAGCACGCACCTGTTCCGCCTGATGGACCGCACCGCCACCAGCATGGAAACCAGCTCGCTGCACATCGACCTGATCAGCGACCTCAAGCGCATCAACTCGCACATCTGCTCGATCGCCTACCCGATCCTCGATTCGGCCGGCGCGCTGGCACCGAGCCGGCTGCGCGAATCGCGGCTGGCGTCGCTCGGCGAACGCTGAGGACAGACGGCCAAGACGCTCAGGCAGCCTCGACCACAGCCGGCGCCTTCTCCTCCTCCACCAGCAACGGCCGCCGTGCATAGCGCTGCGCCAGCACCGCGCACACCATCAGCTGCATCTGGTGGAACAGCATCAGCGGCAGCACGATCGCGCCGACGGCGGGCGCGGCGAACAGCACATGCGCCATCGGAATGCCGCTCGCCAAGCTCTTCTTGGAGCCGCAGAACACGATCGTGATCTCGTCTTCCTTGTCGAAGCCGAACTTGCGTGCGCTGAAGGTCGTGATGCACAGGGCCAATGCCAGCAGGATCGCCAGGACGACGAACAGGCCCGCGAGCGCCGAGAACGGCACCTGCTTCCACAGGCCTTCGATCACGGCCGCGCTGAACGCCGTGTAGACCACCAGCAGCACCGAACTGCGGTCGACCAGCGTCAGCGTCTTGGCATGGCGCTTGACCCATTTTCCGATCAGCGGACGCATCAGGTGACCGACCACGAACGGCGCCATCAGCTGCAGCAGGATCTGGCCGATGGCCGAAAGCGACGAAGAAGACGAATTGCCTGTCGAGAGGATCACGCCGACCAGCAACGGTGTCACGAAGACGCCGAGCAACGTCGACGCCGAAGCGCTGCAGATCGCCGCCGGGATGTTGCCCCGCGCCAGCGACGTGAAGGCGATGGCCGACTGCACGGTGGCCGGCAGCACGCACAGGTACAGCACGCCGGTATAGAGCGCCGGCGTGACCAGCGGCGACAGCAGCGGCCGCAGCATCAGCCCGAGCACCGGGAACATCAGGAACGTGCACGAGAACACCAGCAGGTGCAGCCGCCAGTGCCCGATGCCGGCCAGCACGGCTTCGCTGGACAGCTTGGCGCCGTGCATGAAGAACAGCAGGCCGATCGCGAAGCTGGTGAGCCAGCCGAAATAGACCGCGGCGTCGCCGGACGCAGGCAGCACGGTGGCGAGCACGACGGTCGTGACCAGCGCGAGGGTGAAGTTGTCGGGGAGGAAGCGTGAACGGGCCATGCGACGATTGGAACGAAAGCGCCGCGAAAAGAGAAATGGATTTATCTGATGGATTTATGATTCCGTCGCATGAATGTCAGCCTGCGCCAGCTTCGTGTGTTCCTCTGCGCCGCACAGGAGCGCAACTTCAGCCGCGCCGGGCAGGCCGTCGGGCTGACGCAGCCGGCGGTCAGCCGGTCGATCCTCGAACTCGAATCGCAGCTCGGCCTCAAGCTGCTGGACCGCACCACGCGAGAGGTGGTGCCGACCGAGGCCGGCCAGTCGCTCGCGGTCCGCCTCGCGCGCCTGCTCGACGAGCTCGACCAGACATTGCTCGACGTGCAGGGGCTGGCCAGCGCGCGGCGCGGCAAGGTGCGCGTGGCCAGCAGCCCGACGCTGTCGGCCAACCTGATGCCGGCCTGCATCGCCGCCTGCGCGGCGTGCGAACCCGACATCGAACTGGTGCTGCTCGACCGCGTGCAGCAGGACGCGCTGGACAGCGTGCGCAGCGGCGAGGTCGACTTCGGCGTCGTGATCGAGCCGTCGTCGTGCGACGACCTGACGGTCGAGACGATCCTCAGCGAGCCGTTCGTGCTGGTGGTACAGAAGGGCCACGCGCTGGCGCGGCGCCGCAGCGTGCCGTGGTCGGCGTTGCAGCACCGTTCGCTGGTGCTGCTGGACCATTCGTCGGGCAGCCGGCGGTTGATCGACCGTGCGCTTGACGACCACGGCGTGCAGGCGACCGTTGCGCAGCAACTCGGCCATCCGACGACCGTGTTCCGCATGGTCGAGGCCGGCATCGGGATCAGCGTGATGCCGATGCTTTCCGTGCCGCCGGCGGGGCTGGGCGTGCTGGTCGCGTTGCCGCTGCTGCCGCGCGTGGAACGTCGCGTGATGCTGGTGCATCGCCGCAACCGGGCGCCGTCGCCGCTGGCGCAGCGGGTATGGCGGCTGGTCGGCGACGTGGCGCGCACGACCGCAGGGACGGCGACTACAGCGTGAGGACCGTGCAGCCCGTCGTCTTGCGCGCTTCGAGGTCGCGGTGCGCCTGCTGCACGTCGTCGAGCGCATAGCGCTGGTCGATCGGGATCTTCACCGCGCCGCTCTGGACGATGGCGAACAGGTCGTCGGCCATCGACTGCACCGCCTCGCGCGTCGCCATGTGCGTGAACAGTGTCGGGCGCGTGAGGTAGAGCGAACCCTTCGACGCCAGCAGGCCGAGGCCGACCGGCGGCACCGGCCCGGAGCCGTTGCCGAAGACGGCCAGCAGCCCGAACGGCCTCAGGCAGTCGACCGAGCCTTCGAAAGTGTCCTTGCCGACCGAGTCGTAGACCACTTTCACGCCCTTGCCGCCGGTGATCTCCTTCACGCGCGCGGCGAAGTCTTCCGTGCTGTAGTCGATGGCGTGCGCGGCGCCGTTGGCCAGGGCCAGCTCGCACTTGGCGTCCGACCCGGCCGTGCCGATCAGCTGCAGGCCGAGTGCCTTCGCCCACTGGCAGGCGATCAGCCCGACGCCACCGGCCGCCGCATGGAAGACGATGAAGTCGCCCGGCTCCAGGCCTTCGACGGGCAGCGTCTTCTTGAGCAGGTACTGCGCAGTCAGGCCCTTGAGCATCATCGCGGCGCCGGTCTCGAACGAGATCGCGTCGGGCAGCCTGCAGACGCACTTGGCCGGCATCACGCGCACTTCGCAGTACGAGCCCGGCGGCGGGCTCGCGTAGGCCGCACGGTCGCCGGCCTTCAGGTGCACGACACCTTCGCCGACGGATTCGACGACGCCCGAGGCTTCCATGCCGAGCTGCAGCGGCATCGCGAACGGATAGAGCCCGCTGCGCTGGTAGGTGTCGATGAAATTCAGGCCGACGGCCTTGTGCCGGATGCGGATCTCGCCGGGGCCGGGGTCGCCGACCTCGACGTCGACGATGCGGAGTTCTTCAGGGCCGCCGTGGCGGTCGATGCGGACTGCTTTGCTCATGAGGACATCCTGCGAGTTCGGGAAGGGGAAAGGAGGAAGGGAACGCGTCGACAATCCTGCCACGCTTCGCGTCCGCACCACCGATGACAATCCCGACCCCAACGCCCTCGCCGTTTCCCCATCCACGCACCGGGCTCGCCGCGTCCACCGTGGTGCTGCTGACGCTGCCGCCGCTGCTCTGGGCCTCGAACGCAGTGCTCGGCCGCCTGCTGCGCGAGATGATCTCGCCCGTGACGCTGAACTTCATCCGATGGGCGCTCGCGATGGCGCTGCTGCTGCCTTTCGCGTTCGCGATCGTGCGTCGCGACTCGCCGGTCTGGCCGCACTGGCGCCGCTACGGCGTGCTCGGACTGCTGGGCATCGGCCTCTACAACGCGCTGCAATACCTGGCGCTGCAGACATCGACACCGCTCAACGTGACGCTGGTCGGCGCGAGCATGCCGTTCTGGACGCTCGCCGTCGGCATGCTGTTCTTCGGCCAGGGCGTGACACGGTCTCAGGTCGCCGGCGCGATGCTGTCGATCCTCGGCGTGGTGCTGGTGCTGAGCCAGGGCCGCTGGAATCAGCTACGCGCGCTGCAGCCGGTTCCCGGCGATCTCTACATGATGCTGGCGACCGCCTGCTGGGCGGTCTACAGCTGGATGCTGGTGAACACCCGCGAGCCGGCCGGCATCCGCCAGGACTGGGCCGCGTTCCTGATGGCGCAGATGGTGTTCGGCGCGGCCTGGTCGGGCGTGTTCGCGGCCGGCGAATGGAGCCTGGGTGCCGGACATGTCGACTGGAGCTGGAAGCTGGTCGCCGCCCTGCTCTTCATCGCGATCGGCCCGGCGATCGTCGCGTTTCGCTGCTGGGGCACCGGCATGCAGCGCGCCGGCCCGACCGCGGCCGGCTTCTTCCTCAACCTCACACCGCTGTTCGCCGCACTGCTGTCGGCAGCGTTCCTCGGCGAACTGCCGCACTGGTACCACGGCGCCGCGTTCCTGCTGATCGTCGGTGGCATCGCGCTGTCGGCGCGTCGTTGAACGGGCGCGATCAGTACGTTCCCGGGTAGGCACCGCCGTCGGTCAGGACGTTCTGACCCGTGATGTAGCCGGCCTGCATGCTGCACAGGAAGGCGCACACGGCGCCGAACTCTTCCGGATTGCCGAAGCGTCCCGCCGGGATGCTCTTCTGGCGTGCCGCGCGCACGGCGTCCACGTCCTGCCCCGACTTCCTGGCCGTGCCGGCCATCGTGCCCTTGAGCCGGTCGGTGTCGAACGCGCCGGGCAGCAAATTGTTCAGCGTCACGCCCCTGGCCGCGAGCGGCGTGCGCGCCACGCCGGCGACGAAGCCGGTCAGACCGCTGCGCGCGCCGTTCGACAGCCCGAGGATGTCGATCGGCGACTTCACAGAGCTCGACGTGATGTTCACGATGCGGCCGTAGCCGCGCGTGGCCATGGCGTCGACCGTGGCCTTGATCAGCTCGATCGGCGTCAGCATGTTGGCGTCGACCGCCTTGATCCAGGCGTCGCGATCCCAGTCGCGGAAGTCGCCGGGCGGCGGACCGCCGGCGTTGGTGACGACGATGTCGTAGCCGGCATGCGCGGCGAAGGCCGCGGCGCGGCCTTCGGGGGTGGTGATGTCGGCGGCGACGTGCTTGACGAACGGCTTCGCGCCGGTGAAACCCGCAGCCACCGTTTCCAGACGCGCCGCGGCGGCCTGCAGCACTTCGACGCCGCGCGCCACGATCACCACGTTGACGCCTTCGCGCACCAGCGCCTCGGCACAGCCCAGGCCCAAGCCCTTGCTCGCGCCGCAAACCAGGGCCGTACGGCCAGCGATTCCCAGATCCATGTCGATTTCCTTCGGGCTCAGCGGCCCATGCGTGTGAAGACGAAGATGCCGGCGATCACCAGCGCCGTGCCTGCCGCCGTCCACGTGGTGAACGGTTCGCCGAGGATGACGATGCCCATCAGGATGGTCGATATCGGCCCAATCATGCCGGCCTGCGCCGCCATCGCCGCGCCGATGCGCTCGACCGCCATCATGACCGCCAGCACCGGCAGCGCGGTGCAGACGGTCGCGTTCAGCACCGACAGCCACAGCACCTGCGGCGCCAGTTCGAGCACCGAGCCGACCGGACGCAGCAGCAGGAACTGCACGATGCAGCAGACGCAGGCCACGGTCGTGGCGAGCCCGACCAGCCGCAGCGAACCGAGCCTTTTCACGAATTCGCCGCTGGCCACGAGGTAACCGGCGTAGGTGACGGCGCTGGAGAAGACCAGCAGGCTTCCCCAGGCCGTTGCCGAACCCTGGCCGATCTGCACCTCGTGGCCGAACACCAGCAGCGCGCCCGAATAACTGATCGCGACGCCGATCGCCTGCCAGCGCGTGATGCGCCGCCGGTACAGCACCCAGCCGAACAGCATCACGAGTGTCGGGTTGAGGTACAGGATCAGCCGCTCCAGGCTGGCCGTGATATAGGCCAGCCCGGCGAAGTCGAGAAAGCTCGACAGGTAGTAGCCGGAGAAGCCGAGTCCCGCCACCCCGAACCAGTCGCGCCGCGTCAGCGCCGGCTTGCCGCGACCGGCCCACCACGCCATGACCACGAACAGCGGCAGCGCGAACAGCATCCGCAGCATGATCAGCGTGACCGCATCGACGTGGTAGCGATAGGCCAGCTTGACGATGATCGCCTTGCCGCTGAACGCGATCGCGCCCAGCGTGGCGAGCACCAGGCCGGGCGTGGTGGATTTCCTGGCCGCAGCGTTCAATAGCCTGCCGCCAGGCCGTCGCGACGCGGGTCGCTGGCGGCGATGTAACCCTCGACGGCCGGATCGCCCGCCCGCCAGATGAACTGGCCGGCGCCGAAGTCCTGGTACGAATCGTCGATCACGTCCAGGTGGTGACCGAGGTCGCGCAGGCCCTGCACGGTGTCGCCGCGCATCGCCGCCTCGACGTTGATTTCCAGTCCGGCGTTGAAGCGCCAGCGCGGCGCATCGCAGGCGGCCTGCACGTTCTGCCTGTAGTCGATCATGCGCACCAGCGTCTGCATGTGGCCCTGCGGCTGCATGTTGCCGCCCATCACGCCGAAGCTCATCACCGGCTGGCCGTCCTTGGTGAGAAACGCCGGGATGATGGTGTGGAACGGCCGCTTGCCCGGCGCCACGCGGTTCGGGCTGCCGGCCTTCAGGCTGAAGCCGTGACCGCGGTTCTGCAGGCTGATGCCGAATTCGGGCTCCACGCAGCCCGACCCGAAGCCCATGAAGTTGCTTTGGATGAAGCTCACCATCATCCCGCTCTCGTCGGCGGCGGTGAGATAGATCGTGCCGCCCTTGACCGGGTTGCCGACGTCGAAGTTCTGCGCCTTTTTCACGTCGATGAGTCTGGCACGCGAAGCGAGATAGTCGTCGTCGAGCATCTGCAGGTGGGTCACCTCCATCGCAGAGATCTCGGCCACATGGTGGTACACGTCGGCGAAAGCCAGCTTCATCGCCTCGATCTGCAGATGCTGAGACTGCACCGAATCGACCGGCAGCGACGCGATGTCGAACTTCTCCAGGATGCCGAGCGCGATCAGCGCCGCGATGCCCTGGCCGTTCGGCGGGATTTCGTGCAGCGTGTAGCCGCGGTAGTCGCGCGAGATCGGCTCGACCCATTCGGGTTTGTACGCCGCGAGGTCTTCCTTCGTCAGCGCGCCGCCGTTGGCCGTCGAGAATTTCTCCAGCGCTTCGGCGATCTCGCCGTTGTAGAAAGCTTCGCCCTTGCTGCGCGCGATGGCCTTGAGCGCCCGCGCCGCGGCCGCGAAGCGGAACAGCTCGCCGACCTCCGGCGCGCGGCCCCAAGGCAGGAAGGCCTGCGCGAAACCCGGCTGCGACCGCAGCAGCGGCGTCGCGGCGGCCCATTTCTGCTGCACCACCGGCGGCATCAGGTAGCCCCGCTCGGCGATCTCGATCGCCGGTGCCAGCAGGTCGGCGAAAGGCAGCTTGCCGAAGCGGTCGCTCAGCGCGACCCAGCCTCCCACCGCGCCCGGCACGGTGACCGAGTCCATCCCGCGCATCGGCGGCGTGGTCTTGTCGCTGCCGTACTTGTTCAGGAAGTATTCGGGCGTCCAGGCCCTGGGCGCCGGGCCGGAGGCGTTGAGGCCGTGCAGTTCCTTGCCGTCCCAGAGGATCGCGAAGGCGTCGCTGCCCAGGCCGTTGCTCACCGGCTCGACCAGCGTCATGACAGCGGCCGTCGCCACGGCCGCATCGACCGCGTTGCCGCCCTTCTGCAGGATGCGGACGCCGGCCTGCGCGGCCAGCGGATGCGAGGTCGACACGACGTTGCGCGCGAAGACCGGAATGCGGACGGAAGGGTACGGATTCGCGTAGTCGAAATTCATGTCGTCTCCAGTTTCTTTGGGGTTCGTGTCTCAGTCGTTCGTGATGTGGCGTTCGGTGACGATCTTCTTCCACTTGGCCGCGTCGGCAGCGACCATCGTCGCGAGTTGTTGCGGCGTGCTGACGACCGGCTCGATGCCCAGGCGCGCGAGCTTGTCTTTCACCTCCGGGTCGGCCAGCGCCTGATTCGCCGCGGCGTTGATGCGCGCCACCATGTCCCCCGGCAGGCCCTTCGGGCCGTACAGGCCGAACCAGGTGTTCGACTCGAAGCCCGGCAGCACTTCGGCGATCGGCTGTAGCGTGGGCGCGAGCGGGCTGCGCTTGAGCGTGGTCACGCCCAGGGCGCGCAGCCGGCCGTCGCGCACGTGCGGCATGCCGGTCGGCATCGAATCGAACATCACGTCGACGCCGCCGGTGATCAGGTCGGGAATCGCCAGCGCCGTGCCTTTGTACGGGATGTGCGTCACGAAGATGCCGGCCTGCGACTTGAAGAGCTCCGCGGTCAACTGGACGATGGTGCCGTTGCCGCTGGACGCGTAGTTGAGCTTGCCGGGGTTCTTCTTCGCGTAGTCGATGAACTCGGCGACCGTCTTCGCCGGCGAATTGGTCGGCACCAGCATCACGCTCGGCGCATCGCCGACATAGGCGATCGGCGTGAAGTCGCGCACCGTGTCGTAGGGCAGCTTGCGGGTGATGGCCGGGCCGATCGAGTGCGTGCTGGTGGTCGCGAGCAGCAGCGTGTAGCCGTCGGCCGGCGCCTTGGCCGCCAGGTCGGAGCCGATCGCGCCGCCCGCACCGGGCTTGTTGTCGACGACGACCGAGGTGCCGAGCTTCTCGCCGATCCTTTGCGACAGCGTGCGCGCGAACAGGTCGGTCGCGCCGCCGGCCGGGAAAGGCACGAGCAGGCGGATCGGCTTGCTCGGATAGGCCTGGGCGAAGCTCGACGGGACGACGGCGAGGCACAGCGCTGCGGTCATGCCCTGGAGGAATCGGCTGCGTTTCATGGTGCGGGTGCGACGGCGCGCAATGGGATGTCGAAGAGGAAAACGCATGCTATGCAAGGTTGGAACATCAATACAGATAATTCACCTTATTCAACTATTAGCAATGCTCATGCCAAGGCCTTCGTCGGAAACGATTTCGCTGCAGCAGCTTCGCGCGCTCGCCGCACTGGCCGAATCGGGCAGCTTCACGCTGGCGGCCGAGTCGATGCAGCTGACGCAGCCGGCGATCAGCCATCTGGTGCGGCGCATGGAAGAGGGACTCGGGCAGCCGCTGGTCGTGCGCGGCCGGCGCATCCGCCTGACCGATGCAGGACAGGCGATGGCCGATACGGCCGTGCGCGCGCTGCGGCTCGTCGACGAATCGATCGCGGCCTGCCGGTCGCGGTCGCAGTTGCGCGAGGGTCATGTCGCCCTGGCGGTCGGCCATCTCACGGCCGGCTCGCTGCTGCCGCCGGTGCTCGGGCGCTTCGCGGCGACGTATCCGCAATTGAACACGACGCTGTTCGACAGCACGGCCGAGCAGATGATGTCGCGCATTCTCTCGCGCGAGGCAGATCTCGGCATCGGCTCGGACATCGGGCAGAAGCATTCGGAACTCGCGACCGAGCAGCTGTTCGCGGCGCGCATGGCGCTGTTCATGCGCGACGACCATCCACTGGCGCATCGCGCCTTGGCGGAAGGTCGTGAGCTGGAGGGTCAGCGCTTCATCCACGTGAACCCGGATGCCAACGTCTGGCGTGCCATCAGCCGCCAGTTGGCGAGCGTGGCGAACGTCTATCCGCAGGTCGCGCACCACGTGTCGATGCTGTCGACCGCATTCGGGCTGCTGCAGGTCGGCGCCGGGGTGGCGCTGCTGCCGCACTACGTGGGGGTGTTGATGCCGGGGAATCTGCGTGCGGTGCCGGTGACGAAACCGGACCTCGAGTTTCCGGTGGTGGCCGTCCGCCTGGCCAAGCATCCGCTGAGTCCTGCCGCGCTGGCCTTCCTGGCCATGGTGCGGCAGCACATGAAGCCGCCGGACATCGCGTCCGGCGGCGAGACCCCCGTCATTCCTCGACGAAAGCCTCTTCGCGCTTCTTCTTGATCGATGGCAGCAGGACGATCACCAGCAACAGGGCCGCGGCACCCAGCAGGCCGGCCGACAGCGGCCGCGTGACGAACACGCTCCAGTCGCCGCGCGACAGCAGCAACGCGCGCCGCAGGTTCTCCTCCATCATCGGTCCCAGGATGAAGCCGAGCAGCAGCGGTGCGGGTTCGCAACCTAGCTTGAAGAAGGTGTAGCCGACGAAACCGAAGATCGCCACCATCCACACGTCGAAAGTGTTGTTGTTGGTCGAATACACGCCGACCGCGCAGAACAGCACGATGGCAGGGAACAGGTACTTGTAGGGCACCGACAGCAGCTTGATCCACATGCCGATCAGCGGCAGGTTCAGGATGATCAGCATCGCGTTGCCGATCCACATCGAGGCGATCAGGCCCCAGAACAGTTCCGGATTGCTGGTCATGACCTGCGGACCGGGCTGGATGTTGTGGATCGTCATCGCGCCCACCATCAGGGCCATCACGGCGTTGGGCGGAATGCCCAGCGTCAGCAGCGGAATGAAGGAGGTCTGCGCGCCGGCGTTGTTCGCCGACTCGGGTGCCGCGACGCCGCGGATGTTGCCCTTGCCGAACGGCACTTCGCCCGGGTGCAGCTTGGTCTTCTTCTCGATCGTGTAGGCCGCGAAGGCCGCCAGCAGCGCCCCGCCGCCGGGCAGGATGCCGAGTGCCGCGCCGAGCGCCGTGCCGCGCAGCACGGCGGGGATCATGCGCCTGAAGTCTTCCTTGGTCGGGAACAAGCCCGAAACCTTCGCGGTGAACACTTCGCGCTCGTCTTCCGGACGCGACAGGTTGGCGATGATTTCGCCATAGCCGAACACACCCATGGCGATGGCGACGAAGCCGATGCCGTCGGTCAACTCCGGGATATCGAAGCTGAAGCGGGCGACACCCGAATTCACGTCGGTACCGACCAGACCGAGCAACAGGCCCAGCACGATCATCGCGATCGCCTTGAGCAGCGAGCCCGAAGCCAGTACCACGGCGCCGATCAGGCCCAGGATCATCAGCGAGAAATATTCGGCCGGGCCGAACTTGAAAGCGAGTTCGGTCAGCGGCGGGGCGAAAGCCGCCAGGATCAGCGTGCCGACGCAGCCGGCGAAGAACGAGCCCAGGCCGGCGGCGGCGAGCGCCGGTCCGGCCCTGCCCCTGCGCGCCATCTGGTAGCCGTCGATCACCGTCACCACGGACGACGATTCACCCGGAAGATTGACCAGGATGGCGGTGGTCGATCCGCCGTACTGCGCGCCGTAGTAGATGCCGGCCAGCATGATGAGGGCCGACACGGGCGGCAGCGCGTAGGTCGCCGGCAGCAGCATCGCGATCGTCGCGACGGGCCCGATGCCTGGAAGCACGCCGATCAGCGTCCCCAGAATACAGCCGATCAGGCAGTACAGCAGGTTGGTGAAAGTGAACGCCACGCCGAAGCCCAGCGACAGGTTGTTGATCAGATCCATGGTTTGTTTCTCTCAGTTCACTCGGCGCTCAGCCGGTGATGAAGGTCGGCCAGACCTGGATCTGGAGCTTGAGCGCCCAGATGAAGGCGACGTAGCTGCCGATGGCGAGCACGGTCGCGAGCATCAGCACTTTCTTGAAGTCGAATTCACTGCCGGCCAGGCTGCCGATGATCACCAGCGCGTAGATCGCGATGATCAGCCCCATCGCCGGGACGCCGATGCTCGGCAGTCCGCCGAGCAGCACGCCGAACGCCAGGTTGGCGCCCAGGATGTAGATCACCTGCTTCCAGGCCCACTTGCCGATGATCTCGCCGTCTTCGGTTTCCACCGTGAGGCCGCTGAACATGATGCCCAGGCCGATGGCGGCCATGACGATGCCCAGCAGGAGCGGAAAGTAGCCGGGCCCCATGCGGGCGCCGTTGCCGACGTTGTAGGTCGACGCACCCCAGGCGAATGCGACACCGACCACGGTGAACATCACGCCTGAGAAAAAGTCCTTCTGACTTTTGATTTTCACGAACTGTCTCCTCGAAATAATCGATGCGAGATTGTCCGGTCAGCCGGTGATCGGACCGATGTGGATTCCACCTAGAACGGACTTAGGGTTAGCCCCCAAGCGACATCGCTGCGATTCACTCCAGGGGCGGCGTCGCGCTCAGTACTTCCTCGATCGTCGTCACGCCTTCGGCCACACGCAGCGCGCCGGCGAGCCGCAACGGGCGCATGCCGTCGGTCACGGCCTGGCGCCGCAGCGCGCCGAGGTTCGGCTCCTTGTTGACCTGCGTCTTGAAGTCCTCGCCGATGGTCATGAGTTCGTAGAGACCCATGCGCCCGAGGTAGCCGGTCATGCGGCAGTCGACGCAGCCGACCGGCCTGTACGCCCGCACCGACCCGGTGATCTGCCACGGCCTGACGAACTCGGCCAGCTTCTCGCGCGTGACCGATTCGTCGGGTTGCCGGCAGTGCGTGCAGAGCGTGCGCACCAGCCGCTGCGCCAGCACGCCGAGCATCACCGCGTTGATCAGGTACGACGGCACGCCGAGTTCCATCAGCCGGGTGATGGCGCTCGGCGCGTCGTTGGTGTGCAGCGTGCTGAAGACCAGGTGGCCGGTGAGCGCCGATTGCACCGCCATCTCCGCGGTCGGCAGGTCGCGGATCTCGCCGACCATGATGATGTCCGGGTCCTGCCGCATCAATGCGCGCAGGCCCTCGGTGAAGCCGAAATCGAGCTGCGGCTGCACCTGCGTCTGGTTGAAGGACGGCTCGATCATCTCGATCGGGTCCTCGATGGTGCTGACGTTGACCTGTTCGGTCGCGACGCGCTTGAGCGTCGAGTACAGCGTCGTGGTCTTGCCGGAGCCGGTCGGCCCGGTCACCAGGATGATGCCGTGCGGTCGCGTCACCAGCTGCTCCCAGCGCTTGGCGTCGTGCTGCGCGAAACCGAGCGCGTCCAGGTCCTTGACGGCCGTGTCGGGGTCGAAGATCCGCATCACCATCTTCTCGCCGAAGGCCGTCGGCAGCGTCGACAGCCGCATCTCGACCTCGTCGCCGCGCATGTTGCGCGTCTTGATGCGCCCGTCGAGCGGCCGGCGCTTCTCGACCACGTCCATGCGGCCGAGCAGCTTGATGCGCGCGATCATCGCGTTCATCACGCCCATCGGCATCTGGTAGGCCGGGTGCAGCACACCGTCGATGCGAAAGCGGATCACGCCCTGCTCGCGCCGCGGCTCCAGGTGGATGTCGCTGGCGCGCTGGTCGAAGGCGTACTGCCAGAGCCAGTCGACCACCTGCACCACGCTCTGGTCGTTGGCGTCGAGCGTGCGGTTGCTCTTGCCGAGCTCGACCAGCTGCTCGAAGCTCGCGCCGCCCGCGTTGCCGCCGGCCTTCTGCGCCGCGCGCACCGACTTGGCGAGCGCGAAGAATTCGGCCGTGTAGCGCTGGATGTCCGTCGGGTTGGCCACCACGCGCCGCACCGTGCGCCTCGACTGCCGCTCGACCTCGGCGATCCAGTCGGTGAGAAAAGGCTCGCCCGTGGCGACGACGACCTCGGTCGGCGTCACCTGCACCGGCAGCACCTTGTGCCGTTCGGCATAGGCCGCGCTCATGGTGTCGGCGACCTTGCCGACATCGACCTTGAGCGGATCGATGCGCAGGTAGGTCAGGCCGGCGCGGCCGGCCAGCCATTCGGTGAGCGTCTCGAGATCGAGCGGCTTGCCGTCCTTCTCGCGCGTCATCGCCACGTTGGCGAGGCGCACCAGCGGCGCCTGCCGGCTCTCGGCCTGCGTGCAACGGGCCATGGTCCGCTGCGCCTCCTGCGGTGAAATGACGGCGTCGGCGGCCAGCCATGCGATCAGCTGGCGCAGGTCGAGCGGGCCTTCGTGACGCGGACGCGCCGGCATGACGGGGGGTGAAGCGGGTGGAGAAACGGCGCTCATGGATATTTCCCGTGTCAGGCAGTGTCAGGCAGTGTCAGGCGATGTGCGGCTTGAAGACCCGCAGCCATTTGAGCGCCGGCAGGCCCCAGCGCGTCTGCACGGCCTGGGCACGCTCGACCAGGAGCTCGCGCTTCGGCCGCAGCGGCGTGCGCCGGGCGAGCACCACGGTGTTGCCCTCGCGCGTCGGCTTGAAGGCCCAGACCCCCTGCTCGCCGAAAACGGCGACGATCTTCTCCAGGCTCTTCTCGTAGCTCGACGAACGTCCGAAGAGATTGACCGTCATGGCGCCGTCCTCGGTCAGCAGCGCATGGCAGTCGGCGTAGAAACCTTCGCTGTCGAGCACCGGCGCCGCGGCCTCGTGGTCGTAGAGGTCGACCTGCAACGCATCGACCGTGCCCAGCCACTTCGGCTTGCGGATTTCGACGCCGGCATCGGCCAGCACGACCTCCAGCTTGGCATCGTCGGCAGGCAGCTTGAACCAGCCGCGGCAGGCCGCCAGCACCTGCGGGTTGAGTTCGATCGCCGTGGTGCGCATGCGCAACTGCTTGCGGCTGAACTTGGTCAGCGTCGCGGCGCCGAGGCCCAGCTGCATCGAATGCCGGCTCATGACGCTCGACGGCTCGACGAACAGCAGCCAGGCCATCATCCGCTGCACGTATTCGAGCTCGATCTCGAAGGGCGCGTCGATCTTCATCGAGCCCTGGATCCATTCGGTGCCCAGGTGCAGATAGCGGATGTCGCCCCAGTCGGAGAAATTGACTTCGGGCAGCGCCGGTTTGCGGGCAGCCATCAGGCGATTCCGTGCCGGACGAACACGTCGCGCCAGGCTTCCAGCTTGCGGTCGAAACTCCACGACGCGTTGGCCGGGCTGGTCGACGGCAGCTTGTAGACCGGCAACGACGGCGCGGAAGCCGGGCGGGCGACGGCGAACGCATCGACCACATGCTGCGAATGCCGGAAGCTCTCGGCACCGTTGTGCGCGACGGCGCCCAGGCGCGGCAGGTCGAGCGCGCCGAAATCGTTGACCGCCGCATCGCGGATCGCGCTGTCCAGGCTGCCTTCGCGCTCACAGGCCGCGTACACGTCCCAGACGCCGAGCCCGCGCACGAGCAGCCATTCGGCGCGTGCCGCGAACGGCTCGCTCGCCGGGGGAATCGGATGAGTGGGCCAGACGGCTTGCAAGATCTTCCAGAAGTGGTTCTGCGGATGGGCATAGTACCGCCCGAATTCGAGCGACTTCACCCCCGGAAAACTGCCCAGGATCAGGACCACCGTCTGCTGCGACACGACCGGCGACAGGCCGGCGAGGCGAGCCGTCGCGGCGGTCGTGAAAACACCTTTTTCGACTTTCATATCGCCCGCAGTCTACAAACGACAAAAAACCCGCCGGGGCGGGTTCTTCAGGGATCGCAAAAGCGAGGCCGGAATTACTGCTGCTTCTTCAGGGCCGTGTTTTCAGCGGTACCCGGAATCTTCTCGCCGATCTTGTGGCCGACGCTGCGCATGCCATCGGCCGTCTTGTGGCCGACGTTGGCGACGGCATTGCCGCTCCTCTTCGCGACGCGCTTGGTGGCGTGGCCGGCCCTCTTGGCGCCGTGCTTGGTCGAGTTGTAGGCCTTCCTGGTGCCGGTCTTGGCCTTTTCGGTCATCGTGGGCTGCGGGGCGACGGCGGGCGCCGTTGCCGCCATCGGCGCGGTCGGGGAGGTCATCGGTGCGGTCGGGGAGGTCATCGGTGCGGTCGGGGAGGTCATCGGTGCGGCGGACGGCGGCGGGGTCTGTGCCGAAGCGGAGAAACCGATCGAAGCGATGCCCAGGGCAAGAACGGCGGGGACGGTGCGAATGAAAGACGAGGTCATTGAGGTTTCTCCAGAAGAGTTGTAGTTACGGTCTGGCCGCACTGAGGAGACAACGGGCGACCGGCGCAGTCGGATGACAGCGGTTTACTCCGTTGAAACCCTCGATGAAAAAATAATTGCGCCGAGTTTCGGCAATGCCTCGATGGCATTGAGCGTGGTCGCCCGGGCGAGCGGGTCCACGTCGATGCCGCGCAATGCCGCGAGCACCCGGCCGATGCGCGGCAGTTCGCCGGGCTCGTTGCGCGCCTGCGGCACGCCGGCATCGCGCTGCGCCTTGGTTCGGTAGAGCCAGTGCGGCTGGATGTCGGGCGAATCGGTTTCCATCACGATCGACTCCAGCGGCAGCTCGGTGGCCAGGCGGCGCACTTGCAACGCCCGCTCGAAGGTCAGCGTGCCGCCGAAGCCCAGCTTCAGACCCAGCGCGAGACAGGCCCGCGCCTGTTGTTCGCTGCCGTTGAAGGCGTGCGCGATGCCGCGCCAGGGCCGGCCCTCGCCGACCTGACGCAACTGGCCGAGCACCTTGTCGACTGAGCGGCGGACGTGGATCACGACCGGCAGCCCGTGCTTGCGGGCCAATTGCAGCTGGACGCGGAAGAAGCGCTCCTGTCTTGCAGCATCCAGCCCGGGCACGAAACCGTCGAGACCGATCTCGCCCACGGCCACCAGCCTCGGATCGCCCCGGTGACGCGCGAGCTCGGCGTCGAGCGCATCGAGGTCCTCGTCGCGCGCATGGCCGGTGCACAGCGGGTGGATGCCCAGCGCGTACGCATCGCCCTGCGCATGCGCGAGCTCGCGAACTTTCGCGAAGTTGGCGACGGAGACGGCCGGAATCACGCACAGCGCCACGCCCAGCGACCGTGCCCGGGCGCGCACGACTTCGATCTGGTCGCCGAATTCGGGGGCGTCCAGGTGGCAATGGGTATCGACGAAACCGGTCATCGACGGATGATGCCCGAACGGATGCAAGGCGTAAGAAAGCGTGCTACCGTGAATTCGCTCACGTTCAATTCGTTCGTTGGAGGTTCCGATGCGCAGGCCAGTTGTCTACAGCCGTTCGCCGGATGCGTCGCACGTCGCCGACGAACCACCACCGCCTCCCGACCCGACAGCGGCGGTGTCCACGTCCGGCGCCGCCTCGGCAAAGCCATCGGTCGCGCAGAAGACCCCTTGGCAACCCGGTCGCCGGTCGTTCGGCGCACTGGTCATCGCCATGGCGGCCATGGTCGTCGCCGTGGTGGCACGGATGCCTCAGTCCGGGCCTGCGCTGACGCAAAAAGACATCGATGCCGCAGTGATGAAGACGCTGCAGACGGCCACCCTGCCCTCCCCTGCCGCCCGCGCGGCCGAGATCGTGCGCCCTGCGGTGGTTCGCGTGGTCGGCTACGGGTCCGAGCGCGCCAGCCCGGAGGCGAAGACCGAGAAGCGCGGCCGCAACCTGGCCCGAGGCAAGCCGCCCGAGGCCGATGAGCCGCCGTCCGGGCCGACCGAGCGCGGCGTCGGCACCGGCGTGGTGATCGTCGACAAGGGCGTGATCCTGACCAACCTGCACGTGGTCGCGGGTGCCGACACGATCAAGGTCACTTTCCATGACGGACTCGAATCGATCGCCACCGTCACCGGCATGCAGCCCGAGAACGATCTCGCCGTGCTCCAGGCGCAGAAGATTCCCGACGACCTGATCGCCGCGACGATGCGCTCGACCGCCGACCTCCAGTCCGGCAACGCCGTGGCCGCCGTCGGCTTTCCGTTCGGCATCGGGCCCTCGGTGTCGTCGGGCGTGGTGTCGGGTCTGAAGCGTGCGTTCCGGTCGCCCGAAGGCAAGCAGGAGCTCGGCAACCTGATCCAGTTCGACGCGGCGGCCAACCCCGGCAATTCGGGCGGGCCGCTGATCAACATGGACGGCGAGGTCCTGGGCATCGTCACCGCGATCCTGAACCCGACGCAGCAGCGCACTTTCATCGGCATCGCTTTTGCAGTGCCCATCGAGAACGCGGCGTCCGCCGTCGGTTCACCGCCGTTCTGACCGCTCCGACGTTTTTTCCGGAAATCCAAGCATGACCACAGAGAACCCGACCCCGGCACCCGCCACCGCCGAGCTGATGGAGCAGATCCTCTACGAGGTCAAGCGCGTCGTCGTCGGGCAGGACCGGTTCCTCGAACGCGTGATGGTGGCGATGCTGGCCGGCGGTCACCTGCTGGTCGAGGGCGTCCCCGGCCTGGCGAAGACGCTGACCATCAAGACGCTCTCGGACACGCTGCGCGGCCAGTTCAAGCGCATCCAGTTCACGCCCGACCTGGTGCCGGCCGACCTGGTCGGCACGCGCGTCTACAACCAGAAGACCGGCGAGTTCGGCACTTCGCTCGGCCCGGTGTTCGCCAACCTGCTGCTGGCCGACGAGATCAACCGCGCACCGGCTAAGGTGCAGAGCGCGCTGCTCGAAGTGATGCAGGAGCGCCAGGTGACGATCGCCGGCGAGACGCACAAGGTGCCGCGCCCCTTCTTGGTGATGGCGACGCAGAACCCGATCGAGACCGAGGGCACCTACCCGCTCCCCGAGGCGCAGGTCGACCGCTTCATGATGAAGGTGCTGGTCGACTATCCGAGCGACGAGGAAGAGTTCGTGATCGTCCAGCGCGTGATCGGCCCGCCGGTGCAGGTGAACGCGGTCGCGACCACCGAGCAGCTGGCGCAGCTGCAGGCCGAGGCACGGCGCGTCTACGTCGACCCCTCGCTGATCCAGTACGCGGTGAAGCTGGTTTCGGCCACCCGCACGCCCGAGAAGCACGGCCTGCGCGACATGCGCCGCTTCGTCACCTTCGGCGCCAGTCCGCGCGCGACCATCAACCTCACCGAAGGCGCGCGTGCGCTGGCGCTGCTGCGCGGCCGCGGCTACGCGCTGCCCGAGGACATGACCGCGCTGGTGCCCGACGTGCTGCGCCACCGGATCACGCTGTCGTACGAAGGCCTGTCCGAAGGCCTGACCGTCGACGGGCTGATCGACAAGATCATGCGTGCCGTCCCTGCTCCACCGAAGCCGCTCGAACATGAAAAGCTGGTGGCGTAGGACGCCCAGGGTCGCCGCCGCCAACGACGATCGCGTGGTCGCCGAGGCGAGCGGTGCGGCCGAGCGGCTGCTGGACCGGCTCGAGTGGACGGTGATCCGCCGTCTCGACGGCCTGCTGCAGGGCGACTACCGCACGCTGATGCGCGGCGGCGGACTCGACCTGGCCGACCTGCGCGAATACCAGCACAACGACGACGTCCGCCACATCGACTGGAACGTCACCGCGCGCCTGCAGACGCCCTACGTGCGCGTCTTCACCGAAGACCGCGAGATGGCGGCGTGGTTCGTGCTCGACCTGAGCCGTTCGGTCGATTTCGGCTCCGGCGTCAAGGCCAAGCGCGAGATCTCGATCGGCTTCGTCGGCGTGCTGGCGCGGCTCCTGACACGCCACGGCAACCGCGTCGGCGCGCTGGTGTACGGCGACGATCTCGAAGCGGTGATCCCGCCGCGCAGCGGACGGCGCCACGTACTGCACCTGCTGCACTCGATGGCCCGGCGCGCGAACGAGGCCGCGCCGACGCAGGAGGGCATGACGCGCTTGGCCGGCCTGCTGAAGTCCGCCGCCGGGCTGATGCCGCGACGCTCCACCGTCTTCGTGGTGTCGGATTTCCTGAGCGAGCCGGGTTGGGAACGCCCGCTCGCGCAGCTGACGCAGCGGCACGAAGTGATCGCGGTACGCCTGTTCGATCCGCTGGAACTGCAGCTGCCCGACCTCGGCCTGGTGCCGCTGCGCGATGCCGAGACCGGCGAACAGCTCTGGGTCGACACGCACGATGCCGGCTTTCGCAAGCGCTTCGCGAAAATCGCAGCAGAGCGCGAAGTGGCGCTGCGCACGTCGCTGGCCAAGGCCGGCGTCGACACGCTCGAACTCTCGACGCAGGACGACCTCGCTGCGGCGATCCTGCGGTTCACCGACCTCCGAAAGCGCCGCGTCCGGGGCGCCGGCACGGGCGCCGGCGTCAGTCACGCCAAGGCGGCGACCGCATGAATTTCCTCTGGCCGCAGTTCCTCTGGTCGCTGGCTGCGCTTCCGCTGCTGGTGCTGCTCTACCTGTGGCTGATGCGCCGCAAGAAGAAGCTGGCCCTCCATTACGCGAGCCTGTCGATCGTGCGCGAAGCGATGGGTGCGCGGCAGAGCGTGCGGCGCCACGTACCGCCATTCCTGTTTCTGCTCGCCATCGCGGCGATGCTGGTCGCCGCCTCGCGACCGATGGCGGTCGTCATGCTGCCGTCGAACCAGCAGACCATCATCCTGGCGATGGACGTCTCGGGCAGCATGCGCGCCACCGACGTGCTGCCCAACCGCCTGGTCGCGGCGCAGGAAGCGGCCAAGGCCTTCATCAAGGACCTGCCGCGCACGGTCAAGGTCGGCATCGTGGCCTTCGCGGGCAGTGCGCAGGTCGCGCAGTTGCCCACCGTCAACCACGACGACCTGGTGACCGCCATCGACGGCTTCCAGCTGCAGCGCGCGACCGCGACCGGCAATGCCATCGTGGTCTCGCTCGCGACGCTGTTCCCGAATGCCGGCATCGACATCGCGAACTTCGGGCCGCAGAGCCGGCAACGCGGCGTGGCGATCGAGCAGGCCGGCAAGGCGCCGCCCAGGGAGTTCACGCCGGTGGCGCCGGGCTCCTACACCTCGGCGGCCATCATCATGCTGACCGACGGCCAACGCACCACGGGGGTCGACCCGCTTGACGCGGCGAAGGTAGCGGCCGAACGCGGCGTGCGCATCTACACGGTCGGCGTCGGCACGGTCGACGGCGAGACCATCGGATTCGAGGGCTGGTCGATGCGCGTGCGGCTCGACGAAGAGACGCTGAAGGCGGTCGCCAGGCAGACGCAGGGCGACTATTTCTACGCCGGCACCGCGGCGGACCTCAAGAAGGTGTACGACACGCTGAGTTCGCGCCTGACCGTCGAGAAGAAGGAGACCGAGGTATCGGCGCTTTTCGCGCTGGGTGCGGCAGTGCTCGCGTTGCTCTCGGCCGGCCTCTCGCTGTTCTGGTTCAACCGGATCCTCTAGAGCCTTTGGAATGGCCGACGCCGTCCGTCGGCCTCGGCCCACAGGGCCGACGTGCTGGCGTTACTACCTTTGTTTTCCTCTCAATATGAATCGAAGGAGTGACGAATGGAACCGATGAAGCCGATGGCCCCGATGAAACCCATGGCGCCGATGAAACCGATGGACCCGCCGTCGTCCGACTGGTGGCCCGAGGGCCTGAGCAACCCGAGCAGCAGCGGCTCGCAGAACGATCTGCGCTATGCCTTCTTCCCCGATCAGCACCGCTTGGCGATCGAGCAGAACGGCAAGGTCACCCAGTACGACACCGCCGATCACCAGATCTCCGGCGTCGGCCAGCAGCAATCGGGCGGCAACGGCGGCTCGCCGAGCTTCACCAGCCAGAACGGCACTGTCGACCTGAGTTCGCTCAAGCAGGTCTGAGTCGGCCTCCCTCCCCATGAAAAGCGCCTTTTGAGGCGCTTTTTGCATTTTCGAGCGGCCGTCGGCACGCACCGGGGAACATGCTTTGTTCAGATTCGATACGTTCCGCAGCATTAACAATTCGTCACATCGTGGAGACGAATCGTTGTTCTCGAACATCGAGCGTCTTCGGCCTGGAAGGCACCGGTTCGTCTCGTGCCGTCCGGGACGATCCGACCCGAAGCACGAACTCAGGCGGGCTACCGAACACAACCACCCCGGAAACGGCTTTCTTGAACATCAGGAACACGACGCGCGGGCGTCGCCAGATTCAGCCGCGCGCATTCGCATCCGTACTGCTCGCCGCACTGGCCGCACCGTTGGCGGTTCATGGCCAGAGCGCCCCGACGCCGGGCCCGTTCGTCGAGGAGCAGCGCCAGCAGGAGCGGGAACGCGCGCTTCGTCGGCAGCAGGAGCGCAGCGTCGACGCGCGGCCGACCACCGGTGCGAAATCGGTGCCGGAGCGCCTTGCGTCGTCGGAGACGCCCTGCTTCGCGATCTCCGCCGTGTCGCTCGAGGGCGAACTTTCGAAGAACTTCTCCTGGAGCCTGGCCGCCGTGTCAGGCGATTTCACCGACGACTCGCCGATCGGGCGCTGCCTCGGAACCAGGGGCGTCGACACCGTGGTGGCCCGCATCCAGAAAGCCGTCGTCGACCGTGGCTACATCACCACGCGCGTGCTCGCCGGCCCGCAGGATCTGAGCGAGGGCACGCTGGTGCTCACGGTGGTTCCGGGGCGGATCGCCGGGATGCGCCTCGCCGACGACAGGCCGACGACCGCCGGCCTGCGTGCCGCCATTCCCACGGCGGAAGGCCACCTGCTCGATCTGCGCGACATCGAGCAGGGCCTGGAGAACCTGAAGCGCCTGCCGACCGTCGACGCCGACATCCGGGTCGAACCATCCCGTGCGCCCGCGGCCCGCCCGGGCGACAGCGACCTGGTCGTCAATCACCAGCGCAAGTTCCCGCTTCGTGCGAGCGTGGCCCTGGACGACGGCGGCACCCGCGCCACCGGCAGGACTCAGGCCGGCGCGACCGTGGCATGGGACGGCCCGCTCGCCCTGAACGACCTGGCCTACGTCAGCGTGAACCACGACGCGTTCAATCACGGCGGACAGGGTACCGGTGGGCGGACGGTGCATTACGACGTCCCGTTCGGCTACTGGCTTCTGGGCATGACCGCCAGCCAGAGCAGATACCACCAGTCGGTTGCGGGGCTGAGCGAGAGCTATGTGTACGCCGGTGAGACCCGCAATGCCGAGCTGCGGCTCTCGCGGCTGATCTACCGAGACCAGCGCCGCAAGATGACGGTGGCACTGCGTGCCTTTCGCAGAGCGTCCGGCAACGCCGTCGACGACACCGAGATCAAGGTCCAGCGCCGCGTGGTGGCGGGCGTGGAGGCCAGCCTCAACCACCGTGAATTCGTCGGCGACGCCACGCTGGACGCAACGCTTGCGTACCGGCGGGGCACCGGGGCCTTCGGTGCGCTACCGGCGCCCGAGGCGCTCTTCGGGGAAGGCACCTCGCGTCTGAAGCTCTACACGAGCGAAGTGAACCTGAATGCTCCGTTCAAGTTCTCGGACCAGGCACTGCGCTACACGGCGCTCTGGCGCGCGCAGTGGAACCGCACGGCGCTCACGCCGCAGGACCGCTTCGCGATCGGCGGGCGCTACACGGTGCGCGGCTTCGACGGCGAGACCAGCCTCCTGGGCGACCGCGGCTGGCTACTTCGCAACGACCTGGGCATCGCGTTCGGACAAAGCGGGGCGGAACTCTACGCCGGCATCGACTACGGCGAAGTGGGTGGACGATCCGCGCAGCTCCTGCTGGGGCGCCATCTCGCGGGCGGTGCGGTGGGCGTGCGCGGTGCGTTCAAGGGCCTGAACTACGACTTCTCCGTCGGTGCACCGATCTCCAGGCCCCAGGGCTACCGCACCGCCAAGGTGACGGTGGGCATCAATCTGAATTACAGCTTTTAAGACCATGACTCCGTTCCAACGACTTTCCCGGATCCCTCTCCTGTGTGTTCTCGCCGCAATGATCTGCGGATGCGCAGCGCCAACGGCCCTGACCTCGAAGACAGAGGACATTGACCTCAGCCAGAAGTCGATCGTTCTCGCAACGATCGAGCTCACCCGGGAGGGCAACCGCACGATGCCTTGGCCAACGCGATTGCAGGTGCTGTCGACCAGCGCGACGGACGCGCTCGAGATGCGATCCTTTGCAGTCGACAGCGAAGGTATGGAGTACGGTGAGGACAACCGGCATTACGTCTCGCTGCTGCGCGTGTCGCTGCCACCAGGCAAGTTTCATTTCGCTGGCTTGATGGGCGAGGTGAGCGCTTTTCCGTTCAAGGGCATCTTCCAGGCCCCGCTTGGCCTTGCGTTTGATGTACCGCCTCAGGCTGTCGTCTACCTCGGACGCATCAAGCTCCATATGCGTTCGCGCAACGATACCGAATTCCGCGCAGGCGCACTGTTTCCGCTGATCAGTCAAGCCGCCCTCGGGGTGTCGACAAGCACGTTCGACGGCTCCACAGAAGATGCGTCCGCAGCGGATCTTCCACTTTTCAGGGAGGCCTTCCCCGTCTTACGGACCGTGGACGTGAAGACCCAGCCGTTACCGCAGTTCGACCGTGCGCCGATCGATCGCGCCTCGATGGGCAACGAGGCAACAGCGGGTCCGTCGAAGGACACGGCGATCACGCCCCAGGCACAGTGATCAACGCCAGGGAAAACTCCGTATGAACAGGAATTTCCACCGCATCATCTTCAACGCTGCGCGTGGCATTCGCATGGTGGTTCAGGAGACGGCCGGGAGCGTGGGCCAAGGTGCAGGCAAAGCCACCCGCGGCGGCACCGGTGCCGTCCTCGGCGTGACGGCCTTTGCCGCAGCGCTCGTGAGCGCACCCCTGCAGGCCCAGATCGTGGCCGACCCCACCGCACCGGGTGCCCAGCGCGCCACGGTCCTGGTCGCGCCCAACGGGGTCCCCCTGGTCAACATCCAGACGCCCTCGGCCGCCGGCGTGTCTCGCAATACCTACCGGCAGTTCGATGTCAACGCCAACGGCGCGATCCTGAACAACGGCCGCACCAACGTCCAGACCCGGCTCGGCGGCTACGTTCAGGGCAACCCGTGGCTCGCGACCGGCTCGGCCCGCGTCATCGTCAACGAGGTCAACAGCAGCGATCCGACCTACCTGCGCGGCTTCGTGGAGGTCGCCGGTCCGCGCTCCGAAGTCGTCATCGCGAACCCCTCGGGCATCTCGGTCGATGGGGGTAGCTTCATCAACGTCGACCGCGCCACGCTCACCACTGGCACGCCGCAGTACGGCGCTGCGGGCAGCCTGGAGCGCTACGTCGTGCGCGGCGGCACGGTCGCCATCTTGGGAAGCGGCCTGGACGCCAGTACCACCGACGCGCTGTCCGTCCTCTCGCGGGCCTTCGTGCTCAGCGGTGCGCTGCATGCGACCGGCCTCACGGCGGTGGCAGGTGCGAACCAGATCTCGGCCGACCTGACAGGCATCACGCCCATCGATGGAGCCGGGAGTGCACCGGCCTACGCCATCGATGTCGCACGGTTGGGCGGCATGTACGCGAACCACATCGCGCTCGTCGTCGACGAGGCCGGGGTCGGCGCCCGCAACGCGGGCACGATCCAGACTTCCACCGGCAGCTACGCGCTGGCCGGCGCCGGCCGGCTCACGCTCTCGGTGAACGGCGTTCTGGAAAACAGCGGGCTCGTCCAGACGGCAGCCGATGCCATCGTCCAGGCGGTCAGCCTGGTCAACAACGGCACGGTGCAAAGCGCGGCCGCCTTGCAAGTCTCGACACAGGGCGATCTGGCCAACCACATCGGCAGCACAGGCGGCACGCTGGAGGCCCGACAGCTCGAACTGGCCAGTGCGGCGGGTGACATCGACAACCGGGCCGGTACCCTTCGCCAGACCGGCGCCGCACGCCTCACGGTCGCGGCGCCGAACCTGCGCAACACGAACGGTGGCTTCATCGGCGCGGAACCGGTCGCGGTGGTGTCAAGCGGCAGTGGCGGCAGCGGCAGCAGTTCGGGCAGCACCGAGACCGCCTTGGGCAGTGGAACGACGGCATCAGGCGCGGGAAGCACGTCCGGCAGCACGACGACACCCGCCGTCGCCTCCCCCGGCGCACTCACCGCCGCGGGAAGCGTCCGCAACGACGGCGGCAAGATCTATGCGGGCGGCGACATCGCCGTGCAGACCCCGAACATCGACAACGACGGCGGCGCACTCCACGTCGCCAACCTGGTCGTGGGCGGACCGGCCTTCAGCAACGCGGGCGGCACGCTGGAGGTGGCGAACACGTTCACCGCCAACGTCGGCACGCTGAACAACGCGGGCGGCTTCCTGCACGCGGGCACCATCGCCATCACGACCACCGGCGACCTGGCCAACCGGGGCGGCACGCTCGCGAGCGACGGTGCGGCGTATCTCACCGTGGGTGGTGCGCTCTACAACGCCCATGGCATGGCCTCGACGGTCGGCGCACTGAACGCCACCGTCGCAGGCGTCCTGGACAACACGGCGGGCAAGCTGCTCGGCAATGCCGCAGTGACCGCATCCGCAGGCTCGCTGAACAATGCGCAGGGTGCGATCCAGTCGGCGCAAGGTCTCACCTCTCTCGACGTCGCCGGCCTGCTCGCCAACGACAAGGGCAGCTTCGGCGCAGCCACCGATCTGTCCATCCAGGCGGGCAGCCTGTCCAGCACCGGAACCCTACGCGCGGAGCGCGACAGCACCCTCACCGTCACGAACGCGTTCTCCAACGACGGCAGCGTCGTCTCGGGCCGCAACACCACGGTCATGGCAGGAAGCCTCGTCGGCGGCGCCACGGGCGTGCTGGGCGCGGGCATCCAGGTCGATGGGACGCTCGAATCGGCCGGCGACCTTACGCTCTCCACCACCGGTGCGCTCCAGGCCGCAGGCACCGTGCTGGCTGCGGGCGACGTCCGGGCGAAGGGCACCAGCACCGACCTCTCGGGCAGCAGGACCACGGGCGCGGCCATCGCGCTCACGGCCACCGCCGGGGACGTGACCACCCGCCGGGCCACAGTGGCCACGCCTGGCACCCTGAGCGTGACGGCGAACGCAGCGGCCGGCCAATCCCTGGTCAACGACGCCGGAACGCTGAGCGCGGGCCGGCTGGACCTCCATGCCGCCAACCTCCGGAACATGGCTGCGGGCCAGATCGTGCAGACGGGCACGGGCGCGACCACCATCGCCGTCGCCGGCACGCTGGACAACACCCGGGGGACTCTCGCCAGCAACGGCCAAGATCTGACGCTCACCGCGGCAACGCTGATCAACACCGATGGCACCTTGCAGCATGCCGGCAGCGGCACGCTGGGCCTCGACGCCGACAACTTCAGCGGCGCACGTGGACGCATCGTGAGCAACGGCGACTTGATTGCGAAGGCCCGGGCCTTCGACCAGAGTGGCGGCAGCACGTCGGCCAGGCGGATCACGGTCGATGCGGGTTCATTGAGCAACGCGGGCGGCACCCTCGTGCAGACCGGCACCGGCGCCACCCGCATCGCGGCGTCGGGCGCGCTGAACAACGACGGCGGCACCCTCGCCAGCAACGGCGTGGATGTCGCGCTCTCGGCCGGCACGTTCTTGAACACGGGCGGCACCGTGCAGCATGCAGGAACCGGCACCCTGGACATCGGTGCGGTGCAATCGTTCTCCGGTGCGAACGGCCAGATCGCGAGCAACGGGTTGCTCAATGCCCATGGTGGCGATTTCGACCTGGACGGCGGGACCACCCGGGCTGCTCAACTCGCAGTCGATGCGGCCAGCCTGAGCGACAAGGCCGGGTCGATCGTGCAGACGGGCACCGGCACCATGCGGATCGCCACGGCCGGCGACCTGGTCAACGATGGCGGAGCCGTCGCCACCAATGCCACCGATGTGGACCTGCGCGCGGGTGGCATGCTCTCCAACGCAGCCGGGCATCTCCAGCATGCGGGCAACGGGACGCTGGCCATCGTGGCCGGCACCTACAGCGGTGCCCGGGGCGAGCTCGTCACCAACGGCGCGCTGGCGGCCCGCGTCGCAGGCGCGTTCGACCAGGACGGCGGCACCACCTCGGCCCGGCGAATCACGCTGGACGCGGGATCGCTCCACAACGTGGCGGGCACGCTCGCCCAGACCGGCTCGGCCACGACCCACATCGCGGTTGCCACCCGACTGGACAACAGCGCCGGCACCATCGCCAGCAACGGTACGGACCTGAGCATCTCGGCCAATGCCGTGTCGAATGCGAACGGGCACCTCCGGCATGCCGGCACCGGCACCCTGGCCATCACCGCCACCACCTTCAGCGGTGCGGGCGGCACCCTCACGGGCAACGGCGCATTGAACGTCCAGGCGGGCACCTTCAGCCAGGACGGTGGCAGCACGGCGGCCCGGCAAGTCGCCATCGACGCGACGGACATCCGCAACGTAGGCGGCTCGATCGTCCAGAGCGGCACGGGTGCGACCCGCATCGCCGCCACCGGAGCCTTGACCAACGATGGCGGGACCGTAGCAAGCAATGGCGCCGACCTGAGCCTCCTCGCCGGCGGTACGCTGTCGAATGCCGATGGGAAGTTGCAGCATGCGGGCACCGGTACCCTGAACCTTGCTGCCGGGAACTACAGCGGCGCGGGCGGCGAGATCACCACCGACCACGCGCTCGACGCCCGGGTCGCCGGTGCGTTCGAGCAGGACGGCGGCAGCACCTCGGCCCGCCAGCTCGCGATCCGTGCGGGCAGCCTGTCCAACCGCGCCGGTCAGATCGTGCAGACCGGCACCGGTGCCTCCATGGTCGCCGTCGCCAGCGCCCTGGACAACACGCACGGCGCCATCGCGAGCAACGGCGACCTGACGGTCACCTCCGCATCGCTCGCGAACCAGCACGGCAACGTGCGTTCGGCCGGTTCGGCCTCTCTGGACCTCACGACCACCGACCTGCTCGACAACAGCAATTCCGGCGTGATCGGTGCGGGCGGCAATGTGGCCCTCCACGCCGCCAGCCTCGTGAACGATGCGGGTGTCGTCACCGCCGCGGGCAGCCTGGGCGTGACTGTCGCTGGTGCCACGCGCAACATGGGCGGCATGCTAGCGTCCAACGGCAATACATCCTTCACCGCTGCGGCGCTGGACAACACCGGGGGCACCATTGCCGCCGTCACCGGCGATCTGGCGATCACCACCGCCGGCACCACGACCAACACCCTCGGCACGCTCGCGGCCACGACCACGCTCGACCTCCAGAGCGGTGCACTGACCAACGACCGGGGCCTGATCCAGTCGGGCGGGGCGATGGTCATCGACACGCACGGTCAGGCGCTCGTGAACACGAACGCGGCCGGTCATTCGTCGGGCCGGGGCGGCATGGCCAGCGGCGCCACGCTGGCCATGAACACGGGCGCTGTCGACAACACCGCCGGCTTCATCGGCGCGAAGAACACGCTCACGGCCACCACCGCCGGCAGCTTCACTAATACCGCCGGTGGCGTGGTGTTGGGTCAGGCCGACGTCGCGATCGCCACGAGCGGCAGCGCCTTCGACAACCGCGGCGGCAAGACCCTGGCCGCGGGCAATCTGACGCTCGACGCGGGCAGCGGCACCGTCAGCAACGCCGGCGCGCTGCTGCGCTCGGGAGCGACGACCACCGTCATGGCCGCCACCGTGGACAACACCGCCACCCTCGGCACCGACCAGGGCATCGAAGGCCGGAACGTCGCCATCTCGGCCGCGCGCCTGGCCAACGATTCAGGTGCGATCCGCGCCGATGCGAACGCCACGATCACCAGCGCGGGCACGGTGAGCAACGCGAACGGCCTGATGTCCGCCGGCGACACGCTGGCCGTCCTGGACCCGAACCGGGCCAGCCCAGGCACCAAGACGCTCGCCCTTGTCAACACCGGCGGCACCCTCGCCGCCGGCCAGCGCCTGCAGCTGGAGGCGGCCACCTTCAGCGCCGACGGCACGCTCACCTCGGGCCAGGACATCGCCATCGCGCTCGCCCAGGACCTGGTCAACAACGCCACGGTCAGCGCCGACCGCAACCTGACCTATGCAACTACCGGCACGCTGACCAACAACGGCAAGCTGCTTGCGGGGAATGTGCTCACCGTCGCTGGCAGCGATGTAGAGAACACCGCCACCGGCGAGATGCGCGGGGACACCACGATCGTCAAGGCCAGCGGCACGCTGACCAACCGCGGCCTGATCGACGGGCGCGACACGCAGGTCGATGCCGGCGCGGCTCGCAACATCGGCACGGGCCGCATCTACGGAGACCATCTGTCGATTGCCGCGGGCACCGTCGACAACCTTGCCGAGACCGTCAACGGCGACGCCAAGGCCGGCACGCTCTCCGCGCGCGAGCGGCTCGACATCGGTGCGCAGACCCTCCGCAACCAAGACGGCGCGCTCGTCTTCAGCGGCGGCGACCTCTACATCGGCGGTGCGCTTGACGCGAACCGGCAGGCCACCGGATCTGCCTCGGTGCTGGAGAACAAGGCCGCGACGATCGAAGCGCTGAACAACGTCGGCATCACGGCGAACACGCTGAGCAACCTCAACGGCGGTGTCACCTGGCGGATGGAGCAGACGACTGCACAGGTCGTTGAGTTCACGCCGTCGGGCAGCACCCTGCAGTTCAAGGGAAGCGACGTGCTCATCGCCACCCTGACCGCTAGTCCCAACGGGGTCTTCGGCTGGACGGCCGTGGCCGGCTTCGCAGCCAGCGCCGTCAGCGCGACCGCCGTCAGCACCCGGCTGCTGATTCCCTCGCCGAGCTATCCGCTGGCGAAGTTCGCCACCTACTACACACACAGCCCGTCGCTGAGCAATGACAGCAGCTACCAGATGCCTACAGGCATCGCCGACGAGGTCGTGACGGTCATCCTCCCAGGTGCCTGGTATGGCGCTGCCGATCCGATCTGGGCGACCTTCAGCATTCCTGCACCGGTGCGCGACCTGCCTGCGGACAACCCCGCGCGGCTCGACCGGGGCATTGCCGTGGGACAGACCAGCAATTCCCTGGGGCAACGCCTGCCACATGCGGTCACACAGGCCGAGTACGACGAAGCCCAGGCCTACTACGCTGCCCACGCGGCACTGGACGTGGCCACGCAGGCGTTCGTGAACATCGTCTACGCCGGTACCGATTCCCGCAATCCGTACAGCATCGCCGCCAACGCAGCGACCCCCAACGGCTTCTACCGCGACTACACGATCTGGAACTACACGGCCACCACCGACAGCCCGGTGCTGCAGACCTCCAGTCCGGGAAAGATCCTCTCGGGCGGCGACATGACTCTGACGGTGGGTGCAGGCACCAGTACCAACGACATGAGCCAGATCCTCGCGGGCCGCTCGCTTACGGTGACAGGCGGCACGATCGCGAACAGGCCGGTTGAAGTGCTCTCCACGACAACGACCGTGGGCGGGACGGCATCGAACTCCTACGTGAACAACGGCAGCCGGCGCTACGACGCCATCGCGTACAGCCCGGTGATCCCGCCAAAGACCGTTACCCTCGCAGCCGCCCGCCAGGAAGGCAACCAGAACGCCACTTCCGGCAAGGCGCCCGACGCCTTCACCTTCACCGCGACCGGCGCAGGCACGTCCGCTGCGGGCGCAGTCGACGCGGGCCACCGCGTCAATCCGATCGTCGAAGTGCCTTCGGCCGTGGGCGGTACACCAGGCGTGACGGGTGGTTCGGCATCGGTGGCGAATGCGGACAGCAGCCCCGGTGTCACTGGTGGCACGGCCGGTGCGGCATCGGCCGGCGGAGTGAACTCGGCGACCGGTGCGAAGGTCGACACCGGCACAGCGGGCCATGCCTCCACGGTCGGTGGCGTATCCGCAGGCGCAAGCGCCAGCGCATCGGGAATGACCCAGACCAGCGCGTCGACCAGCCAAAGCCTCGTGGTCCGCACCACCGCGCCCGACACGGGCATTCCAACGGCCAGCCTGTTCAGGACGGTTCCGGGCTCGGCCAGCCACTACATCGTGGAGACCGACCCCGCCTTCGCCAGCTACCGCAACTGGCTCTCCAGCGACTACCTGCTCAACGCACTGAGCTACGACCCCGCCACGGTCACCAAGCGCCTCGGAGACGGCTTCTACGAACAGCGCCTGATCCGAGAACAGGTCGCCCAGCTCACCGGCTACCGCTACCTCGAAGGCAGCAAGGACGATCAGGACCAGTACACGGCCCTGATGAATGCGGGTGCGACCTTCGCCAAGGCTTATCAACTGACGCCGGGCATTGCGCTCTCGGCAGCGCAGATGGCGCAACTGACCAGCGACATCGTCTGGCTGGTCGAGCAGACCGTGACCTTGGCCGACGGCAGCACGCAGAAGGTGCTGGTGCCACAGGTTTATGTGCGCGTGCGGCCGGGCGACATCGACGGCTCGGGCGCCCTGCTCTCTGCCGACAGACTCAACATCACCACCGACCCGGGCCAAGGCGACTTGGTCAACGGCGGGACCATCGCCGGCCGCACAATGGTCTCCATCACCGCCGACAACGTGCAGAACTTGAACGGACGCATTACGGGCGGCAGCGTCGGGATCGAGGCACGCAAGGACTTGAACAGCATCGGCGGGACGATCGATGCGAAGAACGCGGTGAGCTTGAAGGCCGGGCGGGACATCACGATTGCCAGCACGACACAGACGGCAGTCGGTGCCAAGAGCAGCGCAACCGCACTCGACCGGGTGGCCGGTGTCTATGTAACGAACCTCGGCGGCACGCTGGTCGCGAGTGCAGGTCATGACGTCAATCTGGTCGGTGCGATCCTGTCGAATGTGGGTGCGGGAGGGGTGACCTCCATCAAGGCCGTCAACGACATCAACCTAGGCACGGTCAAAACCGCCAGCAGTCAGGACACGACCTGGAATGCGAAGAACTTCAGCCGCAGCAGTCAGAATGCGGAGGTCGGCAGCACCATCGTGACGAACGGCACCACGGTGCTCAACGCCGATCGCGATATGAATCTTCGCCAAGCGACGATCGACGCTGGCACCGGCCTCCTGTCCATCCATGCCGACCGCAACGTCACTCTCTCTGCCGGTCAAAGCACCCAGACCGCCGAAGAGGCGCGCAGCTCCAAGAAGAGCGGCTTGCTCACCAGCAAGACCACCACCACGCAGAGCACTTCCGATGAGACGCTCAGCCACGGCATCAGCCTGAGCGGTGGCCTGGTCTCCATCACGGCGAACGGCAACATCACCGGTGAGGGCGTGAAGATCAGCGGCACCGACGGCGTACTGGTGCATGCGAACGGTTCGCTGGACCTGCACGAGGCGCGAGATGTGCGCAGCGAGAGCAACAGTGTCTCGGTCAAGAAGAGCGGCTTCGCCGGCAGCGTCGGTGGCATTCCACTTCCGATCGGCGCGGGCAGTCGCGATGACGCCAAGGTCAGCAGCAATACAGCCGTCGCCAGCAGCATCACAAGCCAGAACGGCGGTGTACTGCTGCAAGGCGATGGCGCGGCCCTGCTTCAGGGTGTGAAGGTGGATGCGGCCGAGGACGTGACGATCAAGGGAGGCGCGGTGTCCATCACCGCCGCCACGAACTACGACAGCAGCACCAGCGAGCAGTACACGCGCGGCACGAAGATCGGCGCATCGCTGGTTCACGACCTCGGCAAGGGCATCGATGCCAAGAACACCGATGAGAGCGAGCGGCAGGCCAGCAGCCTTAGCCGCGCAGAGCTCAGCGGCGCGAACGTCACCATCACCTCCACCGGCGCCGATGGCAAAGGCGGTCTGCTGACGATGACCGGCACCACCGTCAACACGCCCGGCGCCCTGACGTTCAACGCCGACAAACTCATCCTCGGCACGCAAACGACGCAGACCGACACCAGCAACACGAGCCAGGGCGGCGATTGGGCTTGGCAGAAGGCCAAGGGCGAAGGTTCGAGCGACCAGAAGACCGACTACAACCAGTTCAACGTCGGCACGTTGGTCACGCCGGTCAACAGCGTGCAGATCGGGCTCGGGGCCAGGGACAGCGTATCCGCACTGGCGCAGCAGCCGGGTATGTCGTGGGTGAACCAGATTGCCAGCGATCCGAAGCTCACTGGCAAGGTGGACTGGACGAAGGTCGAAGAAGCGCACAGCCAGTGGGACTACAAGCAGCAGGGCCTGACGCCAGCGGCTGCGGCAGTCGTCACGCTGGTAGTGGCGTACTTCACGGCGGGTGCGGCTTCAGGGATTGGCGCGACCGCCGGAAACGCTGCTGCCGTCAGTGCAGGGCAAGGCGTGGCGTTGGCTGGCGGCGGGACATTCGTCTCGGCCGGTGCGGGCGCAGCCATCTTCAGCGTGGTCGGCGGTGCGGTCACGGCCGGGGTTGCTGCTCTTGCGGGTCAGGCGGCGGTAGCGGTCATCAACAACAAGGGCGACATCGGTGGTGCGCTCAACGACCTGGGCAGCAGCGCCAACGTGCACGGCCTGCTCGCAGCGATCGCAACGGGAGGCGTGCTGGGCGGGATGAACCTGAACCCGACGAGCCTGCCGACCGAAGGCACCGGCGCGCAGAAGTTCATGAATCAGCTCGGGCAGAACCTGCAGTCGGGGGCGGCGCGCGCGGTGATCGGCACCGCGATCAACGGGGGGAGCCTGGAGGGCAGGCTGGCCGCCACGCTGAAGAACGCGTTCCTGGACACGGTCGCCGCGCAGGGTGCCAATGCCATCGGCACGAACCTGGACCCCGGCAGCATGGCGAACGCGCTGGCGCATGCACTGGCGGGATGCGCGGTCGGTGCCGCACGCAGGAACGGCGACTGTGGTGCGGGCGCGCTCGGTGCTGGCTTGGGAGAGCTGGCGGCCAGCCTCTACGACCCCACGGCGACCAATGCACAGAGCGACACTGTCCAGTTCGCCGCCATGATGGGCGGCATCGCAGTGGCCCTTGCCGGCGGCAGTGCGGCGGACATCAACCTCGCCAGCCAGGCGGCTGCGAACACTGCCGCCAACAACTGGCTCGCCACGCAGCAGCAGGCGCAGATGAAAAAGGAGATGGACGCTGCCAAAACCGCAGGGGACAAACTGCAGGTCTTCGGCAAGTGGGTGCTCGTCAGCGGCAGGCAGGACGCGTTGACGGCCTCCGGTATCGGCAAGGGCCTGGTGGACGCGGGCATCAGCGATGTGCAAGGGTTGGCCCAGTTCCTGGCGAACCCGGTGGAAGGTCTCAGAGGGCTGCAGCAGATCATCGGCAGCCCGGAGGCAAGGCAGCAGCTGGGCGACAGCGCATTCGCCGAGCTCGATGCGAAGGTCGCCCGGATGCAGGCGGCCGTGGCGGTGGGCGGCGACCAGAATGCCGAGCAGCTGGGCAGAGACCTGGGCGGTCTGATCTGGCAGGTCGGCAGCGTTGTGATGGGTGCTGGTGCGGCGGCCAAGGGCGGTGTGGCACTGGCGAGCGCGGCTGCAACCATCGGCACGCGAACGCTGGAAAGCTCGGCGTTGCAGTTCATGCGACTCGATGCCGGTGCGATCAAAGGCTTCAAGAGTGCCGAGGAGGTCAATGCGCTGATGAGTGCAGCCGATGGGTGGAGTCCGGCATGGCAGGCTGGGACCAGTGTGGCGGAGGTCACGGTGAAGCCGGGAACAACTGTGAAAATGGTAATCAGTGAAGCAAACTTCTATGACATAGAAGCGGGCAATGCTACGAAAGCTTTTGGTGGTTGGGCAACTTTTGATAATGTGTCTGGGCGTTGTTGCATAACTCCTGCTCCGAACTCCTGCCGAGCACGTGAACTTGGTAGCCTGAGGTGATGAGCAAACCATCCCGGGCGAGATACCGCACA
>JBPBPG010000012.1:0-61098 GCA_050954325.1 Janthinobacterium lividum | reverse complement strand
GGCCGCGCTGATGCACGAGAAGACCGGCAGCTGGTTTCCGGTGTTCGGCACCGCCATCACGCTCGACATCGTGGCGGCACTGCTGGCGATCCTGGTGCCAAGCCAGGCATTCGCTTGCAGGAATGACATCGATGTATGACGTCACGATGATCGGTCGGTCGCCGCTCGGATGCGGTGAGCGCGAGACGGCGGGCCCGGGCGGGGCATCGTGGCGCGCAGGCCGCTCGGGGCATTGCAGGGCCGGAACCGGCCAAAAGCAGCCTTGGCAGTTTTCTGCCACTACTAGACATCGATATTCGCCGCCCGCAATGCATTCTGCTCGATGAACTCCCTGCGCGGCTCCACCTCGTCCCCCATCAGCATCGTGAACACCCGATCCGCCTCGATCGCATCGTCGATCTGCACCCGCAGCAACCGCCGAACCGTCGGGTCCATCGTCGTCTCCCACAGCTGCTCCGGATTCATCTCGCCCAGCCCCTTGTAACGCTGCCGTGAAGTCGCGTGCTCGGCCTGCCCGATCAGCCACTTCATCGCGATCCGGAAGTCCGCGACCTTCTCTTCCTTCTGCCGCTCTCCCTCGCCGCGCTTGACCACGGCGCCTTGCTCGCTCAGCAGGTTGCGGAAAGTATTGGCCGCCTCGGCCAGCGCACCGTAATCCGCACCGTGGACGAAGTCCTGCGTGATCACGCTGCTCTTGATGTTGCCGTGGTGGCGACGGCTGATGCGCAGGATCGGTTTGTCGGTGCGCACGTCGAATTCGCTCGCGACTTCCGCCGGGATGCCGGTGGTATTCAGTTCGCGCAGCTTGGCCTGCAGCGCGACGGCGGCGGCTTCGGCGCTTTCGGTGGTGTCGAGGTCGAGCACCACGCCGTCGGCGATGGCACGCAGCGCTTCGGCGTCCATGAAATTGCGCAGGCGCGCAATCACGGCTTCGGCCAGCTGGTGCTTGCGCGCGAGTTCGGCCAGCGTATCGCCACTGAGCGTGCGCGAATCGGCGCCGCCGGTCTCGATGCTGGCGTCCTTGAGTGCGACCTTCAGCAGGAAGGCGTTGAGCGCCGATTCGTCCTTCAGGTACTGCTCTTCCTTGCCGACCTTGACCTTGTAGAGCGGCGGCTGCGCGATGTAGATGTGGCCGCGCTCGACCAGCTCGGGCATCTGCCGGTAGAAGAACGTCAGCAGCAGCGTGCGGATGTGGGCGCCGTCGACGTCGGCGTCGGTCATGATGATGATGCGGTGGTAGCGAAGCTTGGCGACGTTGAAATCGTCGGCGCCGCCGCCCGCACCGCCGGTGGCCGTGCCGGCGCGGCCGATGCCCGTGCCCAACGCGGTGATCATGACCAGGATCTCGTTGCTGGTCAGCAGCTTCTCGTAGCGCGCCTTCTCGACGTTCAGGATCTTGCCGCGCAGCGGCAGGATCGCCTGGAACTTGCGGTCGCGGCCCTGCTTGGCAGAGCCACCGGCGGAGTCGCCCTCCACCAGGTAAACCTCGCACAGCGCCGGGTCCTTCTCCTGGCAGTCGGCCAGCTTGCCGGGCAGGCCCATGCCGTCGAGCACGCCCTTGCGGCGCGTCATCTCGCGCGCCTTGCGGGCGGCTTCGCGCGCGCGGGCCGCCTCGACGATCTTGCCGCAGATGATCTTGGCGTCGGCCGGGCGTTCCTGCAGGTAGTCGGTCAGGAGCTTGCCGACGATATCTTCCACCGGCGCGCGCACTTCGCTCGATACCAGCTTGTCCTTGGTCTGGCTGCTGAACTTGGGCTCGGGCACCTTCACGCTCAGCACGCAGCACAGGCCTTCGCGCATGTCGTCGCCGGTAACCTCGACCTTCGCCTTCTTGGCGAACTCGTTCTCTTCGATGTACTTGTTGATGACGCGCGTCATCGCAGCGCGCAGGCCGGTCAGGTGGGTGCCGCCGTCGCGTTGCGGGATGTTGTTGGTGAAGCAGAGCACCTGCTCGTTGTAGCCGCCGTTCCACTGCATCGCCACCTCGACGCCGATGTGCGTACCGGGGATGCCGCCGTAGGTTTCTGCCGGACGCTCGCCTTCGGCATAGAACGAGTTCGGATGCAGAACCGTCTTGCCCTTGTTGATGAACTCCACGAAGCCGCGCACGCCGCCGGCGCCGGAGAAGTCGTCTTCCTTGCCGGTGCGCTCGTCGTGCAGACGGATGCGCACGCCGTTGTTCAAAAAGCTCAACTCGCGCAGGCGCTTGCTCAGAATCTCGTAGTGGAAGTCCGAGTTCTCCTTGAAGATCTCGGTGTCGGGCAGGAAGTGCACTTCGGTGCCGCGCTTGTCGGTGTCGCCGATGACCTTCATGGGCGAGACCTCGACGCCCTTGACCTGCTCCAGGATCCGGTTCTGTACGAAACCGCGGCTGAATTCCAGTTCGTGGATCTTGCCTTCGCGGCGCACGATGAGCCGCAGCTTCACGCTCAGCGCGTTCACGCAGCTCACGCCCACGCCATGCAGGCCGCCCGAGACCTTGTAGCTGTTCTGGTTGAACTTGCCACCCGCATGCAGTTCGGTCAGTGCGATCTCCGCGGCCGAGCGCTTGGGCTCGTGCTTGTCGTCCATCTTCACGCCGGTCGGAATGCCGCGGCCGTTGTCGGTGACGGAGATCGAGTTGTCAGAATGGATGGTGACGACGATGTCGTCGCAATGGCCGGCCAGCGCCTCGTCGATCGAGTTGTCGACCACCTCGAACACCAGGTGATGCAGGCCGGTGCCGTCGGAGGTGTCGCCGATGTACATGCCCGGGCGCTTGCGCACCGCTTCGAGCCCTTCGAGGATCGTGATCGAGCCTTCGCCGTACGAGGTGTCGGCGGGCGTGACTTCAATCGGGATCGCGCTCTCGATCTCCGGCGTGTAGACCGGTTCGGTGTGCGGGATTTCCGGCTTGTTCTCTTCGCTCATTGGGACTCTTTCTGACTATCTCGGTAACTCTGCGGAACGCTGCGCATCGATCTGGCCACGCGCTAGATCCGCATCGGCATCACGACGTACTTGAAGGACGCGTTCTCGGGGATCGTGAACAGCGCGGAGCTGTTCGAATCCGCCAGTTCCAGCGTCACCATGTCCTGGCCCATGTTCGACAGCGCGTCGATCAGGTAGGTCACGTTGAAGCCGATCTCGATCGCGTCGCCGCCGTAGTCGATGTCGAGCTCGTCCTGCGCTTCTTCCTGCTCGGCGTTGTTCGACGCGATGCGCAGCGTGCCGGGCTCGAGGTTGAGTCGCACGCCCTTGAACTTCTCGCTCGTAAGGATGGCAGTGCGCTGCAGGCTGGCCAGCAGCGGCGCACGGCCGAGCGTGACGCTGTTCTTGTGCGCCTTGGGGATCACGCGGTTGTAGTCGGGGAACTTGCCCTCGACCAGCTTGGTGACGAACTCCATGCCGCCGAAGCTGAACTTCGCCTGGTTGCTCGCGAACTGCATCTCGATCTGCGGCTGGTTGTCGCCGCCGGCGTCCGACAGCAGGCGCTGCAACTCGATCACGGTCTTGCGCGGCAGGATGACTTCCTGGCGCGGCACCTCGACGTCGAGCGTGGCCGATGCGAAGGCCAGCCGGTGGCCGTCGGTCGCGACCAGGCTCAGCTGCTTGCCTTCGGCGACGAACAGGATGCCGTTGAGGTAGTAGCGGATGTCGTGCACCGCCATCGCGAACGACACCTGTCCGAGCAGGTCCTTCAGCGTCTTCTGCGGCACGCTGAACACCGGGCCGAAGTTCGCTGCTTCCTGCACCAGCGGAAAGTCCTCGGCGGGCAGCGACTGCAGCGTGAAGCGGCTCTTGCCGCCCTTGAGCACCAGCTTGGCCGCGCTCGCCTCGAGGCTCACGGCCTGGTCGCTGGGCATGGTTCGCAGGATGTCGATCAGCTTGCGCGCGCCGACGGTGGTGGTGAAGTTGCCTTCGTCGCCGCCGAGTTCGGCGTTGGTGCGGATCTGGATTTCCAGGTCGCTGGTCGTGATCTGCAACTGGCTGCCGGTCTTGCGGATCAGCACGTTGGCGAGAATCGGCAGCGTATGACGCCGCTCCACGATGCCGGCCACCGATTGCAGCGTGGCGAGGACTTTGTCTTGCGGTGCTTTCAGGACGATCATTTCTTGGCTCTCTCTGGATTCACTTGAGTTCTTCAGCCCTTGAGCGTCTGCTCGAGGACGTGGAGTTGCTGGTTCAGCTCGGTCAGTTGCTGGCGTTCGCCGGAAATCTTGCGCACCGCGTGCAGCACGGTGGTGTGGTCGCGGCCACCGAAAAGTTCGCCGATCTCGGGCAGACTCTTCTGCGTCAGCTCCTTGGCCAGGTACATCGCGATCTGTCGCGGCCGCGCGATGCTGGCCGGACGCTTCTTGCTGTACATGTCGGCGACCTTGATCTTGTAGTAGTCGGCCACCGTCTTCTGGATGTTCTCCACCGAGATCTGCCGGTTCTGGATCGACAGCAGGTCTCGCAACGCCTCGCGCGCCAGGGCGATCGAGATTTCCTTCTGGTTGAAGCGCGAATACGCGAGGATCTTGCGCAACGCGCCTTCGAGCTCGCGCACGTTCGAGCGCACGTTCTTGGCGACGAAGAAGGCGACCTCTTCGGGCATGTCCGCCGACTCGGCGCGCGCCTTGTTGATAAGAATCGCCACACGCATCTCCAGCTCGGGCGGCTCGATGGCCACCGTGAGTCCGGAATCGAAGCGCGAGACCAGCCGTTCGTGGATGTCGGCCAGGCCCTTGGGGTAGGTGTCCGAGGTCATCACGATGTGCGATTTCTTGGCCAGCAGGGCCTCGAACGCGTTGAAGAATTCCTCCTGCGTGCGGTCCTTGTTGGCGAAGAACTGGACGTCGTCGATCAAGAGCAGGTCGAGCGAGTGGTAGCGCTCCTTGAACTCGTCGAAGGTCTTTCGCTGGTAGGCCTTGACCACGTCCGAGACGAATTGCTCGGCATGGATGTAGAGCACTTTCGATTCGGGCCGGTCGACCATCAGCCGGTTGCCCACCGCATGCATCAGGTGGGTCTTGCCCAAGCCGACGCCGCCGTAGATGAACAGCGGGTTGTACAGGTGGCCCGGCATGCCCGCCACGTGCATCGCCGCGGCGCGTGCCATGCGGTTGGCCGTGCCCTCGACGAGCGTGTCGAAGGTGAGGCCCGCGTTGAGACGGTTCTTGAAGCCGTTGGACGCCGGCTCCTCGCTGATGCCGGGCATGCTGCCCACGCTGTCGCGCGGCACGTCGGTCTCGGACACGATCACCGACGGCGTCGAGCGCAGTATGGCTTCGCGCGGCGCGAGCGCGAGCTCGACGATGACCGACTGGCCGTAGATCTTCTCGGCCATGGCGGCGATCCTGCCGGCGTACTGGGCCCGGATCCAGTCGAGCTTGAAGCGGTTCGCGACGAACACGGTCATGCGCGAAAGATCGTCCGCGACCTGGGCGGTCAACGGCTTGATCCAGGTGTTGAATTGCTGCTCGGAGAGCTCCTGCGCGAGCTGGTCGACGCAGGCTTGCCAGAGACTCTGGCCGATGCCTTCAGTGGGCATGGGCGCGCTGGAATGGGGGGTGTCCCTCGTTCATTTTTCTGGTCGTCGTGTTGTGGATATTTGCGCTGCAAGCCGACTCGCATTCTAACTTGTCAAAGCCTTATCCACATGTCCCGGCGACCCGGCGGAAACGGGTATTCCGGAGCACGGGAAGCACTGCTGTTTGGTGCTCGATCAAATCTTTGCGATAATCGCGGGCTTTTCCCTGAAAGCCTCTTGTGCGTTTCGGGGAGCCCTCCCGAACATCTCCCTGCCCTCGACCCGTCGCCCCAGGCGCTCGCCGGGCAGACGACCAGGAAATCATCATGAAACGCACCTACCAAGCTTCCAAAGTCCGCCGCGCCCGCACCCACGGCTTCCTCGTCCGCATGAAGACCCGTGGCGGCCGCGCCGTCATCAACGCTCGCCGCGCCAAGGGCCGCAAGCGTCTGGCCGTCTAAGCGTCCAGATCAACCAGACAACGCCGACCGGCGCCGCAGCATTCTTGTGGAGCAGCAGCTACCGCAACGCTCGGACCGGCTTCGGCGGCTCAAGACCCGTGCGCAGTTCCAGGCTGCCCTTGCCGGTGCCACCGTGGCGCGCACAACTCATTTCGCCTTGCATCGTTGTGCGCTCGAAGCGCGACCGGACGTCTCGCCGTTGTTTGACTCCACCGACGACGTCTGGCTGGGCGCCATGGTGCCCAAGCGCTGGGCGAAGCGCGCCGTCACGCGCAACGCGATCAGACGACAGATCTACAACGTGAGCGACGCGGCAGAAACTTTCCTGCCGCACGCTGCCCACGTGGTGCGCCTGCGCGCCGGCTTCGATCGCAAGCAGTTCCCGAGCGCCACGTCGGAGCAACTCAAGGCCGCCGTGCGCACCGAGCTCCAGCAACTCATGCAGCGCGCCCGCGCGGCGCGGTCATGATCGCGCGCCTGCTCGTCGGCCTGGTCAAGGGTTACCGGCTGCTTTTGAGCCCGTGGCTCGGACAATCGTGCCGCTTCGAGCCAACCTGCTCGGCCTATGCCATCGAGGCGCTGCAGACGCACGGTGCCGCGGTCGGCAGTTGTCTCACCGTATGCCGCATCGCGCGCTGCCAGCCTTGGTGCGACGGCGGCCACGACCCGGTGCCTCCAGCGGGCGCGAAGCACCGTTTTTTCTCCTTTGTCATTTCATCCGCTATTCCTTCCGACAAGAAGTCTTCTTCATGAACGATATCCGCCGCACCATCCTGCTGGTGATTTTTGGTTTCTCGCTGGTGATGCTGTGGGACCAGTGGCAGGTCCACAACGGCAAGAGCCCGACCTTCCTTCCGTTTTCGAAATCCGCCGCGACCGCTGCCGCACCGGCGACGCCCAACGTGGTCCCGCCGGCCGCGTCTGGCGTGCCGAACGCCGCCACCGGTGTCGCGGCGGGCGCAGCGGCGGTTCCGGGCGGCATCACGCCGATGGCGACGCCGGCCGAACGCATCGTCGTCAGCACCGACGTGCTGCAGCTGACGTTCGACACCGAAGGCGGCTCGCTGGTGGAGAGCGAGTTCATCCAGCACGACGACATGGCGACCAAGGACAGCAAGCCCTTCGTACTGATGGACCAGAGCCCGAGCCGCTTCTACGTCGCGCAGACCGGCCTGATCGGCGGCACCTTTCCGACGCACAAGACGCCCATGAGGTTCATAGGCGACCGCGCGTTGAAGGACGGCGCCAGCGACCTGGTGCTGCGCTTCGAATCGGCCGACCTCGGCGGTGTCAAGCTGGTCAAGACCTGGACGTTGAAGCGTGGCGCCTACGACATGACCGTGCGTCACGACATCGTCAACACCGGCACCGCGCCGGTCTCGCCGCAGCTCTACATGCAGATCGTGCGCGACGGCAACAAGCCGCCGGGCGAGTCGTCGTTCTATTCGACCTTCACCGGCCCGGCCGTCTACACCGATGCCAAGAAATACCAGAAGGTCGACTTCAAGGACATCGAGAAGGGCAAGAACGACTACGTGAAAGAGTCGCCCAACGGCTACGTCGCGATGGTCCAGCACTACTTCGCCACCGCCTGGCTGCTGGCCGACGGCGTGCAGCGCGACATCTTCGCGCGCAAGGTCGACACCAACCTCTACGCGGTCGGCATGATCACCTCGCCGGGCGAGGTCGCTGCGGGTGCGACCAAGTCGGTCGACGCGCGCTTCTTCGTCGGCCCGCAGGCCGAGAAGACGCTCGAAGCCGTCGCGCCGGGCCTGGAACTGGTCAAGGACTACGGCATCTTCACGATCATCTCCAAGCCGCTCTACTGGCTGCTCGACAAGCTGCATGGCATCCTCGGCAACTGGGGCTGGTCGATCGTCGCGCTGGTGGTGCTGCTCAAGGCGGCCTTCTTCTGGCTCAACGCCAAGGCCTACGCCAGCATGGCCAAGATGAAGGCCATCAACCCGAAGATCACCGAGATGCGCGCGCGCCTGAAGGACAAGCCGCAGGAAATGCAGCAGGAGATGATGCGGATCTACAAGACCGAGAAGGTCAATCCGATGGGCGGCTGCTTCCCGATCGTGATCCAGATCCCGGTGTTCATCGCGCTCTACTGGGTGCTGCTGTCGAGCGTCGAGATGCGCCACGCGCCGTGGATCCTGTGGATCCAGGACCTGTCGGCACCCGATCCGTGGTACATCCTGCCGGTCGTCATGACCGCGACCTCGCTGTTCCAGACCTGGCTCAATCCGACGCCGCCGGACCCGATGCAGGCCAAGCTGATGTGGATCATGCCGCTCGCCTTCAGCGTGATGTTCATCTTCTTTCCGGCCGGCCTGGTGCTGTACTGGATCACGAACAACATCCTGTCGATCGCGCAGCAGTGGTTCATCAACAAGCGCCTTGGTGTACTGGGCAAGTAACAGGCGCGCCACTGTCAGAGCAACGTCATCGGGGCCGCGCAAGCGGCCCTTTTGTCTTTGAAAGAATGAAGCCATGTTCGCCCGCGCCTCTGACCCCATCGTCGCCATCGCCACCGCCCCCGGGCGCGGCGCGGTGGGCATCGTGCGCGTGTCCGGTCGCGACCTGGCGCCGCTGATCGAGGCACTCTGCACGCGACGACTCAAGCCGCGCGAGGCCACCTACCTGCCGTTTTGCGACGCCATGGGCCAGCCGATCGACCACGGCCTGGCGATCCATTTCCCCGCTCCGCATTCGTTCACCGGCGAAGACGTGCTCGAGCTGCAGGCCCACGGCGGCCCGGTCGTGCTGCAGCTGCTGGTCGCGCGCTGCCTTGAAGCGGCGGGCGAGATCGCCGGCACCGGCTCGCCACCGCTCCTGCGCGGTCTGCGCGTCGCCGAACCCGGCGAGTTCAGCCAGCGCGCCTTCCTCAACGGCAAGATCGACCTCGCGCAGGCCGAGGCCATTGCCGACCTGATCGACGCCAGCACCGAAGCCGCGGCGCGCAGCGCGAGCCGGTCGCTGTCGGGCGAGTTCTCCAAAGAAATCCACACGCTGCGCGACGCGCTCATCCACCTGCGCATGCTGGTCGAGGCGACGCTGGACTTTCCCGAGGAGGACATTGATTTCCTGCAGAAGGCCGATGCCGCGGGGCAACTGGTTGCGCTGCAGCGCCAGCTCGCACAGGTACGGCAACGGGCGCGCCAAGGCGCGTTGCTGCGCGAAGGCATCAAGGTAGTGATCGCCGGGCAGCCCAACGCGGGCAAGAGTTCGCTGCTCAACGCACTGGCCGGCGCCGAGCTGGCCATCGTCAGCGCCGTCGCCGGAACCACGCGGGACGTGGTGTCGCAGACGATCCAGATCCAGGGTGTGCCGCTGCACGTGGCCGACACCGCCGGCCTGCGAGACAGCGACGACGAGGTCGAGCGCATCGGCGTCGCGCGCGCCTGGGGCCAGATCGAAAGCGCCGATGCGGTGCTCTTCCTGCACGACCTGACGCGCGCCGCCGTGCCCGACTACGCACGGGCCGACGCCGACATCCTTCGCATGCTGGGCGACAGGTTGCCGGCGAGCGTGCCGGTCCTCGACGTGTGGAACAAGCGGGATGCGATTTCGGCCGGTGCAGCCGTTCCGGCGATCGAAAACGGAAGCGGCAAAGCCGTCACGATCTCCGCGAAAACCGGTGACGGCATCGAACCGCTGCGCCGGCGCTTGCTCGCCATCGCCGGTTGGCAGGCCGTCCCCGAAGGCGTCTGTCTGGCGCGCGCACGCCACGTGCAGGCGCTCGAAAGGGTGGCACGGCATGTCGATATCGCGGCCATCCAGCTGTCGGCACGTGCCCCGGCGCTCGACCTGCTGGCCGAGGAACTGCGTCTTGCCCAGAACGCGCTCAATGAAATCACCGGCAGCTTCGGTGCGGACGAGCTGCTGGGTGAGATTTTTTCCCGCTTCTGTATAGGAAAGTGATCGGCTGCGGCACAAAAGCAAGTCACATTTGGATACATTCCGTGGCATGCCTTCTTCGACCCAGGCGCTTCAGGACGCCATCGCCTACAACACGAACTACGACGCGTTCGCGCCGATGCTGTCGGAGAAGCAATGGAGCGTCTTCGAGACCTACCTTCAGCGCATCGATCTGCCGGCGGGGCAAAGTCTGATCGATCAGGGGGCGCGTGACCGCAACCTGTTCCTGATCGAGAGCGGCGTGGTCAGCATCCATCTCGTCGGCGACAAAGGCCAGATGCATCTGGCGATCCTGAACGCGGGTTCCGTGGTCGGCGAGGGTTCGTTTTTCTCGCACCTGCCACGCTCGGCCAACGTGTCGGCGATGAACTCGGCACGCCTCTGGCGCCTGACGCCGCCGCGTTTCGGCGAGCTGTCGATCCGGCAACCCGAATTGGCACTGGAGCTGGTGGTGGCACTCGGCAGCGTGATCGCCAGACGGATGGGCGATCGCCTCAAGCAGGTCGCAGTGACCTGACTCAGCCGCGCTGCAGCCGCGCGATGGCCAAGGCCAGCGCCTCGGGCTTGCCCGACAGCACCAGCGTATCGCCGTCCACCAGCACTGTCTGTGGATCGTGCTTCACCGCCTTGCCGTCCTGCCGCCGGACGTTGGCGACATGTACGCCGACCGTCTCCAGCGCCAGCGCGCCGATGCTCTGGCCGATGGCACGCGCGTCGGCCGTGAGCGTGAAGGTGTTGAGCCGCTCGTGGTCGATCTCGTCGGCCTTGTCGTCGTCGGCACCGTGGAAATACCCGCGCAGCAGGTTGTAGCGCGCGTCGCGCAGGTCCTGCACGATGCGGATCACCCGCCGCATCGGCACGCCGACCAGTGCCAGCGCATGGCTGGCCAGCATCAGCGAACCCTCGATGGCCTCGGGCACCACCTCGGTGGCGCCGGCGGCCTGCAGCTGCTCCAGGTCGAGGTCGTCCTGCGTGCGCACGATCACCGGCACCTGCGGCGCGTGCGAGCGGGTGTGCGCCAGCACCTTGAGCGCGCCGGGCACGTCGAGGTAGGTCACGACCACCGCGCTGGCCCGTGCCAGGCCGGCCGCCATCAGCGCCTGCAGCCGCGCGGCATCGCCGAAGACCACCGAATCTCCGGCGGCCGTGGCCTGCCGCACGCGATCGGGATCGAGGTCGAGCGCGAGGTAGGGGATGCCTTCGCGCTCCAGGATGCGCGCCAGGTTCTGCCCGCAGCGACCGTAGCCGCAGATGATCACGTGCTGCGCCGTGTTGATGGTCTTGCGCGCGATGGTGGTCATCTGCAGCGACTGCTGCATCCAGTCGCTGGCGATCAGTTTGCGCACGATGGCGTCGCTGTACATGACGATGAACGGCGTCGCGAGCATCGACAACACCATCGACGCCAGCACGGGATTGGCCAGCCACGGCGGCAGCAGGCTGCGGTCCTGTGCCAGCGTCAGCAGGACGAAGCCGAATTCACCGGCCTGCGCCAGATAGAGCCCGGTGCGCAGCGACACGCCGGCCGTCGCGCCGAGCCCGCGCGCCAGCAAGGTGACCAGCGTCAGCTTGAAGGCCAGCGGCAACAGCAGCAGGACCGCGACCAGCACCCAGCGCTCGATCACGACGTGCCAGTCGAGGGACATGCCGATGGTGATGAAGAACAGGCCGAGCAGCACGTCGTGGAACGGCCGGATGTCGGTCTCCACCTGGTGCTTGTACTCGGTCTCCGAGACCAGCATGCCGGCGACGAAGGCGCCCAGCGCCAGGCTCAGGCCGGCGAGTTCGGTGAGCCAGGCCAGGCCGAGCGTGACCAGCAGCAGGTTGAGCATGAAGAGCTCCTCGCTGCGCCGCCGCGCGACCAGCGTCAGCCACCAGCGCATCACGCGCGGCCCGCCGTAGAGCAGCAGGCCGACCAGCACCGTCGCCTTCGCCAGCGCGAAGGACAGCGCCTTGAACAGCGCTTCCGGCGGCGCGCCGAGCGCCGGTATCAGCACCAGCAGCGGCACCACCGCCAGGTCCTGGAACAGCAGCACGCCCATCACGCGCTTGCCGTGCTCGCTCTCCAGCTCCAGCCGTTCGGCCATCAGCTTGACAACGATGGCCGTGCTGCTCATGGTCAGCGCGCCCGACAGCGCCAGTGCCGTCTGCCAGCCGAGCCGCCACGACGCCGGCGCCAGCGAAGAAAGCATCAACGTGCCCGCGGTGGCGATGCCCATCGTCAGCACCACCTGCGCCAGCCCGAGCCCGAACACGTGCCGGCGCATCGCGCGCAGCTTGGGCAGGTTGAATTCCAGCCCGATCGCGAACATCAGGAACACCACGCCGAACTCGCCCAGATGGCGGATGCCCTCGGAGTTCTGCGCCAGCGCCAGCGCGTGCGGCCCGATCAGCACCCCGGCCGCCAGGTAGCCCAGCATCGGCGGCAGCTTCAGCAACCGGCAGACCACCACGCCGATCACCGCGGCGAGCAGGTACAGGAGCGTGAGATCGAGCGAGGACATCCGCCGATGCTAAGGGACCGCCCGCCCGTTCCGGGTCTTCCGAGGGGCAATCGGTGCGCCCCATAAAATGCCGGCGATGAGTTTCCGCCCCACCACCCTGGCTGCCGCAGCCGATTCCGAACAGCTTCTCGCGCGCGCACGCGCCACGTTCGACATCGAAGCCGCCGCGGTGCTGGGCCTCAAGGACCGGCTGGGACCGGGTTTCGTCGAGGCGGTGCACCGAATTCTCGAAGTGCGCGGCCGGGTGGTCGTGATGGGCATGGGCAAGAGCGGCCATGTCGGCCGCAAGATCGCCGCCACGCTGGCCTCGACCGGCACGCCCGCCATGTTCGTGCATCCGGCCGAAGCCAGCCACGGCGATCTCGGGATGATCAAGGGCGTCGACCTGGTCCTCGCGATCTCGAACAGCGGCGAGGTCGCCGAGCTCACGACCATCCTGCCGGTCGTCAAGCGCCAGGGCGTGCCGCTGATCGCGCTGACCGGCGGGCTCGACTCCACGCTCGCACGCCACGCCGACATCGTGCTCGACACCGGCGTCGCCAAGGAAGCCTGTCCGCTGAACCTCGCGCCCACGGCCAGCACCACCGCGCAGATGGCGATGGGCGACGCGCTGGCGGTGGCGCTGCTCGACGCGCGCGGCTTCGGCGCCGAGGATTTCGCCCGCTCGCATCCCGGCGGCTCGCTCGGCCGCAAGCTGCTGACGCTGGTCGGCGACCTGATGCGCAGCGGCGACGCCCTGCCGCGCGTCGCGCCGTCGGCGAGCTTCAGCGAACTGATGCGCGAGATGAGTTCCAAGGGGCTCGGCAGCGCCGCCATCGTCGACGCCGAAGGCCGCGCCATCGGTGTCTTCACCGACGGCGATCTGCGCCGGCTGGTGGAAACCGGTGCCGACCTGCGCGCGCTCGCCGCCGCGGACGTGATGCATCACGGCCCGCGCACGGTCCGCGCCGACGCGCTGGGCGTCGAGGCGGTCGAGATCATGGAAACGCACCGCATCAACAGCCTGCTGGTGGTCGATGCCGATGGAATTCTGAGCGGCGCGCTGGGCATCAACGACCTGATGCGGGCGAAGGTCATTTGATGGCGGCACCCGCACAGAACTTCCCGGCCGAGGTGCTGCTCGCCGCGCAGGATATCCGCATCGCCTTCTTCGACATCGACGGCGTGCTGACCGACGGCGGCGTGTATTTCAGCGAGGACGGCGAGACGCTCAAGCGTTTCAGCGTGCTCGACGGTTACGGCCTGAAGCTGCTGCGCATGGCCGACATCGTGCCGGCGGTGATCACCGGCCGCGATTCGAAGCCGCTGCGCGTGCGGCTCGAAGCGCTGGGTGTCGAGCATGTGCGTTACGGCGTCGAGGACAAGCTGTCCGTCGCCCAGGCGATGCTTGCGCAGTTCGGCTTCGACTGGGCTCAGGCGGCGGCCATCGGCGACGACTGGCCCGACCTGCCGGTGCTCGGCCGGGCGGCCTTCGCCGTGGCGCCGGCCAATGCGCATGCCGAGGTGCGCGCGCTCGCGCATCACGTGACGACCGCGCGCGGTGGCGACGGCGCGGCACGCGAGTTCTGCGATCTGCTGCTCACGGCCGGCGGCCATTACCGCCGAATGCTGGACGATGCCCGCGGCGACACGCTGCGCACCGGGAGCGGCGCCGCATGAAGCCCGTGCTGAAGCTGGCCCGCGACGGCATCGACCGCCTGACGATGTACCTGCCGGTGATCTTGGCGGCGGCGCTCGCGCTCGGCACCTACTGGCTGGTTCGCAATGCGCCCAAGCTGTTCACGCCGACCGCCGCCGCCGCGCCGGTGCACGAACCCGACTACTTCATGCGCACTTTCGTCGTGAAGAATTTCCTGCCCAACGGTGATTTGCGCAGCGAGCTGTTCGGCAAGGAAGGCCGGCACTATCCGGACAACGACACGCTCGAAGTCGACCAGGTGCGTCTGCGTTCGATCTCGCCGCAGGGCCTGACGACGCGCGCCACCGCCAACCGCAGCCTGTCGAACGGCGACGCCACCGAAGTGCAGCTGTTCGGCAACGCCATCGTAATCCGCGACGCGGCCACGTCGCCGTCCGGGCAGCCGCTGCCGCGCCTCGAATTCCGCAGCGAATTCCTGCACGCCTTTCTCGACACCGAACGCGTCAAGTCGAACAAGCCGGTGACGCTGATCCGTGGCAAGGACCAGTTCACCGCCGACAACCTCGACTACGACAACCTGAGCGGCGTCGCCAACCTGCAGGGTCGGGTGCACGGCACGCTGGTTCCGACGGCCACGCCCGCTCCCGCACCCCGCGCCAAGCGGTGAGCCCGCCACTGGTCTTCATCACCGGGGCGTCGAGTGGTATCGGCCAGGCGATGGCCGAACGTTTTCACCGTGCCGGCTACCGGCTGGCGCTGCTCGCGCGGCGCACAGACGAGATCCGGGTCTGGTCAACGCACCGCGGTATTGCAGTCGACGGCACGAACTGCGGGATCTACAGCGCCGACGTGGCCGATATCGATGCCGTCGTGGTGGCCGGCGCGCGCTGCATCGCGCAGCAGGGCGTGCCCGACGTCGTGATCGCGAATGCCGGCATCAGTGTCGGGATCGACTCCGCCGAGCGATCCGACCTCGACGTGATGGCGCACGTGTTCGCGGTCAACAACCTCGGGCTCGCCGCGACCTTCCATCCTTTCGTCGGTGCCATGCGCAGGCGTGGCAGCGGACGGCTGGTGGGTATCGGCAGCGTCGCCGCGATCCGCGGGCTGCCCGGTCACGGTGCCTATTGCGCGAGCAAGGCAGCCGTGGTCGCGTATTGCGAAAGTTTGCGTGGCGAACTGCGCGGTTCGGGCGTCGGGGTGGTGACGCTTTGTCCCGGCTACATCGATACGCCGCTCACCCGGGGCAATCGGTACCCCATGCCGTTCCTGATGCAGCCCGACGATTTCGCCGAGCGGGCTTTTCGGGCGATCGAAGCCGGTGCGAGCTACCGCGTGATTCCCTGGCAGATGGGCATGATCGCGAAACTGATGCGCCTGTTGCCGAATGCGGTGTTCGACCGGCTGGCCGCAGGACGTGGCCGAAAACGACGAGCCGGCGATCAGATCGACCGCTGAAAGCATAAAGGCTCCCGAGGGAGCCTTTTTCTGCACGATGTGCGCACCGAACGCACCTCGACGGTAATCGATCAATAGCCGCCGTTGCCGCCGCCCCCACCACCGTTGCCATTGCCGCCGCGACCACCACCACCACGGGGACCGGCACCGTAGGGGCTGCGGAATCCGCCATCACCACCACCACCACCACTCCGGCCGCCACCGCCATAACCGCCGCCGTTACTTCGGCCACCGCCGCCGCCGCCGCCGCCGCTGTTACCCCCGCCATAGCCACCACCACCACCGGTGTTGCCGCCGCCGTAACCGCCACCACCACTGCCTCCGCCGCCGTAACCACCACCACCGCCGCCACCATATCCGCCACCACCGCTACCGCCGCCGCCGTAACCACCGCTGCGCGGCGGACGTGCTTCCATCGGACGGGCTTCGTTCACCACGACACTGCGGCCGCCGAGCGGTTGGCCGTTCATGCCCTCGATGGCGGACTGCGCCTCGGCATCGCTGCCCATTTCGACGAAACCGAAACCCTTGGAACGGCCGGTGTCGCGTTCCATCATGACCTTGGCACTGGTCACCGAACCGAACTGGCCGAAAGCCTGCTCCAGATCACCGTCGCGCACCGAATACGGCAGATTGCCGACGTACAGTTTGTTGCCCATCGAGGGACTCCTAAAAAACACATCAATGAAAGCGATGGAGTCCCGAAGGCGCCATCTCGACGAAGCTGCCGAGCCGCGCGAAACTGACCAATCACCGAGTTGACTCCCCCGGAATTTTGAAGGGAGGCTCGTTCATTATGGTTTAAATATCACGGATGCAAGCAGGAATTTCTCTGCCCGGTTGCGCGCAGAAATCGCACTCCGGCGCGGCCTCGTCGATGTGTTCGCAGCAGTGCGCGAGCCAGTTCCCGAACAGGCGAAAAGCCGACAGGCGGCTGCGGCCGAGGGGTGCGCAAAGGTAGTAGCCGAGCCGGCTTTCGTGCCGCGTCGCGAAAGGCTCGACCAGGGCGCCCGATTCCAGTTCGTCCTCGATCAGGCAGCGGGGCACCACGGCGAGGCCGAATCCCGCCAGCGCGGCGCGGATGATCAGCGAGTACTGGCTGAAGCGCGGGCCGAACAGTCCGTTGAGCCCGTTGCCGCCGTGCGCGTCCAGCCATTCCTGCCAGGCGAACGGAACTTCGACGTGCTGCAGCAGCGTCGCGTTCTCGAGCTGCGAAAGCGCCGTCAACCCGAGTTCGGCCTCGAGCTGCGGCGTGCAGACCATGCAGATCCGGTTGCCCACCAGGTAGCGCGCGCTGGCGTTGGGCCAGGTGCCGGTGCCGAACTGGATCGCGGCGTCGAACTCGTGCTGGATCGCGAAATCGTGCGCGTGCTGGTAGCGCACGAAATTCAGCGTCACCTGCGGCACCTTCTGCCGGAAGTTCGCGAGCCGCGGGAACAGCCATTGCGTCGCGAACGTCGGCGGCACCGACAGGTCGAGCGCGCCGCCCGAGCCGCCCTGCGACATCAGCTGCGCCGTGGCGGTTTCCAGCTGGCTGACTGCGGGCAGGGTCGCCTGCAGATAGGTCAGCCCGGCCTCGGTGAGCTCCATGCCGGGCGTGCGGCGGGTGAAAAGCGCCGCGCCCAGGTACGCCTCCAGCGCGCCGATGTGCCGGCTGATCGCGCCCTGCGTCACGCACAGTTCGCGTGCCGCGCGCGTGAAGCTCAAATGCTTGGCCGCCGCGTGGAAGGCGTTGAGTTCGGAGATCGTCGGGCACAGCCTGCGCATCGGACGGCCTTATGAGTAATGCTCATGGAGCGATGAGTTTAAGGGCATGCATTCGAGGGTTTGTTGGCTTGGTTCGTGCATGAAGCGTTGCAGAAAATCACGTCTTCCTCCATGAGCGACGAGCATCCCGGTGCGTCGCAGACTTCACAAATGTCCGAACTCTTCATCTCCAACGGCAACGTCCTCGACGTCGCGGCCGGCACCCTGCGGCGCAAGACTTCGGTCCTGATCCGCGACGCTCACATCGACAGCATCGGCGTCGACCTCGTCGCACCCGCCGGGGCGCAGGTGATCGACGCTACCGGGCTCACGGTCATGCCGGGGCTCATCGACTGCCACGTGCATGCGGTGGCGTCGTCTTTCAACCTCGGGGGCGTGTCGCGGATGCCCAACGTGCTGGTCACGCTCAAATCCATCCCCATCCTGGGGCGGATGCTGCGGCGCGGCTTCACGTCGGTGCGCGACGCGGGCGGCGCCGACTGGTCGCTGGCCGAGGCCACGCGCACCGGGCTGATCGCCGGGCCGCGCATCCACCCGTCGGGCAAGGCGCTGTCGCAGACCGGCGGCCACGGCGACTTCCGCGCCCGCAGCGACGAGCTCGACCCGTGCTCCTGCAGCCACAAGCTCGGCAACATCGGGCGCGTGGTCGACGGCGTCGACGCCTGCCGGCTCGCGGTGCGCGAGGAAATCCTCAAGGGCGCGAACCAGATCAAGGTGATGGCCTCGGGCGGCGTCGCGTCGCCGAACGACCCGATCGTGAACCTGGGCTACTCCGAAGCCGAACTGCGCGCCATCGTCGAGGAGGCCGCCAACGCCAACACCTACGTGATGGGCCACGCCTACACGCCGACGGCCATCGCCCGCGCGGTGCGCTGCGGCGTGCGCACCATCGAGCACGGCAACCTGGTCGACGCCGCGGCGGCGGACGTCATGCGCGAGCACGACGCCTTCATGGTGCCGACGCTGATCACCTACGAGGCGCTGGCGCTCGAGGGCGAGAAATACGGCCTGCCGCCGGAATCGGTCGCGAAGATCGAGGCTGTACGCAGCAGCGGCAAGAAGGCGCTCGAAATTTTGGCCAAGGCCGGCGTGAAGATGGGCCTGGGCACCGACCTGCTGGGCGAAGCGCACCGCATGCAGGCCGACGAACTGCGCCTGCGCGCCGACGTGCTCGGCAATGCCGCCGCGCTGCAGCAGGCCACGCTGGTGGGCGCAGAGATCCTGAACATGGCGGGCCGGCTGGGCGTGGTCGCGCCGGGCGCGATCGCCGACCTGCTGCTGGTCGACGGCGACCCGCTCGCCGACATCGGCGTGCTGCTCGACCAGGGCCGGCAGATCCGCGCCATCGTCAAGGACGGCAAGGCCGTCGACATCGGCCTGCTCGCGTCCGTCGCGGCGAGCCAGCCCTGAACCCATCCAAGCCATTCATTCCCGGGAGTTCTCCATGGACCGCAGAAATTTCGTCAGGCTTTCCGCCATCGGCGCCACCGCAGCCGCCACCGTTTCGGGCCTGCCGGGCCTGGCCTTCGCGCAGCAGGGCGGCACGTTCCGCATCGGCTCGCTGACGCCGATCACCGGCGCCGGCAGCCCCTACGGTCCGGGCATGCAGCAGGCGATCCGCCTGGCGGTCGACGAGGTCAACGCGGCGGGCGGCGCGGGCGGCGTCAAGCTGGAGCTGTTCACCGAGGACGACCAGACCAAGCCCGACGCCGCCGTGCTGGCCGCGAAAAAGCTGATCGAGGTCAATAAGGTGCAGGCGATCCTCGGCACCTGGGCCTCGGGCGTGTCGCTGGCGGTGATGCCGCTGACCGACGCGGCCAACATCATCGAGATGAACGTCTCCGGCGCGCCGGCGATCTCCACGCTCGACACCAAGGACCTGGTGTGGCGCTTCCAGGCCACCAACGACCGCTTCGGCGCCGCGTTCTCCGAGATCTGCGCCAAGCGCGGCTTCAAGCGCCCGGCCACCATGGCGTTCAACAACGCGTCGGGCCTGGGCAACGTCGAGGGCTTCGCCAAGGCCTGGAAGAAGCGCGGCGGCGAGATCGTCGCCGGCGTGGTCTACGAGCCGAACCGCCCGAGCTACCGCAGCGAACTGCAGAAGATCCTCGCGGCCAAGCCCGACGTGATCGTGACCGGCTCCTACCTGCCCGACACCACCATCATCCTGCGCGAGGCCTACCAGGCCGGCACCGACGTGAAGTGGGTGATCCCGGGCTGGGCCGCCAACCCGGAACTGGTGAAGGCGCTGGGCGCCGAGGTCTGCGAAGGCATCGTCTCGGTGGAGACGGTCTCCAACGAGAAGAGCGGCGCCTACGCACGCTTCGACGCCGCCTACCTGAAGGCCTCCGGCAAGGCCGTATCCACCAACATCTATGCCGCGATGGCCTACGACATGGTGATCGCGCTGGCGCTCGCCATCGAGGCCGCCGGCCCGGGCGCCACCGTGACGCAGGTCAACGCCAAGCTGCGCGAGGTCTCGAACGCCCCCGGCACGCCGGTGCAGGGCTTCGCCGAAGGCAAGGCGCTGCTGGCGAAGAAGACCAAGGTCAACTACGAGGGCGCCTCCAGCAAGCTCGACTTCGACAGCTTCGGCGACGCCACGCCCGACTTCGGCGTCTTCGTGATCGAGAAGGGCCAGCTGGTGCGCCGCGACGTGATCTCCATCGCGGGCGCGATCTGACGCATGAACGGCGTCGAATTCGTCAACCTGCTGATCAACGGCCTCATCGAGGGCTTGGTGGTGGCGTTGCCGGCGCTCTCCATGACGCTGGTCATGGGCGTCAACCGCTTCCCCAACGCCGCTACCGGCGACTTCATGACCACCGGCGCCTACGCGGCGGTGGCGGTGCAGCTGTTCACCGGCCAGCCGCTGTGGGCGGCGGCCATCGCGGGCGCGGTCGTCACGGCGCTGGTGTCGGCGGGCTCGTACGAACTGATCTTCCGCAAGCTCGCGAACCGGCCGATGGTGTCGTCGATGCTGGCCGCGATCGGGCTCGGCTTCCTGCTGCGCAGCCTGATCTCGTTCTTCGCCGGCCACGACCAGCGCACCTTCGAGCTGCCGCTGGTGCGGGCCTGGAACTGGGGCGGCGTGCGCGTGCTGCCGACCGACCTGGCGATCGCCGCCGTCGCCGCCGGCTGCCTGGCGGTGGTCTTCGTGCTGCTCTACCGCACCAGCTTCGGCCGCCAGCTGCGCGCCGTCGCCGACAGCGCCGACCTGGCGCGCGCCAGCGGCATCCGCGCGCGCAGCCTGATGTTCCGCCTGTGGCTGCTGGTCGGCGCGCTGTCGTCGACCGGCGGCGTGCTGCTCGGCATGAAGGCCGTGGTGGCGCCGGAGCTCGGCTGGGAGAGCCTGGTCCCGGCCTTCGCCGCGATGGTCCTGGGCGGCATCGGCAGCCCGGTCGGCGCGGTGGTCGGTGCGCTGGTGCTGTGCGTGGCGCAGGAACTGGCCGCGCCGGTGCTGGGCGCGTCGTACAAGCTGGTGCTGTCGGTCGGCGTGATGGCGATCGTGCTGCTGCTGCGGCCGGCCGGCATCATGGGCCGCATCCAGCCGGTGAGGTGACCGCCGCATGCTCGCCTACCTGACCGCCATCGGCGTCATCGCCCTCATCTACGCATTGCTCGCGCTCGGCCTGAACCTGCAGTTCGGCCTCACGCGGCTGGTGAACTTCGGCGTCGTCGCCTTCTTCGCCATCGGCGCCTACACCTCGGGCCTGCTGTCGCTGCAGGGCTGGCCGCTGCCGCTGAGCTTCCTGGCCGCGGCCGCGCTGGCTTCGCTCGCGGCGCTGCCGATCGGGCTGCTGTCGCTGCGGCTGCGCGACGAATACCTGGCCATCGTCACGCTCGGCTTCTCCGAATCGGTGCGCATCGCGATCCAGCAGGAGGAGTGGCTGACCAAGGGCGTGCAGGGCCTGCCCGGCCTGCCCAGGCTCTATGCCGGGCTCGGCCCGGGCCTGTCCGACTTCGCGATCTTCCTCACGCTGCTGGCGGTGACGGTGGTGGTGTCGTGGGGCACGGTGCAGCTCGCGCGCAGCCCGTTCGGGCGCCTCTTGCGCGCCATCGGGGACGACGAGACCGCGCTCGGCGCGCTCGGCAAGAACCCGACGCGCTTCAAGGTGCAGGTGTTCATGCTCGGCGCCGCGCTGGCGGGGCTGGCCGGCGCGTTCTACGCGCACTTCATCACCTTCGTCACGCCCGAGCAGTTCGTGCCGCTGGTCACGTTCTACGTCTGGATGGGGCTGGTGATGGGCGGCTCGGGCACGGTGCGCGGCGCGCTCGGCGGCTCGCTGCTGCTGATGGTGTTCCTGGAGGGCTCGCGCTTCGCCAAGGACTGGATTCCGGGCGTCTCCGAGGTCGGCATGGCCAGTTTGCGGCTCGCCGCGGTCGGGCTGGCGCTGATCCTGGTGACGATGTACCGGCCGAACGGCCTCTTCGGAGGCAAGCCGCGATGACGCTGCTCGACGTCCAGGCCGTGTCGCGCCAGTTCGGCGGCTTCACTGCGGTCGACCATGTGTCGCTGCGGCTCGCCGAGCGCGAGATCCTCGGCATCGCCGGCACCAACGGCGCCGGCAAGAGCACGCTGTTCGCGGCCATCGCCGGTCAGCAGCCGCCCGACGGCGGCCTGATCCGCTTCGACGGCCACGACGTCACGCGCCTGCCGCCCTACCGGCGCGCGCACCTCGGGCTGGTGCGCACCTTCCAGATCCCGCGCGAATTCAAGACCCTGACCGTGCACGAGAACCTGATGGCGGCCGCGGCCAACCCCGACGGCGAGCGCCTGCTGAACGCGTTCTGGCCGACGCGCGGCCGCCGCGCGCACGAGCGCGAACTCGGAGAGAAGGCCGATACCGTGCTGGCCTTCCTCAACCTCGCGCGGGTGCGCGACGTGCTCGCCGGCAGCCTCTCGGGCGGACAGAAGAAGCTGGTCGAACTCGGCCGCGTGCTGATGCTCGACCCGCGCTGCATCCTGCTCGACGAGCCCTTCGCCGGCGTCAACCCGGTGCTGATCGGCGAGATCTGTGAGCGCGTGCGCGACCTGCATGCGCGCGGCATCGCCTTCATCGTGATCGAGCACCACCTGCAGGCGCTGAAATCGCTGGCCGGGCGGCTGATCGTGATGGACCGCGGGCGCGTCCTCGCCGAGGGCGATCCGGCCGCCGTACTGGCCGATCCGCGGGTGCAGGAAGCCTACATGGGAGGCATCGCATGAGCCTGCTCGAACTCGCGGAACTGCGCGGCGGCTACACCGAGGTCGACATCGTCCACGGCATCGACCTCACGGTCGGCGAGGGCGAGATCGTCACCATCGCCGGCACCAACGGCGCGGGCAAGTCGACCCTGGTCAAGGCGCTGCTCGGGCTGCTGCCGCGGGTCGAGGGGGACATCCGGCTGCAGGGCCGGCCGCTCAAAGACCTGTCGGCCGAGGACCGCTTCTACGCCGGGCTGGCCTACGTGCCGCAGGTGACCAACGTGTTCCCGTCGCTGACCGTGCGCGAGAACCTGCTGGTGGTGCGCGGCGTGGCCGACGTGAAGCGCCGCATGGACGCGGTGCTGGCCGACTTTCCGGCGCTGGCCGAGCGGCTTTCGCAACCTGCGGGCAACCTGTCGGGCGGCGAGCGCCAGCAGCTCGCGTTCGCGCGCGCGCTGATGCCGGCGCCGCGCCTGATGGTGCTCGACGAGCCGACGGCGGCGCTGTCGCCGACGCTGGTCGCCAAGGTGTTCGAGATGGTCCGGCTGCTGCCCGCCGCCGGCGTCACGGTGCTGATGGTCGAGCAGCGCGCGCGCCAGGCGCTGGCCATCAGCGACCGCGGCTACATCCTCGACCAGGGCACCTGCGTGCTGCACGGCGCGGCTCGGGCGCTGCTGGCCGACACGCGCATGGCGCAGCTCTACCTCGGCACGCACTGAAGAAACGGCCTCGCTCGCTCGGCGCCGGCATGCGCTAAACTGCCCCGGCGCCGATTTGCTACAGCTTGCGGGCGCTCTATAAATCCAGCTAAAGACACAGGCAAAACCCGGCTCGTCTTTGGCGAGGCCGGGTTTTTCTTTGCCACGCTTCCATCCATGTCCTCTTCTTCAGAAGCCCACCCTTTCGAAGTCGTTCCCCGGTCGATGTCCTTCGCGCAGCCCCTGCCGCTGCGCAGCGGCGCGTCGCTCGGCGGCTACACGCTGGCCTACGAGACCTACGGCACGCTGAACGCCGAGCGCAGCAACGCGGTGCTGGTCTGCCATGCGCTCAACGCGTCGCACCACCTGGCCGGCGTCTATGCCGGGCAGCCGAAGTCCGAGGGCTGGTGGGACAACATGATCGGCCCGAGCAAGCCGCTGGACACCGACCGCTTCTTCGTCGTCGGCGTCAACAACCTCGGCTCCTGCTTCGGCTCGACCGGCCCGATGGACGTCGACCCCGCGACCGGCCGGGTCTACGGCGCCGACTTCCCGGTGGTCACGGTCGAGGACTGGGTCGACGCGCAGGCCGCGCTGCTCGACGCGCTCGGCATCGGCACATTGGCCGCGGTGATGGGCGGCAGCTTGGGCGGCATGCAGGCGCTATCGTGGACGCTGCAGTACCCCGAGCGCGTGCGCCACGCGGTGGTGGTGGCCAGCGCGCCCAACCTCACGGCCGAGAACATCGCCTTCAACGAAGTCGCGCGCCGTGCCATCGTCACCGACCCGGAATTCCACGGAGGCCATTTCTACGAACACGGCGTGATCCCGAAGCGCGGCCTGCGCATCGCCCGGATGATCGGCCACATCACGTATCTCAGCGACGACGTGATGAACACCAAGTTCGGCCGGCAGCTGCGCAGCGCGGTCGAAGGCGAGCCGGCCGGTGCCGCCGCCACCGACTACCGCTATTCGACGCAGGAGATCGAGTTCCAGATCGAGAGCTACCTGCGCTACCAGGGCGACAAGTTCAGCGAGTACTTCGACGCCAACACCTACCTGCTGATCACGCGCGCGCTCGACTACTTCGACCCGGCGCGCTCTTTCGGCGGCGACCTGACCGCCGCCTTCGCCGCCGTCCGTGCCAAGTTCCTGCTGGTGAGCTTCACCACCGACTGGCGCTTCGCCCCCGCGCGCAGCCGCGAACTGGTCAAGGCGCTGCTCGACAACCGGCGCAGCGTGAGCTATGCCGAAATCGACGCGCCGCACGGACACGATGCGTTCCTGCTCGACGACGTGCGCTACATGGGCGTGGTGCGGTCGTACTTCGAACGCGTCGCCGTGGAGATAGAAGGATGAGCGACCTCGACACCCAGAAACTCATCGCACGTCTCGTGCCCGAGGGCTCGCGCGTGCTCGACCTCGGATGCGGCGACGGGGTGCTGCTGGACCTGCTGCAGCGCGAGCGCGGCTGCAGCGGCTACGGCGTGGAGATCGCCGACGGCAACGTGCTCCAGTGCATCCGCCGCGGCGTCGACGTGATCCAGCTCAACCTCGACGAGGGGCTCGCGGTGTTCGAAGACGCCTCGTTCGACGTCGTGCTGCAGATCGACACGCTGCAGCACCTGCGCAATGCCGAAGTCATGCTGCGCGAGACCGCGCGCGTCGGCCGACTGGGCATCGTGGCCTTTCCCAACTTCGCGCACTGGCCGAACCGCCTGAGCATCGCGCGCGGCCGCATGCCGGTGACGCGCCGCCTGCCCTACCAGTGGTACGACACGCCCAACATCCGCGTGGGCACCTTCGCCGATTTCGAGGTGCTCGCGCACAAGAACAAGCTGCGCGTGCTCGACGCCTTCGGCGTGCAGGCCGATCGCGAGGTGCGCCTGCTGCCGAACCTGCGCGCCGGTACGGCGGTGTTCAAGTTCGAGCGGGCCTGACGCCGTGGCGCTGACGCTGGCGGCGCCGGTCCACAGCGACTTCGTCATCAAGAAGAGTCGCTTCGTCGGTTGCGTGCAGCCGGTCGAGGGGCGCGACGATGCGGTGAGGATCGTCGAGGCCCTGCGCCGAGAACATCCCGGTGCCGGGCATGTCTGCTGGGCGTTGATGGCCGGTGGACATTCGGCCGCCAACGACGACGGCGAGCCCGGCGGCACCGCCGGTCGTCCGATGCTCGAAGTGCTGCGCCACCAGAATCTCGAAGGCGTGCTGGCGACCGTGGTGCGCTACTTCGGCGGCGTGAAGCTGGGCGCGGGCGGGCTGGTGCGCGCCTACACCGATGCGGTCGCGCAGGCGCTGCTCGGCGCCGAGAAGCTCGTGCTGCAGCGCCTGCGCACGATGGCCTGTGCGGTGCCTTACTCCATGGAAGGAATGCTGCGGCGCGAACTCGTCGCGGCCGGCGCCACGCTGCTGGACGTCGTACATGGTTCGCTGGTGCGCTTCGTCTTCAACGCGGTCGACGCGGACGCCGACGCGCTTCGGCTGCGCATCGACGATGCGACGCAGGGCCGTGCCGGCTGGGACGATCCGGCACCGCAGGACCGAGTCTGCGGCTAGGGCGCTCCGCTCAGCGCATGGCCGCAGCACCGGCAAAAGCACGCATCGGCGGCATGCGCATCGGCGCCGCAAGCGGTGCAGGTGCGTGCCGGGCCTGCCGATCCGGTCGAGGCGGCGGGTGCAGCGGCAACGGCCGTCGGCGTGATCACGTCGGCCAGCAGGCCCCGCCCCGCCGCGAGTGCGACCGGCGCGGTCGGCGCGGTCGGCGCGGTCGGCACGGTCGGCACGGTCGACGTGGTCGACGATGTCGATGCAACCGGCTCGCCTTGCGGCGCACCGTCGCGTCCGTGACGCACCATCTCCGCCGAGACGACGCCCGTCGGCACCGCGAGCACGCCCCATCCCAGCAGCATCATCGCCGAGGCGATCGCGCGGCCGAGGCCGGTCTTGGGCACCAGGTCGCCGAAGCCGACCGTGGTCATGGTCGAGATCGCCCAGTAGATCGCCACCGGAATGCTGGTGAAGCCATGCTCGGGCCCTTCGACCACGTACATCAGCGTGCCGAGCACCAGCACCACCATGCCGACGAAACCGACGAAGACCATGATCTTGCGGCGGCTCGCCGCCAGCGCTGTCGCCAGCGCCCGGTATTCGGCCGCGTAGCGCGACATCTTGAAAATGCGGAACACCCGCAGCAGCCGCAGGATGCGCACGTCGATCAGTACCGACAGTCCCGGCGTCAGGATCGCCAGGTAGGTCGGTAGCAGCGCCAGCAGGTCGATCACGCCGTAGAAGCTGCGCGCATAGCGCAACGGATGGCGCAGGCAGGCCAGCCGGGCGACGTATTCGAACGTGAAGACGACCGTGAAGGCCCACTCGAGGAGGCCGAAGGTCGCGCCCCAGCGCGCATGGATCCACGGCACGCTGTCGAACACCACCACCATCACGCTGAACAGGATCACCGCGATCAGCGACAGGTCGAAGATCCGGCCCGCACGCGTCTCCGATTCGAAGATCACCGCGTAAAGGCGCAGTCGCCAGCCTTGCGACGGCTTGCCGAAACGCGCTTCGACCGATGTCGCAGCGCTCGTCGATGAACCGTCGGAAGCGGCGGCGGCAGATGTCGCGGAAAGGGAAGGCATGGTCGATTGTCGGAGGTCCGATGCAGGCGAAAGTACACCGATCGCCCCTGAATTGTTATTTAGTTACCAATCTTTCTGACCAAAAGCGCCGGCACGGTCCGATGCGTTCTTACGATAAGCCTTTTTCAGAGGAGCAAGCCTTGGCTTCACAGTCCCCCTTCTTCGGCAAGCGCGATCGCGAGTCCGAGTCCCCCGTTTCCCGCCCTGCGCCGCTCGTCGGTTCCGGCAGCAACCTGGCCGGAACGCCGGTGCACCCTTCGTCCTCGTCGCTGCCGCTCGGCAGCGTCACTGCCGTGCAGGCTTCGACCGCAGTCGCGGCACCGGCCGTCAAGGAAGGCGGCAGCAAGCTCACCGTCGGCCCGAACATCAAGCTCAAGGGCGTCGAGATCACCGATTGCGACACGCTGGTCGTCGAAGGCACGGTCGAGGCAACGATGGATTCGCGCGTGATCCAGATCGCCGAACAGGGCGCGTTCAAGGGCTCGGCCGACATCGATATCGCGGAAATCCGCGGCGTGTTCGACGGCAACCTCACGGTGCGCGAGAAGCTCGTGATCCATTCGACCGGCAAGGTCACCGGCAAGATCCGCTACGGCAAGATCGTGATCGAAGAGGGCGGCCAGCTCTCCGGCGAGATCTCCTTCGGTGCGAGCGAAGCCAAGAAGCCGGTGCTGCAAGCTGCCTGATCCCTGTCCGGACCGGGCCTTTTGGCCCTTCGCCTCCCGCTCGAAGCACCTGCCACCGCAGGTGCTTTTTTCATTGAGGCTTTCGATGTCGAAGGCCCCTCGGGCGACGAAGCCCCGGTCGACGCGCAAAATCGCGATTTTTCCTCACGCGGAGATCCCGATGAACGCACCCCTGCACCGCGAAATGCCCGCCGGCCTGCTCGACGCCGAGCGCACGCTGTCCGAAGTCACCGCCAAGTGGGACGACGATATCGTCCGGCAACTGTCCGACTACATCGCCATCCCGGCCAAGTCGCCGGGCTTCGACAAGGAATGGATCGCCAACGGCCATCTCGAGACGGTGATGCGCAACGCGGCCGCCTGGGTCGAGGCGCAGAAGATCGAGGGCCTGAAGCTGGAGATCGTCCGGCTCGAAGGCCGCACGCCGGTGCTGTTCTTCGAGATCGCCGCCACCGGCACCGCCATGACCGACACCGTGCTGATGTACGGCCATCTCGACAAACAGCCCGAATTCACCGGCTGGCGCAACGACCTCGGTCCGTGGACGCCGAAGTACGAGGACGGCAAGCTCTACGGCCGTGGCGGCGCCGACGACGGCTACGCGGTCTATGCCAGCATCGCCGCGGTGCAGGCGCTCAAGAGCCAGGGCGTCGCGCATCCGCGCATCGTCGGCCTGATCGAGACCTGCGAGGAGAGCGGCTCCTACGACCTGCTGCCGTACGTCAACGCGCTACGTTCGCGGCTGGGCAACGTCGCGCTGGTGATCTGCCTGGATTCGGGTGCCGGCAATTACGACCAGCTCTGGCTCACGACCTCGCTGCGCGGCATGGCCGGCGGCCTGCTTAAGGTCGAGGTGCTGACCGAAGGCGTGCATTCGGGCGACGCCTCGGGCCTGGTGCCGTCGAGCTTCCGGATCATGCGGCAGGTGCTCGACCGGCTCGAGGACAGCAAGACCGGCCGCCTGTTGCCCGCGAGCTTTCATTGCGAGGTGCCCGCCGATCGCCTGGCGCAGGCCAAGGTGACGGCGGCGATCCTCGGCGACGAGATCCACAAGCGCTTTCCGTGGGCCCATTACGACTGCGGCGGCTCGACGACGTTCGCGCTGCCGACCACCGCCGACCCGGTCGAGGCGCTGCTCAACCGCACCTGGAAGCCGACGCTGTCGGTGACCGGCGCGGACGGCTTTCCGGCGCTCAAGGATGCGGGCAATGTGCTGCGCCCCTACACCGCCTTCAAGCTGTCGCTGCGGCTGCCGCCGCTGGTCGATGCCGGCGAGGCGGTGCAGGAACTGAAGAAGCTGCTGGAGGACAACGCGCCCTACCAGGCCAAGGTCACCTTCGAGGGCGGTGGCGGTGCGACCGGCTGGAACGCGCCGGCCATCACGCCGTGGTTCGAGCGCGCACTCGACGCCGCGTCGCAGGCGCATTTCGGCTCGACCTGCGGCTACATCGGCCAGGGCGGCACGATTCCGTTGATGAACCTGCTCAGCGAAGGCTTTCCGACCGCGCAGATGATGGTCTGCGGCGTGCTCGGCCCCAAGAGCAACGCGCACGGCCCGAACGAGTTCCTGCACGTGCCTTATGCGAAGAAGCTCACGGCGGCGGTGGCGGAAGTGATCGCCGCCTTGCCGGTGGCGCACCTGGCGGAGGCTTGCGCCGAGGCGCAGGCCTGACCGTGACCGGGGCCTAGCGCTTCTGCAGCAGGCTCGACAGCGAGCCCATCAGGTCCTGCTCGTCGCCCAGGCCCTGCGCCGGCGCCGTGCCATGCGGCGTCAGCTTGTCGATCAGGCTCGGCAGCAGGGTCGCGAGCAACGGCAGCAGCGTCGCCGCGCTCATGCCGAACTTGCCCGCGAGGTTCGAGATCACGTCGCCGCCGAGCGCATGGCCGACCTCGCCTTCCGAGACCGGCGCGTTCTCGCCCTTGCCGACCCACGAATTCACCTTGTCGCCCAGGCCGGCCTGCTCGAACTTCGAGACCAGTCCGCCGAGCCCGCCGAGCGCGCCGTTGTTGGCCAGCAGGCTGCCGAGGATGCCGGCCAGCCCGCCCGCCGTGCCCGTGGCGCCCGTGTCCCCCTGGTTGTCGCCCGGCGTGCGCGCTGCGCCGCCGCCGAGCACCTGACCGAGTACCGAATCGAGCAATCCCATGATGTTTTCCTTGGAGGATGAATGAACCGGATCGATGGACCCGCTTACCGGTGTAGCAGTTCCGGGAATCAGGGTATGCGCGGGGGTCGTTTCTGCAGCAGCGGCGCGCTCACGTCCGCGACACCGGCCAGCGCCAGCACGGTGAGCAGCGTGCGCTGCGCGCCGCGCCAGGCATCCGTCGGGTCGATCCATTCGCCGAGCGAATGGAAGCCGCCGGTCTCGCCGCCGCTGCCCACGACGATCGCCGGCACGCCCAATGCCATCGCGACGTTGGCGTCGGTGCTCGCACCGACCAGCGTGGTGCGCAGACCGAACGCGGTGTTGGCGCGCATCGCGGCCTCGACGATCGGCGTATCGGACGGCGTGCGGCCGCCCGGCCGGTCGCCGATCAGCTGCACCGAGGCCACCAGCGTGCCGACGCCCCAGCGCCGGTTCTCCTCGGCCACGGCGGCGTCGATCGCGCCCAGGATGCGCCGCTCGGTGCGCGCGAGGGCCGGCATGCCGTCCGAGCGGATGTCGACCGCCATGCGCGCCTGCGCGGCGATGGTGTTGATCGAGCTGCCGCCCGCGGCCGTGCCGACCGTGAAGGTGGTGCGCGGGTAGGGGGCGGGACGGAGGTCGGCGATCTTCGCGATGGCGCGGCCCATGCCGTGCACGGCGCTCGGCACCTGGCCGAAGTCGGAGAAACTGTGGCCGCCCGGCCCTTCGAACGTCACCTGATGGCGCCGGCTGGCGGTGCCGGAGACGATCACCATGCCGTCGCCGGCCGGCTCTAGGCCGACCATGCCGTCGATGTCGCGATGGTCCGCGAAGAGCCGCTTCACGCCGCGCAGGTTGCCCAGTTCTTCCTCGCCGACGCTGCCGACGAAGAGCAGGTCGCCGACGGTGGCGACCTGCCGATCGCCGAGCACCTTGATCCACGACAGCAGCACCGCGAGCCCGCGCGTGTCGTCGGAGATGCCCGGCGCGTAGAGGCGACCGTGGCGTTCCTTCACCTGCACGTCGGTGCCGGCGGGGAAAACGGTGTCCAGATGCGCCGACACCACCAGCTTGGGTCCGCGATCCCGGGCCGTTCCGGTGCCTTTGCGCAGGCCGATCACGTTGCCTTCGCCGTCGATGTAGGCGTCGGGCAGGCCGAGTGCCTTCATGCGCGCGAGGAAAGCTTCGGCGCGCGCCTGCTCTCTGAACGGCGGCGCCTCGATCCCGGTCAGCGTTCGCAGATCGCCGATGCTGCGGTCGTGGTCCGCCTTGACGGCTCCGAGCAGGTCGGAGACGGCCGGCGAGCCCAGCAGCCGGACATAGGCAAGGTCGACGTCCGGGCGGACCGGCCATCCCGCGATCGATGCGCCGTTGCGGCTTTCCACCCCGGGCTGCGCGAGGGCGCCGGCACAGAGGCAGGCGCTCATGAGCAGGCCTGCGGGCAGGCCGTTGCACAGCCAGCGCCGCGTTCGCGAGCGCGGCCGGACGAGCGTCATGCGTCGGCCCGCACAGGTCGCACGACCGATCCCCGATCGGCTCCCCTGGAGATGCCGGCCGATGCATGCGACGTCAGCGAGACGAGCGCGGCAAGGCCGGCCGTCTCGGCACGCAACACGCGCGCCCCGAGCGTGACCGGAGCGAAACCTTCCGCCAGTGCGCGGGCTTCCTCGCTCGCGCTCAGTCCGCCCTCGGGGCCGCTGAGCACGCGCCATGCGCGCGGCGCGTCGTTGCGTGTCGAAAGCGCGTCGATGCGTCGCGTGCCGGCAGCCAGGCTCAGGACGAGGCGCTCCGGCGCGGCGCTGTCGCCGTCGTCCGGTACCGCGATCCAGTCGGCGAAGGCGCGCACCGGATGGATCATCGGCACCCGGTTGCGCCCACACTGCTCGCAAGCGGCCACGGCGATGGCTTCCCAGTGCGTGCGTTTCTTCTCGGCCCGTTCGCCGGCCAGCTTGAGCACGCCGTGCGCGCTCATCAGCGGCTGGATGCTGGCGACGCCGAGTTCGGTGGCCTTCTCGACCAGCCAGTCCATGCGCTCGTTGGCCGGCATGCCGGCGGCCAGGTGCACGACGGTGCCGGCTTCGCGCTCGACCGGGTCGTGCGCGCCGACCACCACGCTGACCTCGCTGCGGCCCATGCGCTCGACCGTGGCCGCGTACTCGCCGCCCGCGCCGTCGAACAGCGTCAGCGCCTCGCCGGGCTGCATCCGCAACACCTGGACGTGGCGTGCGGCGCCGGGCGGCAGCGAGAGCGTGTCGCCGGCGCGCAGTGCCGCGGCGCAGAAGAAGCGGGGCACCGTGTCAGACCCGGCCGTAGGCGAAACCGACCTGCGCCTGCGTGCCCTCGATCTCGTCGATGGCACGCAGCAGCGGCGCGAGCTGGGTGTAGCGCCCGGCGGTTGCGCGGATGTAAGCGATGAAACGCGGCGTGTCGGCCAGGTACTTCGGCTTGCCGTCGCGCAGCGTCAGGCGCGCGAAGATGCCGGCGACCTTGAGGTGACGCTGCAGGCCCATCCACTCGACCGCCTGGTAGAACGCCCCGAAATCCTGGTCGACCGGCAGGCCGGCCTTGCGCGCGGCCTGCCAATAGCGCACGGTCACGTCGAGCACGAAGTCCTCGTCCCAGCTCAGGAAGGCATCACGCATCAGGCTGGCGATGTCGTAGGTGATCGGGCCTTCGACGGCGTCCTGGAAATCGAGCACGCCCAGGCGTTGCTGCAGGCTGCCCGACGCGGGAACCATCAGGTTGCGCGGCATGAAGTCGCGGTGCACGTAGACGGTCGGCGAGGCCAGGTTGCTCTCGACGATCAGCGCGAAGCAGCGCTCGAGGCGTTCCTTGAGCTTGCCCTCGACCGCGATGCCGCGGTGCCGGGCGACGTACCAGTCGGGGAACAGCGCCAGCTCGCGCTCCAGCAGCGCCCGGTCGTAGGGCGGCAGCACGCCGGGCTTGGACGCCAGCTGCCAGCGGATCAGCTCGTCGATGGCCTCGTCGTAGAGCGGACGGCTGGCCGCGGCGTCGACCGGATCGATCACGTCGAGCATGGTCCGGTGGCCCAGGTCGTCCAGCAGCAGGAAGCCGTCGGCCGCGTCCCAGTCGAGCACCTGCGGCGCATGGACGCCGGCGTCGCGCATCAGCCGGGCCACCTCGACGAAGGGCGCGCTGTCCTCGAGCGCGGGCGGGGCGTCCATCACGATGCGGGTGCCGGCGCCTTCGGCATCGATGCGGAAATAGCGGCGGAAGCTGGCATCGGCCGACGCCGGGCGGACGGTCTGCGGCAGCAGGCGCTGGGCCGGCGCGACGCGCGCGAGCCACCGCGCGAAAGCGCGGCCGCGCGCCGGGTCGCTCCAGGCGATCGGCGATGTCTCTGCGGGGATGTCGGACGAAGGCGGGAACGAGGGTGCGGTCATGGATAATCGATTCTACAAATCCGCTTCTTGCGGGCCCTGCGCGAATCGCCATCTCCGTGGTGCCTGGCGCCCCCCGTTTGCCGTTTCCACGTTCCCCGGATCTCTCCGATCTCCTCGACGATCATGACGACGCCGCCCATGTCTGAATCCAACCGTCTTCGCGCCTGCTGCGCCCGTCCCGAATGAGCCGGTCCGTGCCGCCGCAGCGGCGGCCATCGCGCCCGTTGCTGCCACCGCTGCCTCTGGCCCTGCTGACGCTGGCGCTGGCGCCCGCGATGAGCCCGTCGTTCGCCCAGGCGCAAGGCGCTCCCGACAGCGGCTGGATCGGCGCGCCGATCACGCTGCGGCGCTCTGCGGCGCTGGTCGAGACGATTCCGCAGGAGCAGCGCGCCCAGCAGCCGAACTTCGTGTCGGGCGACAGCATCAACGGACGCCCGGACCTCGAAACCGTGATCGAGGGCCACGCGTCGGTGCGACGCGGCGACACCATCATCACGGCCGACCGTCTCGAGTACTACCAGCCCGACGACCTCGCCAAGGCGCGCGGCAACGTCCGGGTGAACCAGGCCGGCAACATCTACGAAGGTCCGGAGCTGGACCTCAAGATCGAGACCTTCGAGGGCTTCTTCAACAACGTGCGCTACCGCTTCCTGGAAACCGGTGGCCATGGCGATGCCGAGCGCATCGATTTCGTGGACGCCAACGTGTCGGTCGCCCGGCGTGCTACCTACACCACCTGCCGCATCGAGGACTATCCCGGCTGGATGCCCGCGTGGCTTTTGAGCGCCGCGACGCTGACGACCGACACCGAGGAGAACGTCGGCACCGCCACCGATGCGCGGATGACCTTCATGGGTGTGACCACGCCGGCTTTCCCGTCGATGAGCTTCCCTTTGAACAACCAGCGCAAGAGCGGCCTGCTGCCGCCGCTGTCCGGCGTCGACAGCGTCAACGGCATCGAACTGCTGCAGCCCTATTACTGGAACATCGCGCCCAATCGCGACGCGACGCTCTACCCGACGCTGATGAGCAAGCGCGGCCTGGACGTCGGTGGCGAATTCCGCTACCTGGAGAGCGCCTACCGCGGCACGATGCGTCTGGACTACATGCCCAACGACAGCCTGCGCGACCGAGACCGCTGGGGCATCTGGACCAGTCACAACCAGAGCTTCGATCCCAAGCCCTTCGGCCTCGACCGGCTGACCGGCACGCTCACCGTCAACCGCGTGAGCGACAACAACTACTGGCGCGATTTCGCGCGCACGCCGACCCTGTCCTCGCGTCTGCTGCCGACCGAAGGCGCGCTCAACTGGGCCAAGGGCGACTGGAGCGGCTCGGTCCGCGCGCTCTCCTACCAGACCCTGCAGTACAGCCTCTCGCCGATCGTGCCGCCCTACGACCGGTTGCCGCAGCTCACCGCCACCAACACCAAGTACGACGTGGGCGGTTTCGACATCGTCACGACGCTCGACTACACCCGATTCAGCGCGAGCCGGCTCTATGCGCCGTTCCTGAACGGCATCAGGCAGCCCGACGGCGAACGCGCGTTCGGGCAGGTGCAGGTCAGCCGGCCGTGGATCACGCCGGCGAGCTTCGTGGTCCCGAAGCTGATCCTGAACTCGACCGCCTACCAGTTCGACTCGCCGCTGGCCAGCGGATCGACGTCGGCCAACCGCACCCTGCCGACCTTCAGCCTCGACAGCGGGCTGGTGTTCGAGCGCAACACGAATCTTTTCGGCCGCGCATTCCTGCAGACCCTCGAGCCGCGCGCGTTCTACGTGCGCACGCCCTATCGCGACCAGAGCATGCTGCCGGTCTACGACAGCGCGGTGAACGACTTCAACTTCGCGACCATCTACACCGAGAACGCGTACTCCGGCAACGACCGCATCTCCGACAGCAACCTGCTCACGCTCGGCGTCAGCACGCGGCTGATCGACCCCGACAGCGGCGTCGAGGCGGCACGTTTCGGCATCGCGCAGCGGATCCGTTTCGCCGACCAGAAGGTGACCCTGCCCGGTGCCCTGCCGGCGACCGACCGGTTGAGCGACGTGCTGGTGGGCGCCCAGGTCAACTGGACACCCAAGTGGAGCCTGGACACGACCGTCCAGTACAACCCCGACACGCAGCGCTCCGAGCGCACCACCGTCAGCACGCGCTACAACCCGGCGCCGTATCACAACCTGAACGTGGCATTCCGCTACCAGGCCGACACCACGCCGGTGTCGTCGGACGGCAGCAAGTCGATCGACATGGGTTTCCAGTGGCCGCTCAACGACTTCTGGGGCGACAAAGGCAAGACGTTGCCGGTCGGCAAGGGTGCGGGCGGCGGTCGCTGGTATGCGGTGGGCCGGCTCAACTACAGCCTGAAGGAAAGCCGCCTCACCGACGGTGTCATCGGCGTCGAATACGACGGCTGCTGCTACATCGGGCGCATCGTGCTGGAACGTTTGACCACCGGTCAGGTCACAGCCAACACGCGGCTCATGTTCCAGCTCGAATTCGTCGGCTTCGCCAGCGTCGGCACCAGCCCGTTGCAGAGCCTCGCGCGCAACATCCAGCGCTACCAGCCGTTGCGCCAGCCGGGTGGCGAGATGACCAGCCGCTTCAGCCAGTACGACTAGAAAACGAGACGTACCCAGTCTTCGCGCATTCCAATATGAAAAAATTTCGTTTCGCTTTTTTCTCCACCGCCCTTGCCGCCACGTTGCTCGTCACCGGTGCGCATGCGCAGGGCCTCGGGATACGTCCTTCGGGCGGTGGCGGCATCACGGACATCATGCGGCAGGGGATCGCTCCGACCATCCCGCGTGCCGAGGCGCCGCCGCCGCCCACCGGACAGCGCGCGGCCGAATACATCGTCGTGCTGGTGAACTCGCAGCCGATCACCAACACCGAGGTGCAGATCCGCATGGAACGCGCCATGCGCGAGAACGCCGAGGCCCAGCGCATGCCACGCTCCGAGCTCACGCGGCTGGTGCTCGAGCGGGTGATCTCCGAGCGCGCGCAGCTGCAGCTGGCCAAGGAAAACGGCATCAGGATCGACGACATCGCGGTCGATCAGGCCGAGGAAACCGTGGCGCGCCAGAACCAGCTCACGGTAGCGGAACTGCGCCGGCGCATCGGCGCCGAAGGCATGTCGCAATCGGAGTTCCGAACCGACCTGCGCAATCAGCTCACGCTGATCCGCCTGCGCGAGCGCGAAGTCAACGGGCGCGTGAAGATAAGCGACGTCGAGGTCGACCAGTATCTGCAAGAGCAGCGCCGCGCCGCCAAACCGCAGGAAATCAACCTGGCGCAGGTGCTGGTGGTCGTGCCCGAGAACGCGACCGAGGCGCAGATCGCCACGCTGCAGCAGAAGGCCCGGTCGATCGGCGATCGTGCCCGTGCCGGCGAGGACTTCGCGAAGCTCGCGCGCGAGCTGTCGGACGCGCCCGATCGTGCGAACGGAGGCGTGCTCGGACTGCGCCCGGCCGACCGCTATCCGCCGCTGTTCGTCGAGGCGACGCAGTCCACGGCGGTCAACGGCATCGTCGGCCCGGTGCGTTCGCCGGCCGGCTTCCACATCCTGAAGGTGCTGGCCAAGGCGCAGCAGGGCGGCGTCGAGGGCACGGTGACCCAGACGCAGGTGCGCCACATCCTTCTGCGCACCGACGAGACGCGCAGTACCGCGCAGGCGATCTCGCAGCTCGCGGAGTTCAAGCGTCGCCTGCAGGCCGGCACCGCCGACTTCGCCGGGCTGGCGCGCGACAACTCGCAGGACGGCAGCGCCAAGGAGGGCGGCGAACTGGGCTGGTCGCGCTCCGGGCAGTTCGTGCCGGAGTTCGAGGAGGTGGTCGAACGGCTCGCGCCGGGGCAGATCAGCGATCCGGTCGTCACGCGCTTCGGCGTGCACCTGATCGAGGTCGAGGGCCGTCGCGAAGCGCCGCTCAGCCAGACCGAGATCCGCGAGGCCGGGCGCAACGCGTTGCGCGAGAAGAAGACCGACGAGGCGTTCGAGACCTGGGCGCAGGAAGTGCGCGCCCGCGCCTACGTCGAGTTCCGCGAAACACCCCAATAGATGGCGCAGCACATCGCGCGCAAGCGCTTCGGGCAGCACTTCCTGTCTGACGGCGGAATCATCGATGCGATCGTCGATGCGATTTCGCCGCAGCCGGCCGACGCGATGGTCGAGATCGGGCCGGGGCTCGCGGCGCTGACCCAGCCGCTCGTCGAACGGCTCGGCCGGCTGACCGTGATCGAGCTCGACCGGGACCTGGCACAGCGCCTGCGCGGGCACGGACAACTCGACGTGATCGAGTCGGATGTACTGAGGGTCGACTTCGCGCAGCTGGCCGCGCGGCTCGGCCGACCCGCGACGCCGGACGCGCCGACGAAGGCCTTGCGTGTGGTCGGAAACCTGCCCTACAACATCTCGACCCCGATCCTGTTCCATCTGCTGGGCTGCGCATCGCTGGTCGCGGACCAGCACTTCATGCTGCAGAAGGAAGTGATCGACCGCATGGTGGCGCGGCCGGCCACGTCCGACTACAGCCGGCTCAGCGTGATGCTGCAGTGGCGCTACGCGATGGAGAACATCCTCTTCGTCCCGCCCGAGAGCTTCGTTCCGCCGCCGCGCGTGGACAGCGCCGTGGTGCGCATGGTGCCGCTGGCGCAGCCGCCGGACGTCGACCCGAAACGCCTGAGCGAGATCGTGCAGGTCGCCTTCAGCCAGCGCCGCAAGATCATGCGGCACACCCTGGGCAGGTGGCTGGAGCTGCACGGCTTCGAAGGCAGCTTCGACGTGCAGCGCCGGGCCGAGGAAGTGCCGGTCGCCGAGTACGTGGCGCTGGCGCAGGCGGTGCCGCCCGAGCCGGAATCCGTGCCGGCTGCCGGACGGTAGGTAGGGAGCGTCAGCGCGCCGGGCCGCCCTGGCGCGCCAGGTGCACCTGGTGAAGGGTGATCTTTCGCACTTCGGCCTGACTGGTCTCGATGTGAGCGCGCAGCAGCATCGCGGCCTGGTCGCCACGGTTGCTGCGCACGGCCTTCAGGATCTTGGCGTGTTCGTCGTAGGTGGCTTCGATGCGCGGCTGCTTGGTGAAGTCGAGCCGGCGGATGATACGGATGCGGTCGGTCACGTCACGGTGCACGCGCGCCATCTCGGCATTGCCGGCGGCGGCCACCAGCGCGCAGTGGAAGGCCTCGTCCCAGCGCGCGACCTGCGCGGCGTCGGTGCCGCGATGCGCGACGGGCACGAGCCAGATGGCCGACAGTTCGTCGAGCAGGCTGCGGTCGATGTGGCGCTCGGTCTCGCAGAGACGATGCACGGCGGTGGTCTCCAGCACCATGCGCAGGTCGTAGAACTGCTCGAATTGCTCGAAGTCGAAGGGCAGCACGCGCCAGCCGCTGCGAAACAGCACCTCGACGAAGCCCTCCTGCTGCAGCCTGAAGAGCGCCTGTCGCACGGGGGTGCGCGAGACGCCGAGGCGCTCGCTGATCTCGTTTTCGGTGAAGCGGTCGCCGGGCACCAGCTTGAACTCGGCCACGTCGCGCTTGAGCTGCGCGTAGACCTCGTCGGCACGCGTGCGAAACACGACGGACTCGGGAGCATGCGCGGGAATGGAAGTGGCGATGGCGGACACCGGTGGATGGTAGTCCTGCGGGCGCGCTTCAGACGGGTGCGGCCAGCAGCGGCAGCAGGGCGGTGCTCGCCGCCGTCCAGCCGACGATCGCGCCCTGGGCATGGATCATTTCGACGGCGGCGGCCTTGAAGGCGGGGAAGTAGCTCTCGGTGCAGTCGGTGAGCAGCAGGCCGTCGTAGCCGCGGTCGTTGGCTTCGCGCATGCTGGTCTGCACGCAGACCTCGGTCGTCACGCCGCCGAACAGCAGGTGGGTGATGCCGCGTTCCTTCAGCGTCTCGTGCAGGCCGGTGGCGTAGAAGGCGCCCTTGCCGGGCTTGTCGACGACGAGTTCGCCGTCGATCGGCGCGAGCGCGTCGATGATCTGGTTGCCGGGCTCGCCGCGCACCAGGATGCGGCCCATCGGGCCTGCATCGCCGATGCGCAGCGTGGGGTTGCCGCGATTGATCTTGGCCGGCGGGCAGTCGGAGAGATCGGGCCGGTGCGCCTCGCGCGTGTGGACCACGAGGCCGCCGGCTGCGCGCCAGGCTTCGAGGACTTTCTTCGTGGCGGGCACGATGGCTTCGAGCAGCGACACGTCGTTGCCCAACGTGTCGCCGAAGCCACCGGGCTCGATGAAGTCGCGCTGCATGTCGATGAGGACCAGGGCGGTGCGACGCAGCTCGAAGTCGTAGGCGAAGGGGGTGGCGTCGAGGCGCATGTCAGGCTTCCTTCCGGGTGGTTTCATCGTCGTGGTGACCGCCTCCCATGTGCGCGCCGAGCACGTGCCGTTCCGCCGTCGCGGCAGGCGTCTCGAACACGACGCGGCCTTCGCTCATCACCACGATGCGGTCGGCGAGTTCGAGCAGTTCGTCCAGGTCCTCGCTGATCAGCAGCACGGCGCCGCCGCGCCGCCGCACCTCGACGATGCGCGCATGGATCTCGGCGACGGCCGCGAAGTCGAGCCCGAACACGGGATTGGCCGCGATCAGCACGTCGATGTCGCCGGCCAGCTCGCGGGCCAGCACGGCGCGCTGCACGTTGCCGCCCGACAGGCTGCGGATCGGCGCGCCCTCGCCCTGCGTCTTCACGCCGTATTCGGCGATCCATTCGCGGGCGCGGCTGCGCCACGCGGGAAACTTGAGCAGGCCGCCGCGTGCCAGCGGCGGCTGGTCGAAGTCGCGCAGCGCCATGTTCTCGGCCACGCTGAGGTCGCCGACGCAGGCGTTGCGCAGGGGCTCCTCCGGCAGGCTGCGCACCTTGAGCCGGCGGTTCTGCTCGCGCGTGGCGGCGTAGGGCTGGCCGTTGACCGCGACCTTGCCGCCGAGCCGCGCGCGCTGGCCGACCAGCGCCTCGACCAGCTCGCGCTGTCCGTTGCCGGACACGCCCGCGACGCCCAGGATCTCGCCCGCGCGCACCTGCAGGCTCAGGTCGTGCACGGCCAGCGTGCCGCGGTCGCCCATGGCCCGGAGCCGGTCGACGTCGAGCGCGATCGGCGCGTCCGCGGCGAGCGCATGCAGCGTGTGCAGCGCGCGGCCGGTGGGCGCGGCGGGGGCGGCGACGAGGGGCACGTCGCTCTCCGGCGGCGGCGCCACGCCCTCGCCCATCATCGACGCCGCCAGCTGCGCGGGGCTGGTCTGGTCGACCCGGCAGTGGTGCACCGCCTTGCCGCGCCGCAGCACCGTCACGCTGTCGGCATACGCCATCACCTCGCGGAACTTGTGCGTGATGATGAGCACGGTGCACCGGCCGCTGCGCGCGAACTCGCGCACGTGGCCCAGCACCTCGTCGGCCTCTTGCGGCGTGAGCACCGAGGTCGGCTCGTCGAGGATCAGGAGCCGTGGCTTGAGGTAGAGCTGCTTGAGCAGCTCGAGCTTCTGCTTCTCGCCGGCCGCGAGCGAGGCCGGCGTCACATCGAGGTCGAGGCTGAAGGGCGTGGTGGCGAGAAAGGCCAGGAGCTCGGCGCGCTTGGTCTTCCAGTCGATGAGCGCCGGCGTCTTGCCTCCGGCCAGCAGCAGGTTCTCGGCCACCGTCATGCCCGGTGCGAGCGTGAAGTGCTGGTAGACCATGCCGATGCCCAGCGCGCGCGCGACGATCGGGTTGGCGATGTCCTGCTCGCGGCCGTCGATCAGGATGCTGCCCTCCTCCGCCCGCTGAAAGCCCGCCACGCACTTCACCAGCGTGCTCTTGCCGGCACCGTTCTCGCCGAGCAGCGCATGCACCGTGCCGGGCTCGACGCGCATCGTCACGCTGTCCATCGCGGTGAAAGCGCCGAAGCGCTTGGTAAGCCGGTAGGTGTCGAGCGCGAGAGCGCCGGTGGACGGAGCGACGAGGTCGAGCGGGGCGATCATGGGCGGCGGGCTCCTGCTACAGGTCGGCGAGGGTGTCGAGCAGCGCGCCGGACGCGGCATGCGCGCCGAACACGCCGCCCTGCATGGTGATCATCTTCAGCGCGGCCAGGTGGTTGCCGTGGTCGGTGGCGGCCGTGCAATCCGACAGCAGCAGGCATTCGAAGCCGCGGTCGTTGGCGTCGCGCATGGTGGTGTGCACGCACACGTCGGTGGTGATGCCGGCGAGGACCAGATTGTGGATGCCGCGGGTGCGCAGGATGAGTTCCAGGTCGGTCGCGTAGAACGAGCCTTTTCCAGGCTTGTCGATGACGACTTCGCCTTCGATGGGTGCGAGCGCCGGGATGATCTCCCAGCCCGGCTCGCCGCGGACCAGGATGCGGCCGCAGGGTCCGTCGTCGCCGATGCCTACGCCGTTGGCGCCGATCCGTCGCGAGCGCCAGCGCTTGTTGGCCGGCAGGTCGGCCAGGTCGGGGCGATGCCCTTCGCGCGTGTGGATGATGGGGAAGCCCAGCGCGCGCAGGCGCGCGAGGGTGCGCGCGATCGGTTCGATCGGCGCCTGCACCAGCGACAGGTCGTAGCCCATCACGTCGACGTAGCCGCCTTTGCCGCAGAAATCGGTCTGCATGTCGATCACGATCAGCGCGGTGTTGTCGGGGCGCAGGTCGCCGTCGTAGGGCCACGGGTACGGGTTGGCGTCGACGTGGGTGGTCATGCTCGAACTCCGAGGATGAAACGTGCGTGTGGGAAGGGTGCGCGCCCCGGACCGGAACCGAAAGACGCGACGCGACCCACCTTCAGTCCTCCTTCTTTGCCAAAGCAGCAGGCGCTTCGGCACCGACATAGGCACGCGTCGGCGCCGCGAACCCGCACGAAGTCCCGTCCGTCACCTTCACCCGATCGCTCCACGGCAGCTTGTACGTCCCCGCCGCCATGTCCTGCATGTAGGTGTACGGAAAGTCCTGCGCCCCGCCCTTCACCGCCACGTAGCCGCGATGGTAGAGCTGGTAGATGTTGTTCTCCACACCCCAGCCGGTGCGCGCCTCCCGCACCAGGTCGGGCCGCAGTTCGCACGTGACGATCTCGTCGACCCGGCCGCCGCCCTCGATCATCACGGTGCCGTCGAAGCTGCAGAACATGCCCTCGCCCATCGAGTCGAAGCTGCCGTCACTGCCGCACATGCACACGCTCGCGGTGTAGGCCAGGTTGCAGAAGGCGTTGGCCTGGTTGGTGATCTTCCAGGCATGGCGGATCGGCGCAGTGTAGCCGGCGGTGCGGATGATGATCTCGGCGCCCTTGTACGCGGCCTCGCGCGCCATCTCGGGCAGCATGCCGTCGTGGCAGATGATCAGCGCGAGCCTGCTGCCGTTCGGACCGTCGCACACCGGCACGCCGATGTTGCCCGGCTCCCAGGGCTCGACCGGCACCCACGGATGCATCTTGCGGTAGTACAGCCGCATGGCGCCGGCGTCGTCGATGATCAGGCCGCTGTTGTACGGGTTGCCGCCGGGGTTGGCTTCCATGATCGAGAAGCAGCCCCAGATCGCGTTGTCGATGCACGCTTGGCGGAACGCCGCGACCTCGGGGCCGTCGAGCGTGCACATGATCTCGGGCGAGGTGTCCATCGACAGGCCGTGCAGCGAGTATTCCGGGAACACGACGAGATCCATCGTGCCCTGGTTGCGCCGCGCCTTGCCGACGAGTTCGACGATGCGCCGCGTCTGCGCGGCGAGTTCGTCGGGCGTGCGCACCACCGGGAGCTGGCACTGCACCAGCCCGACCACGACGCCGTGCGCCGATTTGTTGAGACCACCGAAACCGCTCATGGCGTGAATCCTTATCTTGTCGAAGAAAGTTCGCCCGGGCTGCCGATCGCGACGCTGCCGGGCTTGCAGGTGAACACAAGAATGACCAGCGTGAGCACGTAGGGCACCGTGTTGAACAGGTGGTAGCCCCAGCCCACGCCGATCGACTGCAGCGCCGGGCCGAGCGCGCCCGCGCCGCCGAACAGGAAGGCCGCGCCGACGCAGCGCAGCGGGCTCCAGCGCGCGAAGATCACCAGCGCCACCGCGATCAGGCCCTGGCCGCTCGAGATGCCTTCGTTCCAGCTGCCCGGATAGAACAGCGTGAGCGACGCGCCGCCGAGGCCGGCGATGAAGCCGCCCGCCGTGGTCGCCGCGATGCGGATGCCCGAGACCGAATAGCCCAGCGCGCGCGTCGCGTCGGCCGAGTCGCCCGCCAGGCGCACCAGCAGGCCGGCGCGGGTGCGCGCGAAGCCCCAGTACAGCAGCACGGCCAGCGCCAAGCCGATCGGCACCAGTGCGTTGAGCTGCAACGCCGAGCGCACCACCGGGTCGTCGCTCCAGAAGCCCAGCGGGATGGCCGGGATCTGCGGCGCCTGCGGCTGGATCAGCGGCTTGCCGAGATAGAAAGCCAGGCCGGTGCCGAACAGCATCAGCGCGATGCCGGTCGCCACGTCGTTCACGCGGTCGAGCGAGCACAGCAGGCCGTGCAGCAGCGCGAGTGCCGCACCGGCCAGCGCGCCGATCAGCACGCCGAGCCAGGCCGACCCGGTGAGGTAGGCGCCACCGAACGCCGCCATGGCCGACAGCACCAGCACGCCTTCGAGCCCGAGGTTGATGCGGCCCGATTTCTCGGTGAGGCATTCGCCCAGGCTCACGAACAGGAAGGGCGCGCCCACGCGCAAGGCGCCGCCGACGATGCCGGCGACGAGCGCGATCCACTGATCGGCGGTCATGGCCGTGGTTCCTTCGTGAGTTGGGGCTGCACCGCGCGCGGCATGCGGTTCTTCATCAGCGCCTTCCAGTCGATCATGCGCAGGCCTTCGCTCGCCAGGATCAGCACGAAGGCGATGCCCTGCAGCACCAGCACCGACGCATCGGGCAGGCCGAGACGCCGCTGCAGCAGGCTGCCGGCCGCGCCGAAGCCGCCGAACAGGATGGCCACCGGCACGATCGCCACCGGGTTGTGGCGCGCGATGAAGGACACCAGAATGCCCGCGTAGCCGTAGCCCGCGATCAGCGAGGCGTTGGCGTTGGTGTGCACCGCAGCCACCTCGACCGCGCCCGCCACGCCCGCGCAGGCACCGCCCACGCCGCAGGCCGCGAGGATCAGCCGCGTCGCCGGCAGGCCGACCAATTGCGCGGTGCGCGGATTGCCGCCCACCACGCGGATCGAGAAGCCCGAGGCCGTAAGGCGCAGCCAGAGGCCAAGCCCGACGCAGGCGACCACGCCGATCGCGAGGCCCCAGTGCACGTCCGAGCCCGCGATGCCGCCGATCAGCAGGCCTTCGGGCAGCGGCCGGGTCGAGGGCTTGTTGAGGCTGGCCGGGTCGCGCAGCGCGCCTTCGACCAGGTGCTTGAACAGGCCGATCGCGATATAGGCCAGCAGCAGGCTGCTGATGGTTTCGTTGATGCCGCGGTACTGGCGCAGCCCGCCGGCCAGCATGATCCAGAGCCCGCCCGCGACGGCGCCCGCGATGCAGATGGCGACCGTGCCGACCAGGTTGCCCGGCAGCGGCAGCGCAGAGGGCAGCGCCGCCGCGGCCAGCCCGCCCAGCACCACCGCGCCCTCGCCGCCGATGATCACCAGCCCGGCGCGTGCCGGGACCGCCACGCACAGGGCGGTGAGCATCAGCGGCGCGGCGCGTTGCAGCGTGTTCTGCCACGAGAACCAGTCGCCGAACGCGCCCTTGAACAGCGTGACCCAGACGTCCACCGGGCTCACGCCGGCGAACCGGACCAGCACTCCGAACAGCAGCAGCGCCGCCGCGATGGCGAACGCCGGCAGGGCGATTTCCTTCAGCGCGGTGGGCATGGCCGTGCGGTCAGATGGAACCCATCACGCCTTCGACGAGGTAGTTCATCTTCTCCAGGACGATGTCGTTCTGCTTGAGCGACGTGCCCTTGGGCACCGCGACCGCGCCCTTGTTGTCCTTGATGCCGTCCTTGAAGATGTCGAAGCCGCCCGCGATCATCTGGGCCTTGATGCCGTCGGCCTGTTTCTTCGCGGCGTCGGTCACGGCCGGGCCGTAGGCCGACATCCTCACGTAGCCTTCCCTGAGACCGCCGCGCAGGAAGTTGGGGTGCGGCTTGCCGGCCTGGGCGGCTTCGATGATGGTCTTGTACGCGGTCAGCCAGTTCCACTCGGCGCCCGTCAGGTAGGCCTGCGGTGCCAGCTTGGCCTGGCTCGCGTGGTAGCCGCAGACCATCTTGCCGCGCTTGACGGCCGTCTCGACCACCACCTTGGGGCCGTCCACGTGCATCGTGAACACGTCGCAGCCCTGGTCGGCCAGGCTGTTGGTGGCTTCGGCCTCCTTCACCGGCATCGACCATTCGCCCGTGAAGATCACGCTGCAGGTGATGCCCGGCTTGACCGAGCGCGCGCCCAGCGTGAAGGCGTTGATGTTGCGCAGCACCTGCGGAATCGGCTTGGCCGCGACGAAGGCGATCTTGTTGCTCTTGGTCATGTGCGCGGCGACCACGCCGTTCAGGAACTGGCATTCGTCGATGTAGCCGAAGAAGCTGCCGACGTTCTTGGGCATGGCTTCGGTCCAGAGGCCGCCGCAATGCGAGAAGCGCACGTCGGGGTTCTTCGGCGCGACCGCGAGGATGTGCGGGTCGAAGTAGCCGTAGGAAGTGGGGAACAGCAGCTTGGCGCCGTCCTGCGCGATCATGCCAGTCATGGTCTTCTGCACGGCCGCGGTCTCGGGCACGTTCTCTTCCTCGACCACCTTGATGCCGGGCATCTTCTTGATCTCGGCCGCCGCCTGCGCATGGGCCTGATTGTAGCCGTAGTCGTCGCGCGGGCCGACGTAGATCACGCCGACGGTCAGCGGCTTGGCCTGCGCGTTCGCCAGCGCGTTCCAGCCGCCCAGCGTGCCGGCGGCGCCGAGCGCGGCGATGGTTTTGAGGGAGTCGCGACGATTGACCTGGCTCATGGAGGTGCTCCGTTGGAAAGACACGTTGACGTTGGAAGGAAAGGGAAATTTCGTGCGGGCCGTGCGGCCTATTCGGCGCGCGCCCCGGTCGCCGAGGCGATTCCCGCCCAGCGCGCGGAATCGGCGCGGACCATCTGCGCGAGCGCCTGGGCAGGCAGGTACTGAATTTCGGCGCCGCGCTGCCACATCTGGCCGCGCAGGCGCGGGTCGGCGGTGACGGTCTGCACGTCGCGCTCGACCTTGCGCACGATCGCCTCGGGCGTGCCGGCCGGCAGGAAGAGCCCGTACCACTGCTCTGACGCGAAGCCCGGATAGCCGAAGCTCGCGACGGTGGGCACGCCCGGCAGGCGCGTGGTCGGCTGCGCACCGGTTACGGCGAGCACGCGCAGCTTGCCGCCCTCGATCAGCGGCAGCGCCGACACGATGATGTCGATCATCATCTGCGTGCGGCCCGCGATCAGATCGGGCAGGGCCTGCGCGCTGCCGCGGTAGGGCACGTGCGTCATGCGGACCTTGGCCTGCGACAGGAACCACTCGGTCGTCAGGTGCGGCAGCGAGCCGCTGCCGTTGGAGGCGTAGCTCAGCTCGCCGGGATGCGCCCTGGCATAGGCGACCAGGTCGGGAAAGGTCCTGAAGGGCGAATCGACCGGCACCACCACGACCAGCGGCGAGGTCGCGAAGCCGGCCACCGGTACCAGGTCCCTGATCGGGTCGTAGCCCAGCTTCGGATAGATGTGCGGCGCGATGGTCACGCCGGCCGGGATGCCCATCACGAGCGTGTAGCCGTCGGGCGGGCTCTTCGCGCCGATCTCGGTGCCGATGGTGGATCCGGCGCCCGCGCGATTGTCGGCGACGACCGGCTGCTTCCACCTCTCGGCCAGCGCGATGCCGACGGCGCGCGCGGCATAGTCGGTCGCGCCGCCGGCCGGGAAGGGAATCACGAGCTTCACCTGCCGTGCCGGATAGGCGGCGGGCTGGGCGAGCGCCGACAGGCCGTGGCCCAGGGCGGACGCGAGCAGGGCGGTCTTCAGCAGGTCACGGCGTTGTGGCATGGTCTTTCATCTTCTCGGATTGAAGAAGGTGTGCATAAAGCGTGCTCGTGTCGGTCATCCCAGCAGGCTCACATGCGCGGCGACCACGCGCCAGCCTTGTGCGGTGCGCATCCAGGTCTGGCTCTGGCGCCCGGCCTTGACGCTGCCGTCGCGGCGGAACTCGCAGTTGGCGGTCGCGAAGTCGGTGCCGTAGGTGGTGATCTCGGTGCGCAGCAGTTCGCGCATGAGTCCGACGGCAGGGCGCCCCGCGCGGAAGGCCTGGATTTCGCCGAAGCCGTAGAGGTTCTCGCCGACACCGTAGCGCAGCGTGCGCGGGCTGTTCCAGAACAGTTCGTCGAGGACGTCGACCTTGTTGTTCACGAGCGCGTCCTCGTAGCGGGCGAAGGCTGCCGTGACTTCGGCGACGACGTAGGGAAGGTTGATTTCTGGTGTCATGGTTGTCGGGTGCGTGGTCGTCGGTGCCCGTTACTTCATAGCGACGCCACCGGCGACTGCGCCACGCCCGCCGCCTCCAGCGCCGCGGCCACCCGCAGCACCCGGTCCTCGCGCCACGGCGCCGCGATCACCTGCACGCCGATCGGCAGGCTCGCGTGCGCGCCCCACACGGGGACGCTGCAGACCGGCAGGCCGATGCACGAGATCGGCTGCGTGAGCAGGCCCATGTTGGGGCGTACCGGCAGGCGCTGGCCGTCGAGTTCGAACCATTCGGCGCCGATCGGCGTCGCGGCGCAAGGCGTGGACGCGGCCAGCAGGATGTCGAAGCGCTCGAACAGCGCAGCGACCTGCTCGGCATAGAGACGGCGCACGCGCTGCGCGCGCGCCACCCAGGCAGCAGGCAGCAGCGTGCCGGCCAGGAAGCGGTCGCGCGACAGCGGCTCGAAGTCCTGCGGGCGCGTGCGCAGGTCGTTCAGGTGCAGCGCGGCGCCTTCGGAATTGGTGATGAGAAAGGCTGCGGCGCGGCCGGCCTCGACCATCGGCAGTTCGACCGTCCGGCGCCCGCCCAGCGCCTGGGCCACGCGATCGACCGCGCTCAGCGCCTCGGGCGTGGCGCGCTCGCAAAAATAGCCATCGAGCACGCCGATGCGCAGGCCGCTGCGGCCGTGCACCAGTTGCGCTGCGGTGGCCTCGACCGGGCGCTGCGCGCAGCCCGGGTCGTGCGGTGCGTGGCCTTCGGGGCCCTGCATCGCGTCGTAGGCCAGCGCCAGGTCGCGCGCCGAACGCGCGAACGGCCCGAGATGGTCGAGGCTGGACACGAACGGATGGCTGCCGGTGCGCGGCAGGCGACCGAAGGTCGGCTTGAGCCCGAAAACGCCGCACAGCGAGGCCGGCACGCGGATCGAGCCGTTGGTGTCGGAGCCCAGCGTCAGCGGCACCTGGCCGGCCGCGACCGCGGCGGCCGAGCCGCCCGACGAACCGCCCGCGATGCGCGAGAGGTCGTGCGGGTTGTGGCACGGGCCGGCATGGCTGTTCTCGGTGGTGAAACCGTAGGCGTACTCGTCCATGTTGAGCGCGCCGACCAGCACCGCGCCGGCCGACTCCAGCCGCCTGACCAGCGCCGCATCGCTGCGCGCCGGGGCGCTGTCGCGCTCGATCTTCGAGCCGGCCAGCGTCGGCAGGCCGGCGATGTCGAACAGGTTCTTCACCGCGAAGGGCACACCGAGCAGCGGCAGCGCGCGCGTGCGCTCGGCATGGCCCGATGCGAGCGAGACATCGACCTGGGTCGCGCGACGCAGCGCGCGTTCGCGCAACACGTCGGTGAATGCGTTGACGCGGCCGTCGGTCGCGGCGATGCGGTCCAGGCTGGCCTGTGTGAGCGTGACCGCGCTGGCGGCGCCTCTGCGCACCGCATCGGCCATGGCAGCCGCGTCCTCGAGCAGCAAGACATCCGCGCTCATTCCGCACGCTCCTTCGGCGACACCGGCACGAAGACCGTCGCCGGCTCGACATGCATGTCGAGCGGCACCGCCTCGACGATGTCCGCGAAACCAGCGGCCAGCGCGAAGTAGCCGAGCACGCCCGGCCGGTGTGCCGGGTCCAGGTTCAGGCCGAGCGCCGCCGCGGCGGCATCGACATAACCCTCGACCTGCGCGGGCGTCATCGCCTGACCTCGCGCTGGAAGATTTCCAGGCTGAGCTTCTTCATGTCGACGAAGCTCGCGGAGCTCAGCGTCTCCAGCGTGCGCGGGCGCGCGTCGCCGTAGTCGAGGATCTCCGCCACGCGGGTCGGCCGCTTGGTCAGCAGCAGCACCTGGTCGGCCAGGTACACGGCCTCTTCCAGGTCGTGCGACACCAGCAGCATGGTGGTGCCGGTCTGCATGAACACCTCCTGCAGCTTCTCGCGGATGAACAGCGTCATTTCGAAATCGAGCGCCGAGAACGGCTCGTCGAGAAACAGCACCTCCGGGTTGGGCGCGAGCGCCCGCATGATCGAGGCCGTCTGCTGCTGGCCGCCCGAGAGTTCGTAGGGGTAGCGGTTGAGGTCGAACTTGACGTCGAACGATGCGACCAGCTCGGCCATGCGGCGGTCGACCTCGGCCTTGCTTTTGCCTTCGAGCTTGAGCGGATAGGCGATGTTGTCGATGGTGCGCATCCACGGGAACATCGCCTCGCGGTAGTTCTGGAAGACGTAGCCGATCTTGGTGTCCTCGAGCGATTTGCCGTCGAACAGGATCTCGCCCGCGTCGATCGGTACCAGCCCCGCGATCATGTTGATAAGCGTGCTCTTGCCGCAGCCGTTGGGCCCGAACACCGACACGATGGCGTTCTTCGGTATGTCGAGGTCGAAGTTCTCGTACAACGGCCAGCCCGCGAAGTACTTGGTCAGGCCGCGGATGGTGATGTGCGTGCCGGCCGGGCCGGGCCGGAACGCGGGTTTGGGCACGTCGGCATACACCGGGCCGTTGCGGACTGCAGACATGGCGATCACCTTCCCGACCAATGAACGATCCTGCGTTCGGCGACGAGGAACAGGATGTTGAGCGCATAGCCCAGCGCGCCCGCGGCCAGGATTGCCGCGTACATGCTCTTCACGTTGAGCACCTGCTGCGCGTTGATGATGCGGTTGCCCAGGCCCGCGTCGGAGCCGATGAACATCTCGGCCACGATCACGATCACCAGCGCCATCGACACGGCCGAACGCAGCCCCACGAACGACGGCTGCAGGCTCTCCCAGATCAGCACGTCCTTGAACACCCGCCAGCGCGAAGCGCCCATGACCTTGGCCGCCATCACCCGCTGCTTGCGCGCGTTGATGACGCCGTAGGCGCTGTTGAAGATCACGATGAGGAAGGCGCCGAAGGCCGCGATGGCGACCTTGTTGATGTCCGACACGCCGAAGATCAGCAGGAACAGCGGGATGAGCGCCGACGACGGCGTGGAGCGGAAGAAGTCGATCAGGAACTCGACGCTGCGGTACACCCGCTCGTTGCTGCCCAGCACCACGCCTAGCGGCACGCCGACGACGGCCGCGATCAGGAAGGCCTGCAGCGTGCGCCACACCGTCACCGCGAAGTCGGTGAGCAGCGGCCCGCCGGCCAGGCCGGTAATCAGCGTGCCGACGGTGTCCGCCGGCGCCGGCAGCAGGATCGGCTTGATGAAGCCGAGCCGCACCACCAGGTCCCACACGATGAACAGCGCGACCGGGCCGATGAATGGCAGGAAGCGGTCCCAGGCCGGTTTCTTCGGAACGGCCGCCGCGGCCGCGGCCGCGGCGTTCGGCGGCGTCCATGGCACGCCGGCAGCGGAGGTGGTGGTCTCGGCCATGGTCAGGCCTTGTAGATGAGCGGCTCGACCGGCACCTTCTTCTCGAAAATGCCTTTCTCGGTGAACAGGTCGTAGAACTTCTGGAAGTACGCCACGTCGCTCGGCTTGAACTCGTCGTGGAGCATGTACGACGCCAGCGGCACCTCGGCCGTGAGCGCGCCTTCGATGGCGGTGTAGCCCTTCATGTACTGGCGCGCGTCGTCGGGTTTCGTGCGCACCAGCTCGACGCCCTTCGCGTAGGCCGCGATGAACTTCTTCGACACCTCGGGGTTCTTCCTGATGAACTCGGTCGTGAGGCTGGCCGCACCGCCGTGCCACGGCGCCATCGGGTCGCCGAGGATGTACTTCGCGACCACGCCGGCTTCGATCACGCGGGTGGTGCCGTTCATGCGGCCGATGGTGCCGGTCGGCTCCAGCGTGTAGCAGGCGTCGACCTGGCCCGCGACCAGCGCGGCGATGTGCTGGCCGATCGGCAGCTCCGTCACGGTCGCGCCGGTGGCGCCGGCACGCTCCAGCATGGTCTTGCACAGCGTGACGTTCTGGATGCCGGGGCCCGAGGCGACCTTCTTGCCCTTCAGGTCGGCCATGGTCTTGACGGCGCTGTCCTTGGCAGTGATGAACTCGTCGAGCACGAACTTCGCGTTGCTCGGGTTGGTGCAAAAGATCTTGAACAGTCCCGGTTGCGCGATCTCGCCGATGGCGAGATTGGCCGAACCGGTGCCGTTGGCGCTGCCGTCGGAACGGCCCGAGAGCATCGCCTCCATCACTTGCTGGGCGCCGGCGAACTTGATCGGTTCGACGTCGAGGCCGGCCTCCTTGAAATAGCCCTTGTCGACCGCTGCGAAAAAAGGCAGGCCGGCCGCGACCGGCCAGAAGCCGACGCGCAGCTTGGGGCCGGCCTGCGCACGCACCAGCGCGGGCGCGGCCAGCGTCACGAGGCCGGCGGCGCCGGCCTGCAGCACGTGACGGCGCGAAGGCGCGGTGGCCGGTCGGGACGATGGGGCGGGATAACGCATGACGACTCCTGGTCTGCAATTGGAAAACATGAAAGCGGATGAAACGCACGCCCAGAGGCTCAGGCGGTGGGAGTCGCCATTCGGCGCGAGGCCATGTAGCGGCGCCAGCCGCCGTGGTGGGTGATGTCTTCCGCACCGTCGAGCGCGATCGGCTCGCAGACGAAGCCCTGCACGCTGCTGCCATCGGCCAGCGTCAGCGTGCCGATGCCCAGCGGCGCCGGGATCAGCGCGACGAAAGAGCCGTAGGCGGTGGCGCGCATTTCCCAGACCTCGACGATCAGCGCTGCGCCTTCGGACGCCGGCACGCGCAGCATGCCGGGCTTGGGCGGCACGGTGCCGGGCAGCGCGTAGAGGCGGTAGATCGGCGCGGTCGTCGTCTCGCGCAGCAGGCGGGCATCGCGCCCGGTCAGCTGGCCGTTGAGCGGCATGCCGCGGAGGTGGGCGCCGACCACGGCGACCTGGACCATGGCGGAGGTCGTCGCGACCCCGGCGATCACGGACAGCGTCTCGGGCGCGGGCATGGGTTCGCCGGTCGCGCCCAGCGTGAGGCCGGTCGCGTGGTGCAGCCGCTGGCCCAGCTCGGCCAGCTGGAAGTCGCTGGCGCAGGGGCCGATCAGCGTGAGGCCGAAAGGCAAGCCGTCGCTGCGCAGGCAGGTCGGCACCGACAGCGCCGCGTAGTCGAGCAGGTTGACGAAGTTGGTGTAGGCGCCGAGGTTGCGGTTCAGCACGACCGGATCGGCCTGCATCGCCTCGATCGTGTAATGCACGGGCGCGGTGGGCACGACCAGCAGGTCGATGTCCGCCCACATCGCGGCGGCCTGCTGGCCGAGCGCACGCAGCCGCGTCTGCGCGTCGACGAAATCGGCCGCGCTGTACCGGCGGCCGCTCGCGAGAATGCTGCGCACCGGCTCGACGACCTCCTCTTGATGGGCATCGAAAAAGGGGCGCACGGCAGCGTAGCGCTCGGCCACCAGCGCGCTGTCGTAGAGCAGCGCGGCGGCCTCGGCCAGCGGCGTGTAGTCGATCGGCACCCGTGTGCAGTCCAGCGCCTCGAGTTGTGCGATCGATTGCTCGAAGGCCTCGGCCGATGCCGCATCGCCGAAGAATTCGAGCACCGACGGCACGCCGATGCGCAGGCGCTTCGGCAGCGGCGTGGAAGCGGGCGTCAACGCGCGGGAATACGGGTCGGCCGCATCCGGCCCCATCGCCACCTGCAGCACGCGCGCGGCCAGGCCGACCGTGCGCGCGAAGATCGAGACGCAGTCGACGCTCTGCGCCGCCGGCACCACGCCGTGGGTGCTGACCAGGCCCTTGCTCGGCTTCAGCCCGACGATGTTGTTGAGGCCGGCCGGCACGCGGCCGGAGCCTGCGGTGTCGGTACCGAGCGAGAAATCGACCGCGCCGGTGGCCACCGTCCAGGCCGAACCGGAACTCGATCCGCCCGAGACATAGCGTGCGTCGAAGCTGTTGGGCACCGCGCCGTAAGGCGAGCGGGTGCCGTTCAGGCCGCAGGCGAACTGGTCGAGGTTGGTCTTGCCGACCAGCACCGCACCGGCATCGAGCAAGCGCTGCACCACGGTCGCATGCGCCGCCGCGACGTGGGCGAAAGCCGGGCAGCCGGCGGTGGTCGGCACGCCAGCCACGTCGATGTTGTCCTTGACCGCGAAACGCAGGCCACAGAGTGCGCCACCCGCGGAACCCGCGATCGGCGGGTCCATGAGGGTGATCCAGGCAATGTCCCGGGTATCGGGGGCAGCGGCGGGCGTGGCAATCGGTTCATGCACCATCATCAAGCATCCTGTCTTGTGTACATGATGAGTTGCAAGCGGCGTGCCAACGACCGTCGGACCGGCCAGGTCGCTCGGGTACCGAACTTCGCGTGGGGCGAGCGTGAGGGTGAAATGAAAAAGCCCGTCGACGACGGGCTTTTTCATCGGACGGGGCGCTCGAAGCACCCTCAACAGCCGATCAGGCGGCGCTGAGCCAGTAGCCTGAGTTGAAGGGGCTGCTCATGCGCAGCGCCAGGGGCGAGACGTCGACCAACTTGTCGGTCGGCATCTTCTCGGCGTTCGGGTCGATGACCGGAACCTCGATGCCCAGGGACGGCGTCACGCCGTTCAGTGCCTCGTTCGCCCGTTCTGCTTGGCTGGTGTGTGCAGAACGGGCTACAGAAAAGAATAGAAGCACCTGAACGGTATCTTCCGGTCTCCCCAATAGTCGGAGGCGTCGCGGAAGATGTCGAGCAACTGCTCGCGTGCTTCCTTGTCGAACTTGCCGTTGGCCGGGATCTGCTCGAGCACGACGATGAAACCGGGTTGCGGGCCCGACTTGTGCAACGGGTCGGTCATGCAGTCGTACAGCGCATCGAAGTTCTTGCCGAAATGCGACGGGAAGGTGAACTGCTGTGCGATGAGGTCGAGCACGTCCTGCTTGGTCTGGGCATTGGCCAGATTCGCATACAGAAAATGCTGCCCTGCCGATTGCGCAGCCTCCTGCAGGTCGCTCACGCGGAAAGCGCGAATCGACTGCACGATATTGGGGCGCACGGCACGAAGGGATAAGGTCATCTCCGCTGGTCTTTCCATGTTTGTCGTCATCATCTTTTCTTCAGGGCGCGAAGCTGCGCCGTTCCGGTCGTCAGGTTCGAAGCTCACGGCACGATGCGCCTGAAGCTTGCGTAGTGATCCGCGGTGTACCAGCAGGCCGCGACGGGCGGACTGCGTTTTTCATCGTTGTCTTTACGTCCGCCGCAGACGATGCGCTGCGCACCTCTGTTGGAAGCACCGGGCGTGTCGACCGTGTATTCGCGGTAGTGCCCGCGTCGCTCGAGTGGCAGGAGCCGCTCGCGATTGCCGAATGCCGTGCCGTCCTTGTCGTGGCGGAAGGGTCCGCCTTCGAGAATGGCTTGATAGGTGCGTCGGCCCTGTAAGGGCAGATCGGTCAGCGGGATCGAATCCTGGGATAGCTGCCTCGCAGCCATTCCGATGCTGTCGCGGGCCGAAGCATCGGTCGTTCCTGTCGTCAGACTCGCCAGCAGGCATGCTGCAAGAAAAAATCTGGAGACAGAAGACGTGATCGAGGCGTGAGCCGCCATGGGTGCACCACAAGGAAAAAGAGCGGGGGGCCGAATCAGGAATCAACCTGGGTTAACCCGTAAATTCAAGCCCGCGAGTGTGCACCACGCAGGCGCAAATAGCAAGCGCATGCCCAAAAAACGAGCAGGCGCTTGTCCGCCTCGATTCCTCGACAAGTAAGCGACCGCTGTCGCCGAGCAAAGCCTGCTCGCTCGACTCCGGGACAGCTGCCGGTCATCCGAGCCGACGATCGACCTCGAATCAGCGGTCCGCGTTGGCGTCGGCGACGGTCAGTGCCGTCATGTTCACGATGCGGCGCACGGTCGCGCTGGCCGTCAGGATGTGGACGGGTTTCGCCGCACCCAGCAGCACCGGGCCGATGGCGATGTTGCCGCCGGCCGCGGTCTTGAGCAGGTTGTACGAGATGTTGGCGGCGTCCAGGTTGGGGAACACCAGCAGGTTGGCATTGCCCGACAGCGCGCTGTGCGGCATGACCTGCGCACGCTGCTTGCCGTCGAGCGCCACGTCGCCATGCATCTCGCCGTCGACTTCGAGCCAGGGTGCCTGCTCGCGCAGCAGCGCAAGCACGCGGCGCATCTTGAGGGCGCTGGGCTGGCTGGTCGACCCGAAGTTCGAATGCGAGAGCAGCGCTGCCTTCGGCTTGAGGCCGAAGCGCATCATCTCCTCGGCGGCCATGGTGGTGATCTCGGCGAGTTCTTCGGGGCTCGGGTCGTAGTTGACGTGCGTGTCGACCAGGAACACCTGGCGGTCGGGCAGCAGCAGGCCGTTCATGCAGGCGTAGACCGGCACGTTCTGAGGCGTACTGGCGCAGCCGCCCGGGCGCTTGCCGATGACCTGGTCGATGTGGTGCAGGTGCGTCTGCGTGGTGCCCCAGGTGCCGCAGATCAGGCCGTCGACCTCGCCCTTGTGCAGCAGCATCGAGCCGATCAACGTCAGGCGCCGGCGCATCTCGATCTTGGCCGTCTGCACGGTCGTGCCCATGCGCTCGGTCATGCGGTGGTAGGTCTGCCAGAAGTCGCGGTAGCGGTGGTCCTGCTCGACGTTGACGATGTCGTAGTCGAGTTCTTCCTTCAGGCGCAGCCCGAACTTCTCGATGCGTTGCGCGATGATCGCCGGCCGGCCGATCAGCGTCGGGCGGGCGATGCCCTCGTCGACCACGATCTGCACCGCGCGCAGCACGCGTTCCTCCTCGCCTTCGCTGAAGGCCACGCGCTTCTTGGTCGCACGCTTGGCCGCGTCGAAGATCGGCTTCATCATCGTGCCCGACGCATAGACGAAACTTTGGAGCTTGTCGCGGTAGGCGTCGAGATCGGCGATCGGACGCGTCGCGACGCCGCTCTCCGCGGCGGCACGGGCGACGGCCGGCGCGATCTTCATCATCAGGCGCGGGTCGAACGGCTTCGGGATCAGGTATTCGGGGCCGAAGCTCAGCTTCTCGCCGACGTAGGCCGCGGCCACGCGCTCGCTCTGCTCGGCCTGCGCGAGGTCGGCGATGGCGTGCACGGCCGCGACTTCCATCTCGTCGGTGATCGTGGTGGCACCGCAGTCGAGCGCACCGCGGAAGATGTACGGGAAGCACAGGACGTTGTTGACCTGGTTCGGGTAGTCGGTGCGGCCGGTCGCCATGATCACGTCGTCGCGCACCGCGTGCGCGTCCTCGGGCGCGATTTCCGGATTCGGGTTCGCCAGCGCGAAGATCACCGGCCGCGCCGCCATCTTCGCGACCATCGCCGGCTTGAGCACGCCACCGGCCGACAGCCCGAGGAACACGTCCGCGCCTTCGATGATGTCGTTCAGCGTGCGCGCCTCGGTCGGCCGCATGTACTGGCGCTTGTCCTCGTCCATCAGTTCGGTGCGGCCCTCGTAGACCACGCCGGCCAGGTCGGTCACGTAGACGTTCGAGCGTTCGAGGCCGACCTTGAGCAGCAGGTTCAGGCAGGCCAGCGCCGCGGCGCCGGCGCCCGAGGTGACGAGCTTGACCTTGGCGATGTCCTTGCCCGCGACCTTCAGGCCGTTGAGCAACGCCGCGGCGACGGTGATGGCGGTGCCGTGCTGGTCGTCGTGGAAGACCGGAATCTTCATGCGCTTGCGCAGTTCGCGCTCGACATAGAAGCAGTCCGGCGCCTTGATGTCCTCGAGGTTGATGGCGCCGAAGGTCGGCTCCAGCGACGCGATGATCTCCACCAGCTTGACCGGGTCCTTCTCGTCGATCTCGATGTCGAACACGTCGACACCGGCGAACTTCTTGAACAGCACTCCCTTGCCTTCCATCACCGGCTTGGAGGCGAGCGCGCCGATATCGCCGAGGCCGAGCACTGCGGTGCCGTTGGTGATCACGCCGACCAGGTTGCCGCGCGAGGTGTACTTGAAGGCGTTGAGCGGATCCTTGACGATCTCCTCGCAGGGCGCCGCGACGCCGGGCGAATAGGCCAGCGCCAGGTCGCGCTGGTTGACCATCTGCTTGGTCGCCGCGATGGCGATCTTGCCGGGCGTCGGAAGCTCGTGGTATTCGAGCGCGGCACGACGCAGTTCGGCGCGTTTGTCTTCGGCGCTAGGGACGGCCAGCGCGGAGGTGCTCAGGGAAGCGAGATCGGACATGGGCGGCGGGCTCCTGGCGTCGCTGGCATACGCGCAATGCTGCGTCGGCGACAGATTTGTAAAGGGGCGCGATTGTAGAACTTCGCCTCGCGGGTCAGCGCATCAGCGCCTCGATCTCGTCGCCGTCGACCGGTACGCCTCTCGTGATCAGTTCGCAACCGTCTGCAGTGACGACGGCGTCGTCCTCGATGCGGACGCCGATGTCGTGGAATCGCGCCGGAACGTCGTCGGAAGGCCGGATGTAGAGGCCGGGCTCGACGGTCAGGACCATGCCGGGTCGCAGGATGCGGCTCGGGTGGATGCCGCCCGGCGGACCGTCCGATGGCTCGCCGGGCTCCACGTAGCTGCCGCAGTCGTGAACGTCCATGCCCAGCCAGTGACTGGTGCGATGCATATAGAAGGTGGCGTAGGCACGTTTCTCGATCACGTCGTCGACGCCGCCGACCTTGTCCACATCGAGCAGCCCGAGATCGAGCAGCCCTTGGGAGAGCACGCGGACGGTCGCGTCGTGCGGATCGTTGAAGCGCGCGCCGGCACGGGTGGCCGCGACCGCCGCGCACTGGCTGGCCAGCACCAGGTCGTAGACCGCGCGCTGCGGGCCGCTGAACCTGCCGTCAGCCGGGAAGGTGCGGGTGATGTCGCTTGCATAGCCGTCGAGTTCGCAGCCGGCGTCGATCAGCACCAGTTCGCCGGCACGCACGGGTGCGGCATCGGCACGGTAGTGCAGCACGCAGGCGTTCGCACCGGCCGCTACGATCGAGCCGTACGCCGGATATTGAGAACCGCCGCGCCTGAATTCGTGCAGCAGCTCGGCGTCGAGGTGGTATTCGCGCACGTCCTGGCCTTCGCGCAGCATCCGTGCGCTGGTCTGCATCGCGCGGATGTGGGCATCGGCGCTGATCTGCGCGGCGCGGCGCATCACGTCGAGTTCGCAAGCGTCCTTCACCAGGCGCATCTCGTCGAGCGGTCCGCACAGGTCGCGAAGCTGTTCGGGACAGCGTGCGCCAGTGCGCGCGCGCGCCCTGACGGCCGATAGCCAGCCGTCGATGCGGGTCTCCAACCCCTTGTGCGTGGCGAAGGGGTACCACACGGCGTTGTGGTTTTCCAACAGGCCTGGCAGGCGTGTATCGAGTTCGTCGACCGAATAGGCGTTGTCAATAGACAACATCGACGGCGCGGCTTTTGGGCCGAGCCGATAGCCGTCCCAGATCTCTCGTTCTGGATTCTTGGGCATACAGAACAGCGTGGTCGTTCCGTCGGCAGCGATCACAAGCCATCCATTAGGTTCCCCAAACCCCGACAGGTAATGGAAATAGCTGTCGAACCGGTACGGAAAATCACTGTCGCGATTTCGTGGCCGCTCGGGTGTTGTAGGGATCACGGCGATGCCGCCGATGCCGAGAAAAGCCGCCAAACGCGCCCGCCGCTGCATGTAAGGAGATGAATTCATGCGTCCACGATGCCACAGGACATGTAACAGCGCCATGTTGCGGCGCAACAGATTTCGAAAACATTTGTGATGAGCATTGCCCTAAAACTTGATTGACGTAAAAATCAGCTTGTCAATAGGATAGGGTCGAAGACGACTGTAAACAATAGGGCTATTGTGATTTATGCACATATAGACCATTTGGTTTCATTTTCTTGCAGCGGCTCGATGTCCGTTGTCGAGATGTCTTGAACGAGGCCTGCTTTTTTGTAGACGCAGGTGATCTTGAGGGCTGCGTCGGCCAGTGCGAGGCGGCAAATCGATTCCCTTTCATTTGAATTCGGCCGCGGCTGGGTTTTGCGAACGACGCAATTGCTGCTGGGCGTTGAGCGGCACGCGTCGGCTTCCTAGGTTGTTACCTCAATAAAAGGTATTAATGTGTCAAAAGTACTAAGTAAGGCGTGTTTAAGCGCGTTCGTCGCAATGATGATCGTCGTCCCCGCGACCGTATCCGCGCAAAGCTCAAAACTGACGGACGAGTACCAGTCGTTCACACTGACATCCACGACCACGGTGAGCTACGGTGCCAACGGCGTGTTCAACAGCAAGACGTTGGCTGCCGGCTCCTATACCTGTTCCAATTCGTTGTTCGGCGATCCGCTCAGTGGCGTGCTCAAAAGCTGCTACACATCCGCCGCATCGTCGTCGACCGCGACATCGACTCTGCTGACCGCGCAGAGTGGCACGTTCAAGCTGTCGTCCACTTCGGTGGTCTCCTACGGTGCCAATTCGACCCTGGTGCAGAAGACACTCGACGCCGGTACCTACGTGTGCGGCGACCAGCTCTTCGGCGACCCGCTGGTCGGTGTCGTCAAGTCGTGCTATTTGACCTCGACGCCGACATCGACGAGCCAGCTTGCCCTGGTGGTTGCGCAAAGAAGCTCGTTCACGTTGACGACAGCGACGACCGTCGTCTACGGCGTGGGCACGCAGACCGTCCAGAAGCCGCTCGCCGCTGGCACCTACGAGTGCTCCGACTCGTTGTTCAGCGACCCGGCCGTCGGCATCGTGAAGGCCTGCTACGTGGCCAGCGCCAGTGCCAGCGCTGCGTCACCCGCTGTCACCACGTCCGTTGCCGCCAAACCGACCGTCGACACCGGCGTCCTGGCGGTCTCCGGCGACGTGATGGTCAACGGCGCGGTCTCCAACGCCGAGTACCAGGCCATGGCCCAGAAGATGGGCACCGACGATGCCATCGCCTACCGCTACGGCCCGTCCTCGGGCGACTACGTCACCGCCACCCAGGCCGGCCTCCCGACCTACGGCAAGCGCACCAGCCAGTCGATGAAGATGGTCTCCATCCAGAACCCCAACGGCAAGGGCAGCCGCGGCTGCGCCTGGGACGGCGGCTGGTGCGGCAACTGGCAGGTCGGCGGTGCGCTCGAGTACGACTACGGCGACTACAGCACCAGCGTCCTGAACTTCGGCTACGTCGCCGATGCCGCGCCGGACGCGAGCTTCTATCAGAAGTCCTATGCCGCGGGCGTCGGCACGGTGCAGGCGCTGGCGGTGGCCCACAACACCATGTCGGTCGAGCCCGAGCCGAGCTGGACGCGCTACGACGGCCCGTCCAAGGACGGCGGCGCGATCGACGAGGACATCCAGAACTACCAGAAGAGCTTCACCCTGGAGAAGCCCGTCGCCCTGGGCAAGTGCTACGGCCGCGGCAACTGGTGCACCAGCACCCTGGCCGCCTATGCGGACGGCCGCATCGTCAGCGTGGGCAGCAACACGGCGCACAACCTCGCGAGCACCCAGCTGCCCGCGGGCAAGGTGCCCACGGCCCTCACGGTCACCAACAGCGGCGAGTTCGCGCTGGTCACCGTCTGGGACACCGCCGCGATGCGCGGCCAGGTCGCCGTGCTGGCGCTCGGCGACGGCTGCCAGGGCTGCTCGATGTCCAACGAGTCCTCCGCCTGGCACGAGAACTGGGGCAACTGGAAGCGCGTCTACCCCGGCCTGCCCGGCCTGGGCAACTACACCTACATGAAGCTGGTCGGCTTCGTGGACCTGCCCGACACCCTGAAGGCGCCGACCGAGATCTCCGTCTCCACCGGCCTGTCGCAGTGGGACTACCTGGGCGTGCGCAACTACTGGCAGACCGACCTGGACAGCAGCACCGTCCGCGCCCGCTACCTGAGCGGCGACCTGTCCAACGCCTACGCCCGCACCGGCGTGGCGGTGGTGGTCTCGAAGTC
>JBPBPG010000010.1:0-107058 GCA_050954325.1 Janthinobacterium lividum | reverse complement strand
TGATCAACCCGATCGCGATGGAAGAAGGTCTGCGCTTCGCCATCCGCGAAGGTGGCAAGACCGTCGGCTCGGGCGTCGTCGCCAAGGTCCTCGCTTAACAGTTTTCTGGAGGGGTATAGCTCAATTGGCAGAGCGTCGGTCTCCAAAACCGAAGGTTGTAGGTTCGATTCCTACTGTCCCTGCCACCTGAAGGTGGCGAAAAAGGCCCGTCGTGATCCGACGGGCTTCGGCGTCTTAAAAGACGCAATGAATTGAAGGCTGTCATGGCCGCAGGAATTTGCCAAAGATGGCTACATCTCAAATCGAAACCGTGAGCACGAGTGTTGACAAGGCTAAATTGGCTGCGTCAGTGCTGCTTACCGTGGGTGCCATCGTTGCGTTCTACCTGCTGGCGCGGCAAGGATCGCTTGCACAATGGGCTGCTCTGCTAGTGGCTTTAGCTGTGGCGGTCGGCATCTTTGCAAGTTCCGAGAATGGCCGCCAATTGTTGGCTTTTGGTCGCGATTCGTGGCGCGAAGTCAAGAAGGTTGTCTGGCCGGCTCGCAAGGAAGCCATACAGATGACGGCTTATGTGTTCGCCTTCGTGGCGATCATGTCGATTTTTCTTTGGACCACGGACAAGACACTCGAATGGGTGTTCTTCGACCTTATTCTGGGATGGAGAAAATAATGAACGATGCCGTCGAGACAATGCCTGAGAGTGCACCTGTCGAGCTGACAGCCGCTGAAGCGATCCTGGCGCCGCCAGTCAACCCGGACCTGCGCTGGTATGTCGTCCACGCCTATTCGGGCATGGAAAAGGCCGTCGAGCGCAATATTACCGAGCGCATCAACCGTGCCGGCATGCAAGACAAGTTCGGTCGTATCCTTGTACCGACCGAAGAAGTGGTCGAGATCAAGAACGGTCAGAAACGCACCACCGAGCGCCGCTTCTTCCCTGGCTATGTCCTGGTCGAAATGATCATGAACGACGAGAGCTGGCACTTGGTGAAACACACCAACAAGGTGACCGGATTCGTCGGCGGCGCCAAGAATCGCCCCGCACCGATTTCTCAGAAGGAAGTCGAGGACATTGTCAGCCAGATGCAGCAGGGCACCGAAAAACCGCGCCATAAGGTCGAATTCATGGCTGGCGAGTTCGTGCGCGTCAAGGAAGGCCCGTTCACCGACTTCAACGGCACGGTCGAGGAAGTCAACTACGAGAAGAGCAAGGTGCGTGTGTCGGTCATGATCTTCGGTCGTGCGACACCGGTCGAACTCGAATTCAGCCAAGTCGAGAAGACCTGAAGTTCCAAGGAATTTTGTCTGTGTGCTACCCGACTCGGTGCACAGGCTTGATTGAAGAGTCGTCAACCCCGGGGAGCCGCGGCCGAATGGTCCGGCGTCATCACCCGCAAGGAGCAACACATGGCGAAAAAAATCGTCGGCTTCATCAAGCTGCAAGTGCCAGCTGGTAAGGCCAACCCGTCACCACCCATCGGTCCTGCACTGGGCCAGCGTGGTTTGAACATCATGGAGTTCTGCAAGGCGTTCAACGCCCAGACCCAGGGCGTCGAGCCGGGCCTGCCGCTGCCGGTGGTCATCACCGCGTTCGCGGACAAGAGCTTCACTTTCATTATCAAGACGCCGCCCGCGGTCACCTTGATCAAGAAGGCCATCAAGCTCGACAAGGGTTCGGCCACACCGCACACTACAAAGGTCGGCAAGATCACGCGCGCACAGCTCGAGGATATTGCCAAGGCCAAGATGAAAGACCTGACGGCAGCCGATCTGGATGCCGCCGTTCGTACCATCGCCGGCTCTGCCCGCTCGATGGGCGTGACCGTGGAGGGTGTGTAAATGTCCAAGCTCACCAAAAAGCAAAAAGTTTCCGTCGGCAAGGTCGACAGCAACAAGCTGTACGCACTGGTCGAAGCCATCGGTCTCGTGAAGGAGGCTGCTACTGCCAAGTTCGATGAATCCATCGACGTGGCCGTGCAGCTCGGTATCGATGCGAAGAAGTCCGATCAGGTCGTTCGCGGTGCCGTCGTGCTGCCAAACGGTACCGGCAAGACCAAGCGTGTCGCCGTGTTCGCCCAAGGTGCCAAAGCCGAAGAAGCCAAGGCCGCCGGTGCCGACATCGTCGGTATGGACGACTTGGCCGCGATGGTCAAGGCGGGCGACATGCCCTTCGACGTCGTGATCGCCGCGCCGGACGCCATGCGCGTTGTCGGTACGCTCGGCCAGATCCTCGGCCCGCGCGGCTTGATGCCCAACCCGAAGGTCGGCACCGTGACGCCGGATGTGGCGCAGGCCGTTCGCAATGCGAAGGCCGGCCAGGTCCAGTTCCGCGTCGATAAAGCCGGCATCGTGCACGGCACGATCGGCCGTCGCTCGTTTGAGACCGACAAGCTCCAGGGCAACCTAGCGGCGCTGATCGACGCGCTGGTCAAGGCCAAGCCGGCCACCAGCAAGGGTGTCTATCTGCGCAAGGTGGCCGTGTCTTCGACGATGGGTCTAGGCGTCCGCGTCGACACCCAGACGATCGCAGCACAGGCCTGATATGGAGAATTTGCCGTGCTCCTCGGGGCGCGGCGATGTGGTGGGCCGCTACGAGGACGTCTTCGGACGTGCAGTCGTAGCGGGCCATCCAAGACCGCTGGCGTGCAATTCCCTGCACTTAATCGATTCCTCCGGGAATCACCAGCGCAGATGGCGATCCCGCTGCAAGGAATCCTAATTTCCGAAACAGTTGGTCGCTGCATGAAGCGCGTTCCGAGGCTCCGGCCTAGGAACGCATTAAAAGGAGTAGACCTTGAGTCTGAATCGCAGTGAGAAAGAAGCGGTCATTTCCGACGTGACCAGCCTCGCCGCCAAAGCTCAAACGCTCGTTCTGGCGGAATACCGTGGCATCACGGTTGCCGATATGACCAAGTTGCGCAATACCGCGCGCAGCCAGGGCGTGACGCTCAGCGTGTTCAAAAACACGTTGGCACGCCGTGCTGTCGCGGGCAGCGCATTCGAAGTCCTCGGCGACCAGATGACCGGTCCGCTGATCTACGGTTTTTCCGTCGACGCCGTGGCTGCCGCGAAAGTGGTGGCCGATTTCGCGAAGACCAACGACAAGTTGGTGATTCGTGGTGGTGCGATCGGTGGCAAGACCCTGGACGTGAACGGTGTGAAGCAACTGGCCAACATCCCTTCCAAGGAAGTGTTGCTGGCGCAATTGCTGGGCTTGATGCAGTCCCCGATTTCCCGTACGGCCCGCGTTCTCGCGGCGCTGGCCGAGAAGCGCGGCAGTGGCGAAGCAGCAACCGATGCACCGGCGGAAGCCGAGGCGCAACCCGCGTGAGCCGGCTTGCGTTTGAACATTTCAACCCAATTGTTAGGAAACAAAAATGGCATTCGATAAAGACGCATTTCTGACCGCGCTCGACAGCATGACGGTCCTGGAACTCAACGACCTGGTGAAAGCCATCGAAGAGAAGTTCGGCGTGAGCGCCGCAGCGATGTCGGCTCCGGCCGGCGCCGGTGGCGGTGCTGCCGCCGCGGTCGTTGAAGAGCAGACCGAATTCAACGTCATGCTGATGGAAGCTGGCGCGAACAAAGTGTCGGCGATCAAGGCCGTGCGCGAAATCACTGGCCTGGGCCTCAAGGAAGCCAAGGACCTGGTGGAAGCTGCTCCCAAGGCTGTCAAGGAAGGCCTGTCGAAGGCTGACGCCGAAGTTGCCAAGAAAAAGCTGGAAGATGCTGGCGCCAAGGTGGAACTGAAGTAATTCGGTCTTTCCAAAGGGCTGGAGGTGCCTGAAAAGGCCCTCCAGCCTTTGCCGCTTTCAGAGCGCACCCAAAATCTGCCTTTCCGAGACAGTTTTTGAGTGTCTTCTGACCCCGACTGCAGAAGATCCCTTGGTTCGGGTGATGTGCAATGCATCGCCGTCCGCCAACGGCTGGTAGTGGCCAGCCGCCAAGCAGAGGTACGAAAGTATTTCTGACAAGTCGCTGAAGATATCAAGCTCCGGAGCTCGCATGGCCCAAACGTCCACCTACAGCTACACCGAACGCAAGCGCATCCGAAAGAATTTCGGTAATCGCGACAGCGTCGTTGAAATTCCCTACCTGCTGCAAATGCAGAAGGACGCGTACACCGCGTTTCTGCAAGCTGGCATCGCCCCGACCAAGCGCACCATCGACGGCCTGCAAGCCGCGTTCACTGCCGCGTTCCCGATCGTCTCGCACAACGGTTTCGTCGAGATGAAGTTCCTCGAGTACAACCTGGCGAAGCCGGCATTCGACGTGCGCGAGTGCCAGACCCGTGGCCTGACGTTCGCTTCGGCCGTGCGCGCCAAGGTGCAGCTCATCATCTATGACCGCGAGTCGTCTACCTCGCAGTCGAAGGTGGTCAAGGAGGTAAAGGAGCAGGAGGTCTACATGGGCGAAGTGCCGCTCATGACCGAGAAGGGTTCGTTCATCATCAACGGCACCGAGCGCGTCATCGTGTCGCAGTTGCACCGTTCGCCGGGCGTGTTCTTCGAGCACGACAAGGGCAAGACGCATTCGAGCGGCAAGCTGCTGTTCTCCGCGCGGGTGATTCCCTACCGCGGCTCGTGGCTCGACTTCGAGTTCGACCCGAAAGACATGCTGTACTTCCGCGTCGACCGTCGTCGCAAGATGCCGGTCACGATCCTGCTGAAGGCCATCGGCCTGAATCCGGAATCGATCCTCGCGAATTTTTTCGTGAACGACAACTTCCGCCTGATGGACAGCGGCGCGCAGATGGAGTTCGTCGCCGAACGCCTGCGCGGCGAAGTCGCGCGTTTCGATATCACCGACAAGGCCGGCAAGGTCGTGGTCGCGAAGGACAAGCGCGTCACCGCCCGCCACACCCGCGAGCTGGAGCAGTCGGAAACCACGCACATCAGCGTGCCGGAAGACTTCCTGGTCGGCCGCGTCATCGCCCGCAACATCGTCGAGGAAGATTCCGGCGAGATCCTGGCCAAGGCCAACGACGAGCTGACCGAAGCGCTGCTGAAGAAGCTGCGCACCGCCGGCGTGCAGGACATCCAGGTCATCTACACGAACGAACTCGACCAGGGCGCGTACATCTCGCAGACCCTGCGCATCGACGAGACGGTCGACGAGTTCGCCGCGCGCGTGGCCATCTACCGCATGATGCGTCCCGGCGAACCGCCGACCGAAGACGCGGTGCAGGCCCTGTTCCAGCGCCTGTTCTATAACCCGGACACGTACGACCTGTCGCGCGTGGGCCGCATGAAGTTCAACGCCAAGGTCGGCCGCGACGAGTCGACCGGACCGATGGTCCTGACCAACGAAGACATCCTTCACGTGGTCAAGATCCTGGTCGACCTGCGCAACGGCAACGGCGAAGTCGACGACATCGACCACTTGGGCAACCGCCGCGTGCGCTGCGTCGGCGAGCTGGCCGAGAACCAGTACCGCACCGGTCTGGCCCGCATTGAGAAGGCCGTCAAGGAACGCCTGGGGCAGGCCGAGCAAGAGCCGCTGATGCCGCACGATCTGATCAACAGCAAGCCGATCTCCGCCGCGCTGAAGGAGTTCTTCGGTGCGTCGCAGCTGTCGCAGTTCATGGACCAGACGAACCCGCTGTCCGAGATCACCCACAAGCGCCGGGTCTCGGCCCTCGGCCCGGGCGGTCTGACGCGCGAACGTGCCGGCTTCGAAGTGCGCGACGTGCACGTGACCCACTACGGCCGCGTCTGCCCGATCGAAACGCCCGAAGGTCCGAACATCGGCCTGATCAATTCTCTGGCCCTGTATGCCCGCCTGAACGAATACGGCTTCATCGAGACGCCGTACCGTCGCGTGGTCGACAGCAAGGTCACGATGGACATCGACTACCTGTCGGCCATCGAGGAAGGCAAGTACGTCATCGCCCAGGCCAACGCAACGCTGGACAAGGACGGCGTGTTGACCGGCGACCTCGTTTCCGCCCGTGAAGCCGGCGAATCGATCCTGGTGGGCGCCGAGCGCGTGCAGTACATGGACGTGTCGCCTGCGCAGATCGTGTCCGTGGCCGCTTCGCTGGTGCCGTTCCTTGAACACGACGATGCGAACCGCGCGCTGATGGGCGCCAACATGCAGCGCCAGGCCGTGCCCGTGCTGCGTCCCGAGAAACCGTTCGTCGGCACCGGTATCGAGCGCGTTTCCGCGGTCGACTCCGGTACCGTGGTGACCGCGACCCGCGGCGGCATCGTCGACTACGTCGATGCGACCCGCGTGGTCGTGCGCGTGAACGATGCCGAAGCAGCGGCCGGCGAAGTCGGCGTGGACATCTACAACCTGATCAAGTACCAGCGTTCGAATCAGAACACCAACATCCACCAGCGTCCGATCGTCCAGCGCGGTGACCACATCGCCAAGGGCGACGTGGTGGCTGACGGCGCATCGACCGACCTCGGCGAACTGGCGCTCGGCCAGAACATGCTGATCGGTTTCATGCCGTGGAACGGCTACAACTTCGAAGACTCGATCCTGATCTCCGAACGCGTCGTCGCCGAAGACCGCTACACCTCGATCCACATCGAGGAACTGGTGGTGATGGCACGCGACACCAAGCTGGGTGCCGAGGAAATCACCCGCGACATCCCGAACCTGGCCGAGCAGCAGCTCAACCGCCTGGACGAATCCGGGATCATCTACGTCGGTGCCGAAGTGCAGCCGGGCGACACGCTGGTGGGCAAGGTCACGCCGAAGGGCGAGACCACGCTGACGCCGGAAGAGAAGCTGCTTCGCGCCATCTTCGGCGAGAAGGCTTCGGACGTGAAGGACACCTCGCTGCGCGTGGATCAGGGCTCGCAAGGCACGGTCATCGACGTGCAGGTGTTCACCCGCGAAGGCATCACGCGCGACAAGCGCGCCCAGCAGATCATCGACGACGAGCTCAAGCGCTTCCGCCTCGACCTGAACGACCAGCTGCGCATCGTCGAAGCCGACGCGTTCGACCGGATCGAGAAGCTCCTGACCGGCAAGGCGGCCAATGGCGGACCGAACAAGCTGGCCAAGGGCACCAAGCTCGACAAGGCCTACCTGTCGTCGATCGAGAAGTTCCATTGGTTCGACATCCGCCCGGCCGACGACGAAGTGGCTTCGCAGCTGGAGTCGATCAAGAACTCGCTGGAGCAGACGCGCCACAGCTTCGACCTCGCCTTCGAGGAAAAGCGCAAGAAGCTCACGCAGGGCGACGAGCTGCCCGCGGGCGTGCTGAAGATGGTCAAGGTGTATCTGGCCGTCAAGCGCCGCCTGCAACCCGGCGACAAGATGGCCGGCCGTCACGGAAACAAGGGCGTGGTGTCGAAGATCGTTCCGGTCGAGGACATGCCCCACATGGCCGACGGCACGCCATGCGACATCTGCCTGAATCCGCTGGGCGTGCCTTCGCGGATGAACGTGGGCCAAGTGCTGGAAGTGCATCTGGGCTGGGCCGGCAAGGGCATCGGTCAGCGCATCGGGGACCTGCTGCAGGCCGAGGCCAAGATCGCGGAACTCCGCGCCTTCATGGACAAGCTCTACAACGGCTCCGGCCGCAAGGAAGACCTGAGCAAGCTCAGCGACGCGCAGCTGCTGGACATGGCGGCCAACCTGTCGAGCGGCGTGACCTTCGCGACCCCGGTGTTCGACGGTGCTACGGAAGAAGAGATCCGCGGCATGCTGCATCTCGCCTATCCGGACGAGATCGCCAAACTCAAGGGCTTGACCGACACGCGCACGCAGGCCTACCTGTACGACGGTCGCACGGGCGACCAGTTCGAGCGGCCGGTCACCGTCGGCTATATGCACTTCCTGAAGCTGCATCACCTGGTAGACGACAAGATGCACGCGCGCTCGACAGGCCCGTACTCGCTGGTCACGCAACAACCGCTGGGCGGCAAGGCCCAGTTCGGCGGCCAGCGTTTCGGCGAGATGGAGGTGTGGGCGCTGGAAGCCTACGGCGCCGCCTACGTGCTGCAGGAAATGCTGACGGTGAAGTCCGACGACGTGGTCGGCCGCACCAAGGTGTACGAGTCGATCGTCAAGGGCGAACACTCCATCGAAGCCGGCATGCCGGAATCGTTCAATGTGCTGGTCAAGGAAATCCGTTCCCTGGGCCTGGACATCGAACTCGAACGTTCATAAGCAGAAAAGGAAAGAGTCACATGAAGTCATTACTCGACCTGTTCAAGCAATTCACGCCCGACGAGCATTTCGATGCCATCAAGATCGGCATGGCCTCGCCGGAGAAGATCCGTTCGTGGTCTTTCGGCGAAGTGAAGAAGCCCGAGACGATCAACTACCGCACCTTCAAGCCCGAGCGCGACGGCCTGTTCTGCGCCAAGATCTTCGGCCCCATCAAGGACTACGAGTGCCTGTGCGGCAAATACAAGCGCCTCAAGCACCGTGGCGTGATCTGCGAGAAGTGCGGCGTCGAAGTCACGCAGACCAAGGTCCGCCGCGAACGCATGGGCCACATCGACCTGGCCGCGCCGTGCGCGCACATCTGGTTCCTGAAGTCGCTGCCGTCGCGTCTGGGCCTGGTGCTCGACATGACACTGCGCGACATCGAACGCGTGCTGTATTTCGAAGCCTACGTGGTGACCGACCCCGGCATGACGCCGCTGAAGAAGTTCAGCATCATGTCCGAGGACGACTACGACACCAAGCGCAAGGAATTCGGTGACGAGTTCATCGCCAAGATGGGCGCCGAAGGCATCAAGGACCTGCTCGAAGGCATTGAGCTCGACAGCGAGATCGAACGCTTGCGCGGCGACCTGACCGGCTCGGAAGTCAAGGTCAAGAAGAATTCCAAGCGCCTGAAGGTGCTGGAAGCCTTCCGCAAGTCCGGCATCAAGCCGCAGTGGATGGTGCTCGAAGTGCTGCCTGTGCTGCCGCCGGACCTGCGTCCGCTGGTGCCGCTGGATGGCGGTCGTTTCGCGACCTCCGACCTGAACGACTTGTATCGCCGCGTCATCAACCGCAACTCGCGTCTGCGTCGCCTGCTGGAATTGAAAGCGCCGGAAATCATCGCGCGCAACGAGAAGCGGATGCTGCAGGAAGCGGTCGATTCGCTGCTGGACAACGGCCGTCGCGGCAAGGCCATGACGGGCGCCAACAAGCGCGCCCTGAAGTCGCTGGCCGACATGATCAAAGGCAAGAGCGGTCGTTTCCGCCAGAACCTGCTGGGCAAGCGCGTCGACTATTCGGGCCGTTCGGTCATCGTGGTGGGCCCGACGCTCAAGCTGCACCAGTGCGGCCTGCCCAAGCTGATGGCGCTCGAACTCTTCAAGCCCTTCATCTTCTCGCGTCTCGAAGCCATGGGCATCGCGACCACGATCAAGGCGGCCAAGAAGGAAGTCGAATCGGGCACGCCGGTGGTCTGGGACATCCTGGAAGAGGTGATCAAAGAGCACCCGGTCATGCTGAACCGCGCGCCCACGCTGCACCGCCTGGGCATCCAGGCGTTCGAGCCGATCCTGATCGAAGGCAAGGCGATCCAGCTGCACCCGCTCGTCTGCGCCGCCTTCAACGCCGACTTCGACGGCGACCAGATGGCCGTTCACGTGCCGCTGTCGGTGGAAGCGCAGATGGAAGCCCGCACGCTGATGTTGGCTTCCAACAACGTGCTGTTCCCGGCGTCGGGCGAACCGTCGATCGTGCCTTCGCAAGACGTGGTGCTGGGTCTGTACTACACGACCCGCGACCGCATCAACGCCAAGGGCGAAGGCCTGGTCTTCTCCGACATCGGTGAAGTCCAGCGCGCCCTCGACGCCGACGTGGTCGAACTCACCGCCAAGGTCGCAGTCCGCATCACCGAGTACACGAAGGACAAGGAGACCGGCGAATTCACGCCGTCGACCTCGCTCGTGGACACGACCGTGGGCCGCGCGCTGCTGTCCGAGATCCTGCCGCGCGGCCTGCCGTTCTCGAACATCAACAAGGCGCTGAAGAAGAAGGAAATCTCCAAGCTCATCAACGTCTCGTTCCGCAAGTGCGGCCTCAAAGAGACCGTGGTGTTCGCCGACAAGCTGCTGCAGAACGGTTTCCGTCTCGCGACGAAGGCCGGCATCTCGATCGCCATCGACGACATGCTGGTGCCGACCGAGAAGCACGGCATCATCGAGCGCTCCGCAAAGGAAGTGAAGGAGATCGAGCAGCAGTACGTCTCCGGTCTGGTGACTTCCGGCGAGCGCTACAACAAGGTGGTGGACATCTGGGGCAAGGCCGGCGACGAAGTGTCGAAGGTCATGATGTCCAAACTGTCGAAGCAGCGCGTCATCGATCGCCACGGCAACGATGTCGAGCAGGAGTCCTTCAACTCCATCTACATGATGGCCGACTCGGGTGCGCGCGGTTCCGCCGCGCAGATCCGCCAGGTGGCCGGCATGCGGGGCCTGATGGCCAAGCCCGACGGCTCGATCATCGAGACGCCCATCACCGCGAACTTCCGCGAAGGTTTGAACGTGCTGGAGTACTTCATCTCCACCCACGGCGCCCGCAAGGGCCTGGCCGACACCGCGCTCAAGACCGCGAACTCGGGCTACCTGACGCGTCGCCTGGTCGACGTGACGCAGGACCTGGTGGTCATCGAGCAGGACTGCGGCACGCACGGCGGCTACCTGATGCGCGCCATCGTCGAAGGCGGTGAAGTCATCGAATCGCTGCGCGACCGAATCCTCGGACGCTCGGCAGCCGAAGACGTGCTGCATCCGGAAAACCGTTCGGTGCTGCTCAAGGCCGGCGAGATGTTCGACGAAGACAACATCGAAGCCCTGGAAATCCAGGGCGTCGACGAAGTCAAGGTTCGCACCGCGCTGACTTGCGAAACCCGCTTCGGCATCTGTGCGACCTGCTACGGCCGCGACCTGGGCCGCGGCGGCCTGATCAACATCGGCGAAGCCGTCGGTGTGATCGCGGCCCAGTCCATCGGCGAACCCGGCACGCAGCTGACGATGCGGACCTTCCACATCGGCGGCGCTGCGTCGCGTGCGGCCATCGCCTCGAGTGTGGAGGCCAAGTCGAACGGTTCGATCGGCTTCAACGCGACGATGCGCTACGTGACCAACAGCAAGAACGAGCTGGTCGTGATTTCGCGTTCGGGCGAGATCGTCATCCACGACGAGCACGGCCGCGAGCGCGAGCGCCACAAGGTGCCGTACGGCGCCATTCTGGCGATCAAGGCCGACCAGCAGGTCAAGGCCGGCCTGATCCTGGCCAACTGGGATCCGCTGACGCGTCCGATCATCACCGAGTTCGCCGGCAAGGCGCAGTTCGAGAATGTCGAGGAAGGGCTCACGGTCGCCAAGCAGGTCGACGAAGTGACCGGCTTGTCCACGCTGGTCGTGATCGATCCGAAGCGTCGCGGCGCCGCGAAGGTGATCCGTCCGCAGGTCAAGCTGATCGACGCCTCGGGCGCCGAGGTGAAGATCCCCGGCACCGACCATTCGGTGACGATCGGCTTCCCGATCGGCTCGTTGGTGCAGATCCGCGACGGCCAGGACGTGGGCCCTGGCGAAGTGCTGGCGCGCATTCCGGTCGAAGGCCAGAAGACGCGCGACATCACCGGCGGTCTGCCGCGTGTGGCCGAGTTGTTCGAAGCCCGTTCGCCGAAGGACAAGGGCATGCTGGCCGAGATGACCGGTACCGTGTCGTTCGGCAAGGAAACGAAGGGCAAGCTGCGCCTGCAGATCACCGATCCGGAAGGCACGGTCTGGGAAGACCTCGTGCCGAAGGAGAAGAACTTCCTGGTGCACGAAGGCCAGGTCGTGAACAAGGGCGAGTCGGTGGTCGACGGTCCGGCGGACCCGCAGGACATCCTGCGCCTGCTGGGTTCGGAAGAACTCGCGCGCTACATCGTGGACGAAGTGCAGGACGTCTACCGCCTGCAGGGCGTGAAGATCAACGACAAGCACATCGAGGTGATCGTTCGCCAGATGTTGCGTCGTGTCGTGGTCGACAACATCGGCGACACCGGCTACATCTCCGGCGAACAGGTCGAACGCAGCGAAATGCTCAACACCAACGACGCCCTGCGCGCCGAAGGCAAGATTCCCGCGACGTTCACCAACCTGCTGCTGGGCATCACCAAGGCGTCGCTGTCGACCGACTCGTTCATCTCCGCCGCATCGTTCCAGGAAACGACGCGCGTGCTGACCGAAGCCGCGATCATGGGCAAGCGCGACGAGCTGCGCGGCCTGAAGGAAAACGTGATCGTGGGTCGCCTGATCCCGGCGGGCACCGGCATGGCGTACCACCAGGCACGCAAGGCCAAGGACCTGATGGACGAGGCCGAGCGTCGCGCGATCGCCGATTCGGAAGCCGCCGAACTGGCAGGTTCCTCGAGCGACGACGAAGCCGTCGGCACGACCGCCACGGCCGACGCCAGCGAAGGCGCAGCGACCGAGTAATCGGCACCGCCGTGTCCTTCGCCACCCTTGCCGTTGCGGCCTTCGCGGCCATGACGCGCATGATCGGTAGCCAGCGCCCTCTGTCCATCCGCGGCCAGGGGGCGTTTTTTCGTCCGTGCCGGCCATGATCCGCTGGCCCGAATCGCTCGGCTACTGGATCGGCGCGGCCCTGTCGCTGTTCTGGCTTGTCGGCGCCTACAACCGGCTGATGCGGCTGCGCTCCGCGGCGCTGCAGGCCTACGCCACGCTCGACGCCGCCCTGGTGCGGCAGCTCGACTTCGTGCAGTCGCGCACGCAGCCCGAGTCGTCCGATGCCGTGGCGTCCATCGATGCGGCGGCGCAGGCGTCGTTGCTGGGCAGCACGGTGCAGCTGTCGACGCTGCTCGGCGCGAACCGCCTGCATCCGCTCGATCCGGCGTCGATCGCCGCGCTGGCGACCGCACTGCACGTCATGCTCGCTGCCTGGGAGCGCCTGCATCCGGATGCCGTGCTCAGCTTCGGCGCCGACGGTACCCTGTCGCGGCCCGTGCCCATCGGCCTCAAAAGCGACAAACCGCTCGCGCCGAGCACTGAAATCCCCATCGCCTGGCCCGAACCGTCTCCCGCAGCGGAAATCGCACGCCAGCAATTCAACACGTCCGTAGCGGCCTACAACGCCGCCATCGCGCAGTTTCCCGCGCTGCTGGTGGCATGGGTGATGCAACTGCGTCGGGCCGCGCCGCTGTCCTCTCTGGTGTAGCGTGGCCACACGTTCAAAAGATCGAATTCCACTTTGTCCCAAGACCCGCCCGAATCCTTTCGCGCATCGCCTGCGATGCAGCCGCCGCTCTGGCGACAACTTCAGCTGACGGCCGGTGCACTCGCAACCATCCGCAGCGGCATTTCCGGCTCGGTCGCCTTCGAGGCGGTCGAACCGGCCCTGCGTCCCGGCGTGCAATCGCTCGGCTTCCAGGTGCTGCGCTGCCTGGGGCGTGCCGAGGCGCTGCGCCGGCAGCTGGCCAGGCGCACGCCGCCGCCGCCTGCGGACGCGCTCCTGTGCGCCGCGCTCGCGCTGGCATGGGATCCGGAATCGTCGCCGTACGAACCGTTCACATTGGTCGACCAGGCGGTCGAAGCCGCCAAGCGCAGTCCGGCCACGCGGGCGCAGGCGAGCTTCATCAACGCCTGCCTGCGCCGCTTCCTGCGGGAGCGAGACGAACTGGTCGAAGCGACGAATCACGAGCCGGTCGCGCAGTGGAACCATCCGCGCTGGTGGATCGAGCGCCTGCGCCGCGACCATCCGCGCGACTGGCAGCGTGTGCTGTCGGCCGACAATGTCCAGGCGCCGATGACGTTGCGGGTGAATCCGCGCAAGACGACGGTCGCGGCCTATCTTTCAGCCCTCTACGCTGCAGGCTTGAGCGGCCGCGCGGTCGGCGCCAGCGGCGTGCAACTCGCGCAGGCCAAGCCGGTGCACCAGCTGCCGGGATTTTTCGATGGCGAGGTATCGGTCCAGGACGCGGCTGCCCAACTTGCGGCACCACTGCTGCTGCAGGGCCTGATCGGTCTGCAGGGCGCCCGCAGGGCGGACGCGCCCCGGAGCGCCGCGGCGCCGCTGCGCGTGCTCGATGCCTGTGCGGCGCCCGGTGGCAAGACGGCGCATCTGCTCGAAGCCTGCGGCGACCTTGCCGTCGAGGTCACCGCGCTGGAGATCGACGCCCAGCGCAGCCACCGCATCGACGAGACGTTGGCGCGCATCGGGCTGAAGGCCGAAGTGCTCGTCGCGGATGCGGCCCGACCCGCCGAATGGTGGGACGGCACGCCCTACGACGCGATTCTGCTCGACGCGCCCTGCACGGCATCGGGCATCGTGCGCCGGCACCCCGACGTGCCGTGGTTGCGGCGCGAGAGCGACACGCCCCAGCTCGCGATCCAGCAGGCCAATCTGCTCGCGGCACTGTGGCCGCTGGTACGCCCGGGCGGACGGTTGCTCTACTGCACCTGCTCGGTTTTCCGCGAAGAAGGCTCGCACCAGATCGAGGCGTTCCTTCAGCACAACACCGATGCGCGTTTGCGGCCATCGCCCGGCCATTTGCTGCCTCAATTCAGGGTCGATGGCCGTGGCGTCCCGGACAATCCCCTCGGTGACCACGACGGCTTCTTCTACGCACTGCTCGAAAAACAATCCCGCTGATCCGCGGGATGTGCGGCGGCGCGTTTTCGTGTCGACCGCCCTCGCACTTTGCGCAGCCGCGACCTGCACCGCGATGCCTGCCGTCGGACAGGTGCAATCGCACGGCGCGACCGTCACGCAGATGCGCCTGGAGCAGGGCGACGACGGCGTCTACCTGGCGGCCGCGGTCGATTTCGAATTGCCGACGCTGGTGCAGGACGTGCTCGACAAAGGCATCGCGATCCACTTCGTGGCCGAAGCCGAGCTGTTCCGCCAGCGCTGGTACTGGTCGGACCGCAAGATGGTGCAGGTGTCGCGTTACATGCGCGTGGCCTACCAACCGTTGACGCGTCGCTGGCGGCTCAACGTCGCGCCGGTGCCGATCGCCGGCAACGCGGGTTTCGGCGTGTCGCTCAACCAGAACTTCGAAACCCTCGACGAGGCGCTCGACGCCGTCAAGCGCATCGGCCGCATGCGGCTGGGCGATGCGGCCGAGATCAGCGACGAGGTCACGCATCCCATGGTGTTCCGCTTCCGGCTCGACACCTCGCAATTGCCGCGGCCGTTCCAGATCGGCGTCGTCGGGTTGGCCGACTGGGACATCGCCGCGGAGCGCATCGCGCGCCTCGCCGTCGAGCACCCGAAGTGAAGGCCGAACGCCGCCAGGACCCCGCATCGCGCGCTGCGCGCCGCGCACGCGCGATGCGTTGGGTGATCGGCGTCATCGCGGCGATGGTGACGGCCATCGGCCTGGTGCTGATGTTTCTGCTGGCGGTCGCTACCAACAACCGCGTGCTCTACGAGCAGAACTATGCGCGGCTGTTCGGTATCAACGTGGTGGTCGCTTCATTGCTGCTGCTGGTGCTGGGCTGGGCGGTTTCGCGCCTGGTACGGCGCTTGCGCGAGGGCAAGTTCGGCAGCCGGCTGCTGATCAAGCTGGCGGCGATCTTCGCGCTGGTCGGCGTGGTGCCGGGCGTGCTGGTGTACTTCGTGTCCTACCAGTTCGTCTCTCGGTCGATCGAGAGCTGGTTCGACGTCAAGGTCGAGGGCGCGCTCGATGCCGGCCTCAACCTGGGTCGCGCCACGCTCGACTCGCTGTCGCAGGATCTCGCCAGCAAGGCGCGCGCCGCGAGCCGCCAGCTCGCCGAGGTGCCGGACGCCAGCGCCGGCCTCGCGCTCGAACGCATCCGAGACCAGCTCGGCGCCAGCGACGCCGTGCTGTGGACCGGGGCCGGCCAGCTCATCGCCGGCGCCGGCGCATCGCGCTTCCAGCTCAACCCCGAGCGGCCGACGCAGCGGCAGTTCCGCGAAGTGCGTGCCGACCATCCGGTCGTGCATATCGAAGGGCTCGACGAGGCCACCAGCCAGGGTACGCCGCAGGCCGCCGTCGTGCGTGCGATGGTGCTGGTGCAGCGTCCCGGCTTCGAGTTCAACACCGAACCGCGCTTCCTGCAGGTCACGCAGGCGCTGCCACCTGCCGTGGTGGCCAACGCGCTGGCGGTGCAGGAAGCCAACCGGGAATACCAGGAGCGCTCGCTGGCGCGGGATGGCCTGCGCCGCATGTACATCGGCACGCTGACGCTGTGCCTGTTCCTGGCCGTCTTCGGTGCGGTGCTGCTCGCCGTGCTGTTCGGCAACGGCCTGGCGCGGCCGCTGCTGGTGCTGGCCGACGGCGTGCGGCAGGTGGCCGCCGGCGATCTCCGCCCCACCGCCGTGCTGCAGGGCAAGGACGAACTGGAAGGTCTCACACGGTCGTTCGCCGTCATGACGCAGCAGCTCGCCGATGCCCGCGCCGCCGTCGAGCGGACCGTCGGCGCGCTCGATGCGGCACGGGGCAATCTGCAGACCATTCTCGACAACCTGACCTCCGGCGTGATCGTGCTCGACGCCGCCGGCACCGTGCTCTCGACCAACCCCGGCGCCACGCGCGTGCTGCGCGCGCCGCTCGCCGCCTACGAGGGGCGGCCGTTCGCCGAAGTCCCGGGGCTTGCCGATTTCGCGCAGAACGTGCAGCAGCAGTTCGACGAATTCCATGTCGAGCGCATGCAGCACGGACTCGACCACTGGCAGCACGCGTTCGAGCTGCGCGGCAACAACTTCGGCATGGCGCAGGACGCCGCGATCAGCCTGGTCGCGCGAGGTGCGGAATTGCCCTCCGACGAACGGCTGCTGGTGTTCGACGACATCTCGGAGATCGTCTCCGCGCAACGCGCCCAGGCCTGGGGCGAGGTCGCGCGACGGCTGGCGCACGAGATCAAGAATCCGCTGACGCCGATCCAGCTGTCGGCCGAGCGGCTGGAGATGAAGCTCACCGGCAAGGTCGCACCGGCGGAACAGGCATTGCTCACCAAATCGGTCAAGACCATCGTCGACCAGGTCGATGCGATGAAGCGGCTGGTCAATGAATTCCGCGACTACGCACGCCTGCCGGCGGCCGACCTGAAACCGGTCGACCTCAACGGCTTGGTGAACGACGTGCTGCATCTCTACGGCGCCGACAGCATGCCGATCGCGCTGCGCTGCGAGCTCGACGAGCGCTGCCCGCCGATTCGCGGCGACGCACAGCAGATTCGCCAGGTCATACACAACCTGCTGCAGAACGCGCAGGATGCCGCCGAAGCGGGCGCGTCGAGCACCGGGCGCAGTGGCGAAGTGGTGGTCCGCACGCGGCTGGGCGACTCCGGCCAGCGCGCACGACTGACGGTGCAGGACAGCGGCCCGGGCTTCGCCGAAAACATCCTCAAGCGCGCCTTCGAGCCCTACGTCACCACCAAGACCAAGGGAACCGGGCTGGGGCTGGCGGTGGTCAAGAAGATCGCCGACGAGCACGGCGCGCGAATCGAGCTTTCCAACCGCCTGGTCGAAGGCGTTGTGGTCGGTGCGCAAGTCTCGTTATCATTCGCATTGGCAAGCGAGCCGCTCTGAGCGGTCGCTTGCATAGAAGTTCCCAACCATCCGCTGTCTGAGCGTTCACAACGAAAATGTTGGCGCCCTGGGCAGTCAGCAACAGCATTCATGGCAAACATCCTCGTGGTCGATGACGAGCTGGGCATCCGTGACCTGCTTTTCGAAATTCTCAACGACGAGGGCCACCACGTGGAACTCGCGGAAAACGCCGCCGAAGCCCGTGCTGCACGCCAGCGTGCACGGCCCGATCTGGTGCTGCTGGACATCTGGATGCCCGACACCGATGGCGTCACGTTGCTCAAGGAGTGGTCGGCGGCCGGGCTGCTGAGCATGCCGGTCATCATGATGAGCGGCCATGCCACCATCGATACCGCCGTCGACGCCACGCGCATCGGCGCCTTCGCCTTCCTCGAGAAACCGATCACCCTGCAGAAGCTGCTCAAGGCCGTCGAGCAGGGCCTGGCCCGCGAGAGCGCGCGGCGCGCCGCTGCCAGCGTGGTGCCGCAGGCCAGCGGCTTCGCGGCCATCGTCACGACCACCGGCAGCGAGAACGCGCTGATGGCGCCGCCGCCCCTCGTCGCCGCCGTGCCCGACCCCGGCCCGCAGGCGCGCCAGAGTTTCGATCTCGACCGCCCGCTGCGCGATGCGCGAGACGGTTTCGAAAAGGCGTACTTCGAGTTCCATCTCGCGATGGAGAACGGCTCGATGACCCGTGTCGCGGAGAAGACCGGGCTGGAGCGCACCCATCTGTATCGGAAACTCAAGCAACTCGGCGTGGATTTGTCCCGAGGGCGCCGCAGCGCTGTATAATCGCAGGCTGCACTACTTCGTGCATATGGCCCGGTAGCTCAGTTGGTAGAGCAGCGGATTGAAAATCCGCGTGTCGTTGGTTCGATTCCGACCCAGGCCACCAGATACAGCAAGGCGCTACAGCTATCAAAGTTGTAGCGCCTTTGTCGTTTTATTCCCATGGTGGGAACTGACCTTGGGTTGTGTACCTTTACTGAAGAACAGCTAATTTTTAGCGTTTTTCGGATTGCGTTCTTTCATGGCACTCGATAGTCTTGAGGATCGGTCTGTGGATAACTTTGTTCACAGCCTGTGCAAAACTACATAAGGGGCCCGCTATGCAAGTTTTCCTGTGGATAAGTTTCTATGGTTGAACTCCAAACGGAACTTCAAACCTATCGCGATCGTTTACCTGGCATGTTGTGTCAGCACAACGGTGAATATGTCGTGATCAAAGACACTACCCTTGTATTCTTCTCGTCAACCTATCAATCCGCCTTGGAATGGGCTTACGAAGAATTTGGTCTAGAGCAGTTTTTTGTGAAAAAAATTGCTGAAGACCAAGATGTGGCTCATTACCTTCGCGATGTAGGTCCGTGCCGCATCTGAGCGGTATCTATGGTTCCAGTGGCCCCATTCTTGATTTGTGGGTGACTGTAAGTGCCCCGATGGCAAAAGCTCTTGCTGCTGCGGGTGCACCCTTGCCGCCAGCGCAGCGCGTTAAATTTCTCATCGATACAGGTGCAGATCGGACTATGGTCGATGAGCATGTGATGCGCACGCTGTGCATATCGCAGCGCGGCTCGACTGACATAGTGGGATCCACGACGCGGATTGACCCAGTTAGTCTTCCCACTTTTGACATTCAACTCGAAATTCGATCGCACCCGGATCCCATTCGGGTATTTCCAGCTATGGAAGTCTTAGCAAAGCCTTTCTTCAACGTTTCTATTGAGGGCCTCCTTGGACGGGATGTACTCGATAGGCTCCAGCTCACTGTGGGCTTGGGGCGGTACAAGCTTGATTACTAGGTCACAAAAGTCCTCGACGGTGCGAAATTCTCGATCGGTCATACACCTTAGCCGTCGTCTTCGTATCCGCATGCAATTCCGGCAGCACGCCGTACTGCGCCTTGTGCTGGGTGGTGTAGTAGGCCCGTAGGTCGTGGAAAGTGAAGCGCCGCGGAATTACCCCATCCGCTAAGGCACTTGCCATCGCCCGCTGCCACGTCGACGCGAAGCCGTCGTCGGTATACGGGTTGCCGGCTCTGGTGGTGAAGACGTGCAGGGATTCATCCGGCCGCGGTAGCGCGCGTAGCCGCCGCACAAGGTCCTCCATCTTCTCCGTGATCGACACGCTTTCGACGCGCACCGCACCACCGTGCTGCTTCGCTCGCATCAGCCGGATGGTCTGGGCCTGGCTGTCGATCTGCGGCAGCGTCAGGTGTAGGAATTCAATGCGTCGTGAGCCCGCAGCTGCAGCGAACTCGGCCATCATCGCAATCACCTTCCTCTGCGGCCCCTGCGTGTTAAGCCAGGCGATGAACGCTGCGAACGTCTCCGGATCTGGCGCCTCAGTGCGCGGCCGCTCGAGGTTGCGCTTCACCTGCTTGCACGGGTTGACGTCGATGTCGCCGCGTTCCACAGCCACAGTCATTAGGTTCGACAGTAGGGCGATCTCGCGGTTCGCGCGTACGGGAGCCGCAGCACGTTCTACCCGCAAATATCGAGCGATGTCGGCTGGCCGTATCACACGCGCCGAGACCTTCCCCATCACCTCGAGCAGCTGCACGCTGTACTCCGCGTAGTCGCTCTTGGTGCGCTCACCCAGGCGCTTCCATTGCGGCATCGTCTGGTACGCGCGCCACAACTCATCGATGGTGCCCGCGTCGTTGCTGGCGCCGTTTAGGTCGAGCACCTTCTGCAGCGCCGCGCGCTTGTCCTGGCCCAAGTTAATCGGCTTTCCGCCGATCGGGTGGTAGCGGTAGGTGACCTTGTCGCTACCGGCATGCGGGCGCGCCTCCATCCGTGGCAGCAGGCCAAAGCCCGATGCCCTCTCTCGCTTTCGTCCCATCACCTACTCCAGTTGAAGCCAGCTGGCGAAGCGTACTCGCCTGAGGTATTCAGCCGTTCCTCGATGAGCCTGCGGCCCACCAGCGGCAGACCATCGGGACGGCGAGGCAGATCCTTCAGGCCGAGAAGCGCGCACAGGTGCTGGGCCTGGGCGTGTCGTTGCGTCAGCGGTGCGCAGAGTTCGTCAATCTCGCGCGCAGAGAGAAACGACGATGCGACGGCGGTCAATGTCACAGACCTGCCTTTCTAAGCTCGTTGACCTTGCGCAGCGCGCGCTTAGCCTGGGCAACGTGATCCTTCTCTCGTTGGATCTGCTTTGGGGTCAGCCCGGGGATCTCGTGCATGTGCTTGGCCATCAAGTCAGCGTTCTCGATGGCGTGCCAGAGCGAGACCGTGTCAGCCTTCGTGAGTCGGCCGTTGGGCTTGAGCGATGGTGTGTCGGTCGTCGTCATTTGCGACCACCAGGTTGAGGCAGCGCGACAGGTTGGAAAAAATGCCCTCGTGTCTGCTTTGTCGCCTTGAGGTAGTCGACTTCGACCTTGGCGCTGTTGACGAGCACCGTCGCCACTTCGGCCACTACCTTCGCGCGCGCGAGATCCATCGGGTTCTTGGGGTCGCGCAGGTCCACCAGCGTCGCCAGAAGGTGCTGGCGCACCAACGCTATGCCGGCGTCGTTCGCCGAGACCGGCGATTGATCGCCATCGTGATCTGGCCTCTGAGCTAGAACAGTGCCGCGATTTCCGGCGGCTGGTTGTTCACCGTCATGCGGTCCAGGTGGCTGCGAGCGGTGTACAGCTGCAGGTTGTCCGTCGTCCGTGGTTTCGACGAGTCGATGACCATCAGCATGTGACCGGTCGGTATCGGGCCGTGTATCGCTTCCCACTCGATCACTTCGATGCGTTTCCAGTCCTTTTTCGGCTGGCCGGTGTCCGTCACCTTGCGTACCCGATGTCCTCGATCCATCCGCTCCGAGCCGATCGGGCGCCAGTTTTTCGGCGCGTGCACCACCTTCTTGAGTTCTAGCGCCGATGCTCGCTGTCGTATCGCTCGAGCGCTCCGGCCCATGATCGGGGCCAGTGCCTCCGCTGTCATGAAGGGATAGTGCTCCCTCAGCATTGCGGTTTCGGCTTCGGTCCACTGCACTGGCGCGCTTCCTTGGTTTTGCGGGTGTATCGAGATCGTTGGCCGCCTGTCCCGGGTCGAGCACAGAAGGCAGAGACTTGGTGCCGGCGCGGTAAACCGCATTTGCCGGGTTCCAGGCTCAAGTATTCCTGCGCCTGCTTCGGCTTGCTGCCCGCGTATCGAGGGTTCGGAACGGCGCGGCCCTGGCGCGTCGTCATTTTGTGGAATCGGCTCGGGCACGTCATGGTCACACTGAAGCTGGGCAGCTGCAGCCTATTGGCGAGGAAAGGTGCATCACCATCCAACGGCGCCGTTGCAGTGCGGATGGCGTGCTGGCATGTTCCGCGACAAGAACCGAGTGTCGGCACCAAGAGTTCCCAGCCATGACGGATGGCGCCGCTGCCGGCAAAGGTCAGAGAACGAGTTCTCTGCAATGGAGGGCTTTTTTTGTTTCCGATTCAGAAGTCGAGTTGACTGTCGGTGATGCCTAGTGCCGCCGCGACCTTGGCGAGCAACGTCTTCCGCAAAATCTCACGTGCTTCAATCTGCGCATAGGTGCGGTGGTTGACGCCCATGCGCTTCGCCACTTCGGCCTGAGTCAGTTCAAGGTGCGTGCGCCAAGCTTTCGCCGGCAGCATGCGTTTCCTCAATACAAGTTGCGCAACCGTATCGGAAATCAACTCCTGTTCACGGGGAGGCCGCCTTTGGGGGGCGACCGCCATCCTAGTTGGAAGAAAGCCATGCACTGCCTAACCCCTCGTCTGTCGGGTGTGCAGATCAGGACTTGTCGATTTGCACGACTTCCAACGGTGTTCGTCGTTCTTTGTGCGCCTGAATGACCAGGCGTGCGCCCTGCTTGAGCGCGGCACTCAACTCGATTTCATCGACAAGCACATACGTCGGCTCGCCGAAGAGAATGCTCAGTGCAGCGCCTAGGCAAGTTTCGATTTCTTTGACTGTATGGTTCTTGATTGGCGTGTGCATGGTGAGTAGACCTTGGACCAGTGAAGACTCCATTGATACATATGTCACGGATACTTTCAATGCCCGCTCAGGAAATGTGTCTCCGCAGCGAGCCGCCCACTGAGGCGGTTTTTTGTATCTAGGCCTCTTCTTTCATCTCGTGTTTTGCCGCTGCTGCCAAGAAGGCCGAGCGGCTCATGTGTCGAGCATTCGCGAACTCGTCGATCCGCTGCACGAGATCTTCCGGCAGGCTGATGTTGACGCGGATCGCCTTGCTGCTGACCTTCGATAGATCGATGTCGACCCACATCCAGTAGCCGCCTTGGTAGCGCGCGTCCTTCGCCCACTTTTCCGGTGCGCTGGGCTTTGAGATTGGCAGGTCCTCCCCATCGAAGTGAACCTCGACCGCTTCTTGTGCTGCCTTGGTAGATCGGCCAATTCATCGGCCGCTGAGAAGCAACCTGAAAAATCTGGGAAGCTGACTCCATAGGAGCTGTCGGCATCCTTGTGGAGGTATGCGGGTCCATGCGCGCGATGTCGAGCACGGTCTTCAGGCCTTCTTCCCGCAGCTGCGCGGCGATGCGCCGGCCGATGCCTAAATCTCCCCGAGGTCGGTCGCCTCGGGCACGGCGTCCAGGTCGGCCGCGGCGTTGGAACAGGCTCGGTTGAACAGAAGATTGTTCGCACCGCCAGGCAACAGGACACGACCAGAAAATTATTGCCAGCGTGCAAGCAACCAGCCTGCGGCTGCTGCGAGCGTCACGACCAAAACTGGTGACTGCCGCCCATACACCAGCAAGCCGAAAGAGCCCAAGGCAAGACCGAAATCGGTGCGTGAATGAATGGCACTGGTCCATACCGGGTCGTACAGCGCGGCTGCCAGAACACCCACTACGGCAGCGTTGACACCGGCCATCGCACACTGCACGCCGTCGCGCTGGCGCAGAAGCTCCCAGAAAGGAAGGGCGCCGGCCACCATCAGAAACCCTGGAAGAAAAATGACGACGAGGAGCGTCAGCCCGCCCCCCCACCCACCCAGCGTGTCCGTCATGATCGCGCCAAGGTATGCCGCAAAAGTGAACAGTGGACCGGGCACCGCTTGGGCCGCGCCGTAACCGGTAAGGAAGGCATCATTACCCACCAACCCGTTGGCCCCGACGCTCGTCTGCAGAAGCGGTAGCACCACATGCCCACCTCCAAACACGAGTGCGCCCGATTGGTAAAAGGACGAGATGACAGCGAGCGTCGGCGACCGCACTGCTATCGCCAGAACTGGCAGCAGAACGAGCAACAGGCAGAACAGCAGCAGCAGTGTTGCGCCGGCCTTCTTGCTCACACCATAGTCGCGGTGTTCTGCGACAGGCAGCTGTCGGAGATCCACCGCCCATCGTCCTGCAATGCCACCTGCGACGATGGCGCCGACTTGCCCCGCAGCTGACGGAATGGCCAGGACCAGCAAAGCGGCGACGGTGGCAACACCCGCTCTCAGGCGGTCCGGACACAGCGTCTTCGCCATGCCCCAGACGGCCTGCGCAACGATGGCGACTGCGACGACCTTCAGGCCGTGGACTGCTCCGGATTGCGATAGCGATGCCCATCGGGTGACGCCGAACGCAAACAGGATGAGGAGAATGGCAGACGGGAGTGTGAATCCAACCCACGCGCACAGCGCGCCGAGCCATCCTGCTCGTCCCAGTCCCAGCGCCATGCCCACTTGGCTACTCGCAGGGCCTGGCAAGAACTGGCAAAGCGCGACCAGGTCGGAGTAGCTCTGGTCATCCAGCCACGCCCGACGCTCGACAAACTCTGTACGGAAGTAGCCAAGGTGAGCGACGGGGCCGCCGAACGAGGTCAGCCCGAGTTTCAAGAACGCCAGGAACACCTCAATTGCCGAGCTTCGCGACGCAGGACTTATTACCGAAGTGTCAGTGAGAGCTTCTTCCTGCTCGTCTCGTTCTTGAAGCTGGCTCATGGGTTGCCCGACTTGAATGCTGGTACGACAGGCATCTTGGCGAGGCCATTGCGCTGGAGCCCGTGACAAAACATGGCACCGCCTTGGTGGATTTGGTGGGCTTGCGAGCGCTGCATTCCTACGCTCGCAAAGGCTCAGTTTGCATCATGCTCGCACCTTCCTACTCATTGGCGATGACGATGTCTGATGATCCAGAAAAGACAGCTGCCGATCGGAAACTCATTTCTCTGACGGAGGCGCATGAGGTACGTTCATGGACGCGAAGTTTTGGGTATACCCGCGAACGACTTGAGAAAGCCGTCGCGGTAGTCGGTAATTCCGCCGAGGCTGTGCGTGCCTACTTGGGCAGCAAGAAGTGAGGTCAGGGAAGCGCGATGCTTGATCTCATCCAGTGGCCGGCATTCGCGACATCCGTAGTCGCAGCTTGGCTTGTTGCCTCTAGCAGTTCCAGCCGGCGGAATGTCGGCTTTTGGGTATTCCTTGCAAGTAACGTGCTTTGGGTGGCATGGGGAATACATACCCGTGCTTGGGCACTGGTTGTGCTGCAGCTGTGTCTGGCAGCGTTGAACGTGCGTGGTGTCTTCAAAACCGATTCACCAACATGAGTGGCGTCGGGTGAATAACCTTGTCCAATCCAATTCTCGAGTTTTAGAACACCTCGTCTCAAATGTGCAATCGATACGAAACGCCAAGCCACATCGAAGTAGAGCGCTACTGGCATCTCGGCTCCGAGAACGCAGCCAAGCTCTGGCCCCGTGCCGTCTTCCCGCGTGCACCCGGCCCGTTCATTCGCCGCGCTCGCAATGTCGTCGGCTACGAGCGCGAGCTGACCGTAGGGCAGTGGGGCCTGATCCCGTGGTTCGCGAAGGAACCGAAGCTCAAGTTCCCGACGAACAACGCTCGGTCTGAGGAATTGGAAGCCAAGACCAGTTACAAGGACCCGTGGAAAAGAGGCCAACGTTGCATCATTCCGGCATCGACCTTCGATGAGCCCAATTGGGAATCGGGAAAGAACGTCTGGTGGCAATTCCGGCGCACCGACGGTGATCCTTGGGGCCTGGCCGGCCTCTGGAACACTTGGGTCGACAAAACCACGGGCGAGGTGCACGAAAGCTACACGATGCTGACTGTCAACGCGGACGACCATCCTCTGATGCGGCGCATGCACAGACCTGATCCGAAAGCGCCGCCGGACAAGCAGGACAAGCGATCCGTCATCCCGTTGGCGCCGGCCGACTTCGATCAGTGGCTTGAGGGCACTGCGAACCAAGCCAGGATGCTGATGAAGCTGGCGCCGGTTGAAGTCTTCGAGGCGGGTCCTCTGGATCCGAAGCGCGCTTCGCCGGAAGGCATCGAGGAATAGATGAGGTGAGCCTGTCGAGGTGACGCAGCCTCAGCGTTAAAGGCAAGCAAATCTCTTCGACCTGTTCGCTGCGCACGACGCCGTTGTCGTATTCGAACTGCCCAAATGGACGGCTTCTCAAGCGCCGCCAACGCCGGCGGTGATGAGGCCGCTGCCGCCGCAGGCAATGCATGACTTGCCTGCGTCATCCTTGCCCGAGCCACCACAGACGTCGCACGGTTTTTCACCTGTGCCGGGTGTACCCGCTGGCGCCTCGTCTCCAGGGTTCATCTTTGAGTTTGCTGCCACGTCTGGGCGGGGGCTTGTAGCGTCGTTCGAGGTCATGCCTAGCTCCTTGATGCTTTTCCATTTGAAACCTGCTGGCTAGCTCCGGACGAATTCTCGAATTCGAACTGTTGCCAGCATCCGTATCAAGCTAGCGCCTGCGCAGCGTCCAAACAGCCGCTGCCACGAGCAAACCGGCTCCGACCGCTACCGCAGTCACGTCTTTCGGGGTTGTTCGCCCTGTCTTGAATCCGCCGTCAATCGCGTGGCCTCGTGATGGCTCGTAGAGGTTGCCATCCGTAGGTTGAGCAGGGCCAGCCATATCAAACGCTTTGGACATTAGGCTCATCATGACGCGTCCAACCAGATTCGGCGCCACGGCATGCGCAACGATGCCAGGAAACGCAGGGGCACCGATGTAGACCGCGGCTCGCGGTCGACGAGACAACGACACCAGGGTGGCAGCGACCCGTCTTGGATCTACCAGTGGTGGCGGGGGCTTGATGCGACGTCCGCTGTAGTTGGAGCCATGCGACATACCCGGTGTATCGACGAAGGTCGGATAGACCTCGCAAACATTTATGCCTGGCAGCGCCGAGAATTCCGCGCGCAGTGCTTCGCTGAAACCTCGCAACCCAAACTTGCTGGCCGAGTAAGCGGCTGCGTAAGGCGCGGCCACCCAACCGCCCAGAGAAATCATGTTGATGAGCGTGCCTCGTCCGCGTCCTCGGAAATGGGGCAGCACCGCATGCGCCCCATTCATATGGCCGATAAGGTTCGACTCGATCACCCGGCGATGGGCCTCTATGGGCGTCTTGTCGAAGAGACCCACGACACCCACCCCGACGTTGTTGATCCACACGTCGATCAGTCCATGGCGCTTGATGGCCGCTTCTGCCAGTGCCTGTACGGCAGCGGCATCCGTCACGTCGGTGGGCACCACCAGCGCGGTGGCTCCCAGTGCTTGGCACTCTTGTGCAAGCGACTCCAACGCTTCGACATGGCGGGCGGCGAGTACAACGTGATCCCCCTCGTTGGCGAAGGCAAGTGCCGTAGCGCGGCCGATGCCACTCGACGCTCCCGTGATCACGACTACGCGCGCTTCTCCGGGATTTCGTGCCGGTGCTGATAGGGCAAGTTGATGCATAAGGTTCCTGGGAATGGGATCGTTGGAAAAAGCGATGACAGAGCGGGGCAGTAGCAGCGCCTCGGCGCGACGCCTGGGTTTCTAAAGAATCTGCGCTGGGGCGCGGGCCGCCTGGCGTCGGCACCACCTCGCGGCAGTCCTCTTCGGCCTTTTCGAAGATCTCGTAACCGTTGAAGGGCCGTGGTATGTGAGCGCTTTCATGGATTTACCTTATGAAGGAACAGAGGCAGGCAATCGCTGAAAGTAAGGACCGCATCGCAGTGCCTATGTAGGAATGCACGCGGCTTAGGAAGAGTAAAGGCGCCCACAAATCTTTTCCGCAGGACTGCAAGCCCGCGTGAACACTCACCTGCGGTATGGATTGGAAATCCGCGTGCCGTTGGTTCGATTGCCACCCAGGCCACCAGAATTCGAAAAAGAGGTTGTGGCCTGCGAGCTGTAGCCTCTTCGTCGTCTCAAGCGGCCCGTTTCCTGAATCGAGGCTCGTTCCAGCGGCGCGACTGCATCACGCCGTGGCGCAGTCGATAAAAGCGCGGCTCGCGTCGCTTCGTGCCTTCGGCGTGCCAGACTACCGATGTAAGGCACTCGCCGTGGGGCAGTTCGACGATGCGGTGGATGCATGAGGCTCCAACACGATGCGTGGAGCCGACTTGCCGGTGGATCAGCCGCGACGACCAGCCCTCCTGGCCTCGACGCCATACTTCCTCGATGTATCCACCTGACAGGATCGTCGTTGTGAAGGCGTGCGGATGGTCGTGCGGGTCGCCCCCGTCCGGACCGGTGAAGCGATGCAGCGTGATCGGAAACTCGCCGACCGTGAAATGCAGCTTCGTGAAGTGATCGCTCATGCGTTCGATGCGGGTCATGCGGTGGGCGGCGACGCATGGAACGGCGACGTGCCGGGAATCGACCCGACCTTGCACGCCGAAATGTCGATCTCGAACGGCTCGGCCACCATGTCCATGGCCAGAAATTCGTTCCTGACGGCGGCCTCGCTGGCATCGCCGGTGACGAACGGCACTTCGAGGTCCGGGCGACGCTCGCGCATCATCTCGGCGAACTGCCGGCCGTTCGTTCCGGGCAGGCCCACGTCGGTGGCTGGGGTCGTGATCCGGATGAGGTCCCCGTCGGGCATGGCATCACGCGCAATGCCGCCGGTGAGCCGGTCGATCGCCTCCATCTTTCCGGCATGGCGGAACGGGTGCGGCATATGGCAACTCTTCCGTCGAGCTGGAAGTGCATCAGCTGCCGCTGTCGAGTCGCTTCTGCATCGCCGCCGCTCGCTCCGTGGACGGCGGATGCGAGCTCAGCAACGAGTTGCTCGAGGCCTTGCCTTCGCTGAGCTTTGCGAGCTTCTGAAATCCCGTGACCAAGCCCTTTCGCTCGAGCTTGCGCTCCGACAGCAGGTCGAAGGAATAGCTGTCGGCAGCGCTTTCCTGCGATTGTGAAAACTGCGCGTTGACGAATTTTTCCGCCAGGTCGCCAACTTGGGATTGCGACAGCTGGGCTGCCATGCCTCCTGCGGCATTCGCGATACCCCGTGCGGCCGAGGCCGTGTACGCCGTCTGCATGCGGGCCTTCGAATGTCCCAGTGCGACATGCCCGATTTCGTGGCCGATCACGCCGCGGAGTTCGTCGTCGTTCATGAGGTCCATCAAGCCGCTGTAGACCCTGATGCAGCCGTTCGCCATGGCCCAGGCGTTCACGTCCTGGGTCAGGTAGACCTTGTAGTTCGCGGTCTTGTTGTTGACCGTCGTCGGCATGGCCCGGACCACCTGGTTCAGTCGCACCGTATATTTGCTGTTCGCCGGTGCAACCTGGTTCTTCTGATCCAGCGTCGCGCACGACTGGTCGGACATGGCGACGATGTCGCCGTCGTTCAACGACATCGCCTTCATTGCCGTGCTTCCGACATCGGTCAGCTTGCTGACATCCATCGTCTTCATGGTCTCACAACCTGCGAGGGTCAGGGTGAAGGCCAGCATGGTTACTGGAAAAGCCGCGCGCATTGAAATTTTCATGTTCGAAGTACAAGAAGCTGAGGGTTGAGTCGATACCATTTTTGACAATGGTGGCGAGACTGTAACGTGCGCGAGGATCACCGGTGGAACTCCAGTTTCCAAGGCACTTCGACACTTGGGCGAGCTGTAAAGCACTGGAATAACCAGGAGCAGTTGCAAATCGCACCAGTACGACACAATACCTATGTCGATGTTAATGACCTCCGCTGACAGATCGCATGCACGAGCCTGACACCAATGCGCCCTCCAGACGCGCACCTGCCGAGTCCCGCAAAGCCGGGCCGCTGGCGCTTTCGCAGATCGAGGTGTTTTCTTGAGGACGTTTCGATCGGTCTTCGTCGCGAATCTCGTGGATGCGGTTCATGGCCTGGCCATTGCCGGCCATGTCGAAGCGCGCATCGCCGAGGCGGTCCGTACCACGGACGGCCGGTGCAGGCTTGAATAGTTCGGCGTTGCCGGCTGTGGTGTTCTCAGCTTCATGACCATGCCCCCCCTGGACGGTCCACGCCTCAGGCGCTGTCTGCCGCTGCTGGCTTCCCTCACCGATGCCGAGATCGCGAAGGTGTCGGCACGGTCTACCGTGCGGCGCTATGCGCGCAAGGAGCGGATCGTCGAACAGGGAACGGTGACCGACGCCATGTACTTCGTCGTTACGGGCAGCGCGCACGTGGTCATGCAGGACAGTCAGGAGCGCCAGACCATTCTCTCCACATTGCACGCCGGAGACTATTTCGGCGAGATGAGCCTGATCGACGGCGCGCCGCACGCGGCGGGCGCGATCTCTGTCCAGCCGAGCGAGATCTTCATTGTCGAGAATTCGGTGTTCGCTCCGTTCCTGCCGCTTCCGCAAGCGGTGGCGGGTCACCTGATGCGCACGCTGGTCCGTCGACTGCGGCATGCCGACCAGAACATCGAGTCGCTCGCACTGCTCGACGTGCAGGGGCGCGTCGCGCGGGTGCTACTCGATTTCGCGGTCGACGATGGACACGGCGATCTGCGCATCAGCGACAGGATTTCGATGACCGATCTCGGCAAGATGATCGGTGCCAGCCGCGAGACCGTGGCCCGGGTGATGCGTGAGTTCCAGGACAAAGGGTTGGTCCGGATCGAGGCCAACGGGAGCATGTCGATCCGGGCCGGCACTGCTTCGGGGTTCTGATGCGATGCATTGCGTGCACGCACAATGTCTTGGCTTCCTCACGACTTTCTTCGAAGAAGCGAAGGTCGATTTCGACGGGTCGCTGAGCACGGCCGAGGCATCCATGCGCATCGGGGAGCTTCGGGCGAAGGCCAGGCGCGGCGCGAAGACGTAGACGTAGACGTAGACGTAGACGGATCGTATGCTCGCCGGTCGCAGCCACTGGTCGCCGCCTTCGCGTCGACGCAGCTATATTGCATCGGACCAAGCCGGCACCGCCCCGACCGGCAGCACCGAGACGCCCATGCAATCAAGTTCCCCGACGCCACCGCCACCGCAGCTTCCGTTCCGCACGCTTGCCGAACTCGTACGCGAACACGCGCGCTGGCGTCCTGCCGCGCCGGCACTGTGCGATGCCGCCGAAACGCTGACCTACGCCGCGCTCGACAGCCTCATGGACCGTCTCGCCGCATCGTTGCAGCGCGACGGCTTCGAGCCCGGCGACGTGATCGCCTTGTGCGCGGCGCCATCGGTCCGCTATGCCGCCATCTTCCTCGGCGCCCTGCGCGCAGGGGTCGTGCCCGCGCCGCTGGCGCCATCGTCCACCGCGACCAGCCTGGCCGCCATGCTTGCGGATGCCGATGCGCGATGCGTGTTCGTCGACGCTTCGGCCGACGGCCTGCTGCCGACCGGCGAAGCCGCACCGCGCTGCATTGCCCTCGACGACACGGCGGCCGGCCAGCGCTTCGCCGACTGGCTCGCGCCCGAGGGCGCACAGCCGCAGCCGGTCGAGATCTCGCCCGAAGACCCGTTCAACGTCATCTACTCGTCCGGCACCACCGGCACGCCCAAGGGCATCGTGCAGTCGCACGGCATGCGCTGGGCGCACATCCAGCGCGGCTTCGCCTACGACTACGGGCCGCGGAGCGTCACGTTGCTCGCGACGCCGCTGTATTCGAACACCACGCTGGTCTCCTTCGTGCCGGCGATCGGCGGTGGCGGCTGCGTCTGGTTGATGGCCAGGTTCGACGCGCTGCGCTATCTCGAACTGGCCGAGCGCGTGCGCGCCACGCACACGATGCTGGTGCCGGTGCAGTACCAGCGGATCATGGCGCAGGCGCGCTTCGACCAATTCGATCTGTCTTCCTGCAGGTTCAAGTTCTGCACCAGCGCGCCGTTCCACGCAGCGCTCAAGGCCGACGTGCTCGCGCGCTGGCCGGGCGGGCTGGTCGAGTTCTACGGGATGACCGAAGGCGGCGGCACCTGCATCCTGGAGGCGCACCGTTTTCCCGGCAAGCTGCACACCGTCGGCCGGCCGGCGCAGACCAGCGACATCCGCCTGATCGACGAAGCCGAGCGCGAGCTGTCGCGCGACGATATCGGCGCCGTCGGCGAGGTGGTCGGGCATTCGCCGGGGATGATGACCGGCTACCGCAACCGGCCGGCCAAGACGCGCGAGGCCGAATGGTTCGACGCCGCGGGCAAGCGCTTCATCCGCACCGGCGACGTCGGGCGCTTCGACGCGGACGGCTTCCTGACGCTGATCGACCGCCGCAAGGACGTTGTCATCAGCGGCGGCTTCAACATCTACCCGAGCGACATCGAGGCCGAGTTGCGCGCGCATCCGGCCGTCGCCGACGCCGCGGTCATCGGCGTGCCTTCGGAGCGGTGGGGCGAGACGCCGGTGGCCTGCGTCGTGCTGCGAGACGCCGGGAGCGAAGGCGCCACGGTCGCGCCATCGGACATCATGGCCTGGTACAACGCCCGTGCCGGCAAGACCCAGCGGCTGTTCGACCTGCGCACGATCGACGAACTGCCGCGCAGCGCGATCGGCAAGGTGCTCAAGCGCGAACTGCGCGATGCCTATCTGACCACCGCCTCCGCACCCAGCCAACCTTCCAGGTCACCATGCCCTCATTGAATTCTTCCCTGCCGCTCGCCGGCGTGCGCGTGCTCGACCTCTCCCGCGTCCTGGCCGGACCCTGGTGCGGCATGGTGCTGGCCGACATGGGCGCCGAAGTGATCAAGGTCGAGCATCCCGAGCGTGGCGACGACACGCGCGACTGGGGCTTGCGCGTCGGCGAGACCGAGACCGCCTATTTCAACAGCGTGAACCGCAACAAGCGCTCGGTCACGCTCGACCTGCAGACGCCCGAGGGCCAGCAGATCGCGCGCGACCTGGCGAAGCAGTGCGACGTGGTGATCCAGAACTTCAAGTTCGGCGGCATCGACAAGCTCGGCCTCGGCTACGAGCAGCTGAAGAAGGCGCAGCCCGGCCTCATCTACTGCTCGATCACCGGCTACGACCGCACCGGCCCCGAGGCCGCGCGTCCGGGCTACGATCTGGTGGTGCAGGGCGAGGCCGGGCTGATGGCGATCAACGGCGAGAAGACGCAGCCGCCGCTGAAGTTCGGCGTCGCGGTGGTCGACCTGTTCACCGGCATGTACTCGGCGCAGGCCGTACTGGCCGCGCTCTACCAGCGCGAGAAGACCGGCACCGGCCGCCACATCGAGATGGCGCTGTTCGACTGCGGCCTGATGATCACCGCCTACTACGGCCTCGAGGCGCTGTTGATGAACGACGATCCGCCGCGCTACGGCAACGAACATCCGTCCATCGTGCCGTACGGCGTGTTCGATGCCGAGGACGGCCCGCTGGTGATCACGGTCGGCAACAACAAGCAGTTCGCGCGCTTCTGCACCGAAGTGATCGAGCGGCCCGACATGGCGGTCGACGAGCGCTTCAGGACCAACCTGCTGCGTGCCACGAACCGCGTCGCGCTGATGATCGAGATCAACCTCGAACTCGGCCGGCGCAAGCGCGACCTGCTGCTGGCCCGGCTCGCGGCGGCCGGCATCCCGTGCGGCGAAGTGCTCGGCCTGCTCGAAGCGCTGCAGTCCAGGCGTGCCACCGATGCCGGCCTGGTCACGAAGCAGCCGCATCCCGTCGCTGGCAGCGTCGACGTGCTGGCGCCGCCCTACCGTTTCGACGGCGAGCGCCTGCCGGTGCGCAGCGCGCCGCCGGTTCTGGGCGAAGGCACGCACGACATCCTGAAATCGATGCTCGGCCTGACCGACGAGAAGCTGGCGGCGCTCGAGCGCAGCGGCGTGGTCTGACGGCGGCCGCAGCCGCGCGGATCAGGAACGACCGGCGGCAGGCAGCAGTTCGAGTGCGTAGACGCCCCCGGCGATCACGTACAGGTCGAGGCTGCGCGCCAGCGGGATGGTCGCCAGCCGCAGCGTCGGGAAGCCCGACCCCTGCCCTGGCGCGATCTCCGTCCGATTCATTTCCCGCCGTCCAGCAGCTTCCCGAAGTCCGCATCCAGCCTCGCAAGCGACGTGCCGATGCGGGTGCGTTTTTCCTGGATCCAGGCGTCCTGCTGCGCCAGCCGCTGCTTCGCGCCCTTGAGCATGCGGTCCATCTCCGCCGGCTGCGGGCCGCCGACGGTCGCGCGCTCCTTCACGATCGCCACCGGGTCGAGCAGGCTGCGGAATTCGCGCTCGCCCATCGGTAGCGCGCCCTCGTATTTCGATCCTTTCACCGCGTCGGCGTAGATGCGCTGCGCCTCGGCATACGGGAAATCGAGCGGCTTGATGTCTTTGGCCTTCGCGTAGTCCACCACTTCGGAGGCGAAGTGATGGCCGACGCGGAACGGCAGCCTGTACTTGCGCATCAACACGTCGGCGAGCTCCTGCGACGCGGTCCAGTCGCTGTTGAGTTCTTCCAGCGCACGCTCGGGGCTGATGACCAGCGAACCCATGATGCGGTCCCAGTTGCGCAGCACCTTGACCGCGCTGTCGATCATGGCGCCGTTGGTGCGCGATTCCTTCGGGTCGCTCATGCCGGGCGTGATGTTGTGCGCCTGGATCGCCGGGCCCATCGCCAGCGTGACGGCGGTCGATGCGTCGCTGCGCGTGGAGTTCAGGAGGCCCGGGTTGCGCTTCTGCGGCATCGCGCTCGACACGTAGGTGTTGCCGCCGCCTTCCTGCAGCAGGATCCACGGCCGCGACTGCGCGTACTGCGTCATCAGATCCTCGATGAAGCCGCCGGCGTGCAGCGCGATGCTGGTGACGATGGCCGCAGCCTCGACCGGCTCGTCCACCGACGAGACCTGCCCGGCGTCGTAGGCGTTGTCCACGATGGCCGCGAAGCCCAGGTAGTCGGCCATGCGCGCGCGGTCGAGCGGCCAACTGGTGCCGTTGAGCACGGTGGTGCCCATCGACGAACGGTCGATGCGCGCATAGGCCTCGCGGATGCGCTGCGCGTCGCGGTCGAGGCCGGCGGCGTGGCCGAGCAGGTAGTGGCCGTAGCTGTTGGGCTGGGCCGCGACCCCGTTGGTGTAGTTGGGCACGATGGTAGCGACGTGCTTCTCGGCCAGCGCCACCATCGTCTTCGCGGTCTTGTTCAGCTGGTCGGCCAGCCGCAGCATGTCGTCGCGCAGGATCGCCGAGCGGTAGGTGGCGTGCATGTCCTGGCTCGAACGGCCGGCATGCAGCAGCGTCACGTCCTCGCCGGCCGCGGCGATAAGAAGCGGCTCGAAGGTGATGACGCTCGACGGCCGCTTGGCGCCGGGTAACCCGCCGTCGGCGATGACCTTCGACACGCCCGCCGCGATGCGCGGCGCCATCGTCCTGTCGAGCAGGCCCTGTTCGGTATTGATCACGGCCGTGGCCTTGTTCATCTCGCCGAGCCAGAAGAATTCGTCGCGGACCGGGGGCGGGGTCTGGGCGATGCCGGGTGCGGCGTAGAGGGAGGCGCAGAGCGCGGCGGCCAGCGCCAGCGCGCCGAGGGTTTTCGTCATGTCGGTTCGTTTCCGGGGGTTGCTCGATGCCCCCCTTTTTAACGCGGCAGCGCCGCCAGCGTGCGCAGCAGCGCGCGGTTGATGTCCTCGGTGCCCATCTCGTAGGAACGCCGCAGCGTGCGCACGGCCGTCGGGTCGGCCGATTCGAGCGCGAAGGCCACCTGCAGCGACGGCGCGTACGGCCCGGTGCCCGACATCGTCGCCGACAGGATGCGCTCGGACAGCGGAATGCGCGCGAAGCTCGTGCGCAGCGGCTCGTCGAGCACCAGGTCGAGCTGTGCGAACAGGCCGCACGTGTAGACCTCGCGACGCAGGTCGTCCTCGATGCCGGCGTCCATCAGGTGCTCCATCAGGTGGCCGCGCAGCACCATCGCCAGGTTGACCGGGCGCAGGTTGGCGTCCTCGGTGGCTTGCGGCAGCTGTTCAGAAAGCCAGCTGTTGAGCGCGCGGAAGCCCAGCATCATGAAGCCGTTGCGCAGCGACGCCACGCCGTTGCGCAGGCCCAGCCCGGCCGAGTTCATGTAGAGCATCAGCTGGTAGGCCAGGCTCGGTTCCTGGCCGAACATGAGCTCGATGCGGTCGAGCGACTGCTCGGCGTCGATCGCGTTCATGGCCTGCACGATGGCCCGTCGCGACAGCGGCAGCGGGTTGCCGGCATAGCGGTGCAGCACGTCCTCGACCGGCCAGCCGGCCACGGCCCAGGCGCCCTGCTGGTCGAGCGCGTGCTCGGCCAGCGCGCGGCTGGCGACGCCGTCGACCAGCATGTCCACCGCGATGGGGCTGTCTTCGGCGCGACCGGCCATGCGTCCGCCGGCCGCCGCGCTGCGCGCGCGCAGCGCGGCCTGCATCGCGCCCGCGGCGTCCGTGGGAGTCAGTTGCACGCCCAGGCGCCCGGCCCAACGCGCGACGTTCGCGGCACCGGGCATCCGGGCCGCCTCGGCGGCGAAGCCGTCCGGGGTCGCGCTCACCAGCACGTGCGCACCGCGCTGCCGCGCGGACTGCGCGGTATTGCGCAACGCGGTGTCGTCCAGCCAGTCCAGCGGCACGTCGATCGCCGGGCCGGCGCGGTCGGCATGCGCGAGCAGCCCGGCCGCCAGCCGGCGCGAAGACGGGCTCAGCAGCAGCCCGGGCGACTCCGCCGTCCAGAGTTCGGCCAGCGTGCGCAGCAGGTGCCGGCCGTCGATGCCGTCGTCGTCCGCATGCACGTGGAGCTGAAGGCCCGCGAGCGCGCGGGCGCGGTTCCAGAGCGGGCGATAGCCCAGAGTGAGGCTGCCGAGGACCGATTGCGCCATGGTGTACCGAACGCTTTGCGCGCTCAGCTGATGTAGTTGAAGAGCGACAGCTTCTGGATCTGCGCGTACGAACCCAGCGCCGCGGAATACGCGGTCTCCTGGGTCTTGAACGACGACAGCGCCTTGACCATGTCGATGTCCTCGGCGTGCGAGCGTTCGGACTCGAGCTGTACGCTGCGCGAGTCCTGCCTGTCGGTGATGTTGTCGACCCGGTTGAGCAGGTCGCCGGCGCGCCCGCGCGTGGCCGAAAGGCGCGACAGGGCGCTGTCCACCTGCGCGAGACCCTGCGCCACGGTCTGCGTCAGCGCACTGGGGTTGTCGCCGTTGCGCACGCCGGCGATCGCCTGGTCGAGCACGCCGAACAGGCTGACCTTGGTGCTCGGGTTCACGACCAGCGAATCGCCCGCGGCGGGCGCGCCGCTGGCGACGAACGAGAGGCCGTCGAAACCGATCGCCTGGCCGGTCTTGTACGGTTGCGCGGACAGCACGGCGCTGTGGGTGGTGGTGTCGATCACGTCGTAGGTCGTGCTGCTGGCCGCGCCCGCCACCCCGGCCACGACGTTGAAGGTCACGCTGTAGCCGTGGCCGGTGAGCGCCTTCGGATCGCTCACCTGTCCGGCATCGCTCGACACCTTGGCCGTGGCGGCGCCCTGGGTCATCGTGAAGACGCCGTTGCCCGTCGGCACGTCCATCCAGGTCGCCTGTCCGTCCAGCGTGGCCGGGATGTCGTTGTCGCCGCCCGCGGTCTGGCCCGCGATGCCGTTGAAGGTCACCGTGCCGCCGACGTCGGAGAACGGCGCCGCCGTGCTGCCGAGGCCGCCGAAGAGCGGCTGGCCGTTGCTGTCGCGGGTGTTGGCGTAGCCGACCAGCTGGTCGCGCAGCGTCGCGAGCTGCTGCGCGACGCTGGCGCGATCGGTGGCGGTCAGGGAAGTGTTGCCGGCCTGCACCAGCAAGGTGCGGAAGCTCTGCATCGCGGTGGTTGCGTCGCCCAGCGTCGACTCGGCCGTGGCGACCGCGTTGCGCTGCACTTCGAGCGCGCGCTGGTCGGATGTCACGCGCGCCATGCGCGTGGTGGCGCGCTCGGCTTGGCCGGCCGCGGTCGGGTCGTCGCTCGGGCGCAGCACGCGCTTGCCTGCGCTCAGCTGATCCTGGAGTTTCGCGAGTTGCGACTGGCGCGCGGCGATCTGGTCGACCGTGTTGTCGTAGACGTTCGCGCTGGCGAGTCGTGTGGTGACTGACATGGGTGGTTCCTGTGAAGTGATTCGGTCAGCTCATGCTCTGGAGCAGCGAGTCGAACAGGTTCTGCGCGATCTGGATCATCTTGGACGAGGCCTGGTAGGCCTGCTGGTACTGCAGCAGCTTGGCCGCCTCCTCGTCGAGGTTCACGCCCGAGACGCCGGTGCGCTCGGTCTCCAGGCTGCTCGCGATCGCGCCCGACACGCTGGCCGCGTATTGCGCGCTCTGCGAGCGCACGCCGACCTGCGTCATCAGGCCGGCATAGCCGTCGACCATCGACGCGCCTTCGAATACCTGCTTGTCGCGCAGGTTCAGCAAGGCCTTGGCGTTGCCGGCGTTCAGGCCGCTGTAGCTGGCCGTCGCGGCCTGCACGGTAAGCGTGTCGCCCGCCTTGGGCGTACCGGCGAGCGTGAGCGACCAGCCGTTGAATTCGATCTTCTGGCCTGCGACGTAGGTCTGGCCGGTCGGGTTGCCGGTGCCGGTGCCCGAAACGTCGAAGGTGCCGCCGGCATTGAAGGTCAGCGTCACGGTGGCGCCCTGGTTGGCATCGCCCGATGTCGCCGCCAGGGCGCTGACCGCGATGCTGCCGGTGTTGGCCACGCCGGAGCGCGCTTCCACCGGGCTTGCGGCCGCGATCCCGCGCGGCGAGGTCATCGCCATCGCCATCGCGCCGGCTGCGACCGCGTACGGCTTGAGCACGAAGCTGTCGCCGGCCGCCAGTGCGCCGCTGCGCAGATCGAGCTTCAGCCCGTCGATGGTGACCGGCATCGGGCCGGAGAAATTCATCAGCTTGCCGTCCGAGACACGCGTCACGTCGACGCTTCCGTTGGCACCGACCTTGACCTGGTAGTCGGTGGCGACCAGCGCACTCGAATCGCTCACCGTCGCGCCGAGCGTGGCGGTCCCGGTGTTGGTCGTGGCCGGCAACGCGTCGGGCAGGGCGATCGGCGTGAAGAGGTCCGCCCCGGCTCGACCGTCGAGGTCCACGCCGAGCCGGTTCTGCGCGTTGATCTCCGACGATATCGCGATCGCCATCCGGCCGAGCCCGTTGCGCGCCTCCGCGAGGTCGTTGTTCTGGAAGCGCAGCAGGCCGGCCACCGAACCGCCGGCGAGTGTCGACTGGTCGATTTCGCTGGTCAGCGCGCCGCGCGTGATGGTGAGTTTGCTGGTGCCGTTTTCGCCGGTGTCGATCGATACCGGTGCGGTGGTGCCGGCCAGCACCAGCGCCTGGCTGCCGACGAACACGCCGAGCGTGCCGTCGGCAGCGGAAACGGTGCTGGTCTGCACGTGCTGGTTCAGCTCGCGCATGAGCTGGTCGCGCTGGTCCATCAGGTCGTTCGGGCTCTGGTCGCTGCCCTGCGAGCGCGAGATCTGTTCGTTGAGCGAGCCGATGCGCGTCGCCAGGCTGTTGATGGTCTTGACCGAATCGGCGAGCTGGGAGTTGACGCCGGTCTGCAGGTCGTCGAGCTGCGCGTCGGCGTTGTGAAAGCGCGCGGCCATCTCGTCGGCCCGCGAAAGCACCACGTCGCGCGCGGCGATGTCGCCCGGCGTGCTCGCCACGTCGGTGAAGGCGTTGAGCATGTCGCTCACCGACGCGCCCAGCCCGCTTGTGCCGCCCTGGAAGATGTTCTCCAGCGAGCCCAGCCTCTCGGCCCGCGTGCTGTCCATCGACGCTACCGATGTCGCGGCGGCCGACTGGCGCGTGAGGAATTCGCTGTGCGCGCGTTCGATGGTCGAGACCTGCACGCCCTTGCCGATGTAGCCGCTCCCGGTGTACTGGCCCGGTACCTGCGTCATCACCGCGGTCTGGCGGGAGTAGCCGGCGGTGCTGGCGTTGGCGATGTTGTGACCGGTGGTCGACAACGCGATCTGGTTGGCGAGGAGGGCGCGGGCGCCGACGTTGAGGAGTAAGCTCATGGCGATGGTGCTGGTTTGCGTTTGGGTGTCGACCGGGCCTTCAGCCCTGGGTGCGCTGGATCTGCAGCGTCGAATTGATGGCGCGGCTCAGCTTGGATGCATAGGCCGGGTCGGTGGCATAGCCGGCGCGCTGCAGTTCGGTCGCGTAGGCGGTGGCTGATCCCGAGGTGGCGGTGGCGCGCGCCTGCGCATAGCGCGGGCTCTCGCCGATCAGGCGCGCGTAGTCGCGGAAGGACGCCTCGTAGGAGTCGTAGGCTCGGAACTTGGCGGTGACCTTGCGGGCCTCGCCGTCGACGTACTCGGTGGTCGTGATCTCGGCCGTCTTGCCGGTCCAGCCGGCGCCGGCCTTGATGCCGAAGAGGTTGAAGGCGTTGCTGCCGTCGGCGTTGCGGATCTCGCTGCGGCCCCAGCCGGTCTCGTGGCCGGCCTGGCCGATCATGAAGCTCGCCGGAATGCCGGTGGCCTGCGCCACGCGCCCGGCCGCCTCGCCGTGCTGCGCGACGAAATCGGTCTGGTTGGCCGTCGGGTTGATTCTGCTGCCCGCGCCCGCGCCCGCGCCCGCGCCCGCGGCTGCACCGCTGCCCGGCCCGGGCACGCCGAGCGACAGCGTCGAGCGCGCCGTGCCCGTGCTGCCCGTGCCCGTCATCTGCTGCGCCAGCTGGCGCGAGATCGCATCGGTCAGGCCGCCGGGCATGCCCGAGAGCTGCACCGCGAACTGCTGGTCGAGCAAGTCGGTGCCGAGCTTCTCGCCGTCGCTGTCGAGCATGCCGGACTTCATCGTCGCCTCGCGCATGCTCTTGAGCATCTCGCGCATGAACAGCGACTCGAACTGCCTGGCCGCTTCCTTGATCGCTTTCGGGTCGTTGGTGCCGGCCGCGAGCTTGAGCGCGTCGAGCGAGCGGGCGTCGGCGGCGAGCGCGTTGGAGCTGCCCGCGTTCGGTGTCGACAGGGACGAGGAGATCGCCATGGCGTCAGATCACTTCGAGTTCGGCATTGAGCGCGCCGGAGGCCTTGATCGCCTGCAGGATCGCCAGGAGGTCCTGCGGCGTCGCCCCGAGCGAGTTCAACGCCCGCACCACGTCCGACAGCTTGGGCGCCTCGGGCACCTGGATCAGGATGCCCGGCTCCTGCTTGATCGTGATGCTGGCCTGCTCGGCGACCACCGTGCGGCCGCCCGAGAGCGGCGCCGGCTGGCTGATGACCGGCGTCGAGCTGATCGTGACCGACAGGTTGCCGTGGGCGATGGCGCAGGGGCCGAGCGTCACGGCCTGGTTCAGCACGATCGAGCCGGTTCGGGCGTTGATCACGACCTTGGCGGCCGGCGCGGCCTGCTCCAGCGTGATCTCCTCGAGTTCGGCGACGAAGTTGACGCGGGCGTTGGCATCGGTCGGCGCACGCACCTCGACCGTGCGGCCGTCGAGCGCGCGGGCGCTGCCGGAGCCCATCTTGCGGTCGATGGCCTGGGCCACGCGGCGCGCGGTCTGGAAGTCGGAGGAATTCAATCCGAGGCTGACGCTCTCGCCCTCGAGCAGCGCCGACGGCACGCTGCGCTCCACCTGCGCGCCGGCCGGCACCCGGCCCGAGGCCAGCGAATTGATCTGCACCTTGCTGCCGCCGGCGGCGGCACCCGCGCCGCCGACCACCAGGTTGCCCTGCGCCAGCGCATAGATCTCGCCGTCGGCGCCGCGCAGGGGCGTCGCCACCAGCATGCCGCCCTTGAGCGACCTCGAATTGCCCATCGAAGACACCGTCACGTCCAGCGTCTGCCCCGGCTGCGCGAAGGCCGGCAGCTGCGTCGTCACGATTACGGCGGCCACGTTCTTGAGCTGCAGCTGCGAGGCGCGGTTGTCGGGCAGCACGATGCCCAGCTGCTGCAGGTAGTTCGCGACGCTCTGCGTCGTGTAGGGCATCTGCGTGGTCTGGTCGCCCGTGCCGTCCAGGCCGACGACCAGGCCGTAGCCGGTCAGCTGGTTGCTGCGCACGCCCTGGACGGCGGCGATTTCCTTGATGCGGACGGCGTGGGCCGGCGCGAGCAGGCCGGCGCCGAGGGCGAGCAGTGCGACGAGGCGAAGGATCTTTTTCATGGGCGCGCTCAGAAGGGGAGGACGTTCATGAAAAACCGTCCCAGCCAGGGCATGACCTGCGACTCCTGCTGCGCACCGCGTCCGCGCGATTCGATCCGCACGTTCGCGACCTGCGTCGACGTGACGACGCTGCCCGACTGGATCGAGCGCGGGTCGATGGTGCCGGAGAAGCGCAGCACGTCGACGTTCTGGTTCACGCCGATCTGCTTCTCGCCGGTGACCACCAGGTGGCCGTTGGGCTGCACCTCGACCACCGTCGCGGTGATCGAGCCCTGGAAGGTGTTCGCGCTCTGGGTGCCGCCCTTGCCGGAGAAATCGGTCGCCGAGTCGCCCGCCACGCTGGCACGGGTGAACGAGTTGGCCGAGATCAGAGGGAACGCGCTGATGCCCGCCTTGGAGCTGCCCTTCTTGTCGATGGTCGAGGTCGAGCTCTGGCTCGCGCTGACGTTCTCGACGATCAGGATCGTCACCGTGTCGCCTTCGATGCGCGCGCGCCGGTCCTCGAACAGCGGGCGGTAGCGCACCGACTGGAACAGGCTGCCGTTGGGCGCGCGCGTCGCGGCGACCGGTGCGCGGGGAACGATCGCCGGCACGGCCGTGGAGGGCATGTCGAGCTGCGGCGTCTGGGCCAGCGTGGTGCAGCCGGTGGCCACCACGCAGGCGGCGGCGGCGGACAGTCGCACGAGGAGGGCGACGGGTTTCATTACAGCTGGCCCAGCTTCTGCAGCATCTGGTCGCTGGTCTGGATCGCCTTCGAATTCATCTCGTAGGCGCGCTGCGTCTGGATCATCGAGACCAGTTCCTGCACCACGTTCACGTTCGAGGTTTCCAGGAAGCCCTGCATCACCGTGCCCAGGCCGTTGGTGCCGGCGGTGCCGCCGTTGGGCTGGCCCGACGCCGCGGTCTCGGCATACAGGTTGTCGCCGCGCGGCTCCAGCCCGGCGGGATTGATGAAGTTGGCGATGGCCAGCGTGCCGACGGTCTGCGGCGCCACGGCGCCGGTCACCGTCGCCGACACCGTGCCGTCGGTCGCGATGCTCACGCTGGTGGCGTTGGCCGGGATCGTGATGCCGTTGGCCACCGGCAGGCCCGACGAGGTCACGAGCCGCCCCTGCGCATCGACCTGGAACGAGCCGTCGCGGGTGTAGCCGATGGTGCCGTCGGGCTGCGTCACCTGGAAGAAGCCGTTGCCCTTGATCGCGAGGTCGAACTGGTTGCTGGTCTGCTGCATGCTGCCCTGCGTGAACGAGCGGCTGGTCGCGACCGTGCGCACGCCCAGGCCCAGCTGCAGGCCGGTCGGCAGCTGCGACTGCTCGGTGCTGTTGGCGCCGACCTGGCGCAGGTTCTGGTACATCAGGTCCTCGAAAACAGCGGTGGCGCGCTTGAAGCCGGTGGTCGAGACGTTCGCCAGGTTGTGCGAGATCACGTCCAGCTGCGTCTGCTGAGCTTCCATGCCGGTCTTGGAGATGAAGAGCGAATTGATCATGGCTTCGGAGTCCTGGAAAAGTGGGGCTCAGCCGACGCTGAGCAGTTGGGCGGCCGACTTGTCGGACGACTCGGCGGTCTGCAGCAGGCGCATCTGCTGCTCGAACTGGCGGGCCGCGGCGATCATTCCGACCATCGTCTCGACCGGATTCACGTTCGAGCCCTCGAGCACGCCGGTGTCCATGCGAGCGGTCGCGTCGGTGGGCAGCGGGTCGAGCGTCGGCGAGCGGAACAGTCCGTCCTCGCTGCGGCGCAGCGGCTGGTCGGCGCCGGGCGTGACGAGTTTCAGGCGGCCCACGGTCGACGACGGCGCGTTGCCGGCCTGCGCGCTCACCGTGCCGTCGCTTCCGACCGTGATGTCTGCACCGGGCGGAATGTCGATCGGCGAACCGCCGTCGGAGAGCACCGGCAGGTTGCCGCTGGTGACCAGCGTGCCTTCGCTCGACACCTGGAAGGCGCCGGCGCGGGTGTAGGCCTCGGTGCCGTCCAGGCCCTGCACCGCGAACCAGCCGTTGCCCTGCGCCGCCATGTCAAGCGTGCGGCCGGTGCGCTGCATCGAACCGGCCTTCTCGTCGTGGCCCGAGGTGGCCTCCATCGCGAACACCCGCGTGGTGGCACCGTCGCCGCGCAGCGGCACCGCGCGGAAAGTCGACAGCTCGGCGCGGAACCCCTGCGTCGACGCGTTCGCCAGGTTGTTGGCGAGCACGCTCTGGCGCTGCGCCGCGGCACTGGCGCCGCTCATGGCGGTGTAGATCAGGTGGTCCATCGCGCGGTGTTTCCGGTGTCGGTCGCGATCAGCGCAGGTTCACGAGCGTGGACATGACCTGGTCTTGCGTCTTGATGGTCTGGGCATTGGCCTGGTAGGCGCGCTGCGTGGTCATCATGTTGACCAGTTCGGCCGTGAGGTCGACGTTCGACTCTTCCAGGGCGCCGGCGCTCAGCTTGCCGAAGGTGCCTTCGCTCGGTGCCCCGCGCACCGGCTGACCCGAGGAGTAGGTTTCGTTCCAGTAGCCCGAGCCCGACGGCTCCAGGCCCTGCGGGTTGCGGAAACTGACCAGCGAAACCTGGCCGGCGGACTGGGTCTGGCCGTTCGAATAGGTGGCGGTGATGACGCCGGAGTCCTCGATCTTGATGCCCGTGAGCTGGCCCGAGGTGTAGCCGTCCTGCGCCAGGTCGGCCACCGCGAATCGCGAATTCACCTGCGTCAGCTTGTTCAGCTCGAGCGAGGCGGTGAAGGTGTGGGTCGGGTCGTTGGGCGATGCGAGCGTCAGCGTCGGTACCTGGGAGGTCGCCGCGTTCAGGCTGCCGTCGGCGTTGAAGTTCAGGGCGAACGGCGTGGATGCGGCGGGGTCGCTGCCGTTGATGCTGGTGTAGACATTCCAGCTGTTGTTGGCCGTCTTCTGGAAGTACATGCCGACCGGCACTTCCAGGCCTTGCGCGTCGTAGGCGGTCAGCGAGGTGCCGTAGGTGGTCAGCGGCGTCGGCGGCGTCGCGCTGGAGGCGACCACGGCGGCGGCGTCGAGCGTGATCTCGGCGGTCATCTTGGTGGTCTGCTTGGCAGCGGTCGGCGTGCTGGTCGGCAGGCGCAGCGGCTGGGCGTCGAAGCTCTGGCGCACGCCCTTGATGTCGGTCGGGTAGCCCATCACGGAGGAGCCGTTGTTGGTGACGATATTGCCGTCCTTGTCGAGCTTGAAGTTGCCCGCGCGGGTGTAGGCGGTGGTTCCGTCGCTGGCCTTGACCTGGAAGAAACCGGCGCCGTTGACCGCCACGTCCATGGTGTTGCCGGTGATGGTCAGCGTGCCCTGGGAGAAGTTCTGCGTGACCGCACCGACTTCGACACCCAGGCCCACGCTGGTGCCGCCGATGCCGCCGGCCGAGCTGGCGTAGATCTCGGCGAATTCGGCGCGCGAGGATTTCATGCCGGTGGTGCCGGCATTGGCGATGTTGTGGCCGATGACGTCGAGGCTGCGGCTGGCGGCGTTCAGGCCGGAGAGGGCTTGCTGAAAACTCATGGGGAGCTCCTGTGGGGGTCGGGGATGGCTAGAGAACAGAGCGGACGCTGGCGTAGGGCTTCACGCCCGCGGCCTGCAGGGTCAGCGTCAGGCCGTCGGCGTTGCTGCCCACGGCGACCACCTTGTCCTGCATGAGGGGGGTCGTGGCGACCGTGCTGGCGCCGTTCATCGCGCTCACCTTGAAGCTGAGTTCGGTGTCGGCCGGATAGGCGCTCGCGTCGACGCTGAAGCCGTGCTGGCCGGCGGCGAGCGCGCCGAGCGACAGCGTGTCGATCACGCGACCCGCGGGCGTCACGACCTGCACCTGCACGCTGGTCGCCGCGCCGTCGAGTTCCAGCGCGCCGGTGGCGGTCTTGCCGTCGGCCGAGAAGGCCAGCTTGTCGCCGGTCACGACCACGCCGTGGCCCACCAGGTTGCCGGCCTGCAGCACCTGCATGCCCGAGAACTGCGTCGACATGCTCTTCATGGTCGAGTTGAGCTTCTCGATGCCGGTGACCGTGTTGATCTGCGCGATCTGCGAGGTCATCTGCGCGTTGTCCATCGGGTTCATCGGATCCTGATTGGCCAGCTGGGCGACCAGCAGCTTGAGGAAGCGGTCCTGCGCGTCGGTCGAATCGGTGGTGGTCAGCGAAGACGCGGCGGCGGTGGCGGTCGTCGACTTGTAGACGGAGGCGGTGTCGGCGATGGCCGAGGTGGCGCTGGTGGTGGTCATGGGAGTGCCCTGGAAAATTACTGGCCGATCTGCAGCGTCTTGAGCAGCAGGTTCTTCGCCGTGTTCATCACTTCGACGTTGTTCTGGTAGGAACGCGAGGCGGAGATCATGTTGACCATCTCCTCGACCGCATTGACGTTCGAGTGCGTGACGTAGCCCTCGGCGTCGGCCATCGGGCTGGCGGGCTCGTGCACCTTGCGGCCGGGCGTCTGGCTCTCGGTGACGGCGTCGATGCGCACGCCGGCGCTGGCGTCGCCGCCCATCGCCACCGTCTGGAACACGACCTGGCGCGCCTTGTAGGCCTGGCCGTCGGGGCCGGCCACGGCGTCGGCATTGGCCAGGTTGCTGGCCACCACGTTGAGGCGCTGCGACTGTGCGCTGACCGCGCTGCCGGAGATGCCGAAGATGGAGAACATCGACATGGCTTACTGACCCTGGATGGCCGAGAGCATGGTCTTGCCCTGGCCGTTGATGAAGCGCAGCGTGGCTTCGTAGCGCACCGCGTTGTCGGCGAAGGCGGCGCGCTCGCGGTCGAGGTCGACGCTGTTGCCGTCCATCGTCGGCGCGGTCTGCACGGCGTAGTCCTGCCGCACGCCGGCGATGCCGCTGCCGCCCGTGCCGGCGCCCGAAAGCGGAATGTGACGTGCATCGGTGCGGCCGTCGGACGACCAGGTGCGCCCGGTCGTCGATGCGGTGCCGCCGGTGCCGCTGCCGGTGGCGTCGCGCAGCGCGTCCGAGAAGGCGAAGTCGCGGGCCGCGTAGCCGGGCGTGTCGGCGTTGGCGATGTTGCCGGCGATGGCACGCTGGCGCTCGGCGCGCAGCACCAGGGCCTTCGACTGGAAGTCCAGCGTGTCCGTCAGTTTGTCCAGCATGTGCACCTCGCTTCGCAGTCGGCGACCCACCTCGGGCCGTGCGGAAATTGTGGAAGCGGCCGTCTTTCGGGAAGCGCCGAGAAAAGGGGGGAATCTCCGCCTGTTTCCGGCTTTGCGCGGCGCCCGGCTGTCTAGAGTGCACGCCATGCCCTGTTTTCCCCATGCCCTCCTGGCGACCGCGCTCCTGTTCGCGGGCACGGCCTGCGCACAGCAGGCGCCGTCGGACGGCGTCGAGGCCGGGGCCGACTTCGCCGCCAGCACCCAGCACTGGCTCGACGACGCGGTCGCGAAGTCGCAGTCCGCCAGCGCGACGCCGCTGCGCATGGAGATCAGCGTCGGCGCGCTCGATGCGCGGTTGCGCCTCGCGCCCTGCACCCGCGTCGAGCCCTATGTGCCGGTCGGCTCGCGCCTCTGGGGGCGCACCCGTCTGGGTTTGCGCTGCACCGACGGTGGCGGGCGCTGGAACGTGTTCCTGCCGGTCACGATCAAGGCTTTCGGGCCGGCCTGGGTGCTGCGCGACAACGTGCTGCCCGGCGCCGTCCTCGTCGCCACCGACGCCATCGAGGCCGAAGCCGACTGGGCGGCCGAGCCGTCGCCGGTGGTCGGCGATCCGGCGCACTGGGTCGGGCAGGTCGCCTCCCGCGCGCTCGCCGCGGGCCAGCCGCTGCGCCAGTCGATGGTGAAGTCGGCGCAGGCTTTTCCGGCCGGCACGCAAGTGCGGGTCGTGGCGCAGGGGCCGGGATTCGAGATCAGTTCCGACGCCCAGGCCATGACGCCCGGCGTGGTCGGCCAGCTGGTGCGGGTGCGGATGGACAACGGCCGCATCGCTTCCGGCGTGGTGACCGATGCGCGCACCGTGCGGCTGTCGATGTAGCAATTTCTGGCGATGCCTGCGCATATCTCGAAGAAAGTCTTCAAGTTCGTCCGCCGGCCGCCGAAATTACGGGTACGACCCGTCATTCGTCAGGGTCGCTGGAGTCAGCGATGAAGATCAACCTACTCAACGATGCCGCCCTCGTGGTCGCGGCAGCCGGTTCGGCCAGCGCCTCGGCGCCGTCCAGGGCCGACCGCCATGCGGCGAGCGGCACGTCGGCCGCCGCGGCGGCCGACGCGGCCGCCGTGTCCGACACGGTGACGGTGTCCGCGGCCGCCCGTTCGCTGGGTGTCGCGTCCACATCGGCCGGCAGCGGCATCGACCATGCCAAGGTCGCCGCCGTGAAGGCTTCGATCGCCGCCGGCACCTTCCGCGTCGATTCCGGCGCCATCGCCGACAAGCTGTTGTCCAACGCCCAGGAAGTCCTGAGCCGCACCCGGAGCCGTGATGCCTGACACCTACCAATCCGCCGAAGCCCTGCTCGTCGATGTCGAGCGCCAGCTCGACGCGGTCGACGCCGCCCTGCTCGCCGCGCATCCCGCCGACCTGGGCGAAGTCAGCGCCGGTGTGCGCCGGATCGCCGTCTCCTTCGTCGAGGTGCTCGAGTCGGTGCTGTCGGCCGAAGCCTTCGACACCACCTTCCGCGACCGCATCGAGACCGTGACGCACCGGCTCGCGATGCAGCGCGAAGGCCTCGCACGCCGCAGTGCGCTGGTGGAGCGCGCGCTCGCTTCCCTCATGCGGCCCCTGCCGCCGTCGACCTACGTGATTCCCGGGGCGCGTGCCCTGACGACCACGCACTGAAATCCGGGCGTCTTCCGGGACGCAGGGTCAGGGAGATGGGACGGGCGCCCAGGACGTGCGGCCTGTGCCCACGGCCCGCCGCGCGCACGTTCGTGCGAGGCCGCGACCGGTCCAGCCGTCGATGCGCGATCTCAGTGGCTGCGCATCTTCGACCGCAGCCGCGCGATCGACTGGCTGTGCAACTGGCACACGCGCGATTCGGTCACGCCGAGCACCGCGGCGATTTCCTTCAGGTTCATGTCCTGTTCGTAGTACATGCCCATGATGAAACGCTCGCGCTCGGGCAGCGTGTCGATCGCGGCGACCAGCGCGGCGCGCAGGCGCTGGTCCTTCAGCACGTGCAGCGGGTCGGCTTCGGAATCCGCGACCGAGGCGTTGCGTTCCAGGAAACCCTCTGCGCCCTCGTCGCCGTCGCCGTGGTTGCCGCCCATGTCCTCCAGGTAGACCAGCTGCGTGCCGCGCACCCGGCCCAGCAGCGACTGGTAGTCGGCCAGCGGCATGTCGAGCTCGGAGGCGATCTCGGACTCGACCGGCGAGCGGCCCAGGCGGTGTTCGAGGCGGTGCACGGCCTTCTCGATCTCCTTCTGGCTCTTGCGCGAGCCGCGGGAAAGCCAGTCGCCGTCGCGCAGTTCGTCGAGCATGGCGCCGCGGATGCGCTGCGTGGCGAAAGTCTCGAACTGCACGCCCTGGCTGGCCTCGTAGCGCGACATCGCGTCGGCCAGGCCGATCATGCCGACCTGGATCAGGTCGTCGACCTCCACGTTGGGCGGCAGCTTGGCGATCATGTGGTGGGCCAGGCGCTGCACCAGCGGCACGTACTGCTTGATCAGCGCGTCGCGGTCCAGCTGGCCGCGGGACGTGTACATCTGGTACATCCGTGAAGTGAAAGTGCCTGCGTGCATGTCGTTACCCGCTTCAGACGGCGCAATCGGCCGGCGAAAAATAGAAGTCCATGTCGGCGCCGCGCGGATCGAAGGCCGAGCGCTGCGGCGCACGCATCGAGGCGCGCACCAGCGCCGCCGCATCGGGCGCCTGCCAGTCCTGCGGCACGCGCTGGCCGTCGGCGACGCCGCGCAGCACCAGGCGATGGCGGATCAGCGTGTCGATGGCCGGGCCGGTCTTGGCGGCCTCGTCGGTCTTCGACAGGATCGCGTAGCCGGTGCCGGCCGGCTGGAAGGCCGTCGCCACCTCGTCGAGCGTGTCGCCGTGCGCGCCGGCGTTGAGCACCAGCACGCGCTTGATCGAAGGCAGGTCGAGCAGGCCGAGCAGCTCTTCGCGGCGCAGGTCGCGCGGCGCGACGCCGGCGGTGTCGACCAGCACCATCTTCTTGCCCGACAGCAGTGCCAGCAACTCCTGGAGTTCGCCGCGGTCGTGCGCCAGATGGGCGACCACGCCCATGCCGCGGCCGTAGGCGCGCAGGTGTTCGTGCGCCCCGGCGCGGTGCGTGTCGAGCGTGACCAGCCCGACGCTGGCGGCGCCGTGCAGCGCGGCGCATTGCGCGGCCAGCTTGGCGGTGGTGGTGGTCTTGCCGACGCCGGTGGCGCCGATCAGGGCGAACACGCCGCCCTCGTCGACCATCGACGGCATGTCGGTCGACACGCCCAGCATGGATTCGAGCGACAGCATCACCTCGCGCACGGCGGCGACCGGGTCGGTCTCGTGCGCCAGCGGTTCGAGCAGCGTGCGCGCGAGCGAGGGCGAATAGCCGGCGCGCACCAGCTTGAGCATCAGGTTGGAATGCAACGGGTTCTGCCGCGCCTGGCCGAGCCAGGAGAGCGTGTTGAAGCGGTCTTCCATGAGACGCTTCATGGCGTGCAGTTCGGCCATCACCGTGCCGGCGACGTTGTCGGATGAAGGTGCGGCGAAGCCGGCGATGGCCGCGGGCGGGACGGCCGGCGTCTCGACAGTCGTCTGCACGGGTGCTGCCGCCGCGAAAGCGGCAGGCACGGCAGTCGCGACGTCGACGCCCGGGGCTGCGGGAGCGGCGAAGGCCGCCGGTGCCGCTCGCGCGGCCGATGGTGTCGGCGTCCCTGCGGTCGGCGCTTCTGCAGACAGTGTTTCCTGCTGCCGTCGCAGCATGCGCTCGCGCACGTAGTCCTGGAACGAGAGTGTGCTCATCGCGAGCTGCTCGGTGTCCGCATGCACGCTCTGTTCGGCGGCGCCCGGCATGGCCTGCACGGCCGGTTGCGCCGCCGTTCCCGCGGCCTCGCAAGCCTGCGTCAGCGGCAGCGGCGAATGCGGCGCCAAGGCCTTCCGAGCCGCCTCGCCGGCGGCATGCGGCGCGGAAATCGTCTGCGTCGCCTGCGACGTCAGGGCCGCCTCGGTCGAGGCCATCACTTCGACCCCGTTGGCCAGCTGGCGGTTCGACAGGATCAGCGTGTCGTCGCCGAACGCGGCGCGTGCCATGGCCAGTGCCTCGCGTGCCGTGGCGGCCTGGAAGCGCTGAATCGGGATGTGCTGCTGCTGTGGGGCTTGCGGGCTGTTCATGCGTTGGCTCCTCGGAGAATCGGGCCGATCCGGATCGTGTGGGTTTCAGGGATTTCGCTGTGCGCCAGCACCTGCAGCCGCGGCGCGGCGCGCTTGAGCAGGCGGGCCAGGGAGGTGCGGATCGCGTCGGGCACCAGCAGGCAGGCCGGCACGCCGCGCTCTTCCTGCCTGAGCGCCACTTCGGCGGCGGTGCGGGTGAAGACGTCGGCGACGCCGGGGTCGAGCGCCGGCGATTGCGGGTTGCCCAGCGCCTGCATCAGGAGCCGCTCGAAGCCGGGCTCGATCGCGATCACGTCGAGCTCCTTCACCGGGCCGTAGATCTGCTGGACGATGGAGGGGGCCAGCGCGGTGCGCACGCGACGGGCCAGCTCCACCGGGTCGGTGACGGCGCCGGCATGCTCGGCCAGCGTCTCGACGATGGTGCGGATGTCGCGGATGTTGACCGACTCCTCGAGCAGCAGCTGCAGCACCTTCTGGAAGGTGGCGATCGACACCAGCTTGGGGACGACTTCCTCGATCAGTTTGGGGGCCAGCTTGCTCACGTGTTCGACCAGTTGTTGGGTTTCGGTGCGGCTCAGCAGACGGGCTGCCTGCATCTGCATCAAGTGTGACAAGTGGGTGGCCATCACGGTCTCCGAATCAACCACCGTGAAACCGCCCATTTGTGCGGCTTCCTTCTGCCGCTCCTCGATCCAGTGCGCCGGCAGGCCGAAGGCCGGATCGGTGGTCGGCGTGCCCAGCAGCGGCATCGTGATGCCGCCGGGATTGATCGCCAGGTACATGCCGGGAAAGGCCTCGCCCTCGGCCATGACCACGCCGCGCAACGTCACGCGGTAGCCGCTGGGCTTGAGTTCGAGGTTGTCGCGCACATGCACGGCCGGCGGCAGGAAGCCGATCTCCTGCGCGAACTTGCGCCGCACGCCCTTGATGCGCGTGAGCAGGTCGCCCTGGCGGTTCTTGTCGACCAGCGCGATCAGCCGGTAGCCCAGTTCCAGGCCGAGCAGGTCGACCGGTTGCAGGTCGTCCCAGGTGGCTTCGGCGTCGGGCGCCGGACCGGCGGAGGCCGCGGCCGCTTCCACCGGTGCCGGGCGACGATGGATCGCCCAGGCGCCATAGCCGAGCAGCGCCGACATGCCGAGGAACACCACGTGCGGCATGCCTGGCACCAGTCCCAGCATGCCGAGGATGCCGGCGGTCAGGCCGAGCACGCGCGGCGAGGTCAGGAGCTGCTGCACGATCTGCTTGCCGACGTCGTCTTCGCGACCCACGCGCGAGATCACCATCGCCGCCGCAACCGAGATCAGCAGGCCCGGGATCTGCGCGACCAGCGCGTCGCCCACGGCCAGCAGCACGTAGGTATCGGCGGCCTTGCCCGGCGACAGGCCGTGCTGCAGCACGCCGATGGTGAAGCCGCCGACGATGCTGATGATCAGGATCAGGATGCCGGCGATGGCGTCGCCGCGCACGAACTTGGAGGCACCGTCCATCGAGCCGAAGAAGTTGGCTTCTTCGGCCACTTCGAGGCGGCGGCGGCGGGCTTCCTTCTCGTCGATGTTGCCGGAGCTCAGGTCGGCGTCGACCGCCATCTGCTTGCCGGGCATGGCGTCGAGCGCGAAGCGCGCCGAGACTTCGGCGATGCGCTCCGAGCCCTTGGTGACCACCACGAAATTGATCACCACCAAAATCGCGAACACGATCAGGCCGACCGCGAAGTTGCCGCCGATCAGGAAGTGCCCGAAGGCCTCGATCACCGCGCCGGCCGCGCCCGGGCCGGTGTGGCCCTCGAGCAGCACGACCCGGGTCGACGCGACGTTGAGCGACAGGCGCATCAGCGTGGTCAGCAGCAGCACGCTCGGAAACGCGGCGAAGTCGAGCGGCCGCACCATGTACGCCGCGACCATCATCACCATCAGCGCGACCGCGATGTTGAGCGTGAAGAAACCGTCGAGCAGCCACGACGGAATCGGCAGCACCATCAGCGCGAGGATCGACACCACCAGGATCGGTGCTGCGGCGCGCTGGAACACGGCGCCGTTGTGGCCGAGCCACTGGCGGGCGGAAGCGAGGTTCGGGTTCATGGCTTGGCGGCTTTCGCGGTCCTGGCGTTCTTGTTCAACGGGTCGAGTTCGGGCGGCACGTAGGGCTCGGGCACTTCCTTGGGCATCGGGCCCTCGCCGCGCATCGCGGCCTTCAGGCGATAGACGTAGGCCAGCACCTGCGCAACGGCGGTGTAGAGGCTCGACGGGATCGACCGGTCGAGTTCGGCATGGGCGAATAGGGCGCGCGCGAGCAGCGGCGACTGCAGCACCGGGATCCTGTGTTCGGTCGCGATGTCGCGGATGCGCATGGCCAGCAGGTCGGCGCCCTTGGAGATCACCTGCGGCGCGTTCATCGTCTTTTCGTCGTAGCGCAGCGCGACGGCGAAGTGGGTCGGGTTCATCAGGATGAAGTCGGCGCGCGGCACGGCGGTGATGCTGGCGCGCTGCGAGATCTCGCGCGCGGCCTTGCGCTGGCGGCCCTTGGTGTGCGGATCGCCGTCGGACTCCTTGTGCTCCTGCTTGATTTCCTGGTGCGACATCTTGAGCTTGGCGCGGTGGAAGAAGCCCTGCAGCGGCACGTCGACCACGGCCGCGGCCAGCACCACCAGCAGCACCAGCCCGAGGCCCGACACCAGCCAGTCGCCGAACGCCCGCACCGCCGCGGGCGAGGGCTGCAGCACCAGCTGCGCGACGGTGTCGATCGAGCTGGCGACATACATCCAGCCGACGCCGCCGAGCAGCGCCGACATGAACACCAGCTTGGCGACGTTGAAGAGCTGCTGCTTGGAGATCAGGTTGCCCAGGCCTTTCAGCGGATTGAGGCGGCCCGGATTGGGCGCAATCGACTTCAGACTGGCGACCCAGCCGCCTGCCGCGACGGCGCTGCCCAGTGCGGCGGCGGTCACGATGGCCGCGAAGATCGTCGCCACCAGCATGCCGGCGCCCACCAGCTTGCCCAGGCGCGTGAGCATGTCGGCCGGGTTGGCGACGCTGCCGGCATCGAACACCATCGCCTGCACCAGCGCGGCGCGCAAATGGTCGAAACCCGCCGGTGCGAGCAGCAGCAGCGCCACCGCACCGGTGCCCACCACCGCGAGGTTCGACAGGTCGCGCGAGCGCGCGGCCTGGCCGTCCTTGCGCGCCTGGTCGAGCTTGCGCTGGGTGGCGGGGAGTTGCTTGTCCTGGCTGCTGGATTCCATGGCGTTGCGTGGTGCGTTGTCATGGATTGTCCGGAGCGGGCAGGAAATCTAAAGGCGGATCAGAGGGGGAAAACGGCGCCTTTCGAGATGTCCGGGACATCGAGCTTCTTCACGTTCGATCTCCGGACGCTGTCCGAATTCGCCTCTTGTTTTTTATCGGGAAGGCCAGCCATGCAGCGGAAGAGAGCGTCCAGGATATTGTCAGTGTCTGACCGGCGAAACCGGCGAAACCGGCGAAACCGATGCGCTGCGGCCCGGCGACGCGGCAGTTCCCGCCGCAGCCGCCGCATCCGCTTTCGGCTGCTCCTTGTTGATCTGCTCCGTGATCGCCTTCACCGCATCGTTTCCTTCCATGCGCGCCCCGCCGAACAACCGCGACTCGGCATCCCGCGTCAGCACCGTCACGCTGATCCGCCGGTTGACCGGTGCCAGCTTGTTGTCCTTGTCCAGCAGGTCGCTCGCGGCCAGACCGACCACGCGCACCAGCTTGTCGTCGGGCATGCCGGAGGCGACCAGCTCGCGGCGCGAGGCGTTGGCGCGGTCGGCGGAGAGTTCCCAGTTGCCGTAGCCGCGCTCGCCGTTGCCGTAGGGCGCGGCGTCGGTGTGCCCGGCCAGGCTCACGCGGTTCTCGATGCCGTTGAGCGCCGCGCCGATCTCCTGGAGGATGTCGCGCATGTAGGGTTTGACCAGCGCGCTGCCGCTGTCGAACATCGGGCGGTTCTTGTCGTCGACGATCTGGATCTCCAGCCCGTCGGGCGTCACCTGCAGCCGGATCTGCGAGCGGAATTCGCGCAGGCGCGGGTTCGACTCGATCATCGATTCGAGCTTCGCGCGCAGCGAATTCATGCGGCGCGCGTCCTGCCTGGCCTGCTCGCCGCGGGAGTTCTCCTCGTTGAGCGCACCGCCGTCCTTGCCCTTGCCGTCCGAGGACTTCTTGACCTGTCCGTTGGTGCGCGTGAGGTCGGTGCCGCCGCCGGTGACGATGCTCGAACTGCTGCCCGAGCCCGGTCCGCCCGCCATCTCCACCTTAAGCGGCGAATTGAAGTAGGAGGCGATGCCCTGCAGGTCGCCCTGCGCGGTCGAGCCCAGCAGCCACATCAGCAGGAAGAACGCCATCATGGCCGTCACGAAGTCGGCATACGCGATCTTCCAGGCGCCGCCATGATGGGCATGGGCCGACTTCTTGACCCGCTTGATGATGATCGGCTGGAGCTTCTTGGTCATTTCTTTTTCACGTAGGCCTCGAGCTCCGTGAAGCTCGGACGGTCGGTGGAGAACAGCACCTTGCGACCGAACTCGATCGCGGTCGTCGGGTTGTAGCCCTGCATGCTGGCCAGCAGCGTGGTCTTGATGCACTGCAGCTCCTTGCTGCCGTCTTCCACCTTCTGCTCGAGCAGGCCGCCGAGCGGCTCTACGATGCCGTAGGCCAGCAGGATGCCCAGGAAGGTGCCCACCAGCGCCGAGCCGATCATCCCGCCGAGCACCGCCGGCGGCTGGCCGACAGAGCCCATCGTGTTCACCACGCCGAGCACGGCGGCCACGATGCCGAAGGCCGGCAGTCCGCCGGCCAGCCGCGCGATGGCCGCCACGGGTGCGTGCGCCTCGGAATGGTGGGTGTCGATCTCGCTGTCCATGAGCGACTCGATTTCGTGCGCGTTCAGGTTGCCCGAGACCATCATGCGCAGGTAGTCGGTCGTGAACTCGACCACGTGGTGGTCCGCCGCGAGCTTGGGGTACTTCTGGAAGATCGGCGAGTCCTGCGGCGTCTCCACGTCCTTCTCGATCGACATCAGGCCGTCCTTGCGCGCCTTCTGCAGGATGTCGTAGAGCAGCGCCATCAGGTCGAGGTAGCGCGCCTTGGTGTATTTCGAACCCTTGAAGGCCTGCGGCACCAGCTTGAGCGTGCCCTTGAGCACCTTGGGCTGGTTGTTGACCACGAAGGCACCGATGGCGCCGCCGCCGATCACCATCATCTCGATCGGCAGGGCGTGCAGCACCACCGCGATGTTGCCGCCGTGGATGATGTAGCCGCCGAAGATGCAGCCGATGGCGACGAGGTAACCGATGATGACGAACATGGCGCTTCTGGAGGTTCAGTAATCCTTATTGGGCCTGCCACGAGTTCGCGACGGTCGATGAAAAAGGGCCCTCGAAAGGGCCCTTCTCATGTCTTAGACGACCGCTCGGTGTCGCAGCGTCGCGGTGTCACTGCAGCTGGATGCTTCCGGCCGCCGCACCCTTGCCTGCGCGTGCCGGCGGCTCGCACATGCCGCACACGTAGTTGCGCGCGTTCTCGTACGGTTCGGTCACGAAGTGGCCTCCGCACCTGCTGCACTTCGTCATGGCGAGCATGTCGTTTTCCATGAAGCGCACCAGCCGCCAGGCGCGCGTGATGGAGAGCTGCTGCTCCAGGCCGCAGGCGCCGGTCTGCTCGGTGTAGAGCTGGTATGCCTTGATGAGCGCGTCGATGCCGTCGATGGCGCTGGTCTTGTTGAGGTAGGTGTAGATGTTCTGGAACAGCGACGCATGGATGTTCGGCTGCCAGGTGAGGAACCAGTCGGTCGAGAACGGGAGCTGACCTTTCGAGGGTGATTTGCCGGCGACCTCCTTGTAGAGTCGCAGCAGGCGCTCGTAGGACAGCGAGGTCTCGCTTTCGAGCACCTGCAGGCGGGCCCCCATCTCGATCAGGCTGACGGCGCGCTCGATCTGACGCGATTCGGCGAGGATGCTCTTCTGTACGGCCATGGTGACGGTCCCCGACTTCAGAACGACGTTTCGGCGAAGCCGCTCGACATCACGATGTTGGCGTGCAGCCGCGTCGTGGCGTCGTTCGCGGTGCGGCCTGCGACGTTGTGGTTGGTCAGCAGATTCCAGACCATGTCGTCACCGGCGCGGAAGCGGCACAGCAACATGTTCCCGGAAGCCAGCTTCATGATCTGCGCCGGCGACAGCATTTCGATGAGGCTGGCCGATTCTTCGGAAATGCCGAGACGGAACAGGGCCTGCGGCTTGTCCTGACGGATCAGGCTTTGCGCGAGCATGAGGTACGTCAGGTTGGCTTCCTTGATTTCCGCCAGCATCTGTTCACTCGTCATTTCAGTTACCTTTTGGACCGAGGTCCTGTCGTTCGATAGGCCGATTCTGAGGGCCGTAACAAAAACTTTAATAGGTAAGTAACTGTTAACAACCTCAGACTCCCTGACAGCTACGCAAGGCAAATCCCTACAACCAAAGAATTCATAATTTTTGAATGAGCACTTTGGTTTTGTACTTAACGTTCAGATAAGCGCTTGTTGCTATCCATAAGTTCACTTTTATTCATATTTGGTGGGAATGCAAAATTGCACCTGATGATGCGTACCGGTCTTTCAATCTGCACCATTTCTTCATAATTTCTCTGAATTGTTGCAGATGAGAGACAGCGTCGCACCGCGTGAAGTCAAGCCGGGTGACAACCACCCACGCGATGCACTCCTCCCGTCGAAACATTTCTTGAGGAAAAAATTCAGAAATAAAAAGCTAAAGGGTCGGTGTCGATCGCCCGAAAACCACTCATCGGGCCTCGAAGCGGGGTTCGACCGGTGGCAGAGATGCCGCAACCCATCAACCGCTAGGAGTCTCGTCATGGCCTCGATCATCAATACCAACATCAGCTCTCTCACCGCTCAACGCAACCTGGCTTCCAACCAGAGTTCGCTGGCCACCTCGATGCAGCGCCTGTCTTCCGGCATGCGCATCAACAGCGCCAAGGACGACGCCGCCGGCCTCGCCATCTCCGAGCGCATGACCGCGCAGATCAAGGGCCTGACGCAAGCCGGCCGCAATGCCAACGACGGCATTTCGCTGGCGCAGACGGCCGAAGGTGCGCTCGGCACCATCGGCAACAACCTGCAGCGCATCCGCGAGCTGGCGGTGCAGTCCCGCAACGCGACCAACTCCTCCGAAGACCGCGTCGCGCTGCAGAAGGAAGTTTCCCAGCTCAAGGCTGAAATCGACCGGGTCGCCGACACCACCTCGTTCAACGGCACCAAGCTGATCGACGGTTCGTTCACCGCGCAGAAATTCCAGGTTGGCGCCAACCAGGGCGAAACCATCAGCGTGTCAGGTATCGCCGATGCCAATATCGCAACGCTCGGTTCCTGGACCAGCGTCGACACCTACTCCGCCACCTCGGCCGGTGCGGCACCTGCGGGCTTCGGCGGCATCACCGCGAACGCCTTCACGATCAACGGCATGAGCATCGGCGCGGTCGTCACAGGTACGGATGCCGCCACCCAGGGCGTGAACGTCGCCGCCGCGATCAACAAGAAGACCGGCGAAACCGGCGTGGTCGCAACGGCCGACGCCACCACCGGCGCCATCACCCTGACGAGCTCGGGCAGCACGCCCATCACGATCGGCGGCACGCTGACCAATACCGGCCTGACGGCCGGCACGACGGCCGCCGTGCTTTCCACCGCCGGCACCGCGCAGACCGGTTTTGCCGGCCTTTCCGTCGACACCGTCGACGGCGCCGACAACGCGATCCTCGCGATGGACGCCGCCCTCAAGTCCGTCAACGGCGCACGTGCCGATCTCGGCGCGATCCAGAACCGCTTCGAGTCGGTGGTCTCGAACCTGGCGACCACGACCGAAAACCTTTCCGCATCGCGCAGCCGCATCCAGGACGCCGACTTCGCCGCGGAAACCGCCAACATGTCGCGCGCGCAGATCCTGCAGCAGGCCGGCACCGCCATGGTCGCGCAAGCCAACCAGCTGCCGCAGAACGTGCTGTCGCTGCTGAAGTGAACGTGCGAACTGGGGCCCGTTCACGGGTCTCCTGAAAGGTTCACCCCAAGGCGGCGAACGGACAATCTCCGTCGCCGCCTTTTATTTTCTGGAGAACGCAATGGCCACGATCCAATCGTTAGGCATCGGCAGCGGTATCGACGTCGAGAGCACCATCACCAAGCTGATGGCGCTGGAGAAGAAACCCCTGACCTCGCTGCAGACCAAGGCGACCACCCTGGACAGCAAGATTTCCGCCTTCGGCTCGATCAAGTCGCAGATATCGACGCTGTCGGACACGGTGACGGCACTGGCCAAGGCAGCCACCTGGACGTCGAAATCGGTCGCGTCGAGCAACAGTGCGGCGGTCTCGGCGAGCGTCACGGCCGGTTCGGCGGCGTCGCTCAGTTCGTTCGGCGTGGCGGTATCGCAGCTGGCGCGCTCGCAATCGGTGGCGTCGGCGGCGGTCGCGAGCGGCACAACGGTAGGCGGCGGCACGCTGTCGATCCAGCTGGGCACCTGGAGTGCCGATGCCGCCCCGACCTTCGCGGCCGGAAGCGCCGGCGCGGTCTCGGTCGACATCGATGCGACCGACGACATGGCCGCCATCGCGCAGAAGATCAACGCGGCCGGCGGCGGCGTCACGGCGACGGTGCTCAAGGACGTCACCGGCGACCGCCTGCTGATGCGTTCCACCGCCACCGGCGAGGCGGCCGGCTTTCGCGTGCAGGCCAGCGACGACGGCAGTGCCGCGGCGGGTTCCCCGGGGCTGGGCGCGCTCGCCTTCGACGATCCGTCGGCGGGCGCCGGCATGGCGGCCAACCCGGTGCAGTACGGCCTGAATGCGAAGGCGACGATCAACGGCGTCGCCGTGGCGTCGGCCAGCAACACGCTGGCGGACACCATTCCGGGCCTGTCGCTGACGCTCTCGCAGGTCACCACGGGCAGCGTCGACATCGCCGCGTCGAACGACACCACCTCGATGAAGGACGCGATCAACGCCTTCGTGACGGCCTACAACGCCACCAACACGATGCTCAACGCGGCGACCAAGTACGACGCCGATTCGAAGACTGCGGCGTTGCTGCAGGGCGACGCCACCACCGCCGGCCTGCAGAACGCGCTGCGCCGGCTGGTGGGTGCGTCGTCGGGCGGCGGCACGCTCCGCCAGCTGTCGGACCTCGGCATCTCGATCGCCAAGGCCGGCGCGGGCAACCTGGTGGTGGACGCCACCAAGCTCGACAGCGCGCTCAAGGATCCGGCGGCGGTGAAGCAGTTCTTCTCGGCCGCGGCGGATGCGACCGGCGGCAACGACGCCGCGACCGGTTTCGCGACCCGGCTGTCGGCCTTCACGCAGGCGGCCATCACGACCTCCGGCACCTTCGACGCCAAGACCATCTCGCTGCAGGCCCAGAAGACGGCCAACGGCAAGGACCAGGACAAGGTCAACGACCGCCTGACGCTCACCGAGGCGCGGCTGCGCAAGCAATATGCCACGCTCGACACCACCATCGCCTCGCTGACCGCGCTGAACACCTACGTGACCCAGCAGATCACGCTGTGGAACAAATCGACCAGTTGACCGACCGGTTGAATCTAGTCGTTGAGTTCGACGGCGGGATGCCGATAACAAATACAAGAAACGCAAACGCACTGCCAAGGAAACCTGCCATGTACACCCCTCCAAGTCTCCGCGCCGCCGCTGCCTACAAGACCGTCGGCGCCCAGTCCGCCATCGCCGGTGCCGATCCGCACCAGCTCATCGTCATGGTGTTCGACGGCCTGCTGCAGGCCGTGAACGCGGCACGCGGCGCGCTCTCGCGCGGCGATGTCGCAGGCAAGGGCATGCAGATCCAGCGCGCCGTGCGGCTGCTCGAAGAGGGCCTGAAAGGCGGACTGGACGAAGCCCGCGGCGGCGACCTGGCGGCCCGCCTGCGCGCACTCTACGACTACTGCATCGGTCGCCTGACGCATGCGAACATCCGCAACGACGCGGCAGCGCTCACCGAAGTCGCGGCGCTGATCGCGCCGGTCGCCGACGGCTGGAAGGAAATGGGCCGTCTTCGCAACGTGCAACCGTCATGAACGGCATTCGGGTGATCCGCGCAGCCGTCGACACGCACGACCTTCGGACGGAGCTTCAGATGCAGGACACGCTGCTCAACTACTACCAGGCCATCGAGGAGGCCAGCCGCCAGATGCTCGAGGCCGCCCGCAGCGAGGATTGGGACGCCGTGGTTCGTTGCGAAGGCGTCTGCGCGGTCCTGATCGAGCAACTGCGCTTCAAGGCCCGCACCGAAGAACTGCCGCGCGAGGACCGCGTCGAGAAGCTGCGCGTGATGCAGCGCATCCTGCGCCACGACGCCGAGATCCGCGTGCTGGCCGAGCCGTGGTTGTCGCAGTTCGATCAGCTGTTCGACGCGAAGCTGCAGGTGATCCACTGAGAAGCCGGGAAGGGCGGTATCGCCAGAACCCGCAATGAGTTCGGGCGGGTGAGGAAATGGCCCTGCAACGGGCCCGCGCCGAGATCCGTCTCGACGACGTCCACCGGGTGGAGGACCCGGCGGCGACGATCGACTCATCCGGCGCCATCGCGCACCGGGTCTTCGTCGGGGATCGTCACACCTGCATGTTCATGATGTCCGTGTAGGCCTGCACCATCCGGTTGCGCACGTGCATCGTGGCCTGGAAGCCGATCTGCGCCTTCTGGATCGCGACCATCGTCTGCTCCAGGCTCACGTTCGGATTCTCCAGCTGGACCTCGCGCTGCAGCGAGGTCGCCTCGTTCTGCGAGGCGCTGACTTCCTTCAACGCGCCCGACAGCGCGCCGGCGAAGCCGGTGTCGGCGACCGCTCCGGCGCCGCGCGTCGTGCCCGGCGGGCCGGAGGTGAGGGGGGAAGTGACGGGTGTGAGGCGGAGGTCCATGCAGGGAATGCTAGGGCGCGCCGGCGGAGACGATCCCCGGGAAATGACGGGGAAAGCAGCGCTTTATCGGACTTATGCGCAAGCGCCCGGCTCGAATAATCGACGCATGTCCGCTGTTGCCCAACTTCCCGCCGCCACCGTCGTCGTTCCCCAGGCCGCGCCGTGGTCGGGCCGGCTCGCCTTCATGGACCGCGGCCAGCGCCTGCGGCTGGCCGTGGGCGCGGCCGTATTGGTGGCGGTGGCCGTCGCGGCGATCGTGATCGGCCGGCAGCCCGACTGGCGCGTGCTCTACGCGAACCTGGGCGACAAGGACGGCGGCGCCGTCATCGCGCAGCTCGCGACCATGAACGTTCCCTACAAATACGCCGAGGGCGGCGGCGCGGTGATGGTGCCGGCCGACAAGGTGCACGACGTGCGCCTGCGCCTCGCGTCGCAAGGCCTGCCCAGGGGCTCGGTGGCCGGCTTCGAGCTGATGGAGAACAACCGCTTCGGCATGACGCAGTTCCAGGAGAAACTGAGCTTCCAGCGCGGCCTCGAAGGCGAACTGACGCGTTCGATCCAGGCGCTGGGTTCGGTGCAGAGCGCGCGCGTGCACCTGGCGCTGCCGCAGCAGAACGGTTTCTTCCGCGAGCAGCAGAAGCCGTCGGCCTCCGTGCTGCTGAGCCTCTACCCGGGCCGCACGCTGGAGCGCGGCCAGATCGCCGGCATCGTGCATCTGGTCGCGTCGAGCGTGCCCGAGCTGTCGCCCTCGGCCGTGAGCGTGCTGGACGACAGCGGCAAGCTGCTGTCGAACACCGGCGACGCCGCGGGCACGGCCGGCGCGGTCGACGGCCAGCAGTTGCAGTACGTGCAGCAGCTCGAACAGCAGTACACGCGCCGCATCCTCGACATCCTGGAGCCGGTGGTCGGCCGCCAGAACGTCAAGGCGCAGGTCACGGCCGATGTCGACTTCTCGCAGACCGAGGCCACGTCGGAGGAGCACAAGCCCAACCTTTCCGCCGAAGCCAGCGCCGTGCGCAGCCAGCAGACCGTGGAAACCACCGGCGCGGCGGCCCTCGGCGCCGCCGCCGCGACCGGCGTGCCCGGCGCCACGTCCAACCAGCCGCCGACGGCCTCCACGGCGCCGATCAACGGTGCCGCCGCGCCGCTCTCGCCGACGGCCGCCGCGCCCGGCGCCGCCAAGCCGCCGGGCAAGCGCGAGTCGACGACCAACTACGAGGTCGACAAGACCGTCAAGACGACGCGCGGCGCGGTCGGCCAGGTGCGCCGGCTGAGCGCGGCGGTGGTGGTCAACTACCAGAACGTGGCCGATGCGCAGGGCAAGCCGGGGGCGACGCCGACGGCGCTCTCGGCGCAGCAGATCGAGCAGATGACCGCCCTGATCCGCGAGACCATCGGTTTCAGCAAGGAGCGCGGCGATTCGGTCAACCTCATGAACACGCCGTTCCTGGTGGCGGTCGACAACGTGGTCGAGGTGCCGATGTGGAGGCGCCCCGAACTGCTGGACCTCGCACGCAGCTTCGCCTGGCCGCTCGGGCTGGCGCTGCTCGGCGTGATGGTGCTGTTCGGCATGGTGCGCCCCGGCATCAAGGCGATGCGCATCGCCGCACCGGAGCCCGCGCCGTCCGCGGCGGTGGCAGCGCTCGCGGGACCGGGCGGCAACCTCGACGCCCTGCTTTCCGAAGAACCGCAGCGGCCGTCGCTGGGTGCGCCGCAGCAGGAGGCGGCGGCATTGCCCGGCCCGTCGCTTGCGGCGCAGGAGTCGCAGGTCGTGCCGGAACAGGCGCGGCTCGAAGGTGCGCGCCAGATGGCGCGGCAGAACCCGGTCGCCGTGGCCAACATCGTCAAGTCGTGGGTCAACGGCGACGCGGCAGCGAGCGCCTGACAGGCGGAACGGAACACGATGGCCATGGACGACCAGGGACTCAGCGACGCGGCGATCCTGCTGATGTCGCTCGGCGAGGAGGAGGCCGGGCAAGTGCTGCGGCACCTGTCGCCGCGTGAGGTGCAGAAGATCGGCGAGACCATCGCGAAGACGCGCGCGGTGTCGCGCGAACGGCTCGGCGAGGTGGCCGACCGCTTCGTCACCTCGACCGCCGGGCAGAGCCTTTTCGCGGCCGACACCGGCGACTACGTGCGCGCGGTGATGCACCATGCGCTGGGCCACGAGAAGGCGACGATGATCGTCGACCGCATCCTGCAGACGGCCGATCTCACCGGCATCGAGAACCTCAAGTGGATGGACGCGCCGTCGGTGGCGGAGGTGCTCAAGGTCGAGCATCCGCAGATCGTCGCGGCGATTCTGGTGCACCTGGAACCCGAACATGCTTCGGCCATCCTGGCGACGCTGCCCGAAGGGCAGCGTGCCGAAGTGCTGCTGCGCGTGGCCACGCTCGAAGGCATCCAGCCGGCTGCGCTGGAAGACCTCAACGAGGTGATGTCGCGCGTGCTGGCCGGGGGCGGCAAGATCAAGAAGGCCTCGCTCGGCGGCGCCAAGACCGCGGCCGGAATGATCAACATGCTCGGCGCGGGCATCGACACGCAGGCCCTCGACGCGATCCGCATGCACAGCGACGAGCTCGCGCAGCAGATCGCCGACCTGATGTTCGTCTTCGACGACGTGCTGAAGCTCGACGACAAGTCGCTCCAGCTGGTGCTCAAGGAAGTCGCGTCCGAAACGCTGATCGTCGCGCTCAAGGGCGCGGCGCCGCCGCTGCGCGACAAGTTCCTGGCCAACATGTCCTCGCGCGCGGCCGAGTCGCTGCGCGAGGACCTCGAATCGCGCGGCCCGATGCGACTGTCGGAAGTCGAGGCGCAGCAGAAGGAAATCCTGAAGGCGCTGCGCCGCCTGGCCGACGAAGGCCAGATCGTTCTCGGAGGCGGCGCGGATGGCGGCTTCGTCTAGACCGATGCGCGGCGCGTTCATCCCGAGCGAGGACATCGCCGGCTACTCGGCCTGGCAGTTCGGCAACGTCGATCCGAACGCCGTGCTCGGCGAGCCGGGCGGCGGCACGACCGACCCCGAGGCGCTGGGCGAGGCGCATGCCCGGGGCGTGGCCGAAGGCCATGCGGCCGGGCGCGAGGAAGCCTTCGGCGAGGCGCAGGCGCAGATGGAGGGTTACTTCGCGACGCACGGCCAGGACACCGCGCGCCGGCTCGCCGCGCTGCTCGCCGCCGCCGAGGCGGGGCTCGCGAACGCGCAGCAGGACATCGCGCGCGGCACGCTGGAGATCGCCTGCGCCCTGGCGCGCCAGGTGCTGCGTCGCGAGATGGCGCTCGATCCGCAGGTGCTGGCGCCGGTGGTGAGCGAAGCCGTCGGCATGCTGCGCGCCGACGGCAGGAGCGCCTGCGTGCGCCTGGCGCCCGCGGATTTCGAGGCACTCGATGTCCATCTGCGGGCCGAATTCGCCGGCCGGCCGGTCACCGTGGTCACCGATGCCGGCGTCGCGCCCGGCGACTGCCGCATCGAATCGGCCGGCGCGGTGGTCGACGGCGGCATGGCGACGCGCTGGGCGCGCGCGGTCGCGAGCCTGGGGCTGTCGATGCCGTGGCACGAAGACGCGGCCGACCCGGCGCATGAAGAAGCGCACGACCATGCCGCCTGAAGTCCAGGCCTGGCAACGCTTCATGGCCGATGCCTGCGCGCGCGTCGCGCAGGCGCCGGGGCTCGAAGTGCACGGCACGCTGACGCGCCTGGCCGGGCTGGTGCTCGAAGCCACCGGCATCCGCGCGCCGGTCGGCTCGCAGTGCATGGTGCGCATGGGCACGCAGCCGCCGGTGCTGGCCGAGGTGGTGGGTTTTTCCAGCGACCGCGCCTTCCTGATGCCGGCCGGCGACGTGCACGGGCTGTCCAGCGGCGCCAGCGTCGTGCCGGCCGCGCCCTACGTGCCGGTGCCGCGCCTGGGCGAACCGGAGCGCGAGGTGTCGATGCGCATCGGCGCGCTGCGCCTGCCGCTCGGCCAGGGATTGCTCGGCCGCGTGGTCGATCCGCAGGGCCGTCCGATGGACCACCAGGGTCCGGTGCGCGACGTGACCGCCGAGCCGCTCGACCGCCAGCCGATCAACGCGATGGACCGCGACCCGGTGCGCGAGCCGCTCGACACCGGCGTGCGGGCGATCAACGCGCTGCTCACCGTCGGCCGCGGCCAGCGCATCGGCCTGTTCGCGGGTTCGGGTGTCGGAAAAAGCGTGCTGCTCGGGATGATGGCGCGCTACACCGAGGCCGACGTGATCGTGGTCGGGCTGATCGGCGAACGCGGGCGCGAGGTCAAGGAATTCATCGAGGACATCCTGGGCGCCGAGGGCCGTGCTCGTTCGGTGGTGGTGGCCGCGCCGGCCGATGCGCCACCGCTGCTGCGCATGCAGGGCGCGGCCTATGCGACGGCCATCGCCGAACACTTCCGCGACAAGGGCCGGCACGTGCTGCTGCTGATGGATTCGCTCACGCGCTATGCGATGGCGCAGCGCGAGATCGCGCTCGCCATCGGCGAACCGCCCGCCACCAAGGGCTATCCGCCGTCGTGCTTCGCCAAGCTGCCGCAGCTGGTGGAGCGCAGCGGCAACGGGCTGCACGGCGTCGGTTCGATCACCGCCTTCTACACCGTGCTGTCCGAAGGCGACGACCAGCAGGACCCGATCGCCGACGCGGCGCGCGCCATCCTCGACGGCCACATCGTGCTGTCGCGCGCGCTCGCCGAAGAAGCGCACTTCCCGGCCATCGACATCGAGCAGTCGGCCTCGCGCGTGATGCACAACGTCGTCTCGCAGCCGCACCTGGACGCCGCGCGGCGTTTTCGCGCCGTCTATTCGCGCTACCGCAAGAGCCGCGACCTGGTGCGCCTGGGCGTCTACGTGGCGGGCAGCGACCCGGCGCTGGACGAAGCGATCCGGCTGCAGGGGTCGATGGAGAACTTCCTGCAGCAGGGCATGCACGAAGGCGCGACGCTCGCACGGAGCATCGAAGGCATGGGCCGGACGCTCGCATGAACACACCCATCGAACACGGAAAGGAATCCGCATGCCGGCAATGAATGGACTCGAACTCGCGCTCTCGCAGGCGCTGGACCGTCGCGACGCCGTGGCGCAGGTCGTGGCGCACGCGCGCCGGACGTGGATCAACGCCCGCGCGCAGCTCGACCAGCTCGACAGCTACGCCAGCGAATGCACCGAGCGCTGGGCGGAAAAGCAGTCCAGCTGCATCCCCGAAATCATGCGCCACCACTACCAGTTCATGGCGCGCCTGACGCATGCCATCGGCCTGCAGACCGGCATCGTCGCCGACCATGCGCGCGGCATGGAGCGCCAGACCGTGGCGCTGCGCGAAGCCGAGGCGCGCCTGGAGAGCCTGCGCCAGCTCACCACCGCCCGTGCACGCAGCCTGCAGCAGGTGCTGGACCGGCGCGAGCAGAAGCAGTCGGACGAGCAGGCGGCCATGCAGTACCGGCGTCGACGGGAGCAGCAGGCCAGTGCGAACACGAACTTCGGCGGAGGCTTCTGATGGCGATCGAGCTCGGCAACAGCGCTTCGATGCTGGCAGCCACGGGTGCTGCGCGCGCTGCGGGCAGGGCCGGCGCATCGCCGACGGCGGCCGATGGCGGGAAGGGCGGCGACGGCAGCTTCGCTTCGGCCCTGTCGGCGTCGAATGCCGCGGCGCCGGCAGACACCGCGTCCGCAAAGCAGCGTGGCGCCGACTGGAAAGCACCGGCGCGCGGCCCGGGCGCGGGCGATGGCGGCGCAGAGGTCCGCAGGAGCGACGCGAGCGGCGACGCCCGGACGGCGGACGAAGTGGACGACACGGACGAGACGGACGAGACGGACGAGACGGACGCGGTGGCCACGGATTCGTCGGCGCCGACTGCAGGTGGCGCACCGCCCCTGCCGGTGCTTTCCAATGCGCGGACATCTTCGCCACCCGGCGGCGCGGTCGGCGACGCACCGCCCTTTTCCGCGCAGCCGGACTTGTCCGGCAGCGCGTTGCTGCTCGCGCAGAGCACGCTGGGCAGTGCCGCGCATGGTTCCACCGTCGTGCCGAAGACGGTGCCTCCGGTGCAGGGGGTGCAGTCCGTCGCGGCGGGCCCGGCGGTTCGGGCCGGCGATGCGTCGGACGTTCAAGGTGCCGGTGGGACGGAGGCCTACGCAGCCGTTGCCGCCGCCGTTGCGGTCGGGACGGCGGCCGTAGCCGCAACGACTTCCGCGACGGTCGCCGTCGCCGGCGCCGTCATGCCGGACTCGGACGTTGTCGCGCAGGTCGCCGGCGCCGTGCGCGACCCGGCGCTGCGTGCAGCGCCAGCCTCGGCGCCCGACACAGCCGCATCCGCATCCGCATCCCCACCATCCGCACCTGCGATCGCCAACGGCACCGCGCAGGCTGCGCTCGCCGATGGCGTCCCGCCGGTTTCGGCCATCGCCACTGCGGCCGCGACGGCCGCCGTGTCTTCCAGCGCCTCATCGGCCGCCGCGCAACAGGCGCAACGCGCCATCGCCCAGGCCGTCGCCGAGCGCGCCGCGCAGCAGGCACCGGCCGGGAACGTGGCGACGGCGGCGGTTGCCGCAGCCGGCCGTGCGACCGATTCGCTCGGCGCGGCGGCACTGGCCGGCGCGGCCGCGGGCGAATCGTCGCCGCTGCTGCGCCGCTTCGAGCGCGTGCTCTCGATGGCGCACGCCGCGGGCGGCGATGCGTCGGCGCCCGGCGGTGGCAATGCCTTCGCCGCATCGGCTTTCACGACGCCGGTCGATGCCGCGGGTGCGGTCGCCGGCGCCGGTGGAGCGCCGGGCGCCGCCGACCGGTCGGCCGACGCGATGAACGGCTGGCTGGCGCAGGTGGTCGCGCAGAAGAACCAGAACGCCTCGCTGACCGTCGAAGTCGGCGGGCGTCCGGTGTCGGTCGACGTGCAGGTCAAGGGCAACGAGGCGCAGGTGGTGTTCCGTGCCGACCAAGCCGAGACGCGGACCCTGCTGGCGCAGGCGATGCCGCAACTGCGGCAGATGATGGGCGCCGAGGGCATGGTGCTGTCGGACGCGTCCGTCGCGGGGCAGTGGGGCGCGGGCGGTGCGCAGTCCGGGTCGGGTGGGGCCGGGGGATCGGGCGGCTCGTCCGATGCCGACACCGCATCCGGCCAGCGGATGTCGCCGGCGCGCCGGGACGCGGCCACGCCGGCCGTCGGCGCGACCGGCGGCCCGGCACGCTCCGGCGGTGCACGATCGCTCGACCTCTACGTCTGAGCGCCGCGTCGAAGCGGCCTTAATGCACGGCTTTCCTGCCGCTTATCGCGGACTTCGTCCGACGGTGCGATCGAATAATTGCGCCATAGACAGAGTCGAGCAAACGAAGCGAACCAAGGAAACACCGTGTCAGCCAAGCCCGCCGCGCCCGCCGCCACCGCCGCAACGGCCACCGCGAAACCGAAGGGGAAGAAGACCCTGCTGGTGACCGTCCTCGCCGTCGTGCTGCTGGCCGGCGGCGGCGCCGGCGCCTGGTTCTTCCTCGGCAAGCAGGGACATGCGGACGACCATGCCGAAGTCGCCGCGGCCGAACCGTCCAAGGACGCCAAGCCGAGCTTTCTCGCGCTGGACAACATGATCGTGAACCTGGCCGACCCCGGCGGCGAGCGCGTGGCGCAGATCGGCATCACGCTGGAGCTGGAGAGCGAAAAGTCGGTCGAGCGCATCAAGCTGATGCAGCCGAAGATCCGCAGTGGCCTCCTGCTGCTGGTCTCGCAGCGGACGTCGTCGGAAGTGCTCGGGCGCGACGGCAAGGAAAAGCTGGCCACCGACGTGATGGACGAGGTCTCGCGCGTGCTCGGCTACGAAGTCGAGGCGCCCATGCCGCGCAAGGCGGCCAAGGTCGCCAAGACAGACGACGAGGAAGAAGAAGCGCCGGTGCGCAGGAAGAGCCGCCGTGCCGTGGCGCCGAGCCCGGTGCTCGGCGTGCTGTTCTCCAGCTTCATCGTCCAGTGACCACCGGACCACGCCGTCATGGATGAATCCACCGCATCGCCTTCGCAGCCGGTCCCGGAGCCGGCAGCGCAGGCCTCGACGCCCGACCCGGTCGAGCGCATGGCCGCGGCCGCCTCGCGCGACTACGACCTGTCCGTGGCCGACCGCCTGGTGCGCCGCCCGATGCCGACGCTCGACATCGTCAACGAGCGGCTGCTGCGGAACTTCCGGGTCGGCCTGTTCCAGTTCATCCACCGCAGCGCCGAGATCTCGATCGCACCGGTCGAGGTGCTGAACTACGCCGACTTCATCGGCTCGCTCGCCGCGCCGACCAGCTTCAGCATTCTGTCGATGCGTCCGCTGCGCGGAAGCTGTCTGGTGACGTGCGAGGCCGGGCTGGTGTCGACGCTGGTCGACGCGCTCTACGGCGGCGCCTGCAAGATGCAGGCGCCGATGGAAGGCCGCGATTTCTCGCCGACCGAGCAGCGCGTGATCCAGCGTCTCGTCGGCATCGTCGCGGCAGACTACAACAAGGCCTGGAAGGACATCTACCCGATCGAGCTGGTGCTCCTGCGTACCGAGACGCACGTGCAGTTCGTCAACGTCGCCGCGCCGGCCGAGAAGGTGGTCGTGACGACGCTGAAGATCGTCATCGGCGACTTCGAGGGCGCCGTGCGCATCTGCCTGCCCTATGGCACGCTCGACCCGATCCGCGACGTGCTCTACGGCGCGCAGCAGGCGCAGGCGATGGCCGAAGACCGGCGCTGGGTCACCCTGCTGACGCGCGAGATCCAGGCCGCCGAGGTCACGCTGGTGGCCGAACTCGCGCATCCGGAAGTCACCGTCGGCCAGCTGCTGGCGATGAAGCCCGGCGATTTCATCCAGTTCGACCGCAGCCCGCGGGTCATCGCATCGGTCGACGGCACGCCCGTATTCGCCTGCCACTACGGCACCCACAACGCACGCTATGCGCTGCGCATCGACGAGAGCCTGCGCGGGGACGACCCGCACTGGCTCGGAGGCAACCATGTCCATTGAACAGAGCATCCCTTCTTCCGCCGGCTCCGACGCAGCCGATGCCGCCGGCTGGGCCGAGGCGCTGGAGGCGGGGTCGATCCCCGTCGCGGCGCCCGCTGCGGCCAACGCGCAGGCGCCGCTGCAAGACATCCACCGCGTGCTCGACATTCCGGTCCAGCTCACGGTCGAGCTCGGACGCAAGAAGGTGCCGATCAAGCACGTGCTGCAGCTCGGCCAGGGTTCGATCGTCGAGCTCGACACGCTCGCCGGCGAGCCGATGGACGTGCTGGTCAACGGTTATCTCGTGGCGCAAGGCGAGGTGGTGGTCGTCAACAACAAGTTCGGCATCCGCCTGACCGACGTGGTGACTCCGTCGGAACGGCTGCGCCGCGTCAATCGAAGCTGAAAGACCGTCCGCCATGACCCGCAGTCTCCTCACCATCGTCGTCTTCGTGGCGTTGATCCTGACGCTGCCTTTCATCGTCAAGCGCGTCCAGCAGCGTCGCGGCGCGCTCCACGGAGGGCATCTCGGGCCGAGCTCGAAGGTCGTCTCGGCGATGGCCGTGGGCCCGCAGCAGCGCGTGCTCACGGTCGAGGTCGGCCCGGAAGACGCGCGGACCTGGCTGGTGCTCGGCGTGACCGGGCAGTCGATCACCTGCCTGCACACGCTGCCGGCCCTGCCGACGCTGTCGGCGATGCTCGCGAAGGGCGATGTCGGGCATGCGTAGATTTTCGTGGCTGGCAGCTTTCGCCGCCGCTGCGGCAGCGTCGGCGGCATTGCCTGCCGACGCACAAGGAGTCGCCAACGGCCAGCTGCCGCTGCTGATCGGCTCGGGCAACGGCGGCACCAACTTCTCGGTGCCGCTGCAGACGCTGCTGTTCTTCACCGCGCTGTCGTTCCTGCCGGCGATCCTCTTGATGATGACGGGCTTCACCCGCATCGTGATCGTGCTGTCGATGCTGCGCCAGGCGCTCGGCACGCAATCGGCGCCGCCCAACCAGGTGGTGGTCGGGCTGTCGCTGTTCCTCACCTTCTTCATCATGGGGCCGACCTTCGACCGCGTCTATGCCGAGGCCTACGTGCCCTACACCACCAACGCGATCGGCTTCGAGGAAGCCGTCGCCAGGGCGGAGGCGCCGATGCGCGGCTTCATGCTCAAGCAGACGCGCCAGGCCGACTTCGCGCTGTTCGCGCGCCTGGCCAAACTGCCGGCCGGCGTCACCGCCGAGACCGCACCGATGCGGGTGCTGATCCCGGCTTTCGCGACCAGCGAGCTCAAGTCGGCCTTCCAGATCGGCTTCATGATCTTCATCCCGTTCCTGGTGATCGACATCGTGGTGTCGAGCGTGCTGATGTCGCTCGGCATGATGATGCTGTCGCCGGTGCTGGTGGCGCTGCCGTTCAAGCTCATGCTGTTCGTGCTGGCCGACGGCTGGAACCTGCTGATCGGCTCGCTCGCGGCCAGCTTCGCGGTATGAAGCTCACCGATGCAAAGGTTCCGCCATGAACGCAGAGACGGTGCTCACGATGGGGCACGACGCGCTCGTCATGCTGCTGATGGTGTCGATGCCGGTGCTGCTGGTGGTGCTGGCGGTCGGGCTGGTGGTCAGCATCTTCCAGGCCATCACGCAGATCAACGAGGCGACGCTGGCCTTCGTGCCCAAGCTGGTGGCCGCGGTCGTGGTGTTCGCGATCGCCGGGCCGTGGATGCTCGCCACGCTGGTCGAGTACATCCGCCGCACCATCGAGTCCATTCCGCAGATGGTCCTGTGACCGTCCGATAGAACGGTCCGCTGCGTGCTCACCTTCACGGAAGCGCAGCTCATGGGCTGGCTCACGCCGGTGCTGTGGCCTTTCCTGCGCGTGCTGGGCGTGTTCACGACGGCGCCGATCTTCTCCTCGCGCGCATTCCCGATCCGCGCGCGCATCGGCCTGGCCTTCCTGATCTCCCTGTGCGCGCAAGCCACGCTGGTCGGCCAGCCCGGGGTCGGCCTGAACGACGCGGCCGCGCTCGGCACGCTGTTGCAGCAGGTCGGCATCGGGATGGCGATCGGCTTCACGGTGCGGCTGGTGTTCACCGCGATCGAGCTGGCCGGCGAACTCGTCGGCCTGCAGATGGGGCTGAACTTCGCCTCCTTCTTCGACCCGATGGCCAATGCGCAGGTCAGCGCCGTATCGCGCTTCTTCGGCAACATCGCCGTGCTGCTGTTCATCGCCATCAACGGCCACCTTACGGTGCTGATGGCGATCGTCAAGAGCTTCGACGCCTTTCCGATCGGCGCCAGCCTGCTGCAGGCGTTCGCGCGCGTGCGCGTTTACGAACTCGGCGCCGACCTGTTCGCGAGCGGCCTGTGGATCGCGCTGCCGATGGTGGGCCTGCTGCTGTTCGTCAACCTGACGCTGGGCGTGATCTCGCGCGTGGCGCCGCAGATGAACATCTATGCGATCGGCTTTCCGGTCACGCTGACGGCCGGGCTCGCCGGCATCGTGCTGGTGCTGCCGATGATGGAGCAGCCGCTGCTGGCGTTGATGGAGCGGATGCTGACGATGTTCGCGGGCGGGCGGTGAAACCCGATCCATAAAGTTGTACGGTACAACCTTCCGGTGTTTCTGGAGTTGAGGTGCAGCCCCTCGAAAACGATCTGATCGACGACATCCGCGCGTCGTCCCGCCTGGTAGTGCGCAAGCTGGGCTTCATGCAGCCCACGCTCGCAGCGACCGACTACCCGCCGTCCGCGGTTCATGCGCTGATGGAGATCGGCATGCGCGGCTCCATGACGGCCGGCGATGCGACCGCTTTCCTGGCACTGGAAAAGTCGAGCGTGAGCCGCTTGCTGCGTAAGCTCGTCGATGCGGGGGAACTGGTCGAATCGAACCGCGCCGCCGACGCCCGCATCGAGGATCTCCGCCTGACCGCCAAGGGGAGGAGAACCCGCGCAGCGATCGAGAAGTTCGGTCGCGCGCAGGTCTCGGGAGCGCTCGGCGCGCTGGACGCCCCGGCGCAGGAGGCCGTGCGTGTCGGCCTGGCGACCTATGCCGACGCGCTGGCCGGATCGGGCGGGACGCCGCCGTCGGAGGCGGCAGCGGCCAGGATCGCGGAGGGTTATCGCCCCGGAGTCATCGGCCGCGTGACCGAAATGCACCTCGCGTTCTATGAGCGCCATTGCGGCTTCGGACAGGTCTTCGAAAGCCAGGTCGCCGCAGGGCTCGCGGAATTCGCGGGCAGGCTGACGTCGCCGCTCAACGGGCTCTGGACGGCTGCGCGCTCGGGACGCATCGTCGGCTCCGTCGCCATCGATGGAGAACCGGGTCGTCACGGAAAAGGCACCGGCGCACAACTGCGCTGGTTCATCGTCGACACCGGTCTGCGCGGCGTCGGCGTCGGGGCGGCGTTGTTGAAGGAAGCGCTCGACTTCTGCGACCGCGTAGGACATGCCGAGGTGAGGCTGTGGACCTTCAAGGGCCTGGACGCCGCACGCAAGCTCTATGAACGCAACGGTTTCGTGCTGGCGGAGGAGCACCAGGGAACCCAGTGGGGCGCGCCGGTGATGGAGCAGTTGTTCGTCCGCTCGTCCCCCGCTGCGCGCGCAAGCTAGGCGTCGGCGTCCGTTTCGGCCGACGGGCGGCCGGAGTCATCCCCTCAATACGGCAACGTCCCTCTTCCCCGCTGCGCCCGCGCCGCTTCCGTCCACCAGGCCAGGTCGTCCGCGAAGCGCGGGAACGCCTTGTTCAACGATGCCCCGGCGCTGCCGGTCGGCTGGGCCGCTTCGTCGAGGGCCTGCGCGATCGGCCCCACGGCGAGCGTGCTTGAGATCACCACCATGCCCATCTCTGACAGCATCGGATGCCATGCCATGCCATGCCATGCCATGCCATGCCATGCCGTCCCGGCGCGCACGCCCGAGAAGCGGCCGGCCGAATAGCTCGCGACCGCAGCGGGGGCGCCAGAACCACTCCTCGAGGAAATGGTCCGTGAGGTTCTTCAGGCCCGGCTGCGGGCCCCAGTTGTACTCGCCGGTCACGAAGACGAAGGCGTCCGCCGCGCGGATCTTTCCGGCCAGCGCTTCCATCGCGGCGGGTGCCGTGCCCTCGGGATGTTCCTTGTACATGCGGTCGAGCATCGGCAGGTCGACCGCCTTGGCGTCGATCAGTTCGGGCTCCGCGCCGCGAGGCCGGCGATCACGTAGTCGGCCAGCCGGATGCCGACGCGATCGGACCGGTACGAGCCGTAGAACACCAGAATCTTGTCGCCCATCGCCGTACGCCTTTCACACCAGGTTGTTGCGGATCGCGTAGACCGTGATGGCCGCGTTGTTGGGCAACTGCAGCTTCTCGAGCACCCGCGAACGGTAGACGCTCACGGTCTTCGGGCTGAGCATCAGCTCCTCGGCGATGTCCGACAGCCGCTTGCCGGATGCGATCTTCACCAGCGTCTGCAGTTCGCGGTCCGACAGCACGGTATGGGCGGCGTTGTCGCTGGCCGGGCGCGAGACGCTCTCGGCCAGCATCTGCGCGACCTCCGGCGTCACGTACTTGCGGCCCTGCGCCACGGTGCGCGTGGCGGCGATGAGTTCCTGCGGATCGCCCGACTTGCTCACGTAGCCCTGGGCGCCGGCGCGCAGGCTGCGGATCGCGTATTGTTCCTCGGCGAACATCGAAACCACCAGCACCCGGATCGGCGAGGCCGCCTCGGTCAGCGCGCCCAGCACTTCCAGGCCGCTGCGGCCGGGCAGGCCGATGTCCAGCAGCAGCACGTCGCACGGCGTGGTGCGCAGCAGCTCGCGCACTTCGGCGTAGCTCGACGCCTCGCCGGTCACGCGGATGTCGACCGCTTCGGCCAGGGTCTGGCGGATGCCGCGACGCACCAGCGCATGGTCGTCGCACAGCACGACTTCGATCATTCGGCCTCCCGGCGGACCGACGATCGGGGCAGCGTGAGCGTCACGGACGTTCCCCGACCCGGTGCGCTGGCGACGTCGAGCCGGCCGTCCACGGCGCGCGCGCGTTCGGCCATGCCGCGCAGGCCGAAGGCATCGGGTCGCGCGACGGCGGCATCGAGGGAGAAGCCGCAGCCGTCGTCGCGCACTTCGAGCACCAGGTCGCCGTGGTCGGCACCGCCTTCGTCGCGCAGCGTGAGCCGAACGCGCGCGCACTGCGCATGGCGCGCGATGTTGGTCAACGCTTCCTGGGCCGTGCGGTAGACGGCGAGTTGTCGCGGCGCATCGAGATCGGTCGTTTCGGCGTCGAGGGCATCGAAGTCGGCGGCGATGCCGGTCCGGCGGCCGAAGTCGGCCACGAGCCGGGCGACGGCCGGCGCCAACCCGCCGGACAGGTCGGGCGGATAGAGCTGGACGACGGCATGGCGCGTGGCGTCCATCGCCGCACGCAGCGCTGCCTGAGCGGAGGTCAAGCGTGCCTGGGCTTCGGCGTCGCGCGGCGCCTGGCCGGCCAGCCACGAGAGATCGAAATGCACCGCTGCCAGTGCGCCGCCGATCGCATCGTGGATCTCCCTGCCGATGGCACGGCGCTGCGCTTCGAGAAGTGCCTCGGCAACCGGGGTCGAGACGGAAAGGCAACGGCCTGGAAGAGACATGCTGGCTGAAGCCTTGAACAGTGTTTCGTAATGATATTTCACATTGAAACAAAATTAGGTCACGTTTCTGCGGTAATAGTCTCTCCGACTGGCGCTAGTCTCGATCCCTTTCGCCGCAGGAGGCGTCGCCATGGACCGAGAACTGAACCGTGCTTTTGCGGATTTCGTCGTCACGTTGAAGAGCAGGAATCTGCGCAGCGCCCTGGCCGGCCTGCTCAAGCGCACCGATTACCGCTTCATCGGCATCTGGCGCTTCGAGAACGGCAAGGCCAACGCGGTCGTTCATTTCGACGTCGAGAACCCACTGGCGACGACCGCCGAAGAAGTGCCGGATACCGCCACGTATTGCTGCTACGTGCGGGAGCAGGGGATGCCGTTCAAGACGCCCAACGCATTGATCGACGAGCGCCTGTCGGCACATCCCACCCGCTCGCAGATCCAGGCCTATTGCGGTGTCCCGGTGATGGACAGCGCCGGCACGATCCTGGGCACGCTGTGCCACTACGACGTGGTGCCGCGCGACCCGCAGCAGGTCAATCTCGAACTGATGCTGAGCGTGGCGAGCTATCTGGCGCTGGGCGGACACGTGCCGCCGTATTCATCGGCGTCGATGCCGGCAGCGGCAGTGGACGCCGCCGTGCCCGTCGCCGTCAGGCCTTGATGCGCACCGGCACCGACTTGGCTGCGGGCACGAAGCTTTCCTCGGCGTACTGATAGAGCGGCATCACCGGATTGCATTCGGGATAGTAGGCGCCGCAGCTCCCGACCGGCAGGTCGTAGGGCGTCACGCGCAGGCCGTGCACTTCGCGCACCACGCCGTCGCCGGCCGCACTCGCGAGCGTCACGGTCTGGCCTTCGACGAAGCCGAGTCGCGCGATGTCGGCACGGTGCATCAACAGCACCTCGCGCGTGCCCTGGATGCCGCGCAGGCGGTCGTCGTAGCCGTAGATGGTGGTGTTGAACTGGTCGTTGCTGCGCATCGTCATCAGCCGCAGGACATCGGCGCCTCCGTCGCCTTCGAAGGCGGCACTCAGCGAGGACGGCACCTTGAACTCGGCCTTCCCCGACTTCGTCTTCCACTTGCGTTCGTTCGCCGACAACGGCCGCGGGAAGCCGCCGGGCTGGTGCATGCGCTGGTTGAAATCGCGGAAGTCGTCCGGATACGTCGCTTCGATGTCGTTGCGGATGCGGGAGTAGTCGGCGGTCCAGGTGTCCCAGTCGATTTTCGGATTCGATGCCAGCGTGGCCTTGGCGATGCCCGCCACGATGCGCGCTTCGGACAGCAGATGCTTGCTGGCCGGCGCATGGTGGCCGCGCGAGGCATGGATGCGCGCCGTGCTGTCTTCGACGGTCACGGTCTGCTCGCCGCCGAGCTGCACGTCGCGCTCGATGCGGCCGAGGCACGGCAGCAGGTAGGCGACCTTGCCGTTGACCAGGTGGCTGCGGTTGAGCTTGGTGGCGATCTGCACCGTGAGCTCGAGCCCGGTCCATGCGGGCTCCATGCGGTGGTGGTCGGGCACGGCACGGATGAAGTTGCCGCCCAGCCCGATGAACGCCTTCACGCTGCCGTCCAGCACGCCCTCGCAGGCCTCGACCGTGTTCAGGCCTTTCTTGGTCGGCGGTTCGAAGCCGTACTGCTCGGCCAGCTTGTCCAGCGGCACCAGCTCGGGCTTCTCCGAGATGCCGACGGTGCGTTGTCCTTGCACGTTGGAATGCCCGCGCACCGGACACAGCCCTGCGCCCGGCTTGCCGATGTTGCCGCCCAGGAGCAGCAGGTTGGTGAGCATGCGCACGTTGTCGACGCCGAGCTTGTGCTGGGTGAGCCCCATGCCGTACACGCCCATCACAGCCTTCGAGGCCGCGACGACGCGCGCGGCTTCGCGCAGGTCGGCCTGCGCGAGTCCCGATTCGGCCTCGATCGACGACCAGGCCAGCGCCCGCACATAGCCCGAGAACTCGTCGAAGCCGTGCGTGTGTTCGGCGAGAAAGGCGGTGTCGATACCGCTTCCGCCCGTTTCCAGCAGTGCCTTGCACAGGCCGGCCATGGCTGCGATGTCGCCGCCCGGGCGCACCTGCAGGTACTGCGTCGCGATGCGCGTCGAGCTGCCGGTGGCCATCTGCAGCGGATTCTGCGGGCTTGCGAAGTACTCGAGCCCGCGCTCGCGCAGCGGGTTGAAGACGATGATCGGCACGTCGCGCTGACTCGCGGCCTGCAGCAGGTGCAGCATGCGCGGGCTGTTGCTGCCGACGTTCTGGCCGAAGAACACGAAGCAGTCGGTGTGGTCGAAATCCTCGATGCGCACCGTGCCGACCGGCTGGCCGATGGCCTCCTTCAGGCCGACCGACGTGCTCTCGTGGCACATGTTCGAGCTGTCGGGCAGGTTGTTGGTGCCGTAGAGGCGCGCGAGCAACGCGTACATGTACGACGTCTCCAGCGAGGCGCGGCCCGACGCGTAGAACACCGTCGCGTCCGGATCGACCGCGCCGATCGCGGCGAGACGCTGTCCGATGTCGGCGAACGCGTCGTCCCATGCGACCGGCACATAGCGGTCCCGAGCGGCGTCGTAGCGCATCGGCGTGGTAAGCCGGCCTTCGTGCTCCAGGTCGTGGTCGGGCCAGCCGCGCAGTTCGGTCACGGTATGCCGCGCGAAGAACTCGGGCGTCACGCGTCGACTGGTGAGCTCGGCGAAAGTGGCCTTGGCACCGTTTTCGCAGAATTCCGCCAGATGGGCCTTGGCCGGCTTGGCCCAGGCGCAACTCGTGCACGCGAAGCCGTCGGGCTTGTTCTGCCGTACCAGCTGGGCGAGCGCACCCGCGGCGGCTTCGTGGCGCGTGTGCTGGACCAGTGACGACACCGACCCCCAGCCGCCGACCGGACTCGTGTAGGGTTTGATCTCGATCTTCAAACCGCTGGCCGGGTCGACCTCGGGAAAAAGCGTGGGGCTGGCGTCTTGCTGCATTGATCAGGCTCCGTGTATTCCTCTTTCTGCCGTCGCCTGCAAGAGCCAGCGGTAGCCCGCCCACGCGGTGGCGAGTAGGCAGATGCGCCCCCTGCGACGCCGGAGCTCAGAAGTCGACCAGGCTCAGCCCGACGGTCAGCACCGTGCGCTTGCGGTTGTAGTCGGCCAGCGTGTCGCCGTAGCCGTAGAACAGCTGCGTGTGGAAGCGCAGGTTGCTGGTGACCGGATCGCCGATGGCGCGGAACCATTCGAGCCGCAGCGACCCGCGGCCGTCGCTGCGCAGGTTGTTGCGCACCGTGGCGCCGAAGGTGTTGTCGCGGTCGTAGTTCCAGCGGGCGATCACCTCGGCGCGGCCGATGAACTTGGCGATGTCGGGGTTGTCGTCGTCGTCGGCCGACTCCTTCCAGCGGTCCCAGACGCGCGCGGCCACGGTGAAGCGGTCGTCGAGCTCGGCGCCGGCCATCAGGTAGGTGCGGTTCCAGCTGCGCGACAGCGGCAGCGCCTGGCCGTTGGACTGGTGCACGACGCCGACGCCGGCGTAGCGCCAACGCCAGCCGCCGGGCAGCTTCAGGTCGACCGGGTAGACATACATCATCTCCGGCTCGTGGTCGGTGGTGCGGAACGGCCGCGACAGGTCGCCATTGAAGACCTGCCAGGTCGACTGCTGCGTATAGCCGAACCACAGTGAATCCTTGCGCTGCGGGTCGTTGGAGGTCAGCAAGCCCTGTGCGAGCTTGGTCCGCACCGACAGGCCGATGCGCATCTCGTGGGCCTGGTAGTCGGTCGCCGTGCCGGTGTGGTCGGCGGCGGGCGAGGTGGGCGTGTCCGGCCGGTGCGTCGCGGCCGAGAGCGCGACGGTCAGCGGCCGGTAGCCGCGGAAGCCGAAGGTGCCGCAATCGGACCCGTCCTCGAGCTCCCAGAAGCGCGAGAGCGTGGAGTACTGGCGGTCGCGGCAACCCTGCTCGGTGGCGACCGCGACGACACGCGTGGCCGGCATGCTGGCGTCGACCGGCGGCGGCTGGGTGCTGGCGAGCACCGGTGGCGCGCTCGGGATCACCGCGGCGGGCAGCGTCTGCTGCTGCGCCCAGCGGTCGAAGCAGGCCAGGCGCGCTTCGCCGCTGCCCGACAGGCGCCGGCACTGCTGCCAGGTGAGTGCGGAATCGGCCAGCGGGCTCGCGGGCCTGTCGGCCGGTTGGGCCAGCGCACCGCCGCAGACGGAGCCGAGCGCCACGGCTGCAGCGGTCATTCCGAAGCGGCGATGCATCACGGTGCGATCTTGTGGAGCACGAAGCCCTGCACGCTGTCGTCTTTCGAGTTTCGCCATGTTCCCTGGAACTCCTTGCCACATGATTCTTTTGTCAGGTCGCCGGACCAGACCGCGCTGATGCGCTGGCCGTCCTGCGACTCGTCGAGCATCAGCTGCCCGGCGTCGTCGACGTCGCCGGAGAGCTGCGCCGTGATGCCGTCGCGCACGATGGTGCCGCGCACGCCGCCTTCGTATTCGGGATGCTTCGCAAGTTGCACGCCCGCGGGCGTGCCGCCGTCGAAGCGCGCCTCCCAGCGGCCGTAGAGCGCCTGGACCGGCAGCTCGACCGCTTCCTGGGGGCAGTCGGCGGCATGGGCCGCGATGCCCGGAAGCATCGCGGCGGCGATCACCATCGCCGAAAGGAGCCGCGCCCTCACGGCCGTGTCGCGGCCGCCGCCGCATCCGCGGCCATCGCCGCCGCGGCGTTGTCCTGCACCTTGCGCGCGAACTCGGCGCGCAGCGCCTTGAGCTTCTCGCGCGGGTCTTCCTTGGTCGTCGCCTTGTCGAGCGCCATCTCGGCGATGAAGCGGCTGGGCATCGCCTGCACCGTCTCGCGGCCCTTCTTGCGGCGCTTGGTCCAGCTCACGGCCAGCGTGCGCTGCGCGCGCGTGATGCCGACGTACATCAGCCGGCGCTCTTCCTGCAGGCGCTCGAGCACGCTTTCGGCGACCTTTTCCTGGCGGCCGTGGTCGTCGTCGAGCTTGAACGGCAGCAGGCCTTCGTTGACGCCGATCAGCATCACGTGCGGCCATTCGAGGCCCTTGGACGCGTGCAGCGTCGACAGCGTCACCACGTTCTGGTCCTGCTCGCGCTCGCTGATGGTCGACAGCAGCGAGATGGTCTGCGCCACTTCGAGCAGGCTCTTGCGCTCGGCCACGGTGGCGTCGGCACCCGACGCATCGTCGATCTCGCCGCCGCAGCGCTGCGACATCCAGTCGCAGAACTCCATCACGTTGGTCCACTTGGCGGCCGCGGCCTGTTCGCTGTCCTCGCCTTCGTAGAGGTGCTGCTCGTAGTCGATTTCCTTGAGCCAGTCGGTCATGAAGGTGCGCGCGTCCTCGGCGCCCATCGTGCGGCCGGCCTTGTAGGTGAGATCGTTGACGTAGCGGCCGAACTCGTGCAGGCCCTCGAGCGCACGCTTGGGGATCACGCTCGGCAGCGAAGCGCTGAACAGCGCCGCGAACAGGCTCAGCTTGTACTGGCTCGCGAAGGTGCCGAGCGCGGCCAGCGTGGTGTGGCCGATGCCGCGCTTGGGCGTGGTGACCGCGCGCAGGAAGGCCGGGTCGTCGTCGCTGTTGACCCACAGGCGGAACCAGCCGCAGAGGTCCTTGATCTCGGCCCGGTCGAAGAAGCTCTGCCCGCCCGAGACCTTGTACGGAATCTGCGCCTTGCGCAGCGCCTGCTCGAACGGACGCGCCATGTGGTTGGCACGGTAGAGAATCGCGAAATCGCGGAATTCCCTGTGCTGGTCGCCCTGCGTCACGGTGCCGCCGGCGCGCAGGCTGACGATGCGCGCCACCGCGCGCTCGGCCTCGTGCGCCTCGTTGTCGGCGTCGACGATCCGCACCGGCTCGCCTTCGCCGAGCTCGCTGAACAGGGTCTTGGGAAACAGCTTGGGGTTCGGGCCGATCACGTTGTTGGCCGCGCGCAGGATGCCGCTGGTGGAGCGGTAGTTCTGTTCCAACTTGACCACCTTGAGCTTCGGATAGTCGATCGGCAGCTTCTTGAGGTTGTCCAGCGTGGCGCCGCGCCAGCCGTAGATCGACTGGTCGTCGTCGCCCACGGCCGTGAAATGGCCCTGCTCGCCGACCAGCGCCTTGAGCACCTCGTACTGCGTGGCATTGGTGTCCTGGTATTCGTCGACCAGCACATGGCCGAGCGCCGCCTGCCACTTGGCGCGCACCGTGTCGTGCTCGCGCAGCAGCTTGAGCGGCATGCCGATCAGGTCGTCGAAGTCGACGCTCTGGTAGGCCGTGAGGCGCTCCTCGTAGCGGCCCATGATCTGCGCGGTGACGCGCTCGTCGTCGTCGACCGCCGCGGCCAGCGCATCGGCCGCGTTCAGCCCCATGTTCTTCCACTTGCTGATGGTCCACTGCCAGATGCGGGCCGTGGCCGCGTCGGTGGTGCCGCCGGCGTCCTTCAGGATCCTGGTGACGTCGTCGCTGTCGAGGATGCTGAAGGCCGGCTTCAGGCCCAGCACGGCGCCGTCCTCGCGCATCATCCGCACGCCCAGCGCGTGGAAGGTGCAGATCACCACCTGCTTCGCCTCGCGGCCGATCAGCCCCCTGGCCCGCTCGCGCATCTCGGCCGCGGCCTTGTTGGTGAAGGTGATCGCGGCGATCCGCTTGGGCGCCATGCCGGCCTGGATCAGCCGCGCGACCTTGTGCGTGATCACGCGCGTCTTGCCCGAACCGGCACCAGCGAGGACGAGACAGGGGCCGTGCAGGTAGTTGACGGCTTCCTGCTGGGCGAGATTGAGACCGGAGGACATGTGCGGTCGATGATAACGAGGGGGGTTTTCCCCGGGGCTCGTTCGGGCGCCGGCGTCCGCAGTCGGGGCACGGTGCGATGCGGTAGGCGCAGGCCGGCAGGCTGCTGGCGCCTGCGATGGCACGGTTGAGGCTTGAACGTGTCCCTGATAAGCATCGCAAGCGATCCAATTTTTCCGTTTTATAGCTGCCTATTGAAAAGCGGCGGCGAAGGAACTGTTTGAAAATTCTTCGGAACTTTTCAATTAAAAACACCCTGTGTTCGCCGGTATCTTGCAGTTCCGGTTGGACGTTGCCTTCATCTACTGGCCTGACCGCTTATTCGACACAAGGCCGTCGCCACCACCTGCGCCCGCGCCGCGCAGGGCAGGGCCACCGCCGAATCCGGCACCGACATCGGCAGCCGCGCGACGCAGTGCAACGCCCTCGGCTTGCCCTCGAAGCTACCGACGCGCTCGACCTGGGCCGCGACCACGGGCGGCACGGCGGTTGGCAGCACCCCGTAGCTAGGACACCGCCGGACATCGCGTGTACCAAGGATTGCGCGCAGGAAGCGGCACGTCAAAGCAGCCACGTCAAGGCAACAGATCCAGCAGTCTTCCCAAGAGCTGTCCCAGCGCGACCAGCGTCTCCCAAAGTGCCTTCAACGTCCGCAGAAAATCCATGCCGCAGTGTGCATGGGCGCAATTGCCATGCCGTCAGCGCTGCGGCGGCCGCGACGGCCGGAACGCGAGCACGCCGTCGGGTCCGGGAACGCAGGTGCCGTCAAGCGCCTCGCCACGACGTCCGGTGATCTGCAACGGCGTGCCTTCGGCGCGGTTCGCGCAGGCTTCGACGAATTCGGGCGGCGGCCCGCGGTGTTCGTGCGGTGGCGGACGGCCGTCGCGCGCGGTGTCGTCGGGCGGCGGCGCCTGGAAGGCGCAGGCCGAAAGCGCGGCGGCCATGCACAGGGCCGTCAGGCCGGTATTTTTCTTCATGGGAACATTCCTTCTCGTTGCCTCGGGGAAAGCGACTCTGGCGCCCGAATGCGGAGGAATGTCGGACATCCCACGTTCAGGGCGGCGGCGGAGGAAGCGGAGGGTCCAGCGAGAAACCGACGCCGTACACCGAGCGGATCCAGTCGTGCGCGGGCGCGGCGGAGGCCAGCTTGCGGCGCAGGTTCTTGATGTGGCTGTCGACGGCGCGCTCGGTCACGTCGTCGCCATGGTCGTAGGCCAGTTCCAGCAGCTTGGCGCGCGAGAAGATCCGGCCCGGATGCCGCGCCAGCGCCTGCAGCAGCCGGAATTCTCGCCGCGTGAGGTGGAGCGGGGCGCCGTGCAGCACGGCCTGCCATTGCGATTTGTCCAGCAGGAGCGCCGAGGCCGATGCCGCATCGAACGGTGCCGGCCCGGCCGCGCGGCGCAGCACGGTGCGCACCCGCGCCACCACCTCGCGCGGGGAGAACGGTTTGCAGACGTAGTCGTCGGCACCCAGGTCGAGCCCGATCAGGCGGTCGATCTCCTCGGTGCGGGCGGTCAGCATGATGATCGGCGCGTCGCTGCGTGCGCGGGCCGCGCGTAGTACCGCGAGGCCGTCCAGGCGCGGCAGCATGACGTCGAGCAGCGTGAGGTCCGGCGGCGCGGCCAGCATGCGTTCCAGTGCCGAATGGCCGTCGGCGAGGTGCTCGGTCTCGTAGCCGGCATGGCGCAGGTAGTCCGTGAGCACCGAAGCGATGTCGAATTCGTCTTCGACGATGAGGATGCGTGTCATGTTTCGGGGGCCAGTGGCAGCGACAGGGCGACATGCAGCCCGCCCAGGGAGGAGGCCGACGCCTCGATGCACCCGCCGAGTTCCTCGACGATGGCGCGGCAGATCGACAGGCCCAGCCCCGAGCCGCCGCCGGTCTGCGGGCCGCGGTTGCGCGACGTCTCGCCACGGAACAGCCGGTCGAACAGGCGTGGGATCTCCTCGGCCGACGGGCCGGGCGCGCTGTCGTCGAAATGCAGCAGAAGCCTTCGTGTCGCGTCATGGGCGCCACTGCCGCCACCATCGACCGTGGCTGTCAGCCGCAGGCGTCCGCCCGAGCGCGTGTGGCGCAGCGTGTTCTCCAGCAGGTTCATGAAGACCTGGTGCAGGCGGCCGGCGTCGCCCAGCATCACCGGTTGCTGCGCGAGCGCATACAGGCTGCGCGCGTCGACGGTGATGTCGCGTTGTGCGAAACGGTCGCGGGTATGGGCCAGTGCATCGGACAGCAGCGCGAGCGGAAAGATCGGGACAAAATTCGGCTCGGCAACCGTGTCGCGGCCCGCCTCGCGCATGCTGCTGCGCAGGTCGTCGACGAGCTGCGACAGGCGCATCACCTGGCGATGCAGGCGCAGCGCGGTCCGGTCGTCGAAGGTGCGGATGCCGTCCTGCAGCGCCTCGATCTCGGCCCGCATCGCCGCGAGCGGCGTGCGCAGTTCGTGCGCCACATCGGCCAACCAGTCGCGGCGCGACGTCTCGATGGTGTCCAGGCGCTCGGCCATCGAGTTGAAGGTGCTGCCCAGCAGCGCCAGTTCGTCGGAGCCACGCACGGCGACGCGCGTTTCGAGGCGTCCCTGCGCGATGCGTTCGGCACCCTGGGTCAGGTCGTCTATCGGTGCGAACCAGCGTCGCGCCAGCCACCACGACAGTCCGAGCGCCAGCAGCAGCCCTGCCAGACCAGTCGCGGCGATGAGGCCCGACTGGCGGGCGAGAAACGCGCGGTCGGCTTCGCTCTCCAGCCCCTCCATCGGCGCGAGCACCAGGTAGCCGACGATTTTTTCCCTGTCGAGAAGCGGGCGGCGCACCGCCAGCGTGAAGTCGACCGGGGCGCCGGCCACGTGCACACCGGCCGTGTCGGTCAGCCCGAGACGCCCGGACAGCGGATCCGGACCGCGCGGCGGCTCACGCTCGCCTTCTTCATGGCGGCCACCCGACGGTTCGCCCCTGCTGGCTGGCGGCGGTCCGAACGGCGGGGCATCGAAAGGCGGTCGTCCACCATGACGGGGCGGTGGCCGGCGGGCTTCTCCACGCATGGATCCGTCGTCGCCGAACAGCATCGATGGCCATGCCCGGCGGTCGGCCCGAAGCTTGTCCCAGCCACCATCGGCCGCGTAGCGCGTTTCGACCGACGTCGCGAGCCACTGAAGGCGCCCGATCTCGATTTCCGCCACATAGGGTCCGAGGCCGCGCTGGAGGCCGAAGATCGAGAAACCGGTAAAGATCAGCAGCAACAGCACGAGCATCGTCGCCAGTGCCAGAAAAACCTTGCGCGAGAGCGTCAGACGGGGCAGGTTATGGTGGGAAAGCACGGCGGTGGGGACGACGAGTCGGCATGAAGGCCGGGCAAGGCGCGATCCTGCCTGCGAATCTGGGAGGCATGTGGGAAAGCCGACGACGTCCCGCACGCCCTGTAAACGAACGCCCCGACGTTCGCTGACGGAATCGACGTCAGCGCGTCAGCACGCCGAGGGCGTAAGGGTCGGCATTCGACAGGCGCTCGCAGCGCGAGAAATCCCGGCCCTGAGTGCCATCGCAATAGAAGGTGTTGTAGACGCGGCCGAACAACGTCGGGTTCGAGATGAACAGGACACCATGTTCCGGTTGCCAGTTGTCACCTGCGACAGGAGAGGCATCCAGCTTCGTGGACATGTCGATTGCGGTCGGAATCGGCATGATTCCGTTGTCGACCGTTGCCTTGCTGCCGCCCGGTGGCGTCGAACCGAAAGCGGCAAGTGCCTTTTCGGCGTCCTCGCCGCGCCAGCGGCTCGCCATTTCTTCGGGTTTCGGCCGCGCCATGACAGGAATCAACAGGCCGTTGATCTGGCCGCCGGAACCGAAACGGTGGTTCTTGGCAGCCAGGAATGCATAGGCGCAAGCGGCATGGCACTGGCCCCGCACTTCCGTCTGAACGCCGCTGGTGCGAATCGCCGCCGCATACGCCTGTGCAGCTTCGGCCGTTCCGCCCATCGCATCCTCGAACACGACCTTCTTTACTTTCCCGGAAGCGAGTTGTTCCGTGAAGCTGGCGACGCTGTTGCCGTCGAGCACACCGCTCACGCGCAGGCGACTTCCCTCCATCGACAAATCGGCAGCAGACGCGATCGTGGTCGCATCCGGGACCGCGACAGCGACCGCCAGCAATGCGGAGAGAAGACAAAGCGTCTTGCCGATCGTTTTCATAGGGACTCCTAAGGCGATGACGCGGCCCTTGAAAGGCACTGGAACAGTGACATTCTGAAACTCTTGCGCGATCATTGCGATGACCCTTTGTGGCGTGTGAATTCTTTCTTCTTCATTTCGAGGTAGCCCGTTCGGTCCACCTCGTGCAATTGCCGCGCATAACGTTCGGTACCGTCGAACCAGAGTGCGGCACGCTTTTCGCGGTTCTGCATGCCAGGCGCGTCGAGATAGGCGTCGATGGCCAGGTAATAGCGCATCGTGTTGCGTTCGACCACGCCGCGAACGCCGTCGACGTAACTCGGTTCGCCCTGCGCGTCCTTGCCGCTGGAGGTGAAGCCGACCTTGTCGCTGCCGACGGTCGCCAGGTAGCCCTTCATGGCCAATCGAGCCGCCGTGCCGTATGCGTAGGCGTAGCCCAGATGGATGAATGTCTTGCCCCCGTCGATCGGCACTGCCTCGAGCGAGATCCGGTAGTCGCGCGTCGACAGCGGACCACTTGCCGCGCTCATGCGTACGTCGAGATAGTCGGCGTCGGCCTGCGCCACACGGAATCCGAAATCGATGCTTTGCGCATCCTTGAGGGGCTGGTCGTACTTGCGCCCCACCGCCACGGCGAGCGAATCCGTTCCTGCACCGACCGTGCAGTTCTTGGTATTCAGATGCAGCATCAGCACTTCGCACCAGACCACTGGCGACTGCAGTTCATGGCCGACCTCGGCGAACGGATGATCGATGACGGCGTAGATGTCGCCGCTGAGACGGTCGGACGCCTCGTTGGACGCCAGCACGAGCGGTCGTTGGAATGTGTTGTTGGCCAGCTGGGGCCTGGTTGCCTTGTACTTCGCCTGCAGTCCCGTCGATCCCGCGATGCCTGTGCCGGAGTCGGTCTGGGCGTCCGAAACGCCGGGCAATCCTGCAATGCAGGCGATCGCAGCAAGGGCGCAAAAGGTCGGGCGAATGCGGGCGAGCAGGGTATTCATGGGTGTCGGAAGTTTCCGCCGCGCCCATCGCGTCCGTGCAGGACGGCGGCCTCAGATACTGTGCGGATCCACGTCGACGAGCCACCGGATCACGCCCTTGCCCTCGGGCGTGCGACGCAGGTCGCGCAGCAGCGGCTGCCAGGCCGCGAGCAGGCGCTGCAACGCCGAACGGGTGCTGCTCTCGATCAGCATCTGCGCCCGTTCCACGTTGGCGACGCGCTGGATCGCCAGCGGTACCGCCGGGTAGCGCATCACGCGGTCGGCATCGGGCAGCGCGTCGGCGGCGTCGCTGGCCGCGTTCAGGAAAGCCTGGGCGATCGCCTGGGTGCGCGCATCGGCGCGCAGCAGCGCCTGGAACGCGAACGGCGGCATGCCGGCGGCGCGGCGGTCGGCGAGCTCCAGCTCGGCGAAGGCCGGATAGTCGTGTTGACGCAACGCGGCGAAGAGCGCGTGGTCGATGTGCTGCGTCTGGATCCACATCTCGGCCGTCGCGCGTTGGGCGGCGAGGTAGGCGGCGTCGCGGCCGGCGCGTCCCGCGGACTGCATCAGCAGGCTGAAGAGCCGTTCGGGCGCGCGGAAGTCGCTGGAAAACAACGCACCGTCCGGGTTGACGGCGGCCACCAGCGTGATACGGCGGAAGTCGTGCCCCTTGGCGATCATCTGCGTGCCGACCAGCACGTCGACGTCGCCCGCATGCACTGCGGCGAGCTGCGATTCGAGCGCGCCCTGCAGCCGGGTGCTGTCGGCGTCGATGCGCGCCACGCGCACTGCGCCGCCGCCGGGCCGTTCGACGCTGGCGAACAGTTCCGACAGGTGTTCCTCCAGCCGTTCGGTGCCACGGCCGACCGGCGCGATGTCCAGGTTGCCGCAGGCCGGGCAGGCGCGCGGCACGCGTTCGGTGAAGCCGCAGTGGTGACAGCGCAACGTGCGGTCGATCTTGTGGAACACGCGGTAGGCGCTGCAGTGCGGGCATTCGCTCTTCCAGCCGCAATCGCCGCAGGCCAGCACCGGCGCGTAGCCGCGACGGTTCAGGAAGATCATGCTCTGCTCGCCGCGCGCGATGCGCTGGCCGATGGCGTCGAGCAGCACGCCCGAGATCACCGTTTTCGAAGGCTGTAGCCGCATGTCGACCAGCCGGACCGACGGCAGGGCGCCCGCGCCGATCCGCGACGGCATCGCCAGTCGCGCGTAACGCCCGCCCGGGTCGTCGCCCGCCGGAGGCCGGCTCCGGAACCAACTCTCCAGCGACGGCGTGGCCGACCCCAGGATTACTTTCGCGCCTTCGCGCTGGCCGCGCCACACGGCCAGGTCGCGGGCCGAATAGCGCGCGCCTTCCTGCTGCTTGTAGCTCGGGTCGTGCTCCTCGTCGACGACGATCAGCCGCAGCGCGGGCATCGACGCGAACACCGCCATCCGGGTGCCGAGCACGATGCGCGCGGTGCCGGCGTGCGCTGCCAGCCAGCTCGCGAGACGCTGCGGGTTGGTCATGCCGCTGTGCAACGACACCACGGCGCCGGCGCCGAAGCGAGCCTCGAAGCGTGCGCGGAAGCGGGCTTCGAGTTGCGGCGTCAGGTTGATCTCCGGCACCATCACCAGCGCCTGCGCCGTCGCATCGGCGTCCAGCAGTGCGCCCACGGCACGTAGATACACCTCGGTCTTTCCGCTTCCGGTGCTGCCGAACAGCAGGAACGGGCCGGCTCCCGCATCGATCCGGCGCAAGGCCTCGGTCTGCTCGGGTGTCGGATCGGTTCCTGTCGGCAGCGGTTCGCTGCTGCCGTATGCCGTGGCGCTGCCGCGCTTGAGCCGCCGGGCCAACTGCTTGCCATCGAGATCGCGCAACTGCGGCGGCAGCGCCGACAGCGCGATCTCGCCCAGCGAGCGCTGGTAATAGCGTGCGGCGAAAGCGACGAGGTCGCGCCAGGCGGCACCGAGCGGCGCCAGCGCATCGAGCGTCGCCGCAACCGGCTTGAGTGTCGTCAGTCCGGCCTCATCGACCTGAACGTCGTCACCTCGCGCTTCGCAGCCCCAGACGACCCCCAGCACCTCGCGTTTGCCCAGCGGCACCCGCACCAGCATGCCGGGCGCGATGGCCTCGGCGGCCCGATAACTGAGCGCGTGACCCAGCGCTGCATGCGCCGGCGTGTGGACGGCGACGTCGACGCGCCAGTTCACGCGCGGAGCCCCGGGGCCGGACTCGTTGATGCGGATTGGAACAAACGCCCTTAAGTCGTTGATTTGCCTAGGCTTTGAGAGTCATCCAGAGTTTCTGTGGATAACTTTGTTGATATCCCTGTTGGACACCCTGTAATCCCTTGCAAATCAACGGCTCGGCTGGAATGCACGGAAAAAAAGCAGATTTCGAAATCCATATAAATCAATGACTTAGCAGTGCTATCGCTTTAGGAGCGGCCACTGTGGAGCGCTGGATCTTTTGTGGCGCCGCAACAAGAGATTTGTGCATAAGTCCGATCGCACATGCCGGTTCGGACTTGACAAACATGATTTTGGCAACTTTCGTTCGCATTATCGACCGTGTGAAACGGTCGAAGGTGGTGCCCGCTCACATGCAGAGCGGCATGGTCGCTGGCTCGCCGGCACCTCGGGCGCGCAGCGCGCGCGATTGCGAGTGCACCGCCCGAACCAGCGCGGCGACATGCTCCGGCGGCGTGAACTGGCTGATGCCGTGGCCGAGGTTGAAGATGTGTGTCGGACCTGCAACGGTGGGGTCGGTGTGCGGCCGGCCGAAGCTGCCGAGCACCTTGGCCACTTCTTCTTCGATGCGCGCCGGCGGTGCGAACAGCACGTTCGGGTCGATGTTGCCCTGCAGCGCCTTGGCCTGCGGACCCTCGCCGACCTTGGCACGCGCCGCGCCCAAGTTCACCGTCCAGTCCAGGCCCAGCACTTCGCAATCGAGCGTGCGCATGTCGTCGAGCCAGAGTCCGCCGCCCTTGGTGAAGACGAGGCGCGGTACCGGCGCCCCGTCGGCGTCGTCGCGCTTGAGCTGCGACAGCACCCGCTTCGTATAAGCCAAACTGAATTCCTGGAACGCGCCGTCGGCGAGCACGCCGCCCCAGCTGTCGAACACCATCACGGCCTGCGCACCGGCGTCGATCTGGGCGTTGAGGTAGGCCGCCACGGCGTCGGCGTTGATCGCGAGAATGCGGTGCATCAAGTCGGGGCGGCTGTACAGCAGCGTCTTCACGCGTCGGTAGTCGCTCGAGCCCGCGCCTTCGACCATGTAGCAGGCCAGCGTCCACGGGCTGCCCGAGAAGCCGATCAGGGGCACGCGGCCGTTCAGCGCGCGACGGATCGAGGTCACGGCGTCGAAGACGTAACGCAGCTTGTCCATGTCGGGCACGGCCAGCGAGTCGACCGCGGCCTCGTCGCGCACCGTGCGGGCGAAACGCGGGCCTTCGCCGGCCTCGAAGGACAGGCCCAGGCCCATCGCGTCGGGCACGGTGAGGATGTCGGAAAACAGGATCGACGCGTCGAGCGGGAAGCGTTCGAGCGGCTGCAGCGTGACTTCGGTCGCGTAGTCGACGTTGGTCGCCAGGCCCATGAAGCTGCCGGCCCGGGCGCGCGTGGCGACGTATTCCGGCAGGTAGCGGCCGGCCTGGCGCATCAGCCAGACGGGGGTGTGGTCGGTGGCCTGGCGCCAGCAGGCACGCAGGAAAGTATCGTTTTGCAGGGGTGCGAAGGGCATCCCGGGATTGTCGCAGGGGCCTTTACAGGAGGATGGTAGGCCCGCGCCGCGTGCGCGATCAGGCCGTGGCGCGCGCACCTGCGGGCAGGCCGGCTCTGCGCTTGTAGAGCACCAGCGTCGCGATCAGGCCGCAGACGGCGGCGGCGGTCATCCACAGGCCCGGCGCGCCCTTGTCGCCGGTGAGCTCGATCAGGCCGGTCGCGATGGCCGGCGTGAAGCCGCCGAAGACCGCCGTGGCCAGACTGTAGGCGAGCGAGAAGCCGGCGGTGCGCACGCTGACCGGCATCACCTCCGTCAGCGCGACGACCATCGCGCCGTTGTAGCTCGCATACAGGAACGACAGCCACAGCTCGACCTCGAGCATGCGCACGAAGCTCGGAGCGCCGACCAGCCACTTGAGCGACGGATAGGCCGTCAGGATGGTCAGCACGGTGAAGACGACCAGCAGCGGCTTGCGCCCGACGCGGTCCGACAGCGCGCCCATCACCGGCAGCCAGAAGAAGTTGGAGACCGCGACGAACAGCGTCACGACCAGCGCGTCGGTGGTGCTGAGGTGCAGCACGCTCTTGCCGAATGTCGGCGTATAGACGGTGATCAGGTAGAACGACACCGTCGTCATCGACACCAGCATCATCCCGGCGACGACCAGACGCCAGTTGGACACCATCGAGCTGAAGATCTCGCGTGCATCGGGGCGGTGCTTGCGCGCCATGAACTCTTCGGTCTCCTGCAGCGAGCGGCGCAGGACGAACAGCACCGGCACGATCAGGCAGCCGACGAAGAAGGGCACGCGCCAGTAGAAATCCGCCACTTCGGCGCTGCTGAAGTTGACGTTGAGCCAGTAGCCCAGCGCCGCCGCCACGACGATCGCGACCTGCTGGCTCGCCGATTGCCAGGCGACGTAGAAACCCTTGTGACCGGGCGTCGCCATTTCCGACAGATACACCGACACGCCGCCGAGCTCCACGCCCGCCGAGAAACCCTGCAGCAGCCGGCCGACCAGCACCAGCGCGGGTGCGGCCAGGCCGATGGTCGCGTAGCTCGGCACGCAGGCGATCAGCAAGGTGCCGAGCGCCATCAGCGCCAGCGTGACGATCAGCCCCTGCCGGCGGCCGACGCGGTCGATGTAGGCACCCAGGAAGATCGCGCCCAGCGGCCGCATCAGGAAGCCCGCGCCGAAGGTCATGAAGGTCAGCATCAGCGATGCGAACTCGTTGCCGGCGGGGAAGAACGCCTTCGAGATCTGCGTGGCGTAGAAGCCGAACAGGAAGAAGTCGAACATCTCCATGAAGTTTCCGCCCGTTACGCGCAGCACGGTGGCGAACTTGGAGGAAGGGGCGTTCTGGAGCGAATCGGCGGGGCGCGCGGTGGTCATCGGGGAACGGTAGGGCGCCGAACCCGACCGGAAGCTGACAGCCGGCCCTCGGAAACTACCTACGCGCCTCTGCGGGCACACGGTCGCCGACCCGTGACCGCGCTCAGCTGCGGTACTTGATGGAGCAGCCGTACGGCTTGGTCGCCGAGGCGCTGATCGGCTGGCCGTTCCAAACCTCGCCGAGCGCCTTGGTCACGTAGTTGGTGGCGGTTCCGATGTCGTCCGGACGTGCCGAAGGCACGCTGTCGATGCCGCCCGCATACACCAGCACGCCCTTGGGATCGATGATGAACAGATGCGGGGTGGTGCGCGCGCCGTAGGCCTGGCCGATGACGCCGTCCTCGTCCATCAGCGCGGCGGTCGGGGCGGCGGCATGCTGCTTCATCCAGGCGTCGAAGGCCGCCGGCTTCAGGTAGTCGCTCGCGGCACGCTCGGTCGAATTGATCGCCAGCCAGACGACGCCTTTTTCGGTGGCCGCCTTTTGCGTCGCCGGCAGGTTGCCGCTGCCGTAGTGCTTGCGCACGAACGGGCAGCCGGGATTGGTCCATTCGAGCACCACGTACTTGCCAGCGAAATCCGACAGCTGGTGCTGCGCGCCACGGGTGTCGACGGCGATGAAATCAGGCGCTTTCTCGCCGACGTTCGGCGCGGCGAAGGCCGCGGTGCCCATCGCGAGCGTGGCGCCGAGCGCGACGGCTGCCGCCATCACGGCACGGCGCGAGGCGCGGGTCAGGGCGGCGCTGGCGTCGCGTGCAACCCGGGCGGAGCGGGCGGCGGAATTCGAGAAGGTGGACATGGTCGGAACAGTTCCGCAAAACGTTGGACAGGCTGAACAGGAACGGAAATAAACGAATGGCGGCGAAAGCTTAGGGCGGTTTTCCCACGTGGCTGTGACAAGCCGTAGTCCGGTCGAGGTCAAAGCGCCGCGAGCGCCTCCTGAAGTTCGCGCCTGCTCAATATCTCGGTCAACACGCGCGGCGCCCTGCCGGGCGCATGCAGCACGTATACCGGTACGCCGCTGCGGCCCAATGCTGCAAGGGCCGCAGTGATCGCCGGGTCTTGCCGGGTCCAGTCGGCGCGCAGCAGCGCGACGCGGCGGGCATCGAAATCGGCCAGAACCACAGGATCGGACAGCATCGCCTTCTTGTTGTACTGGCAGGTGATGCACCAGGCGGCCGTGAAATCGACGAACACCGGCCGGCCGGCCGCATGCAACTCCGACACGCGCGCCACCGACCACGGCTGCCAGTGCTCGCCAGCGACATCCGACGACGCGACCGACGCGACAGGACGCACCACGTTCGCGCCGATCGAGAGGCCGACCAGCGCGGTGATGCCCGCCAGCGCGCCGGCGACGACGATGCGCGTACGTCCGTGCAACGTCAGCGACCAGGCGATAGCGGCCAGGCATACCAGCAGCGCCAGCAGGGCGCCGGCGCCGTCGATGCCGCTCTGCTGGCCGAGCACCCAAACCAGCCAGGCCACCGTGGCGAACATCGGGAAGGCGAGCAGCCGGCGCAACGTGTCCATCCAGGCACCGGGGCGCGGCAGCAGGCGCGCGACGGCCGGCACGAAGCTGGCGACCAGATAAGGCAGCGCCAGGCCGAGCCCGAGCGCCGCGAACAGCATCAGGGCCGGCGCCGCCGGCAGCCCGATCGCGAAGCCGAGCGATGCCCCCATGAAGGGCGCGGTGCAGGGCGACGCCACCACCACCGCCAGCACGCCCGAGAGGAAGTCGTTGGCCAGCGGATGCTGCGCCTGCACCGCGCCCAGCGAAACCGGTGCCAGCATCCTGAACTCGAACAGGCCCGCCAGGTTGAGTCCGATCAGCGTGAACAGCGCGGCCAGCGCGGCGACCACCGCCGGCGACTGCAGCTGGAAACCCCATCCGAGCTGCGTGCCGATCGCCCGCAGCGCCAGCATCGCCCCGCCCAGCACGAGGAACGACACCAGCACGCCGGCCGTGTAGGCGAGTCCCGCGCGACGATGGCCGCGCCGGTCGACGCCGTGGCGGGAGAAACCGACGACCTTGATCGCCAGTACCGGGAACACGCACGGCATCAGGTTGAGCAGCAATCCACCGAGCAGGGCGCCCAGCAGCGCGGTGACGAGGCTGTCGACCGGCGGCAGCGGCAGAGGCACCGTGGCGTTGGCTTCGAGCGCGGCCTTCAACGCGGGTGATACCCGCGCAGGCGGCGCGGTGGCGGGCCAGGGGCCCGTGACCGGCGCCTCGGTGCGCCAGGCAATCGGTGCGCCGGTCCGCCGGTCGGTTTCAGCCAACGCGACGATCACCGGCATGGTCGAAGGGCTGGCGCTGCGCTGGTCGGCCAGCGGCACCGTCGCGGTCCAGCTGTCGCCTTGCCAGGCCTGCGTCCAGTCCTTGCCGGAAACCGCAGCGGTGCGGATCACGTCGCCGGTCTCGGGAAAGAATTCGAGCGTCCTGCCGCGTGCGGCTGCAGGCAGGCCGTCGATTCGTACCTGCAACGCCTTGCCGTCGATCGCGAGTGCGATCGCGCCGGGCCGTTCAAGGGCGACGGGCTGCGCGGCGCGGGCCGCATCGAACGCGGCGTGCTCCAGCGCGGTCGAACCCTGCACCGGCAGCTGCAGCGTGAAATCCCCTTCCTCCGGGATGCATTCCTGGCGACAGACCAGCCAGCTGGCCTTGAGGCGAACGGTCACGGTCTGCGGACCGGTCAGCACGCTCGGCGGCTTGAAGTCCGCACCGATCGACAGCGGTACCGGCAACACCACCGTTCCTTCGTAGCCGTAGTTGGCCAGCGTCCCGATCTGAATCTTCTCCGGCACCGGCCAGGCGATGTCGCCTGCGGCGATGTCCGCCGGCAGGGTCCAGGCCAGCTCGGTCGGCAGGCCGGAGTCGCCGGCATTCTTCCAGTAGGTGTGCCAGTCGGGCTGGTGCGCGATGCGCAGGCCGACCCGGACCGGCGCGCCGGGCGATACGCCCTCCGGCGCGTCCGCGATCAGTTCCGCACGGACGTGCGGCGTGGTGACGACCGACGACGCTCTCGCGCCGAAACCGCCGGATGCCGGCGCCTGCTGAGCCTGCGCCGCGCCGAACGAAGCCGTCCAGAGGACCGGCAGCAGCAGCGGCAGGAGCCAACGGCACGGCGATCGGAACATGGCGGCGGAGGTGATGCGGAGGGGGGTGCGAGTCATGCCGGCTGTCGGAGCGGAAGCAGGCGGAAAGGTTCAGCGGCGATGGTAGTCGCTCGCCGACGGCGGCGTGCCCACGTCAGGAGGCGTCCGGCACCGACAGGTCGGACGGTCCGGCGACGCGACGCTCGATGCAGGCGCGCAAGGTGCATTTTCATTTCAATCCCGGCAGACCGCCATTCACAAGAGACACTCCATGACCCCATTCGAAAAAGCGCCCGGCCTGCCCGGTGTCTGCGCGATCGCCGTCGCGGTCCTGCTCGTGACGGCTTGTGGCGAGACCGCGAAGCTGCCTTTCGAGGCCGGCGTCGGTCCGTCGCCCCAATTGCCCGCGCCGAACAGGACGCTGATCCCTACGGTCAAGGTGGCCGAGGCCACCGGCTGGACCGATGCCGCGGGCCCGACCGCACCGCAGGGCTTCAGGGTTTCGGCGCTCGCGCGCCAGCTCGACCATCCGCGCTGGGTCTACACGCTGCCCAACGGCGACGTGCTGGTGGCGGAAAGCAACAAGCCGCCCAAGGAGGCGGGTGCCCCGCAGGTCGAGCAGAGCCTGTTCGCCAAGGCCAAGGGCTTCGTCCAGGGTGTGGTGATGAAGCGTGCCGGCGCCGAAGTGCCCAGCGCCGATCGCATCACGCTGCTGCGCGACACGGACGGCGACGGCGTCGCGGAAACCCGCAGCGTCTTTCTGCAGGGGCTGGTCTCGCCGTACGGCATGGCGCTGGTCGGCAACGAACTCTTCATCGCCAATGCGAACGCGATCGTCAAGGTGCCCTACACCACGGGCCAGACGGCGGCCGCCGCGGCGCCCGTCAAGGTGACCGACCTGCCTGCCGGCATCAACCACCACTGGACCAAGAACGTCATCGCCAGCCGTGACGGCACCAAGCTCTACGCCACCGTGGGCTCGAACAGCAACATCGGCGAGAACGGTCTGGTGGCCGAGGAGGGGCGTGCCGCCATCTGGGAGGTGGACGTGAAGACCGGCGCGAAGCGCCTGTTCGCCAGCGGCCTGCGCAACCCGAACGGCATGGGCTGGGAGCCCGACACCAACACCCTGTGGACGGTCGTCAACGAGCGCGACGAGATCGGCAGCGACCTCGTGCCCGACTACCTGACTTCCGTCAAGGACGGTGCCTTCTACGGCTGGCCGTGGAGCTATTACGGCGGCAACGTCGACATCCGCGTGCAGCCGCAGCAGCCCGATCGAGTGGCCAAGGCCATCGCGCCGGACTATGCGCTGGGCACGCACGTCGCACCGCTCGGCCTCGCATTCTCCGATGCGCGCGGCATGCCGCCGGAATTCGCGAACGGCGCGTTCGTCGGCAACCACGGTTCGTGGAACCGCCAGCCGATGTCCGGCTACAACGTGGTTTTCGTGCCGTTCATCGGCGGCAAGCCGGTGGGCAAGCCGGTCGAATTCCTGACCGGCTTCCTGTCCGCGAACGGTAAGGCGCAGGGCCGGCCGGTCGGCGTGGCGCTCGACAGATCGGGCGCGTTGCTGGTGGCCGACGACGTCGGCGACACGGTGTGGCGGGTGTCGAAGGCGCGCTAAGCTCGTCGGAATGAAGAAACCCTTCGTCTCCGCCGGCGGTTCGCCGCGTTTCTGGTCCCAGCTGACAACACGCGATTTCGCGGCGCTCGACCCGGCGACGACGGTCGCGGTGCTGCCGCTCGGCGCGACCGAGCAGCACGGGCCGCATCTGCCGCTCGGCGTCGATTCGACGCTGGTCGACGGCATCGTGCGCAGCGCGTTGCCGTCGCTGCCGGATGCGCTGCCGGTGCTCTTCCTGCCGACCCAGCACGTCGGCTTGAGTCCGGAGCATTCGAATTTCCCGGGAACGCTGACGCTGTCCTCGGAGACGCTCGTTCGCCTCTGGAAGGACATCGGCGCCGGGGTCGCCCATGCCGGCGTGCGCAAGCTGGTGATCTTCAACGCGCATGGCGGGCATGTCGGGGCGATGGACATGGTGGCGCGCGAACTGCGGATCGCCCATGGACTCATCGTGTACGGCGTGAGCTGGTTCAACCTGCCGCTCGACGGCGCGAACGCAATGTTTTCCGGTGACGAGCATCGCTTCGGGGTGCACGCGGGCGATGTGGAGACATCCATGATGCTGGCGCTGGCGCCCGAGCAGGTAAGGATGTCGGAGGCGCGCGATTTCGCGTCGGCGTCGCGTGATCGTTCTGCGGGCTGTCCGATTCTCGGCAACGGTCGCAGCGCCAAGCTCGGCTGGGCCATGGAGGACTACAACGCGGTGGGTGCGGCCGGGAACGCCGCGAATGCCACGGCCGAGAAGGGCCAAGCCGTGGTGTCGGCGGCTGCCTCGCAGTTGGCGCTCCTGCTGGCGGAGGTTTCGCGCCTGCCACTCGACATCATCGGCAAGCCGGCGAACTAGACGAAGTGCGGCGCCAGTGCTGCGTACGCCTCGGCGTTGCTCAGCCGGCGACGGCAGGTCCGGCCGGAATGCCGTCGTCGATCCTGACCGTGGTGTCGTGCCGTTCGTAGGTGCCGATCAGCAGGCCTGCCGCGATCGCGTGCTGACGCAGGGCTTCGACCACGTCGTCGCGCCCGGGCGTCTCGTCGAACGGTGGCGCCACGTCGAGAGCGAATACCTGGAACGCATACCGGTGCACACCGTGGCCGGGCGGCGGATCGGGCGGAAGCCAGGCGGCCTTCAGATAGGAGTTGCGCCCGATGCGCAGTCCTTCCTTGCCCTCGTGCTCCGCGCTCGGCAAATCGGCGGCGGCCAGTGCGCTCGAACCGGGCGGCAGGCCGACGACGATCGCGTGCACCAGCGGGCTCGGGGTGGGCGAATCCGCATCCTCGACGAGCAGCACGACCGAAACGGTACCGACCGGCAATCCGCTCCATCCGAGCGGTGGCGACACACCCGCACCTTCGTCGGCATCGGCCGTGTAGCGCGCCGGGATCGACGCGTGATCGGCGAACGCGATGCTGGCAACCGAAATCGTGCCCAGACCCTGCCTCAAGCCCAGGCTGTTGAAGACGATCTCGTCGAGTCCGGCGCGCACGCCATGCAGGGCGCGACCGATCACATCTGGTAGTTTTTCAAGCATTCGTACGGTATATCGCGCGCTTGTCCTGCCTCGTGTAGGACATGGCACGGCGCCCGTTGCGGAACGCAGCCGGCAGAATCGCATGTCCGTCTCTTCCGACCACAGCGCACCACCGGACCCCGCCGATGCCCAACGCACCCGTTTCGCCAGCCGCCGTTCCTTCCGTCCATCCGACCCCTGTCGTGCAACCTCAGGCACGCGCAGCCACGGGCATCACGGGACTCGACGACGTGCTCGGCGGTGGTGTTCCGCGTGGGCATCTGTATCTCGTGGAAGGCACGCCCGGCGCCGGAAAAACGACGCTCGGGCTGCAGTTCCTGATCGAGGGCCGCAACAACGGCGAGCGGGGCTTGTACGTGACGCTGTCTGAAACGGCTGCGGAAATGCGCATCGTCGCCAATTCGCACGGCTGGTCGCTCGACGGCATCGAGCTTTTCGAGCTCATCAACGAAGAAGGCCTGAGCCCTTCGGCGGAACAGTCGATCCTGTATCCGGCCGAGGTCGAACTCGGTGAAACGACTCGCGGCATCATGAATGCGGTCGAACGGCTGTCGCCGACACGCCTGATCTTCGACAGCCTGTCCGAGATGCGGCTGCTCGCGCAGGATCCGCTGCGTTATCGCCGCCAGATCCTGGCGCTGAAACACTTCTTCGCTTCGCGCGAATGCACCGTGCTGCTGCTCGACGACATGAGCGCGCAGGGCGGTGACCTGCAACTGCACAGCATCGCGCACGGGGTGATCAGCCTGGCCCAGGCCACCGGCGACTACGGCCCGGTCCGCCGCCATCTGCGCATCGTCAAGATGCGCGGTGTGCGCTATCGGGGCGGCGAGCACGACGTTCACCTGGACACCGGCGGCCTGAAGGTCTTTCCGCGCCTCATCGCTTCGGAGCATCGGGCGGAATTCGTTGCCGAGGTGGCGTCTTCGGGGACGCCCGCACTCGATTCGCTCATGGGTGGCGGACTGGTGCGCGGAAGCAACACGCTCTTCACAGGTCCGTCGGGCGTGGGAAAGACGACGACCTCGATGTCGGCCGTGGTCGAGGCACTGCGCCGCGGCGAAAAAGCGTCGTACTACCTCTTCGACGAGGGGCTTGGTACCTTGCTGTACCGCTGTGCGGCCCTGGGATTGCCGCTGGAACCTTACATCGAGAACGGTCTGCTCGAAATCATGCCGCTCGATCCGGTCGAAATGTCCCCGGGCCAGTTCGTGAACATTGTGCGGGACGCGGTGCAGGTCCGCGGCGCCAAGGTGATCGTCATCGACAGCCTGAATGCCTATCTGCAGGCCATGCCCGGCGCGAAATTCCTGCTGTTGCAGATGCACGAGCTGCTGAGCTTCCTGAATCGGCAGGGCGTGATCACGCTGCTGGTGCTCGGGCAGCATGGCGTCGTGGGCGAAGTGCGCAGCGATCTCGACCTCAGCTATCTGTCGGACGCGATCGTGCTGTTCCGTTTCTTCGAAGCGCGCGGGCAGTTGCTGAAGGCGGTGTCGGTCGTGAAGAGTCGCACCAACGAGCACGAACTCAGCATCCGCGAGTTCCGTCTCGCGAAGGGCGGGGTGCAGGTCGGACCGGCGCTCACCGATTTCGAAGGCGTGCTCACCGGCGTGCCCGCCTACCGCGGCAACATCGCCATGCTGGGCGAAGCGTCGTCGTCGTCGGCGGGCATGAACGTCGCGGGCGGCAGGAGCTGAAGGTGGAACGGCGGGTTCTGATCCACGCACCGCGCGGGCGCGACGCGACGGTGATCCACAAGCTCCTGGAAGCGATCGATCTGACGGCCGTGATCTGCACGTCGGCCGACGCGATGCTCACCGCGCTGGACGAAGGTGCCGCGGCAGCGGTGCTGACGGAGGAATCGCTGGTCGAAGTCCCGGAAGTGCCGTTGCTTACGTGGCTCACGGCGCAGCCGAGTTGGTCCGACTTTCCGTTCATCGTGCTGGCATCGCGAGACGTCGGCGGGCGTTCCCGACAGGCCTTGCGGATGTTGCAGACGCTGGGCAACGCGTTCGTGCTGGAGCGTCCGGTGCATACCGAGACGCTGGCACGGGCGGTCGACGCCGCCGTGCGCGCGCGGGGTCGGCAATACGCGACCCGTCTCAATCTCCGGCAGCTGGAGGACACGCGTCGCGAGGTCGAACGGCTCAATGCCGAACTGGAAGCGCGCATCGCGTCGCGCACCCGCGAACTCGCCGGCGCCAACGACCGCCTAATGGCCGAAATCGCGGAGCGCGAGCGCGCGCAGGCGGCGCTGATCCAGGTGCAGAAGATGGAGGCGATCGGACGTCTGACCGGTGGCATCGCGCACGACTTCAACAACCTGCTGCATGTCGTCAACATGAATCTCGATCTCGTCGCGCGTGTCGCCAAGGAAGAGAAGGTGCTCGGCATCGCCGCGCGCGCCAAGAGCGCAGTGGGCCGTGGCGCGAAGCTCACGGGACAGCTGCTGTCGTTCGCGCGTAATCAGTCGCTGCTGCCGCGCCTGACGGACGTGAATGCGTTGCTCAACGGCATGCGCGAACTCGTCGCCGTGTCGGTCGGGCCTGCGATCCAAGTGGAAATCGTTCTCGGCGAAGAACCGGCATGGGCCGTGCTCGATGCGAACCAGCTCGAGATGGCCGTGCTCAATCTGGCGGTGAATGCCCGCGACGCGATGCCGTCGGGTGGTACGCTGACAGTATCGACACGCACGATCGAGAGCGCCAATGCCCAAGCCGCCCATGCCCAGTTGGCCGTCGGAGAGTATGTGACGGTAGCTGTAGGCGACACGGGTGTCGGCATCGCACAGCATTTGCTGACCAAGGTGTTCGATCCGTTCTTTACCACCAAGCCGGTCGGCAGCGGAACCGGCCTGGGGTTGAGCCAGGTCTACGGATTCGCCCGTCAATCCGGCGGCATGGCCTCGCTGCGCAGCGAGGAGGGTCTAGGTACCGTTGTCGAGATGTTCTTTCCGACCTCGCAGGACAGGGCGGAGGTCGTGCAGGCCGAAGCAGCGCTTCCCCTGCGTCACGACGACGCGCAGCGCCACAAGGTGCTGGTGATCGAGGACGATGCCGAAGTGCGGCGAACGATCGTGGAGAGCCTTTCGATGCTAGGCTACGTGGTGAGCGAGGCCGCCGACGGCGTGAGTGGGCTGGCAGTGCTCCAAGCATCGCCGCACGACCTGCTGGTGGTCGACTACGCGATGCCCGGGCTCAACGGTGCCGAAGTCATCGCCAAGGCACGCGATATGGTCGGTGAGATTCCGGTGATCCTGGCGACGGGCTACGCCGACATGGCGCAGGTCGGGCGCGTGCTCGGTACCCAGTCGATACTCATCAAGCCTTTCGATATTTCCACGCTGGCCGCGGCCGTCGTCAAGGCATTGCCGGCGATGGCATCGCTCTGAGCGGTTACAGTTTTTCGTCAACCAAGTTTCCCTTTCCCTGCAACTTCAACTCAACCTTTCCAAGGACATATCGTGAGCATCATCTGGACCATCATCATCGGTTTCATCGCAGGCCTGGTCGCCCGCGCACTCAAGCCGGGCAACGACTCCGCCGGCTTCATCGTCACCACGCTGATCGGCATCGTGGGTTCGCTCGCGGCCACCTATCTGGGTCAGGCGATGGGCTGGTACCGGGCGGGTGAAGGCGCAGGCTTCATCGCCTCCGTCGTCGGCGCGGTCGTGCTTCTGTTCATCTGGGGCATGATCAAGCGCAAGGGCTGAGGCCGAAAGAAAAGAGGGGCCGCGAGGCCCCTTTTTCTGGTCTGTTCATTCGCTCTCAGGCTGCTTCCCCCAGGTAAGCCGCCCTGACCCTGGGGTCGTCGAGCATGACCTTCGCGTCCCCGCTCATGGTGACCACGCCCGACTCCATCACATAGCCGCGGTCGGCGATCTGCAGCGCGCGGCTCGCGTTCTGCTCCACCAGCAGCACGGTCACGCCCTGGTCGTAGACGCCCTGGACCACCTCGAAGATCTTGTCCACCATGATCGGCGACAGGCCCATCGACGGCTCGTCGAGCAAGAGCACCTTCGGCCTCGCCATCAGCGCTCGCCCCATCGCCAGCATCTGCTGCTCCCCGCCCGACATCGTCCCGGCCAGCTGGTCCTTGCGCTCCCTCAGGCGCGGGAAGAGCGCGAACATCCGCTCGATGTCCTGCGCGATGGCCGCCTTGTCGTCGCGCACGTAGGCGCCGATCTGCAGGTTCTCGGTGATCGTCATGCGCGTGAACACGCCCCGCCCCTCGGGCACCATCACCAGCCCTTCGCCCACCAGGTCCCAGGCGCCGCGGCCCTTGATGCTGCGCCCGAGGAACTCGATGTCGCCCTCGGCGAACGCCAGCGTGCCGGTGATCGCCTTCATGGTGGTGGTCTTGCCCGCGCCGTTGGAGCCGATCAGGCTCACCAGCTCGCCCTCCCTCACCTCGAAGTCCACGCCCTTGACCGCCTGGATGCCGCCGTAGGCGACCTTCAGGCCGGTGACTTTCAGAAGAATCTCGCTCATGTTCAATGGCCTCCCGTGCCGAGGTAGGCCTCGATCACCTTCTCGTTTCGCTGCACCTCCGCGGGCGTGCCCTCGGCGATCTGCTTGCCGTAGTCGAGCACCGTGAGGCGGTCGCACAGGCCCATCACCAGCTTCACGTCGTGCTCGATGAGCAAGATGGTGCGGTTGTCCTCGCGGATGCGGCTGATGAGTTCGCGCAGCATCACCTTCTCCGTGGCGTTCATGCCCGCGGCCGGCTCGTCCAGCGCGATCAGCTGCGGGTCGGTGGCCAGGGCGCGCGCGATCTCCAGGCGCCGCTGGTCGCCGTAGCTGAGCGTCCGGGCCTTGTAGTCGGCGAACTTGCCGATGCCCACGTAGTCCAGGAGTTCGTGCGCGCGCTCGGCGATCGCGCGCTCCTCGGCCTTGAAGCTGGCGGTGCGCAGGATCGCGCCGATCACGCCCGAGCGCGTGCGCACGTGGCGCCCGACCATCACGTTCTCCAGCGCGGTCATGTCCGCGAAGAGGCGGATGTTCTGGAAGGTGCGCGCGATGCCCGCCTTGGCGACCTCGTGCACGGCGGTGGGCTGGTAGGGCTTGCCCGCGAGCGCGAAGCTGCCCGAGTCGGGCGTGTAGAGCCCGGTGATGACGTTGAAGAAGGTGGTCTTGCCCGCCCCGTTGGGTCCGATCAGGCCGTAGACCTGGCCGCGCCGGATCTTGATGCCCACGTCCGAGAGCGCCTGCAGGCCGCCGAAGCGCTTGGAGATGCCGCTCACGTCGAGGATGGTGTCTGTGGCTGATGTCATGACTGTGTCGCTGGGTTCTTCTCGTTCTCGGCTCACGGGTTGATCGACATCGGCCGCACCGCCACGCCGGGCACCTCGTCGGCCGGCCCGGCGAGCGGGCCCGCGTCCGACACCGCCACCGGCGTGCTCGAGGGCGCACCCCCGGGCCGGCGCTTGAGCGACTTGCCGTGCGCGGGAGACGGCCACAGCCCGCGCGGGCGCACCAGCATGATCACGATCATCGCCAGCGCGATGAAGAGCTGGCGCAGGATCGACGCATCGAGGCGCCCTCCGGTCATCGACTGCAGCGGCCCGGCGACGTAGCGCAGCACCTCGGGCAGCGCGGCGAGCAGCACCGCCCCGAGGATCACCCCGGGCAGGTGGCCGATGCCCCCGAGCACCACCATCGCCACGATCATCACCGACTCCATCAGGCTGAACGACTCCGGGGAGACGAAGCCCTGGAAGGCGGCGAACATGGCCCCCGACACGCCCCCGAAGCTCGCCCCCATGCCGAAGGCGAGCAGCTTCATGTTGCGGGTGTTGATGCCCATCGCCTTGGCGGCGATCTCGTCCTCCCGGATCGCCATCCAGGCGCGCCCGACGCGCGAGAGCTGCAGGCGGTGGGAGACGATCACCGTGACGATGACCAAGGCCAGGAACAGGTAGTAGTAGAGCGAGACGGAGGCGATGGTGTAGTCGCCGATCTTCAGCCGCTGGCCCAGGTTCAGGCCCCAGAAGTGCACCGGGTCGATGGCGTCCAGCCCCTTGGGGCCGTTGGTGATGTTGACCGGGTGGTCCAGCGTGTTCAGGAAGACCCGGATGATCTCGCCGAAGCCCAGCGTGACGATGGCCAGGTAGTCCCCGCGCAGGCGCAGCGTGGGCGCGCCCAGCAGCACGCCGAAGACCCCCGCGAGCACGAAGGCCAGCGGAACGACCACCAGGAGCGGCGTGTGCAGGCCGTTCGGGAACATGGCCTTGATGGCCGGGAAGGTCTCCGCGAGGTGGGGCGAGCCGAGCAGCGCGTAGAGGTACGCGCCGATGGCGAAGAAGGCGACGTAGCCCAGGTCGAGGAGGCCCGCGTAGCCCACCACGATGTTCAGCCCGAGGGCGAGCAGCACGTACAGGAGCGCGATGTCCACGATGCGCACCCAGGCGTTGCCCTGGGCCTGGAGGGCCAGCGGCAGCGCGAGCAGCAGCACGGCGGCCACGAGGAAGACCACGATCTTCTGGAGTCTTGGGTTGTTCATGAGCTTTGCTCTCCTTCACGCACGGTCGGCCACGCGCTCGCCCAAGAGGCCCGAGGGCCGCACGGTGAGGGTCAGGATCAGGATGACGAAGGCGAAGATGTCGCTGTGCTGGCTGCCCAGGATGCCGCCGGTGGCCGCTCCCAGGTAGCCCGCGCCGATGGCCTCGATCAGCCCCAGCAGGAGGCCCCCGACGACCGCGCCGGCGAGGTTGCCGATGCCGCCGAAGACGGCCGCGGTGAAGGCCTTCAGGCCCGGGCCGAACCCCATGGCGTGCTGCACGATGCCGTAGTTGCTCGCGTACATGACCCCGGCGATGGCCGCGAGCACGGCGCCGATGATGAAGGTGGCGGAGATGACCATGTCCGGCCGGATCCCCATGAGGGACGCCACGCGCGGGTTCTCCGCCGTCGCCCGCATGGCGCGCCCGAGCTTGGTGTAGTTGACCAGCCAGGTGAGAACGGCCAGGGAGACGGCCGTGACCACCAGGATCATGATCTGGGTGGGCGAGATGGACGCGCCTGCCACCACGATCGACTCGCTCGGCAGGAGCGTCGGGTAGGCCTTGTTGGTGGGCCGCCAGATGATCATGGCGAGCGTCTGCAAGAGAATCGACATGCCGATGGCCGTGATCAGCGGGGCGAGCTTGGGACTGTTGCGCAGCGGCCGGTAGGCGACCTTCTCGATCACGAAGTTCAGGCTGGCCGCGACCACGCAGGCGATGACCAGCGCGATCAGCAGCATCGCCCAGCCCGGGAGACCGGGCATCGACTCCTGCATCAGCCCGATGATGGTCCAGCTGGTCAGCGCCCCCACCATCAACACCTCCCCGTGAGCGAAGTTGATCAGGTTGATGATGCCGTACACCATCGTGTAGCCCAGCGCGATCAGGGCATACATGCTGCCCAGGACCAGCCCGTTGATGATCTGCTGCAGCAGGATTTCCATTTGCGTCCCT
>JBPBPG010000011.1:0-152500 GCA_050954325.1 Janthinobacterium lividum | reverse complement strand
TCGACCTCGACGCCACGCTCGAAGACTTCATCAGCCCCGGCAGCGAGTGGATCGAGATCGGCAAGCAGCGCAAGCACGTCAAGAGCTACCTCACCGACTTCCTGTTCTCCCCTGCGCGCGCCAACTCCCCAGTGCGCTCCTTGAGCGGCGGTGAACGCAACCGGCTGCTGCTGGCGCGCCTGTTCGCACGGCCGGCCAACGTGCTGGTGCTCGACGAGCCGACCAACGACCTCGACATCGACACGCTGGAACTGCTGGAAGACCTGCTGCAGAACTACGACGGCACGGTGTTCCTGGTCAGCCACGACCGGACTTTCCTCGACAACGTGGTCACCAGCACCATCGCGTTCGAGGGCGACGGGCGATGGCGCGAATACGAAGGCAGCGTGCAGGATTGGCTGCTCCAGTCCAAGCGTGCGCGGGACATCGCCGTGCAGCGTGCCACGCCGCCACCGGCGTCAGCCGCCGTGCCAGTGCCTTCCAGCCCGCCCACGGCACCGGCCGTCGCTGCCGTTGCCGGCACACCACGCAAGAAGCTCAGCTACAAGGAGCAGCGCGAACTCGATACCCTGCCCACCCGGATCACCGCCCTGGAAGAAGAACAGAAGCGCATCGCCGACGCGTTGGCGCTCGACGGTGGATCGATCTACGCCAACGAGGCCTCGCGCGCGGCGGAACTCGCCGCGCGCCATGCGCAGATCGACGACGAACTGCTGGCCGCGCTCGACCGCTGGGAGTCGCTCGGCCCGACCCGCTGACGCTTTCCTGCGGCGCGCTCTTCGTCCGACGAGGAGCGCCCTGCGCGTGCGCTATATATACGGCCCCTCCACGGCCCTGGACCCGCAGCATGTCTTCAATCCGCTCTCACGGGCGTTCTCCCGGTGTTTTCCAGAGATTCCTGGGTTTCTTCCTCGCGCTCGGTGTCGCAACCCTCCTTGCGGGTTGCGCGCAGCTACCGACCGATGTCGAGCGTCCCGTATCGACCGCGCTCGCATCGCCGGACGGCACGGCGCTCGACGCACTGGTACAGGAACGACGAAAGACCAACGGCGGCCGCGCGGCATCCGGCTTCCTGCTGATGCCGACACCGCAGGCCGCTTATGGCAGCCGCCTGACGCTGGTGGAAGCCGCGCAGAAGACGCTGGATCTCCAGTACTACGCGATCCATGCCGACGCCAGCAGCGAACGCCTGTTGCGCGCAGTGGCCGCGGCAGCCAAGCGCGGTGTCCGGGTGCGCATCCTGCTCGACGATTTCCACGGCACCGGCCGCAACGCGCTCGTGATGCGCATGGGCTTCGAGCCGAACATCGAGATGCGGATGTTCAATCCGCTGGCGGGAGCGCGCGGCTCGACCGTCGGGCGCATGGTGAACGCCGTCGGCGATTTCAACCGCGCCCAGCAGCGCATGCACAACAAGCTGTTCGTCGCCGACAACGCGATGGCGGTAACCGGCGGGCGCAATCTGGGCGATGCCTATTTCGGTATCGCCCAGACGCGCAATTTCGTCGACCTCGACGTGCTGGCGGCCGGCCCGATCGTGCGCGAGCTGTCGTCGAGCTTCGACCACTACTGGAACAACGAGCGCGCCTACCCCGTGCAATCGCTGGTGACGCGCCAGGAACTGAGCGAGATCCGTGACGAGACCCGTGCGGCCGAAGTGTCGCGCGACGGCAAGGCGAACGACAGCGCCGGGTCGACCGCACCGGAGGCCACGATCCGCACGACCGGTATCCCAAGCAACACGTCCGACACGGTCGGCAACGGCGGCCGGCTGCCCGACGGCGAGCCCCGCCCCACCGAAGCCGGACCGACCGACGCGCAGCGCGTCGCCGTCTGGGACCAGCGACCGCTCGACCTGCAACGCGCCGAATTCGTCTGGGCGCCCGCCGCGGTGATGGTCGACAAGCCGGCCAAGATTCCGAGCGATGCCGCCGAGGCCAAAGACAGTTCCCCCGGCGAAAGTGTGCAGACGCCCGGGCTCGTGATCACCCGGCTCGATCCCGCCCCTTCGACCACCGATGTCGTGGGAGCGCAAGGTCGACGTGTCACGGGCCTGGTGGCCGCAACCGAGATCGCGTCGGACGCCGACACCGTCGTCGACGGCCTGCTCAACCTGATTTCGCAATCGCGCCAGGAGCTTCTGATCATCTCGCCCTACTTCGTGCCGGGGCCGGACATGCTGCAGGCGTTTGCGACGGCCCGGGAACGCGGCGTCCGGATTCGCGTGCTGACCAACTCGCTGGCCTCGAACGATGCGCCGGTCGCCCACGTGGGCTATGCGCGCCATCGCGAGAAACTGCTCGCACTCGGTGTCGAACTCTACGAACTGCGCAGCGAGCACTCCGGGGTCGGCAGCGCATTCGGGACTTCCGGCTCCTCCGGTTCGTCGGCATCTCGGGGTTCCGGGAGCACCGCTGGATCGAGCGGACTGGGCGAGTCGCGCGCGATGCTGCATTCGAAGGTGCTGGTGATGGACAAGCGACTGGTGGTCATCGGGTCGATGAACCTCGACCAGCGTTCGCAACTGCAGAACACCGAGATCGCCCTCCTGATCCGCAGCGCCGTGCTCGCGCAGCAGGTCGCTGCTGAAATCGACCCGACGATGACGCACGGTGCCTGGCATGTCCAACGGGTGGACGGCGATCTCGTCTGGCGTGCACCGCAGGAAAGCGGCGTGAAGGATGCGACGACCGAGCCCGACACCAGCACCACCCTGCGCGTCCTGCTCAAGCTCTTCGGCCCGCTGGTGCCTGAAGAACTGCTCTAGATCGCGCTAGAACAGCTGTGTCACGGCGTGGATGGCCAAGCCGACCACGCCACCGACCAGCGTGCCGTTGATGCGGATGAACTGCAGGTCGCGGCCGATGTTGCGTTCGAGCTCGGCCGTCATCTCGTCGGCGTTCCACTGGCCGACGCGCTCGACGATGTAGCGCCGGATATCCTCGCGGTAGCGCTCGATGGCGCGCGGTGCGGCGTCGGTGATCTGCTCGTTGATCCAGCGGCGGAACGGTTCGTCGCGCTGCAGCCTTTCGCCGGTCGCCGCGGCGATCGTCGCGATGCGCCGCCGCACGGTTGAATCGGCACGGCCCAGGTCGTCGTGCAGCCAGGCCAGCATGTCGCTCCAGAGCCCCTGCACGTAGTCGCCCAGCGCCGGGTGGGTCTGCAGTTGGACGCGGATCTGCTCGCCGCGCGCGTGGAATTCCGGATCGTGCTTGAGCCGGACGATGAAGTCGTCCATGAAATTGTCGAAACGGCGCCGCAGCGGATGCGCCGGGTCTTCGGCGAGCTCGGCGAGCGTGTGCGCGACGGCCGCGACGATCTTGCGCGTCGCCGCACGCGCGGCCATTTGGTCGAGCCCGACGTAGCGCAGCGTCTTGATCTCGCGCGCGATGGCCTCGGTGATGCGGGCCTGCACCTCCTCGCCCTCGACCACCAGCGTCACCTGTGCGAGCACGTCGTTGAGCAGCGCCTGGTGCCGGTTGTCGGCGGTGAGCGCATCGAGCGCCTGGCCCAGCAGTTTCGACAAGTCGATCTGCGCCAGCCCGGCCGACACGGCGCGGGCCAGGAAGGCGCGAGCCCGGTCGTCGTCGAAGGCGGTGAGCCCGTAGCGCACCGCGGCCACCGCGTGATCGCCGAGCTTCTCGCCGTGCGCCGGGTCGGAAAGCCAATGCGCGAGCCGGGCTGCCGGATCGAATTCCTGGAGCTTGGCCAGCACTTGCGACGTGCTGAGGAAGTTGTCGACAATGAAGCCGGCCAGCTTGGCGCCGATGCGGTCCTTGTTGGCCGGGATGATCGCGGTGTGCGGGATCGGCAGGCGCAGCGGATGACGGAACAGCGCCGTGACGGCGAACCAGTCGGCCACGGCGCCGACCATCGCGGCTTCGGAAAAGGCGGCTACATAGCTCCAGACCGCGGCATCGGGGTGGCGCGCGCCGAGTACAGTCGCCACGCCGTACAGCAGGGCGGCGGCAATCAGCAGCGCCAGCGCGACGCGTTTCATCGATTTCAGTGCCAGCGCCTGTGTTTCGGCGGTTTGCAAGGGGGAAATGGGCGACATGCGCGAGATTGTCCGGGAAGTCCGCAGCTTCCCGTCCGGGCCACGGCACGCCTAGACTGTCCGTATGAAGCTCATCGATTCGATCGTCACCCAGGCAGCGGGCATCGCGGCCATCCGACGCGACCTGCACGCCCATCCCGAACTCTGCTTCAAGGAAGTCCGCACGGCCGACGTCGTAGCGGCGAAGCTTGCCGAATGGGGCATCCCGGTGCACCGCGGCATGGCCACCACCGGCGTCGTCGGCATCGTCAAGAGCGGCACCGGCACGCGCGCCATCGGCCTGCGCGCCGACATGGACGCGTTGCCCGTGACCGAGCTCAACACCTTCGACCATGCGAGCAAGCATCCCGGAAAGATGCACGCCTGCGGCCACGACGGCCACACCGCGATGCTGCTGGCGGCGGCGCAGCATCTCGCACGGCACCGCGACTTCGACGGCACGGTCTACCTGATCTTCCAGCCGGCCGAGGAAGGCGGCGGCGGCGCACGCGAGATGGTGAAGGAAGGGCTTTTCGAAAGGTTTCCGATGGACGCCGTCTTCGGCATGCACAACTGGCCGGGCATGAAGGCCGGGCAGTTCGCGGTGAGCCCCGGGCCGGCGATGGCGTCGAGCAACGAGTTCACCATCGCCATCCACGGCAAGGGCGGCCATGCAGCGCAGCCGCACACCGGGATCGATCCGGTGCTGGTGGCCTGCGAGATGGTGCAGGCCTTCCAGACCATCCTGACGCGCAACAAGAAGCCCATCGACGCGGGCGTGATCTCGGTCACGATGATCCACGCGGGCGAGGCGAACAACGTGATTCCCGATACCTGCGTGCTGCGCGGCACCGTGCGCACGTTCTCGCTGGAGGTGCTGGACCTGATCGAGTCGCGGATGAAGACCATCGCGCGGCACGTGAGCGCCGCACACGAGGCGCACAGCGACTTCAATTTCAAGCGCAACTACCCGCCGACCGTCAATTCCGCGGCCGAGGCGAACTTCGCGCGCGGCGTGATGGCCGGCATCGTCGGCGCGGAGAACGTGCTGGTGCAGGAGCCGGCGATGACGGCCGAGGACTTCTCCTTCATGCTGCTGGCCAAACCCGGCGCCTACGCCTTCATCGGCAACGGCGACGGCGCCCATCGCGACATGCACCACGGCGACGGCCCGTGCACGCTGCACAACGCGAGCTACGACTTCAACGACGACCTGATCCCGCTCGGCGCCACCTGCTGGGTGGAGCTGGCGCGGCAGTTCTTGAAGTCGGAAAGCTGATCAGGGCGTGATCGGCTCGGCTTCGCCGCCGACGCGCGCTTCGGCGATCACCAGCAGGCCGTCCATGATCAGGCCGTCGACCAGTTCGAACGGGCTGACCATCGACGGCGCCATCTTCCAGCCCGCACCGCCGGTCATGTAGCAGGCCGGCTCGACGCCGCAATGCGCGCGCACGTGCTGGCGCATGCGCTCGACGGCACCGGCGATCGCGTAGGTGCCGCCGCTCGTGAGCGCGTCGCTGGTGTTGGTCGGGAACAGGCGAACGTCGCCGGTCGGCACGTGCAGGCCGGCGGTGCCGGACTCCAGTGCGCGCAGCATGATGCCGTGGCCGGGCAGGATCAAGCCGCCCAGGAAGCGGCCGTCGACGTCGACGGCCTCCACCGTGACGGCCGTGCCGATCATCACCACCACCATCGGTCGCGCCGCGCCGGCGGCGAGCACGCGATGCCGCGCGCCGATCATCGCGACCCAGCGATCGGCGCCCAAGCGCGTGGGATGGTCGTAGCCGCTGGTCATGCCGGCCTCGCCGGCGCTGGACACCACCCAGCGCGGCCGGCAATCGAAGCACTCCTCGATCTGCTCCTCCGCACGGCGCCGCACCGCGTCGCCGGCGACCGCGCAGCCGAGCATCGACGCCGGCGTGGCCAGCGCGGCCCACGGTCCTTCGGCCAAGCGCTCGATGTGATCGAGAAATTCGGCTCCCTGCGAGATCAGCGCGGCACCGGGCTGCGGCGCGGCATAGAGCGCCCACTTGAGGCGGGTGTTGCCGATATCGATCGCGAGGAATGTCATGCGCGGGATTATTGCGGCTTTGTGAACATCGAAAGCCCCCGGCAGACGGCGTGACGGACGGGCTTGCCGCCTACGCGGCGGGCGCGCACGACGCCTTTAAAGTCGCCGCTCACCATTCAACGACCGTTCAACGATCACCAAGGAGAGAAATCATGGGTCTGCTCAGTTTCATCAAGGAAGCCGGGGAAAAGCTGTTCGGCGGTTCGACCGCGCATGCGGCCGAAGCCCCTGCCGCAGGCGGTACCGACGTCAACGCCGCAGCGGCTGCGGCCATCAAGACCTACATCGAGACGCAGAATCTCGGTCTCACCAACCTGCAGGTCGGCTACGTCGCATCGAGCGGCGTGGTCACGCTGTCGGGCAACGCGCCATCGCAGGAAGCCAGCGAGAAGGCCAGCCTGGCCGCCGGCAACGTGGCGAACGTGACCAGCGTCGACAACAACCTCGAGGCACCGGCCGCGGCACCGGCCCAGTTCCACGACGTGGTCAAGGGCGATACGCTGTCGGCCATCTCCAAGAAGTACTACGGCGACGCCAACAAGTACAACGCCATCTTCGAGGCCAACAAGCCGATGCTCACTAGCCCGGACAAGATCTATCCGGGCCAGAAGCTGCGCATCCCGACGCTGTAATCGCGTCGCGCATGAACGAGAAGCCCGCCCGTCGAACGGCGGGCTTTTTCCATTCGCGGTTCCGGTTTTCTAGTTCTGCTTCCAGGGCAGGCCACGCAAGCGCCAGCCGCCGGTGGTCCCGCGATGGCCGTCGGCATCGGGATTACCTTCGAAGCCTTCCAGGATGTTGTAGGCCTCGATTCCCAGTTCCGTCGCCCGCTTCGCAGCGGCAACCGAGCGCACACCGCTTCGGCACAGCAGCACGGCCTTTCCACCCGCCGGCACCGCGGTGCGCAAGCCGTCGTCGAACGCCGGATTCATCGCCATTCCCGGCCACTCTTTCCAGGCCAGTCCCACTGCACCGGGCACGCAGCCGACCCATTCCCGCTCGGCATCGGTACGAACGTCGATCAGCACCGCCCGGCCGGCGGCCACCCACTGCGCGGCGAGCGTCGGGGAGATGTCGCCGGCATAGCCGGTTGCCGGTTGCACGGTCATGGTCGGGGAAACATCGGCATCGATCATTGATTGGGTCCTCGGAAGACGCGGGAGAAGGGATACGGATTTTGCGCCGGCACCCTGCGCCAACTCGCGAGAGACCCGGCAAACCAGAAAGACCCTCCTTAAAACATCCCATAACCATCCGTATGGATGGTGATACGATGCGTCCATGCCTGAAACAAACGCTTCGCCTCTGGTCCGCACCAAGACCTCCGATGCCGAGAAGATCACCATCAACCTCGGCTACGTCGATCTCGGCCAGATCGACCTGCTGGTGTCCGAAGGCTTCTATTCGAATCGCACCGACTTCATTCGCACCGCGATCCGCAACCAGCTCGGCGTCCACGGCGACACCGTCAAGCAGGTGGTCGCGCGGAAGATGCTGGTGCTCGGTCTGCAGCACTTCACGGCGGCAGAACTCCAGGACGTGCGCCGCAGCGGTCAACCGCTCGAAATCCGCGTCCTCGGCCTGGCCACCATCGCCGCCGACGTGAGTCCCGAACTCGCGCTCGCCGCGATCGCTTCGATCACCGTACTGGGCGCGCTGCACGCGAGCCCGGCCGTCAAGACAGCGCTCGCAGGCCGGCTGCGCTGAACAATCACCGATCCAACCGAAAGACCCGCCATGAACCCGTTGTTCCAGCAGATGATGACCAAAGCCTCGCAACTCACCCAGGGCGGCAACCTGCAGGCTGCGACCGAAGCCATCCAGCGCGCCCTGAATCCCGGCCGGCAAGAGGACGCTCCTGCGACTTTCGCGCCACCGGCAGTGTCCCGGTTCCCGTTCGCCAGAAGCGCAGCCCGACCCGCTGTTGCGCAACGCCAGCGGGACAGTGCCGACATCGTCATCGACGGCTGCGTCCGCGTGCTCGACGACGCTACGGCGACAACGTCATCCACGGCGACACCTCCTCCTGTACCGTCACCCGCCGAAACCACGACGGCTGCGCCCGAGCGCTGGACCGACGGCAGCTTCAGCCACCAGGGTCGCACGCTGGCCTACAAGCTGTACGTTCCGCCCCGCGCTGCAGGCAGCACGCCCGCGCCGCGCCCGCTGATCCTGATGCTGCACGGCTGCACGCAGGACCCGGCCGACTTCGCCGCCGGCACCCGCATGAACGAGCTCGCGCGGCGCGAGGGTTTCGTGGTGCTGTATCCGGCCCAGACCGCGCATGCCAACTCGCAGAAATGCTGGAACTGGTTCAAGACCCAGCACCAGCGGCGCGGCAGCGGCGAACCGGCGCTGCTGGCGGCACTGACGCGGAACGTCGCAGAGGCGGAAAACGTCGACGGCGCGCGCATCTACGCGGCGGGCCTGTCGGCCGGCGGCGCGATGGCCGACATCCTGGGCCAGACCTACCCGGACCTGTTCGCCGCCGTCGGCGTCCATTCCGGACTGCCGGCCGGCTCGGCGACCGACCTGATGACGGCGCTGGCCGCCATGCGCAGCGGCGGCAGCGCGTCTGCCGTGGCCGCCACGGATCCGGCCGTTGCCGCAGTGCCGGTCATCGTCTTCCACGGCGACGCCGACAGCACGGTGAACGTCGCCAACGGCGCTGCCGTGGCCAAGGCAGCCCTGGCGCGAGCCGCAGGACCGGCCGGACGACCCGCCGCGCGTGAAACGACGGGAACCTCCCCGCGCGGCCAGGGCTACGTGCGGACCGACTACCCGCGGCCCGACGGCGGCACGGCCGTCGAACTCTGGACGCTGCACGGCGCCGGCCATGCCTGGTCCGGCGGCAGCGCGAGCGGCAGCTATACCGATGCGCGCGGTGTCGACGCGAGTTCGGAAATGTTGCGATTTTTCCTCTCCCATCCGATGCGACCCTGACATCGGCGGCAAAGACCGAGGCGTTAACGCAACGTACCGCCCGAACAGGAGACGCCGTTGCTTTTCGATTTCGACATTTCTTTTCGTGTCGCGCTCGGCGCCTTCCTGACATTCGCAACCATCGGCGTCGTCCCGCCCGCGACGGCCCAGCAGCCGTCGCAGGACCCGCCGGCGCGCACCGCCCGCCTGAACGTCCACGAGGGTACGGCGAGCTTCTCGCCTGCGGGAGAAGACGGCTGGTACGACGTCGTCCAGAACCGCCCGCTGACCAGCGGCGACCGTCTCTGGACCGACCGCGCCGCGCGCGCCGAAGTCTTCGTCGGCTCGGCCGCGGTGCGCACCGATGCGCAGACCAGCCTCGAATTCACGCGGATCGACGACGCCACCGCCCAGTTGACGCTTTCGCAGGGCAGCCTCGACCTGCACCTGCGCGACGATCCGGACGGTCAGCGCTTCGAGGTCGACACCGGCAACCTGGCGTTGTCGATCCTCGCGGCCGGCGACTACCGCATCGACGCCGATCCCGCCGCCGGCACCACGCGCGTGGCGATCGCGGCCGGCAGTGCCACGGTGTACGGAGAGAACGGAACGGCGGTGGCGATCGGCGAGCGCCAGCAAATCACCGTCTCGGGGCGCGACCTGGCCGCCGCCGGCACTCGGCCACCGGTGAGCGCCGCAGCGTTCGACCGCTGGGTCGGCGAACGCAACCGGATCGAGGAGCGCTCGACGTCGGCGCGCCACGTTTCGCGCGACGTCGTCGGTTATCAGCAGCTCGATGCCTATGGTGACTGGCGCGACGACGCCACCTACGGCGACGTGTGGTACCCGCGCAGCGTCGCGGCTGGCTGGGCCCCCTACCGCGACGGCCAGTGGGTCGACATCGCGCCCTGGGGCTGGACCTGGATCGACGCCGCGCCCTGGGGTTTCGCGCCGTCGCACTACGGACGCTGGGCGCGCATCGGGCCGCGCTGGGGCTGGGTGCCGGGACGCATCGAGGCGCGGCCGGTGTTCGCGCCCGCGCTGGTGGGATTCGTCGGCGGACCGGGGGCGATGTCGGGCCCGAACACGGGCGGGCGCGGCGGCGTCGGCTGGTTCCCGCTGGCGCCGGGCGAACGCTGGCAGCCGGGCTACAGGGCCAGCCGAGGTTATATCGAGCAGGCCAACCGGACGACGATCCGCATCGACCGCCCGCAGCAGCGCAACGACTTCTACGTGAACCAGCGGCTGGTCGAGGCGCTGACGATCGTGCCGGCCGAGCGCTTCGGCCGCGGCCCGATCGACCGGCGCGATCTTCTGCGCCAGCGCGACGAAAGTTTCTCGCGCGCGCCGGTCGCCTATGCGCCGCCGCTCACGCTGTCGGCCACCGTCGCGGGCGGCGTGCGCGTCGGGCAGGCGTTGGGCGCATTGAACGCGCGCCCTGCCGCCGCCCTGCCGCCGCCACTGCTGCAGCCGCGTGCACAGATCGCGCAGCTGGCACCGATCCGGCCGGTCCCACCCCGCCCGCAGCTCGCGCCGACCGAAGGCGCGGCACTGCAACAGCGCCAGCAGCAGCTCCAGCAGATCGATCGGCGTCGCGAAGAACAACAACAGCTCCTGAGACGCCAGCAGACGCAGCAGCAGGCGCAGCGCGACGACCAGCGCCGCGCCGCGGCGCAGCAGGAACAGCAGCGCCAGGACCTTCGGCGCCAGCAGGAGAACCGCGCCGACGCCGCGCGCGATCAGCAGCAGCACGAACGGCAGCGCGACGACGAACAACGCCAGGACCAGCAACGCCAGGCGCAACGCGAACAGGACCGGCGCCTGCAGGCGCAGCGGCTGGAACGCGATCGCCAGGAACAGGACCGGCAGGCGCAGTACCGGCAGGAGCAGCAACGGCAGCAGGTCCAGCAGCAACAGCGCCAGGCGCAGCAGGAGCAACAGCAGCATGCCAACCAGCTGCGGGCCCAGGAACAACAGCTGCAGCAGCAGAGGCAACAGGACCGCCAGCAGCAGCAACAGCAGCAGTCCGCGCGCCTGCAGGAGATCCAGCAGGCACAGGAACGGGCCAGCCAGCAGCGGCAGTTCCAGCAGCAACAGACCGAACGGCGTCAGGGCGAACAGCGGCAAGGCGAGCAGCGCGATGCGGAACGCCGCAACCAGCAGGTGCGCGACGACCAGCGTCGCGACGAGCAACGCCGCCAGCAGCAGCGATAACGGCGATAACCCCCGGCGACCGGGTCCGGGCATCGGTCGCTAAAGTCGGACGCATGTCCACATTCGACTTCGATCTTTTCGTCATCGGCGGCGGCAGCGGCGGCGTGCGCGCGGCCCGCATGGCCGCCAAGCGCGGTGCGCGCGTCGCGCTCGCCGAGGCCGCCGAGCTCGGCGGCACCTGCGTCAACGTCGGCTGCATCCCCAAGAAGCTCTACAGCTACGCCGCCGGCTATGCCGAAGCCTTCGCCGAAGCGCCCGGCTACGGCTGGTCCTTCGCGAGCGCGCCGACCTTCGACTGGGCGCATCTGAAAGCGCAGCGCGCCAAGGAGATCAAGCGCCTGAACGGCGTCTACCGCGGGCTGCTCGACACCGCCGGCGTCATGCTGATCCGCGGCTGGGCGCAACTGGCGGACGCGCACACCGTCACCGTCGGCAGCGCGCGCCACACGGCACGCCATATCCTGATCGCCACCGGCGGCATGCCCTTCGTGCCCGAATTCCCGGGGCGCGAGCACATCCAGGTGTCGGACGGCATGTTCGACCTGGCCGAATTCCCGAAACGGCTGACGATCGTCGGCGGCGGCTATATCGCCTGCGAGTTCGCGTCGATCTTCAACGGCCTGGGCGCCGAGGTGACGCTGGTGCAGCGCCAGGCGCACATCCTCAGCGGTTTCGACGAGGACACGCGCCAGTTCCTGGCCGCCGAGATGGGCAAGGCGAGCATCGACATCCGGCTCGACGCCGAGGTCGCCAGCGTCTCGCGGCCCGCGGCCGACGGACCGCTCGAAGTCGCGCTCGAGCGCGGCGCACGGATCGAGGCCGACACCGTGCTGGTGGCCACCGGCCGCCGGCCCAATACGCAGGGCATCGGACTGGAGGCCGCCGGCGTCGCGCTCGACGAACACGGCCGGGTGGTGGTAGATGCGAACTACCGGACCTCGATCGATTCGGTCTACGCGCTGGGCGACGTGTCGACCCGCATGCAGCTCACGCCGGTCGCGCTGGCCGAGGCGATGGCGCTGGTCGACACGCTGTTCGGCGACGGCAGGCGCAAGGTCGACTACGACTTCATCCCGACCGCCGTCTTCACGCATCCCAATGTCGGCACCTGCGGCCTCACCGAGGCGGCGGCGAAAGCGAAATTCGGCAACATCACGCGCTTCACCAGCGAATTCAAGTCGTTGCGCCACACGCTGTCGGGCCAGGACGAGCGCACTTTCCTGAAGCTCATCGTCGACACCGCGAGCGACCGCGTCGTCGGCCTGCACATGGTGGGCGCCGATGCCGGCGAGGTGGTGCAGGGCTTCGCGGTGGCGATGCGCGCGGGCGTCACCAAGGCCGACTTCGACGGCACCATCGGCATCCATCCCACGCTGGCCGAGGAATTCGTGACGATGCGGGACGCCGTGCCCGGCTGATCGTCGGCATTCGAGTCGGCACAATGGCGCATGCCCTACATGCCACCGTTCGTCGCTCCCGCCCGCTTCACCGACGCCGCCGCCGCGCTGGCCTACGTGCAGAACATCTACCAGGAAGGCCTGGCCCATCTGCGCGGGTCGATGCTGCGCTTCGTCGCCGGTGAAACGCTGCCCGGCCGCGTAAGGGCCTGCTACCCGTTCGTGAGGGTGCACACGCACACCGTGACGCGCCAGGGCCCGGCGACGACCGCCGGCCTGAGCTACGGCTTCGTCGCCGGCCCGGGCCGCTACGAAACGACACTGACGCGGCCCGACCTGTTCCATCGCTATTACCTGGAACAGTTCCGCCTGCTGCTGGAGAACCACGGCGTCGAGCTCGAGATCGGCACGTCGACCCAACCGATACCGATCCACTTCTCCTTCGCCGAGAACGACCACATCGAGGGCTCGATGGACGTCGAGCGCCGCGCGCAGATGCGCGATGCTTTCGACCTGCCCGACCTCGGCGCGATGGACGACGGCATCGCCAACGGCACCTTCATCGCCAAGCCCGGCGAAGCCGAGCCGCTGGCGCTCTTCACCGCCGCGCGCGTCGACTACTCGCTGCATCGCCTGCGCCACTACACCGGCACGGCGCCCGAGTGGTTCCAGAACTTCGTGCTGTTCACCAACTACCAGTACTACATCGACGAGTTCGTCGCGCTCGGCCATGCCGAGATGGCCGACCCCGACAGTCTCTACATCGCATTCATCCAGCCCGGCAACGTGACCAGCTACCGCACCGGCTACGAAGGCCCCGAGGGCGGCATCGCCCCGCCGCGCCTGCCGCAGATGCCGGCCTACCACCTGGTGCGCTCGGACCGCGCCGGCATCACGATGGTCAACATCGGCGTCGGCCCGTCGAACGCCAAGACCATCACCGACCACATCGCCGTGCTGCGCCCGCACGCCTGGATGATGCTCGGCCACTGTGCCGGCCTGCGCAACAGCCAGCAGCTCGGCGACTACGTGCTGGCCCACGCCTACGTGCGCGAGGACCACGTGCTCGACGAGGAACTGCCCCTGTGGGTGCCGATCCCGGCGCTGGCGGAGATCCAGCTGGCGCTGGAGAAGGCCGTGGCGGACGTCACGGGCCTCGACGGAGCGGAACTCAAGATCATCATGCGCACCGGCACGGTGGCCAGCACCGACAACCGCAACTGGGAACTGCTGCCGCAGAACGAGCCCCAGCGCCGCTTCAGCCAGAGCCGGGCCGTGGCGCTCGACATGGAGAGCGCCACGATCGCAGCCAACGGCTTCCGCTTCCGGGTGCCCTACGGCACATTGCTGTGCGTGTCGGACAAGCCGCTGCACGGCGAGATCAAGCTGCCGGGCATGGCCAACCGCTTCTACCGCGAACGGGTCGAGCAGCACCTGCGCATCGGCATGAAGGCCATCGAGATCCTGCGCAGCGAGGGATCGAGCCGGCTGCACAGCCGCAAGCTGCGCAGTTTTGCCGAGGTCGCGTTCCAATAGGGTCACACTGCCGTCTCCGATGACCGAATCCCTCCAGACCACCACGCTCGACAACTGCGACCGCGAGCCGATCCACATCCCGGGCGCGATCCAGCCGCACGGCGCGCTGCTCACCTTCGATGCCGAAGGTCGGACGGTCTGGGTCAGCGCCAATGCGACCGCCCTGCTCGGCACGAACCTGCCGCGCCTCGGCGAGACCTTGTCCACCCACCATTTCGAGGGCAGCGTCGATGTCCACGACACGCTCTGCGACGTGCTGTGCGAACCCGACGAGGGCAACGGCCAGCCGTCGAGCAGCGAGGTGCGGCTCAACGGCCTGACCTTCGACCTGGTCGCACACCGGTCCGCCGGGCTCGTCGTGGCCGAATTCGAGCGCCGGCCGGCCAGTGCCGACGCGGTTTCCGACTTCGCGCTCAAGGCGCACCGGGCCATGGAGCGCATCAAGCACCAGCATTCGCTGCGCAGCCTGCTCGACTACGCCGTGCACGCGGTGCGCCAGCTCACCGGTTTCGACCGCGTGATGGCCTACCGGTTCCGGCACGACGACAGCGGCGACGTGGTGGCGGAGGCCTGCATCGACGCGCTGGAGCCCTACATCGGCCGCCGCTATCCGGCCAGCGACATCCCGGCGCAGGCGCGGCGCCTGTACGTGGTCAACACGCTGCGGCTGATCGCCAGCGTGGATGCGGTGTCGGTGCCGATCGAGGCGGAAGCCGGCACGCCGGTGCTCGACATGAGCCATTGCGTGCTGCGCAGCGTCTCGCCGATCCACATCGAATACCTGCAGAACATCGACGTTCGCGCGTCGATGAGCCTGTCGATCGTGGTCAACGGCCAGCTCTGGGGCATGCTGGCCTGTCACCACAAGGCGCCGCTGCAGGTGCCGTATTCGGTGCGCATGGCCTGCGACGTGCTCGCGCAGCTGCTCGCGGCCAACGTGCAGAGCCAGATGGCCAGCGAGGAGGCGCGCCGCAGCGCAACGTCGGGCGACCTGCGCAGCCGGCTGATCGAGGCCACGCTGCATGCCGAGGACACGGCATCGGCACTGACGCCGATGGCCGGCGACATCGCCACGGCCTTCAGCGCGCATGCGGTCGTGATCGCCGAGGAATCGAAGCTGCACGTCGAGGGCGACCTGCCGGCAGGCTTCGCGCAGCATCTCGTGCAGTGGCTCGATGCCGCCGAAGTGCCCGCGGGCGCGATTCGCACCACGGCCTCGCTCAAGAGCTTCGCGCCCGAACTCGCCGACCAGGCCGGCATCTGGTGCGGCATGCTGGCGCTGTGTTTCGACCCGGCCGCGCACGGCTGGCTGGTGCTGCTGCGCAAGGAACAGATCGAAACCATCGAATGGGGTGGCGATCCGGAGAAGGACTACCGCACCGGCCCGCTCGGCATGCGGCTCACGCCGCGCGGCTCGTTCGAGGTCTGGCGCCAGACGGTGCGCGACACTTCCGAGCCCTGGACCGTCGCCGATGTCGGCTATGCGCGCCAGGTGCTCGACGAGCTGCTGCGCGCACGCACGACGCGGATGGTCGAAGTCGCCCGCGGGCGCACGCAACTCATGGCGATGCTGGGCCACGACCTGCGCGATCCGTTGCAGTCGATCGCGATGGCCGCGCGGGTCCTCGGCAAACAGGCCGAACGCGACGGAGCGAACCCGGCCAGCACCGGCAGCCGAATGGGCGAGCGCATCGAGGCGTCGAGCAACCGCATGGCCCGCCTCATCTCGCAGGTGCTGGACATGTCGCGCCTGCAGACCGGGAGCGGTCTGGCGATGAGTTTCGCCGAGACCGATCTCACCGCGATCCTGGACGACCTGGTCGACGAGATGCGCACCGCCCATCCCGGCGTGCACCTGATCCGCGAGGCGCCGGAGCGGCTCGTCTGCCGCATCGACGGCGACCGCATGGCGCAGGTCTTCAGCAACCTGATCGGCAACGCGCGGCATCACGGCGCGCCGGGCGAGTCGATCGTCGTCCATCTTTCGGCAGACGAAAGGTCCGTGACGCTCGACGTCAGCAACGTCAGCCCGCCGATCCCGCCAGACCAGCAATCGCAGCTTTTCACCGCCTTCAAGCGCCGCGACATGGTGAACCCGCGCAACAAGAACGGCCTGGGTCTGGGGCTCTACATCGCGCATGCCATCGTCCAAGCCCACGGAGGCACCATCGGCTACACCTATGCCGACCCCTACGTGACCTTCAGCGTGCGTCTGCCCGCATGAATGCGCAAGACCTGCAGCGGCTGGTGACGCTCCAGATGCCTTTCGGCAAACACAAGGGCACGTTGATCGCCGATCTGCCTGGCAACTACCTGACCTGGTTCGCACGCGAGGGATTTCCGGCGGGCGAAACCGGGCGCCTGTTGCAGCTCATGCACGAGATCGATCACAACGGCCTCTCGGGTTTGTTGAAGCCTCTGCGCCGTCCTTGAGCGACGGCATCGACTGACGCGGCGCGACGCTTGTAACGGACGCCTGCGTACTGCGGGTCGCCAGAAAAACGGCTCCTGACTTCATCTCAGGAACCGAGGACCTCAATGACCCGTAACTATCGACCCATTCTGGGTGCAGTGGCCGTGGCCGCCGCCCTGTCCGCCGCCGCAATGACCGTGCAGGCACAGACCGCACCGACTGCCGACACGAACGCCGGCAAACCCAATCCGGTGACCACCGCGATCTCCAAGGCCATGGGCAAGCTGCGCGCCGACGCCGACATGCTGGACGTGCTCAACGCTCACGCCAGCCTGAACCCGAAGGCGATCGAGAAGGTCGACGTGGCCACTGCTCGCGCGCAGCCTACCATCGCCGACGCCGTCGACGTCGTGCTCAAGCAGCAGGGCAAGAGCACCAAGCCGGAAGACCTCGTGCCCGGCGTGACCAGCAAGGACACCACGGTCCAGGGTGCGGCCGGCATGCTGCCCGCACGCATCTTCACGCCCGACGGCCCGGGTCCGTTCCCGGTGGTGGTGTACTTCCACGGCGGCGGCTGGGTGATCGCCGACAAGCAGGTCTACGACGGCGGCGCACGCGGCCTGTCGAAGGAAGCGAACGCGGTCGTGATCTCGGTCGACTACCGTCGAGCGCCGGAAGCCAAGTTCCCCGCCGCCTGGGACGACGCGCTGGCATCGTACAAATGGGCACTGGCGAACGCGGCACAGAACAAGGGCGACCCGAAGCGCGTCGCACTGGCCGGCGAGAGCGCGGGCGGCAATCTGGCGATCGCCACCGCCATCGCTGCACGCGACGGCGGCCTGCAGGCCCCGAGTGCCGTGGTCGCTGTCTACCCGGTCACCCAGACCAGCCTGAACACCGAGTCTTACATCGAGAACGCGATCGCCAAGCCACTCAACCGCGCGATGGTCAAGTGGTTCGTCGACAAGACCACCCGCAGCCCGGCCGATCTGAAGGACAAGCGCCTGCAACTCATCGACGCCAAGCTCGAAGGCCTGCCACCCGTGACCATCATCAACGCCCGCATCGACCCGTTGCGCAGCGATGGTTCGAAAATGGAAGACGCGCTGAAGAAGGCGAACGTGCCGGTCGAGCGTCGCGAGTACGAAGGCGTGACCCATGAATTCTTCGGCACCGCAGCGGTGGTGCAGAAGGCGAAGGAAGCCCAGGCCTATGCAGGTCAGCGCCTGAAGGCGGCATTCGGCTCCTGATCCGCGAGCGGGCGAGTTGCAGTCTTCAAGGTGTCGTTTTCGGTACGCTGGAGGCAGCTGCGGCTCGCAGCTTGTCTTTCTTGCTCGGCCGCCTTCCCTTGATGCCGCCCATCTCGGTCAGTTCAGCGCGAGAGCCGGTGGCTTCGCCAGCTTCGCGTGGCGAAGGTTCGAAGCCGACGACGTGCTCCCGTGACACCGCGAGGCCCTGCCGTCTCTCGATGAGACGGAAGTGCGCTTCGCTTTCCTTCGTCACGAAGCTCACCGCCAAGCCTTTTTCTCCTGCCCGCCCCGTGCGTCCGATGCGGTGCACATGTTCGGTCGCGGAACGTGGCAAGTCGTAGTTCACGACCACAGGCAATCGCACAACGTCGATCCCGCGCGCCGCAAGGTCGGTGGCGACCACCACCTGGACTCGCGATGCCTTCAGGTCGGCCAGCACTTGGCTGCGCTTGCCTTGGCTGAGCATGCCGTGGAACGGCTCGGCCTCGAGCCCGGTCTTGCGCAACTTGTCGGCGACGACCTCGGCGGCGAATTTGGTGGCCACGAACACCAGCACCCGAGCCCATTTCTCTTCCTTGACCAGCCGCGCCAGCAACTGTGTGCGACGGCCGACGTCGACCTCGATGGCCCGCTGCACGATGTCGGGCGCGCTTTCAGCCGCAGGCTCCGTGGCGATCGCTATGCGCATCGGGTCGACCAGCACGCGTCCTGCCAGCGTTTCGATCTCGGGCGCAAACGTGGCCGAGAACATCAACGTCTGGCGTCGCGTAGGCAGCGAATCGAGGATGCGCCGGAGTTCGTCGGCGAATCCGAGGTCCAGCAGGCGGTCGGCCTCGTCGAGTACCAGTGTCGACACCATGCCGAGCCGCAACGCGTTGTGGGCGACGATGTCGAGCAACCGCCCGGGCGTCGCGATCATCACGTCGGCACCGCCGCGCAGCGCCATCAGCTGCGGGTTGATCGACACGCCGCCGAAAGCGATCGCGATTTTCGCTGGCGCAGCTGGAGGCCAGGGCAGTGCCTGCAACAGTCCAAGGAGGGTCTCACCGACCTGCACGGCAAGTTCGCGTGTCGGTACCAAGACTAGTACGGCCGGCTCACGACTTTCTTTGTAGCGGCGATCCAACAGTCTTTGCAACACGGGCAACAGATAGGCAGCGGTCTTGCCGGAGCCGGTGCGTGCGGATGCCAGCACGTCGCGGCCGGCCAGGATCGCCGGCACAGCTTCCCGCTGGACCGGCGTGGGCGCGTCGTAGCCGACCTTGGCAGCAGCGGTAGCGAGAGAAGAAACTAAGCCTAGATCGGTGAATGACATACGTCGGCAGGGTCGGTGAGGCAGCGGCCGGACGAGGGTCCGGTGCAGTGCGTGCGGAGCAGCGAGGAGATCGACAAGGATAGCCAGCCCCGTCGCCGTGCACCGGAAACGTTTTCTTTCTATCTTTTTGCCGCGCGTGCAGAAAGGTTTCTACCCAAAGTGCTCGGAGTGGACGACAATGCAAAAGCGTTTCGGCTGGTTTTCCAGTCGGACGTGAACCGGTGATCGGTCAGTTTCGCGCCACAGCGCTCTTCAGTCAGTTGTGATTCTGGGACTCCATCGCTTTGTTATTTTGGTTTGAATTAGGAGTCCCTCCATGGGCAAAAAACTTTACGTAGGCAACCTGTCCTACTCCATCCGCGACAACGATCTCGAACAAGCCTTCGGCGAGTTCGGCGGCGTGACCAGCGCCAAGGTCATGATGGAACGTGAAACCGGCCGCTCCAAGGGTTTCGGTTTCGTCGAAATGGGCACCGACGCTGAAGCGCTTGCTGCCATCGAAGGCCTGAACGGCCACACGCTCGACGGCCGTGCTCTGACGGTCAACGAAGCACGTCCGATGGAACCGCGTCCTGCTGGCGGCGGTTTCGGCGGCGGCCGCAGTGGCGGTGGTGGTGGCGGCGGTTACGGCGGTGGTGGTAGCGGTGGTGGCGGCGGCTACGGTGGTGGTGGTGGCAGCCGCAGTGGTGGCGGCGGCGGCGGTGGTTACGGCGGCGGCGGCGGCGGTGGTCGCGGCGGCTACTAAGCCCTCGTTCGAACTGTTCTGGCTTCGTGTCGGAAAAGAAAAGCTCCTTCGGGAGCTTTTTTGCATTTGCAGCGTTCATACAGCACCCGACTCGGCGTCTTTCCGCTCGGTCCTCAGAAATTTGCTCTAGTCCGCCGTACCGTTAGTACCCGGCAGGTGCATCCAGACCAACGATCAGGCGTATCCAAGCTCCTTCGATCGGAAGGGTAGAGACAATAGGGGAAAGTCGGACAGACCTATTTCCGGGCGTCACTTCCAGCACCGCGGGGACCGCATTCGCGATCGGCGCCACCATCATCTTCCAGTCGATTGTGGTCGAGACGTCGACGACTGCCTCGATCGGCAAGTGGGCCCGGATGCCACTGACCTTCGTAACCGGTGCAACTTGGCTTTCGGCGTGCTGCTTGGCAGAGTGCCAGCATCGGTCGGTCATGGAAGTGATCATCTCGATCTGTGTGCCCTCATCCTCATCTTTTATCTTTGCCGGCACAGGCGCTTCGAGCTGCGCGACGTGCCGGTGCTCGCGACGAGCATGGCGGTTGACAGTTACATCGCCGAGCAGGCTCCACACGCTGGCCGCGGCCGGACTCGGCTGCTTCTTGGCTGGTTGCGTCGGCACGCTGAGCCTCGCGATTTCCGCGTCATCGCCGAGCAAGCTCGCTTTCAAGTCCGGCCCGGCCGAATACTTTTAGTGGATGACACCGGACGATGGTTTGCGAACGAGAAGCCGCCATTGAGCAGCTTTCTGCTTTGCGCATTGCGCATTGCGCTTTCGTGTCAGGCTGCACGGGGCTTCACGTGGGCTGCGGCCTCCTTGGCGTTGGTGCGAGCAGTCTCGATGTCGGCGGCATGCGCCAGCGCGACGCCCATGCGGCGCTTGACGAAGCTTTCGGGCTTGCCGAACAGGCGGATGTCGACGCCGGGGATGGCGAGGGCTTCGGCGACGCCGTCGAAGACGATGCCGGTAGCGTCGACGCCGCCGTAGATCACGGCACTCGCGCCGGGGGTGTGGAGCGACGTGTCGACAGGCAGGCCGAGAATGGCACGGGCGTGGAGTTCGAACTCGTTCTGCCACTGCGTCGCCATGGTCACCATGCCGGTGTCGTGCGGGCGTGGGCTGACCTCGCTGAACCAGACGTCGTCGCCCTTGACGAAGAGTTCGACGCCGAACAGGCCCTGTCCACCGAGGTCGGTGGTGACGGCTGCGGCGATCTGCTTCGCTTTCTGCAATGCGGCTTCGGCCATCGGGTGCGGCTGCCAGCTTTCGACGTAGTCGCCGCTGACCTGCACGTGGCCGATGGGTTCGCAGAAATGCGTCTTCAGGCCGCCGGCACTGTCGGCCGCGCGCACGGTCAGCAACGTGATCTCGTAGTCGAAGTCGATGAAACCCTCGACGATGACGCGTCCGTGGCGCACGCGGCCGCCGGCCATCGCGAACTCCCAGGCGCGGGCGATGTCGCCGGGGCCGTCGATCCGGCTCTGGCCCTTGCCGGAACTGCTCATCACGGGCTTGACGATGCACGGGTAACCGATGCCTTCGCCTTTCGTACCGGCGATCGCTGCCTGCAACTCGGCCAGCGAATCGCAGAACCGGTACGGACTGGTCGGCACGCCGAGCGTCTCGGCGGCCAGGCGGCGGATGCCTTCGCGGTCCATGGTCAGGCGCGTGGCGCGCGCGGTCGGCACCACGCGCACCTTGCCGGCGTCCTCCAGTGCCTGCAACGTCGGCGTGGCGATGGCCTCGATCTCCGGGACGACGAGATGCGGCTTCTCGGCGGCGATCAGCGCCTCGAGCTGCGCGGGGTCGCTCATCACGATGGTGCGTGCATGGTGGGCGACCTGTTGGCCGGGCGCGTTCTCGTAGCGGTCGACGGCGATGGTCTCGACACCCAGGCGCTGGAGTGCGATGAGCACTTCCTTGCCGAGCTCGCCGGAGCCGAGCAGCATCACGCGGGTGGCGGAAGGAGAAAGGGGCGTGCCGATGGTTGTCATGCGAACAGTTTAATGAGGCGTGCTGCGCCACAATGTCCGCCGCATGCGGGCATCCGCCCGCTCTTCGTCAAACATCGCTTCAAGGAACAACTCTCATGGCAATCCAGACCGTCGGCATCATCGGAGCCGGAACGATGGGCAACGGCATCGCGCAGGCCTGCGCGGTCGCGGGCGTCGACGTGGTGATGGTCGACATCGCGCAGGCGGCGGTCGACAAGGGGCTGACGAACGTGGCGGGCAGCCTCGACCGGCTGATCAAGAAGGAAAAGCTGAGCGAAGCGCAGAAGACCGCCGCGCTGGCGCTGATCAAGGGCTCGACGAACTACGACGACCTGAAGTCCGCGCAGCTGGTGATCGAGGCCGCGACCGAGAACCATGCGCTCAAGGTCAGGATCCTCCAGCAGATCGACGCGATCCTGGCGCCGGAGACGATCGTCGCGTCGAACACCTCATCGATCTCGATCACGCAGCTCGCGGCCGCCACCTCGCGCCCAGATCGTTTCATCGGCATGCACTTCTTCAACCCGGTGCCGATGATGGCGCTGGTCGAGATCATCCGCGGCTACCTCACCAGCGACGCCACGCACGACGCCGTCAAGGTGCTGGCCGAGAAACTGGGCAAGTCGCCGATTACGGTGAAGAACGCGCCCGGCTTCGTCGTCAATCGCATCCTGGTGCCGATGATCAACGAGGCCTTCTTCGTGCTCGCCGAAGGCATCGCCACGGCGGAAGACATCGACGCGGGCATGAAGCTCGGCTGCAACCAGCCGATCGGGCCGCTCGCGCTCGCCGACATGATCGGCCTGGACGTCTGCCTCGCGGTGATGGAGGTCTACCTCGAGCAGTTCGGCGACTCCAAGTATCGGCCGTGCCCGCTGCTGAAGGAAATGGTCGCCGCCGGTCAACTGGGCCGCAAGACGAAGCGCGGCGTCTACAGCTACTGAGCATCGAACGGGGCGACGGTCGCCCCGCAGCCCTACCGACGATACGGTATTTAATTGCGTACAATCTAATAGCTCGATATACTTCAGGACATGGACAGCGCACCCCTCACCGACGACATGCTCAAGCTGGACAATCAGTTGTGCTTCGCGGTGTATTCGACATCGCTCGCGATGACGCGCCTGTACAAGCCACTGCTTGAAAAGCTCGATCTCACCTACCCGCAGTACCTCGTGATGCTGGCGCTGTGGGAGCGCGAGGGCGTGATGGTGTCGGAGCTCGGCGCGCAGTTGTCGCTCGACTCCGGCACGCTGACGCCGTTGCTCAAGCGGCTCGAAGTCGCCGGAATGGTAGTGCGGTTGCGCGACGTCGCCGACGAACGCCGCGTGCATGTCACGCTGACGCCTGCCGGCCAGGCGCTCAAGGCGCAGGCCATGGGTCTGCCGGCCTGCATGCTCGCCGCGAGCCAGTGTTCGATCGACGAGCTGTCCACGCTCACGCGGCAACTGCAGCAGTTGCGCGACCGCATGAAAGTGGCTGCCTGACGCCGTCGTTGCCTACCGAATCCTTCGCCGCCGCGCATTTAGCGGCATCCTCGTCCACCCTTTTCTCCCACCACCCCAGGAAACACCATGACCACTAAACTCGACAAGGTTCTCTACACCGCCGAAGCCCACACCGTCGGCGGCCGCGAAGGCGCAGGCAAGTCCAGCGACGGCGCGATCGACGTCCAGCTGAGCGCGCCGGGTTCGGGCAAGCCGGGCACCAATCCCGAGCAATTGTTCGCCGTCGGCTACGCTGCCTGCTTCATCGGTGCGATGAAGGCCGTGGCTCCGAAGGTCGGTGTCAAGGTACCGGACGACGTCTCGATCGACTCGAAGGTCGCCCTCGGTCCGACGAACGGCGGTGCTGCCTACGGCGTGAGCGTGCAGTTGGCGATCAGCCTGCCCGGCCTCGACGCCGAACAAGCGAAGAAGCTGGTCGACACCGCGCACGAAGTCTGCCCGTACTCGAACGCCACCCGCGGCAACATCGACGTCGAAATCACCATCGCCTGATCTTTCGCGCGGTCGATCCGGCCGCCGAAGAGTCTCGAACGAAGGCGCTGCGGCCACGAGCCGCAGCGCCTTTATGCGTTGTAAGCAGTGCGTTCTGCCGTCGATGGCGACAATGGCCGGATGACCTCTTCCTCCAGCGACGCCCATGGCGCGCCTGCCAACACGCATCCCTACGAAAGCCTCACGCCGGATGTCGTGCTCGATGCGCTCTCGTCGCTCGGCCTGCACGGCGACGGTCGCCTGACTGCCCTCAACTCGTACGAGAACCGCGTCTACCAGGTCTTCATGGACGACCCGAAGCCACATGCGGCGGTGGTCGTCAAGTTCTACCGGCCCGGTCGCTGGACGGATGCCGAGATCCTCGAGGAACACGCGCTCGCGCTCGCGCTCGCCGAAGGCGAAGTGCCGGCGGTTCCGCCGTTGGCGATCGCCGGCGCGACGCTGCACCACCATGGCGGCTTCGCCTTCAGCGTGAGCCCGTATCGCGGTGGGCGCGCGCCCGAACTGGACGATTTCGAGGTGCTCGAATGGGTCGGCCGTTTCCTGGGACGCATCCATGCGGTCGGCGCGACGCGGCCGTTCATCGAACGCCCGACGTTGGACCTGCAGACCTTCGGCATCGCCTCGCGCGACTGGCTGCTCGGCAACGACAAGATTCCGCTCGACGTGCAGCGCGACTGGGAGATCGCCTGCGACGCCGCGCTCGACCGCATCGCCGAGACGCCGCTCGCGGCCGGCGTCCGTACCGAGCTGCGCACGCTGCGGCTGCACGGCGACGTGCATCCCGGCAACATCCTCTGGACGCCGACCGAGCGGCCCGGCGGCGGTCCGCACTTCGTCGACCTCGACGACGCGCGCACCGGCTTCGCGGTGCAGGACCTCTGGATGCTGCTGAGCGGCGAACGTGCCCAGCGCACCGCGCAGCTGAGCGGTCTGCTGGACGGCTACGAACAATTTCGTGAATTCGACCGCCGCGAGCTGGCGCTGATCGAGCCGCTGCGCACGCTGCGACTGATCCACTACAGCGCCTGGCTCGCGCGCCGCTGGGAAGACCCGATCTTCCCGATCAATTTCCCATGGTTCGGATCAAGCGACTACTGGAAGGGGCAGATCCTGGTGCTGCAGGACCAATGCGAGCGGATGGAGGAGGAGCCGCTGTACGCCTGAGTGAAAATCCGCGTCAGTTCGCGTATTGGTGCTCGACGTCGGTACCCTGAGGCGGCGGCACGTTCGAGCGCCGGACGTTCGGGTCGTACAACACCGTGCCCGTCCCGACACCCGCTCCCGCGCGGACGCCGCCACCGATGCCGGTGGACGCGCCGAGCCCGGCACCGCCGTAGACCTGACCGCTGCCGTTCACCCCTACGCCGACGCCCACGGGTCCCAGCCCGGTTCCGAGCCCGATGCTCGGCCCGCCCGTGCCGTAGCCCAGCCCGAGCGACAGGCCCGGCACCAGCGGAATGCCGATACCGACGCCGCCTGCGCAGCCCGACAGCGCTGCGACGGCAGCCACCGCCACGATCCGGATGCCGGCGCGCGAGCGACGCATGGCGGTCAGACCAGCAGCGCGTTGACGCGCCGCACGTAGGCCGCCGGATCGGCCGGCATGCCGCCTTCGGCCAGCAAGGCCTGGTCGAACAGGATGTTGGCCAGGTCGTCGAAATGCGCCTGCGATCCTTCGCCAGCCGCGCCGAGCGACTCCAGCTTCCTCACCAGCGCGTGCTCGGCATTCACCTCGAGCACCGGCTTGAGGTCCGGTGCGGGCTGGCCGGCCTGCCTGAGCATGCGCGCGAGCTGCGTGCTCATGCCGTCGTCCTTCACCACCAGGCAGGCAGGCGAATCGACCAGGCGCGTGGTCACGCGCACGTCGTCGGCCTTGTCCTTGAGGGCGGTCCTGAGCCTTTCGAGCACCGGCTTGAAGGTTTCGGCGGCTTCCTCGACGGCCTTCTTTTCCGACTCGTCCTGCAGTGAGCCGAGGTCGACGGCACCCTTGGCCACACTCTGCAGCGGCGTGCCGTCGAAGTCCTGCAGGTAGTTCAGCGCCCACTCGTCGACGCGGTCGGTCATCAGCAGCACCTCGATGCCCTTCTTCTTGAAGAGCTCGAGCTGCGGGCTGTTCCTGGCGGCGGCCAGCGTGTCCGCGGTGATGTAGTAGACGGCCTCCTGGCCTTCCTTCATGCGCACCTTGTAGTCGGCGAAACCGACACTCACCGTGTCGCTCGCGGTCGACGCGAAGCGCAACAGCTTGGCGATGCGCTCGCGGTTGCCGTGGTCCTCGCCCAGGCCCTCCTTGAGCACGCTGCCGAACTCGGCGTAGAAGGCGGCGTACTTGCCGGCGTCCCCGTCGTCGGCGAAACCGGCCGCGGTCTCGGCGGCGGGCTGCGTGTCGACGGTGTTCTTCTTGTCGACCACGTCGGTCACGCCGTCCTCGGCCTTAAGCGCTTCGGTCGGCTCCGGTGCCGGCACCAAGTCGCCCGAACCGATGTCGATCCTGACTGCGGCGCCGTCGGCGGCATTCTTCTGCTTCTTCGCCATGTCTTCGAGCATCGACAGCACGCGCTTGGTGCTGCCTTCGCGGATCGCGCGCACATCGCGGCTTTCCTGCAGCAGCTCGCGGCTGACGTTGAGCGGCAGGTCGGCCGAATCGATCACGCCTTTGACGAAGCGCAGGTAGCCGGGCATCAGCGCCTCGGCGTCGTCCATGATGAAGACGCGTTTCACGTAGAGTTTCACGCCCGCGCTCTTCTCGCGGTTCCACAGGTCCATCGGTGCCTTCGACGGGATGTAGAGCAGCTGCGTGTACTCGGTGCTGCCTTCGACGCGGTTGTGGCTCCAGGTCAGCGGCGCCTCGTGGTCGTGCGTGATGGTCTTGTAGAACTCCGAATACTGCTCGGGCGTGATGTCCTTCTTGGGCCGGGTCCAGAGCGCGCTGGCCTTGTTGACGGCTTCCCATTCGCCGGTCTTGACCATGTCGCCGGGCTGATCGTTCTCGCCCTCCTTCCACGCTTCCTTCTCCATCAGGATCGGCAGCGAGATATGGTCGGAATACTTGCCGATGACCTGCTTGAGCTTCCAGGCGTTGAGGTATTCCTCGGCATCTTCACGCAGATGCAGCGTGACGCTGGTGCCGCGCTGTTCACGTGAAATGTCGTCCACCTCGAAGTCGCCGGCACCGCCGCTGGCCCAGCGCACGCCCTGATCGGCCGGAAGCCCCGCGCGGCGCGATTCGACCGTGATGCGATCGGCCACGATGAAGCCCGAATAGAAGCCGACGCCGAACTGGCCGATGAGCTGCGCGTCCGACTTCTGGTCGCCGCTGAGCTTGCTCATGAAGTCCTTGGTGCCGCTCTTGGCGATCGTACCGAGGTTGTCGATGGCTTCCTGCTTCGACAGGCCGATGCCGTTGTCGGCGATGGTCAGCGTACGGGCGGCCTTGTCGAACGACACGCGCACTTCGAGGTTGGGGGCTTCCTCGTACAGGGCGGCGTCTTTGATCGCCTCGAAGCGAAGCTTGTCGCAGGCGTCCGAGGCGTTGGAGATCAGCTCGCGCAGGAAGATTTCCTTGTTGGAATAGAGCGCATGCGTGACGAGGTGCAGCAGCTGTGCAACTTCGGCCTGGAACGGGAGTTTGGTCGTAGCGGAAGAGGTCATGGTTCGGAGGTCGGAAAAATCTGAAAACTAAAAGAATCGACAGCGTCATGCAGATGGCGCCGAGCCCGCCATTTTCAACGTTGCGCGGCCGACGTGCGAAATGCCGCGACTCCGTGACGAGGTTGCGTTTGTCCGGTCGGCGTTTCGCACCGGGGGCTCCGTCCGTTCGAGACTCGTCGCGCTCCGGATTTCCGGTGCACACTCGTCACACATCGAACAGGTAATAAAAAAATGGAAAACGGCAATTTCAGGAAATGGTCGGCGGAATTCATCGGCACCTTCTGGCTCACCTTCGGCGGCTGCGGCAGCGCGGTGCTCGCGGCGGCGTTTCCGCAGCTGGGCATCGGCTTCGCGGGCGTTTCGCTGGCCTTCGGCCTCACGGTGCTGACGGCCGCCTACGCGCTCGGGTCGGTATCGGGCGGACATTTCAATCCGGCGGTCTCGGTCGGGTTGATGGTCGCCGGGCGGCTGCGTCCGTCCGAGCTGCCAGGCTACGTCATCGCGCAGGTGCTGGGTGCCGTGGCCGGTGCGGGGCTGCTGTACGTCATCGCCACCGGACGCCCCGGTGCCGAGCTCGGTGCCTTCGCGACCAACGGCTACGGCACGCACTCGCCCGGCGGCTTCGGCATGACGTCCGCGCTGCTCGTCGAGATCGTGACGACGGCGGTCTTCCTGATCGTGATCCTCGGTGCCACGGCGCGGCGCGCGTCGACGGGCTTCGGCGGCCTGGCGATCGGCATGTGCCTGACGCTGATCCACCTGGTGTCGATCCCGGTGACCAACACTTCGGTGAACCCGGCGCGCAGCACCGGCCCGGCGGTGTTCGGGCCTGCGTAGGCGGCGTCGGAACTGTGGCTGTTCTGGGTCGCGCCGATTGCGGGCGCGGTGATCGGTGCGCTGATCTACAAACTGCTGTTCGAAGAGGAATAAGTCAGCTTGTGCTGGGATCGGCGATCGACGATGCTTTCTGAATAAATCCATTCAGAAATCCCTACAGGAAGCGCTCGATGAACAAATCCCTCCAGACCCTTCTCGCCGTCGCCGGCTTCTGCGGCGTGCTCGCTGCCCAGGCGGCAACGGCGGCTGCACCCGCCACGCCCGCAGCCGCCGTGCCTGCGGTGCAGACCCAGTCCGCCGACGTCAGCAAGACCGGCGTCGCACCACCGCCCGGAGGCGCCGTCAAGACGCCCGGGCGCAAGGACCCGGAGCAGATGACCACGGCACCGGGCGGCGGCGCCGGCAAGGTCTGGGCCAATTCGAGCCGCAAGGTCTATCACTGCATGGACGACAAGTACTACGGCAAGACCAAGAAGGGCGAGTACATGACCGAGGCGGACGCCAAAGCCAAGGGCATGCACGCCGCACGCAACAAGGCCTGCGCCGCCTGATCGGGACTTCTCAGAACCTCTCGTTCGCGCCCAGGTAGCGCCAGTTGCCGACAGGCAGGTTGCCCAGCACCACGCGCCCGATGCGGATGCGTTTCAGGCCGACCACCTTCAGGCCGACCTGCTCGCACATCCGGCGGATCTGGCGTTTCTTGCCCTCGGTCAGCACGAAGCGCAGCTGCTCCGGGTTCTGCCAGTCCACCTTCGCCGGCTTGAGCGGCTGACCGTCCAGACTCAGGCCATGGCGCAGCTTCGCCAGCATCGCGGGTGGAAACACGCGCTGCACGTCGGTCACGACGTCGCCCCGCGCACCAGGCCCCCCGCTCGCGCCGATGGCCGGTGACCAGGTCACGCGCACCAGGTACTCCTTCTCCATCCCCGAGTCTTCGCCGATCAGCTGGCGGGCGACGCGGCCGTCTTGCGTGAGCACCAGCAAGCCGACCGAGTCGATGTCCAGTCGACCCGCAGGCGCCAGGCCGCGCAATTGAGGCGGCGTGAACCGGTTGCCGCTGGTGTCCTCGCGCCAGTGCGTGCGCGGATTGACGAGCATCACGGCCGGTTCGTGGCCGTCCTCCGCCTGGCCGCTGACATAGCCCATCGGCTTGTGCAGCAGGATCGTGACCTGCATCGCTTGCTGACCCTGCGCGGCCTTGTCGATCTCGACGCGGTCTGCCGACGTCACCTTGACGCCCATCGGCGCGACCCGGCCGTTGACCTTGACCCATCCGCGATCGATCCAGTCGTCGGCTTCGCGACGCGAACACAGGCCGAGTTCGGCCATGCGCTTGTTCAGGCGCACGGCGCCGGGGACGGAAGATGGTGGGATCGGCTCGGTCATCGTGGCAACGATTGTCCCCGCTAACCCGGTCAACCCTGTTGCCGCGTCCCGGACGGTGAAGACGGACGGCCCCGCGGCGGCGCCATCCGGAGTGCCATCGCACCGTCGGCGGTGCCGTCCACATTCTGGTCGCGTTGTTGCATGCCCAGGTATTGCCGTACCGCCGACGTGGCGTCGCCCGCGGCTCTCACGGCGGCGCGGAGCCGCGCCTCGCTCACCGCGAGCGCGGCGGTCCAGTAACTGACCTCGCGTGGTTCTTCCAGATTGATCCATCCGCTGTCCCGGGGGATGCGTGCCATCGTTCGCTTCGTCATGGGTGTCTCCGACGCACGTTTCGCTTTTCGTGCCGGCACGTCACCGGACATCAGCAATATTTGGCGCGCACTCATCCATATGCCATGCAGATGTCGATCGGGCGTAGGGAAAATCCTGCAAATCATGCGGTCGGACGACGAGTCCGCAGCCGATCGCGCCGCAGGCCGACCGCGGGATGCGCCATGAATGCTTCGAGCGCATCTAGCCCGTCGAGCAAACGCTCACGACCAGCTTGCACGGCTCCGTAGGCAATCGGCCGTTGCACTCCGCGACGGCCGATTCGCCAGCAGCTTCCTTCGTCCCGGCGATCGCGGTCCCCCACTCGCCGAAATTCCCGGTCACCAACGCGGCGCAGCTTCGATCGAACACGGTGCGCACTTCGCAAGCGGTCGGCGTCGTGCCTCTGCCCGATGGCGCCGTCTGGGGCCCCGACGGCCGCTCGCACTGCGCACGCGCCACCTGCTCGGCGGCCGCCCGGGACTTCTGGTCGAACGAGTAGCCGTAGCCCCCCGTGCCCGATGCGATGGCGCCCCAGCGCGGCGCCGAACGCCGCACATCCGGTTCCTCGGCGTATGCCGCAAGGGCACCAGCCTGAAGAACGATCAGCACGGCCACCGCCCGCGCAACGACGGCCCGGACACTCATGCCCCGCCCTCCCCCGCCTCGATGAACAGCCGCTTGATCGTCGGAAACTTCTCCCGCACCTCGTCGCGGATCACCGTCATCGCGGCCGCTGCGTCGTCGGTCCGCGTACCTTCCTCGAAGTGCAGGTCCAGCGTCACCAGCACTTCCTGCGGCCCGATGTACATCGACAGGATCTGTCCGACATCGTGGACGCTTGCTTGCGCGGTCGCGATGCGGCGGATCTCGCGCGCGGTCTCGGGCCGGATGCCCTCGCCGATCAGAAGGCCGCGCGACTCGCGCACCAGCAGCACCGCCACGCCGGCCAGCAGCAGGCCGATGACGACCGACGCCGCGCCGTCGAGTTCGGGAACGTCCAGTTCATGGCTCAGAAAGATGCCGATCGCCGCGACCAGCAGGCCGACCAGCGCGGCCGAGTCCTCGGCCAGCACGGTGTAGGTGGTCGGGTCCTTGCTCGCATGCAGCGCGTTCCAGAACGGCCGGCCGCGCGATTCGCCGAGGAACTGCCTGAGCGCGATGGTGAAACTGGTGCCTTCGAACAGCACCGCCGCACCGAGCACGACGTAGTTCCAGGTCGGGTCGGTCATCGGCTCGGGGTGGCGGATGCGCTGGATGCCTTCGTAGACCGACACGCCACCACCGAGCCCGAAGATCAGCACCGCGACCATCAGGCTCCAGAAATACAGCTCCTTGCCGTGGCCGAACGGATGCTCGGCGGTGGCCGGCCGCCGGCTCAGCCTGACGCCGACCAGCAGCAGCACGCCGTTGAAGGTGTCGACGGCGGAATGAACGCCTTCGGACAGCATCGCCGAGCTGCCGGTAATGCCGGCGACGGTGAACTTGGTGACCGCGATGGCGATGTTGGCGCCGATGGCGCCGTAGATGGCGATCTTGGATTCGGCCATGGCTTTCGATCGATTACGCTGCGTTGGGAAAGGCGATGCCGGGACCGTTCTCGGCCTTCCAGGCGGCATGGCATTGCATGACGGTGGCGAACGCTGTGGACGCCTGCCAGGCGTCCAGCCACGCGCGCAGGTGCGGCCACGGCTGAGCGGCGAACCAGGTCGCGTCGACACCGGCGAACTGCCGCACGAACGGGACGACGGCCGCATCGGCCAGGGAGGTGCCGGCACCGAACAGGAAGGAGCCGGTCGCAAGCCGCTCTTCGAGGCGAAGCAGGAAGTTCGATCCGTTGTCGCGCGGCGACGCAGCGTCGGGATCGGGATCGCCCGACCGCTCGCGTCCGGGGTACTTGTATCGATCGAGATCGCGCTTGAAACCGGTGTCGCAGGCATCGACCAGCGCGAGCATGTCGTCGAGCGTGCCGGCATCGGGCGCGAGCCAGCGCTGCGGATCGTCGCGGCGCAAAGCCCACAGCACGATCTCCAGGCTCTGGTCGATCACGCTGCCGTCCTGAAGGACCAGCACCGGCACGGTGGCCTTGGGCGATGCGGCCAGCAGTTCGGGGGGCTTGTCGCGCAGCACCACCTCGCGCAGTTCGCAGCGCTGGCCGCTCGCGAGCAGCGCCAGCCGCGCCCGCATCGCATACGGGCAGCGGCGGAACGAATAGAGCACCGGCAGCGAAGACGCGCTGTCGGCCATCAGTCGGGCACGAACTTGGACTTGAACTTCGCCTCGTCCGCGGCGTCCTCGAAGGTCACGAGCTGGCCGGCCTTGTTGTCGACGATGCGGTGCGCGGCGAAGAGGCTGTAACGGCCCTTGAGGTAGTAGCTCTCCATCTCGATCATCATGTACGCATGAGGCACGAAGACCTGGTGCTCGAAGACCACGCGGTGCAGGTTGCGCGGCGAAGGAAAGAGCTTGTAGTCGGCGGTGGTGAGTGCTTGAGCGGTGGCCATGGCGGAGTGGGACGTGAGGTGGTTTCGGGAAGGCCGGTCGAGCGATGGGCAACCATTGTCGGACCGGATGCGCGGCCCGGCGACGTGCAGTGATGCTCGGCGGCAGAGGTTTCCGCGTCGGCTTGCGCCGCGTCGCGAATGCGGCGTCTCCGATCGCGTCGCGCATGGACTCAGTCGGCGCGAACGTCGGCAACCGGCTTGTCGCCGAAACCGGGTCTTGCAAGGAAGGCGAGCACCTTGGCGGCGGCGGTGGCGGGCGAATCGAGCAGGCCACCGACCTTGAGGCTTTCGAAACGGCCGCGATCGGGAAACAGGCCCGCGTCGGTAGCGCGCATCGCGCCCTGCATGTCGGTGTCGATCACGCCGGGTGCGAGCGAGACGATGCTCGCGCCGTTGGGCTGCATCGCCTGCTCCAGCGCGACCGCGCGCGAGAAGTGGTCCATGCCGGCCTTGGCAGCGCAGTACGGCGCCTGGCTCGCCATCGCGTTGCGGCCGAGCCCCGACGAGATGTTCAGCACCTTGCGCACGCCGCGCCAGCCGGCCGTGGCGCGCAGGAAGGCCGCCGTCAGCAGCAGGGGCGCTTCGAGCCCGATGCGCAGCGACCGCGCGAGGTCGGCGACGTCGGCTTCCGCGAGCGGCGCGATCCGGCCGATGGTGCCGGCGTTGTTGATCAGCGTGACGCTGTCGAACACCCGTGCGTCCTGCGCCGCCAGCCAGGCGCCGATACGCTCGGCCGCGGCCTGGGGCGCGGCGAGGTCGAACGACCATTGTTCGAGCGTGGCGCCGGCCGCGGTGGCCTCGGCCGCCAGCGCGTCGTCGGTCTTGCGCGAGATGCAGACCAGCGTGTGGCCGGCGGCGAGCAGCTGGCCGGCCATCGCGCGGCCCATGCCGCGCGACGCGCCGGTGATCAGGGTCAGGTGGGAAGTCATGGCATGTCGTCCTCGTGAATGAGCGAAGAGGCTTGCGGCGCGATCGCACTGCTGCGCAGCGCCGCGAGGTCGAGCACGCGAAGGCCGCCGTATTCGATACGGATCGTGCCCTGCGCCTGCAGCAGGTTGAGCGCCTGGTTCACGCGCTGGCGCGACAGGCCCACCAGGTAGGCGAGCTCCTGCTGCGTGATGCGCAGCAGCTCGCCGACGCCCGGGAACAGCACCGGGTTGAAGAGTGCCGCGAGGTTGCGCGCCACGCGCACGTCGGGGTCGTTCAGGCGGTCGGCCTCGCGGGCGGCGATGAACTGCGCGAGCCGCTCGTTGAGCTGGTGCATGACGAAGCGGTTGAAGCCGATCGAATGGTCGAGCAGCCAGTGGAATTCGTCGATCGGCAGGCCGGCCACGACGCTGCGGCGCAGCGCCTGGATGTTGTAGCGGTAGGGCTCGCGCTTCATCACCGTGCCCTCGCCGAACCAGCCGCCGGGCGGCAGGCCGCTGTAGGTCATCGAGGTGCCGTCGGCGTTGTCGTTGCTCATCTTGAGCAGGCCCTCGACGACGCCGAACCAGTAGGTCGGCGAGTGGCCGACGCGGCAGACCAGGTCACCCGCCTCGGCCTCGCCGACCTCCACCGCCGCCTCGGCGCGCGCGCGTTCGGCCGGCAGCAGCGCATCGAGCCACGGGATGTCGCGCAACTCCTCGGACGTGGCTGCGCGCACACGATCGCGGATCGACGGTGTGCGGTTCATGACCGGGATCATGCAGAGGGCGCCATGCGGGAAAGTCCGGGGGAGTGGTCTCCCTAGGATTGTCGTCGTAACGACATATTGGCGTCAAAGTCGGTCCTACAGTCGGCCCACCGTGACGCTCAACACCGCCCGCTCCGCCGCCCTCCCCGTCCCGCCCGACAGCACGTTCCCGCACCTGCTGCGCGCGCATGCCGCGGCCCGGCCCGACGCGCCGGCGGTGCGCGAGAAGGACCTCGGCATCTGGCAGACCTGGAACTGGCGCGACGCCGCCCTGGAAGTGCGCGAGATGGCCTGCGGCCTCGCGAGCCTGGGCTTCACGGCCGAACACAACCTGGCCATCGTCGGCGCCAACCGGCCGCACCTGTACTTCGCGGTGATCGCGGCGCAGAGCCTGCGCGGCGTGCCGGTGCCGCTCTACCAGGACGCGGTCGCCGGCGAAATGGTCTTCATGCTGGACGACGCGAGCATCGAATTCGCGATCGCCGAGGACCAGGAGCAGGTCGACAAGCTGCTCGAATGCCGCGAACTGCAGCGCGAGAAAGGCGGCACCACCGTCATCCGCCATATCGTCTACGACGATCCGCGCGGCCTGCGCCACTACGACCAGCCGGGGCTCGTGAGCTACGACGAACTGCGCGCGCTCGGGCGTGCGTGGGACGCGGTGAATCCGGGCGCGTTCGACGCCGGCGTCGATGCCGGCCGGCCGGGCGACGTCGGCGTGATCCTCTATACCTCGGGCACCACCGGACGGCCGAAGGGCGTGTGCCAGACGCATGCGAGCTTCATCGCCTCGGGCCAGGGCGGCGTCGTGACCGACCGGCTCGGACCGGGCGACGACATCATGAGCTACCTACCGATGGCCTGGGTCGGCGACCACCTGTTCTCGGTCGCGCAATGGCTGGTCGGCGGCTTCACGCTGAACTGCCCCGAGTCGGCCGCGACGGTGATGAACGACATGCGCGAGATCGGGCCGAGCTACTACTTCGGCCCGCCGCGCACCTTCGAAGGATTGCTGACCGCCGTGTCGATCCGCATGGAAGACGCGGCGGCGCCCAAGCGCTGGCTGTACGCGAAGTTCATGGCGCTTGCGCGGCGCGTCGGTGCGGACATCCTGAACGGCGCGGCCGTCGGCGCAGGCGACCGGCTGATGTATCGGCTCGGCGACCTGATGGTCTACGGCCCGCTGCGCAACGTTCTGGGCATGAGCCGCATCCGCGTGGCGTACACGGCGGGCGCCGCCATCGGGCCGGACCTGTTTCGCTTCTACCGCTCGATCGGCGTCAACCTGAAGCAGTTCTACGGCCAGACCGAGACCTGCGCGTACGTCTGCCTGCAGCAGGACGGCAAGGTCAAGCTGCAGACCGTCGGCACCGCGGCGCCGGGCATCGAACTCAGGATCGCGGCCGACGGCGAGGTGCTGGTGCGCGGCGTATCGGTGCTCAAGGAGTACTACAAGCGCCCCGACGCCACGGCCGAGGTGCTCGACGCCGACGGCTACTTCCACACCGGCGACGCCGGCGTCCTCGACAGCGAAGGCCACCTGCGCATCATCGACCGCGCCAAGGACGTCGGGCGCATGGCCGGTGGAGCGATGTTCGCGCCCAACTACATCGAGAACAAGCTCAAGTTCTTCGCGCAGATCAAGGAAGCCGTGTGCTTCGGCGATGCGCGCGGCGAGGTCTGCGCGTTCGTCAACATCGACTTCGAAGCCGTCGGCAACTGGGCCGAGCGGCGCGGTCTGGCCTACGGCGGCTACGTCGACCTGGCCGGCAAGCCCGAGGTGCTGGCGCAGATCGCCGGATGCATCGGCCAGGTGAACGCCGACCTCGCCGCCGAGCCCGGCATGGCCGACACGCAGATCGCGCGCTTCATGGTGCTGCACAAGGAGCTCGACCCGGACGACGACGAGCTGACCCGCACGCGCAAGGTGCGGCGCGGCTTCATCGCGCAGAAGTACGCGGTGCTGATCGACGCGCTCTACGACGGCAAGACGGCGCAGTTCATCGAGACGCAGGTGAAGTTCGAGGACGGCCGCACGGGCACGGTGAGCGCGACGCTGCAGGTGGTCGATGCGAAGCGCTTCGCCGAAGTGAAGGCGGCGGCATGAGCACCAAGAAGATCGGCGACATCGTCCTCGACGTGCGGAACATCTCGCTCGGCTTCGGCGGCGTCAAGGCGCTGACGGACATCAGCTTCGATGTGCGCGAGCACGAGGTGCGCGCCATCATCGGACCGAACGGTGCGGGCAAGAGCTCGATGCTCAACTGCATCAACGGCGTCTACGCGCCGCAGCGGGGCTCGATCACCTTCCGCGGCCAGACCTTCAGGCACATGAATTCGCGCCAGGTCGCGGAAATGGGCGTGGCGCGCACGTTCCAGAACCTGGCGCTGTTCAAGGGCATGAGCGTGCTCGACAACATCATGACCGGCCGCAATCTGAAGATGAAGAGCGGATTGCTCGCGCAGGCTTTCCGCAACCCGTTCGGCTGGGGCGGCGCCGAGCGCGAGGAGATCGCGCAGCGCGAGTTCGTCGAGCGGATCATCGACTTCCTCGAAATCCAGGCCTATCGCAAGACGCCGGTCGGCCAGCTGCCGTATGGCCTGCAGAAACGCGTCGACCTCGGCCGCGCGCTGGCGATGGAGCCGCAGGTGCTGTTGCTCGACGAGCCGATGGCCGGCATGAACGTGGAGGAGAAGCAGGACATGAGCCGCTTCATCCTCGACGTGAACGACGAATACGGCACGACCATCGTGCTGATCGAGCACGACATGGGCGTGGTGATGGACATATCGGACCGCGTGGTGGTGCTCGACTACGGCAAGAAGATCGGCGACGGCACGCCCGGTGAAGTGCGCAACAACGAAGACGTGATCCGGGCCTATCTCGGAGTGGAGCACTGAGATGGGATTTTTCCTCGAAACCGTCTTCGGCGGGCTCATGGCCGGGATGCTCTACGCGCTGGTGGCGCTCGGCTTCGTGCTGATCTTCAAGGCATCGGGCGTCTTCAACTTCGCGCAGGGCGCGATGGTGCTGTTCGCGGCGCTGGCGATGGCGCGTTTCGCCGAATGGATTCCGCGCTGGCTCGGCTTCGACAGCCTGCTGCTGGCGAACGTGCTGGCCTTCGTGGCGGCGGCGGCCTGCATGATCGCGGTCGCGTGGCTGGTGGAGCGGCTCGCGTTGCGGCACCTCGTCAACCAGGAAGGCATCACGCTGCTGATGGCCACATTGGGCATCGCCAACGTGCTCGACGGCGCAGGGCAATTGCTGTTCGGCAGCGCGACCTACAAGATCGACGTCGGCATGCCCAAGGATCCATTCATCGTGCTGGAGAACACCTTCGACGGCGGGCTGCTGCTGAGCAAGGAAGACCTCTGCGCCGCAGTGGCGGCCGCCGCGCTGGTCGGTCTGCTGACGCTGTTCTTCCAGAAGACGCGCACCGGCCGCGCGCTGCGTGCCGTCGCCGACGACCACCAGGCCGCCCAGTCGATCGGCATTCCGCTCGGGCGCATCTGGGTCATCGTCTGGGCGGTCGGCGGCATCGTCGCGCTGGTGGCGGGCGTGATCTGGGGCAGCAAGCTCGGCGTGCAGTTCTCGATCTCGCTGGTGGCGCTGAAGGCGTTCCCGGTGGTGATCCTGGGCGGGCTGACCTCGGTGCCCGGCGCGATCCTGGGCGGACTGATCATCGGCGTGGGCGAGAAGCTGTCGGAGATCTACCTCGGTCCGTACCTGGGCGGCGGCATCGAGAACTGGTTCGCGTACGTGCTGGCGCTGGCCGTCCTGCTGATCAGGCCCCAGGGCCTGTTCGGCGACAAGATCATCGACCGCGTCTGAAGGCCCGACCATGTTCTACAGAGAAAACGGGCAGTTCAAGAGCAGCTACAGGGCCGATCTGGCGCTGTTCCCGATCGCGCAGGACCGCTGGGCGATGCTGGCGCTCGCAGCCGTCGCGTTCGTCGGCGTGCCGCTGCTGGCGAGCGACTACAGCTTCCGCGCGGTCCTGATTCCGTTCCTGATCCTGTCGCTGGCCGCGATCGGGCTCAACATCCTGGTCGGCTACTGCGGGCAGATCTCGCTGGGCACGGGGGCGTTCATGGCGGTCGGCGCCTATGCGGCCTACAACCTGCAGGTGCGCGTCGAGGGCATGCCGCTGCTGCTCTCGATCCTGGGCGGCGGGCTGGCAGCCACCGTGCTCGGCGTGCTGTTCGGGCTGCCGAGCCTGCGCATCCGTGGCCTGTACCTGGCGGTCGCGACGCTGGCGGCGCAGTTCTTCATGGACTGGTTCACCAACCGCGTGAAGTGGGTGACCAACGATTCATCTTCGGGCTCGGTCAGCGTGAACACGCTGCAGCTTCTCGGCTATCAGTTCGCGACGCCGGCCGAACGCTATCTGCTGTGCCTGACGCTGGTCGTGGTGTTCGGCCTGCTGGCCAAGAACCTGGTGCGCGGCGCCATCGGCCGCGAGTGGATGGCGATGCGCGACATGGACGTGGCGGCATCGGTGATCGGCATCCGCCCGGTCTACGCCAAGCTGTCGGCCTTCGCGGTGAGCAGCTTCATCGTCGGCGTGGCCGGTGCGCTCTGGGGCTTCGTGCATCTGGGCGCCTGGGAGCCAGCCGCCTTCGGCATCGACAAGTCGTTCCAGCTGCTGTTCATGATCATCATCGGCGGGCTCGGTTCGATTGCCGGGGCCTTCTTCGGTGCGGCCTTCATCGTGCTGTTGCCGCTGCTCCTGAACCACGTGCCGCACTGGCTCGGGCTGTCGATGTCCACGTCGACCGCGTCGCACCTCGAACACATGATTTTCGGCGCGCTGATCGTGTTCTTCCTGATCGTCGAGCCGCACGGCCTGGCCAGGCTCTGGTCGACCGCCCGGCAGAAGCTGCGGCTCTGGCCTTTTCCACACTGACCCACCGCATCAACCAAGAAGGAGACAAGCCATGCCATTGAGAACCCTCGCACGCGCCACGGCCCTCGCTGCCGCCGCGCTCTCGACGCTCGCCGTGGGCACGCAGGCACATGCCCAGGCGGCGGCAGCCGAACAGTTCGTGCCGCTGCTGGTCTACCGTACCGGCCAGTTCGCTCCCCTCGGCATCCCGTGGGCCGACGGCAAGCAGGACTACCTGAAGCTGGTCAACGCGCGCGACGGCGGCGTCAACGGCGTCAAGCTGACGTACGAGGAATGCGAGACCGCCTACGACGCGGCCAAGGGGGTGGAGTGCTACGAGCGCCTGAAGGGCAAGGGTTCGGGCGCATCGGGCTTCGACACGCAGTCCACCGGAATCACCTTCGCCGTGACCGACAAGGCCTTCGTCGACAAGGTGGTGGTGGAGACGCCCGGCTACGGCCTGTCGCAGTCGGTCGACGGCACGGTGTTCGAGTGGAACTTTCCGCTGCTGGGCACCTACTGGACCGCCGCCGACGTGATGGTCCAGGACATCCTCAAGAAGGAAAAGGGCAGCCTGAAGGGCAAGAAGATCGCGCTGGTCTATCACGACTCGCCCTACGGCAAGGAACCGATCCCGCTGCTGCAGAAGCGTGCGGCGGCCGACGGCTTCGAGCTGTCGCTGTTCCCGATCACGCCGCCCGGCGTCGAGCAGAAGTCGACCTGGTTGCAGATCCGCCAGCAGAAGCCCGACTACGTGCTGTTCTGGTCGGCCGGCGTGATGACGCCGGCGGGCATCCGCGAGGCGCAGGCCAGCGGCTATCCGCGCGAGAAGATCTACGCGATCTGGTGGGCCGGCTCGGACCACGACGTGAAGGACATCGGCGCCGGCGCCAAGGGCTACAACGCGATCACCATCCACAACAGCGCCGCCAGGGACAAGGTTCAGGACGACCTGAAGAAGTTCGTCTACGACAAGGGCCAGGGCACCGGCGCGGCGACCGGCATCGGCTCGCTGGCGCACACGCGCGGGATGATGATCTCGATGCTGCAGGTCGAGGCGATCCGCGCCGCGCAGGACAAATACGGCAAGGGCAAGACGCTCACGCCCGAGCAGGTGCGCTGGGGCTTCGAGAACCTCGACCTGAGCGCCGACAAGCTCAAGGCGCTCGGCTTCGGCGAGATCATGCGACCGGTGAAGACCTCGTGCGCCAATCACATGGGCGACGACTGGGCGCGCATCGTGCAGTGGGACGGCGGCAAATGGGACATCAGGTCGGACTGGTACCAGTCGGACAAGAAGTTCATCGATCCGCTGGTGAAGGAGTACGCGGCCAAGTACGCCAAGGACAAGAACGTGAAACCACGTTCCTGCTGAACGGAACGTCCGGGGCACCATGAACGACGCCAGAACCCTCCTCGAAGTCAACGGCATCGAGGTTATCTACAACCACGTGATCCTGGTGCTCAAGGGCGTGTCGCTGACGGTGCCCGAGGGCGGGATCGTCGCGCTGCTCGGCGGCAACGGCGCGGGCAAGACGACCACGCTGCGCGCCGTGAGCAACCTGCTCGCCGGCGAGCGCGGCGCGGTGACCAAGGGCACGATCGAGCTGCGCGGCGAGCGCATCGAGGCGCTGTCGCCGGCCGAACTGGTGCGGCGCGGGCTGATCCAGGTGATGGAAGGCCGCCACTGCTTCGCGCACCTGACGATCGAGGACAACCTCATGACCGGCGCCTACACGCGCACCGACGGCAAGGCCGCGATCGCGCGGACGCTGGAGAAGGTCTACGCGTACTTTCCGCGCCTGAAGACGCGCCGTGCCTCGCTGGCGGCCTACACCTCGGGCGGCGAGCAGCAGATGTGCGCCATCGGCCGCGCGCTGATGGCGGACCCGACGATGGTGCTGCTCGACGAACCGTCGATGGGCCTCGCGCCGCAGATCGTCGAGGAGGTCTTCGCGATCGTGAAGGACCTCAACGAGAAGGAGCGCGTGACCTTCCTGCTGGCCGAGCAGAACACCAACATGGCGCTGCGCTTCGCCGACTACGGCTACATCCTGGAGAACGGCCGCATCGTGATGGACGGCGAAGCGAAAAGCCTGCGGGAGAACGAGGACGTGAAGGAGTTCTACCTGGGCGTGGGCGGCGCGGACCGCAAGAGCTTCAAGGACGTGAAGAGCTACAAGCGGCGCAAACGGTGGCTTGCCTAGTGGATGTGGCTCCCCCCAGGCTTCGCGCACTGCCTGTCGTTTCGTCTATCCCCTGCCGGGGCGACTCCGGCGGTCCGGCAAACCCCGTTTCGCAATGTCTCTGGAACTTTATTGAGCTGAGCTTATGAACGACTTCTACGATGCGCTCGAGGTGCGGGATCCGGCGGTGCGGGAGCGCGAACTGCTTGCGGCGCTGTCGGGGCAGCTGCTGCATGCACAGACGGCGGCGCCGGCCTTCGCGGAAATCCTGGCCGGTGTGGACTGCTCGGCAGTCACCAGCCGCGAGGCGCTGACGCATCTGCCGGTCACGCGCAAGTCGGAACTGCTGGTGCGGCAGAAGGCGTTGCGCACGAGCGATCCGTTCGGTGGCTTCAGCGCGGTGTCGCGCGGCGTGGGGATGCCGCGGGTGTATGCGAGTCCGGGCACCATCTACGAGCCCGAGGGCGTGGCGCACGACTATTGGCGCACGGCGCGTGCGCTGCACGCTGCCGGCTTCCGGCGCGGCGACCTGGTGCACAACAGCTTCAGCTACCACCTGACACCTGCCGGCTCGATCCTGGAAAGCGGCGCGCATGCACTCGGCTGCACGGTATTTCCGGGCGGGACGGGGCAGACGGAGCAGCAGGTCGAGGCCATGTCCGAACTGCAGCCCGACGGCTATGTCGGCACGCCGAGCTTCCTGCGCATCCTGCTGGAGAAGGCCGCTGCCACGAACGTCGCGCTGCCCCGCCTGGTTCGGGCGCTGCTCTCGGGCGAGGCGTTCCCGCCGAGCCTGCGTGACTGGCTGGCCGGGCGCGGCGTGCAGGGCATGCAGTGCTACGCGACCGCCGATATCGGTCTGATCGCTTACGAGACGAGCGCGCGCGAAGGCCTGGTGCTCGACGAAGGCGTGCTGCTGGAAATCGTGCGCCCAGGCACCGGCGACGTACTCCCCGACGGCGAAGTCGGCGAAGTGGTCGTGACGACTTTCAATCGCGACTATCCGCTGGTGCGTTTCGGCACGGGCGACCTGTCCGCGGTGTTGCCGGGCTCCTGTCCGACCGGCCGTACCAACACGCGGATCCGGGGCTGGCTCGGCCGCGCCGACCAGACGACCAAGGTGCGCGGCATGTTCGTTCACCCGAGTCAGATCGCGACCGTGCTGCGACGTTTTCCCACCATTGCGCGGGCACGCCTGGTGGTCGAAGGCGAGATGGCCGACGACCGGATGACGCTGCACGTCGAGGGAGCTGCCGACGATGCCGGAGCACAGCGCATTGCCGACGCCGTGCGCGAGATCACGAAGCTGCGTTGCGCCGTAGCCCGGGTGCCTGTAGACAGCCTGCCGAACGACGGCAAGGTGATCGAGGACGCGCGCAGCTACAAATGACGTGGCCGCGCCACTGAGGCAGACGCAAGCGTCTGCAGGGACGTTTGAATCACATGATGCAATCGACATCGAACCGCCATCCGACAACAACGAAGACGGTTCCAAGCGCGGTCCTATGACGCCAACGTCTCATGTACAACCGATCAGCTAAGGGCTTGTCTGGATAAGTCAGGTGCAGGTCAGCCAATAGACTGCGTGGTTTTGCATCCGGAGTTCACATGAAAACATCGCTCGGCCTCACGGCATTCACGGCCGCCATTGCCATCACCGGCGCCCAGGCCCAGGAGTTTCCGGGCAAGGACAAGGTGATCACGATCGTGGTTCCCTTCGCCGCCGGCGGTCCGACCGACCGCGTCGCACGCGACCTCGCCGAAGCGATGCGCAAGCCGCTCGGCGGCGTCAGCATCGTGATCGACAACGCCGCGGGTGCCGGCAGCACCATCGGCAATGCCAAGGTCGCGCGCGCGCGCAACGACGGCTACACGCTCCTGCTGACCCATGTCGGCATGGCGACCACGCCCGTGCTCTATCGCAAACTGCCCTACAACTATGAAACCGATTTCGAATACCTCGGTCTTATCAACGACGTACCGATGACGCTGATCGGCAAACCACAGCTGGAGGCGAACAACTTCAAGGACTTGCGCGACTGGATCGGAAAGAACGGCGCAAAGGTCAACCTCGGCAATGCAGGTATCGGTTCCGCGTCGCATTTGTGCGGCCTGCTGTTCCAGAACGAAATGAAGGTCGAGATGACAACCGTGCCTTATAAGGGCACTGCGCCGGCCATCGCCGACCTGCTGGGTGGCCAAATCGACCTGCTCTGTGACCAGACTACCAACACCACCAGTCAGATCGAGTCAAAGAAGGTCAGGCCTTATGGCGTGACTACGCTCAAGCGCTTGACGACGACCGCGCTCAAGGACGTTCCGACGCTGGACGAATCAGGGCTGAAGAATTTCCAGGTGACGATCTGGCATGGTCTCTACGCGCCCAAGGGCACCCCGCATGCTGTCCTCAAATCACTTAACGACGCCGTCAAGGTCGCGTTGAAGGATCCGGATTTCATAAAGAAGGAAGAGGGCCTAGGTGCTGTTGTCGTTAATGACAAGCGCGTCGAGCCGGCGGAACACGAGAAATTCGTGCAGTCCGAAGTGGCACGTTTCGGACCGGCCATCAAGGCGGCAGGCGTCTACGCAGACTGACGCCAAACTGTCCAGTATTTTCAAACGCCCCAAACGACGTCGCGACCTTCGACGTGTGAACGTTTCAGCATGTCGATGAACGGCGCAGCACGCTGGTGAAGTGCCACATGCTCGCGCTCTGCCGACTCGTCATGCCCTTCGGCCGCGAGTGCATCGTGGTTGTGGCGATGTTGGTCGGTCTCGCGATGGACTGCCGCCTCAAGTGCGGCAATGGCTGTAGGAATCTGCTCCGATGTAAGGATGCCCTGCGAACCGGCCGATTTGCCAACGATGTCCAGGAGCTGACGGGCGTTGGCCTCCAGCATCACGATGTCTGCGGTCGCTTGAGATTTGAATCGATAAAGCATTTTTGCTGTCTGTGGGGTTGTCACGGGCCAAAACATAGCGATTGTCATGCCGGTCATGGCATGCCGGGTCCGCCGAGGCCGGCGCATTATGTAAGCCTATGGAAGGCTGGAGCCCATGACATGCAGAAAATCGCAGGCAAAAAAAGGGCCCTGTTAAAAACAGGGCCCTCGATTGGTTGCGCGAGCAAGATTTGAACTTGCGACCTTTGGGTTATGAGCCCAACGAGCTACCAGGCTGCTCCATCGCGCGGCAAGATGAAATTATATACTACTTAATCAGCGTTGACTTGTTCTTCGCCAACTACTTCTGCTATTTCTGGACGATCAACGAGTTCGACCAGTGCCATCGGCGCATTGTCACCCACGCGGAACCCCATTTTCAGGATACGCGTGTAGCCACCCGGACGAGTCTGATAACGCGGACCGAGTTCCCCGAACAGCTTGACAACGCTATCGCGATTGCGGAGACGGTCGAATGCCAGACGTTTGTTGGCCAACGTCGGCTTCTTCGCCAGCGTGATCATCGGTTCGATAACTCGGCGAAGTTCCTTCGCCTTTGGAACGGTGGTCTTGATGACTTCATGCTCGATGAGCGAATTCATCATGTTCTGCAGCATCGCAAGACGATGCGAGCTGGTGCGGTTTAGTTTGCGGAGTCCGTGACCGTGACGCATGGTGCTTTCCTCTACTTTTTAAAAACAGGCAGCCGTATCAGGTACTGCCCGGTGCACTGCGGTCCGACCGGACCGCTTCTGAAATCAACGTTTGTCGAGACCGGCCGGCGGCCAGCTTTCAAGCTTCATCCCCAAGGTCAGGCCGCGCGAGGCGAGCACTTCCTTGATTTCGTTGAGCGATTTGCGACCTAGGTTAGGCGTCTTGAGCAACTCGTTTTCGGTACGCTGAATCAGGTCGCCGATGTAGTAGATGTTCTCTGCCTTAAGGCAGTTGGCCGAACGAACCGTGAGTTCGAGTTCGTCGACCGGGCGCAGCAGGATCGGATCGAACTGCTGAGCACTGCGTGGCGCCGGTGCATCGAATGCGGCGAGTTCGCCACCTTCGAGTTGCGCGAACACGGCCAGCTGCTCGACGAGGATCTTCGCCGATGCACGGACTGCGTCTTCGGCAGTGATCGCGCCGTTCGTCTCAATCTCAATCAGAAGCTTGTCCAGATCGGTGCGCTGCTCGACGCGGGCACTCTCGACGGTATAGCTCACGCGCTTCACGGGCGAAAACGATGCATCCAGAACGATTCGACCGATCGACTTGGTGGGCTCGTCGGCATAGCGCCGCATCGTGCCGGGCACGTAGCCGCGACCCTTTTCGACTTTAATCTGCATGTCGAGCTTGCCGCCTTGCGACAGGTTCGCGATCACGTGGTCCGGGTTGATGATTTCAACGTCATGCGGCGTCTGGATGTCCGAAGCCATGACCGGACCTTCGCCATCCTTGCGCAGGCTTAAAGTCACTTCATCGCGGTTGTGGAGCTTGAATACCACGCCCTTGAGATTCAGCAGGATGTTAACGACGTCCTCCTGAACACCGTCGATCGACGAGTATTCATGGAGCACGCCGGCGATTGTCACTTCGGTGGCGGAGTAACCGACCATCGAAGACAGTAGCACACGACGAAGCGCATTGCCGAGCGTGTGGCCGTAGCCGCGCTCGAAAGGCTCAAGCGTGACTTTCGCCTTATTGGCGGCCAGTTGCTCGACCTGGATGGTCTTTGGTTTCAGCAGGGTGGTTTGCATGCAGACTTCCTCTCAATACCCCCGGCTCGTTACACCGGTAAGGCTGGTGAAGCGCCCGGCGCACAGACGCGGCGGGCACCAGGAACAGAATAACTTGAACAGCACGGGCCTGACGGCGCGTGCAAAAAATCAACGCGAATAAAGTTCGACGATCAACGACTCGTTGATGTCAGCAGCGAATTCATCGCGATCAGGAACCTTCTTGAAGATGCCTTCGCCCTTGTCGGCATTGACGTCAACCCACGCCGGCAGACCGACCTGTTGCGCGAGCTGCAATGCTTCGACGATCCGGTTCTGCTTCTTCGACTTGTCGCGAACTGCAATCACGTCACCGGTCTTGACTAAATATGACGGAATGTTTACCGACTGCCCATTTACCGTAATCGCCTTGTGCGAAACGAGTTGTCGAGCTTCAGCGCGCGTCGAACCGAAACCCATCCGGAAGACGACGTTGTCGAGACGCGATTCCAAAAGAAACAGCAGGTTCGCGCCGGTGTTGCCACGACGGCGATCGGCTTCCTCGAAGTAGCGACGAAATTGCTTCTCGAGCACACCGTACATGCGCTTGACTTTCTGTTTCTCGCGGAGTTGAAGACCGTAGTCAGACGTACGCTGACCCGAGGTGCGACCGTGCTGGCCCGGCTTCGAGTCGAACTTAGCCTTATCCTGGATCGAGCGTCTTGCGCTTTTCAAGAACAGGTCGGTGCCTTCACGGCGGGAGAGTTTGGCCTTGGGGCCGAGATAGCGTGCCACGTGAGCGTCCTTTAAGTCATCTGCCGCAGCGACTCGCTGCGGGAGCCAACGGCGGCGTGCCGATGGCGGGTGGGCTTGTTCATGAAAACAGAATACGCGGTTGCGACAAAACGAACTGCGATCGGCGAGCCTGCGGATATTGCAAAGGTTCGCCCGGTGAAAAAGGTCAGATTCGGCGACGCTTCTGTGGGCGGCAACCGTTATGCGGAACAGGCGTCACATCGGCAATGGAGTTGATCCGGATGCCGAGTGCAGCCAATGCGCGCACCGACGACTCGCGACCTGGACCAGGGCCTTTGATCTCGACGTCGAGATTCTTGATCCCTTGCTCGACAGCAGCACGGCCAGCGACTTCGGAAGCGACTTGAGCAGCGAAAGGCGTCGACTTGCGTGAACCCTTGAAGCCCTGACCGCCCGACGAGGCCCACGACAATGCATTGCCCTGACGGTCGGTGATCGTGATGATCGTATTGTTGAACGAGGCATGCACATGGGCGATACCGTCCGCGACGTTCTTGCGAACCTTCTTGCGAACGCGCTGTGCGGCGTTATTGGCAGGAGCTTTAGCCATGCTGTTTCAATCCTTATTTCTTCAGGGACTGCGCAGCCTTGCGCGGACCCTTGCGTGTACGCGCATTGGTGCGCGTACGCTGGCCACGCATCGGCAACCCGCGACGATGGCGAAAGCCACGATAGCAACCGATGTCCATCAATCGCTTGATGTTCATCGTGGTCTCGCGACGCAGGTCGCCCTCGATGGTGAAGAGAGCGATCTGATCGCGGATCTTCTCGAGATCGGCGTCGGTCAGATCCTTGATCTTCTTCGAATATTCGATGCCGCTCGCTTCGCAGATCTGACGGGCGCGTGTGCGACCGATACCGAAAATGGCGGTCAGGCCAATTTCTGCGTGCTTGTGCGGCGGAATGTTAATGCCAGCAATACGTGCCATGTGCGTCCTCTAATACTCTCAATCAACCCTGGCGCTGCTTGTGGCGCGGGTCGATGCAAATCACACGCACCACACCTTTACGGCGGATGACCTTGCAATTACGGCAGATGGTTTTGACCGAAGCCGAAACTCTCATTTCATTCTCCTAAAACTGTTTAACGTGGCGTTCAACCGCCCGAATCCAATGCTGCGACCAGCGTTACGATGTTTTGAAGTTGGCCTTCTTCAGCAGCGATTCGTACTGCTGAGACATCATGTAGTTCTGAACCTGGGCCATGAAGTCCATCGTGACGACCACGATGATCAACAAGGATGTCCCACCGAAGTAGAACGGCACGTTGTACTTCAGGATCAGGAACTCCGGCAGCAGGCAGACAAAGGTGATATAGATCGCCCCCGCCAGTGTGAGACGGACCAGGATCTTGTCGATGTAGCGAGCGGTCTGGTCGCCAGGACGAATTCCGGGAATGAACGCACCACTCTTCTTCAGGTTGTCAGCCGTTTCTTTGCTGTTGAACACGAGTGCCGTGTAGAAAAAGCAGAAGAACACGATCGCTGCGGCGTAGAGCATCACATAGATCGGCTGGCCTGGCGTCAGTGCACCTGCGATGTCCTTGATCCAGCGCATGCTTTCGCCCGCACTGAGCCAACCCACAACCGTCGCCGGCAACAGGATGATCGACGACGCGAAGATCGGCGGAATAACGCCGGCCATGTTCAGCTTTAAAGGGAGATGCGAGGACTGTCCGCCATATACCTTGTTACCGACCTGCCGTCTGGCGTAATTCACGAGGATCTTCCGCTGACCACGCTCGACGAACACGACAAAATAGGTCACCAGAATAACCACCGCTACGACAAACATCGCCACCAATACGTTCATCGCACCGGTTCTCACCAGTTCAAGGAGGCCACCGATCGCATTGGGCAAACCTGCCGCGATACCTGAAAAGATGAGTATGGAGATCCCGTTGCCTAGGCCACGTTCTGTGATCTGCTCGCCGAGCCACATGAGGAACATGGATCCTGCGGTCAGGCTGATCATCGCGGTGATCCTGAAGCCGAAGCCAGGTGCGCTCACCAGTCCAGCCGACGATTCGAGTGCAACTGCGATGCTGAACGACTGGAACATCGCCAGTCCCAATGTTCCGTAACGCGTGTACTGAGTGATTTTCCGACGACCTGCCTCGCCTTCCTTCTTCAACTGCTCGAAAGTTGGAAGCACATAGGTCATCAACTGCATGATGATCGATGCCGAGATATACGGCATGATGCCCAATGCGAACACGGTGAAGCGCGACAGCGCACCACCCGAGAACATATTGAACAAGCTCAGGATACCACCCTGCTGTCCCTGAAAGAGTTGTGCGAGCTGATCCGGGTTGATGCCGGGCACAGGAATATGCGCACCAATCCGATACACCACGAGCGCGAGCAGCAAAAAGACGAGCCGACGACGAAGGTCGCCGAACTTGCCTGTTTTTGCGAGCGTTGCCGCTTTAGTTGCCACGGAAGATATCTTTCAGACGGATTTTTTAGGCGATGCTGCCGCCAGCAGCTTCGATCACGGTTTTGGCACCTGCAGTCGCACCGATGCCCGTAAGCTTTACCGCTTTCGTCAGTTCGCCAGTCTTGATGATCTTCACGACCTTGGCAATTTGCCCGACGAGTCCGGCCTGTTTCAGCGCTAACAGGTCGACTTCGGCCAAGCCGAGGTTCTCCAACGCCGTCAGCGTGACTTCGGCGTTGTACTTGAGCGTCTGAGACTTGAAGCCACGCTTCGGAAGGCGACGCTGCAGCGGCATCTGGCCACCCTCGAAGCCGACCTTGTGGAAGCCGCCCGAGCGCGATTTCTGACCCTTGTGACCGCGACCTGCAGTCTTGCCGAGACCGGAGCCGATGCCGCGGCCGACACGACGCTTGGCGTGTTTGGCGCCGGCTGCCGGCTTGATGCCATTGAGTTCCATATCAGTCTCCCTTACAGAACTTTGACCAGATAACTGATCTTGTTGATCATGCCGCGGACCGCAGGCGTGTCCTGCAGCTCGCTCACGCTATTGATCTTGCGAAGACCCAGACCGCGGACGGTCGCACGATGCGATTCCTTGGTGCCGATCGGGCTTTTCACCAGTTGCACCTTGAGGTTTTGTTGTGTCGTCATTTCAATGCTCCGAATCAGGCGAAGAGTTCTTCGACCGTCAGACCGCGCTTTGCAGCGACTTCCGAGGCGGTGGTGGAATTCTTCAAGCCGTCCAGCGTGGCACGGACCATGTTGTAGGGATTCGACGAACCGTGGCTCTTGGCCACGATGTCTGTGATGCCCATCACTTCGAACACGGCACGCATTGGACCGCCGGCGATGATGCCGGTACCCTTCGGCGCCGGAATCATGACCACCGAAGCGGCACCGTGATGGCCGGTCACGCGATGATGCAGCGTGCCGTTTTTGATGGAAATCTTTGCCAGGTTGCGACGTGCTTCTTCCATCGCCTTCTGGACGGCAGCGGGCACTTCCTTGGACTTGCCTTTGCCCATGCCGACACGACCATCTCCGTCACCGACCACGGTCAGCGCCGCGAAACCGAGGATGCGACCACCCTTCACCACTTTGGTGACGCGGTTGATCGCGATCATCTTTTCGCGAAGTCCGTCTTCCGGTCCTTCGCTCTGCGTTCTTGCCTGAATCTTTGCCATTTTGAATCTCGTGTCCGGTTAGAACTGCAGGCCGGCTTCGCGTGCCGCCTCGGCCAGCGCCTTGACGCGGCCGTGATAGGCGAAACCTGCACGGTCGAAGGCGACCTTCTCGACGCCGGCAGCCTTGGCCTTCTCGGCGATGCGCTTGCCCACTGCGGTGGCAGCGGCAGCATTCCCGCCCTTGCCGGAGCCGCCGAGCGACGTGCGCAGTTCGGCTTCGGCCGTCGACGCGGTCGCGATCACCTTGGTGCCGTCGTCGGAGATGACAGTGGCGTAGATGTGCAGGTTGGTGCGGTTCACGGTCAGGCGAGCCACGCCTTGCATCGCGATGCGGATGCGGGTCTGGCGCGAACGGCGCAGACGCTGTGCTTTTTTGGTCAACGTTGTCATGGCTGCCCTTACTTCTTCTTGGTCTCTTTGATCACGATCTTCTCGTCCGAATACCGGATGCCCTTGCCCTTGTAGGGCTCGGGTGGACGAACAGCGCGGATCTCGGCAGCGATCTGGCCGACGCGTTGGCGATCGGCACCCTTGATCAGGATTTCCGTCGCGGTCGGCGTCGTCACCGTGATGCCCTGGGGCATGTCGATGTTGACCGGATGGGAGTAACCCACCTGGAGGTTCAGCTTGGCACCCTGTGCCGCAGCCTTGTAGCCGACGCCGACGAGGTTGAGCTTCTTCTCGAAGCCCTTCGTCACACCGACCACCATGTTGTTGACCAGCTGGCGCAGCGTGCCGCTCATCGCATTCGCTTCACGCGAATCATTGGCGGGTTCGAAGCTCAGCTTGCCGTCGTTGCTCACGACTTTCACCAGCGAATTGCGTGCGAGATTGAGCGTTCCGCCCGTACCCTTGACGCTGATCTGATGATCCTGGACCGACACGTCGACACCCGTGGGGATGGCGACCGGCATTTTTCCTACTCGGGACATTTCAGTTTCTCCTCGATGTCTCGGTTAGGCGACGTAGCACAGAACTTCACCACCGACACCGGTAGCGCGGGCCTTGCGGTCGGTCATCACACCTTGCGGGGTGGTGACGATGGCGACGCCGAGTCCGTTCTGGACTTGCGGAATGGTCGTGCTCGACTTGTAGACGCGCAAGCCTGGGCGGCTCACGCGCTCGATACGTTCGATGACTGGACGACCGGCGTAGTACTTCAGCGCGATGACGAGTTCGGACTTGCCGGACTCGGTCTTCACCTGGAAGCCGTCGATATACCCTTCGTCCTTCAGCACCTGTGCGATCGCGACCTTCACCTTGGAAGACGGGATCGACACCGTGGGCTTGGCCACCATCTGCGCGTTACGGATACGCGTCAAAAGGTCGGCAATGGGATCACTCATGCTCATGTTGTTTGCTCCTGCCTGGCTTACCAGCTGGCCTTGGTGACACCGGGGATGTCGCCATTGAAAGCCAGTTCGCGGATCTTGGCGCGGGCCAGACCGAATTGACGGAACGTGCCACGCGGACGACCGGTAATGGCGCAACGGTTGCGCTGGCGGGTCGGGTTCGCGTTGCGGGGCAGCTTCTGCAGCCCGAGGCGTGCAGCTGCGCGCTCTTCGTCGGACTTGCTCATATCGCTCGAAGCGGCCTTCAATTCGGCATGCTTGGATGCGTATTTGGCAACCAGCTTGTCGCGCTTGAGTTCGCGTTGGATCAAAGATTGTTTAGCCATGTGCGCCTCAGTTCTTGAACGGGAAACGGAAGCCTGCGAGAAGCGCCTTGGCTTCTTCGTCGGTCTTGGCCGTCGTCGTGATGCTGATGTTGAGACCGCGCAGGGCATCGACCTTGTCGTATTCGATCTCGGGGAAAATGATCTGCTCTTTGACGCCGATGTTGTAGTTGCCACGGCCGTCGAAAGCGCGACCCGAGATGCCGCGGAAGTCGCGGACACGCGGCAAAGCCACGGTCACGAAACGGTCCAGGAACTCGTACATCTGCACGCCGCGCAAGGTCACCATGCAGCCGATCGGCTGCATTTCGCGGATCTTGAAGCCCGCGATTGCCTTCTTCGACTTGGTGACGACCGGCTTTTGGCCAGCGATCTTGGTGAGGTCGCCGACAGCGTTGTCGAGAACCTTCTTGTCTGCAACCGCTTCACCCACACCCATGTTGAGCGTGATCTTGGTGATGCGCGGAACCTGCATCGGCGACTTGTAGCCGAATTTCTCGGCCAGGTCCTTCGCGATCTTTTCGCGGTAGATTTGTTGGAGGCGTGCCATCTGAGTGCTCCTTAGGCGATCTTAATTTCTTCGCCGCTGGACTTGAAGACGCGCACGCGCTTGCCGTCCGTGATCTTGATGCCAACGCGATCGGCCTTGCCGGTCGCGGCATTGAAGATCGCCACGTTCGATTGATGGATCGGCATGGTCTTCTCGACGATGCCACCGGTCGTACCCTTGAGCGGATTCGGCTTGGTGTGCTTCTTGACGGTGTTGATGCCGTCGACGATCACATGCGAATCGTCCTTGCGCAGCGAAACCATGCCGCGCTTGCCCTTGTCGCGCCCGGTCAAAACGATGACCTGGTCGCCTTTGCGAATCTTGTTCATGTCTTGCGTCCTTACAGAACTTCGGGTGCCAAGGACACGATCTTCATGAACTTCTCGGTGCGCAGTTCGCGCGTGACCGGTCCGAAGATGCGCGTGCCGATGGGCTCGAGCTTGGCGTTGAGCAGCACTGCGGCGTTGCCGTCGAACTTGACGAGCGAACCGTCGGCGCGACGGATGCCCTTGGCGGTACGAACCACCACTGCACTGTAGATCTCGCCTTTCTTGACGCGACCACGCGGAGCGGCTTCCTTGATGCTGACCTTGATGACATCGCCCACGCTGGCATAACGCCGCTTGGAGCCACCCAGCACCTTGATACACAGGACGGATTTGGCGCCTGTGTTGTCGGCCACTTCGAGCCTGGATTCAGTTTGGATCATTTCGATTGGTTCCCAACTTGTACCGGAACGGCCTCGCCGTTGCGGCAAGACCTGATCGCGGTCAGTCTTGGGCCCGTCGTCCGCACCCCAAACCACTTGGAGCGCTTTCGCTGGGCAGAAGCTTCGCCTTTTTGAAGCGAAGCCCGCGATTATGTTGCACGCATTCCAACATGTCAACTGCCTGTCCTGCAATCGATCCCTTGAGATACGGTGAAGCGACAATCACGCATGCCGAACATTTCCATCCTCGACGCTGCTTCCCTTCCGCCGATCGCCTTCATCGGCGGCGGCAACATGGCCACCGCCATCGTGGGCGGCCTGATCCGGCAAGGCTTGCCGGCCAGTGCGCTCGAGATCGTCGAACCCTTCGAAGAGGCACGCGCGCGCCTCGCGCAGGATTTCGACATCGTCGCGAAGCCGGCAGCCGACGCCGCCCTGGCACGCTGCGAGGTGGTGGTGTGGGCCGTCAAACCGCAGGCGTTCGCCGAAGCGGCGCCGCCGGTACGGCCCTGGACGGCGCACAGCCTCCACCTGAGCGTGGCTGCCGGCATACCTTCCGACAGCATCGCGCGATGGCTCGGCACGCAGGGCGTGGTCCGCGCGATGCCCAACACGCCGGCACTGGTCGGCCAGGGCATGACAGGCTTATTCGCGCGGCCCGGCGTGTCGGGAGAAAGGCGCGCGCTGGTCGAGCGGCTGCTCGCACCGACGGGCGAACTGCTCTGGGTCGACACCGAGCGCGCGCTGGACGCCGTGACCGCCCTGTCAGGATCGGGTCCTGCCTATGTCTTCTACTTCATCGAAGCCATGACCGAAGCCGGCCAAGAGATGGGCCTGAGCGCAGGCCAGGCCCGTCGGTTGGCCATCGGCACCTTCACTGGCGCATCGGCGCTCGCAGCTGCCTCCAGCGAGCCGCCGGCGGTGCTGCGCGAGCGCGTGACATCGAAAGGCGGCACCACCCATGCGGCATTGAAGACGCTCGAATCGGCACACGTCAAGAGTGAGTTCAAGAAGGCGATCCTCGCTGCGCACGCGCGAGCGCAAGAACTCGCGGCAGAATTCGGCCGCGCTTGAAAACGAATCGGAGCGTCGAAAAGCCTTGCGTCAGCGCACAGCTTCGACAAGGTAGCCCGCAACGATGCCGGCGAACACGGCAAAGCCGATCCAGTGATTCAACCGAAAGGCCTTGAAGCACCCGTCGCGTGTACGGTCGCGTATCAGCGGCCAATGCCATGCAGCCTGAACGACTGCGGCCGCCATCCCAACGAGGAAGACACGGCCGAGCCCCATGCGCAGGCCGACCACCGTCCATACCGCCACGAAGACCGCATAGCTCGCCATCACGATGGCGACGTCGAAGCGCCCGAAGGTGATGGCCGAGGTCTTCATGCCGATCTTCAGGTCGTCGTCGCGGTCGACCATCGCGTACTCGGTGTCGTAGGCCAGCACCCAGCACAGGTTGCCCAGCAGCAAAGCCCATGCCCGCGGCGGTACGCACGACAGCATTTCACCGGCGCCGACGTGCGGTCCGCCGACCGCGCAGAACGCCATCGGAATGCCGATCGAAAATGCGATGCCCAGCACCGCCTGCGGAACCGACACGAAACGCTTGGCGAACGGATAAGCCAGTGTCACCGCCAGCCCGACGAAGGACCACGCGACGACCGCCGCATTGGTGGTCAGTGCCAGCCCGAATGCCGCCAGCGCCAGCGTCCCGCCGAAACCCAGCGCCTGCCTCGCCGAGATCGCACCGCGGGTCACCGGCCGCTGCGCCGTGCGCTTGACATGCCGATCGAAGTCGCGGTCGGCCACGTCGTTGACGCAACACCCTGCGCTGCGCATGAGAACCGTGCCCGACACGAAGACCGCCAGCAGATGCCACCCCGGCCATCCCTCCGCCGCCAGCCACAGCGCACCCAGCGTCGGCCACAGCAGCAGCAGCCAGCCCGCAGGCCGGTTCCAGCGGATCAGATCGAGATACAACGCCACGCGACCACCCGCCATCGTCGAAGCTCCCATGAAAAAGAGCGGCATTGTGCCGCTCAATGGTTTCTCGCTGCCTGTCACTCGCCAGAAGCGATGCGAAGCGAGCCGCCTCACGCCAGAGACACCGCGGAACCGGCTCCGCCGGGCCGCCGGTGTCGCTCCGGCAGGGGTAGGCGAAGGCGACACGAAGGGCGCCCAAGCCTGGGAGCGAGTTCTACTCCTCCAAGAGCGAGCGCAGCATCCACGCGGTCTGGTCGTGCACCGTGCAGCGCGCGGTCAGCATGTCGGCGGTCGGCGCATCGCTGGCCTCTTCCGCCACCGGGATGAATTCGCGCGAGATGCGCGATACGGTTTCATGGCCCTTGACCAGAATTCGCACCATCTCCATCGCCTTGGGCGGCGTCTGCGGCACGTCCGGCACGGTGGCGATCTTGCTGAACTCGGCGTACGAGCCCGGCGCGTAGTGTCCCAGCGCACGGATGCGCTCGGCGATCACATCGGTCGAGTTCCACAGCTCGGTGTACTGGACCATGAACATCGCGTGGAGCGAATTGAAGTGCGGGCCGGTCACGTTCCAGTGGAAGTTGTGGGTCGTGAGGTAGAGCGTGTAGGTGTCGGCGAGCACGCGGCTCAGGCCTTCGGCGATGGCTGCGCGATCCTGGCGCTCGATGCCGATGTTGATGATCGGCGCATTGCGGCTGCCCGATTCCTGGGCGACCTGCGAGCCGCCCTTGTTCGGCACCGTGCCTTCGCCGGAAGACAGATGCGACTGGGACTGCGATTGCGGCTGCGGCAGGACGGGCTTGGTCTTCTTGGGGAACTTGCTGGATTCTTTAGCCATGGCGACGGGTCCTTCAATGTGGTGAATTCAAGACTCTATCGCAGCCATTCCGGATGCCGTAGAGGCTTTACGAAAGCCGTTTGACGCCGGGCAGTTCGCAGCCGTAGATGGCGTTGCGCAGCGCCGCGATCGCCTCGTAGCGCGTGAAGCTGCGGCGCCAGGCCAGCACCACGCGACGTACCGGCGGCTCGCGGCCGCCACCGTCGTCGATCGGCAGGTAGCGCACCAGCTGCTCGGGCTCCTTGCGCCCCCTGACGCGCGGCCTGAGTCCGTCCGCCGGCACCGACAGGCGCGGCACCAGCGTCACGCCCATGCCGGACGCCACCATGTGCTTGATGGTCTCGAGCGACGAACCCTCGAAGCTCTTGCGGATGCCTTCGGCATTGCTGGAGAAGCGCGCGAACTCCGGGCATACCTCCAGCACGTGGTCACGAAAGCAATGGCCCGTGCCGAGCAGCAGCATCGTCTCGCTCTTGAGCTCGTCCGAGGTGATCGCTTCGCGCACCGCCAACGGGTGGTTGACCGGCACCACGGCGACGAAGGGCTCGTCGTAGAGCGGCGCGATCGCCAGGCCGGTGTCGGGAAAGGGCTCGGCCATGATGGCGCAGTCGACCTCGCCGGCGCGCAGCATCTCCAGCAGCTTGGCGGTGAAGTTCTCCTGCAGCATCAACGGCATCTGCGGCGTGCGCTCGATGTTCTGGCGCACCAGATCGGGCAGCAGGTAAGGCCCGATGGTGTAGATGATGCCGAGGTTGAGCGGGCCGGCCAGCGGGTCCTTGCCGCGCTTGGCGATCTCCTTGATGCTCGCGGCCTGCTCGAGCACGCTCTGCGCCTGCTGCACGATCTGCTCGCCCAGCGGCGTCACCGTGACCTCGCCCGCGCTGCGCTCGAAGAGCTTGACCTCGAGCTCGTCCTCGAGCTTCTTGATCGCCACCGACAGCGTCGGCTGGGAGACGTAGCAGGCTTCCGCCGCCTTGCCGAAATGACGCTCCCGGGCGACGGCGACGATGTATTTGAGTTCGGTGAGGGTCATGCGGCTTCGAATTATGCGCAGCCTCCGCATAATTCTTTCGAACCTTCATCGCCGACCTTCGGCCCCGCTGCGACATGACGCTGTCTTCCTACCTTCTCTTCCTGCCGGCCTGTTTCGCACTGAACATGGCCTTCGGCCCGAACAACCTGCTGTCGGTCGGCAACGGCGCACGACACGGCCTCGACATCGCGGTCCGGGCCTCGACGGGCCGGCTGGCGGCTTTCGCGCTGATGATCGCCGTCGCCGGGATCGGCATGGGCGCGCTGCTGGTGGCGTCCGAGTTCGCCTTCGGCCTGCTGAAGTGGGTCGGCGCGGCCTGTCTGATCTGGATCGGCGTGCGCCTGCTGCGCGGCTCGGTGCACTCGTCCGCCAGGAATTCACGGTGGCCATCGGCAACCCGAAGGCGATCCTGATCTTCACCGCGTTCTTGCCGCAGTTCGTCGCGCCCGACGCCTATGCGAGCAGCTACCTGCTGCTCGGCGTGACCTTCCTCGCGCTGGAAACGGTGGCGATCGCGCTCTACGCACTGCTCGGCCAGCGTATGGGCGGAATGGCGCGCGATGGCCGCGCGATGCGCTGGTTCAACCGGGTGAGCGGCTCGATGACGATCGGCTTCGGCCTGCTGCTCGCAGCGGCGCGCCGGCCCGCCTGACCGATTCAGGCCTTCAGGTAGTCGGCCTTACCGCCGAGCCAGCGGTCGACGTGCTTCTGCGCCAGCGCCGGATGCGCGTCGAGCATCTTGGGCGCCAGTTCCCGGGCCCAGTCGAGCAGCAACGCATCGGTTTCGAGGTCGGCGAAGCGCAGCAGCGGCGCGCCCGACTGCTTCGCGCCCAGGAACTCGCCGGGACCGCGGATTTCCAGGTCGCGCCGCGCGATCTCGAAACCGTCGCCGGTCTCGGCCATCGCCTTGAGCCGCGCGCGCGCGGTCTCGCCGACGCGGCCGCCTTCGTTGGGTGCATAGAGCAGCACGCAGGCCGACGCCGCGGCGCCGCGCCCGACGCGGCCGCGCAGCTGGTGGAGCTGCGACAGCCCGAAGCGCTCGGCATGCTCGATGACCATCAGCGAGGCGTTCGGCACGTCCACGCCGACCTCGATCACGGTCGTGCTGACCAGCACCTGCACTTCGTTGGCGGTGAAGCGCGCCATCACCGCCTGCTTCTCGGCCGTCGGCATGCGCGAATGCAGCAGCCCGACCTGCACGCCGTCGCCGAGCATGCCGGCCAGCTCCTCGCGCGTCTCGGTGGCGTTGCGCAGGTCGACCGCCTCGCTCTCCTCGATCAGCGGGCACACCCAATACACCTGCCGGCCCTGGGCCAGCTGCGACCGGATGCGCTCGACGACCTCGTCGCGGCGGTGCTCGGCCACCAGCTTGGTGACGATCGGCGTGCGGCCGGGCGGCAGTTCGTCGAGCGTGGAGACATCGAGGTCGGCGTAGTAGCTCATCGCCAGCGTGCGCGGGATGGGCGTGGCGCTCATCATGAGCATGTGCGGCTCGCGCGCGGTGCCGGAGCCGTCGCCGGTCGCCTTGCCGCGCAGCGCCAGCCGCTGCGCCACGCCGAAGCGGTGCTGCTCGTCGATGATGGCCAGCGCCAGCCGCCTGAAGCGCACCTTCTCCGAGATCACCGCATGCGTGCCGATGACCAGCGCCGCTTCGCCGCTCTCGACCGCCGCCGCCATGTCGTCGCGCTCCTTCTTTTTCTGGCTCCCGGTGAGCCAGGCGACGCGCAGGCCGCGCGCGGCCAGCAGCGGATCGAGCCAGCCGACCAGCTTGCCGAAATGCTGCGCCGCGAGGATCTCGGTCGGCGCCATCAAAGCGCACTGGTAACCGGCGTCGATGCAGCGCGCGGCGGCCAGCGCGGCGACCACCGTCTTGCCCGAACCGACGTCGCCCTGCAGCAGGCGGTGCATCGGCAGGTCGCGCGCGAGGTCGTGCGTGATCTCGTCGCCGACGCGCTGCTGCGCACCCGTCAGGCCGAACGGCAAAACCGCGAGCAACTGCGCGTGCAGCGACGTCGCCGCCGCGGACGGCCTCAGCGACGGCGCACGCAGCACGGCGCGGGCGCGGCGCGCCTGGAGCTGCGACAGCTGCTGGGCCAACAGTTCCTCGGCCTTGAGTCGCTGCCAGGCGGGATGGCTGCGGTCTTCGAGCGCCGCGATCGCGACGTCGGGCGTCGGGTAGTGCAAGAACTGCAGTGCCTGCCGCAGCGTCCAGGCGCCGCGCAGGTCGGCCGGCTCGGGCACCGTCTCCTCCAGCGGGGCGCGGGCGAGCCCGGAGCGCACCTCGCGCCGCAGCTGCGGCTGCGCCAGGCCGGCGATGGTGGAATACACCGGCGTCAGCGCCTGGGGCAACGCCGTGCCCGCCGCCTTGACGACCGGATGCATCATCTGCCGCCCGATGAAGCCGCCACGCACCTCGCCGCGCAGGCGCACGCGCGCACCGACGGCCAGCTGCTTCTGCTGCGACGGGTAGAAGTTGAAGAAGCGCAGCTGGCAGTTGTCGCTGCCGTCGTCCACGTTCACGATCAGCTGGCGACGCGGACGGTACGAGACCTCGCTCTCCGTCACCGTGGCCTCGATCTGCGCGATCTCGCCGTCGCGCACGTCGACCAGACGCACGATGCGGGTCTCGTCCTCGTAGCGCATCGGCAGGTGGAGCGCGAAGTCGATGTCGCGCACCAGGCCGAGCTTGCGTAATGCGCGCTGCGCGAGGCTGGGCCCGGTGCCGGGCGGGCGCAGCGGCGCGGCCGGCACGCCGGCGGCCTCGGCGGTACCGGCCGCGGGTACGCCGGCTTTCTTGCGTTCGCTCAGCACAGATCCTTCAACGCGCCCTTCGCATCCGGAAACGCGAAGCGGAAGCCGGTCCGCAGCAGACGTTCGGGTGCGACGCGCTGGCCTTCGAGCAGCAGGTCGGACTGCTCGCCCAGCGCGAGGCGAACCGGCCAGCCCGGCGTGGGCAGGATGCAGGGCCGATGCAGGACTTCGGCCGCGATGCGCGCGAAGCTTTCGTGCGTCAGCGCGCCCGGCGCGCCCGGCGCGGTGAAGTTGTAGATCTGCGGTTCGGACATGAATTCGGCGGTCGGCGGACTGGCTTCGGTGAGCGCGTTCGAATCGTCCTGCGACTGGACACCGTAGTAGCCGATCGCCGAACCGGACAGCAGCAGCGTGGCCTGGCGCGCGGCCGTCCAGCGCGGTCCGAAGATCGGCGCACCGGCCAGGTTGACGATCACGTCGACCGACGGCGACGGCGGCAGATCCTGCAGCCGTGCCACGCAGCGCACGCCGTCGCCGAGCCGGCGCCCGGCGGCTCGCGGGTCGCGCGTCCAGGCGCTGACCGCGTGGCCGTCCGCGCGCAAAGCGCGAACCAGCTGCCGTCCGATGAAGCCGGTCGCCCCGGTCACGAGCACATGCTGCGCGGGCTTGCCGAAGTGCAAGGGCGACGTGGACGTGGACTTGGCTGGCGACACGCGGGAACCGTTGCTTGAACTCATTGCACGATTCTGCCGCGCATGCCGTTGTACGCTTGGAGGATTCCATCCCTTCTTGGCACGGACCCGTCCGGTCCTCAAGCTCCATGCGCGCCTTCACGCTCTCCGATTTCGATTTCGTCCTGCCGCCCGACCTGGTGGCGCAACATCCGGCCACCGAACGCACGTCGTCCCGCCTGCTCGACGGCACCGGCGACACCGAACCGGTCGACCGCATCTTCCGCGACCTGCCGAGCCTGCTGCGCAGCGGCGACCTGCTCGTCTTCAACGACACCCGCGTCGTCAAGGCGCGACTGTTCGGCGAGAAACCGACCGGCGGCAAGCTCGAACTGCTGGTCGAGCGCGTGCTGACCGGCGACGAGGTCGTCGCGCACATGAAGGTCAGCAAGAAGCCGCCCGTGGGCACCGTGCTGCGGATGGTCGGCGGTTTCACCGCCACGCTGCGCGGCCGATGGCCCGAAGAAGACGGCGCGCTCTTCCGCTTCGCCTTCCAGAGCCCCGCCGGGGAGGACCCGTACGCGCTGATGGCCCGTTGCGGCCACGTCCCGCTGCCGCCGTACATCGACCACGTCGATTCGGCGGCCGACGAAAGCCGCTACCAGACCGTCTTCGCACGCGTGCCCGGTGCCGTCGCCGCGCCGACCGCCGCGCTGCATTTCGACGAGGCGCTGCTCGCGCAACTCGACGCGCGCGGTGTGCAACGCGCCAGCGTCACGCTGCACGTCGGCGCCGGCACCTTCCAGCCGGTGAAGACCGAGAACATCGCCCAACACACCATGCACGCCGAGCGCTACGAGGTGCCCGAGGCCACGCAGCGCGCCCTCGCCGAGTGCAGGTCGCGCGGCGGGCGCGTGGTGGCGGTCGGCACGACGACCGTGCGCACGCTCGAGTCATGGGCGAAGAGCGGCGAGGCGTCGGGCGACACGCGCATCTTCATCACGCCGGGCTTCGCGTTCACGCACGTCGACCTGCTGATCACCAATTTCCATCTGCCCAAGAGCACGCTGATGATGCTGGTGAGCGCGCTCGCCGGGTACGAGCGCGTGATGGCGCTGTATGCGCATGCCATCGCGGAGCGCTACCGCTTCTTCAGCTACGGGGACTCGATGCTGCTGGCCCGAAAGGAATCGGAATGAAACGCACCGCCTGGTGGCTCGCCGTCGCGCCCCTGCTCCCCGTCGTCGCGGCCGCGCGCGGCTACACGCCGCAAGGGACCTGCGGCGACCATGCGAGGCTCGACATCGCGAGTCCTGCCGGCACTTGCGTCGCGTTGCTCGCCGACGAAGCGCAGGGCCTGCGGGCACCGCGTCGCATCCTCGAAGTGGCGCCGGGCCGCTACTGGGTGGTCGACATGGGTTCGTGGGAGCCGCGCCGCGGTCGTCTGCTGGAAATGACGCTGCCGACCGAAGGGCCCATGCCGCGTCGTGCGCGTTTCACGGTGCTCGCCGAGCAGCTCGACCGGCCGCTCGGGCTCGCGATCGGGCCGGACGACAAGGTCTACGTCGGGGAGTCGGGCGCGATCTGGCGCACGCCGATTCCGGCGCCCGGTGCTGCGCTGCAGCGCGAGCCGGTGATCGACGGACTGCCGGGCGACGGCACGCATCCGCTGAAGGAGCTGGCCTTCGCACCCGACGGGCACCTGTTCTTCAACGTCGGCTCCGACTCCGACGACTGCCGCGATGCGGCCAAGCAGTTTCCGATGCCCTGCCCCGACCTCGCCGGACCCAGGCCACGCGCGGCCGTCTATGAAGCGGTGTTCGCGGGCCCGACCTTCAAACTGCAGAGCTTCAAACCCTTCGCCACCGGCCTGCGCAATTCGGTTGCACTGACCGTGCTGCCCGACGGTCCGGCCAAGGGCACCGTGCTGCAGGGCGAGAACTCGATCGACTACGAAGATGCCGGCCAGCCGCCCGAAGAACTCAACCGGCTGCAGGCCGGCCGCGCCTACGGCTGGCCGTACTGCGTCGGCAACCGCCAGCCCGCGCGCGGCTACGAGAAGCGCTTCGACTGCAAGACCACCGAAACGCCGTCGATGCTGTGGCCCGCGCATGCCGCGCCGCTGCAGATGACCACCGGCCCGGCGGGCAGCGCCTTCGCCGGTCAGTTGCTGGTCGCCTGGCGTGGCCCCAAGCCGACGGGGCACCGCGTGGTGGGCTACAAACTCGACGCCAAAGGCCTGCCCGCAGGCCCACCGGTCGACTGGCTCGCAGGCTGGGACGCCAAACCGGGCGTTCGCCCGATGGGCCGGCCGACGGGCATCACGGTCGACCGGCAGGGCCGCCTGCTCGCCGTCGAGGACTTCAACCGCACCATCCTGATGCTGCTGCCCGCAGGCAGCGCCGCCCCGAAAAAATGACCCCATCCACGTCCGACGCGACCCTGCCGCGCCTCAAGTTCGACCTCCTGGCCACCGACCCGGCCAGCCACGCCCGCCGCGGCACGCTCACCCTCAACCACGGTACGGTGCAGACGCCGATCTTCATGCCCGTGGGCACCTACGGCACCGTCAAGGGCGTGATGCCGCGCTCGCTCGAGGAGATGGGCGCGCAGATCATCCTGGGCAACACCTTCCACCTGTGGATGCGCCCCGGGCTCGACGTGATGGCGAGCTTCGGCGGGCTGCACCGGTTCGAGAAATGGGACAAGCCGATCCTCACCGACTCGGGCGGCTTCCAGGTCTGGTCGCTCGGCGCGATGCGCAAGATCAGCGAGGAAGGCGTGAGGTTCGCGTCGCCCGTCAACGGCGACAAGCTGTTCCTCACGCCGGAAGTCTCGATGCAGGTCCAGACCGTGCTCGACAGCGACATCGTCATGCAGTTCGACGAATGCACGCCCTACGACACCGCCGGCCACATCACCACCGAAGCCGAGGCGCGCACGTCGATGGAATTGAGCCTGCGCTGGGCCACGCGCTGCAAGACCGAGTTCGATCGACTCCAGAATCCGAACGCGCTGTTCGGCATCGTGCAGGGCGGCATGTTCGAGAACCTGCGCGACGAGTCGCTGGCGCAGCTGGTCGAGATGGACTTCCCCGGCTACGCCATCGGCGGCGTCAGCGTCGGCGAGCCCAAGGACGAGATGCTGCGCGTGATGGCGCACACGCCGCACCGGCTGCCGGCGCACAAGCCGCGCTACCTGATGGGCGTGGGCACGCCCGAGGACCTGGTGCAGGGCGTGGCCGACGGCGTCGACATGTTCGACTGCGTGATGCCGACCCGCAACGCGCGCAACGGCACGATGTTCACGCGCTTCGGCGACCTGAAGATGCGCAACGCGCGCCACAAGACCGATCCGCAGCCGGTCGACCCGAGCTGCACCTGCCACGCCTGTGCCGGCACTTCCGGCGTCAGCTGGAACGACGGTGGCCGCGCAGGCTTCAGCCGCGCCTACCTGCATCACCTCGACCGCTGCGGCGAGATGCTCGGGCCGATGCTGTGCACCATCCACAACCTGCACTACTACCTGAACCTGATGCGGGAGATTCGCGAATCGCTGGAGGCCGGCAAGTTTTCCGAGTTCAGGCAGCAGTTCAGGTCGGAACGGGCACGCGGGGTGTGACCCCGCCATCGTCGTGCGATGGCGGGGTCACACCCGCGCCGCACGCATGGCAGAACTTCGAGAACGCGCTCTTGCGCGCGTCGCAGCGGCCGCAGTGGTCGTACAGGCCGATGCCGCAATGCGGGCAGAAGTCGATCGCCGGATTCTTCAGGTCGACCGGCCGTTCGCAGCCCGGGCAGACGCCCTTGGCCAGCCGCGTGAGCGCCGTGTCGTAGCTCAGCTCCTCGCGCCGGACGATGTCGGGCTGGGCCTCGGCCATCTTCTGGCGCGCCAGGTAGCCGTTGAGCGCGACGATGGCATAGCGCCCGACCAGCACCGTGACCACGATGCCCACCACGTAGCGCACATAGCCGCCGTAGCTCGGCAGGTACGGCACCAGCTCGACGAAGAACGCGAACAGCGCGAAGAAGACGAAGCCCCAGACGAACGGCCAGTAGGTGCTCTTGCGCTTCTTCGCGAAGAGCCAGCCGGCCACCGCCAGCAGCGGCAGGGTCAGCGCCAGCCGGTAGCCGAAGACCCGCAGTTCGACGCTGCGGTACTCGGCCTGCAGCTTCTCGTCGGCCGCTGATTCCAGCACGGCGAGCTGGCGCTGCGCGCCTTCCTGCGACTGGCGCGCGTCGAGCGCGATCTGCTCCTGCGCCCGGACCGCCTGCTGCGCGAGGTCTTCGGCACGCTTGAACTGGTCGAGCGCGCGGGTTCGCGCGATGAGTTCGGCGTCCTGATCGGGCTGCGCCGTGGCGCGACGCGTTGCGATCCAGTTGCCGAAAGTCTCGCGCGCGTTGCGGCTGGCCTGCTGCGCGGCGTCGAGCTTGAGCCCCGCCTGTTCGAGGGCCGCGTCAGCCTGCTGCTGCGCGGTTTCGGCACGCTTCACGCCGGCACGCAGCGGATCGGCCGCGGCACGGTCGATGAAGTCGTCGATGGTGAGCGTGTGCTCGACTTTCGGCAGGTCACCGACGATCGTTCCGCCGAGACCGATCAGGAAGGTCGCGAAGACGAGGGCCACGACCCAGAGGCCGCGGTGGAACCATTTTTCGGACAGGCGCAGGGACTTGCTCATCGGGAACTTTCTTCTTCAGCGTCGATGACAGCGGTTCAGCGGCCGCCGCGCATCAGGTCTTCACGGGTGAAAGGCTGCGTGGTGCCGGCCATGCGCATCGCGATCACCTCCAGCAGGTCCTGGGTCGGTGCCGGCGTGCCCGGCTGCAGGACGAACAGCGGCAGCACCAGCCCCAGCGCGCCGACCTGCCACGGAAAGCGCGGCAACGCCCGGTTGCGCGCCAGCATCAGGAAGGTGGCGCTCACGAGCATGCCCAGCAGGAAACCCAGCACCACCTCCGACAACGAATGCGCGAAGACCGCCAACCGCGAAACGCCGATCGCCGCACCGACCGCCCACCCGAAGAAGATCGCCATGCGCATGCCGGTGGTCGCCGAAAGGAGATCCGGGCGCCGCACGGTGCATTGAGCCGCCGCCAGCCACAGCAGCACCGGCCAGACGCTGGTCGAGATGGCGGTATGGCCGCTGAAGCCCGTGAAGTTCAGGCGCGCGCTACCGACACCCCAGCCGAGGAATGCCAGCTTCGACCCCGCGATCACCACGCTGCCGGCGCCGAAGACCAGGCACCACTGCAGCGCCGTCATGCGCGTGGCACGCGACCATGCCAGCAGCACCACGATCAGCAGCGAAGCCGGCAGCAGCAGCCCGCTGTCGCCGAGCCATGTGAAGCCCTGCCAGAAGGCGTCGGGCACGGCGCCCAGCACGGCCCAGAAAACGTCGCGAAGACCGGTCATGACGGGGAGGCCCTCATGTCGCGAGCAGTTCGCCGACGCGCGCGCGCAACCGCTCGGGCCGCACGTCGCCGGCCGCGACGGGTGCACCCACGTGCAGTCCGACCCGGCTGTAGAAACCGCGCCGAAACGGCTGCACCATCGCGACGCGCTTGCCACCGCGCAGCTCGACGCGGCTGAAGAACGAGCCCCACAGGTTGGTCAGCGCCATCGGCACCACCGGCGGCGCGATGCCCTCGGCACGCGCGCGCTCCAGGATCTTCATCACGCCGCCGCGAAAGGCCTGCACGCTGCCGTCCTGCGTGATCGCGCCTTCCGGGAAGATCGCCAGCAGGTCGCCGTCGCGCAGCACGCGCGCGGCCTGTTCGAAGGCATGCGCGTAGGCGACCGGGTCTTCCTTCTGCGGCGCGACGGGAATGGCCTTGGCCAGGCGGAACAGCCAGCCGAGCACCGGCACGCGGAAGATGCGGTGGTCCATCACGAAATGGATCGGCCGGGGACTCGCCGCCATCAGCAGCACCGCGTCCACGAAACTCACGTGGTTGCACACCAGCACGGCCGGGCCCGAGGTCGGGATGTTCGCGTCGCCGCGGATGCGGAATCGGTAGATGAAGTTCGACGCCAGCCAGGAGACGAAGCGCAGGAAGTATTCGGGCACGAGCATGAAGATGTAGCAGGCGACCACCGCGTTGGCGATGCCGGTGAAAAGGAAGATTTGCGGGATGGTGAAGCCCGCGCCGAGCAGAGCGCCGGCGATCATCGAACTCGCGATCATGAACAGCGCGTTCAGGATGTTGTTGGCCGCGATGATGCGGGCACGGTGCGTCGGCTGGCTGCGCAGTTGGATCAGAGCGTACATCGGCACGCTGTAGAGCCCGGCGAACATCGAAAGCAGCCCGAGATCGGCCATGACCCGCCAGTGCGCCGGCTGCGCCACGAAAGTCCGTACGCCCATCCCGGCCACCGCCGGCAGGCCGCGCGCCCCGAAGTACAGGTCGATCGCGAACACGCTCATGCCGATCGCCCCCAACGGCACCAGCCCGATCTCGACCTGCCGCCGTCCCAGCACCTCGCACAGCAGCGAACCGATGCCGATACCGACCGAGAACACCACCAGCAGCAGCGACGCCACCTGCTCGTCGCCGTGCAGCACGTCCTTGGCGAAGCTCGGAAACTGGCTCAGGAACACCGCGCCGAAGAACCACATCCACGAGATGCCGAGCAGCGAGCGGAAGACGACGACGTTGGCGTTCGCGAGCTTGAGGTTGCGCCAAGTCTCGCTGACCGGGTTCCAGTTGACGACGAGCGCCGGGTCGGTGGCCGGCATGCGCGGGATCGCCTGCGCCACGCCGCGCCCGGCGAGCGCCAGCAGCACGCAGGTCACCGCCACGCTGGCATGCCCGACTTGCGGCAGCGCGACCAGCAGTCCGCCCGCCACCTGGCCCAGCAGGATGGCGACGAAGGTGCCCATCTCGACCATGCCGTTGCCACCGGTGAGTTCGCGCGGCCCGAGCACCTGCGGCAGGTAGGCGAACTTGACCGGCCCGAAGAGCGTGGAATGCAGCCCCATCAGGAACACGCAGCCCAGCAGCACCGCCGCGTCTGCGCGGAAGAAACCCCAGGCCGCCAGCGCCATGATGGCGATTTCCATGTTCTTGACGAACCGGATGATCCGGGTCTTGTCGAACTTGTCGGTCAGCTGGCCGGCCGTGGCCGAGAACAGCAGGAACGGCAGGACGAACAGCGCGCCGACGATCAGCCCCGCCGTCGACGGCGGCATCCAGCCGAGCCGCAGCTGGTAGGTCACCATCACGGTGAAGGCGAACTTGAACAGGTTGTCGTTGGCCGCACCGGCGAACTGGGTCCAGAAGAACGGTGCGAAACGCCGCTGGCCGAGCAGCGAGAACTGGTTGGAATGGGTATCGGGGGCCGGATCGGCGGGGTCGGGTCTCATCATCGGACAACGGTGGGTCAGCCGGCGAACCGATCGGTCGCGCGGATCAGCCGGTCGAGGATGCCGGGCTCCGAATAGGCATGACCGGCACCTTCCACCAGATGGAAGTCGGCTTCGGGCCAGGCCCTGTGCAACGCATGGGCGTAGCGCGTCGGACAGGGCATGTCGTAGCGGCCGTGGACAATCGTGCCCGGGATGCCGTGCAGCCGGTGCGCGTCGCGCAGCAACTGGCCTTCCTCCAGCCAGCACCGGTGGGTGAAGTAATGATTCTCGAGCCGCGCGAACGCGAGCGCAAAGCGGTCTTCCCCATGCGCGACCGAGAAGGCCGGATCCGGCAGCAGCGTGATGGTTTCGCCTTCCCACAGGCTCCAGGCCCTTGCGGCCTCGATCTGCCGCGCACGGTCGTCGCCGGTGAGAAGCCGGTGGTAGGCCGCGATCATGTCGCCGCGTTCGGTCTCGGAAATCGGCGCCTGGAACAGCTCCCACTTGTCGGGAAACATCTCCGAGACGCCGAACTGGTAGTACCAGCGCAATTCGGCCTCGGTCACGGTGTAGATGCCGCGCAGCACCAGCGCGGCGACCCGCTCCGGATGCTTCTGCGCATAGGCCAGCGCCAGCGTCGAACCCCACGAACCGCCGAAGACCAGCCAGCGCTCGGCGCCCGCGATGCCGCGCAGGCGCTCGATGTCGTCGACCAGATGCCACGTCGTGTTGGCCTCCAGGCCCGCGTGCGGCGTCGAGCGCCCGCAGCCCCTCTGGTCGAACAGCATCACGTCGTAGCGCGCGGGATCGAAGAGTCGACGATGCGCGGGAGCAATGCCGCCGCCCGGGCCGCCGTGCAGGAACAGGGCGGGCTTGCCGCCCGGCGTGCCGACCCGCTCGTAGTAGACGGAATGACCGTCGCCGACGTCGATCACGCCGGTTTCGTAGGGCTCGATGGGCGGATAGAGCGTGCGCAGCGGTTCGAGCGTCATACCGCCGGATCGGTGACGAACACGGTCAGCACGCCGGTGTAGCCGTAGACATGGTGGCGCGCGATCTCGCCGGCCGCGAAGAAGCCGACCAGCGGCACGTCGCCCAGCGCGTGGCGCACGATCTGCATCTCGGCATTCGGCGCGCCGAAATGCGGACCGCCGCGCCCCGAGCAGCTCACGTAGACCGCACCGGCCACGCGCCGTGCCGGATGCGGTGCGGCCTCGGCCTCGCCCGCCGCGACGGCGCGTGCGGTCGCGAGCGTCTGTTCCTCGGGTTCCAGTTCTTCCCGGATCTCCGCGCAGATGCGCATCAGGTCGGCGCGCGCGGCCTGCGCGTTGCGGCGGCAGAAGCTCATGCGCATGCCGGCCTCGACCACGTCGGCGATGGCCACGCCGCGGCGCGTGGGATCCAGCCCGATGATGTGGCGCACCAGCACGTCGGCACCCAGGTCGCCAGTGCGGCGGATGCCGTCGCTGCCGGCCGCGACCACGCCGACCAGCGTCGCGCGCACCGCCTCGATCGCGTCCTGCGGCGCGTCGAGCGAGACCTTGAGATCGGCCAGCAGCACGTCGAGCGCGGGCGCGCCGTCGAGCGTGAGCAGCAGGTTGCCGTCGGCCGAGGTGATCTCGCGTTCGCGCGACACCGGCTGGCAGCCCTGCGTGACGCGCGACACCAGCTTCACGCCCTCGCCGAACACCACGCCTGACAGCCCGCCGGAGAACACGCCGCCCGCCGCGCCGTGGCCACGGATGTTGCCGTTGCCGCCGGCCGCGAACTGCAGCGACTCCGACCGGCTCGACGTCAGTCCGCCGAACAGGTAGCCGGTGTCGGTGCGGAACGCCATCTCGCCGATCAGTTCGGACAGCTCCGGCGTCGCGGGGTCGGCATGGACCAGCGCCGTGTGCGCCTCGAAGCCCGCCATCTCGGCGCTGCCGAGCGGCGCGACGCCGGAGAAAACGCGGTACTGGTCGCTCGGCAGCGCGCAGAGCATCACGCTGAGCGCGGGCTCGTCGAAATACTCGGCGTTGTTGGCCGCGACGCCGACGCCGACCGTGCCGGACCAGTCGGTGATCTCGGGCAGTTCGGCGCCGAGGTGGTCGAGGATTTCCTTCGCCTCGGACGCGTAGCGATCGGTGATGTAGAGCAGCCCGAGCGTCGGCGCCGGCGCATAGTCGGGCAAGGCCATCTGGGCGCGCAATTGCGCCAGGACGAGACCTGCGGCCATGCGCCATTGCGGATGGGTGGCGTGGCCGGTGGGGAAAAGCTTCACGGTGTCGTTCGCAGGGTTCGTTTGAATCGTCGTCGGCCTTGCGGGGCCGGCGTTCTCAGGGACCGCGGGTTCGCTTGCGCGACGCCGGGGCCTTGGCGGTCGAAGCCGGCTTCTTGCGAGCGGTGGCCGACGGTGCTTTCGGCGTGGTCGGCATCGCGGGCATCACCGGCATCTTGATCTGCGCGGCGTCGTGGATGGCGGACGTGGCGATCTCCTGGAACTGGCTGGTGAGCGCGTTCCACCATTGCATCGGATCGACGACGCCGGACGAAGCACCGGATTCGGCATCCTTGGAATCGTTCGCAGTCCCGGCATCGACGTCGGCATCGCGCTGCGGTTGCGACGTCGGCGCCGATGCCGGCTTGAATGCGAAGAGCGATGCCGGTGCCGGTGCCGGTGTCGGCGCAGGGCTCGATGCCGCCGGTGGCGTCGCTTGGCGCGTGAAGGCGCTGGCCAGGTCTTCCATCCGCACGTTCATGCCGCGCAGCGTGGAGAGCGTCATCTTCTGCACTTCCAGCGCCTGGATCGTCGCCTTCAGCGCATGGCCGTTCTGCTCGAGCCAGTACTGCACGGTCTTGAGTTCCTGGATGCGCTTGTCGACCTCTTCGACGCTGATGGTCGGCGCCACCCAGCTCGACAGGCCGGGCATGCCCGGCAGCGCGCCGGCCACGCCGGACGTGGCCGGACGCGCGGCCGCGGTCGACGCCGCAGCGTCGGCCAGGTTCTTCAGGAAATCGAATCCCGGGACGAATTGGCTGAAGGCGAAAGAGGGGGTCGCGTCGCTCATGGCATCTCCAATCGGTTTTGTGGCATCAGCTTACTCCAGCAACCCGGCCGATAATCCCCGCATGCGGAGCTCTCGCAACCGGTCGTTCACGTCGCGTTCCGCGTCGATATGGCTCGCCGTGGCACTGGGGCTTTCGACGAGCCTCGCCGCGCACGCGGTACAGGACTGCGAACTCGACGGCACGGCCGTCAATCCCGCCAACGGCGACACCACGCGCGGCAAGACCGGCCTCATGCGCTGCCGCGACCGCGACAGCGGCCAACTCGAGCGCGAGCAGGAACTGCGCAACGGCAGCTTCATGGGCGTCGTGCGCCACTACAGCAACGGCCGCGTGGCGCGGGAATACAGCGTCGATGCCAAGGGCAACATGAACGGGCGCTCGCGCGAGTTCTATCCCGGCGGCCAGCTGCGGCGCGACGCGGTCTACGAAGACGGCCACGTGATCGGGTTGGCGCGCAGCTTCCACCTCAACGGCCAGTTGCGACGCGGCGCCTTCCATGCCGACCCCGGCGGCGAGCGCGCCGCCGTCGAGTTCACCGAGAGCGGCCAGCTGGCCTCGCTGCGCTGCGGCGACAGACCGTTGCTCGCGCCGGTTTTCGACGACGCCCGCCTGTGCGGCTTCGACGGTGCGCCGTCGCAGGTCGAACTGTTCGACGCCCGGGGCGGCCTGCGTGCGCGGATCACGTTCGTCGACGGCAAGCGCGTGCGCGGCGAGCGTTTCTACGACAACGGCCGGTCCGAATCGCAGGACGAGACCGTCGACGGCCTGCGCACCGAGCGCCGCTTCTCGTCGGAAGGCGTCAGGCGCTACGAACTGGTGTCGCTCGCAGGCGAGCGGACCTTCAAGCAGCGCGAACTCGAATACTCCGAACGCGGCACGCTGGTGCGCGAGCAGCGCTGGTCGCCGACCGGGCAGGCGCTCGCCGACGAGACCAACTACCTCAACGGCCAGCCGCGCAGCCGCACGATCTACAGCGGCGAAGGCGCGGCCCGGATCGCCGAGGTGACCGAGTTCCAGGACAACGGCCAGCGCGCCACGCAAGGCCGCTTCTCGTCGCCCGCACCGCGCGGCCGGCTGCTGCCCATCGGCGCCCACCGGCGCTTCGACGAACGCGGGCGGATGGTGGCCGAATCGGTCTACGACGACAAGGGCCGCCTGGTGCGCGAACGCGCGTGGAACGACGACGGGACGCCGGTGCGCGACGACGAGGTCTTCGAGGACGGCTCGCGCAAGGTCTTCGCCAGGTAGCCTAAAGCGAGGGCGTTCAGTCCAGCTTGATGCCCTGTGCCTCGATCACCGGCCCCCAGCGTCCGGCCTCGGCACGCGCCAGCGCGCGGAACTGCTCCGGCGTGCCGGGGAGCGACTCCATGCCGAAGTCGTTCATGCGCTTCATGACCGCCGGCGTCGCCAGCGCCTTGTTCAGCTCGGCGTTGAGCCGCTGCACGACCGGCGCGGGCAGCCTCGCCGGACCGAGCAGCCCCTGGAACGCGAACACCTCCGCATTGGGCACGCCGGCCTCGGCCAGCGTCGGCAGTTCGGGCAGCGCCGGCGCCCGGCGCGCCGAACCGATGCCCAGCGCCCGCACCTTGCCCGACTGCACCACAGAGAGACCTGCGGCGAGGTCGAGGAACATGCACTGCACCTGACCGCCCATCACGTCCTGCATCGCAGGCGCCGCGCCACGGTACGGGATGTGCGTGACGAAGATGCCGGTGCGCGACTTGAAGAGCTCCATCGCCAGGTGATGCGGCGAGCCGTTGCCCGGCGACGCGTAGTTGAGCTTGCCCGGATTGGCCTTCGCATAGGCGACGAACTCCGCCACCGTCTTCACCGGCACCGACGGATGCACCACCAGCGCCAGCGGGAAGCGGCTGATGCCGCCGATGTAGGTGAAGTCGGTCTGCGGGTTGAACGGCAGCCTGGAGAACAGGAACTCGTTGAACGCGAGCAGCGCGTTGTCGGCCGAGATCAGCGTGTAGCCGTCCGGCCGCGCGGTGGCGACGATCTGCGCGCCGATGTTGGTCGACGCGCCGGGCCGGTTGTCGACCACGATCTGCTGGCCGAGCGGCTCGCGCATGGCTTCGGCGACGGCGCGCGCCAGCACGTCGGTGCCGCCGCCCGCGGGGTAGGGGACGACCCAGCGGATGGGCTGGTCGGGGTAGGCGGCCTGGGCCAGAGAAGCAGGCGCGGCGGCGATGCCCGTCAGTGCGGCTAGCGAGGTGAGTAGAAATCTGCGGTCCATGGTGGGTCCCCTTTTTTAAAACTCGTTGCGTGCATCGCCGGGCTCGGCTCGAACCTCACGCCGTCCTGAGCGCCAACGTATCGAGCGCAGTGAAGAATTGCTCCGCCACGGTCGGCGCGAAAACGCCGTCCGGCCCTTGCGCGTGGATGTCGGTGAACGGCGATTCGTAGAGGCGCGACGTCGGCATCGTCCCATGCTCGGTCAAGTGGTTCACGACCTGGCCGATGAACTCGATCTGGCTGGCGGTTGCGGTCGTACCAGCGAGCAAATGGCCGAAGGCTTGCGTGGCTGCTTCCCGGTCCAGCCCGACCAGCGAACGCACGAAGGCGGCGAGGCTCTGATGCTTTTGGCGTGCGACTGCGATGTCGCCGTCGCTGCCGCCCGCTTCGTGCAGCATCGCGTCGAGTTCGCCCAGGTCCGCCGTCGTCAACTGTCGGTTGCGGCGCAGCTTGTGCAGAGCCAACCGGTCCTCGTGCGCGCGCAGAAACACCCGCGCCTTGAGGCGGAATCGCTCGAAGTCGCACGCGCTGGTGACGAGCGGCAAATCGACTTCGGTCAGCTCGCCGATCTCGTCCTCGAAGTCGGTGTAAACCACCTTGCGACGCACCTTTTCCAGCAGCTTGATCAGACCGCGCAGTTTGCGGCGCGCCTGCTCCAGCATCGGCAAGGTCACGCCCTCCCACCATTCGTCGCCTGCAATGGCCTCGATCAGCAGCAGATGCTCGCGCACCGCCGGAATGCTGGTGAGTTCGAGCAAGCCGTCGGCCAACGCGCACACTTGCCTCTTCAGGCGATCAAAACCTGGCTCGTCGCGCACGGCGCTGGGCAGGTTCGACAGGTGGTCGGCGACTTCCTGCAACTGCTCGGTGCCCGGGTGCTTCCACGCATCGGCCTCGGCCCAGCGCTCCACCCAGCGGCGTTTCGGTCGCACCACGAAGTTGTCGAGGCTCATGCCGCGCACGATGTTGTGCAGACCTTCGGCGGTATCGCGCCGGATGTGCGCTTCGGTCAGGACGATGTTGCCGCCGGTCTTTTCGCCGGCATGCGTGCCGTCGACCGCAAGGCGCTTGTCGAGAGCGCCGAGCAGCTCCAGCCGCGCTTTGAAGAGGCGTTGCCCCAGCGACTCGGCCATGGCACCGTCGGCGCCTTCGAGGTTCTGGCTGAAGTATTCGAGGTTCTGGCAGAAGTCGAAGATCTTGAAATCCTTCTTGTCCTGCTCCGGCCCATACAGATCCTTGCACAGCCGCGTGCCGCGCCCGACCATCTGCCAGAACTTGGCCTTGGAACGCACGATCTTGAAGAACACCAGGTTGACCACCTCCGACACGTCGATGCCGGTGTCGAGCATGTCGACCGAAACCGCGATGTGCGGCGCCTTGTCCTTCTGCGAGAACGCGTCGATCAGCGATTGCGCGTATTCGGTCTGGTACGTGATGACGCGAGCGAACGCGCCGGTCCGATCCGGGTAGTTGGCATCGAAGCGCTTGGCGATGAAGATGGCGTGCGCGTTGTTCTTGGCGAAGACGATGGTCTTGCCGAGTCGGTCCCCGCCGGCCACCTTGTGGCCATGCGTCATCAGCGTTTCGAGCACCTTGTCGACCGTGTCCTGGTTGAACAGCCATTTGTTGACCGCCTCGGCGCTCACCTCGTCGGGCGGGTCTTCACCGTCTTCATGCCATTCGAGTTCGTCCCATTGGTCTTTCTCGTCTTCGCTCAACTCGTCGTAGCGGATGCCCTGGCGCTGGAACTTGAGCGGAACCGACACGGCCTTGGGCGGTACCAGAAAGCCTTCGGCTATCGCGTCGTCGAGGCCATAAGCATCGGTCGGCACACCGTCTTCGAGGTCGAACAGCCCGTAGGTGTTGCGGTCGACTTCGTCTTTCGGCGTGGCCGTCAGGCCCACCAGCAGCGCATCGAAATACGAAAAGATGGCGCGGTACTTCTGGTAGATCGAGCGGTGCGCCTCGTCCACGATGAGCAGGTCGAAATGGCCAATGCCGAAGCGCTTTTGCGCGCCGGCGTTCTTGTCGATCAGGCCCATCATGGTCGGATAGGTCGACACATAGACGCGGCCTTCGGTGAATTTCTCAGTCACCAGGTTCACCGCCGCCGCATCGGGCAACTGCTGCTTGAACACGCCGATGGCCTGATTCACCAGCGCCACGCGGTCGGCCAGGAAGAGCACGCGCTTGGCCCAGTTGGCCTTCATCAGCAAGTCGACCAGCGCGATCACCGTGCGCGTCTTGCCGGCGCCAGTGGCCATCACCACCAAGGCCTTGCGGTGCCTGTCGCGCTCGAAGGTTTCGCCGATGCGGCGGATGGCCCGGTGCTGGTAATGGCGCTCGACGATGGCGCTGTTGATGGACGCATCGGCCAGCGGCTTGCGACTGGTGCGCCGCTGAATCATCAGCTGCAGCTCGTCTTTCTTGTGAAAGCCCTGCACCGCGCGCGGCGGGTACATCGCGTCGTCCCAAAGGTGGTGCTCGTAGCCGTTGGTGAAGTAGACGACGGGCCGTTGGCCGAAGCGTGCTTCGAGGCAATCGGCATACAGCTTGGCCTGCTGCCGCCCATCGTGCGGGCTCTTGCGCGTGCGCTTGGCCTCGACCAGCGCGAGCGGCTTGCCGTCGTCGCCCCACAGCACGTAGTCGACGAAGCCCTTGCCTTCGTGGTTGGGCATGCCGGCGACTTCGTATTCGCGGTCGCGCGCATTGCCGAGCACCCAGCCGGCTTCCTTGAGCAACAGGTCGATGAAGAGGTCGCGCGTCTGCGCCTCGTTGTAGTCGTGCGTGTCGGGCTGCGCGGTGTTTGCGGCCTTGGCGGCGGCGACTTCGGCGCGCAGCGCGGCCAGTTCGGCATCGAGCGTGGCGCTGCGTTGCTCGGCAGCGAGCAGTGCCGCATCGCGCTCGGCCAGCGCGTCGGCCTGCTTCTGCAGCGCGGCTTGTGCTGCAGCCTGGGCCGACGGCGATGCCGCCGTGGCACTCTCAGAAGCCGGCTGCGGCAACAGCTCGACACGGAACTGCAGCGAAGGCTCCGGCCGTGCCGCCACGTTGCGCGCGTAGTGCCGCGCCAGCCAGAAAGAAACATGGAACAGCTCGCGCACCGCCGCCTGCGCGTCTTTGGCCGGCACCGCGCGCGTGCTGTGCACCGCCTCGTTGCCGAGCTTGCGGATCGCGTCCATCTTGGTGTGAACGGCAGGCCCCACGAGTTGCTGAAAACTCGGCTCGAACAGGAAGGCCGACAGGTCGGTCTTGTAGGGCATGCGCAACGCGCCACCGCGCCCGCTCTCGGCGCGGAACAGCCAGGCCACGGCGAGTTCGAGCGTGCGGCGCGCGTAGAAGCAGGCGGTGCGTGGGTCGGCCGAGGCGGCGCGCTCGGAGCGCTGGGCTTCAGCACAGAGCTCCGGCCATTCGGCCTGCAGAAATGCAAATTGGCTCATGCGACGACCTCCGGCGGCAGCGTGTCGTCAGCGAAGAGCGCCACGTACCGCTCGTAGCGAAAGCGTCGATTGCGTGCATAGCCCGTCATCTCGGTGAGAACACCGACTGTTTCGAGGCGCGCCACCAACGCATTGGCGGCGGCGTAGCTGGTGCCGGTGAGCTTGACCACGTCAGCTACGGAAATGATCGGCCGATCGAACAACGCTTCCAACACACGGTGGCCGTTGGCTGCAGCGCGGCCGAGTTGCTCTGTGATCGCCAGGCGGTGCTGCTCCCGCAGCAACTGGATGCGACGTGCCGTTTCCGCCGCCTCCGCTGCCACTTGAACGACGCCCCGCAGAAAAAAGGCCAGCCAGCTTTCCCACGCACCGTGGTCGCGCACAGCCTGCAGGTGCTCGTAGTAGTCCTGCCGGTGCTGCTTGAAATAGTGCGAGAGGTACAGCACCGGCTTGTGCAGGATGCCTTGCTCGGTCAACAAAAAGGTGATGAGCAGACGCCCCACGCGACCATTGCCATCGAGGAACGGGTGAATGGTCTCGAACTGCACATGCGCCAACGCGATCTTGATCAGCGGGGGCAGCCCCTCGTGCTCATGCAAGAACTTCTCGAGGCTGCCAAGTGCAGGGGCCACCTCATGCGGTGGCGGCGGCACGAAACGCGCCGTCGTCAGCGTGCAACCTGCCGGGCCGATCCAGTTCTGGCTGGTGCGCAGTTCGCCGGGCTGAAGACGGCCGCCCCGGACACCCTGCATCAGTTCGGCGTGAATCTCCCGAATCAGCCGCACGGACACCGGCAGTTCGGGCAGCCGTGCGAGTCCATGCTTCATAGCCCGCACGTAGTTCACCACCTCGTCAACGTCCCGCGGCATCGTTTCATCGAACAGGTCGGCCTCGGCTGCCAGCAGGTCTTGCAGGGAGCTTTGCGTGCCTTCGATCTGGCTGGACAGCACGGCCTCCTTGCGCACGTACATGAAGACGAACAGGTCGGGGTTCGGCAATGTCAGCACCGATCCGTCGAGGCGGCCCAGCGCGCGATCCGCTTGGGAGAGCAGGGTTTGCAGCTCGCCGACCAGCAGCACCGGGGGCTCGGGGGGCAAGGGAGTTGGCAGAAAAGCGCGATAGCCCGTGGGTTGTCGAACGTAGCGTCCGGCGCGAGGCAAGTGCTCTGGAACGGGCTGATTTTCAGTGGGCGCGGGGGCGTCTGTCATGTGCTTGGCAGGCTTGTGTATGGACGTAAAACGCTTCCATATGATAGGCAGCATTTAACAAAGAGCCAATTTGCTTGCATACGTAAGGCAGCGAAATGCAAGCGATCCAATGCTCTAAAGCATTCCCTCAAACGCGCGCGCCCTTTGACGGGTTTTATAAACCGTTGTTTTTATTGGGCTTTTTCTTCCGCTAAAGCCCGCTTTAACCCTCTGGCCTCGACTTCAAGCTTTAAAAAACCCCTGACGCTTCATCACCCCAGTGTTGCTGCCGAACTTTGGCCGGCAGCATGTCGATCAGGTACTGCATCGGGATCGGCACGTTTGGCTGCGTGCGGAGGTAAGCCGTGTCGTGCGTGGCCGCCTTGACCTCGCCGAAGGTTGCGCCGGCAAAGTAGCGGATCGCCGACTCCAGGCTCTGGATGGCGGCGCTGTCGAGCTTGCTCAGATCGGCGTCGCGCAGCGGGATCAGTTGCTTGCCCTGCACCTTCATCGCCGCCCGGGTCGCTGCATCGTCGAAGAGGCTGAACATTTCCTCGTTGCGCAGGACTTTGACCGCGAGGTAAGCGGCTTTGGGCACCGGGCCCATCGGCAGCGCGTTGTACGTTTCGCCGTAGATCAACTGGCCATGACGTTCCAAGTGGATCTTGTCTGCCACATAAAGCGTTTTCAGCGAAGCGTAGAGATCATGGCCCGGAGTGCGCTTGATGACGAAGATCAACGCCTCAATACCGGCACCCGCTTCTAACTTGCGCAGTCCTTCGAAATAGGCGGTACGTGGCGCTTCCGCAGTGCGCAGCGCGGTTTCCGTTTCCGTCAACTCGCCGCGGAACGCGCGGTACTGCAGCGAAACAAACAATTCATCTAGACGGGCTAGCGCGGTGCGGTGCGCGGCCTTAAGTTGCCCAGTTACCCGAATACGGCCAGCGAACACGCTTTGCAAATCCAAAGGCGGAAGCGGTACGCGAAGCACGCGTAGATCTTTCACATTCAAATGCTGCGAGGTTGGACCCACCATCAACTGCCCAATTCTTTCTGGCGCCAGCACATAGAGTAGGTGGCGCAGCAGGTATTCCGGAACAAGCACTTTGGAGTCGGCGCGAACTTGGACCAAGCGTTGTCCCATGCAAACAGTCATCCCCTTTTCGACGATTGCAGCGACGCCGACCGTACCTTCACGACTTAACACGATGTCTCCGGGCTCAATAACCCCGCGCTTTGATCGCTCCACGAACTCAGCGTCCGACACGAAACGCCGATCCGCCCAGTTCCATCCGCCTTCGCTGAGATTGGACGTCCGAAGGCAAATCACGCCAGACTCCGTCCAGCTTGGCGTGCTGTGCGGACAGTCATTGATCGCGCCGCAAACGCTGCTCAGGGCGCTCGTCGGCCATTGAGAACTCGTCTCGCACGGGCTGCCAAACATCTCCAGAAAAATCGCCGCCCGAGGCTGTCGAGTTGAGCGATGGCCGCGCGGCGTTGGGCTCGGAGGGCTTCGGCTTGGTCAAGGATGGCGCCGATGCGGCGTTGTTCGGCCAGCGGCGGAAGCGGCACCTGGAGCTCAGACAAGAAGCTCGCAGGAACCCGTCGTTGACCACCGCTCCCTGTCATACGCCGCGTGCCATTTGTCCGAACGTTCTCCTGACGCAAGTAATGGAGCAAGTAACGCGCGTCTGCCATCGCCACGCGCGGCCTGACAACGTGGAACTCGGTTGAACCAAAGCCGTAAGGCAACGGAAGCTGTGCTTGCGCGATTTTTCCGTTCTCAAAGCAAGGCGTGATCTTTGCCAAAAGCACATCGCCGTCTTTGAACGCCGTATAGCCCTTGCTGACCTCACTGTAAGGACGCGCCAAGACAGTTTCGACGGCAGCAGTGGTAGCAGAGACCGCCGCCATCGGCACAAACGCAACCTGCGCATTCGCATCTAGCTTTGCATCAAGCAACGGGTTAAGCCAAGCGATTTCCGAAAGCTTGGCGGTCGGATGGGGACCACTCACTGCAGCAAGTCCTCAAGCGCCTTGGTGCCGGCAGCAATCTCATCTTCCAAACGCTTCAACTCCGCAATGATCTCCCCCGGCTTGCGATGCTCTACCTCCGCATGCACCACTTCGCGATAGCGGTTCAGACTCAGGTCGTAGCCGTTCGCCTCTATGTCCACCTTCGGCACGCAGAAGCTCTGTGACGTGCGCGGCCGCTTGCGCTCGCTGCCTTCGCGTTCGGCCCAGCGGGCCAGCACATCGGGCAAGTTGTTCTTCGCGTGCTCAGCATCGCTCAGCGCGCCGGGGCCGCCCAGCGGCGGGCGCAGGCCGAGCTTGTCCTCGGCCATTAGCGGCTGCCGCTTGTCGTCCAAACTCCAGCCATCGGCCTGCATGTCATAGAACCACACGGTATCGGTGCCGCCGCTCATGGTTTTGGTGAACAGCAGGATGGCGGTGCTCACGCCGGCATAGGGCTTGAACACGCCGCCGGGCAGGCTGATGACGGCATCGAGCTTCTGTTCTTCGACCAGCTTGCGACGCAGTTCCTTGTGGGCCTTGCTGCTGCCGAACAGCACGCCGTCGGGCACGACGATCGCCGCGCGACCACCGGTCTTGAGCAGGCGCAGGAACAGTGCAAGAAAGAGCAACTCGGTCTTCTTCGTCTTCACGATCTGCTGTAAATCCTTGGCGGTGTTCTCGTAGTCGAGGCTTCCGGCAAAGGGCGGATTGGCGAGGATCAGGCTGTAGGCACCCGCATCGTCGCCATGGTCCTGCGCCAGCGAGTCGCGGTACTCGATGGCCGGATGTTCGACGCCGTGCAGCAGCATGTTCGTGCTGCCGATGCGCAGCATCGTGTTGTCGAAGTCGTAGCCGTGGAACATGCCGTTGTGGAAATGTGCGCTCAGCTTCGCATCGCGCAACGCTTCCGGGTGCTGTTCGCGGATGTGCTCGCTGGCGGCCACGAGGAAACCGCAGGTGCCCGATGCCGGATCGCAGATCGTGTCCTGCGGTGTCGGCGCGGTGAGCGCGACCATCAACTGGATGATGTGCCGCGGCGTTCTGAACTGCCCGTTCTGACCCGCCGAGGCGATCTTTCCGAGCATGTACTCGTAGAGATCGCCCTTGGTATCGCGGTCGTCCATCGGGATGGTGTCGAGCAGGTCGACCACCTTGGCCAGCAGCGCGGGCGTGGGGATGGTGAAGCGGGCGTCGCGCATGTGGTGCGCAAAAGCGGAGGTGGCGGCCTCGCCCTCCGATGCATGCAGCCCGCGCAGGAACGGAAACACGTGCTCGCCGAGCACGACGAACATGTCCGCCGCAGCGAAATCCTTGAAGCGCGACCAGCGGAGTTCGTCGAAGGGCCGACCGCGTGCGTCGTTACCTGCGGGGGTAGATGCGCACGGGCTGCGTCCTGAGCCGCACGGCCTTGTTTTCTTCCCGTGTCTGATCGCTGTCGAGACCGCGCAGGAAAAGCAGGTAGGTGATCTGCTCGATGACTTCGAGCGGATTGGCGATGCCGCCGGACCAGAACGCATTCCAGACCTGATCGACCTTGTTTCGGATTTCGCCGGTGAGCATTAGGAAATCGTGCCTTTCTCTGATTCAACGTGCCGAACCCGAGGATTCGGCTACTTGGCCCGCAGGCCCCACCACCTCCTGCTCGATCGCCCCGAACACCGACTTCCCGTCCAGCCCCTTCATCTCGATGCGGATCGTGTCGCCGAACTTCATGAACTCCGTCGTCGGCTGGCCGTCCTGGATCGTCTCGATGCAGCGCTTCTCGGCGATGCACGAATAGCCCTTCGGCCATTCCATCCGGCCGTCCTTCTCGACGCCCTTGTTGCTCACCGTGCCGCTGCCGACGATGCTGCCGGCGCGCACGTTGCGGGTCTTCGCGATGTGGGCGACGAGCTGGCCGAAGTGGAAGGTCATGTCGTCGCCGGCGTCGCATAGGCCGACCGGACGGCCGTTCCAGGTGCTCTGCAGCGTCAGGTGCAGCCGCCCGCGCCGCCAGGCGTCGCCGAGCTCGTCGGGCGTGACGGCGACGGGGCTGAAGGCAGTGGCGGGCTTGCTCTGGAAGAAGCCGAAGCCCTTGGCGAGTTCGGCCGGGATCAGGTGGCGCAGGCTGACGTCGTTGGCCAGCATCACGAGGCGGATGCCGTCGAGCGCCTGTTCGGGCGACGCGCCCATGCGCACGTCGCCGGTGACGACCGCGATCTCGGCCTCGAAGTCGATGCCGAAGGCTTCGCTCGCGACCGCGATCGGGTCGCGCGCGCCCTGCAGGTCGTCGCTGCCGCCCTGGTACATCAGCGGATCGACGTAGAAGCTCTCGGGCACCTCGGCGTCGCGGGCCTTGCGCACCAGTTCGACGTGGTTCAGGTAGGCCGAGCCGTCGGCCCACTGGTAGGCGCGCGGCAAGGGCGCCATGCACTGCGCGGGGTCGAACGGAAACGGATGCCGTGCGCGCCCCCAGTTGAGCTGGTCGTAGAGATCCTCCAGCTGCGGGCTCATGAAGCCCCAGTCGTCGAGCACCTGCTGCAGGCGCTCGGCGATGCCGGTGGCGTAGTGGGCGAGCGCGAGGTCGCGGGAGACGACGACCAGCTGGCCGTCGCGCGATCCATCCCTGAGGGTGGCGAGTTTCATGGTGGCGTCGAGGCCGGAAGGCATCGCAACTAAACTGATCGGACGGGCGGCAGTGTAGCGAGCCGAGCCTGCGCGACACGCCCCGGTCCATCCTTCATGACACCCCCCTTTTTGTCCGATTCGACGCCCACCGTGCCTCCGGAGTCTCCAGGGGGCCATGGTTCGTGGCCGACCGTCGCCCTGCTGACGGCGGTGGTCGTGCTGGCCCACGGCCTGCTGCTGGGTGCGGTGCCGATGCAGCCTGGGTCGAAGCCGGCCCCGGTGGCGGCGCGCTTCGAGATGCGGACGATCGTGACAGCGGCGCCCGTGCCGGTGCCTGCGGCGGTCCCGGCGGAAGCGCGGGCGCAAGCGCCCGCCGCGCCGACGCCGGTCCGCAAGACCGTGCTGAAACCGGCGGCGAAGCCCAAGACAGCCGCTGTCGTACCGGCTACGGCGCCATCGTCCTCGCCGTCACCGGCGCCGAGCGAACCGGTCGCGTCGACGCCGGCGCAAGCCGGATCGTCCGCGTCCGGCGAGTCCGGCGAAGCTTCGCCGTCGCAAACCGCTGCGCCGGCGGCGACCGCGAGCGCCCCCGCCGTGGCCGCCGCGCCGCCGCCCTCCCCCGCGCCGGCAGAAACGCCGGCGCCCGTCCCCCTCGCGCTCGACGTTCCCAAGTCCGTCGACCTCAAGTTCAACGTCAGCGGCCAGCAGGGCGCGGTGCCGCTGCAGGGCGTGCTCGGTGAACTGAACTGGTCGCAGGACGGTCGTGCCTACGACGCGCGCCTGACGCTCCGATTCCTGTTCAAGACGCTGCGCGCGCAGCACAGCAGCGGCTTCATCGGGCCGACGGGCATCGAACCCGCGCGGTTCTCCGACACGCGCAAAACCGAGGTCGCCTCCCATTTCGTGCGCGACCAGGGCCAAGTGGTGTTCAGCAGCAACGCACCGACCGCCGCGCTGATGGCCGGCGCGCAGGACCGGCTGAGCGTGATGCTGCAGCTCGGCGCGCTGCTGGCCGGCGACCCGGCACGCTACCGGGCCGACGGCGCGATCGCGGTGCAGACCGTGGGGCCACGCGATGCCGACATCTGGATCTTCAAGATCGGCGACGAGGAAAAGCTCGAACTTCCCTCGGGGGACGCGGTCGCGCGCAAGCTCACCCGCAATCCGCGAACGCCCTTCGACGACACGGTCGAGCTCTGGCTGGCACCATCGATAGGTTATTTGCCCGTGCGCATCCGGATCACGCAGCCGAACGGCGACTTCGCCGACATGCAGTTGCGCGATGCTTCTTGAAACTGGCGCGTTGGTTGCTATCTGATCTGCTTATGAACGCCATCGACATCTTCGCGAACCCTGCCATGAACATGCTCTACGACTCCGAGTCGTACGTGGTCATGCACGTCCAGCCCACCGAGGGCGACGCCCCGCTGGCGCCGCACCTCCCGGTGCTGGCCCGCAACGGCTTCGAGATCGTCGACAAGCGCTCCGGCAAGGAGGTCTACCTCGACGGCTCCTGGGCCGAACTGTTCCAGCGCCAGATCGCGGCTTGGCAGCTTAACATGCCGACGCAGGAAGAGGTCGAGGACACGCTCGAGGGCTACGCCGAGCTCGCGCAGAACCCGGTCGTGGTGCACTGAAGCACGAAGTTCCGGTCAGACCCGGGATGGGTGCAGCCAGCGGTACATCGGCCCGACGATCACCAGCACGGCGATGAGCCGGCAGACCTGGAACGCGGTCACGACCGGCACGCCGAGCTGCAGCACCTTGGCGGTGATCGACATCTCGGCGATGCCGCCCGGCGAGGCGCCCAGGATCAGGACCGCCGGATGCAGGCCGGTCGCCCAGGCCAAGAGCATGGCGACGCCCGCGCTCAGAAGCGTCAGCACGACCGTTCCTGCGGCCACGCTCAGCATCCAGCGTGGCGCCGTCCCCAGAAACTCGCGGCTGAAGCGCACGCCCAGGCTCGCGGCGATCACCACCTGCGCCGCGTTGGACAACCACTGCGGCACCGCCGAAGGCGTCCAGCCGCCGGCTGTGAAACAGATCGAGACCAGCAACGGGCCGATGAACCACGGATTGGTGCGCCCGGTCGCGCGCATGGCCAGCGCGCCGAGCCCGGTGGCGAGCACCAGCAGCGCGAAACCGCCGGCATCGAAGGGACGCGTGGACAACGGGCTGACGTCCAGGCCGTGCCAGCCGCTCCACTGCATCGCGAACGGCACCGCGATGGTCACTACCATCAGGCGCAGGCTGTGTGCCGCCGCGACCAGGTCGGTGCGCGCGCCGACGCGCTCGGCCATCAGCGTCATCTCGGAAGCTCCGCCGATCGCGCCGGAGAAATACGCCGTGGCCCGTATCGTCTCCGTCGACAGTTGCGGCAGGCGACGCGCGTTCTGCCGTTCCAGCCAGCGGCCGAACCCCCAGCCCGCCAGCAAGGCCCAGCCGATGGCCAGCGCGATCGCCCACCAGAGGCTCGCGACCAGTTCGACCACCTTCGGCGTGAAATAGAGGCCCAGCGCGGCGCCGATGACCCACTGGCCGATGTTGCGCAGCCCGCCGGCGCTCGCCGTCGGCGCACCCGCGATCGAGGCGATCGACACGGCCATCAGCGGGCCGATCATCCACGGCAGCGGCGTGCGCAGGGTCAGGCAGAGAAAGGCCACGGCCGTCGCGAACAGCAGGGTCGCCGCGACGCGGGTTCGAAAGCGCAATGACATCGGAGAAGAACCTGGAGAGACGCGGCCGCACCGGCGATGCCGCGCCGAATAGTATCGGCGCATGAACCAGCGCCCCGACCCGTCCACGTTCGCCTCGCTGCTCGTCCTGGCTGCCATCGGCGCCCTGCTCACGGGTTGCGCATCCGCACCGGCCTCCCTCGACACGCGCCTGGACCGCCTGTTGCCCGCCGACATCCTGCTTGTCGGCGAGCAGCACGATGCCGCCGCGCACCAGGACGTCGAGCGCGCCGTCGTCGAGAACCTCGCCGCCCGCAAGCAACTGGCAGCGCTCGCCATCGAGATGGCGGAAGCCGGCACCGACACCGGGAAGCTCTCCTCCGCCGCCACCGAAGCGCAGGTCCGTACCGCACTGCGCTGGAACGACGACGCCTGGCCCTGGAAGAACTACGCACCGGTCGTGATGGCCGCCGTGAAGGCAGGCGTGCCGGTGATCGGCGCCAACCTGCCGAAGGCCCGCATGAAGGACGCCATGGCCGACGTCTCGCTCGACGCCCAACTGTCGGCATCCGCGATGCAGGCACAGCGCGACGCCATTCGCGACGGCCACTGCGGGCTATTGCCGGCCCCGCAGATCGAGCCGATGACGCGCATCCAGATTGCACGCGACCGCGAAATGGCGCACACGCTGGCCGAGGCTCGCGTCGCCGGCAGGACGGTGCTGCTGGTGTCGGGAACGGGCCACACGTCGCCGGCACTGGGCGTGCCGCAGCACCTGCCGACGGATGCGCGCGTGCGGACACTCGGGCTGGACGCCGGATCGAACGCCGACAGCGCCGGTTTCGACGCGGTGTGGGCCACACCGCCCGCGCCGCCCGTGGATCACTGCGCCGATCTGCGCCGGACCCTGCGCAAGCCCGGCCAGGGCCGAGCCGGGCCGGATCCGATCGAAGTGCTCAGGCTGCGCGCTTGATCGCGTCGGCCAGCGTGTCGACCAGCGTCTCGATGTGCGACTTCTCGACGATGTACGGCGGCGCGATCACCACCACGTCGCCGGCCGGCCGCACCAGCGCACCCTTGTGGAAGCAGTCCACGAAGATATCGTAGGCACGCTTGCCGGGCGACCCGGCGATCAGTGCCAGCTCCACGGCCGCCGCCAGGCCCAGGCTGCGGATGCCGATCACGTTCGGCAGGCCTCTGAAGGCGCTGTGGAACGCATCGCCCAGCACCGGGCCCATCTCGGCGGCACGCGCGAAGAGGCGCTCGTTCTCGAACAGGTCGAGCGTGGCGACGGCGGCGGCGCAGGCCACCGGGTGGCCCGAGTAGGTGTAGCCGTGGAAGAACTCCACCACGTGCTCTGGCGCGTCGGTCTTCATCATCGCGTCGTAGAGCTTGTCGCGGCAGATCACGCCGCCCATCGGGATCAGCCCGTTGGTCACGCACTTGGCGAAGTTCAGCATGTCGGGCACGACGTCGTAGTAGTCGGCCGCGAAGTTGGTGCCCATGCGGCCGAAGCCGGTGATGACCTCGTCGAAAATCAGCAGGATGCCGTGCTTGTCGCAAATCTCGCGCAGGCGCTTGAGGTAGCCTTGCGGCGGCACGTACCAGCCGGCCGAACCGGCGATCGGCTCGACGATGATCGCCGCCACGTTGCTCGGATCGTGCAGCGGCAGGATGCGCTGTTCGAGTTCGAGCAGCGGGTCCTCGGCCCAGCGCGGCTCCTCGTTCTGGACGTAGGCATGGTTCACCGGGTCGTGGATGAAGCGCATGTGGTCCACGCGCGGCAGGAACGCCGAGCCGAACGCCTTGCGGTTGCCCGGAATGCCGCCGACCGACATACCGCCGAAGCCCACGCCGTGGTAGCCCTTCTCGCGACCGATGAAGACGTTGCGGTGCCCTTCGCCGCGGGCGCGGTGGTAGGCCAGCGCCACCTTGAGCGAGGTGTCCGCGGCCTCGCTGCCCGAGTTGCAGAACAGCACCTTGTTGAGGTCGCCGGGCGCCAGCGCGGCGATGCGTGTGGCGGCTTCGAAAGCGCGGTCGTTGCTGACCTGGAAGGCGGTCGCGTAGTCGAGCGTATCGAGCTGCTTCTTGATGGCCTCGTTGATCGGCTTCCTGTTGTGGCCGGCGCCCACGCACCAGAGCGACGAGATGCCGTCGACGACGGTGCGGCCGTCATGGGTCTTGAACTCCATGCCTTCGGCACCGACGAACACGCGCGGGTCCTTCCGGAAGGCGCGATTGGGTGTGAAGGGCAACCACTGGTTGTCCATGTTGAAATCGTTGAAGGCCATGCCCGGAACTCCGCAGGAAAAAACGGCATTCTGGCATCGGAGGGGATTTTTTACGCCTGCGACAATCTGCGCCGCTATGACATCCGCCTATATCCTGACCCTCTCCTGCCCCGACCGGACCGGCATCGTGCACGCTGTCTCCGGCTTCCTGCTCGAACGCGGCGGCAACATCGAAGAAGCGGCGCAATACAACGACCACGGCACCGGCCTGTTCTTCATGCGGGTGCGCTTCGCCTGCGAAGCTCACAGCCACGCCGAGCTGTGCACGCAGATGACCGAACTCGGTCAGGCCTTCGGCATGCAATGGAAGCTGCACGACGCCACGCAGCCGATGAAGACCGTCATCATGGTCAGCAAGGACGGCCATTGCCTGAACGACCTGCTGTTCCGCTGGAAAAGCGGCCTGCTGGCCATCGACGTGCGCGCCATCGTATCGAACCATCGCGATTTCTACCAGCTGGCCGCGGGCTACAACGTGCCGTTCCATCACATCCCGGTGAGCGCGGCGACCAAGGCGCAGGCCGAGGCGAAGCAGCTGGAGATCGTCGAGACCGAAGGCGCCGAGCTGGTCGTGCTCGCCCGCTACATGCAGGTGCTGAGCAACGACCTGTGCACGCGCCTGGCCGGGCGCGCCATCAACATCCACCACTCTTTCCTGCCCAGCTTCAAGGGTGCCAAGCCCTACTACCAGGCGCACGACCGCGGCGTGAAGCTGATCGGCGCCACGGCACACTACGTGACGGCCGATCTCGACGAGGGCCCGATCATCGAGCAGGACGTGGCCCGCGCGGAACACACCGACACGGTCGAAGACCTGACGGCACGCGGCCGCGACACCGAAAGCCAGGTGCTGGCGCGCGCCGTCAAATGGCATGCCGAGCGGCGTGTGCTCATGAACGGCCACAAGACCGTCGTGTTCAAGTGACACTCCCAGTGGCGGCGGCGCGCACGACGACTTAAAGTGTCGCCACCATGAACGCCCCCGCCACGCCCGACCAGCAAGCGCTGCTGCAGCGCTCCGAACGTCAGTCGCAGATCGTCGACGCCCTGCGGCGGCACCTGCCGGCCCATGCCCTGATCTGGCACGAGGAGGACACCACGCCCTACGAATGCGACGGGTTGACCGCATACCGCGCGCGTCCGCTGGTCGTGGCCTTGCCCGAAACCGAGATGCAGGTGGCGGCGGTGCTCAAGACGTGCCACGAGCTCGGTGTGCCGGTGGTGGCACGCGGCGCGGGCACGGGACTTTCCGGTGGCGCGATGCCCGACCCGACGGGCGTGACGATGTCGCTCGCCAAGTTCAACCGCATCCTGAAGATCGACCCGGTCGGCCGTACCGCCGTCGTGCAGTGCGGGGTGCGCAACCTCGCCATCAGCGAGGCGGCCGCGCCGTTCAATCTCTACTACGCGCCCGACCCGTCGAGCCAGATCGCCTGCACCATCGGCGGCAACGTGGCCGAGAACTCGGGCGGCGTGCACTGCCTGAAATACGGGCTGACGCTGCACAACGTGATGCGCGTGCGCGGCTTCACGGCCGGGGGCGAGCCGATCGAGTTCGGCGGCGACGCGCTCGACGCGCCGGGCCTCGACCTGCTGGCGCTGGTCGTCGGCAGCGAAGGCATGCTGGCGGTGACGCTGGAGGTCACGGTCAAGCTGGTGCCCAAGCCGCAGCTCGCGCGCTGCATCATGGCCAGCTTCGACGACGTGCGCAAAGCGGGCGACGCCGTCGCCGCCGTGATCGCCGCCGGCATCATCCCGGCCGGCCTGGAGATGATGGACAAGCCCATGACCGCCGCCGTCGAGGACTTCGTGCGCGCCGGCTACGACCTCGACGCCGCGGCCATCCTGCTGTGCGAATCCGACGGCACGCCCGAGGAAGTCGAGGAAGAAATCGGGCGCATGACCGCCGTGTTGCGCGACTGCGGCGCCACGGCCATCTCGATCAGCGAGAACGAGGACGAGCGGCTGAAGTTCTGGAGCGGCCGCAAGAACGCGTTCCCGGCGTCGGGGCGCATCAGCCCCGACTATATGTGCCTCGACTCGACGATACCGCGCAAGCGCCTGGCCGACATCCTGCTCGCCATCCAGCAGATGGAGATCAAGTACGACCTGCGTTGCTGCAACGTGTTCCATGCCGGCGACGGCAACCTGCATCCGCTGGTGCTGTTCGACGCCAACGACCCGGACGAGCTGCATCGCTGCGAACTGTTCGGCGCCGACATCCTGGAGACCAGCGTGGCGATGGGCGGCACGGTGTCGGGCGAGCACGGCGTCGGCGTCGAGAAGCTCAACAGCATGTGCGTGCAGTTCACGGCCGCCGAGAACGAGGCGATGTTCGGCGTCAAGCGCGCCTTCGACCCGGAAGGCATGCTCAATCCGGGCAAGGTGATCCCGACGCTGCAGCGCTGCGCCGAATACGGCAAGCAGATGGTGCGCGGCGGCAAGACGCTGCCATTCGCCGACCTGCCGCGCTTCTAGCCTAGCCGCCCGGGCGTTCTTCAGTTCCGGTACGGATCGTTCGGTCGGCGGTCGCAGCGGTTCGGCACGCCATCGCCATCGCGGTCTCAGCGACCGCGGTCGTATTCCCAGCGGCCGCCGCGATGCTCGTAATGGCCCGGCGACCACACGCAGCCGCGTCGGGGCGGCGGCACACGCTCGTAGCGTGGCGGCGGTGGCGGACCCTGCACATACACGGCGACCTGCGCCTTCGCAGCCGTCGGGATGGTGACCGCGGCCAGCGGCAGCAGCGCCGCGAAACCCGTCGCGAGGACGATGGCGATCTTCTTCATGCCCGGCTCCTGAGTCGTGGGTGCCTCCATCGTGGGACCGCCACGTGAAGCGCATGTAAGCCGCGCACAAAACCTTGTGTCACACTGTTTCTCCCCAGATTCCGGTCCTCCGATAGCCATGGGTAGACATTCAGCACACCTTCCGCAAGGCACGGGACGCCAGCGCACCACCACCGGATCGACCGACCTGCAGCGCGAGCGCATCCTGCAGGCGGCGACCACGCTGTTCGCGGCGCAGGGCTACACCAGCACGACGATGGCGCAGCTCGTGCGCGCGCTCGGCGTCACCAAGCCCTTCGTCTACTACTACTTCCGCGACAAGCAGGAGATCTTCGAAACGCTGTCCTGGCGCCCGACGGTGGACTGCTTCACCTCGATGGATTTCGCCGACGACGACCGGCGATCGGCGCGCGACAAGGTCACCGAAGGCATCGAGCGCCTCGTGCGCGCCACGATCGCGCACCACCCGTGCGCCGTGTTCCCGTACCGCGAGCCGCAGGTCTACCGGCCCGAATACCTCGCGGCGCAGCGCGAGCTCGCCCGCCATTTCTACACGCGGCTCTGCGCGCTGCTCGAACAGGGTCGGCGCGACGGCGACTTCGATTTCGACGACACCATGATCACCGCACTCGCCGCCTGCAGCCTGCCGGGTTTCCTTTTCACCTGGTACCACCCGGACGGCCGCCTGACACCGGATGCAGTCGTCAGCCGGCTTTCCGCACTGGCCTGGCGCGTACTCGGCCTGCGCACCTGATCCACGACCATTCGCACATGACAGCCATCCTCCAACTCATCGGCGCGCCCACGGACATCGGCGCCAGCGTGCGCGGCGCCGGCATGGGTCCGGACGCGCTGCGCGTCGCCGACATCGCCGCCACCATCGCCAACCTCGGTTTGGGCGTCGTCGACGCCGGCAACCTCGCCGGCCCGGCCACGCCGTGGGCCGCGCCGGCCGGCGGCCTGCGTCACCTCGACGAAGTCGTTGCCTGGAACCGCGCCGTCCACGACGCCGTCGATGCCGCGATGGGCGCCGGCCACGTGCCTCTGATGATGGGCGGCGACCACTGCCTGGCCATCGGCTCGATCAGCGCGGTGGCGCAGCACGTGCGCCGGCGTGGGAAGAAACTGCGCGTGCTGTGGCTCGACGCGCATACCGACGTCAACACCGACGCCACCAGCCCGAGCGGCAACATCCACGGCATGCCCGTCTCGTGCCTGCTCGGCCACGGCCCGGCCGCGCTGACAGGCTGGAGCGGCGAGCAGGCCGCGCTGTCGCGCGACGCGATCCGCTTCATCGGTATCCGCAGCGTCGATGCGGCCGAGAAGCAGGCGATCCGCGAGCTCGGCCTCACGGTGTTCGACATGCGCCACATCGACGAACACGGCATGCGCGACACGATGACCGCCGCGCTGCACGATATCGACTCCGACACGCACCTGCACGTGAGCTTCGACCTCGACTGCCTCGACCCCGCCGATGCGCCCGGCGTCGGCACGGCGGTGCGCGGCGGCCCGACCTACCGCGAGATGCAGCTGTGCATGGAAATGATCGCCGACACGCGGCGACTCGGCTCGCTCGACGTCGTCGAATTGAACCCGGCGCTCGACCTGCGCAACCGGACGGCCGAAGTGGCGGTCGAACTCATCGAAAGCATGCTGGGCAAGTCGACGCTGGTGCGGTGACCGTGATGGCGGGTGACATGCTGGAACGCTTCCTACGCCCGAACGTGCCGGGGTGGAAGCGACCATCGACACCGCTGCGCGTAGAGTCGAACGCTTGAGTCAAGCATCGGCAGCCTCCATGGGATCCATCATCAGTTCGACATCGGGCGAAGCACAAGCGCAGCAGGCGCCCTTGCGCATCCTGGTGGTCGAGGACGATCCCGATGCGCTGGCGACCACGGTCGACATGCTCCAGGCGCTGGGGCACTGGACAGCCGGCGTGAAAAGCGCCGAAGTCGCGCGCGACCGGTTCATCGAAGGGGCGTTCGACGTGCTGCTGACCGACGTCGGCCTGCCTGCGCTCTCCGGCATCGACCTCGTTGAAATCATTCAGCCGTCGCACAAGTTGCGCGTGATCTTCGCCACCGGGCAGATGCGCCCCGAGGCGCCGATACCCGGTACCGTCTGGCTGCAGAAACCGTTCGGTCTCGACGAGCTCAGCGCGGCGTTGCACGGCGTCGAGCCGCACTCCTCCAAGCGCTGATCAGCCGCGCGTGGGTGAAGGCGCAACCGGCGTGGGCGCTGGCGGCTCGACCGGTGCGACCGGCGCGATCGGTGCGACAGGCGCACTGCGCATCGGCGATGCCGGCACCACCGGTGTCGCGATGACAGGCTCTTCCACCGCGTCGCCTGCCGCGCCGGTCACCAGGAAGCGGTCGAGCAGTGCGAAGAACCGGTCGTAGAAGCGCTCGTCGGTCAGCGTCTCGCTCGCTACCTTGACCATCGCGTCGTCGCTCGACGAGAACGGCACCGACAGCGAGCCGAACGCACCCACACCCACGCTCGCCGAGTTGTTGATCTTCTTGATGCCGTAACGGTCCTGCAGCGCGGTGACGAAGGCGATGGTGCGGCGCGTGGCACCCTTGGCGGTGCCGCTGGCCGAATCCTTCGCGCACACCACGCGGAACTCGACCTCGACATGCACTTCGGTCGCCGGCTGGAAGCTCTTGCGCCCGGTGACCAGTTCGATGTTCGCGGCACTGAGGAGATAGCCCTGGCTCAACAGCGCACGGCGCGCGGCCTCGCAGGTCTGCGCTTCGCTCGCGCCGTAGCTGCGTGCGTGGGTGGTCGTGGAGTCGAACTCTTCCGGGTCGTAGACGACGCGCTTCGAAGCACCCGTGCACGCGGCGAGCGTCGCCACGGCGAGCAGCGTCGCGGCGATGCGGCACGACCTCGAACGAAAGGAAGGACTGCGGGCGGACGAGAAGGACGGCAAAGGCGACACAGGCGGCAGGAGAGGCATAGCGGGGAATTCTGACCGGCGAACGGCGGACCGGCAGGTGCCGGCGGCCGTTCGAGCGACCTCGACGCACGTTCGTTCCCGCCGACTCAGTCCAGCATCACCACGTGACCGGCGCGCGGGCGCGTCGCCGCGATCAGGCGCGCATTGGGCGCGTCCGTCTGCGCGACCCACGCACGAGCCTCCTCGTCGCCGCGTCCGAACCGCCGATGACGCTGAACCAGCCGCTCTTCGCGCACCGCATCGTCGATGTCGACATACCAGACCTCGTCCAGCAGCGCCGCCACGCCGGCCCAGGCGCCGGCGTCGTGCAGCAGGTAATTGCCTTCGGTGACGACGAGCCGGGTCGTGGGCAGCACCGCGATCGCGCCCGCCACCGGCTCCTCGATCTCGCGACGGAATTCGGGCGCGTAGACGATCTCCTCGTCGTCGCGCTGCGCGCGCAGCCGCTGCAGCAGCGCGACGTAGCCGGCGCTGTCGAAGGTGTCGGGCGCGCCCTTGCGGTCGGCCCGTCCGAGCCGATGCAGTTCGACGTTCGCCAGATGGAAACCGTCCATCGGCACCACCTGCGCACGCGGCCCGAGCATGTCGAGCAGCGCCGCCGCCAGCGTCGACTTGCCCGCGCCCGGCGCGCCGACCAGGCCGAGCACCTTGCGTCGACCGTGCGCCAGCAGCGCATCGATGCGCCGCCGCTCCTCGACACCGATCATGGGTACAGGCCGCGTTCCTGGCGCGCCATGAGGATGCGTTCGCAGGCCACGGCGTAGGTGGCGGTGCGCAGCGTGATCTTGTGCTTGTCGGCCGTGTCCCAGATCTGGTTGAGCGCGTTCATCATGATGCGGTCCAGGCGCACGTTGATCTCGTCCTCGTCCCAGAAGAACGACGAGAAGTCCTGCACCCATTCGAAGTACGAAACCGTCACGCCGCCGGCGTTGCAGATCACGTCGGGAACGACCAGCACGCCACGCTCGGCCAGGATGTCGTCGGCGATCGGCACGGTCGGGCCGTTGGCGCCTTCGAGCACCAGCCGGGCCCGGGTCTTCTTGGCGCGGTCGGCCGTGATCTGGCCTTCGAGGGCGGCCGGGATCAGGATGTCGCAGGCGACGTCCCAGAAAGCCTCGTTGTCGACCACGTCGCCGCCCTTGAAGGCGATCACGCCCTCGGCGTTGGCGACCGGGATCAGCGCGGCGAGATCGAGACCGTCGTCGTTCACGATGGTGCCGGTGTGGTCCTGTACCGCGACGATCTTCGCGCCCGCCTCGGCGAAGAGCTCGGCCGCGACCGAGCCCACGTTGCCGAAGCCCTGCACCGCGATCCTGGCGCCGCGCAGGTCGAGCCCGAGGCGGCGCGCCGCCTCGCGGCCGGTCACGAACACGCCGCGGCCGGTGGCCTTGACGCGCCCGAGCGAGCCGCCCAGGTGCAGCGGCTTGCCGGTGACGACGCCGGTGGCGGTGCCGCCGACGTTCATCGAGTAGGTGTCCATCATCCAGGCCATGATCTGGCCGTTGGTGTTCACGTCGGGCGCGGGAATGTCCTGCTGCGGGCCGATGATGATGCCGATCTCGCTGGTGTAGCGGCGCGTGACCTTCTCCAGCTCCTTCATCGACAGCTTTTTCGGGTCGACGCGCACGCCGCCCTTGGCGCCGCCGTACGGCAGGTTGACCGCCGCGGTCTTGATCGTCATCCAGGCCGACAGCGCCATCACTTCTTCCAGCGTGACGTCGGGGTGGAAACGCACGCCGCCCTTGCCCGGGCCGCGCGACATGTTGTGCTGCACGCGGTAGCCCTCGAAGTGGGCGATGCTGCCGTCGTCCATCTCGATCGGCACGTCCACGATCAGCGCGCGCTTGGGGCGCTTGAGCGTCTCGGCCCAGCGCCCGAGCTCGCCGAGGTACGGGATCACGCGGTCGACCTGCGACAGGTAGGTTCCCCAGGGACTGTTGGCCGTGGGTTGGACGAAGGACAGCTTTTCGATCATGACGTTGGATCCCTGGTGATGAAGCCTCGGACGATAGTCCGGCGCATGGGCCGTGCCAAGGGTTATGCGCGGCGCGCTCGGGCGTTATGCGGAAGCGGTCATGCGGAGGGCGGGCTTGCCCGGCGGCCGAAGATCGCGCTGCCGACGCGCACCATCGTCGCGCCTTCCAGCACCGCCGCCTCCAGGTCGGCGCTCATGCCCATCGACAGGGTGTCGAGCGGCAGTCCGGCCGTCTGCAGCGACCGCATGAGCGCGTGCAGTTCGCGGTGCGGCGCACGTTGCGCGTCGATCGTCGTCGCAGGCTCGGGGATGGCCATCAGCCCGCGCAGCGCCACGCGCGGCAGCGCGGCCACCTCGCGTGCGGTATCGAGCACCTGCGCCGGCAGGAAGCCGCTTTTCGTCGCCTCGCCGCTGATGTTCACCTGCAGGCACAGCTGCAGCGGCGGCAGGTGTGCCGGCCGCTGCTCGCTCAGGCGCTGGGCGATCTTCAACCGGTCGACCGAATGCACCCAGTCGAACTGCTCGGCGACCAGGCGCGTCTTGTTGGATTGCAGCGGGCCGATCATGTGCCACTCGATGCGCCCGCGCAGGTCGGCGAGTGTGGCGATCTTGTCGATGCCTTCCTGGACGTAGTTCTCTCCGAAGGCGCCCTGCCCGGCCTCGAACGCCTCGCGCACGGCCTCGGCGCCGAAGGTCTTGGACACCGCCAGCAGGCACACACTTCCATCGGCCCGTCGCGCGGCTGCGCACGCCGCCGCGATGCAGGACTGGACTTGGCGGAGGTTGGCGGTAATCATCGTCATAATCGTTCAAAGCGTATCAAAACGTCACAGAGGCTTCCGTGGACATCACCCAACTGCTGGCATTCAGCGTCAAGAACAAGGCTTCCGACCTGCACCTGTCGGCCGGCCTTCCGCCCATGATCCGCGTTCATGGCGACGTGCGGCGCATCAACGTCGACCCGCTCGACCACAAGGCGGTGCATGCCATGGTGTACGACATCATGAGCGACACCCACCGCAAGCACTACGAGGAATTCCTGGAAGTCGACTTCTCGTTCGAGATCGACGGCCTGGCGCGCTTTCGCGTCAACGCCTTCAACCAGGCGCGCGGCGCGGCGGCGGTGTTTCGCACGATCCCGTCGAAGATCCTCACGCTCGAACAACTGAGCGCGCCGAAGATCTTCGCCGACCTGGCCCTGAAACCGCGCGGCCTGGTGCTGGTCACCGGCCCGACCGGCTCGGGCAAGTCGACCACGCTGGCGGCGATGGTCAACTACCTGAACGAGACCGAGTACGGCCACATCCTCACGGTGGAAGACCCGATCGAGTTCGTGCACGAGTCCAAGAAATGCCTGATCAACCAGCGTGAGGTCGGGCCGATGACGCTCAGCTTCGCCGCGGCGTTGCGCTCCGCGTTGCGCGAAGACCCGGACGCGATCCTGGTCGGCGAAATGCGCGACCTGGAAACCATCCGCCTGGCCATGACCGCGGCCGAGACCGGCCACCTGGTGTTCGGCACGCTGCACACTTCGTCGGCGGCCAAGACCATCGACCGGATCATCGACGTGTTCCCGGGCGAGGAGAAGGACATGATCCGCGCGATGCTGTCGGAGTCGCTGCAGGCGGTGATTTCGCAGACGCTGTGCAAGACCAAGGACGGCCAGGGCCGCGTGGCCGCGCACGAGATCATGCTGGGCACCGCCGCCATTCGCAACCTGATCCGGGAAGGCAAGGTCGCACAGATGTATTCGTCGATCCAGACGGGCAGCGGCCAGGGCATGCAGACGCTCGACCAGAACCTGACGGACCTCGTGCGCCGCGGCGTAATCTCCACTGCCGAGGCACGCGGCAAGGCGAAAACTCCCGAGAATTTCCCGGGTTGACCAGCCGACGAAAGCCCAACCGGAGCCCCGCATGGAACGCGATCAAGCCAGCCAGTTCATCAACGACCTGCTCAGACTCATGGTCAGCCGCAACGGCAGCGACCTGTTCATCACCGCCGAATTCCCGCCGGCCATCAAAGTCGACGGGAAGATCACCAAGGTCTCGGCGCAGTCGCTCGGTGCGGGCCACACCGTGGCGCTGACGCGGTCGATCATGAACGACCGCCAGGTGGCCGAGTTCGAGCGCACCAAGGAATGCAACTTCGCGATCTCCCCGACCGCGATCGGACGCTTCCGGGTCAATGCCTTCGTGCAGCAGGGCAAGGTCGGCATGGTGCTGCGGACCATTCCGGCGACGGTGCCGACCATCGACGGCCTCAACATGCCGCAGACACTGAAGGACGTGTCGATGACCAAGCGCGGTCTCGTCATCCTGGTCGGTGCTACCGGCTCGGGCAAATCGACCACGCTGGCGGCGATGGTCGACTGGCGCAACGAGAACTCCTTCGGCCACATCGTGACGATCGAGGATCCGATCGAGTTCGTCCATGCGCACAAGAACTGCGTGGTGACGCAGCGCGAGGTCGGCATCGACACCGACAGCTGGGAGGCCGCGCTCAAGAACACCCTGCGCCAGGCGCCCGACGTGATCCTGATGGGCGAGATCCGCGACCGCGAGACGATGGAGCATGCGGTCTCCTTCGCCGAGACCGGCCACCTCTGCATGGCGACGCTGCATGCCAACAGCGCCAACCAGGCACTCGACCGCATCATCAATTTCTTTCCGGAAGAGCGGCGCACGCAGTTGCTGATGGACCTGTCGCTCAACCTGCGCTCGCTGGTGTCGCAGCGCCTGATCCCGACCGAGGACGGACATGGCCGCGTCGCTGCGGTCGAGGTGCTGCTCAACACCCCGCTGATCGCCGACCTGATCTTCAAGGGCGAGGTCGGCGAGATCAAGGAGATCATGAAGAAGAGCCGCAACCTCGGCATGCAAACCTTCGACCAGGCGCTGTTCGACCTGTTCGAGACCCAGGCGATCTCGCTCGAGGACGCGTTGCGCAACGCCGATTCGGCTAACGACCTGCGCCTGCAGGTGAAGCTCAACAGCCGGCGCGCCCGCTCCACGGACCTGTCGGCAGGCACGGAGCACTTCGCGATCGTCTAAGACAGACCCCGCGCCGGCGCGCCCTTTGCGACTTCGGAGACACTCGCGCGGTGTCTTCACGCGCATCCTCCTGTACCGTCGAATGGGCCGGCCATCCCCTCTTCCTGCTGCCCGAGCGTGCGCTGTGGTGGCCGGCCGGGCGCACGCTGTTCGTCGCCGATCTCCACATCGGCAAGGCGGCGACCTATCGTGCCCTCGGGCAGCCCGTCCCCGGCGGCACCACGCAGGAGAATCTCGCGCGTCTCGACGCGTTGATCGCGGCCTGGCAGCCGGCGCACGTCGTCTTCCTCGGCGATTTCCTGCATGCGGTGCAGGCTCGCACGCCGCAGGTCCTGGGGTCGCTCGCGGACTGGCGCGCACGTCACGCCGGGATCGAGATGACGCTGGTGCGCGGCAACCACGACAGCCGCGCCGGAGATCCGCCCGCGGCGCTCGGCATCGCGGTGGTCGACGAGCCCCACCTGCTCGGGCCCTTCGCCTGCTGCCACCATCCGCAGACCCATCCGACGCATTTCGTGCTCGCCGGCCACCTGCATCCGGCCTGCAGCCTGTACGGCCCGGGCCGCGACCGGCTCCGGATGCCGTGCTTCGTGCAGGAGGGCGACCAGGTCATCCTGCCGGCCTTCGGCGAATTCACCGGCGGCTGGCAGGTACCGCCGGCACCCGGTCGGCGCTTCTACGGCGTCGGTGGCGCCGCGGTATGGGCATTGCCCGAGCGCTTCGCGGCATGAAGTGCGCGCGCGACGTCGACGCAGACGCCGTCCGGCAACGACCTAGAGCACCACCGGTGAATCGGGCAGTTCGTTGTCTGTCAGCATCGATTCGTCGCGCGGGAAATACGTCACCAGCAAGGCCGAAACTTCCTCCAGCGCCTGCGTGACGCCGTCCTCGAAACGGTTCTCGCGAAAGGCGGCGCCCATGCGTCCGGCCATCGCCGCCCAGTCGGCCGCATCGACGTGGCGGTCGATGCCGCGGTCGGCGACGATCTCGATCGCGTGCTCGGCCAGCAGCAGATAGACCAGCACGCCGTTGTTCTGCTCGGTGTCCCAGACACGCAGCTTGCCGAACAGCATCACGGCCCGCTCACGTGCCGGCGCATGGCGCATCAAATAGCTGGTCGGCAGGCCGGCTTCGACGCAGATGCGGATCTGGCCGGTGTGCCGCCTTTCGCTCGCCGCGACCCGGCGCCCCAGGCGTTCCATGGCGTCGGCTGGAAGCGCACGGCGCACGTCGGCCTCGTCGGCCCACCGATGACGCCAGAGGCGACTCATCCTTGCAACGAATGCAGCCATGGTCACCATCCTCCGGAAGCGCCGCCGCCCCCGAAATTGCCACCGCCGCCGGAGCTGAAGCCGCCGCCCGACGAGCCGCCGCCGAATCCGCCGCCGCCGCGGCCGAAACCACCGCCGAGCGCACCGCCCAGCACCCCGCCACCGAATCCGCCGCCGCCTCCCCGACCACCACCTCCGCCGCCGCCGATGCCTCCGACACCCGACAGCAGCGTGACGATCAGCGCGACGACGCCGGCCACGAGGGCGATCAGGACCGTCGCCGTAAGCAGCATTGCGATCGCGCCGACACCGACGCCCATCACCACCGGCGCGAGCCTGGCGCCAAAGATGCGCCGCGCCACCGGTGCGCCGACGATGACCGCGAAGAACAGGAAGATCGCGAGGTTCTGCCAGTCGAAGCCACCGTTGCCGCGCTGGACTTGACGCTCGGTGGCGATCTCGGGCAGGGCCTCGCCGCTGATCCGCGCGATCAATTGGTCGGCGGCGGCGTCGAGACCGCCCGCGTAATCGCCTTCGCGAAAACGCGGTGCCATCGCGGTGTCGATGATGCGGGCGGCGGCCAGGTCGGGCACCGCACCCTCGAGCGTCTTGGCGACCTCGATGCGCATCTGCCGATCGTTCTTGGCGACGATCACCAGCACGCCGTCGCCCACCGCCTTGCGGCCGATCTTCCAGTCGTTGGCCACGCGGTTGGCGTAGCTGGCGATGTCCTCGGGCTGCGTGCCCGGCACCATCAGCATGACGATCTGGCTGCCCTTCCTCTGCTCGAACGCCGCGAGCTTGGCGTCGAGCGCCTGCTGCTTCGAAGCGTCGAGCGTGGCGGTCTGGTCGATCACACGGGCTGTCAGCGGCGGCACCGGCTGTACGGCCTGTGCGTGCGCCTGCACACCGCCCAGCGCCAACCAGAGCGCCAGCAGACCCGCGAAACGCCGCAAGGGGCGCACGAGCGTCATCGCATCACTTCTTGTTGAAGTCGACCGACGGCGGCACGGAGATCTGCGCCTCGTTCTGCACCGAGAACACCGGCTTCGGCGGATAGCTGAAGACCTTGGCCGTGATGTTGGTCGGAAAGCTGCGCGCGAGCACGTTGTACGACTGCACGGTCTCGATATAGCGATTGCGCGCGACGGTGATGCGGTTCTCGGTGCCTTCGAGCGTCACGCGCAGATCGCGGAAGGCCTGGTTGGCCTGCAGTTGCGGGTAGCGCTCCGACACCGCCATCAGCCGCGACAGCGCGCCCGAGAGTTCGCCCTGCGCCTGCTGGAACTTGTTGAAGGCCTCGGGGTTGTTCAGCGTCTCGGGCGTGACCTGGATCGACGTCGCCTTGGCGCGCGCCTCGATTACCTTGGTCAGCGTGTCTTGCTCGAATGCGGCCTCGCCCTTGACCGTGGCCACGATGTTGGGCACCAGGTCGGCACGGCGCTGGTACTGGTTGAGGACCTCGCTCCAGGCCGACTTGCTGGCCTCGTCGAGTTTCTGGAAGTCGTTGTAGCCGCAGCCCGACAGTGTGGAGAGCGACACGGCGGCCAGCAATGCCAGCAACCCGCGATGGAAGATGTTCATGATGTGGGGTTTCCCTGGTTCGATGTGTGTCGACGAGCATAGCCCACGGCATGCGGTCGCAGGCAGAATCCGATTCTTCCCCAGCCGCCTCCTGCCATGCCGACCAAGCCTCCGCTCCGCACATCCGCCCTCGACGGCACCGCCGACGATGTCGAAGCCGCTTTCTACGAATCGCTGCAGCGCGGCGACATCGATGCGCTGATGGCTTGCTGGGCCGACGAGGACGACGTGTTCTGCGTGCATCCGGGCGGTCCGCGGCTGGTCGGCGCGCCGGCGATACGGGCGGCCTTCGAGCAGATGTTCAGCCGCGGTGCGATCCATGCGCGGCCGGCGCATGTGCGCAAGGTCGACTCGCTCGCGAGCGCGGTGCACAGCGTGCTGGAACGCATCGAGGTCCTCGCCCCCGATGGTCCGCAGCATGCGTTCGTGCTGGCGACCAACGTCTATCACCGCACCGCGCAGGGCTGGCGGCTGGTCGCGCACCACGCGAGTTCCGGCACCGCCCGCACGCCCGACGAGGCGAGCGAAGCGCGGCAGACGCTGCATTGAGGCGCCCGCCAGTGCCGATGCCGATGCCGATGCCGATGCCGATTCAGTACGTCGCGCCGCGCTGGCTGCCCGGTGGCAACCTGCAGACCATCTGGCCTGCACTCTACGGCCGTCGCGTCGACGGTCCGGCGCCCGTCTATCGCCGCGAGCGCTGGGCCACGCCGGACGGCGATTTCATCGATGTCGATTTCAGCGTCGATCCGGTCGGCCGTACCGCCGGCGGGCCACGCGGCAGGCGTCCGCTGCTGGTGTTGTTCCACGGACTCGAAGGTTCATCGCGCAGCCACTACGCGGAAGCCTTCGCCGGCTTCGCCGCGACCAGCGGCTGGGACTTCGCGGTGCCGCATTTCCGCGGCTGCAGCGGCCAGATCAACCTGGCGCCGCGCGCCTACCACTCGGGCGACTTCGAGGAGATCGGCTGGGTCCTTTCGCGCTTCGCGTCGATGCAGGCGTTGCAACAGGCGCCGCGCGGTTCGGGCGAGTCGCCGGTCGAACTGCCGGGAATCGTGGCCGTCGGTGTTTCGCTCGGCGGCAACGCGCTCCTGCGCTGGGCCGAGGAAACCGGCGAAAGCGCGGCGCGTACGGTGCGCGCGGTGGCGTCGGTATCCGCGCCGCTCGACCTCGCGGCCGGCGGTGCGGCGATCGGTCGCGGCTTCAACCGTCTGGTCTACACGCGGATGTTCCTGGGCAGTATGAAGCCCAAGGCGCTGGCCAAGCTGGCGCAGCATCCCGGCCTGTTCGATCGCGACACGCTGGTGAATGCCCGCACGCTGCATGAGTTCGACAACGTGTTCACCGCGCCGCTGCACGGCTTCCGGGACACCGACGACTACTGGGCGCGCGGCTCGGCCAAGCCGCACCTGTGCGATATCCGCGTGCCCGCGCTGGTCGTCAATGCCGCCAACGATCCGTTCGTGCCGGCTGCCAGCCTGCCGCGCGACAGTGAAGTCGGCGCGCACGTCACGCTCTGGCAACCCGCGCACGGCGGCCATGCCGGCTTCCCGCTCGGCAGGCCACCGGGTCATGTGCGCGCCATGCCCGAGCGTGTTGGCCGGTGGCTGGCGCAGCACCTGCCGCCGGGGCCAGAATCGGGCCATGGATGAAATCGTCAGACAGGCCATCGCGAAATGGCCGAACGTCCCGCATTGCCACGGCTGGCTCGGCCTCGACGCGCGCGGCAACTGGTACATGCGCGACGACCGCACCCAGGCGGCCGGCCCATTTCCCACCGAGCGCGGGTCTTTGCTGAGACACGACAAACTGATCGATTTCATCCAACGCAACTACGAACGCGACACAGCCGGGCAGTGGTTCTTCCAGAACGGACCGCAGCGCGTCTACGTCGAACTCGAAGCGGCGCCGTGGGTCTGGCGCATCGGCGGCGATTTCTCGGTCATGAGTCACACGGGTGTCGCGGTCGCGCCGACGGCTTGCCTGCTCGACGAGGCCGGCCGGGTGTTCCTGGTCACGCCGCTCGGACTGGGACTGATCCATACCCAGGATGTCGGACGGGCGGCCGATGCGCTCGAACAGGGGCTCTGGTCGGCGCCGGAGCAGGTGCTCGCGGCCGACCTGCCCGCGCGGTTCGGGCATGTGATGAGCCCGGCTGCGATGCGCACCGCCGCGGAATCGAAGCCAGGCTGAAAGGCAGGAAGCCGGCGCGAGGCCGGCTTCGGAGGTGCGGCGAAGTCGTTCGCCAACCCAGAACCTTTCGACTTCTGACTTCTACTTGGCTGCAGACGCATCCGGCAGCGCCGCAGGGGCTGCTTCCGCAGCCGCCGCCGGGCGCTCGGGAACCGGGAATTGCGCACCGCCGGCATCGGCCATGTAGACCACCGCACGGCCGATCTCGAGATCCTCGAAGTCGCCACCGCCCTGCGGCGGCATCGCGCCCTTGCCCTTGAGCGCATGTTCGAGCAGCACCGCATAGCCCTGGCCGACGCGCGGCCCCCATGCCGCGGCGTCGCCGAAATGCGGCGCTCCCGGAATGCCCGGCGTGCCATGGCAGGCAGTGCACTGGGCCTTGAAGACGGTTTCGCCGGCGACGAGCGGACGGTTCGCATCGCGGATCTCGATGGCGCCGACACGACGCAGGCGGTCGGTCACTTCTCGATCGCGGTTGTCCATGGAGACGCCGTAGAGCGACATGTTGTCGCCGACGGCGGCGCCCGAAGGCTTGTTGCCGGACACCACGTACATGACGAGCCCCACGATGATCAGGATCGGCGCGATGAACGAAACGCCCACGGCAAGCAGGAGCTGCTTGGGATTCTTGATCGGGCCGGTATGGGCGTCCTGGGTGGCCTGGTAGTGCGGGTCTGCGCTCATGGCATCCTCTGGTGGGGCTTCGGGGGCTTCGGGGGCTTCGAATCGACGCGCGATTATAGGGAGCCCCCCCGTCCCACCGGTGCTAGCGATCCGCCCACCCGCCGCCGAGTGCCTTGTAGAGCGTGACCTGGTTCTGCAGCTGCTGCAGTCGTGCCTGTACGGCCGACTGCTGCGCCACGAAGAGCGAACGCTGCGCGTCGAGCAGGTCGAGCGAGCTCGAGATGCCGTTGCGGTAGCGCAGGTCCTGCAGCCGGAAGCGGGTCGCCTCGGCCTGGGTCTGCGCGCGCAAGGCCCGCACCTGTTCGCCGTAGGTCGAACGTCCGGCCAGCGCGTCGGCCACTTCGCGGAACGCGGTCTGGATCGATTTCTCGTATTGAGCCACGGCGACTTCGCGGGTGGCCCGCGACACGTCGAGGTTGGCCTGGTTCAACCCGGCGTTGAAGATCGGCAGCGTGATCGACGGCGCGAAAGACCAAGCCTTGGTGCCGGCGGAGAACAGGTCCGAGAACTCGACGCTCTGGGTGCCGATGGAGCCGGTGAGCGCGATGCGCGGGAAGAACGCCGCACGTGCCGCGCCGATGTTGGCGTTGGCGGCGATCAGCTGCTGCTCGGCCGCGCGGATGTCCGGGCGTTCGGTCAGCAGGTCCGACGGCAGGCCCGCGGGCACGTCCGGCATGATCGCGGCCGTCTCCAGGCCGCGCTCGATGCCGGTGAGCGATGTCGAAGGCACCGGCGCGCCGACCAGCAGCGCCAGCGCGTTCTCGTCCTGCGCGCGCTGGCGCTGCAGCTGCGCGTAAGAAGCGCGCGCCGTCTCGGCGAGCGAGTTGGCGAGCTGGAAGTCGATCTCCGACGACACGCCGTTCTCGAAGCGCAGCCGGGTGAGCCGCACCGATTCGTCTCGCGTGCCAAGCGTCTGGCGGGTGATTTCCAGCAGTTCGTCGTCGGCCAGCACGGTGAGCCAGCCGTTGGCGACCGCGGCGATCAGGCTGATCTGCGTCGCCTTGCGGGACTCTTCGGTGGCCAGATACTGGGCCAGCGCCTGCTCCCTGAGGCTTCGGATGCGACCGAAGAAATCCAGCTCCCATGCGCTGACGCCGAGGTTGACCGAATAGCTCGACGACACGCTGCCGCCGCCGAAGGCCTGGTAGATGTTGGGGCTGGAACGGTTGCCGCCCACGCTCACGCCGACGGCCGGGAACAGCGCCGAGCGCTGGATCTGGAACTGCGCGCGCGCCTGCTCGATGTTGAGCACCGAGACGCGCAGGTCGCGGTTGTTGGCGAGCGCCGTCGCGATCAGGCCGCGCAGGCGCTCGTCGGTGAAGAAGTCCTGCCATGCGACGTTCGAAGGCGCCGCGCCGGCGGGCTGGGCCGGGTCGCCCGGGAAGATCGACGGCACGGGCGCCGCCGGACGTTCGTAGGTGGGTATGAACGAACAGCCGGCCAGCACCATGCCGGCGGCCAATGTGGCCAGCACGGGACGTGCGGCGCGCGACATGAAGCGCAGAGTCGATTTATTCATGGCCGGGTTCCACCTTCATCCCTGCCGCTTCGGCATGGTGCCGCCCGGCTTCTTCCTGGCGCTTGCTGCTCTTGAACAGTCCGCGCACGACGACGAAAAACACCGGCACGAAGAACACCGCGAGCGCGGTGCCGGTGATCATGCCGCCGAGCACACCGGTGCCGATGGCGCGCTGGCTGGCCGAGCCGGCGCCCGATGCGATCACCAGCGGCACGACGCCCAGGCCGAAGGCCAGCGAGGTCATGACGATCGGCCGGAACCGGAGGTGCGCGGCTTCGAGCGCCGCGTCGATCGCGCTTTTGCCCTGCGCCTGCAGGTCCTTGGCGAACTCGATGATCAGGATCGCGTTCTTCGCCGACAGACCGATGATGGTGATCAGCCCGACCTGGAAGTAGACGTCGTTCGAAAAACCGCGCAGGTGCGTGGCCAGCAGCACGCCCAGCACGCCCAGCGGCACCACCAGGATCACCGACAGCGGAATCGACCAGCTCTCGTAGAGCGCGGCCAGGCACAGGAACACCGCCAGGATGGCGAAGCCGTAAAGGATGACGGACTGCGATCCGGCAAGCTTCTCTTCGCGCGTCTGGCCGGTCCATTCGTAGCCGAAGCCCGGGGGCAGCTGCGTGGCGAGCTTTTCCATCTCGGCGATGGCCGCGCCGCTGCTGGAGCCGGGCGCGGGCGAGCCGTCGATGCGCATCGCCGGATAGCCGTTGTAGCGCACGGTCTGTGTCGGACCGGTGATCCAGCGCGTCGTCGCGAAGGCCGACAGCGGCACCGCCTGGCCCTGCGTATTGGCCGCGTTCAGCTTGAGCAGGTCGTCCGGCTGCATCCGCGCCGGAGCATCGGCCTGGACCACCACGCGCTGCAGCCGTCCCTGGTTCGGGAAATCGTTGACGTAGCTCGAACCGAGCGAGTTCGACAAAGCGCTGTTGATGGCGTCGAAGGTCACGCCCAGCGCGCTGGCCTTGTCGCGGTCGATGTCGATCTGCAGCTGCGGCGCATCCTCGAGGCCGTTCGGGCGGACCTGGGCGAGCAGCGGGCTCTTCGAGGCCAGGCCGAGCAGCTGGTTGCGTGCAGCGACCAGTGCGTCGTGTCCCGCGCCGGCACGGTCCTGCAGGCGGAACGTGAAGCCGCTGGCGTTGCCCAGCTCAGGGATCGGCGGCGGGCTCAGCGGATAGATGAACGCATCGCGGATGCCCGACAGCCCGCCGAACGCGCGGCCGGCGACGGCGTCCGCCGTCTCGCCCTTGCCGGTGCGCTCGTCCCAGTTCTTCAGCGTCACGAAGGCGAGCGCCGCATTCTGGCCAAGGCCGGAGAAGCTGAAGCCCAGCACGCCGACCATGCTCTGCACCTCGGGCTGCTTGAGCATGAACGCCTCGACCTTCTGGATCACCGACAGCGTTCGCTCCTGCGTCGCGCCCGGGGGCAGCTGCACGTTGACCAGCACGTTGCCCTGGTCTTCCTGCGGCAGGAACGACGTCGGCAGGCGCATGTAGGCGAAGGCGACCACGCCGACCAGCACGGCATAGATGATCAGGTAGCGGCCGGCCCGACGCAGGATGCGCTTGACGAAACCTTCGTAGCCCTTGGCCGTGCGCGTGAACGTGCGGTTGAACCAGCCGAAGAAGCCCTTCTTCTCGTGGTGGCCGCCGGCCTCGACCGGCTTGAGCAGCGTCGCGCAGAGCGCGGGCGTCAGCGAGAGCGCCATGAACGCCGAGAACGCGATCGACGACACCATCACCGCCGAGAACTGGCGGTAGATGCTGCCGGTCGATCCGGAGAAGAACGCCAGCGGCACGAACACCGAGATCAGCACCACGGTCACGCCGATGATGGCGCCCGAGATCTGCGTCATGGCCTTGCGCGTCGCCTCGACGGGCGGAAGGCCTTCCTCGGTCATGATCCGCTCGACGTTCTCCACCACCACGATCGCATCGTCCACCACGATGCCGATCACCAGCACCATGCCGAACATGGTCAACACGTTGATCGAGAAGCCCAGCGCCAGCAGCACGCCCAGGGTACCCAGCAGCGCGATCGGCACCACGATGGTCGGAATGATGGTGTAGCGCCAGTTCTGCAGGAACAGGAACATCACGACGAACACCAGCGCCACCGCCTCGAGCAGCGTCTCGGCCACCTGCGTGATCGAGATCTTCACGAAGTTGGAGCTGTCGTAGGGCACGTCCCACTTGACGCCTTGCGGGAAGAACTTCGCCAGATCGGTCATCTTGGTGCGCACGGCCTTGGCCGCGTTGAGCGCATTGCCGCTCGGCGACAGCTGGACGCCGATACCGACGGCCGGCTGGCCGTTCAGTCGCGCCGAGGTCGAATACGCCTGGCCGCCGAGCTCGATGCGGGCGACGTCGCGCAGCCGCACCGTCGAGCCGTCGGTGTTCGCGCGCAAGGCGATGTTGCCGAACTGCGCCACGGTCGAGAGCTGGCCGGTGACCACGACCGTGGCGGAGATGCCCTGGCCGCTGAGGTTGGGCAGGTCGCCGATCGTGCCCGACGAGACCTGGGCGTTCTGCCCCCGGATCGCGGCGCTGACCTCGGCCGACGAGATGTTGTAACCCTGCATCTTGGCCGGGTCGATCCAGATCCGCATGGCGCGCTCGGTGCCGAACAGCTGGGCCTGGCCGATGCCGGGTACGCGCTGCAGTTCGGGCAGGACGTTGCGCGAGGCGTAGTCGCCGAGCGCGATCGGGTCATAGGCCGGGTTGTCGGACGACAGGATCACGAATGCCAGGAAATTGGCCCGGGACTTGTCGACGCGCACGCCCTGCTGGGTCACTGCCGCGGGCAGGCGCGGCGTGGCGCGCGACAGCCGGTTCTGCACGTCGACCTGCGCCAGGTCGGCGTTGGTACCAGGCTCGAAGGTAACGGTGATGGTGCCGGTACCGTCGGCCTGCGCGACCGACTCGACATAGATCATGCCGGGCGAGCCGTTCATCTCGCGCTCGATCACCGACAACACGCTCTCCTCGAGAGTCTGCGCCGAGGCTCCCGGGTAGGCGGTGTTGATGACGATCGCGGGCGGCGCGACCGGCGGATACTGCGCGATCGGCAGCTGCGTGATCGACACGCCGCCCATCACGATGATGAAGAGTGCGATCACCCACGCGAAGATGGGCCGATCGATGAAGAACTTTGCCATGCGGCGGGCTCCTTACTTGGCAGCCGGTGCCGAAGCAGCGGGCGCGGCGGCGGCAGGGGCGGAGGCGGCCGCAGCCGGTGCGGTGGTGGTGGGCTTGGTCCACGGCACGGCCTTCACGGCGGATCCCGGCGGCAGCATCTGCAGCTTCTGGAAGCCGTCGACCATCACCTGCTCGCCGGCCTTCAGGCCTTCGAGCACCACCCACTGGTTGTCCTTGGCGGCGCTGATCTTGACCGTGCGCTGGCTCATCTTGCCCTCGGCATCGACCACCGTGACGGTGTCGCCCTTCTGGCTGCGCGTCACGGCCTGCTGCGGCAGCGTGATGGCGTTCTCGACCTGGGCCTGCTCGATGCGCACGCGCACGTAGAGGCCGGGCAGCAGGTCGCCCTTCGGATTGGGCACTTCGGCACGCAGCGTGACCTGGCCGGTGGTCTGGTCGACCGTCAGGTCGGTGAACAGCAGCTTGCCCGGCGTTGGATATTCGGTGCCGTCTTCGAGCACCAGCCGCACGCTGGCGGCGCCGCTGCCGTCGACACGCACGAACCTGCCGTCCTGCATCGCGCGGCGCAGCTTGAGCACGTCGTTGGCCGACTGCGTGAAATTGACATAGAGCGGATTGATCTGCTGGATCACCGCGAGCTGGGTGACGTCGCCCTGCCCGACCAGTGCGCCTTCGGTCACCAGCGAGCGGCCGATGCGGCCCGAGATCGGCGCCGTGACAGCGGCATAGCCGAGGTTGATCTTCGCGGTCTGCAGGCTCGCGCGGCCCACCGCCACGTCGGCTTCGGCGGCCTTCTGCGATGCGACGGCATTCGCGTATTCCTGCTTGCTCACCGCGTTGGCCTCGACCAGCGGCTTGTAGCGGTCGGCCAGCGCCTTGGCCTGCACGGCGTTCGCTTCGGCGCGCGCGAGACTCGCCTGCGCGCTCTGCGATGCGGCCGTGAGCGGCGAGGCATCGATGCGGAACAGCGGTTGCCCGGCCTTCACGTCGCTGCCTTCGCGGAAGAGCCGCTCCTGCAGGATGCCGGCGGCACGCGCCCGCACCTGTGCGATGCGCGACGCTTCGAGCCGGCCCGGCAATTCGGTCACGAGACCGACGTTGGTCGGTGTCGCCACCACCACGCCGACTTCGGTCGGCGGCCGGGCGGCGGCCGGCGCGGCGGCGGCCTGCTCCTTGCCCTTGCCGCATGCCGCGAGCGCAGCCATGACCACGACGGCGGCGCCTGCGAAAACCAGACGGCCGGAAGGCAGGAACCGGCGCGAAAAGACATGCGAATGCGGCATGTGAGTCCTTTGAAGCAAAACTGGGGGCCGGCTGCGGGTGGATTTTTGTGCCGTCAAGGCGACATACCCGCAGGGGACATCGAAAAGTCGTCGAGTTTACATACATTCGTGCATGTATAGTCAACCCTCCGAGATTTGGCTCGATTTCCGCAGGAGACCCATTGGCCCGTCACACGAAGGAAGAGGCCCTTGCCACGCGCCACCGGCTGCTCGACGCGGCCGAGGTGCTGTTCCAGGCTCAGGGCGTCTCGCAGACCTCGCTGCAGCAGATCGCACAGCACGCTGGCGCGACGCGTGGCGCCATCTACTGGCACTTCAAAGACAAGGCCGATCTCTTCAACGCCATGATGGAACGCGTGAAGCTTCCGCTGGAAGCGGCCGCGCAGAAATCGGTCGAGGCTGACCAGGAACCGCTGGGCGCTGTCGAAACCATGCTGATCGCCGCGCTCGAACTCATGACCGCCGACCCGCAGGTGCGCCGCGTGTTCGAAGTGGCGACGCACAAGGTCGAGTACACGACGGAGATGCAGTCGGTGCACCACCGGCACCTGACCTCACGCAACGCCTGCGTCGCGGATTTCGAGAAAGCGCTGCGCATCGCGGCCCGGCGTCAGCACGTCAGGCTCGCCATTCCGGCGACCGTCGCGGCGCAGGGTCTGCACGCGCTGATCAGCGGACTGATCCAGAACTGGCTGCTCGACCCGAAAGCTTTCGAACTGATCGAGGCGGGACGGCAAAGCTTCGGCGTGTACGTGGCCGGACTGGGGTTCGAGCGGTCGTTCGCCGCGAGGGGCGTCGAGTTAGGCGATAATCGACCGCTTGCCGCCTCGGCGTAAGCAACTCCCTCGCTGTATTTCAACGGATAGAATTCGGCCCTCCGAAGGCTGAGATCCTGGTTCGATTCCAGGCGGCGGGACCAGACACTGTTCCCAAGTAGTCAAAGTAGTCCCAGGAACTCTCAAGAACCCGCACGCTGCAAGGCGTAGCGGGTTTTTCGTTGTCCCGCGTGTTCGGCGGCCTAGGCAGTCACGACGCGATAGCGCAGGTGGACCGCGCCGCCCGCGACCGGACGCGCCGACTTCAGTTCCAGCTTCGCGCGTCCGCCGAGGCCCTTCTCGCCGGCTTCGAAGATCGCCGGACTTCCCGAACCGCCGCCGATGGCCGGCGCCGGCAGCAGGTTGATCTCGTCGACCACGCCGGCCTGGAGAAACGCGCCGTCGATCCGGCCGCCACCTTCGAGCAGCACGGTGCGGATGCCGAGCCGGTCGTTGAGCTCGACCAGCACGAGACGCGCGCCGCGGTGAGTTCGGCCAGATGCGCATCGGGCACCGACGCGCTCAGGACCACGACCACATGACCGCCGTCGGCCGTCGGCGTGTGCCAGTGGAGGCACGCCTTGCGGTCGATCGCGATCGCGAAGTGGCGGGCCTGCGCGTCGGCGAGATGCCAGGGACGCACGGGCGGCGATGACGGCCACTCGACCGCGGTCGCAGCCTCGCCCTTGGCGAACTCCTTCATCGTGGTCGTGCCGGCGAGCCAGGCATCGGCGGCGAATTCGCCGTGCAGCAGCCGGTATTCGTCCAGGATCTGCTGGCGCAGCGGACTGCCGTCGGGCGCCCAGGCATCGACGAGCAGCTGGCCGTCGAGCGGACTGAGCATGTGGCAGACGACGTGCGGTTTCATGGATCGCGTATCCCTGTGGTGAATGGAGAGGCTGTCGAGCCCGGCCGACGACGATCGCGCTCAGGGAATGGCGAGCAGCACGTTGCCCGACACCGGCTTCCGCTCGACCGCCTCGTGGGCCTCGATGACCCGTGCGAGCGGCCAGCGCTGCGCGACGGCGTGATCGAGGTCGGGCCGCGTGAGAAAGCCGTCCAACACCTCCATCGCGTGCCGACGGTCTGCGGCGCTCAGGGTGTAGACGAGGAAGAAGTGCGTCGACAGCCCGCGTCCGAGCGCTGGCCGGTACGGCGTCTGGAAGACCGGCGTGCCGCTGCCGCAGACGACGATTTCGCCCGTGCGGGCGAGTACCTGCAGGTCCAGCGCCGCTCCAGTGTGCTCGCCGTCGCGATCACCTGGCGCGCACCGGGCAGCCGCGCGAACTGGATCGCATGCCGGCCGACGGCGCCCGCGCCGCCGCTCACGAGCACGCTGCGCCCTTCGATGCCGCCGTGCAGCGACAACGCGTGCAGCGCGGTCGGCAACACGACGTACCGCGCGGCGGTGCCGAACTGGCGTCCGCCGAGTGGGTTCCAGGCCGCTTTCCACAACCAGACGCGCTGCCCGAGGCGTCCGGAGCCGACGCCGTCGCCGAGCTCGTCGATCACGCCCATGCCGTCGCTGTGCGGCACGACGAACGAGTGCGGGAGTCCGGACGGTGCGGGCGCCGCGCGCGACTTCACGTCCGACGGATTGATGCCCGACCAGCGCAGACGGACCCGGACTTCTCCGGGACCGGGATGCGGGTCCGGGAGCTCGACGACGCGAAGCACTTCGCGTGCGAGGCCCGTACGGTCGTAGATGGCAGCGAGCATTCGGATCTCCTTGGACAAGACGGCCGCGCGCCAGGTCGGCGCCGGGGCTTCACCACAGGGCTTTCCGGCGCGCGTCTACTGCGCCGTCGCCCCCGACCGCTTCACCGCCTCGCCCCACTTGACGATCTCCGTCTGGATGAAGCGGTCGAATTCCGGCCCGGTCGACGGCGAGGCGATCGAGCCCCGGTCGCCGATGAAGCGCACCGTCTGCTCCGACCGCAGGATGGCATCGACCTCCTGGTGCAGACGCGCCAGCACCTCGGGCGGCGTGTGCGCCGGCGCCATCAGCCCCAGCCAGCCGACGCCTTCGAAGCTCTTGAGTTCGGCGACGCCCGTCTCGCGCATGGCGGGCACGCCGGGCAGCTGCAGGGATCGGTCGGTCGACGTCACGGCCAGCGGCACCGCGCGCTTGCTCTGGATGAGCGGCAGCGCCGCGGTCACCGAATCCACCATCAGCGGCACCTGTCCGGCCATGAAGTCCGCCTGCGCCGGGCCGCTGCCGCGGTAGGGGATGTGGGTGATGAAGGTGCCGGTGGCCGCCTTGAACATTTCCGCCGAGAGGTGCTGCGTGCCACCGACGCCGGCGCTGGCGTAGTTGAGCACGCCCGGCTCGGCCTTCGCCCGCCGGATCAGGTCCTGGACCGAAGTGATGCCGGAGGCCGGCGTCGCCAGGAACACCAGCGGCACTTTCGCGACGAGCGAAATGCCGGTGAGCTCCTTCTTGACGTCGTAGGGCAGCGATTTGTAGAGCGTATGGTTCACGGCCATCGCGCTGCCCGCCACGAGCAGGGTGTAGCCGTCGGGCTGCGCGTTCGCCACCAGTTCGGTGCCGATATTGCTGCCGGCGCCGCCTTTGTTGTCCACGACGACTGGCTGGCCCAGGCGCTTGCCGAGCTGTTCGGCCAAGGCACGCGCGAAGATGTCGGTGGCCTGTCCGGGCGGGAAGGGCACCACCAGGCAGACCGGGCGGTCGGGCCAGGTGGCGGCCGACGCAGGCGCGCCGATCGTGACGACGAGGGCGGCGGTGGCGGCCGCGAGGCGAAGCAGCGTCTGTCTCTTCATGTTTTTTTCCTTCAAGGTCCGGCGTGAAGGCCGGGCAACGCGGTTTTTCGGTCCGATCCCCGAAGGCGCGAAGGGGTTACGAAGCGGCGCCCGATTCGCGCAACCGCTCCGCTTCACGCGCCAGCGCGACGGCCTCGGTCACCTGTTCGAGCGTCAGCGGCCCGGTCAGCTCGACCTCGCCGGCGACGAGGCTGTCGAGTGCCTCCCGTCCTGCGCGCCCGGACACCCAGGCGAAGGCCGACGTGATCGAACCGCCGCCGAAGCTCGCGCGCATCGCCTTCGAGGCCGCGCGCACGATCTCCGCGAACGCGGCCTGATCGGGCGCGGTCGACGCCGCGCGCACGACGAGGCAGAACGCGGCGAGCTTGTCGGCCTCGGTGCGCAGGCGGCGGGCCTTGCCCGGCGTGAGTGATGGCTTGTTCGGATCGAGCGGCATCGTTGGCAGTCGTGGGAATCGATGGGTTGCGGTTCGGCGGGCGGGCCTCGATTGTCCGTGCCGGCCCGTGCGCGATGCGCACGCGGGCTTCCTCGCCCAGCGGAAACCGAGGAAACAACTTCGTTTTTCTTCGTTCGCGAAACACGGCGGCCAGCCTAACCTGCACTTTCAAAGGGGCCATCCATGACCATCCATGCCATCAACGTACGCAACCAGTTCGAGGGCAAGATCCGGGAGATCGTCCGTGGCGACGCCGTCTCCGAAGTCGACGTCGAGACCCCGTGGGGCATCGTCACCTCGGTCATCACCACCCGCTCCGTCAACGACCTGGCGCTGGTCGTCGGTTCGGAGGTGGTGGCGCTGGTGAAGTCGACCGAAGTGTCGATCGCGAAGCTGTAGCAGTCCACCGGCCTCCGGGCCGGCGCGTCGACGGCGACGAACGAACGGCGCACGAGCGACGGTGGCGATTCGCTCATCTGCGACGTGAAAACACCGATCGCGCAGACGACCTTGCCGTCCGCGATCACTGCCGCGACCCGCTCGGAAGTCATTTCTCGATCCAGCGCGCGACTTCGCCGAGCGGCGCACGCGTGGTGCGAAATCCGTTGGCCGGATGCGCAGGGTCTTCGTAGCCGAACGAGATGCCGCAGAGCACCAGGCGCTCCGGCGGCAACTCGAACCAGCGGCGCAGGAACGGCGAGCGGGCGGCGAGCGCGCCCTGGGCGATGCTGGCCACGCCGAAGCTGCGTGCGGCCAGCATGAAATTGTTGACCCAGGCGCCGCAGTCCAGCACGCCGTAGGTGCCCAGCACGGCCTCGGTCGTGACCAGCGCGAAATGAGGCGCACCGAAGAAGCGGAAGTTCTCCGCCGCCTGCACCGCCGATGCCGTCCGGTCGTCGTGCGCGATGCCCACGCTGTCGTAGAGCTGGTAGCCGCACCCGCGCCGCCGCTCCCGGTAGCGGCCCTCGTAGGCCCTCGGTGGCTCGATGTCGTGCGAAGTGTCGGCGGTGGCTTCGGGTCGCTGCAGCGCCGCGCGCAGGCGATGCGTCGCGGCGGTGCCGGTGATCGCCACCTGCCACGGCTGGGAGTTGCACCAGGACGGCGTGCGCTGCGCGAGCGCGAGGATGGTTTCGACGGTGGCGCGCGGCACGGGGTCGGGCAGATAGCCGCGGCAGCTGAATCGCGCGTCGAGCAGCGCGTGAAAATCGGTTTCGATGTGCGGGCCTGGAGGCGAAGCAGTCATGGACGTCCCGGTGAATCGGCATGGATGCATTGTCGGCCCGGCAAGCCGCTTCGACGACCACCCGCACAGCCTGCGCCTCAAGGCCTACAACGTGGTCCGCGCGATGCCGCGATGTTCATCGGCTTTTCCATCCTCCAGAGACTTGCCATGCGACTTCCCAGATCCCTCGCCGCACTCGGCGCCATCGGTGCCGCCGTGCTGCTGGCCGCCTGCGCGCAGAACCCGACCTCCGCCACCGTCACCGCCACCGCCCCCACCTATCCGGCCACCGGCAGCGCCACGCTGCAGACGGTGGCGCGTTTCGACCACCAGGTCACCGGCGTCACCGTCTCGCGCGACGGCCGCATCTTCGTGAATTTCCCGCGCTGGACCGAAGACTCTCCGGTGTCTGTCGCCGAAGTGCTCAAGGACGGCTCGATCCGCCCCTTCCCCGACGACCGCTGGAACGCCTGGCGCAACGCGCGCAAGGACGAGCTGAACCCGCGCGAGCACTGGGTCTGCGTGCAGAGCGTGGTGGCCGACCGCCAAGGCAACGTCTGGGCGCTCGACGCCGCGGCGCCGGCACAGGCGCTGCTGGTGCCGATGGGCGCCAAGCTCGTGAGGCTCGACCTCGCGACCAACCGCGCCGCGCAGACCATCGCGTTCGACGAGACGATCGCGCCCCAGGGCAGCTACCTCAACGACATTCGCTTCAGCCCCGACGGACGTTATGGCTACATCACCGATTCGGGCGCCAAGGGCGCGCTGATCGTGGTCGACCTGTCGACCGGCCGCTCGCGCCGCCTGCTCGACGGCCATCCGAGCACGCAGGTCGAGAAGGACGTGCAGGTGAAGGCGGACGGCAAGGTGCTGCGCCAGACCGACGGTCGGGGCGTCGGGTTCTCGGCCGACGGCATCGCGCTGTCACCCGACGGCGCGACGCTCTACTGGCAGGCGATCAAGGGCAAGACGCTCTACAGCCTGCCGACCGCCGTGCTCACCGATACCGCGATCACACCGCAGCAATTGGCCGCCCGCGTCGTGCGCGTCGGCGAGAACGGCGTGGCCGACGGCCTGCTGATCGGCCGTGACGGCCGCATGTACGTCACCGCCCCCGAGGACGATGCCGTCAAGGTGCGCGACACTGTCGCCGCGCCGTTGCGCGTGCTGGTGCGCGATGCCCGCCTGCGCTGGCCCGACACGATGGCCGAAGGCCCCGACGGCGCGGTCTACGTGACGAGCTCGCGCATCCAGGACATGACCTGGTTCAACCCGGCCAGCCCGAACGCACTGCCGACGACGCTGTTCCGCATCGAAGGGCGCTGATGAGGGACCGGCGAAACGCCGACCATGGCCGACCATGGCCGACCATGGCCGACCATCGTCGACCTGTCGCCTTCCCACCGGCGGCAGGCTTGCGCCATGCGTTCCCAAGGCCACTGCGCATGCGTCGGGGGACACGCCGGCCACGGTGCCGTCTGCACACGAACGTGGCACATCGGCAGCGCGTTCACGACTGTCAGCGGAGCCCGCGCCGCATTCCGCTCAACGCGGACGGCATCTTCGGGCGCTGTCCGGAGCTTGACGGCTGAGCGCCGGAACTTCAGCTTTCCGCGTTTGAGTCGCCATCGCGCAGGCGCAGCGCCGTTTCGTAGAGTGCGTTGCGTGGAGCGCCGGTTATTTCGGCGGCGAGCTTTACCGCCGTCTTCACGGGCAGCTCCTTCAGCAGCAAGCGCAACACGCGCTCCGACGCCGCGCCGTCGTCGACCTGCACGGCCACCGGATGCAGCACCAGCGCGAACTCGCCCCGCGTGCGGTCGCGGCCGGCGGCGAACCATGCTGCGAGCTCACTTGCGAGCACGGTCGCGATCTCCTCGAACTGCTTGGTGAGTTCGCGCCCGATCGTCACGCGGCGCTCGCCCAGCACCGACAGCGCGCGCGCAAGCGCTTCGATGCGATGCGGTGCCTCCAGCAGCACCACGCTGCGCGGCTCGCCGGCCAGCACCTCGACGGCCGCGTCGCGCTCGCCCGCCTTGGTGGGCAGGAAGCCCGCGAAGACGAAGGCGCTGCTCTCGTCGCCGGAGGCCACCAGCCCCGCCGCGCTGAGCAGCGTCGTGACGCTGCTGGCCCCGGGCAGCGGCAGCACGCGATGGCCGGCTTCGCGCACGGCGGCGACCAGCCGCGCTCCCGGATCGCTCACGCCCGGCGTGCCGGCGTCGCTCACGTAGGCGATGCGTTCGCCGTGCGACAGCCGCGCCACCACCGACTGCGCGGCCTCGGCCTCGTTGTGCTGGTGCAGCGCCAGCAACTGCGCATGCGGCCGGTCGATGCCGCAGGCACGCAGCAGGCCCTGGGTATGGCGCGTGTCCTCGCAGGCGACCACGTCGACGAGTTGCAGGACATGCAGCGCCCGCAACGTGATGTCGGCCAGGTTGCCGATCGGCGTGGCGACGACGTAGAGCGTAGCCTGCGGATAATGCTGCGCACCCGCGGCATCGCGCGCGGCCGACAGGGCGGCGCCAAACGTGGCGGGAGCGAGTGCATTCAATGGATTTCCTTGGGGACGGCAGGTCGACGATTTCGAAAACCACCAAGCAGCGCGGCGATGCGGCCGAGGACGCGGCGCTGGCGCATCTGGAGGCGGCAGGCCTGCGGCTGGTGACGCGCAATTATCGAACCCCGGGGCGCGGCGGCGGCGAGATCGACCTGGTGATGCGCGATGCGCGCGATGGGCGCGACGACACGCTGGTGTTCGTCGAAGTGCGGCAGCGCGCCAGCGGCACGCACGGCGGTGCCGGCGGCAGCATCACGTTTTCCAAGCAGCGGCGCATCGTCTTCGCGGCGCGCCACTACCTGATGACGCTGCGCACCTTGCCGCCCTGCCGCTTCGACGTCGTGCTGGTCGAGGACGGCATCGAATGGCTGCCGGGCGCGTTCGACGCCGGGTAGGGCCATCGCAGCTGCGTGTGCGGTGGTGCCGGTTATCATCGCCGCCCATGCTAGAGCAACGGATTCAGCAGCACTTCATCGACAGTGCCGACCTCAACTACCAGGCAGGCCCGGCGCTCAGCAAACCGATCTCCCAGGCCATGCAGGCGTTGCTGGCCTGCGTCACCAGCGGCGGCAAGATCCTCGCCTGCGGCGCCGGCGTCTCGGGCCTGCTGGCCGCGCAGTTCGCGGCCCAGTTCGTGAGCCGCTTCGAGCGCGAACGTCCCGAACTCGCCGCCATCGCCCTTCCCGGCGACCCCAGCGACCCGGCGGCCGACCGCGCCGAGGCCATCGACCGCGACCGCTTCGCGCGCCAGGTGCGCGCGCTCGGACAGGCCGGCGACGTGCTGCTGGTGCTGAGCGCGAGCGGACAGGCCGCCTCGGTGCTCGGCGCGATCGAAGCCGCGCACGAGCGCGACATGACCGTGGTGGCGCTGCTCGCGGGCAACGGCGGGTCGGCCGGCCGCGCATTGCGCGAGACCGATGTCCAGATCAACGTGCCGCACGAGCGCGCCGCACGCATCCACGAAGTCCACCTGCTCGCACTGCATTGCCTGTGCGACGGCGTGGACGCCCAATTACTCGGTGAACAGGAAAGTTCTTCATGACGACGACTTCGATTCGACGCTTCGCGCTGGCGCTCACTGCGGTGGCCGCACTGGCCGGCGCGCTCACGGCCTGCGTGCCGCTGGTGGTGGCCGGTGCCGCGGGTGGCGCGGGTTTGGTCGCGACCGACCGCCGTACCTCGGGCGCGCAGCTCGACGACCAGGGCATCGAGCTGCGCGGCGCCGCCCGCATCCGCGAGATCGCCAACGACCAGATGTACGTGAGCCTCACCAGCTTCAACCGCCAGGTGCTGCTGACCGGCAGCGTCGGCAGCGAGGCCGACAAGCGCCGTGCCGAGGAGGTGGTCCGCCGCGTCGACAACGTGCGCTCGGTGGTCGACGAGCTGACGGTCGGCTTCTCGAGCTCGTTCCAGCAGCGATCCAACGACACCTTCATCACCGGCAAGGTCAAGGCCTCGCTGCTGGACGCCAAGGACATATTCGCGACCTCGTTCAAGGTCGTGACCGAGCGCAACGTGGTCTACCTGATGGGCCTCGCGACCCGGCGCGAGACCGACCGCGCCACCGACATCGCGCGCGGCGTGCAGGGCGTGAACAAGGTGGTGCGCGTGGTGGAGGTCATCACCGAGGCCGAGCTCGCCAGCCAGCAGCGGCAGACGCCATCGCCTTCTTCTTCCGGCTCGGCCGAGACCGTCGCGCCGTCTTCCTATTCGTCGCCCTCGTCGTCCTCGACCTCCAACGTGCCGCTGCCGCCGATGGCGCCGCTGCCCTCGAGCGGCGGCGCGGTCGCCACGCCGATCCGCTGAAGCATGCCGGCCCGGCCTATTTGAGCCGGGTGATCAGGCTCGACGTGTCCCAGCGCGCACCGCCGGCCTGCTGCACGTCGGCGTAGAACTGGTCGACCAGCGCGGTCATCGGCAGGCGCGCGCCGTTGCGGTTGGCCTCGCCGAGCACCAGACCCAGGTCCTTGCGCATCCAGTCGACCGCGAAGCCGAAGTCGAACTTGCCTTCGATCATGGTCTTGCCGCGGTTCTCCATCTGCCAGCTCTGCGCGGCGCCCTTGCCGATGACGCCGAGCACGGCCTCCATGTCGAGGCCCGCGCGCTGACCGAAGGCCACGGCCTCGCTCAGCCCTTGCACCACGCCGGCGATGCAGATCTGGTTGACCATCTTGGCCAGCTGGCCCGAGCCGCTCGCGCCCAGCAGCGTGATCGCGCGCGCGAACGCGCCCGCGGCCGGCCTGATCGCGTCGAAGGTCGCCGCGTCGCCGCCGCACATCACGGTCAGCGCGCCGTTCTGCGCACCGGCCTGGCCACCGGAGATCGGGGCGTCGATGAACTGCAGGCCGTGCTCGGCGGCGAGCGCGGCGAGTTCGCGCGCGACGTCGGCCGAGGCGGTCGTGTGGTCAACGAACACGGTGCCCTTGGCCATGCCGGCGAAGGCGCCGTCGTCGCCGAGCACCACCGAGCGCAGATCGTCGTCGTTGCCGACGCAGCAGAAGACGATCTCGGCGCCGGCGGCGGCTTCGCGCGGCGTGGCGGCACTCTGGCCGCCGAACTCGGCCGCCCAAGCATGCGCCTTGGCCGGTGAACGGTTGTAGACCGTCACGCCGTGGCCGGCTTTCGCGAGGTGGCCCGCCATCGGGAAACCCATCACGCCGAGGCCGAGGAAGGCCACCTTGCGGGAAGGAACGGAGTCGTAGGTCTTGGAGTTGGTGCTGGTCATGGGCGCCAGCTTAAACGAGGCATCGCGTGAAATGCGTCACAACGGCGGCAACGGGCGCGAGGGTTTGCGCTCCCGGCGCGGACGCGATGCGCTGCCCGGTTCGCGCTCGGTGCCGCCTTCCTTGCCGAACGCCATGCCGGCCTTCACGTCGCCGACCGGTGCCGCCCCGCCCGCCGCCTTCTCCAGCTGCTCCAGCATCCGCGCGATGCGGTCGGCCACGCTCTCGTTGCTCAGCTGCTCGCGAAAGCGCTCGACGATCAACGGAAAGGCGAACGGCGTCGGCCGCGCGACCGTGTTGACCACCAGCCGCTGCGCGTTCATGCGCTGGAGGCTCGCGCGCAGCCGGCCGATTTCCAGCTCCTGCGCCAGCAGTTCCTGCTCGGCCTGCAACAGCAGCTTGTTGCCCGGGTCGTACTTGCGGAACACCTCCCAGAACAGCGACGACGAGGCCTGCAGCTGCTTGTTGCTGCGTTTCTCGCCCGGAAAGCCCTGCGAGATCAGTCCCGACACGCGCGCGATTTCCCGGAAGCGCCGGCGCGCGAGTTCGGTGGCGTTCAGGCTTTCGAGCACTTCGTGCAGCAGCGCGACACGCTCGCCTTCCTCCTGCGTGCCGTGCGCCATCGCGTCGAGCGACTGCGCATCGTGGCCGGGGCGCAGCACCTGCGGCAGCAGCGTCGGCCAGTCGACCTCGGTGGCGCTCAGCAGCTCGAAGCCGTAGTCGTTCACCGCGATGGAGAACGTGCGCGGCGCGTGCTGCGCGACGCGCCATGCCAGCAGGTTCGCCAGCCCCAGGTGGACGTGCCGGCCGGCGAACGGGTAGAGGAACAGGTGCCAGCCCTCGCGCGTCTTCAGCGCTTCGGCCAGCAGCGTCTGCGGCGTCGGCAGCGACGACCACTGCTGCTGGATCTCGAGCAGCGGCCGCACGCAGCGCAGCTCCGGCGTGTCGTAGCGCCCTTCCTCGGCCAGCGCGAGCTGCTGCACGAACGCCGCGGCCAGCGTCGCCGACATCGGGAACTTGCTGCCGCCCCAGCGCGCGATGGCCGGACGCTTGCCGCTCGCGCGCTTCACCCAGGCGGTCATCTCGCGGATGCGCACCATCTCGAGCGGCCGGCCGCCGAACAAGAAGCAGTCGCCGGGCTTCATCCGCGCCGCGAAGCTTTCCTCGACCGTGCCGATCTTCGCGCCGCCCACGTACTGCACCGACATGCTCGCGTCGCTCACGATGGTGCCGATATTCATGCGGTGGCGGCGCGCGAGCCGTGGATCGGGCACGCGCCAGACGCCTTCGACGTCGGGCACCGCGCGCTGGAAGTCCGGGTAGGCCGACAGCGACTGTCCGCCCTGCCGCACGAAGCCCAGGCACCAGTCCCAGCTGTCGCGGGACAGGTTGGCGAACGCGGCCGTGCTGCGCACCTCGTCGTAGAGCGCGTCGGGCGTGAAACCACCGCCGAGCGCGACCGTCACCAGGTGCTGCACCAGAACGTCGAGCGGCTGCTCGGGCGTCGAGCGCGCCTCGATGTGCCCGGCCGCGACAGCCGCGCGCGCCGCCGCGCCTTCGACCATCTCGATACTGTGCGTCGGTACCAGCGTGATGCGCGACGGCCGCCCCGGCGCATGGCCCGATCGCCCGGCGCGCTGCAGCAGCCGCGCCACGCCTTTGGGCGAGCCGATCTGCAGCACCCGCTCGACCGGCAGGAAATCGACGCCCAGGTCCAGGCTCGACGTGCAGACCACCGCCCGCAGCACGCCGCTCTTGAGCCCGGCCTCGACCCACTCGCGCACGTCGCGGTCGAGCGAGCCGTGGTGCAGCGCGATCACTCCGGCCCATTCCGGCTTCGCTTCGAGGATCGCGTGATACCAGATCTCGGCCTGCGAGCGCGTGTTGGTGAAAACCAGCGTCGTGCTGCTCGATGCGATTTCGGCCACCATCTGCGGCACCATCGTCAGGCCCAGATGGCCGGCCCACGGAAAGCGCTCGGCGCGACCGGGCAGCAGCGAATCGATCACCAGTTCCTTGGGCACCTCGCCCTGCACCATCGTGCCGTCGTCGTGGCCCAGCAGCGTGCGCATCGCCTCGCCGAGGTTGCCCAGCGTGGCCGACATGCCCCAGACGCAAAGCGCCGGATTCCACTTGCGCAGCCGTGCCAGCGCGAGCTGCACCTGCACGCCGCGCTTGTTGCCGAGCAGCTCGTGCCACTCGTCGACGACGACCATCTTCACGGTGCCCAGCACGTCCTTGGCGTCGGCGCGCGCGAGCAGGACCGAGAGGCTCTCGGGCGTGGTGACGAGAACCGTCGGCAGTCGCGTGTTCTGCGCGCTGCGCTCGCTGGAGGTCGTGTCGCCGCTGCGCGCACCGGCCGACCAGCCGGGGGCCAGCGCTTCGAGCGGCTGCTGCAGCGCGCGCAGCGTGTCGGCCGCGAGCGCGCGCATCGGCGTGATCCAGATTACCGTGAGCGGCGGCGCGATCTTCTTCGCCGTCGGCCGGCTGCTCGACATCGTCGCCTCGGCCGGAAACGCCTTCAGCGCGCCGAGCCAGACGGCGTAGGTCTTGCCGGCGCCGGTGGTCGCGTGCAGCATGCCGGACCGGCCGTCGGCGATGGCTTTCCAGACTTCGCGCTGGAACTTGAAGGGTTTCCAGCCGCGCGCGGTGAACCAGGCGAGGAGATCGGCCTGCTTCATGTCGTGGACGGCAGCAACGCCGCGAGCGTCTCCAGCGTGTCCGCTTCCTCCACCGGCTTGTCCTCCCGCCACCGCAGCATCCGCGGAAAACGCACCGCGATGCCGCTCTTGTGGCGCGAACTCTTCGCGATGCCCTCGAAGCCGAGTTCGAACACCAGCGTCGGCTTCACGCTGCGCACCGGGCCGAAGCTCTCGATCGTCGTCTTGCGGATCACCGCGTCGACGCGCCCCATCTCGACGTCGGTGAGTCCCGAATAGGCCTTGGCGAACGGCACCAGCTTGCGGTCCGGCTGGCCGGGCGGGCCTTCCCAGACGGCGAAGGTGTAGTCGCTGTAGAGACTGGCGCGCCGGCCGTGGCCGCGCTGGGCGTAGATCAGCACGGCGTCGATGCTCAACGGGTCGATCTTCCATTTCCACCAAGTGCCGACGTCCTTGGTGCGGCCGACGCCGTAGTGCGCGTGGCGTTGCTTCAGCATCATCCCCTCGACGCCCATCGACCGCGCGGCTTCGCGCTGCTCCGACAGCGCCTGCCAGCTGTCGCCGGTCAGCATCGGGCTCGCGAGCAGTTGCGGATGGCCGGTCTGCGCGATCAGGTCGTCGAGCAGCGCGCGGCGCTCCTGCTGCGGCGACGCGCGCAGGTCGCGGCCCTCCCATTCGAGCAGGTCGTAGCCGAGCAGGACGACCGGGATGTCGCGCAGCAGCTTCGGCCCGAGCGTCTTGCGTCCGATGCGGCGCTGCAGTTCGGCGAAGGGCTGCACCAGCCCCGCGCTCTCGGGCAACGCCTCGTCCTTGCGCCAGACGACGATCTCGCCGTCGATCACGGTGCCGTCGGGCAGCGCCTCGCCCATCGCGGCGAGTTCGGGAAAACGGTCGGTCACGAGCTCCTCGCCGCGCGACCAGAGCGACACCGCGCCCGCACGCTTGACGACCTGCGCACGGATGCCGTCCCACTTCCATTCGACGATCCAGTTCGACGGCGGTCCGAGCAGCGCGTCGAACTGCGCGACCGGCACGTTGAACGGATGCGCGAGGAAGAACGGATACGGCTGGCCGCTGGTCTTGCGGTCGAGTTCGCCGTCGCTCTCGGGTGCGATCAGTCCGCCGTAATCGACCGCCGTGGGCTTGCCGCTGATGTGCGTGTAGCCCATCAACCGCTGCGCGACGCGCTTCGGGTCGACGCCGCCGACCGCCGCCAGCGCCTGCGTCACCTGCAGCCGGGAGACGCCGACGCGGAAACTGCCGGTCATGAGCTTGAAGTAGACCAGCCGCTCGTCGGGTGCGAGCTGGCGCCACTGCATGCGCAGCGTGTCGGCAAGCGCTTCGGGCAGGGCCTTGCGCAACGGCAGCAGGTGGTCTTCGATCCACACGGCGAGGCCGAGGTCGTGCTGCTCGGTCGGCGGCGGGAGCAGCAGGGATATGGTTTCGGCCAGATCGCCGACGGCTTCGTAGCTTTCGTCGAACAGCCACTCGGGCAGGCCGGCGGCTTCCTGCGCGAGCAGGCGCAGCACCTTGGTCGGCACCAGCTGACGCGGTTTGCCGCCGGCCAGGAAGTAGACCGCCCAGGCCGCATCGTGCGGTTCGGCGGCGCGGAGGTAGCGCTGGAGGGCGGCCTGCTTGGCGAGGCTGGACGTGGTGGCGTCGAGCTCGCGGTAGAGGGCGGCGAAGGCTTTCAATGCACTTCTCCCCCTTCCGGAGGGAGGCCGGGAAAAGGGCTCGCAACGGTCGCGGTCGCCACGCCCTCCGCCCGGTCCGCCACGTCCTCGTCACCGTACTCCGTCTTGAACCCCTGCGCCTCCAGCCCGTTGTCCGTCAACCACCGCACCAGCACCGCGATGCTGCCGTGCGTGACGAACACGCGCTCGGCGCCGGTGCCCGAAATCGCCTTCTGCAACCCGGGCCAGTCGGCATGATCGGACATCACGAAGCCGCGATCGACGCCGCGCCGGCGCCGCGTGCCGCGCAGCTGCATCCAGCCGCTGGCGAAAGCGTCCGCGTAGTTGCCGAATCGCTTCATCCACGGCGTGCCTTGCGCCGAAGGCGGCGCCAGCACCAGCGCGCGCTTGAGCATCTGCGGATTGACCTCCGGATCGCTGACGCGGAACGTCGGCGGCAGCGCGACGCCCGCCGCCCGATAGACGGCGTTCAGCGGCTCGACCGCCCCGTGCACCACGATCGGGCCGATGGACGGATCGACGCCGTGCAGCACCCGCTGCGCCTTGCCGAACGAATAGCAGAGCATCACCGAAGCGCGGCCCTCTTCGGCATTGCGGCGCCACCAGCCGTCGATGTCCTCGAACAGCGCGGCCTGCGTCGGCCAGCGGTAGATCGGCAGGCCGAAGGTCGATTCGGTGATGAAGGTGTCGCAGGGCACCGGCTCGAAGGGCGCGCAGGTGCCGTCGGGCTCGGTCTTGTAGTCGCCCGAGGCGACCCAGACGCGGCCGCCGTGTTCGAGACGAACCTGCGCCGAGCCGAGCACGTGGCCGGCCGGGTGCAGCGAGATCCGCACGCCGTTGTGGACGATGGCCTCGCCGTACGGCAGCGTCTGCAGCGTGATGCCCGCCCCCAGGCGCGTGCGCAGCGTGCCTTTGCTGTCGGTCTGCGCCAGGTAATGGTCGTGGCCGATGCGCGCGTGGTCGGAATGCGCGTGCGTGATGACAGCGCGGTCGACCGGGCGCCAGGGGTCGATGAAGAAGTCGCCGGCCGGGCAGTACAGGCCTTCGGGTCGGGCGACCACCAGGTCGTCCGGCCGGGACGCGAAACTGACGGGGGTGTGGGGCACGTGCATGTCGGCCGAATCGTAGCCACCGCGTGTCGGAGACGCGCACCAGCGCGACCGCGAACCACTGTGGGCACGGGCCTACGCCCGGACGGGAGACGGCTCGAGGGTTAATACCGATCAAAAAGTGCGTGCCGTGGGGTGTCGCAGGCGCCGCGCGACTGTTGAATGTCGGGTCACGCCATTCCCTCGCAACCAACAACGGCCTCGCAACCCGCCATCAGATGACCGCTCGCACCCGCTCCCTCGATCCGCAGCAGACGCTGCCCCACGACGCCGCGCACGCGCTGCTGATCGGCCGCGCCTGGCTCGCCGGCGGCGACGACACCGGGGGCCCGACGCCGGTGACCGTGCGCGACGGCGAACTGATCGACATCGGCGGACTGGCGCCGACCACCGCCACGCTGCTCGCCCTGCCCGATGCCGCGCAACGCGTACGTGCCTTCGTCGATGCCGGCCACGGCGTGCCGCTGGGCCCGCTGTCGCGCTGGCTCGAATCGACCGTGGCCGACACCGGCGACGCGACCCGCGCCCGCCTGCTCGCGCCCAACGACCTGCAGGTCGTGAAGGCCGCCGGCGTCACCTTCGTCGACAGCATGGTCGAGCGCGTGATCGAGGAACAGGCGCGCGGCGACGCGACGCGCGCCGAGGCGGTGCGGCGCGAAGTGACGGCCGCCGTCGGCAACGACCTGGCCGCGATCAAACCGGGCTCCGAGCGCGCGATGCAGCTCAAGGAGGTGCTGGTCGCGCAGAAGCTGTGGTCGCAGTATCTGGAAGTCGGCATCGGACCCGACGCCGAGATCTTCACCAAGGCCGCGCCGCTCGCCTCGGTGGGCACCGGCGTCGACGTCGGGCTGCACCCGAAATCGACCTGGAACAACCCGGAGCCCGAGATCGTGCTGGCGGTGTCGCCGCGCGGCGAGGTGGTCGGCGCCGCGCTCGGCAACGACGTGAACCTGCGGGATTTCGAGGGCCGCAGCGCCCTGCTGCTGGGCAAGGCCAAGGACAACAACGGCTCCTGCGCGATCGGCCCGTTCATCCGCCTGTTCGACGAGCGCTTCGGCATCGAAGAGGTGCGCAGCGCGGTCGTCGACCTGCATGTCGAGGGCGATGACGGCTTCGTGCTCGAAGGCGCGAGCTCGATGTCGCGCATCAGCCGCGATCCGCTCGAACTCGTCGGCCATGCGATGGGCGGCCATCACCAGTATCCCGACGGCATCCTGCTGTTCTGCGGCACGATGTTCGCGCCGATCCAGGACCGCGATGCGCCCGGCGCCGGTTTCACCCATCACATCGGCGACCGCGTGACCATCGCTTCCGAGCGCCTCGGCACGCTGGTGAACTGGGTCGATCACAGCGACCGCATTGCGCCGTGGACCTTCGGCATCGAAGCGCTGATGCGCAACCTCGCACGTCGCGGCCGCCTGGGGTGAGCAGCGCCACGTGCATGATTGGCAACCGATGCGATAGGTTCGAACGGCGCCACAATAAGCGATTGCCGCCCATGAACATTCGATGAGCAACCACTCACCCAAGCCCCACGTCCTGCGGACGATGCGCGGCTTGGCCGGTTCGCTCAAGCTGAGGATGACGCTGGGCGGCGTCGCGGCCTTGATGACAGGCATCGGACTCATCGCCTATCTGCTGGTCGGGCGCGCAGAGCGCGACATGCTCGTCATCGAACAGCAGCGCGAGATCAGCGAAGCGGTGCGCGCCGCCTCCTTCCTGTCGCAGCGGGTGGTCGACCTGCAACGGGCGCTGCAGGCTTTTTCGCAGCAGTTCGAAGGTGCAGCGCTCGACGATCCCGTCGCCCTGGACCGGTTCGCCAGGAGCACCCCGCTGCTCAAGGACATGTTCTCGATGCTTTTCGTCGCCGGCATGGACGGACGCCTGCGCATCTATGTCGACGACACCGGCGTGAAGTATCCGGAGATCGACATCTCCGACCGTGCCTACTTCCGTCGGACGATCGGCGAAGGCCAGCCGCAGATATCCGAGGTGGTGTCCAGCCGCGTGAGCGGTGCGCTGTCCATCGTCTTCGCCCAGCCGATCCGCGGCGCTTCGGGCGTCTACGGCATGTTGGGCGGCTCGTTGCGCATGAAAAGCCGCGACTTTCTCAACAACCTGGTGGATTCGCCATCGAGCGACGTACTGGCCGGCGCGGTCATCGTCACGGACGCGAAAGGAATCGTGCTCGCGCATGCCGATGCCAGGCGGATCGGAAAATCCCTATCGGACGAACCACGGCTTCATGGTGCTTTCGAGACGTGGCTGCAGAGCGGCGCCTCGGTGGAGCCGCAGGGGTTGCTGCTTGCGCAGGTCGGTGAGGTGGTGAGCGCTGCAGGCGTGCCCGGTCCCGACTGGATGATCTGGCGCATCCGCGACGAAGAACAGCTGCTGGCACCGGTACGCGATGCGCGGCGGCATGCACTGATCGTCGCCGCGGCGCTGATCGTCATGCTGTCGAGCGCGACGTTCGCGCTGCTCGCCTGGCTGCTGCGACCGCTGGAACTGCTGAAAGACCGCGCTCAGCACCTGTTGGACGGCCAGCTCGAACCGCAAGAAGGCTGGCCGGCCGCGAGCGGCGAGATCGGCAGCCTGGGCCGCGTGCTGCAGCGCGTGTCGATCGAGCGGGCCCGGCTCGAAACGCTCAACACCGAGATGCTCGGCCGGCTTCGGTCGGTGATGAGCGCGGCGCCCGTGGGCATCGCCATCGCGCGCCAGGATCGTCTGGAACTCGCCGGCGACACCTTCTGCGAGCTTTTCGGCTGCGAGGAGCGCGACCTGCTCGACCAGTCGACGCGTCGGATCTTCGTATCGGCTCAGGACCATGCGGCGTTCGTGGCGCAGGAACACCAGGCCTTCGTTGCGCATGGCGCTTATGTCGGCGACTGGCAGATGTTGCGTCGCGACGGCACGCGCTTTTGGGCACGGCTGCGAAGCAAGATGGTCGACAGCGGTGATGTGTCGATGGGCGCGATATGGATCATCAACAACATCGACGTGCAACGCGCCGAGCGCGAACAGCTGGAGTGGTCGGCCACGCACGATCCGCTCACCGGCCTGGCCAACCGCATCGCGTTCGCGGAGAAGGCCGAGCATTTGGTCCATGGACTGCCGGATACGCTGCCGACGGCCCTGGTGTTCATCGACCTCGACAACTTCAAGCCAGTGAATGACACCGCCGGCCACCTCGCAGGCGACCTGATGCTGCTGACCGTCGCGACAACCATCGCTGCACACATGCGTGCGGGCGACCTCGTGGTGCGGCTCGGCGGCGACGAATTCGCGCTGCTGTTGGAGCGCTGCAGCCACGAGCACGCGTTGCGCATCGCGGAGGATGTACGAACAGCCATCGAGGAGGTCGCGTTGCCGTGGGAACAGGGAATACTCAAGGTCGGCGCCAGCCTGGGCGTCGCGAGTCTTACAGCCAACACGCGCAGCGTCGCCGAATGGCTGGCCGCAGCGGATGCAGCGTGCTATGCAGCCAAAAACGCGGGACGAGGTATCGTCCGGTCGTCAGGAAGCCGCTCTGAAGCGGCTTCCTGAGAATTCAAAGACGGATCCGGAACGACCCGTCGATACAAACTCAACGCTTCTGGCGGTACTTGCGCAGCGCAGCGATCTGCGCGGCCATCACGGCCAGCTCGGATTGCGCCATCGCGATGTCGATGTCGCTCTTGGCATTCTTGAGCGCTTCCTCGGCAGCGGCCCTGGCCATGTTGGCCTTCTCGTCGTCCAGGTCCTTGCCGCGGATGGCGGTGTCGGACAGAACGGTCACGCTGTTCGGCTGCACTTCGAGGATGCCGCCGGCCACGAAGACGAACTCTTCGCCGCCATCGGCCATCTCGATGCGAACCGCACCGGGACGGATGCGCGTGATGAGCGGCGTGTGGCGTGGAAAAATCCCGAGCTCTCCGGTTTCACCGGGGAGTGCAACGAACCTGGCTTCACCGGAGAAGATCGATTCTTCCGCGCTGACCACGTCGACGTGAATGGTGTTTGCCATCAGGCGACCTTCTTGGCCTTCTCGAAAGCTTCGTCGATGGTGCCGACCATGTAGAACGATTGTTCGGGCAAGTGGTCGCACTCGCCATTCACGATCATCTTGAAACCACGGATGGTTTCCGACAACGGCACGTACTTGCCTGGCGAACCCGTGAACACTTCGGCCACGTGGAACGGCTGCGACAAAAAACGCTGGATCTTGCGCGCGCGCGCCACCGCCAGCTTGTCGTCCGGTGCCAGTTCGTCCATGCCCAGGATCGCGATGATGTCGCGCAATTCCTTGTAACGCTGCAGCGTGCCTTGCACGGCGCGGGCCACGTTGTAATGCTCTTCACCGACGACGGCCGGCGACAACTGGCGCGAGGTCGAATCGAGTGGGTCCACGGCCGGGTAGATACCCAGCGATGCGATTTCACGCGACAGCGCGACGGTCGAATCCAGATGGGCGAAGGTGGTGGCAGGCGACGGATCGGTGTAATCGTCGGCCGGCACGTAGACCGCCTGGATCGAGGTGATCGAACCGACCTTGGTCGATGTGATCCGCTCCTGCAGGCGACCCATTTCTTCGGCCAGCGTTGGCTGGTAACCCACGGCGGAGGGCATGCGGCCCAGCAACGCCGACACTTCGGTCCCGGCCAGCGTGTAGCGGTAGATGTTGTCGACGAAGAACAGCACGTCCTTGCCTTCGTCGCGGAACGACTCGGCGATGGTCAGACCGGTCAGCGCGACGCGCAGACGGTTGCCCGGTGGCTCGTTCATCTGGCCGTAGACCATGGCCACTTTCGACTCTTCGAGGTTCTCGAGGTTCACGACGCCCGAATCGGCCATCTCGTGATAGAAGTCGTTGCCTTCGCGGGTCCGCTCGCCCACACCGGCGAACACCGACACGCCCGAGTGGGCCTTGGCGATGTTGTTGATGAGTTCCATCATGTTCACGGTCTTGCCCACGCCGGCGCCACCGAACAGGCCCACCTTGCCGCCCTTGGCGAATGGGCACACCAGATCGATCACCTTGATGCCGGTCTCGAGCAGTTCTTGCGACGGCGACAGATCGTCATACGCCGGCGCCTTGCGATGGATCGATGCGGTGAGTTCCTGACCAACCGGGCCGCGCTCGTCGATCGGCGAGCCCAGCACGTCCATGATGCGGCCAAGCGTCGCCTTGCCCACGGGCACCGTGATCGGCGCATGGGTGTTTGTGACCATCAGACCACGACGCAGGCCGTCCGACGAACCGAGCGCGATCGTGCGCACCACGCCATCGCCGAGTTGCTGCTGCACCTCGAGCGTCAGCGCACTGCCTTCGAACTTGAGGGCGTCGTAGATCTTGGGCATCTGGCTGCGGGGAAATTCCACGTCGACCACGGCACCGATACATTGAACGATCTTGCCTTGCACTGCATTGGCTTGAGCCATATCTGCTCCGATAAAAATTTGAATCTGTTGACGTCGTGAAACGCTTAGACGCCGGCGGCCGCGGCAGCACCCGACACGATCTCGGACAGCTCTTTGGTGATGCCGGCCTGTCGCGTCTTGTTGTAGATCAGCTTGAGTTCGCCGATCACGTTGCCCGCGTTGTCGGTTGCGGCCTTCATGGCCACCATGCGGGCCGACTGCTCCGACGCCATGTTCTCGGCCACGGCCTGGTAGACCAACGACTCGACATAGCGCACGAGCAATTCGTCGATCACGCTCGCAGCGTCAGGCTCGTAGATATAGTCCCAGGCGTGCCGGCCTGCGCCGGCTTCAGCCCGCAACGAATCCGAGGCCAGGGGCAACAGACGCTCGACCACCGATTCCTGACGCATCGTGTTGATGAACTTTGTATAGCAGAGGTAGACCGCATTGAGCTTGCCTTCGGCATAGGCGTCGAGCAGCACCTTGACCGGCCCGATCAGCTTTTCGAGGTGCGGTGTGTCCCCCAGCTGGGTCACATGCGACACGACGCGGGCGCCGATGCGGTTCAGGAAGCTGAAGCCCTTGTTGCCGATCGCGACGGCTTCGACCGTCACGTCTGCGGCCTGCTCTTCGCGCAGCTTGGTCGTCAATGCGCGCAGCACGTTGGTGTTCATTCCACCGCACAGGCCCTTGTCGGTCGTGACCAAGATGTAACCCGCCGTCTTCGCTTCGTTCGTCTGCATGAACGTGTGTGTGTACTCGGGGTTCGCCTTGCCGAGGTTCGCCGCGATGGTACGGATCTTCTCGCTGTACGGACGCGCGGCGCGCATGCGCTCCTGTGCCTTGCGCATTTTCGACGCGGCCACCATTTCCATGGCCTTGGTGATCTTCTTGGTGTTCTCCACCGATTTGATCTTGCCGCGAATTTCCTTGCCGGCTGCCATAGATGCTCCTTAAGCCTTGGTCGTAACGAATGCCACCGACGCCATCACGCGAACGACTTCTTGAACGTCGTAATCGCAGCGCTAAGTTCGGCTTCAGCGTCCTTGTCGAGCGCCTTGGCCTTTTCGACCTTGTCGAGCAGCGCGACGTGGCTGGTCTTCAGGAACTGGTGCAGGCCGTGTTCGAAGGCCAGAACCTTCTTCACTTCCAGATCGTCCATGAAGCCCTTGTTCACCGCGAACAGCGTGGCACCCATCAGCGAAACGGGCAGCGGACTGTATTGCGCCTGCTTGAGCAACTCGGTCACGCGGGCACCGCGGTCGAGCTGCTTGCGGGTGGCTTCGTCAAGATCGGAAGCGAACTGCGCGAACGCAGCCAGTTCACGGTACTGGGCGAGGTCGGTACGGATACCGCCCGACAGGCCCTTGATGATCTTCGTCTGGGCAGCCGAACCCACGCGCGACACCGAAATACCCGCGTTGATGGCGGGGCGGATGCCGGCGTTGAACAGATTGGTTTCCAGGAAGATCTGGCCGTCGGTGATCGAGATCACGTTGGTCGGCACGAAAGCCGATACGTCGCCAGCCTGCGTCTCGATGATCGGGAGCGCGGTCAGCGAACCGGTCTTGCCCTTAACGGCACCCTTAGTGAACGCTTCGACATAGTCGGCGTTCACACGAGCGGCACGCTCGAGCAGACGGCTGTGGAGATAGAACACATCGCCGGGATAGGCTTCGCGGCCTGGCGGGCGGCGCAACAGCAGCGAGACCTGACGATAGGCGACGGCCTGCTTGGACAGGTCGTCATACACGATCAACGCGTCTTCGCCACGGTCGCGGAAATACTCGCCCATCGTGCAGCCGGAGTAGGCCGACACGTACTGCATCGCGGCCGATTCCGAAGCGGAGGCGGCAACCACGATCGTGTAGTCCATCGCACCGGCCTGTTCCAGCGCGCGTACCACGTTCTTGATCGACGAGGCCTTCTGGCCGATCGCGACGTAGACGCAGGTCACGCCCTGGCCCTTCTGGTTGATGATCGCATCGATCGCCACGGCGGACTTGCCGGTCTGGCGGTCGCCGATGATCAGTTCGCGCTGGCCGCGACCGATCGGCACCATCGAGTCGATGGCCTTCAGGCCGGTCTGCAACGGCTGGTCGACGGATTTCCGTGCGATCACACCAGGAGCGACCTTTTCGATCACGTCGGTCATGGTGGCGTTGATCGGACCCTTGCCATCGATCGGCTGACCCAGTGCATTCACCACACGACCGATGAGCTCGGGGCCGACCGGGACTTCCAGAATGCGGCCCGTGCACTTCACGGTGTCGCCTTCGGAGATGTGCTCGTACTCGCCCAGAATCACGGCACCGACCGAGTCGCGCTCGAGGTTCAGTGCCAGGCCGTACGACGGGGTGCCGTCGGCGGTCGGCGTGAACTCCAGCATTTCACCCTGCATCGCATCGGACAGGCCATGCACGCGCACGATGCCGTCGGTCACCGAGACCACGGTGCCTTGGTTGCGGATGTCGGCACTGACGCCGAGGCCTTCGATGCGGCTCTTGATCAGTTCGGAAATTTCTGCGGGATTGAGTTGCATGACTCTTTCCTTCTTTCAATAAATGGGGGCCGACCGCCTCGCCGCATCAAGCGGTGAGCGCTGCTTTCATTTGCTCGAGACGAGCCTTCACGGAGGTGTCGAGGACTTCGTCACCCACCACGACGCGAATGCCGCCGATCAACGACGGGTCCTCTTCGACCCGCGTCGTCAGCTTGCGGCCGAACCGGCGTTCCAGCGCAACGCTCACGTCGCGCAGCTCGGTATCGGAAATCGGGAAAGCGCTCTGGATCACGGCATCCGAAGCGCCTGTACTGGCGTTCTGCAACGCACGGTACTGAACGGCGACTTCGGGCAACGCGGCGATGCGGCCGTTGTCGATCACGGTGCGCAGGAAGTTCTTGCCGGACTCTGGCAGAACGTGCGTGGTGAGGCCCGAGATCAGGTCGAAGACCTGTTCAGTCGATACCTTCGGATCGGACGCGAACTGCTGGAGCTGCGGCGTGGCGGCGATGGTGGCGAGCTGCTCGATCCATCCGGCCGTGCCTTCGAGGTCACCCGAGGATGCCTTGAACAGCGCATCGGCGTACGGACGGGCAATGGTGGCGAGTTCGGCCATGTCGTCCTTACAGCTCGGTCTTCAAGCGGGCGAGCAAGTCGGCATGGACGCCGGCGTTGACCTCCTTGCGGAGAATCTGCTCGGCACCCTTGACGGCCAGCGCGGCGACCTGCTCACGCAGTGTCTCGCGCGCACGCACGGATTGCTGCTCGGCTTCGGCATGCGCGGCGACCACGATCTTGTTGGCCTCTTCCGTTGCACGGCCCTTGGCCTCTTCGACGATCTGCTGGGCGCGGCGCTCGGCATCGGCCAGCAGCGTGGTGGTCTCGGTACGGGACTTCACCAGTTCTTGCTCGACGCGTTGGTTGGCCGAGGCGAGTTCCGCCTTGGCCTTCTCGGAGGCCGCCAGGCCCGCGGCGATCTTTTGTGCACGTTCGTCCAGCGCCTTCGCGATGGGCGGCCACACGAATTTCATCGTGAACAGCACCAGCAGCAGGAAGACGATGGCCTGAACGAACAGGGTCGCGTTGATACTCACGGCAACACCTTTCTAGAGTGGCGTTGAACGGGCTTACTTGGGCAGATTGGCCAGGAAGGTGGCTGCGAACGGGTTGGCGAACGCGAACAGCAAGGCAATGGCCACGCCGATCAGGAAAGCCGCATCGATCAGACCGGCCAAAATGAACATCTTGGTTTGCAGGTCGTTCATGAGTTCAGGCTGGCGCGCCGACGATTCGAGAAACTTGCCGCCCATCAATGCGATACCGATGGAAGCACCGATCGCGCCGAGACCGACGATCAAACCACTAGCCAGAGCGACGAGACCGAGAATGTTTTCCATGATGATTCCTTAGATTACAGATTGAAAGCGAAAAGAAAAATACCAGGCCTAGTGGCCTTCATGCGCCTGGCCCAAATAAATGAGCGTCAACATCATGAAAATGAATGCCTGGAGCGTGATCACCAAGATATGGAAGATCGCCCAGACGGTTCCGGCAATGATGTGCCCGATGGGCAGCAGCACTCCCGAGAACGAGGCCGCCATCGCGCCACCCATGAGCGCGATCAGCATGAAGACGAGTTCGCCGGCATACATGTTGCCGAACAGTCGCATGCCGTGCGAGACGGTCTTGGCGACGTATTCGATAACCTGCATCAGCAGGTTGATGGGCCACAGCACCGGATGCGCACCGAAAGGCGCGGTGATGAGCTCATGGCCCCAGCCGCCCAAGCCCTTGATCTTGATGCTGTAGAAGAGACACAGCAGCAGGATCGAGGTCGACAAACCCAGTGTGGTCGAAAGGTCGGCGGTCGGAACGACGCGCATGTAGGCATGTGCAGGATCGCCACCAGTCGCACCGTGGAACCTGGCCCACAACGCGGGAAGCAGGTCGACCGGCAGCATGTCCATCGCGTTCAGCAGGAAAATCCAGACGAACACGGTAAGTGCGAGCGGCGCAATGAATTTGCGGCTCTTGGCGTTGTGGATGGTGGCCTTGGCTTGGCCGTCGACCATCTCCACCAGGATCTCCACGGCCGCCTGAAAACGCCCCGGCACACCCGCAGAGGCCTTGCGCGCGGCGAGCCACAGGACGAAGCAGCCGATCACGCCGATCGCCAACGCGTACAACACCGAATCGAGGTTGATGACATTGAAATCGACGATGGCTTTCTGGGTAACGGGTTCGAGCCCCCAGTTCACCTGCCAATGCTGCAAATGGTGAACGATGTATTCACTCGCGGTCGGTGCGTGTCCTTCAGCGGCCATCTTTCAACGTCTCTTTATGAATCAAATCCGGTTCAACAACCTGGGACGCACTACGAGGGCGACCCAGTACATCTTCATCGCTGCCACGACACCGGCCAGCAGCGCCAGCCAGTTCAGGCCACCGACCACCCAGGGTGCCGCCGCCAGAAAGGCGATGGTCAGTCCCAGCTTGATCAGCTCCCAGACAAAAAATCTCAGCATGGCTGCCGACGCAGGGCCCGCTTCTTGCGTACCTTGCCTTGCAGTCCTCATGGCTCCACGCACGAACAATGCAGCCGGAATGGCCACCGCCGCCGCCCCGTAAAGCGCGGACATACCGGCGATCTGCCGACCCGTCCACATCCAGGCGATTCCAGCCGCGATCAATCCTGCGACCACTTGGGCCACGATCACCCACCAGGGCGACGGTTCGGGATTTGCCTCGCGCAACCGCTGTGCCTGTTCGGCACTCAGCGGCTTGAAATCTGAATCTTCGACATCCATCTCGATCGGATCGGTGACGACGGAAGCGCTTTTTATCATTGGAATACGCACTGCCTGACCGAATCTAACCGAAGCTGCCGGAACCGTTCAAAGTTCCTTGCGCTATCGAATTTTTACAAAGCCATTGATTATAAGTAAAAACCCCTGCGGTTCCGCATGCCCGAGCGCTGCACGGGGAAACTAGATCCATTTGTCGTACATATTTCCCCACTCATGACCGCTACCCCGCTCCTGCCCGATGACGCATCGGACCTTGTCGTCGACACCCGCAAGGAGTCGCTCATCGAATACCCGTCGCTGTTTCCCATCAAGGTGATGGGTGCGAAGTCGAACAGTCTCGTGCACGAGATTACGCAGATCGCCGAACGCTTCGACCCGGCGTTCGACGCGAGCACCATCGAACTGCGCCCGAGCAAGGCCGGCAACTACCTCGGCGTGACGATCACGGTGACGGCCACCAGCCGCGCGCAACTCGACGATCTCTATCGCGCGCTCTCGTCGCATCCGATGGTCAAGGTGGTCCTTTGACGCTGGCGGCGCCGATCGTGCTCGGCCGCGTCGACTTTGCCGAGAGCTACGACGCGATGCGCGAGTTCACGGCCAGACGCTCGCCCGACTCGCCCGACGCGCTGTGGCTTTGCGAACACCCACCGATCTACACGCAGGGCCTCGCCGGCAAGAGCGCGCACATCCTGAACCCTGAGGGGATTCCCGTGGTGCAGACCGACCGCGGCGGACAGGTGACGTACCACGGCCCGGGCCAGGTCGTCGCCTATCCATTGCTCGACCTTCGGCGCACGGGCTACTTCGTGAAGGAATACGTGTACCGGCTCGAGGAGGCGGTGCTGCGCACGCTGACGCATTTCGGCGTCACCGGTCATCGGGTGACCGGTGCGCCCGGCATCTACGTGCGCATCAGGGATCCGTTCTCCCATGCGGTGCTGTCCGTGTCGTCGATACCGGAGCTGAAGTTCGACGGACTCGGCAAGATCGCCGCGCTCGGCATCAAAGTCGCGCGCAGGGGCACGTACCACGGCCTTTCGCTGAACGTCACGATGAACCTCGAACCCTTTTCACGTATCAACCCTTGCGGCTACACGGGGCTGCAAACGGTCGACCTTTCTACAATCGGCGTCCAGACCACCTGGGAAGAGGCGGCGCACGTGCTGAGCCGGAAGCTCTTCGCACACCTGGCGCCCTGAGACATGCGCCTCGATCCAGCCTTGTACCCACAGCGGCATCCGCCTTTCGAAGCACCATCCTCATGAGCACTACCGAAGTCGTCCGCGAAAGCCAGAGCGCCGAGAACTACAACCCGCTCGCCAAGCAGAAGGCCGGTGCCAAGCTGGCGCGCATCCCGGTCAAGGTGATCCAGGGCGAGGTGCTCAAGAAGCCCGACTGGATCCGCGTCAAGGCCGGTTCGCCGACCACGCGCTTCTACGAGATCAAGCAGATCCTGCGCGAGAACAACCTGCACACGGTGTGCGAGGAAGCCTCCTGCCCGAACATCGGCGAGTGCTTCGGCAAAGGCACGGCGACCTTCATGATCATGGGTGACAAGTGCACGCGGCGCTGCCCGTTCTGCGACGTCGGCCACGGCCGGCCCGACCCTCTCGACGCCGACGAGCCACTGAATCTGGCACGCACCATCGCCAAGCTGCGCCTGAAGTACGTCGTGATCACCAGCGTCGATCGCGACGACCTGCGCGATGGCGGCAGCGGGCACTTCGTCGAATGCATCCGCCTCATCCGCGAGCTGTCGCCTCTGACGCAGATCGAGATCCTGGTGCCCGATTTCCGCGGCCGTGACGATCGCGCGCTGGAGATCCTCAAGCTCGCGCCGCCGGACGTGATGAACCACAACCTCGAAACCGCGCCGCGGCTCTACAAGGAAGCACGCCCCGGCAGCGACTACCAGTTCAGCCTGAACCTGCTGAAGAAGTTCAAGGCGCTGCACCCGAGCGTGCCGACCAAGAGCGGCATCATGGTCGGCCTCGGCGAGACCGACGAGGAGATCCTGCAGATCATGCGCGACATGCGCGCGCACGACATCGACATGCTGACCATCGGCCAGTACCTCTCACCGTCAAACTCGCACCTGCCGGTCAAGCGCTACGTGCATCCAGACACCTTCAAGATGTTCGAGGAAGAAGCCTACAGGATGGGCTTCACGCATGCCGCGGTCGGTGCGATGGTGCGCTCGAGTTACCACGCCGACGAACAGGCGCACGCAGCCGGCGTCTGACGCCAGCGCCTTGCCTCACCGCGATGCGCCGAGCGCCGCCGCCGGGTCCTCGGCGTCCAGCACGCCTTGCGCCCATGCCGCGAGTTTGACGGTGTCGGCACGCAACACCTCCTGCTTCACGGCCAGGATCTGCGAAGGGTGCATCGAAAAGCTGCGCAAGCCGAGCCCCAGCAGCAGGCGCGTGAACATCACGTCACCAGCCATCTCGCCACAGACGCTCACGCCCTTGCCCTGACGCACGCATTCGGCGATCGTGTTAGCCACCAGTCGCAATACCGCCGGATGCGACGGGTCGTAGAGATGTGCCACCGCCTCGTCGGCACGGTCGATCGCCAGTGTGTACTGGATCAGGTCGTTGGTGCCGATCGACAGAAAGTCGAAGTGTTTGAGGAACGTGCGCAGCGTGAGCGCCGCCGCTGGAATTTCGATCATCGCGCCCAGCTTGACGTGTCCGTAGACCACACCACGCCGATCGAGCTGCACGCGCGCCTGGGCGATCAGCGCCAGCGTCTGATGGATCTCGCTCGCATGCGCGAGCATCGGAATCAGCAGATGGATCTCGCCATGCGCGGCGGCACGCAGGATGGCGCGCAGCTGCGTCAGGAACATGGCCGGGTCCGCCAGGCTCCAGCGGATGGCGCGCAAACCCAGCGCCGGATTGAGGCTCTCCTGGCGCGACGACTTGCCGTCGAGGGGCTTGTCGGCGCCGATGTCGATCGTTCGCACCGTCACCGGCATGCCCTGCATGCCCTCGACGGCGCGGCGATAGGCGTCGTACTGCTCCTCCTCGTCGGGCAGCCGCGTGAGCCGCTGTGCCTCGCGGCCCATGAAGAGGAATTCGCTGCGGAACAGCCCCACGCCGACCGCGCCGGCCTTCACGGCGCCAGCCGTGTCCTCGGGCATCTCGATGTTGGCGAGCAGGTCGACGCGTTCGCCGTCGAGCGTGATCGCCGGCTTGTGACGCAACCGCGCCAGCCGCCCGCGTTCGAGGTCGCCCTGGCGCTGCTTGAATCCGTATTCGGCCAGGATGATCGGCGACGGATCGACGATCACCACGCCGGCATCGCCGTCGATGATGACCCAATCGTCCTGCCGCACCAGTTGGCTCGTGGTGCGCGCGCCGACCACGGCCGGGATGTCCATGCTGCGCGCGACGATCGCCGTATGCGAGGTCCGCCCGCCCACGTCGGTCACGAAGCCCGCGAACACGCTCTTCTTGAACTGCAGCATGTCAGCAGGCGAGAGGTCGTGCGCGATCAGCACCAGCGGCACGTCGATGCCGTCGCCGGCGGTAGGATCGTCGTGCTCCTCGTCGTCCTGCGCCGCCGTACGCTTGCGTCGCGGCGGGCTCGGCGCCAGCACCGCGGCCGTGCCCTTCATGCGGTGCAGCACGCGTTCGACGACCTGCTCGAGGTCGGCCTTGCGCTCGCGCAGGTATTCGTCCTCCATCTCGTCGAACTGGCGCGCAATCACCTCGAGCTGCGTCGTCAGCGCCCATTCGGCGTTGTAGAGCCGGCTGGTGATCCACTGCTTGACGCCGGTCGACAGCGCCTCGTCCTGCAGCAGCATCTGGTGCACCTCCAGCAGCGCGGCCAGCTCGTGCGGCGCATCGTTCGGCCCCATCAGCGCCACGCTGGCCTGCAGCTTGGTCAGCTCATCCGCCACCGCATTGCGCGCACGGCGCACCCGGTCGATCTCGGTTTCGACCTGCTCCGGCTTGATGAAGTAATGCGCGACGTCGATGCGGCTCGATACCACCAGCACCGCACGCCCGATGGCAATGCCGCGTGCGACCGGCAACCCGTGAACAGCGAATGTCATGGCACGGGTCCCCGCAAAAACACCCAGCGAAGACTGCAGGGGACCCTGCCCGTGAAACACCTAGGCTCCGGCTCCGCGGGTCCGCTGGTGTTGTCTCCTCGCATGGAATGGGCGTCTATGCGAAGCACGAAAGCCTGGGGGTGAGCCACATCTACTCGCCTTCGCCAAACTTGTCGTTGATGAGCGTGATCAGGGCGTCCATGGCCTGCTGTTCGCGGTCGCCGTCGGTCTCGACCACCACCGTGACACCAATGCCGGCGGCCAGCATCATCACGCCCATGATGCTCTTGGCATTGACGCGGCGGTCGCCGCGCGACAGCCACACTTCGCAAGGAAAGCTGCCTGCGAGCTTCGTCAGCTTGGCCGACGCGCGTGCATGCAGACCCAGCTTATTGCTGATGGTCACGGAGGTCTTGATCACTGTATTTTCTTCTTGCCTGGTTTTGAGGGGCCGCAACCGCGACCTGCATGACGCCGGCCGTTCCGCCGGCCATCGCGCGCTGCACCAGCGCGTCGAGGGATTCGTTGCGATAGCCCACCGCGCGCAGCAGCATCGGCAGGTTGACGCCCGCGACGAGCCGCGAGCGCGCGCCGTCAATCAGCTTCTGCGCCACGTTGCAGGGCGTGGCACCGAAGACGTCGGCCAGCACCAGTACCTGCGAGCGTGGCGTGCGCAGTGCCATTTCCAGCGTGATGCGGACGGCGGCCAAGGTTTCTTCCGGCGAGACGTTGGGCAACACGTCGAACGCGGCGACGGCATGCTCGCAATCCGGAAAGACGTGCAGCGCACACTGTCGCAGGGCGTTGGCCAGCGGTGCATGGGCGATGAGGAGGATGCTGTTCATGCAGTACGGGGAAGTGGGCGTCGATTATGCGAGCGCCCTGCAAGAATCGCCCATACGATCCTGAAGCAACACGAGAAACCTGTCGAAAGCCGCACGCTCACGGCAGACGCAGGCCCTCGAAGAATGTAACGGCGGCTTCCGGCGACGATGGCCTGCCGAGCACCGTCGCCTGATAGAGCGAGACGCCCCTGGCGGTACGTTGCGAGAACCAGAGAATACGCGCTTGTCCGGCAGCGCTCGATGCGCTGCGCGACTCTAGTTTCCACGGTGCCGGCGACGCCGACGCGCGAAGCACGGTCGCTGCAGCCTCGATGAACTCCGCGTCACCAATTTGCGTCCGCGATGCCCGCCTCCAGGCAAGCAGCCACGCATCGGCCTGGGCCACATCGGCCGCGTTTGCATGCGCGACCGCAAAGGTAGCACCGCCCGCCTCGCAACCCGACATTTCGACCTCGACCGATTCCGCACCCAGCGGCACCGATCGCTTCGCATGATCGGCCTTGCACGGCAACAGTGCGACCAAGCCTTCGTCGGCGATGCGCACGTCACGCCAGTTGAAAGTCGGCGTGCAGGCGCCCATCGCTATCGTCATCGCGAGTGCGACGGTCGAAACGAAGGGCTTGCACCGGTGCGAAGGGCGACTTTGAGCAGGCATGGGCATCGATTATCCAATCGCGAGCCCAACCCAATTATTGCAATGCGCCGAAAACCTTCTGCAGGACGGCACTGCCGCTGCCGACGGGATCCTGCCGGATCTTGCGTTCCTCGTCGCCGATCGCGAGGTACAGGCCATCGAGCGACTTGCCGGTGACATAGCGCTGCAGGTTGGCGTCTTCCGCCTTCATCAGGCCCATCCCCGAAGCCTTGCCGGCGATCCTGTTGTATTTTTCCTCAAGCTGGACACGCGCCGTGGCTGTCGTGACGATCGGCAGAAATCGCTCCGTGAGCGGGACGCGTGTCTTTCCGACAAAGAAATCCGTGACCGATGTCGCGCCGCCCGTAAGGACTCCCTTGGCATCGGAGACGGTCATACTGCGCACTGCATCGATCAACAGGTCCTTCGAGGCCGGGATGGCCTGCTCCGCCGCGCGATTCATGGCCGTCACAAGTTCGTCGATGCGGTCGCCCTGCCCGACCATGCGCAGCATCTGGACAGCTTTGTCGAGCGAACCCGGCAGCGGAATGCGCACGCGTGGATTGGCGAGGAATCCGTCCGGGCGTCCCAACAAACCGACTGCGACAGTAGCGCCTTTTTCAAGTGCAGCCTTGACACCGTTGGAGGCATCGCTAGCGCTCAGGCTGCCGAGCGACAACGCATGGGCATGCTCCATCGCCATCAGCGCCCAGGCGCCGGACACGGCCAAGCAAGCGGAACTAAAATTTCGGCGGTCCATCCATCGGTCTTCCATGAAAAAAATCATTCCTGTCGCCGCATTCGCCATTGCGCTGACTGCGGGCGCGGCAGTCTATGTGAGCAGCGGTGCGACAGCAGCGCCCGTGTCGACCTTCGTCCTGCTCGACGGGAGCAACCGAACTACCGACAACCTGAAAGGCAGGGTCACGCTGGTGAATTTCTGGGCCACCAGCTGCGCGACCTGCGTCGCGGAAATGCCCAAGGTGATCGCCACGTACGACAAGTACAAGGCGCAAGGTTACGACACCCTGGCCATCGCCATGAGCTACGACCCACCGAGCTACGTGGTGAACTTTGCGGAAACCCGCAAACTGCCTTTCAAAGTGGCGATCGACAACACGGGTTCCGTCGCGAAGGCCTGGGGGGACGTCATGCTGACGCCTACCAGCTATCTGGTGAATAAACGTGGCCAGATCGTGAAGCGCTATGTTGGAGAGCCGGACTTCGCCGAGCTGCACAAGCTGATCGAATCGCTGCTGGCAGAGGCCTGAGACGTCGGATGTACACGTGACGCGAAAGCTACCGATGTCGCCACGTCCAGAGTTTCAACCTCTTGCCTGGCTTAACAAGGTGTCCGCGTCGCTCACTTCGAATTTGCCTGGCGCCTCTACGTTGAGACTGGTGACTTTTCCGTCTTTCACCAGCATCGAATAGCGCGTGCTGCGCAGGCCCATGCCGCGACCACTGAGGTCGAGTGTCAGGCCCGTGGCCTTCGCGAAGTCGGCACTGCCATCGGCCAGCATGCGCACCTTGCCGTCCGTATTCTGTTCACGCGCCCAAGCACCCATGACGAAAGCGTCGTTCACGCTCAGGCACCAAATTTCGTCGACGCCTGCCACCTTGAATGCTTCGACCTGCTGAACGTAGCCTGGCACATGCTTAGCCGAACATGTCGGCGTGAATGCGCCGGGCAACGCGAACAGCGCGATCGTCTTGCCTGCGGCAGACTTCGTAACGTCGATTGGGTTCGGGCCGATGCTGCAGCCCTCTCCTTCCGCATTCGAATATTCATGCAATGTGACGCAAGGAAGCGAATCGCCAACTTTGATCATGGTGAACTCCAACAGATTCGAAAGAAAATGAGATCAGTCCCGATGCTGGACGGAGGAATTTGTTGTGCACAAAAAGAAACGGCTCACATTGTGAGCCGTTCTCGGTCTACTGTCAGCCATGATGTCGAACGCAATCGCGCTCGATTACCAAAGATCAGACCAGCATTGCCTTCTGGACCAGACGAGTTACCACCCAGTTCTTGGTCTTCGAAATTGGCCGGCTCTCGGTAATCTCGATGGTATCGCCGAGCTTGTATTCACCATTTTCATCGTGGGCGTGGTACTTACTGGTCTTCGCCACGATCTTGCCATAGAGCTCATGCTTCACACGACGCTCGACCAGCACGGTCACGGTCTTCTCACGCTTATCGCTCACGACCTTGCCGATCAAGGTGCGCTTGAGGGATTTTTTAGCTTCCGTCATGTTCACTCCTTATTGGCGGGTTGGGCTGCTTGCTTCTGAGCAAGAATCGTCTTCGCACGGGCGATATCGCGGCGGGTTACGCGCAACGTCGAGGTGTTAGACAGCTGTTGAGTCGCTTTCTGCATGCGCAAGCCAAAATGGGCCTTCTGCAGCTCCTTGACTTCGGTTTGCAAGCCGGCGACATCCTTGTCACGCAGCCCTGCAGCTTTCGACAGCTTGACTGGCGTGGCTGCTGCGTCCTTGTTTTTACGTATTGCCATCAGTGTTCTCCGATCAGGCGCCAAGCTGGCGAGCGACGAACGTCGTACGCAGCGGAAGCTTCGCAGCAGCCAGGCGGAACGCTTCACGAGCGAGCTCTTCGGGCACGCCGACGATCTCGAACACAATCTTGCCAGGCTGGATTTCGGCAACATAGTACTCGGGGTTTCCCTTACCGTTACCCATCCGCACTTCGGCAGGTTTGTGAGAAATCGGCTTGTCGGGAAACACGCGAATCCAGATGCGACCACCGCGCTTCACATGACGCGAGATCGCGCGGCGAGCCGCTTCCAGTTGACGCGCCGTGAGACGGCCGCGGTCGGTACATTTCAGACCAAAATCACCGAAGGCGACCGAGTTGCCCCGGGTCGCGATGCCGGTGTTACGGCCTTTTTGTTCCTTGCGGAACTTCCTGCGTGCAGGTTGCAGCATGTTTGATTACTCCGTGAGGACTGCCCCGAACACTCTCGCATCCGGGAAAGACCGATTACTCGGTCTTGGCACCGTCAGCTGCTGCAGCTGGCGCGGCTTTGCGGACGCGCTTAACGGCGGGTTTCGAGTCTGCACCCGGCGTTGCATTTGCACCACCGGTCGCTTCTGCGGGCTTGTCACTGCCATCGGCCGGCGCGGTGTTACCACCGATCGGGCTGCGGCCGCCAGCGCGCGGTCCAGAATTCGGCCCACGGCGGTCTCCACCTGGACGATCGCCACCTGGACGGCCATCACGACGCGGGCCACGTGGGCGACGTTCGTCGTCGGGACGTGGCGTCTCGACGACCGGAAGATCGTTGCGACCCAGCGTATCGCCCTTATAGACCCAGACCTTTACACCAATGACGCCATAGGTGGTCTTGGCTTCAGATGTGCCGTAGTCAATGTCCGCACGCAGGGTATGAAGCGGCACGCGGCCTTCTCGATACCACTCGCAACGAGCAATTTCGATACCGTTGAGACGACCCGATGACATGATCTTGATGCCCAGGGCACCTAGACGCATGGCATTCTGCATCGCACGCTTCATCGCGCGACGGAACATGATCCGCTTCTCGAGCTGCTGCGTGATGCTGTCGGCAACCAGTTGGGCATCGATTTCAGGTTTGCGAACTTCTTCGATGTTCACTGCAACCGGTACACCCAGTTGCTTGCCGAGTTCACGCTTGAGGTTCTCGATGTCTTCGCCCTTCTTGCCAATCACGACACCCGGACGTGCCGAATAGATCGTAATGCGGGCATTCTTGGCGGGACGCTCAATCAGCACACGCGAAACGGACGCGTTCTTGAGCTTTTTCTTCAGGTACTCGCGCACCTTGATGTCTTCCGCCAGCATGCCGGCGAAATCTTTGTTGCTGGCATACCAGCGGCTAGACCAATTACGGCTGACCGCAAGGCGGAAGCCGGTTGGGTGAATTTTCTGTCCCATAGTCTTCCGGCCTCTTAGTTGCCAACCGTCACGTACACATGGCACGTGGGCTTGCTGATGCGATTGCCGCGACCCTTGGCGCGCGCGGTGAAGCGCTTGAGCGTGGCGCCTTGCTCGACATAGATGGTCTTGACCTTCAGCTCGTCGATATCGGCACCGTCGTTATGCTCGGCATTGGCAATGGCCGACTCGAGCACCTTCTTGATGATCACAGCGGCTTTTTTCTGCGTGAACTGCAGAACATTGAGCGCTTGATCAACCTTCTTGCCGCGGATCAGGTCAGCGACCAGACGGCCCTTGTCGACCGAAAGGCGGACACCGCGGAGGACTGCACGTGTTTCAGACATGGTCGTTCCTTACTTCTTCTGGACTTTCTTGTCCGCGGGGTGCCCCTTGAACGTGCGAGTAAGCGCAAATTCGCCGAGCTTGTGGCCGACCATCTGGTCGGTAATGTAGACAGGCACATGTTGCTTGCCGTTGTGCACTGCGATGGTCAAACCGATGAACTCGGGCAGGACCATAGAGCGACGCGACCAAGTCTTGATCGGCTTCTTGTCCTTGTTCGTCACAGCCTTGTCGGCCTTGGCCACCAGATGATGGTCGACGAAAGGACCCTTCTTGAGAGAGCGAGTCATTGGCTATCCCCTTATTTCTTGCGACGCGACACGATGAATACCTGCGTGCGCTTGTTGTTACGGGTGCGATAGCCCTTGGTGAGATTGCCCCATGGGTCAACGGGATGGCGACCTTCGCCGGTCTTGCCTTCACCACCACCGTGCGGGTGGTCCACCGGGTTCATGACTACACCGCGAACGGTTGGTCGGATACCCATGTGACGCTTCACACCGGCCTTGCCCAGACGGCGCAGGCTGTGCTCTTCGTTGGCGACTTCGCCAATCGTGGCGCGGCATTCGACATGCACGCGACGCACTTCGCCAGAGCGCATACGTACCTGGGCGTAGACGCCTTCGCGCGCCAGCAGCGTCGCCGAGGTGCCAGCCGAGCGGGCAATCTGCGCGCCCTTGCCGGGCTGCAGTTCGATGCAATGGATGGTCGAACCCACCGGAATGTTGCGAATGGGCAGCGTGTTGCCGGCACGGATCGGGGCTTCCGAACCGCTCAGCAGCGTGGCACCGGCTTCAAGACCGCGCGGTGCGATGATGTAGCGGCGTTCGCCGTCGGCATAGCACACGAGTGCGATGTGGGCGGTACGGTTCGGGTCGTACTCGATACGTTCGACCTTGGCCGGCACGCCGTCCTTGTTGCGCACGAAGTCCACGACACGGTAGTGGTGCTTGTGGCCACCACCCTTGTGACGGGTCGTGATGTGACCGTTGTTGTTGCGGCCGGCCTTCTGGAATTGCGGTTCCAACAGCGGCGCATGGGGCGCTCCCTTGAACAGGTGATCCCGCGAAATCTTCACCGCGCCGCGTTGGCCCGGCGAAGTCGGCTTCATCTTGATGACGGCCATGATTAAGCACCTTCCCCGACGAGGTTGAGCTCTTGACCCGGCTTCAGCGTCACGTAGGCCTTGCGAACGTTGTCGCGGCGGCCGATGGACTTGCCGAAGCGCTTGGTCTTGCCCTTGGTGTTGAGTACTGAAACGCCTTGGACTTCGACCTTGAACATGAGTTCGACAGCAGCCTTGATCTCGGGCTTGGTAGCGTCCTGCAGCACCTTGAAGGTGACAGCATTCGACTTCTCGCCGACCATCGTTGCCTTCTCGGACACGATCGGCGCGACGAGCACGGCCATCAGGCGACCTTCGGCGTATTGGGTGCGCGAGAGCGGTGTTGGGTTCATGCGGCTCATGCGAACATCTCCTTGAGCTTGTCGACGGCACCCTTGGTGACGAGCACCTTCTTGTAGTGCACCAGCGAGACCGGGTCGGCATAACGCGGCTCGACGACGAGCACGTTGACCAGGTTGCGGGACGCAAGATAGAGGTTCTCGTCGACTTCTTCAGCGATCACGAGCACCGATTCAAGGTTCAGCGCCTTGAACTTGGCCGCGAGCGACTTGGTCTTGGGCGAATCGACGGTAAATGAATCGACCACGGCCAAACGGCCTTCACGAGCGAGCTGCGAGAAGATGGACGCCATGCCGGCGCGATACATCTTCTTGTTGATCTTCTGCGAGAAGTTTTCATCGGGCATGTTCGGGAAGATCCGGCCGCCGCCGCGCCACAGGGGCGAGGACGTCATACCGGCACGGGCACGGCCCGTTCCTTTTTGCTTGAAAGGCTTCTTGGTCGAGTGGTGGACCTGCTCGCGGTCTTTCTGGGCGCGCGTACCTTGGCGTGCGTTGGCTTGGAATGCGACGACGACCTGGTGAACCAAGTCTTCGTTGTAGTCACGGCCGAACACGGTCTCGGGGGCGTCGAACTTCGAAGCGGCCTGGCCCTGTTCGTTCAGGAGTTCGAGTTGCATTACTTCGCTCCTTCAGCCGCTTGCGGCTTGGCCTTGATGGCGGGACGCACGGTGACGAAGCCACCCTTCGAACCCGGGATCGCGCCTTTAATGAGCAACAGCTGGCGCGCTTCGTCGATGCGGAACACGTCGAGGTTCTGGGTCGTCACGGTGACGTCGCCGAGGTGGCCCGTCATGCGCTTGCCCGGAAACACGCGGCCCGGATCCTGCGCCATGCCGATGGAACCTGGAACGTTGTGCGAACGGCTGTTGCCGTGCGATGCACGCTGCGAGCGCATGTTGTGGCGCTTGATGGTGCCGGCAAATCCCTTACCGATGGAAGTACCCTGCACGTCCACTTTCTGGCCGACCGCGAACACACTGGCCGCGGCGATGACACCACCTGCCGTGTGCTGACCGGCCGTTTCGGCGGTAACACGGAATTCCTGAATGATTTCGCCCGCTTCGACACCCGCCTTGGCGAGGTGACCGGCTTGCGGCTTGGTCACGCGCGAAGCCTTGCGCGAACCGAACGTCACCTGGAGGGCGACATAGCCGTCGATCTCTTGGGACTTGATCTGGGTCACACGGTTGTTGGACACATCCACCACCGTGACAGGAACTGCGTCCCCATCATCGGTAAAGAGACGCATCATCCCTACCTTGCGGCCCAGCAACCCGAGGGAGTTGCTCAGACTCATTTGTTTTCTCCAAAAAATGGGAGTCTTCCTTCGCCACCATCACTTCAATTGGCGACGGTGTTGGGCCGGCTCGCCGAATTTTCGGCCAGCAGTCCACGAAAGAAGGTTGTTAAAGCTCGGTCACGGCAATCGCGCATGACGCACATATCGGACAGAGCCGATGATTATAGCCCGCAATGCGAGATTCGTGCAAGCGCATGCTCGTCAGTCACCTGACGGGCATCGTCCTCAAGAGTTCTCCGTCGGGCGTCGACTGCAGATCATTGCGCGATTTCGCCAACGCCGGGGGCCCTGTCTGCAGCGGAATCGAACTCACACTGACCACGCCATGCTGTGTCGTGAAGACGTGAAGATAAGTCAACCCGTCGGCCGTCGGGGTGACTTTCACGACGATCGGGGATGCAGACGCGCCGTCGGGAATCGCGACGGCCGTCCTGTACGTATCGGGCAACGTCAGTCCTGCATCGGCCTCGAACCGTACGTTGGCACCGGCTTGCGGAATCACGCCCACGAAGCCGACCGTGACCGCCTGTGTCGCACCGGGGTGCGCCGTGCCGTCGATGCGGTACTGCACCTCGATGCCCGATCCGTTCGACTTGCGCGGCGCGGCGCTCTTCATCGCCGACTTCAAGACCGCGGAAGTTGCCTGCACACCGGACAGCGGCGAATTTTCCACACATGCGAACAGTGCAGTCAACGAGCCGCACACGAGAACGGCACTGAAAACTCGAAGCGCGGAATTTGTTTGACTGGTCATGGTGCATTCCTCAGTTGATCGACACGGTGAAGCACGACGTCGTACTGTTGGCGTCATAGACCACCAAAACGCTTTCACCCGCCGCCAGGCCAAGCACCGCATCCTCCGAGCCAGCTGCACTGCCGTAGGCGCCGGCGACCCGGCGTCCCTGGTAGACCTCAAAGTCGGGATCGGTATTCCCAGCGCCGGAGATCACGACGCGATGGTTGCCACTGTTGGCAAGCGTGATGCGGACGTAGGCGAACCGGCCGAGCGTGTTGCCCTGTCCCGCCTGGTTCGCTACGCAAACCGGCGCGTCCGCACGTTGGTAGAGCGGCAGGGCCAAAGAAATGCCACCGGCGTTGCTCTCCGCATCGCCCCATGGCTGCGTGAGGGAACCGCTGATCGCCTGCTCTCCCAGCAACGCCGCCAGCGTACCCGACTGCGACGGCGTGGCTGTCGCATAGGCCGCCGCGAAGGGATGGATGGAGGTCACCGGCAGGCCGGTCTTGAACGGCCCCGTCATGGCAGTATGAATCGGGCCAAACCCGCCCAGACGCTCCAGGTTCCAGAGCACGGCCTGGATCGAAGTTTCCCGGAACCAACCCCGGTTGGTCTGTGGACCCGTACTCAGATCCAGGACGTACCCCAGCGACTGACGCGCACCGGACGAATCGGTGTACGTCGAACGCGTCAGTGCGATACCCGACCAGGCATTACCCCAACCTTCCGAAAACGCCAGTCGTCGGTCAAGCAGGTCGGCAGCACCATGGACGCCGCCCGGCGAATCGTCCCGACTGAATGCCGACTGGTAATAATGGCCCCACTCGTGCGAAACCACCGAGGCGTCGTATTCGTCGGTGTCGATGTTGGCACGTCCCAGAACATAGATCGATCGGTCGCCATTGCCGCTTTCCACGAACGACGTGGTGCCGACCTGTCCCAGCGTGCGGTTGCCGGAGGCGCCTACGTTGGCTGGGCTCCAGAACACATTCAGCACCGGGAAAGTGGCGGTCGGCGCCACGGCCACGACCTTCATGACGTTCGTATAGACGGTGTCAAGCAAAGCGAAAGCACCCGCGGGTCTCACGGCGTCGTAGTCGGTACCGTTCCAGCCGGAAGGCGCATTGACATCCCGCTGCAGAGAAGCACTCGTGCCGCTCGAAAATGTGGCCGATGCGATGGCATAGATGGCATCGGATGCTGTGTTGTCACGCACGGCGAAATCCCAGGTCGCCGTGCCGGCACTTTTTGCCTGGGCCCTCACCCGGACGCTGACCTGTTTATTGGAGACGACCGTAAGCGAATAACGCCCGGCATCGGTGGTCGTACCACTTGCCAATACGGCGCCGTCCGCACCCAGCAACTCGATCGCTGCACCGCGTATGGGTTTGGCCACGACGGCACTGTAGTCGAGCCGACCATCGGCCGTGGACGGCACGAAATCGAAAGTCGCAACACCTTCGACGGCAACCGAAGCCGAGGATGAAACGGTCACCGCGCCACCACCGGATGCGATGTCGTCGCCTCCACCTCCTCCACCGCCGCAAGCAGCAAGCGCAAAAACTGCTGCGAACAACCATCGCCGAGAGAAAAGTGCAGTACCCACAAAGACTCCTTGTCCAATCGCTGCCTTCGGCCGCTGGATGCGGCACAAGAATGCCACAGCGCGGCGAATCCATCAAAAGCCAAAGCCCGTGGGCATCGCTGCCGACGGGCTTTGACGGGTACGCCCAGCCGAAAATTACTGCAGCTTGATTTCGACGTCGACGCCGGCAGGCAGGTCGAGCTTCATCAAAGCGTCGACGGTCTTGTCGGTGGGGTCGACAATGTCCATCAGGCGCTGGTGCGTGCGGATCTCGAGCTGGTCGCGCGATGTCTTGTTGACGTGCGGCGAACGCAGGATGTCGAAGCGCTTCATGCGGGTCGGCAGGGGCACAGGGCCCTTGACGATCGCGCCGGTGCGCTTGGCGGTGTCGACGATTTCCGCGGCGGACTGGTCGATCAGCTTGTAATCGAAAGCCTTCAGGCGGATGCGGATCTTTTGCTTCGTTGCCATGGTGTATGTCCTTAGCCGTATGGATTAAGCGAGGACCTTGGCGACGACGCCCGAGCCGACGGTCTTGCCACCTTCGCGGATGGCGAAGCGCAGACCTTCTTCCATCGCGATCGGGTTGATCAGCTTCACGGTGATGCTGACGTTGTCGCCGGGCATGACCATTTCCTTGCCTTCAGGCAACTCGATCGCACCGGTCACGTCCGTCGTGCGGAAGTAGAACTGCGGGCGGTAGTTGTTGAAGAAAGGCGTGTGACGGCCGCCCTCGTCCTTCGACAGCACATACACCTCGGCCGTGAAGTGCGTGTGCGGCTTGATCGAGCCGGGCTTGCACAGCACCTGGCCACGCTCGACGTCTTCGCGCTTGGTGCCGCGCAGCAGCACGCCGACGTTGTCGCCGGCCTGGCCCTGGTCGAGCAGCTTCCTGAACATCTCCACGCCAGTGCAGGTGGTCTTGACGG
>JBPBPG010000008.1:0-234885 GCA_050954325.1 Janthinobacterium lividum | reverse complement strand
ATCGCCGCCGTCAGCGTGGTCTTGCCATGGTCGACGTGACCGATCGTGCCCACGTTCACGTGGGGCTTGGTCCGGGTAAATTTACCTTTTGCCATTTTTCAATCCTTGAAAGAGCATGTCCGTGTATTGGTTTTATGTCTGCACCCGATTGCCGATTCGCCCTGCACGGAAACAGGACGGCACCGGATCGCAGACAAGTCGGGCCGCGCACTGCGCAGCTCCCACATTCTCGAAATTACTTCGCGCGGGCGGCGACGATCGCTTCGGCAACGTTACGCGGCGCTTCGGCGTAATGCTTGAACTCCATCGTGTACGTGGCACGACCTTGCGACATCGAACGCAGCGTGGTCGAGTAGCCGAACATTTCCGACAGCGGCACCTCGGCCTTGATGGCCTTGCCGCCGCCGATCATGTCGTCCATGCCCTGCACCATGCCGCGACGGCTGGACAGGTCGCCCATCACGTTGCCGGCATAGTCTTCGGGCGTCTCGACTTCCACGGCCATCATAGGTTCCAGGATGACCGGGCTGGCCTTTCGGCAACCTTCCTTAAAGCCGAAAATGGCGGCCATCTTGAACGCCATTTCGTTCGAGTCCACGTCGTGGTACGAACCGAAGTGCAGCGTGACCTTGACGTCGACCACCGGGTAGCCGGCGAGCACACCCTGGCCCAGTGCTTCGATCACGCCCTTTTCCACTGCGGGAATGTATTCGCGAGGAACCACACCGCCCTTGATCGCGTCGACGAATTCGAAACCCTTGCCCGCTTCCTGCGGCTCGACCTTCAGAATCACGTGACCGTATTGGCCCTTGCCGCCCGACTGGCGCACGAATTTGCCTTCGGCATCCTCGACCGTCTTGCGGATCGTTTCGCGGTAGGCCACCTGTGGCTTGCCGACATTGGCTTCGACACCGAATTCGCGCTTCATGCGGTCCACGATGATTTCGAGATGAAGCTCGCCCATACCCGAAATGATGGTCTGGCCGGATTCTTCGTCGGTCTTCACGCGGAAGGACGGATCTTCCTGGGCCAGGCGCTGGAGCGCGATGCCCATCTTTTCCTGGTCGACCTTGGTCTTCGGTTCGACAGCTTGCGAGATCACCGATTCCGGGAACACCATGCGCTCGAGCGTCACGATGGCCGCCGGATCGCACAGGGTTTCACCGGTCGTCACTTCCTTCAGGCCCACGCAGGCAGCGATGTCGCCAGCACGAATTTCGCTGACTTCCTCACGGTTGTTGGCGTGCATCTGGACGATACGACCGATGCGCTCCTTCTTGCCTCGCACCGGGTTGTAGACGCTGTCGCCCTTGCTCAGCACGCCGGAATAGACACGCACGAAGGTCAACTGGCCCACGAACGGGTCGGTCATCAGCTTGAAGGCAAGCGCCGAGAACTTCTCGCCGTCGTCGGCCTGGCGAACGACCGGTGCTTCGTCTTCGTCGGTGCCGGAGACCGGCGGAATGTCGGTCGGCGCGGGCATGTATTCGACGACGGCGTCGAGCATGGCCTGCACGCCCTTGTTCTTGAAAGCCGAACCGCAGAGCATCGGCTGGATCTCGCCGGCGATCGTGCGCTGACGGATGGCGGCCTTGATCTCGACCTCGGTCAGCGTTTCGCCTTCGAGGTACTTGTTCATCAGCTCTTCGTTGGCTTCGGCAGCGGCTTCGACGAGCTTCTCGCGATATTCGGCGCACACGTCGGCCAGGTCGGCCGGGATGTCCTTGTACGTAAAGGTGACACCCTTGTCTTCGTCCCAGTAGATCGCCTTCATCTTCACGAGGTCGACGATACCCTGGAATCGTTCTTCGGCGCCGATCGGGATCTGGATCACGACCGGGTTGGCCTTCAGGCGGTCGACCATCATCTGGCGCACGCGCAGGAAGTCGGCGCCGGTGCGGTCCATCTTGTTGACGAACGCGAGACGCGGCACGCGGTACTTGTTGGCCTGGCGCCAGACGGTCTCGGACTGGGGCTGTACGCCACCGACCGCGTCATACACCATCACGGCGCCGTCGAGCACGCGCATCGAGCGCTCGACCTCGATCGTGAAGTCCACGTGGCCGGGGGTGTCGATGATGTTGATGCGGTGTTCGTCGAACGTACCGGCCATGCCCTTCCAGAAACAGGTCGTCGCAGCGGACGTGATCGTGATGCCGCGTTCCTGCTCCTGCTCCATCCAGTCCATGGTCGCAGCGCCGTCGTGCACTTCGCCGATCTTGTGGTTCACGCCCGTGTAGAACAGGATGCGCTCGGTGGTCGTGGTCTTGCCGGCATCGATGTGCGCGGAAATACCGATGTTGCGATAGCGCTCGATGGGTGTCTTGCGTGCCATGAAAATTTACTCCGTTAACGGATGAAAGCCCGCCCGCCACACGGCAGGTCGGGCTTCCAGCCTGTCTGATTGAAAGGACGTTTTTAGAAGCGGAAGTGGCTGAAGGCCTTGTTGGCTTCAGCCATGCGGTGCACTTCATCGCGCTTCTTCATGGCGCCGCCACGACCTTCGGTGGCTTCCATGAGTTCGTTAGCCAAACGCAGGGCCATCGACTTCTCTCCGCGCTTGCGGGCGGCTTCCTTGATCCAGCGCATCGACAGCGCCAGACGACGGACCGGACGCACTTCGACAGGCACCTGGTAATTCGCGCCACCGACGCGGCGTGACTTCACTTCGACCATCGGCTTCACGTTGTTGATGGCCATGGTGAAGGCTTCGACCGGGTCCTTGCCCGGGTTCTTCTTCTCGATCTGGTCGAGCGCACCGTAGATGATGCGCTCGGCAATCGCTTTCTTGCCGCCTTCCATGATCACGTTCATGAATTTGGACAGCTCGACATTGCCGAACTTCGGGTCCGGCAGGATTTCACGTTTGGGGACTTCGCGACGACGTGGCATGTTACTAACCTCTTTGCTTCAGTTGGCGCCGTTTCGGCACCGCGAGAGACGACATCGACTCTCACTTACTCGACCCAGGATCGGGTCACTTCGTTCGATACGCCCGCCAAGGCACGCCGAACACCGCTGAATGAAATACGAGAAGGCTTAAGCCTTCTTCGGGCGCTTCGCGCCGTACTTGGAACGCGACTGCTTGCGATCTTTCACGCCTTGCAGGTCGAGCGAGCCACGCACGATGTGGTAGCGAACACCCGGCAAGTCCTTGACGCGACCGCCGCGAACCAGCACGACGCTGTGCTCCTGCAGGTTGTGGCCTTCGCCGCCAATGTAGGAGATGACTTCGAAGCCGTTGGTCAGGCGAACCTTGGCAACCTTGCGAAGCGCCGAATTCGGCTTCTTGGGAGTCGTGGTGTAGACCCGGGTGCAGACACCGCGACGCTGCGGCGAGTTCTGCATGGCAGGGCTCTTCGAATTGATCGTTTCGACCGTTCGACCCTGACGCACCAGTTGATTGATGGTTGGCATGAATGAATGAATCCCAAAACATCCCGGCAGAAAGTCCTCGTCGTGACGCGAGGAACCGGGAGATGACAAAAACGTGAAACCCTTCGGTTTTTCGCCGAAAAGCCCGCGAGTATAGCAGGCTCGGACAAGGCAGCGTTGCGTCCTACTTGATCCAGAGTCGCACCGCGTCCCAGGCACGTCCCAGGATGCCGGCCTGCTCGACACCTTCGAGCGCGACCAGCTGCACTTCGGTGACAGGCTCGTCGCCGAGCAGGACCTTCAGCGTGCCGACGGGCTGGTTTTTCGTGAACGGCGCCACGAGCGGCTCCGGTCGCGCGATCTGGGTCCTGATCTTGGAGGCCGAGCCGGCCGGCACCGCGACCACGATGGCTTCCGGTCGTCCCAGCTTGAGGGTGTCCGCCTTGCCCTTCCAGACCTGCGGCGTCGCGGCCGGCTGGCTGGCTTCGAACAGGCGCACCGCGTCGTAGGCGGTGTAGCCCCAGTTGAGGAGCTTCTGCGACTCGTTGGCACGCGCGTTCTCGCTCGCCGCGCCCAGCACGATCGTCAGCAGGCGCCGGCCGCCGCCGATATTGGGGAAATCGCGTTTGGCGGTGACCACCATGCAGTAGCCAGCCGCCTCGGTGTGGCCGGTCTTCAGACCGTCGACCGTGGGGTCGCGGAACAGCAGCAGATTGCGGTTGGTGTCGTTGGTCGACGGTGTGCCCGGATAGCGGTACTTCTTGATCGCGTAGTAGTGCATGTACTCTGGGAAGTCACGCATCAGGCGGGTCGCGAGGACGCTCAGGTCGCGGGCCGTGGTGGTGTGGCCGGGCGCGGTGAGCCCCTCGACGTTCTTGTACGTGGTGCCCTTCATGCCGAGCGCCTTGGCCTGCTCGTTCATGAGTTCGACGAAATGCTCGACGGTGCCGCCGACACCTTCGGCCAGCACGTTGGTCGCGTCGTTGCCCGATTGCACGATCATTCCCTTGACCAAGTCGTCGACCGGCACCTGCATCTTCGGGTCGACGAACATCCGCGACCCGGGCATCTTCCAGGCACGCACGCTCACGGGCAACGTCTGCGTCAGGGTCAGCTTCTTGGCCTTGAGCGCGTCGAACACGATGTAGGCCGACATCAGCTTGGTCAGCGAAGCCTGTTCGACCGGGCTGTCGATATCTTTCTGCACCAGCATCTGGTTGGCCGTGATGTCGAGCAGCAGGTAACTGCGCGCCGCGACTTCGGGCGGCACCGGCACCTGCGCGGCGGCGAACATGCACAACGATGTGGCCGCAGCCGCCATCAGCGCACGGAGCGCAACGGAAAAACGATTCATGGGGAAGAAGAAAAACTGAAAAGACCGAAAGACTAGCCCGCGCGGAGATGGCGGGCGACGAGCTGCTTGAGGAGCGGCAATTGTCCGTGAAAGAAATGGCCGCCCCCGGGGACGACTGTGACAGGGAGTGACTGCGGCCGCGCCCAGTCCATGACGGCCGCGAGCGCCACCGTGTCGTCGGCCTCGCCGTGCACGACGATCGCGCGCTCGCCGGCGCCCTCGGGCAACGGCGGCGGAAGCACCCGCGCGACGCTCGCCCCGATCAGCGCGATGCCGGACACGTCGCGCACATCCCAGAGCGTCTGCAGCGCGTTGATCGCCACGAACGCGCCGAACGAGAAACCGGCAACGGCCAGCGCGCCCGACGGCGCCACTTGCGCCACCACGGCGCGGTAGTCGTCGGCCTCGCCGCGTCCTTCGTCGTGCACGCCACCGCTCGCGCCGACACCGCGAAAGTTGAAGCGCACCGCCGTCCAGCCGCTGGCGACGAAGGCGCGCGCCAGCGTCTGCACCACCTTGTTGTCCATCGTGCCGCCGAACAGCGGATGCGGATGCGCGATGACGGCCACGCCGCGCGGCGCGATCCCGTCGGCCGGCCGGTCGCACTGCGCCTCGATCGCACCAGCGGCGCCTTCGAGGACGAGTTTCTCGGTCTGCGAGTTCATGGTGCGGCCCTCAGCGACCGACGTCCGGCGGCAGCACCAGCCGCTCGACGATCTGGCCGTTCCGGAGGTGCGATTCGACGATCTCGTCGATGTCGGACTTGTCAACGAAGGTGTACCAGACCGCTTCCGGATACACCACCGCCACCGGCCCACCGGCGCACCGGTCCAGGCAACCAGCCTTGTTCACGCGGACCCTGCCGACGCCCGCCAGGCCGAGTTCCTTGACGCGCGACTTGCAGCGGTCGAAGCCGTCCTGCGCATCGTGGCGGGCGCAGGAATCCTCGCCGTTCCTGCGCTCGTTCAGGCAGAAGAAGATGTGGCGCTCGTAGTAGCCGGTGGCTTCGGCTGGTGTGTGTTCGCTGGGCATCGGGTGATTCTAGGTTTGGCCCGGGCGCCGCGACACCCGCGTGAGCACGTAGCCGACCGTCGCGAACGGCCAGAGCCAGCCCAGCCACTGTCCCAGGCCGTGGAAGCGGATGAACCTGCCCTGTTCCCAGTTGGCCAACGTCTGCGCGAAGTAGGCGCTCTCGGGCGCCTGGTTCAGCAGGCTCAGGTGCACCACCAGCACCATCAGCAGCAGCGCCGCGCAGAGTCGCCGGCGCGCACCGAGCAGCAGGATGCCGACCACCAGCGCGCTCGCGATGCCGATCCGCACCGGCATGCTGAGCCAGGCCCAGGCATGTTCCGGCCCGTAACTCAGCGCGGCCGACAGCGCGCTGGCCGCGACGCCGACGGCCAGCGTCAGCACCAGCAGCACCGCGCGCTGCGTCACCGAGCGGGCGACCGTGAAAGCCAGCAGGCACGGCACCAGCGCGCCCAGCAGCACGCAGAGCATCTCGACGCCGGGCACCAGCGGTTCCAGCTCGAATTCGCGCAACGGCAACCATTCGAGGAAAGGCGTGTCGAGCAGCCATTCGGCGATGGCGGTCTCCAGCCGCTCGAACACCTGACCCAGCCCGAAGGTGACGGCCGCCGGAAACAGCAGCGCGATCGGCCACAACGCCAGCAGCACCAGGCCGCCGCGCGCGTCGTCGACGAACCAGTGGTCTCGCACCCGCGTCCATCGCGCCACGGCGCCGAGCCGCTCCAGCGCAGCCGCTGCCACGGCGCCGGCGAAGGCGCCCAACGCGTTCAGGGCCAGGTCGACGTTCGACGGAATGCGCACAGGCAGGTAACTTTGCAGCGTCTCCATCGCGAAAGAGATCGCGCAGCCGATCAGCGTCGCGCGCCAGACGGCCTGCCAGACGCCGGCAGCGGGCCGGGTGCGCAGCACCGCCAGGGCCGCCAGGAAACCCAGCGGCACGTAGCCGGCGACATTGACGCCGAAGTCGAATCCCGTCCAGTATTTGGGCCAGGCAGCTTTCAGATAGGCCCACGGCGCGATGCCCTGGTCGCGCCAGTCGGAGAACGGATAGAGGCTGGCGTAGAAGATCAGTGCCGCGTACGCCAGCGTCAGCGGCAGCGCGGCCGACTTGTGGCGTGCGGGCCGGGCCTCTTTCGCCACGGCGCTCAGAACGGCTTGACGACCACCAGGATCACGATCGCCACCAGCAGCAGCACCGGCAGTTCGTTGAACCAGCGATACCAGACGTGGCTGCGCCGGTTCGTGCCCGCCGCGAAGCGCCGCAGCAGCACGCCGCAGCCATGGTGATAGCCGATCGCGACCAGCACCAGCGCCAGCTTGGCATGCATCCAGCCGTTGCCCGGTCCACGCCCTATCCCGTAGCCCATCCAGAGCCAGGCGCCCAGGATCACCGCCGGGACGGCCAGCAGCGTGGTGAATCGCAGCAGCTTGCGTGCCATCAGCAGCAGCCGTGCATGTTCGGCTTCGGAGCTTGGCGACACCTGCGCGAGATTCACGAAGATGCGCGGCAGGTAGAACAGTCCGGCGAACCAGCTGGCGATGAAGACGATGTGGAAGGCTTTGATCCAGAGCATGGCGGCAGTGTAGTGACCGCTGCCGGACGCGCCGGGCAGGTAAAAAAAAGCCCGACGAATGCACGCCGGGCCGGGAAGCCTTTTTGCTGTCACACATCCAGGCACCCGCTCAGGGAGGAAAAGCGGGGAGCGGCAGGCCGCCCGAAAGAGAATTTAACAAAGCCGAAAGAACGTTTCAAGCACTACGCAAGATTTTCTTGACACTTGCGCGACCCCTCGCGAATCGATGGAAGAGCGCATCGGACACAATTTGAGCCATGACCGTCCACGCCAACTTCCACGCCCCATTTCCCGCCGGCCGCCCGCGCCGCCTGCGCCGCGACACCTTCACGCGCAACCTCGTGCGCGAGCATGCCGTGACCGCCCACGACCTGATCTACCCGGTGTTCGTACAGGAAGGCGAACGCCGCCGCGACGCCGTGTCGTCGATGCCCGGCGTCGATCGGCTGAGCCTGGACATGCTGCTGCCGGTGGCCGAGGAATGCGTGGCGCTGGGCATTCCGGTGATGGCGCTGTTCCCGGTGATCGATGCGAACCTGAAGACGCCCGACGGCGACGAGGCCTTCAATCCCGACGGCCTGATCCCGCGCGTGGTCGCGGCGCTCAAATCGCGCTTTCCCGAACTCGGCCTGATGACCGACGTGGCGCTCGACCCCTACACCAGCCACGGCCAGGACGGCCTGCTCGACGACACCGGCTACATCCTGAACGACGCCACCGTCGAGGTGCTGGTGAAGCAGGCGCTCACGCAGTCCGAGGCCGGCGTCGACATCGTGGCGCCGAGCGACATGATGGACGGGCGCATCGGCGCCATCCGCGACGCGCTCGAAGCCAACGGCGACATCCACACGCGGATCATGGCGTACAGCGCCAAATACGCGAGCGCGTTCTACGGCCCGTTCCGCGACGCGGTCGGCTCGGCGGCGAACCTCGGCAAGAGCAACAAGAAGGTCTACCAGATGGACGCCGGCAACAGCGACGAGGCGCTGCGCGAAGTGGCGATCGACATCGCCGAAGGCGCCGACATGGTGATGGTCAAGCCCGGCATGCCGTACCTGGACATCGTGCGTCGCGTGAAGGACGAATTCCGTGTGCCGACCTTCGCCTACCAGGTGAGCGGCGAGTACGCGATGCTCAAGGCTGCGGCGCAGAACGGCTGGCTTGACCACGACGCGGTGATGCTGGAGAGCCTGCTGGCCTTCAAGCGCGCCGGGGCCGACGGCGTGCTGACGTACTTCGCGATCGACGCGGCGCGGGCGCTGCGCGCGCAGCGCTGACCTCGCGCCTGCCATGCGCCTCTTCGAGATCACCGGCTCGCGCGTCGAGGAGCACGACGCGCTGGCACCGCTCGCGCTGCCCGGCGCCTGCCGCGACAGCTACCTGTGGCTTTCGCTGACGCGCGCCGAATTCCGCGCCGAACTCGCCACAGTGCAGGCCGTCCTGCAATCGCTCAGCGGTGCGACGCTGGTCGACCTGCACGTGAGCGACCTGCTCAACGACCAGTTGCCGTCGCACTACGATTACACCTCGCTCTACGACGTGCTGGTGTTTCGTCGGCTCTCCGCCAGCGCGACCGGCACGACCGCGGCGACCGCCGGTTCGGACCCGCCGCAGACGCCGCGCAGCGGCCCGCCGGTGCTGCGGCGCGTCGACACGCGCCCGGTCGGCTTCGCCGTGTTCGATCGCGTGCTGCTGTCGGTGCATCCGGAAGACGGCGCCGTGCGCGACGCCTATGCGCAGAAGCTGCTCGCGGCTGCGGCTTCGACACGCAACGGCGCCACGGCGCCCGCGCTCGACGCCCGCGCGGTGAGCGCACGCGTGCCGACCGGTCCGGCCGACCTGATGCTGCGCGTGGTCAACCAGATCGTCGACGGCTACCTCGACCTGCGGCGCGAACTCACGCGGCAGCTCGACCACTGGCAGGCCGAGCTGATCGATCCGAAGAGCCGCTTCACCAACTGGAGCGCGCTGATGGAGGCGCGTCACGCGCTGCACCACCTCGACGAGATCTGCGAGGACCAGCGCGCCGCCGTGCAGGACTGGATCGACGCCGTCGAGACGCTGCCGATGCCCGAGACGCCGGCCGACGCCCGCGAACGCGAACTGACGCTGGTGCGCAGCCGCGACGTGCTGGAACACATCGAGCGCGTGGTGCACCACGTGCGCCGGCTCGAGCAGAACGCCGAGACCGCGGTGCAGATGCACTTCAGCGTCCAGAGCCACCGCACCAACGACATCATGCGGGTGCTCACGGTGCTGACGGCCATCTTCCTGCCGCTCAACCTGATCGCCGGCATCTTCGGCATGAACTTCGAATTCATTCCGCTGGTGCACAAGGCCGACGGCTTCTGGATCGCGATGGGCTCGATGGGCATCACCGCGGTCGCGCTGGTGCTGGTGTTCTGGCGCAAGCGCTACCTCGCGCGCACCACGCGCTAGGGCGCGCAGTCCGTTGCGCAGATGGACACGATCGGCCTGCTGAAGACCTTGCGCGACGTCGCCGAGCGAGGCAGCTTCCCGCGCACCGGGACCCGACCGGGCAAGTCGAAGGCCACCGTCAGCAAGTACGTGGCCGAACTCGAAAAGCGCCTGGGCGTGCGTCGGCTCAGGCAGGTCAGCCGATGGGAGTCGCCTCGCCCGTCTGCTGGCGCAAGCACGGCACGCCGACGCATCCGTCGGACCTCGCACGGCACGATGCGCTCACGCGATCGCGGCTCGGCCTGCGGCTCTCGGCCACCTATCTGAAGCGCCGCCACAACAATGCCGCTTTGCGCGCGCCGCGCTGACGACCGAAAGACCTGCATGTACATCCCGCCCGCATTCTCCGAAACGCGCCCGGAACGGCTCCACGCCCTGATCGCCGACCATCCGCTGGGCACGCTCGTGACCCACGGACCGGGCGGGCTGGACGCCAACCCCATCCCGTTCGAACTCGAAGCAGGATTCGGCAGCGCGGGCCGGCTGATCGGACACGTCGCCCGCGCGAACCCGGTCTGGAGCGAGGCGCCGGAAGGCGGCAGGGCGGAACTCGCAGTGCTGGCGATCTTCAACGGCCCCGAGGCCTACGTGTCGCCGAACTGGTATCCGAGCAAGCACGAGACGCACCGGCTGGTGCCGACCTGGAACTACGCGGTCGTGCACGTGCACGGCCGGATGTGCTTCCATGACGACGAGAAGTTCGTGCGCGGCGTGGTGGCTCGCCTGACCCGGACCCACGAGCGCCGCGCGGGCCAGGAGAAACCCTGGCGGATGACGGATTCCACGCCAGAATTCATCGACGGCATGCTGCGCAACATCGTCGGCATCGAGATCGTGATCGACCGGATCGTGGGCAAGTGCAAGCTCAGCCAGAACCGCGAGGCGCGCGACCGCACGCATGCGGCGGACGTGCTGGTGGCGCGCGGCGAACCGGTCGGCCGGGCCATGCGCGACACCGACGAACCGCCGCCCTGAAATCGAAAAGCCTTGCAAAGGTGCGCGGGTGTTGAAGTACGGCGAGGCCTGCATGGTCTGGTTCCTGCCGCGGGCCGCGGCGATCGCCTGCCCGCGGGTTGCGGCACGACCGACCGTCGAGGTGATCGACGGCTGCATCGATGCCGTCGAGCCTTCGCGGTACGGGTCGTTTCGCTGCGCGCTGCGGCACAGGCGCCGGCGCCGGCGTTCACGTCGATGCGTGACAGTCGGCTGGTGCCCGGGAAGTTGGGGATGTCGGCGTACCAATCGGCGTGGGCACCGGCGACTGCGAGAAAGGAAAAGGCAGCCGCGGCAAGGATCTTTGAGGCGGTCGTTTCGAATGCCTTGGGGCTGTCCGGCTTGCGGTGTTTGACTGCCTGAGAAGGAATTTTGAACCTGCCGACCCTTGGAAAAATGCCGTGGATCGGAGCCGCGGCGTTCACGCATCGCGAACAATCCGCGGCCTCCGATGGGCCCGACGGGCGGTTGCCGCGAACGGGTCTCAGCCGAGGTGTTCGGCGAAGAACGCCAGGGTGCGCTGCTTGGCGGTCGTCGCCGCTTGGGCGTTGTACGAGGCACGCTGGTCGCAGTTGAAGCCGTGACCGCACGGGTAGACCTGCACGCTCACGTCCGGATGCGCTTTCTGGAAAGCCTCGATGCTCTCGAGCGGAATCCAGTGATCCTGGTTGCCGAACTGCGCGAGCACCGGCACCTTCGGTTCGCGTGCGATCTCGTCGGGCATCGTCATACCGCCGCCGTAGTAGGGCGCCGCGGCCGCGATGCCGGTGACTTCGGATGCGGCGCGCCAGGTCAAGAGGCCGCCCCAGCAGTAGCCGACGATGCCGACCTTGCCGCCGCGCGCGGCGTGATCGACGGCGGCCTGTACGTCCTGCAGCACGCCGGGTGCGGGCAGCGCCTCGACAGCGGTCTTGAGCGCGAAGCCGGCCTGCATGTCGGCATCGGTGTAGCCGAGCTCGACGCCCTGCTTCGCACGGTGGAAGGTCGCCGGCGCCACGGCCAGGTAGCCCTCGGCCGCGTAGCCGTCGGCCACCGAGCGGATGTGCGAGTTGACGCCGAAGATTTCCTGCAGGACGACGACGGCGCCCTTCGGCTGGCCGGCCGGTTCGGCCACGTAGGCCGGGAAGGTGAATCCGTCCTTGGCGGTGAGATCGATGAATTGACCCATGGTCATGCTCCTTGTGGTTGAAAAACTAGCGGCGCAGCGCGCGCTCGACGAAATCGAGCCGGTCCTGGCCCCAGAAGATCTCGCCGTCGATCACGTAGCTCGGCGCGCCGAAGACGCCGGCGTCGATCGCCTGCCGCGTGTCGGCCTCGTAGCGCTCCTGCACCGCCTGGCCGTGCGACTGCTCGGCACGCTTGGCCGGCAGCCCGCATTCGACGACCAGCGCCTCCAGCACGGCCGGATCGGCGATGTTGCGTTCCTGTACCCACACCGCGGCGAAGACGGCGGCGCACAGGCGCATCGCGGCATCGGCACCGTCGTGCATGTCCACCGCGATGATGAGCCGGGCGGCATCGTCCGACGAGACCGGAAAGAACTTCGGCTTCGGATTGAGTTCGACATCGAGCTGTCGCGAGAAGCGCGCCATCTCGACCAGCCGGTACGCCTGGCGCTGCGGCGCACGCTTGCCCAGCGGCAGGCCGCCCGAGACCGGGAACACCGCGCCGAAGTCGATCGGTCGCACGCGCACCTTCGCACCCGTGGCCGCGAGCAGCGCGGCGAAGCGCGCGTGGCCGAGGTAGGTCCAGGGGCTCTGGGGCGTGAAGTAGTAATCGACGTGCGGCATGGCGTGTACTCGATGATGTAATCCGGGGGACGTTTTTTAACTGACGCGCAGCTTTTGTGCAGGAGGCGGGCTATGGACCAGCAAGTGCTTTTGATCACCGGCGGCAGTCGCGGCATCGGCGCCGCGACCGCCCTCCTCGCCGCGCGACGCGGCCATGCGGTGGCGGTGAACTACACCGCCAACTCGCTGGCCGCCGACGAGGTGGTGCGCACCATCCGCGCGGCCGGCGGCACGGCGATCGCGGTGCAGGCCGATGTCGGCGACGAGGCTCAGGTCATGGCGATGTTCGAGAAAGTCGACGCCGAGCTCGGCCGCCTCACCGCGCTGGTCAACAACGCCGGCGTGGTCGACGTGAAGGCGCGCGTCGACGAGATGAGCGTCGCGCGGCTCGACCGCATGTTCCGTATCAACGTCGTCGGCAGCTTCGTGTGCGCGCGCGAGGCGGTACGGCGCATGAGCACGAAGCACGGCGGCCAGGGTGGCGCGATCGTCAACGTCTCCAGCGTCGCGGCGCGCGTCGGCGGGCCGGGCGAGTACGTCGACTACGCCGCCAGCAAGGGCGCGATCGACAGCTTCACGCTCGGCCTGGCCAAGGAAGTCGCCGACGAGGGCATCCGCGTGAACGCCGTGCGGCCCGGCCTGGTCGACACCGAGATCCACGCCTCCGGCGGCCAACCCGAGCGAGCCCACCGGCTGGCCCCGGTCGTGCCGATGCGCCGCATCGGCAACGCGGGCGAGATCGCCGGCGCCATCGTCTGGCTGCTCTCGGCCGAGGCCAGCTACACCACCGGCGCGCTGCTCGACGTCTCCGGAGGCCGCTGATGGCGCTCACGGTGCCGTCGATGGACCTGATCAAGCCGCTCATCACGCTGCTCGCCATCGTCAACCCGCTCGCCATCGTCCCGTTCTTCATCCACTACACGCAGGGCTACAGCGATCGCCAGCGCCAGCGCACCGCCTGGGTCGCGGCCTTCAGCGCCTTCGTCGTGATCGGCGTGAGCGCGCTGCTCGGGCTGCAGCTGCTCGGCTTCTTCGGCATCACCATCGCGAGCTTCCAGGTCGGCGGCGGACTGCTGCTGCTGATGAGCTCGCTCAACATGCTCAACGCGCAGCCGGCCGAGGCCAAGACCAGCAAGGAGGAGATCCGCGCGACCGAGATCAAGGCGTCGCTCGGCGCATCGATCGCGGTGGTGCCGCTGACGATTCCGCTGCTGACCGGCCCGGCCACGATGTCGACGGTGGTGATCTATGCCGAGAAGACGCAGAACATCTGGCAGTTGCTGGTGCTGGTCGGCTACGGCGTGGTGATCGGCATCGCGACCGGCGTGGCCTTCTCGCTGGCCGAGCCGATCGCGCGCGTGCTGGGCAAGACCGGCATCAACGTGATGACGCGGCTGATGGGCCTGATCCTCGCCGCGCTGGCCGTGGAAGTGATGGCCGACGGGCTGGGCAAGCTGTTTCCGGCGCTGGGGCGCGTGGTCGGCTGAGCTTCAGCGCGATGGCGGCATCGATCCCGGCACGGACGGCGTCGCCGCTACCGCATCCACCCAGATCACGATCTGCGCGATCGTCTCGTCGCTCGCCGCGGCAAGTGCCTTGACGCCGCCCGCCGCATCCGCGCTCGGTGCCGGCCGCCTGGCCGTGAAGCTGCGCTGCGCGATCACGCGGTCGCCGCCCGCCGTGCCCTGCACGAGCGTCGCGCGCAGGCGCACCAAGCCGACACTGGAAGACGGCGATTCGAAATAGTGCGTGAACTCGTCGAGCGAGACGCGCAGCGTGTTCGGGCGCGCGCCCTGGGCGCGGGCCAGCGTCGCGCTTTCCTCGGGGCCGAGCACGGTGCGGCCGGCCGACAGCGCCGCGCGCAGCCGCTGCTGCACCAGCTGCGTGGGCGCGACGCTCCAGCGCGCCTGGGCATAGGACCGCAGCTCGTTGACGTCGGCATAGCCTAGGCGGTAGAGCAGCTGCGTGCCTTCGAGGCGGGCCGACGACTCGACTTCGGCCAGCGCCAGGATCGGCAGCGAACCCACCGGCGCCGGCGATGTCGCCGCGGCGGGCGCACCGAGCCCCGGCCCGAAGTCGTAGAGCGTCGAGCGCGTCGGCTTCTCGGGCAGTGCGCCGCAGCCGGCGAGGAGCGCCACCGCGCAGGCCAACACGACGGACGAACGAATGTGCTGTGTCATGGGTGTCCTCATGGCTGCGTGGCCGTGGCCGCCGGTGCCGAGAAACCGGCCTCGCCCGGCCCGGCCGCAGTGCCGCCGTTGCCGAACAGCAGCGACTGCGGGTTGTCGTTGATGCCGTCGGCCGCGCGGCCGAGCCGCCGTACGGTGCGCGAAGTGTCCTCGGCCACGCGGTTCAGGCGCGGCAGGGTCGCGTTGTTGAACGATTCCAATGCCTGCCCGAGCGCCTGCGTGCCGTCGCCGAGCCGGTCGATCGTTCCGCCGCTCGCATTCAGCCGGCTCACGGTGGTGTTGAGGTTGTTCGACACGCGCGACACGTCGCCGGCCGCGGTCTTCAGCGCGCCCATCGTCTCGCGCGTGCGGCCGATCAGCGGTGGCAGCGCGGTCAGCGCCGGGGCGAGGCCGGTCTTCACGGTCGTGTCGAGCTGCCTCGTGAGCTGGTTGGCGCTGGCCGCGGCCTGGGCGATGTTCTCCAGCGCGTCGGCGATGCGCTTCTGGTTGGCGTCGCCCATCAGCGTGTTGGCGCGCGCGGTGACCTGCTCGACCTGCTTGAGGATCGCTTCGCCGCGGTCCTGCAGCGTGGCCAGCATCGAGGGCCGCAGCGGGATCTGCGGCGGGTTGGCCTCGTCGGGCACCAGCGACACCTGCGATTCACCCTTGTCGTCCAGCGCGATGAAGGCCAGGCCGGTCACGCCCTGGTAGCTCAGCGTGGCGAAGCTGGACGTGGTCAGCGGCACCTTGCGGTCGACCATGATGCGCACCCGCACGTTGCCCTTGGTCTTCGGGTCGAAGTCGATCGACGACACCTTGCCGACCGCGATGCCGCGGTAGCGCACCATCGCCTGCGGCTGCAGGCCGCTGACGGCGTCGCGCGTGGAGAGTTCGTAGGTGTTGCGCACCGTGTCGTCGCGCGTGAACCAGACCACCAGCGCGACCAGCACGGCGATCAGGCCGAGCACGAAGGCGCCGGCGGCGAGGGCGTGGGCCTTGTTTTCCATGGCGTCTACCTTTCGTGAAGGGCTTCGAGCGCGCGCCGGCCGCGCCCGCCGCCGAAGTACTCGTGGACGAACGGATGGTCGAACGCGATCACCTCGCGCGGCTCGCCGGCGACGATCACCTTGCGGTCGGCCAGCACGGCGATGCGGGTGCTCAGATCGAACAGCGTGTCGAGGTCGTGCGTGACCATCACCACCGTGAGTTCGAGCTCGCGGTGCAAGCCGCGCAGCAGGTTGCAGAACTCGTCGGCACTCTCGGGGTCGAGCCCGGCGGTGGGCTCGTCGAGCAAGAGCAGCGCAGGATCCATGATGAGCGCGCGCGCCAGCGCCACGCGCTTGATCATCCCGCCCGACAGCGCGGACGGGCTCTTGTTCGCATGCTCCGGCCCGAGCCCGACCATCTGCAGTTTGACCAGCGCCGCATCGCGGATCAGCGCATCGGGCAGCAGCTTGAGCTCGCGCAGCGGGAAGGCGATGTTCTCCAGCACGCTGAAGGCCGAGAACAGCGCCCCGCGCTGGAACAGCATGCCGACCTTGGCCGCGCTCGCCGCGCCGAGCTGCCCCGGCCGCTGGCCGAGCACGCTCACCTCGCCGCGCGTCGGATGCTCGAGCCCCAGGATCTGCCGCAGCAGCACCGTCTTGCCGGTGCCCGATCCGCCGACCAGCGACAGCACCTCGCCGCGCCGGATGTCGAGGTCGAGATCGCTGTGCACCACCTGCTCGCCGTCGGGCGACTCGAACACGGTCCAGAGCTTGCGGATCTCGACGATCGGCGCGCCCATCGGCAACGCATGCGCCATCATCGGAAACCGACCCCGCGGAACAGCAGCGCGAACAGCGCGTCGATCAGGATCACGACGGTGATCGAGGTCACCACCGAAGACGTCGTGCCGCGCCCGAGGCTCTCGGTGTCGGGCCTGACCTTCATGCCGAAGTGGCAGCCGACCAGCGCGATCATCACGCCGAATACCGCCGACTTGCCCAGCGCCAGCCAGAAGTTGTCGATCGGCACCGCGCGCGGCAGCGCCTGCAGGAAGTACGCCGGCGCGATGCCCAGCGACAGGTCGGCCGCGAGCATCCCGCCGAACAAAGCCGCCATCGAGGTCCACATGCTGATCAGCGGCATTGCGATGGCCAGCGCCAGCACGCGCGGCATCACCAGCCGGAAGCCGTGGCGGATGCCCATCACGCGCATGGCGTCGAGCTCCTCGGTCACGCGCATGACGCCGATCTGCGCCGTGATGGCCGAGCCGGATCGTCCGGCGATCAGCACCGCCGCGAGCACCGGCCCGAGCTCGCGCACCAGCGAGAGCCCGAGGATGTTGACGATGAAGGTTTCCGCGCCGTAGTTGCGCAACTGCTGCGACGTCAGGTAGGCCAGCACGATGCCGATCAGCAGCCCGACCAGCGCGGTGATCGGCATCGCCGTGGCGCCGAACTGGTAGAGCTGCCCGGAGAAGTCGCGCCACGGGCCGCGGTGCGGCGCGCGGAGCAGCGTACCGACGTCGAGCGCCAGCTGGCCGATGAGCCGGGTGAAGTCGCGCGCGACCCCGATGGCGCGCGGGCCGTTGTGCGCGAAATGGCGGAAACGCTCGCGCAAGGTCGGCGGCGGATCGATCGGCAGGCTGCAGGTGTACTGCGCGACCTGGTCGAGTACCGCCTTGTGCTGCGCGTCCATGTCGAGCTTCGCCGGCCAGGCCTGGCCCCAGTGGTTCCAGAGCAGCTGGCCGCCGATGTGGTCGAGCTGCTCGATGCCGCGCAGATCCCAGGCCAGGCCGTCCGCGGCCGGGATGCCGGCAAGGCTCGCCGACAACGCAGTCCATGCATGACGCGACGAGAGCGCCAGCGCGGTCCAGCGTCCGCCGGCAATCACCGTTTCACCGATGCCGCGGCCATCGATACCGCCGCCGCGCCGCGCTGCGCTCGGCAAAGCCGCCGACACCGATGAGAAAGCCCTGTCCCGCGGGAGCGAGACAGAGGCATCGGCGAGCGGCGTGACAGGCTGCATGGCGCTGGGAAAACACTCGGGAAGCGGAGGAATGCGCATCCTAACCGCCGCGTTTGCGTACGGAGCCGCGGCAAGTCCGGTTCGCCGCGACCGGATCGCCTGTGCGCCTTCCGATCCGATCCTCGCTGGACGCCCGTTCACGTGCTGGCGGCCAGCTTGCGTCGCGGTGGCACGGAGATCTTCGGTCGACGAAGCGGCGCCGAACCGCCCGGGCATCCCGTCAGGACGGCATGAAGCCGTCCTTCAGCGCCTCGCGCGCCCATGCGACGAAAGCCGCCGCGGCACGCGGCACGTGCGTGGCATAGGGACGAATCGCATACAGCTGCGTGCCGAAAGCGCCGACCGGCCGCCACTGTGGCAGTACCTCGACCAGCACGCCGGACTGCAGGACCTCCTGCGCGCTGAAGTCCGGCATGAGTGCAATGCCCAGACCGGCGATGGCGGCGTCGCGCAGTGCCTCGCTGTTGTTGGCGGCGAAGGGGCCGGAGACCGGCACCGTCGTGCGCGGCGCGGCCAGCCCGGCGGCGACGGTCGCCGTCGACAGGGACGAAGGCGACGGTTCGAAATGCCACGTCGGTGTGTCCTGCGCGCGCGGGTAATGCAGGCAGTCGTGCGCGGCGAGATCGGCCGGCACGTCAGGCACGCCGCGCCGGCGCAGGTAGCCGGGCGTGGCGACCAGCACCGAGCGCGTCCGGCACAGCGTCCAGGCGACGTGCGTGTCGGGCGGCGCGGCGGTGTGGCGGATCGCGAGGTCAAAGCCCTCCATCGCCAGCGAGCTGAGACGGTCGGAGAGATCGAGTTCGAGCCGCACTTCGGGATGCGCCGTCAGAAAGCCGGCCAGCCGCGGCACCAGTTGCTGCCGTGCGAACGCGACCGGCGCCGTCACGCGCAGCACGCCGCGCGGCACGTCGGCCAGGTCGCGCACGCCGGCGAAGCTGTGGGCGATCTGCTCGAACGGGCCGCGCATGTCCTCGACCAGCCGGCGGCCGGCATCGGTCAGTCGCATGCTGCGGGTGGTGCGCTGCACCAGCGGCACGCCGGCCGCGCGTTCGAGTTCGGCGATGCGCTGGCTCATCGACGCCTTGCTCACGCCCAGCCGACTCGCCGCGGCCGTGTAGCTGCCCTGTTGCGACAGCACGGTGAGCGCGTGCAGATGGGTCCAGAGCGTCTCGATATTTTGCGAATCCATGGCTTCATTGTTCATTGGTAAGAACAATCAGTTCAGCATCCGGCGCTTGGCGCCACGGCGAGCGATGCCTAGACTGGCTTTCTCCTTTCCAGATCGAGACACCATGCCCACCACCGCCCCCGCCATCGACCACTTCATCAACGGCGCGAAGGTCGCCAACACCTCCGGCCGCACGCAGAACGTGACCAATCCGTCGAGCGGCCGCGTCACCGGCCAGGCCGGGCTGGGCGACGTGGACCAGGTCGGCGCCGCCGTCGCCGCCGCCAAGGCCGCGTTCCCGAAGTGGGCCGACACGCCGCCGATCCGCCGTGCGCGCGTGATGTTCAAGTTCCTGGAGCTTCTGAACCTGCACAAGGACGACCTCGCGCACCTGATCACCGCCGAGCACGGCAAGGTCTTCACCGACGCGCAGGGCGAGGTCTCGCGCGGCATCGACATCGTCGAGTTCGCCTGCGGCATCCCGCAACTGCTCAAGGGCGATTTCACCGACCAGGTCTCGACCGGCATCGACAACTGGACGCTGCGCCAGCCGCTGGGCGTGGTCGCGGGCATCACGCCTTTCAACTTCCCGGTGATGGTGCCGATGTGGATGTTCCCGGTCGCCATCGCGGCCGGCAACACCTTCATCCTGAAGCCGAGCCCGACCGACCCGAGCCCGTCGCTGCGCATCGCCGAGCTGCTCAAGGAAGCCGGCCTGCCGGACGGCGTGTTCAACGTCGTGCAGGGCGACAAGGTCGCGGTCGACGCGCTGCTCGACCACCCCGACGTCAAGGCCGTGAGCTTCGTCGGCTCGACGCCGATCGCCAACTACATCTACGAGACCGGCGCGCGCAACGGCAAGCGCGTGCAGTCGCTCGGCGGCGCCAAGAACCACATGGTGGTGATGCCCGACGCCGACATCGATCAGGCGGTGGATGCGCTGATCGGCGCGGGCTACGGCTCGGCCGGCGAGCGCTGCATGGCGATCTCGGTGGCGGTGCTGGTCGGCGACGTGGCCGACCGCCTGCTGCCCAAGCTGGTCGAGCGCACGAAATCGCTCAAGGTGCTCGACGGCGAGAACCTGGACGCCGAGATGGGTCCGATCGTGACCCGCGCCGCGCACGAGCGCATCACCGGCTACATCGAGATCGGCGAGCGGGAAGGCGCGACGCTGCTGGTCGACGGGCGCGGCTTCGACGGCTCGAAGGCGGGTGCCGACACCGGCGACGGCTTCTGGATGGGCGGCACGCTGTTCGACCATGTCACGCCCGACATGCGCATCTACAGGGAAGAGATCTTCGGCCCGGTGCTCGGCTGCGTGCGCGTGCACGACCTGGCCGCCGCGGTGGACCTGATCAACGGCCACGAGTTCGGCAACGGCGTCTCGTGCTTCACGCGCGACGGTAACGTGGCGCGCGAGTTCTCGCGCCGCATCCAGGTCGGCATGGTCGGCATCAACGTGCCGATCCCGGTGCCGATGGCCTGGCACGGCTTCGGCGGCTGGAAGCGCTCGCTGTTCGGCGACATGCACGCCTACGGCGAGGAAGGCGTGCGCTTCTATACGAAGCAGAAGAGCATCATGCAGCGCTGGCCGGAGAGCATCGGCAAGGGCGCGGAATTCGTGATGCCGACAGCGAAGTAAACGTTTCGGGACAATCTCTCCGTACGCTGGAACGCGCTGCTCTCGCGCCGGGACCAGGGCTGGCACGGCCGGCTCCACGTCACGGTGCAGAACAAGGTCGAGCCGTCTGTCGCCAGGGCGCTTCAAAGCGAACAGACGCAAGCCTGACCACCCGCTACGCCCACAACGCCCTCGGCCAGCGTGTCTTCAAGATCGAGCCGGAGTACCCGAGCCTGAGGAGCAGCGCGAGCGCACTGCAAAACTTCCTCACCCGACCCTGGAGTCCAACGACGGCACCGGCGGGCATGCTGGGCTTCGGATACGTCTACGACGAGCAAAGCTCGCTCATCGGCGAGTACGGCGCCGGAGGCGCGAGGAGCGTGGGTTCGAAGCAGTACCTGTACCTGCCGACGGCAGCGGGGCCTATGCGATCGTCTCGGACCACTTGAACACGCCGCGCCGCATGACGCAGTCGGATGGGGCGTTGACTTGGCAGTGAGGCTACAGCGCCTTTGGCGACGAAGCGCCGACGGTAGCGGCGAGAAAATTCGCGAGCGTCGCTGCGGCGGATGGCGACCTCGAGTTCAACCTGCGCTATCCGGGCAGTACTTCGACAGGGAGTCGAATCTGCACTACAACGGGTTCAGGATTCACAACCCCGCAACGGGGCGGTACACATAGGAAATCTGATCGGCTTCAGGAGGTGAATCGGTTCGGGTATGCGCTCGTAGCGTTCCGGCGTTGCCACTGGATCAAGCGCCTTCGGGCTGGACAGCCTCCTGCGCAAGCAGCCGGCAGACGATAGCCATGCTGCGTCCGAAGACCGTGCCGATGCTGCGCATGGGCATGGGCATGGGCATGCGACAGGGGCACAGTGAATCGATCACAGCGATGCGCCAAACAAGCCAGCGTCCTTCCACAGTCAATCTGGCATTCTTGTGCATGTCCACTCGGTCGTTCTCTGTCGTGACCGAAGCGTGGTAACTCTGTCTTCCGGGCCTTTAGGGCGAACAACCTGTCGAGACATTGCATCTAGACTGCATCGCAAGAAGCCGAGATCCATCGGCCCGGCCTTTTCCTGAACGGAGACAACGTGAGCGAAACGACATTCGACTACATCGTCATCGGCGGCGGCACGGCCGGCGCGTTGATGGCCAACCGGCTGAGCAAGGACAAGCGCAACCGCGTCCTGCTGATCGAGGCGGGGCGGCGCGACGACTACCACTGGATCCACATTCCGGTCGGCTACCTCTACTGCATCGGCAACCCGCGCACCGATTGGCTCTACAGCACCGAGCCCGACGCCGGTTTGAACGGCCGCACGCTGCGCTATCCGCGCGGCAAGACGCTCGGCGGCTGCTCAAGCATCAACGGAATGATCTACATGCGCGGCCAGGCGCGCGACTACGACCGGTGGGCCGAGATCACCGGCGACGACACCTGGCGCTGGGACCAGGTGCTGCCGGCCTTCAAGCAGCACGAGGACCACTACCTCGGCGCCGACGAGATGCACGGCGCCGGCGGCGAATGGCGGGTCGAGAAGCAGCGGCTGCGCTGGGACATCCTCGACGCCTTCGCGCTCGCCGCCCAGGAGGCCGGCATCCCGCATTCGAGCGACTTCAACCGCGGCAGCAACGAAGGCGTCGGCTATTTCCAGGTCAACCAGAAGGACGGCTGGCGCTGGAACACGGCCAAGGCCTTTCTGCGCCCGACCTGCTACGGCCGGCCGAACTTCGAGATGTGGACCAACGCGCACGTCTTGAAGCTCGTGACCGGGACGCAGCCCGACGGCAGCCTGCGCTGCACCGGCGTGCAGGTCTGGGACGGGCAGCAGACGGTGCTGGCCGAGGTCAAGCGGGAAGTGATCCTGTGCGCCGGCAGCATCGGCTCGCCGCAGATCCTGCAGCTCTCAGGCATCGGCCCGGCCGCACTGCTGCGCCAGCACGGGATCGAGGTCGTCGTCGATGCGCCGGGCGTCGGTGCCAACCTGCAGGACCACCTGCAGATCCGCGCGGTCTACAAGATCTCGGACGCGCCGACGCTCAACGTGCTGGCCTCGTCGCTCTACGGCAAGGCGAAGATCGGTCTTGAATACCTGTTCAAGCGCAGCGGGCCGATGAGCATGGCGCCGTCGCAGCTCGGCGCCTTCACGCGCAGTTCGCCCGACCAGCGCTGGCCGAACCTCGAATACCACGTGCAGCCGCTGTCGCTCGACGCGTTCGGCGAACCGCTGCACTCGTTCCCGGCCTTCACGGCCAGCGTCTGCAATCTGAACCCGACCAGCCGCGGCACGGTGAAGATCAAGAGCGGCCTTTTCGGCGACGCGCCGGCGATCTCGCCGAACTACCTGAGCACCGACGAAGACCGCAAGGTCGCGGCCGATTCCTTGCGCGTGACGCGCCGCATCGCCGCTCAGCCGGCGCTCGCCAAGTACCGCCCCGAGGAATGGAAGCCCGGCGTACAGTACCAGACCGACGACGACCTCGCGCGCCTGGCCGGCGACATCGCGACGACGATCTTCCACCCGGTGGGCACCACGCGGATGGGCGCCGACGGCGATCCGATGGCGGTGCTGGATTCCCGGTTGCGCGTGCGCGACGGCCGCGGCGGCGCGGACGTGATCGCCGGGCTGCGCGTGGTCGATGCCGGCGCGATGCCGACCATCACCAGCGGCAACACCAACAGCCCGACGCTGATGCTCGCCGAGAAAGCCGCCGCCTGGGTGCTCCAAGACCGTGACCGATCGGTGCATGCGGCAGGCACGATCCAGGGCATTTCTGCAAAAGCAGAACTAACGGGTTAATCCCGATGCACTTCGACGGTGCGCGCCCTAAAGTCCCGTCACTCGCAAACGGGCCATGCCTGCGGCGCGGGGGTACGAGGAGACAAATTTCGTAACTCGAACAGAACAACATTCGAACAGGCATCCGCAGAGGTGCTGGTTTTTGCAAAGACGCCGCTGGTCGGCGTCTTTTTTTTGGCTGGTTCCGGCCGGTCGCATCCTTTTGGTGCCGCGCGATATCGGAAGCGGCAGTCCCGGCGTGTACCTACGAACGAATCTGGAGAAGCTTCACAAAAGTTTCGCTCGCTTGTCACGTCTGCAAACGGATGACCGGAGATGCCGCCGATCGCCCGAAGAGTCCGACATGCACGGCCGCACCGACAACGCCCACCTGCCCTCCCACCGCCCCGCCGATCCGGGCCATGGTCGGTCTGCGTCGGCGCCCGGCGCTGGCCGTGGCACGACGCCGCAGCGGCGGGACGTCCGCATCGCCGTCCACGATCATGACGACGTCGGTCCCGACCCATGCGATCGCCCCGCGCGGCGACGAAAAGATCGATGCCGGCACCGTCGCGCTCGACCAGCGCGTCCGCGAAACCGGCGAATGGTGAGCTGGGCCATCCCCCTTCCGACCGGCGCCACGGCGGAAGACCGCACGGTCTCGGATGCATCCCAGGAGACGACTGTCGCTGCGATGCGATTTCCGCCTCCGCCAACGCCTGCGGCGTCGGCAGCCCGAATTTCCGCAACGAAACTCTGCGCACCGTTGCAACTCGCGGTCGAGCCGCTGCATCGGACATCGATCGACATCGGCAACCACGTCGGGGGCCCTTGAGAACGATCCGCGCGGACGTGCCGTGCGGCATTGAACCGACCCCGGGCGTCAGGGCGCCGCGACCGGCGCCGCCGGGCCCGGCGGCGGCCAGACGACCTCGCTGGCCACGCGAGGCTTGCCGATCGGCGCGGTCGCCTTGCCGATCCTGATCGCCGCCATGTCGGCGTCGTTCGGGTACTGGTCGACGAGCCAGTAGTCCATCACCCGCCGTGCGATCGGCGCGGCCGCACCGGCGCCCCAGCCGGCGTTCTCCACGATCACCGCGAGCGCGATCTTCGGATTGACCGCCGGCGCGAAGCCCATGAACAGCGCGTGGTCGCGCTGGTGCTCTTCCAGCGCACGGGCGTTGTAGCGCGTGTTCTGTGCCTGGGTCACGGCCTGCGCGGTGCCGGTCTTGCCGGCCGCCACGTAGGCCGCGCCGGCGAAAACGCCGCGCGCGGTGCCGGCGCTGACCACGCTCTGCAACCCCTCGCGCACCACGGCCACGTTGGCCGGCGTGATGCCCAGCGACTCCGCGGGCGGCTGCACCACCGACTTCACCTGCCCGCTCACCGTGTCGCGGATCGACAGCACGACATGCGGCCGGTGCTTGATGCCGACGTCCGCCACGATCGACGCCGCCTGCGCGAGCTGCAGCATGGTGAAGCTGTTGTAGCCCTGACCGATGCCCAGCGAGATCGTCTCGCCGGCATACCACTTCTTCTGCTCCGGCCGCTTGTAGGCGTTGCGCTTCCACTCGGTGCTCGGCAGCACGCCGCGCACCTCGCCGCCGAGGTCGATGCCGGTGATCTGCCCGAAGCCGAGCGGCTTCATGAAGTCGTGGATCAGGTCCACGCCCATCTCGTTGGCCAGCGAGTAGTAGTAGATGTTGCTCGACAGCTGGATCGACCTGCGCATGTCGACACCGCCCAGATTTCCTTCCGGACTGCCGAAACGGTGGCCGCCGAAATTGAAGAAGCCGGGGTCGTTCACCACCGTGTTCGGCCCGCGCTTGCCGGTCTGGAGCGCGGCCAGCGCCATGAAGGGCTTGTAGGTCGAGCCGGGCGGGTAGGTGCCGCGCAATGCGCGGTTGAGCAGCGGCTTGTCGAGCGATTCGCTCAGTTCCTTCCAGCTTTCGGTGTCGATGCCTTCGACGAACAGGTTCGGGTCGAAGGTCGGCTTGCTGACGAAGGCCAGCACTTCGCCGGTGCGCGGGTCCATCGCGACCAGTGCACCGCGACGCTCGCCGAACATGTCCTCGATCAGTTTCTGCAGCTTGATGTCGAGCGACAGCATCACCGTGTCGCCAGGCGTGGCCGGATGGCTCGCGAGCCGGCGCACCGCTCGTCCACCGGCGGAGGTTTCCATCTGCTCGACGCCGGTCTGGCCGTGCAGCACCTTCTCGTAGCTCTGCTCGACGCCGAGCTTGCCGATGTAGTCGGTACCCTTGTAGTTGGCGAGGTCCTCGTCTTCCCAGTCCTCCATCGCGGTCTTCTCGCGCTGGTTGATGCGGCCGATGTACCCCAGCACATGGCTCGCCACCTCGCCCTGCGGGTAGTTGCGGAACAGCCGCGCCTTGATCTCGACGCCCGGAAAACGGTAGCGCTGGGCCGCGAAGCGCGCGACCTCCTCGTCGCTCAGCCGCGTGCGGATCGGCACCGAGTCGAAGCTGCGCGAGTCTTCCCGCAGGCGCTTGAAGCGGCGGCGGTCGCGCACCGTGACGTCGACCACCGTGGCCAGAGCGTCGATCGTCTCGTCGACGTTGCCCACCTTCGACGGAGTGAGTTCGAGCGTATAGGCCGAATAGTTGGACGCCAGCACGATGCCGTTGCGGTCGAGGATCAGGCCGCGGTTGGGCACCACCGGCACGATGGCCGTGCGGTTGCTCTCGGCTTGCTCGGCCAGGTCGTCGTGCCGGTAGATCTGCAGATAGACCAGCCGCGCGCACAGCAGCCCGAAGGCGACCAGCACCATGACGCCGACCACCAGCACCCGGCGCTTGAATCGCGTCAGGTCGGCGCCGACGTTGCGGATTTCGGTCATGTCACAGCGGGCGGTTGGCGTCGGGCTCGGGCGTGCGGCGCTGCGGCGCGAGCAGGATCACGCTCACCAGCGGCCAGAGCACGGTCTCGACGGCCGGCGCGACCAGGAGCGTCCAGCCCGGGAACACGCCGCCGCCGATCATGCGGATCGCCAGTTCGATCAGGTGCGACAGGGCGAACAACGGCAGCAGCTGCAGCGCCTGCGCGACCACCGAATACCAGAGCAGCCGGCGGTGCACCATGATCGCGAAGAAGCTCAGCATCGTGTACGACAGTGCATGCTGGCCGAGCATCGCCGACTGGTGCACGTCCATGAAGATGCCAAAGACGAAGGCCGAGCCGATGCCGATGCGCGCCGGCTGGTGGATGCTCCAGAACACGATCACCAGGGCCAGCACGTCGGGCGTCCAGGCCGCGCGACCGAGCGGCAGCATGTCGAGCAGCATCGCAGCGACCAGGCTGCCCCAGACGAACAGCGGGTTGACGGGCAGCAGCAGCTGCTGGTGACCGGGACGCATGATCATGGCGTGCGCCTTTTCTCGAGAATTGCCCGACGCTCGGCATGCGAACCGGGCTTGGGCACCGCAGCGGCCGGCGTGCCGGGCTTCGACGCGCGCTCCGGTTGACGCCGGGCCGCGGCCAGCGCCGCGCTGGACGAGGCCGTCGCCGGACCCGATGCCGAGGGTGCCGGCGTCGCGGCTGCGCCCGTTTCCGCACCGTCGGCGGCGGCCGGCGCCGGTGCCGACGGACTCTGTCCGCCCACCGGCACCAGCACCAGCACGTACCGCGCCGCCGTCACACGTGCCAGAGGCACGCAGTAGATCCGCGCGAAACCCGAATCGGCGCGGCGCTCGATGCGGTCGATTCTGGCGACCGGCAAGCCGGCCGGATAGACGCCGTCGACGCCACTGGTCGCCAGCAGGTCGCCTTCCTGCAAATCGGAATTGGCGGCCATGAAGCGCAGCTCGAGTCCGCCGCTGCGTGAACTGGCATCGCCGAAAGCGACGCTGCGAGCGCCCGTGCGCATGTTCTGCACCGGGATCGCCAGGTCTCGGTCGATCACCAGCGTGACCTCGCTGGTGAACGGCTGGACCTGCGTCACCTGGCCTAGCACGCCCTGCTCGTCGATCACCGGTGAACCGGCGGCCACGCCATTCGACAGGCCCTGATCGATCACGATCTTGCGCGTGTAGGGGTCGGCCGCGTCGTAGAGCACCTCGGCAGCCCGACCCGGCGTCGAGACGGTCTGGCGCAAATGCAGCATCGCGCGCAACCGCGCGTTGTCGCTGGCCAGCGCATCGGCTTGGCTGGCGCGCTCGGACTGCAGCGACATCGCGCGGCGCGCTTCGGCTTCGTTGTGCTGGGCCGCCTGCAAGCTCTCCATGTAGCGGCCGCCGTCGGCCACCGCCTGCACCGGCTTCAGCGCCAGCCACTGCACCGGATAGAGCACCGTACCGATCGCCAGCCGGATCGGCCGCACGAGGTGGAAGCGCGCATCCGCCACCATCAGCAAAAGCGCCAGCGCGCTGAAGAAGATCAGCTTGCTCAGCGCCGACGGCCCCTGGTTGAACAGGGGCGGGGCGGATCGGTCGAGGGTGCCAAGCGGCATGGTCGGAATGACCTGTCAGTAACTCGGGAAGCCAATGTAACGATGTTTCACCGCCAAGCGATGAAACCGGCAGCGCCGCGTGAGGCGCAGTCTGTACCAGAGGTGTCGCCGATCCGGCTTCGCCGGTCGGCTGGCACCGCCCCCGGCAAGGGAAAGCGAAGGCGATACGCAGTGCGCCGCAGCCTGGAGGCGAGCCTATTCGGAGGTGAAAATGCTGCCCAGACGGTCCATGCGCTCCAGCGCGATGCCGCAGCCGCGCACCACGCAGGTCAGCGGATCCTCGGCCACCAGCACCGGCAGGCCGGTTTCCTCGGCCAGCAGTCGGTCCAGGTCGCGCAGCAGCGCGCCACCACCGGTCAGCATCATGCCGCGCTCGGCGATGTCGGCGCCGAGTTCGGGCGGCGTCTGTTCCAGCGCGTTCTTGACGGCCGAGACGATGTTGTTGAGCGGATCGGTCAGTGCTTCCAGCACTTCGTTGCTGCTGATCGTGAAGCTGCGCGGCACGCCTTCGGAAAGATTGCGGCCCTTGACTTCCATCTCCTTGACCTCGGAGCCCGGAAAGGCCGAACCGATGGTCTTCTTGATGACTTCGGCCGTCGGCTCGCCGATCAGCATGCCGTAGTTGCGGCGGATGTAGTTGATGATGGCCTCGTCGAAGCGGTCGCCGCCCACGCGCACGCTGCCCTTGTAGACCATGCCGCCGAGCGAGATGACGCCGACTTCGGTCGTACCGCCGCCGATGTCCACCACCATCGAACCCGACGCCTCCGACACCGGCAAGCCGGCGCCGATCGCGGCCGCCATCGGTTCCTCAATCAGATAGACCGACGTGGCGCCGGCCGCCTCGGCCGCGTCCTTGATGGCACGGCGCTCGACCTGGGTCGAGCCGCAGGGCACGCAGATGATGATGCGCGGGCTCGGTGCGAGCAGCGAGCGCGGATGCACCATCTTGATGAACTGCTTGATCATCTGCTCGGTGATCACGAAGTCGGCGATGACGCCGTCCTTCATCGGGCGAATGGCTTCGATATTGCCGGGCACCTTGCCCAGCATGGCCTTGGCTTCGCGGCCGACGGCCTGGATCACCTTCTTGCCATGCGGGCCGCCTTCATGGCGGATTGCGACGACGGAGGGCTCGTCCAGAACGATGCCCTTGTTGCGGGCAAAAATCAGGGTGTTCGCGGTGCCGAGATCGATCGCAAGGTCGGTCGAAAAGTACCGACGGAAAGCTCCAAACATGTGGAATTCCTCATGGGCACGGCATGCGCATCGGCGTGCCGTCGCCCTCTTTCTGGGTCGTCTGACGGGGTGGATTGATAGGTTTTTGCAGCAAAAGCCGGCGTGTTCACGGGGGTTGCGGCAAAGGCGGGATAATACCCGAATCCCCTCGGTTTCCCTCTGTTCGAGCCCCGGAGACGGCCGGTTTACTCGCCGCTTCGATTGCGTTCCCGGCCCTGTCTTCCGATCTTTTCCTGCTTTCCTCCGGCTTTCCACATGTCGCTCACTCCATCCGATATCGGCCGCATCGCCACGCTGGCGCGCTTGCCGCTGACCCCCGACGAAAGCGCCCGCATGCTCGGGCAGATCAACGGCTTCTTCGACCTGGTCGAGACGATGCGCGCGGTCGACACCACCGGCATCGCGCCGCTCGCGCATCCGGTCGCCGCCATCGAGGACATCGCGCTGCGCCTGCGCGACGACGTGGCGAGCGAGTCGAACGCCCGCGAGGCCAACCAGCGTAGCGCACCGGTCGTCGAACGCGGCCTGTTCCTGGTGCCGAAGGTGATCGAATGAACGGCGGCGAGCTGCACCAACTCGGCGTGGCCGAGCTCGCGCGCGCACTGGCATCGGGCGAGGTCTCGGCGGTCGAGACCTCGCAGCACTTCCTGCAACGCATCGACACCCACCGTGCCATCGGCGTCTTCGTGGCCGTCGACGAGGAAGCGACGATGGCCCAGGCCCGCGCCGCCGACGCCCGTATCGCCGCTGGCAACGCGCCCGGACTGGCCGGCGTGCCGATCGCGCACAAGGACATCTTCGTCACCGCCGATTTCCCGACCACGGCCGGTTCGCGGATGCTGGCCGGTTACCGCTCGCCCTTCGACGCCACCGTGGTGCGCAAGCTGGCCGGCGCCGGCACGGTCACGCTCGGCAAGCTCAGCTGCGACGAATTCGCGATGGGCTCGGCCAACGAGAACGTCGCCGTTCCCGCGCTCGGTGCCGACCGGCCCGCGCCGGTGCGCAACCCGTGGGACATCGAACGCATTCCCGGCGGCTCGTCGGGCGGCAGCGCCGCGGCGGTGGCTGCACGCCTGACCCCCGCGGCCACCGGCACCGACACCGGTGGCTCGATCCGCCAGCCGGCCTCGTTCTGCGGCATCACCGGCATCAAGCCGACCTACGGGCGGGCGTCGCGCTACGGGATGGTCGCCTTCGCGTCGAGCCTCGACCAGGCCGGCCCGATGGCGCGGTCGGCCGAAGACTGCGCATTGCTGCTGTCGGCGATCTGCGGACCCGATCTCGACCGCGACTCGACCTCGCTCGACCGGCCGCCCGAGGATTTCTCGCGCGGGTTGAACGGCACGCTGGAAGGCCTTCGCATCGGCGTACCGGCGGAGTTCTTCGGCGACGGCCTGGCGCCCGGCGTGCGCGCCGCGATCGAAAGCGCGCTGGCCGAATACGAGAAGCTCGGCGCCAGGCGCGTACCGATCGCGCTGCCGCGCACCGAACTGTCGATTCCCGTCTACTACATCCTGGCCGCGGCCGAGGCGTCGAGCAACCTGAGCCGCTTCGACGGCGTCAAGTTCGGCCACCGCGCCAAGGACTACCGCGACTTGGCCGACATGTACGGCAAGACGCGCGAGGAAGGTTTCGGCGACGAGGTCAAGCGCCGGATCATGATCGGCACCTACGTGCTCTCCCACGGCTACTACGACGCCTACTATCTGCAGGCGCAGAAGGTGCGTCGCATGATCGCCGACGACTTCCAGCAGGCCTTTTCGCAATGCGACGTGATCGCCGGCCCGGTGGCGCCGACGGTCGCCTGGAGGATCGGCGAGCACGGCGACGACCCGGTGGCCGACTACCTGGCCGACATCTTCACCCTGCCCGCCTCGCTCGCCGGCCTGCCCGGAATGAGCCTGCCGGCCGGATTCGGCGAAGGCGCGATGCCGGTCGGCCTGCAGCTGATCGGCAACTATTTCGGCGAAGCGAAGCTCCTGAACGCGGCCCACCGTTTCCAGCAGGCCACCGATTGGCATTCCCGCGCGCCGCAAGGCATCTGAGATTCCGAAGACATGAGCGAACCCATCAACACCTTCGAAGAACAGCAGCAGGGCCGGCCGACCGGACCGCTGGTGCAGGGCTATGAAGTCGTCATCGGCTTCGAGACGCACGCGCAGCTGTCGACCGCCAGCAAGATCTTCAGCCGCGCCTCGACCGCCTTCGGCGCCGAGCCCAACACGCAGGCCTGCGCCGTCGACATGGCGCTGCCGGGCACGTTGCCGGTGATGAACAAGGGCGCGGTCGAGCGCGCCATCAAGCTCGGCCTGGCGCTGGGCTCGACCATCGCGCCGCGCAGCGTCTTCGCGCGCAAGAACTACTTCTACCCGGACCTGCCGAAGGGCTACCAGATCAGCCAGTTCGAGATTCCGGTGGTCCAGGGCGGTGCGGTCTCCTTCTTCGTGGGTGACGAGCCGAAAACCGTGCGCCTGGTGCGGGCGCACCTCGAAGAGGATGCCGGCAAGTCGCTGCACGAAGATTTCGTCGGCCAGTCGGGCATCGACCTGAACCGCGCCGGCACGCCGCTGCTGGAGATCGTGACCGAGCCCGACATGCGCTCCACCGCCGAGGCCGTGGCCTATGCGCGCGAACTGCACAAGATCGTGACCTGGATCGGCATCTGCGACGGCAACATGCAGGAAGGATCGTTCCGCTGCGATGCCAACGTCTCGGTGCGCAAGCCCGGCGCCAGGCTCGGCACGCGGCGCGAGATCAAGAACCTGAACAGCTTCAAGTTCATGCAGCAGGCGATCGACTACGAGATCCGCTGGCAGATCGAGGAGATCGAGGACGGCCGCACGGTGCAGCAGGCGACGGTGCTGTTCGACCCGGATTCCGGCGAGACGCGTGCGATGCGCACGAAGGAAGACGCGGCGGACTACCGCTACTTTCCGGACCCGGACCTGCCGCCGCTGGTAGTCGGCTCGGATTGGGTCGAGCGCATGCGCGCCGAAATGCCGGAGCTGCCCCGGGCGATGGCCGAGCGCTACGTGACGACCCACGGACTGTCGGCCTACGACGCCGCGCAGTTAACGCAGAGCGTGGCGCTGGCGACGTATTTCGATGAGGCGGTCGCCGCCGGGGCGGCGCCGAAGCTGGCGAGCAACTGGTTGCAGGGCGAAATTTCCAAGCGCCTCAACGCACAGGAGGCGGGCATCGAACAGGCGCCGGTGAGCGCCGTTCAAATGGCGCAACTGATCGGCCGCATCGTCGACGGCACGATTTCGAACAACGCCGCGCGTCAGGTGTTCGACACACTCTGGACTGGTGAAAGCAGCGATGTCGACGCAGTGATCGAATCCAAGGGCCTCAAGCAACTGAACGACACCGGCGCCCTCGAAGCCCTCGTCGACGGCGTGCTCGCAACCAACCAGAAGAACGTCGACGAATACCGCGCCGGCAAGGAAAAGGCTTTCAACGCGCTGGTCGGCCAAGTCATGAAGGCCAGCCAGGGCAAGGCCAACCCGGCGCAGATCAACGCATTGCTGAAGGCGCGCCTGGGCGATTGAGCGACCGGGCCGCGCTCAGCGTCCCCGCGGCGCGCCGGTCGACGTCCATAGCATTTCGAGACGCGTGCGTTCGTCGTCGAAGCGCGCGGTGAGGCGCCGCCGCTCCTCTTCCTGCCCGGCGATGAAACGGTTCTGGCCGGCGACGCTGTCGTCGTTGTCCTGGAGCTTCTGACGCAGCAGGCCCGGTGCCTTGGACGGATCCCGGCGGTAGAACTCCATCTCGCCGGCCAGCGTCTGGCGTTCCTTGCCGAGGTCTTCCAGGCGCTTGCGCGCCGTCTCGACCATGCCGTCGATCTGGCGCATGGCTTCCGAGCGCTCGCGGTCGTGCGCGGCGGCGGACGGATAGCGCATCAGCAACGCCCGGTCGCGCCGCCGCTGGTCGGAGGCCTGGCTGGCCTGCACCGCGGCTTCGCGCGAGCGCGCTTCGCGCTCGGCCTGCTCGCGAGGCGTGTATTCGGGATCGACCGTGCGGCGCAACGTGCCGCTCGGGCCGAGCTCGCGCTGCTGGCGGTCTGCGCAATCGGCGATGGGGCGGTCGGCCGTGAGGGTGCGCCCGCGTGCGTCGGTACACGTGTAGATGGCGGATGCCTTGCCGTCGGTCTGCGCTTGCACGCCACCCTGGAAAACATAGAGCAGCAGCAGCGAGCCGGTCGCAGGAAGAAGGCTGGTTCGAAACGGCATCGAAAGGCGACCTTTCGTTACGACCCCGGTTTCAGTTGGCACCATAGGTCGCACGGTAGGCCAGCACCTCGTCGTGATGCAGTTCGAGGCCCGCCCCATCGTTGCCTTCGAGATATTTCAGCAGGTCGTCGAGCGTGGCGATCGGAAGGACCTCCAACCCGATCCGGTCGCGCACATATTGCACGGCGCTGTAGTCGACATCGTTCCCGTTTTCCGTGGCCTTTTCCTGCCGGTCCAGCGCGATGGCCACCGCATGCGGGGTGGCGCCGGCCGCGCGAATGAGAACGATCGATTCGCGAACCGCGGTGCCCGCGGACATCACGTCGTCGATCACCAGCACCCGCCCTCGCAGCGGCGCACCGACCAGCGTCCCGCCCTCGCCGTGGTCCTTGGCTTCCTTGCGGTTGTACGCGAAAGGCACGTTGCGGCCGCGCCGCGCGAGCTCGGTCGCCACGGTAGCGCCGAGCGGGATTCCCTTGTAGGCCGGGCCGAAGATCATGTCGAACTCGAGCCCGCTGGCGAGCAATCGCTCTGCATAGAATTCGGCCAGGCGCAGCATCTTGGCGCCGTCGTCGAACAGGCCGGCATTGAAGAAGTAGGGGCTGATCCGGCCGGCCTTGGTCCTGAAGCTGCCGAAACGCAGCACGCCTGCCTCGATGGCGAAACGGACGAAGTCCTGCGCCAGCACACCGTTTTTCACGTTGCCGCCGTTTTTTCCGCTTTCAATCACTCCAGCCATCGGAAATCCTCGTGTTCAAACTGACCAGCCTCAACCTCAACGGCCTGCGGTCGGCCACCACCAAGGGCGTCGCCGACTGGGTGGCCCGACTGGCGCCGGATTGTATTTGCATGCAGGAGATCCGCGTCCAGGCGAGCGATGTCGAAGGTCGCTTCGAAAAGATGGCCGGGCTGCAGGGGCACTTCCACTTCGCGGAGAAAAAAGGCTATTCCGGCACCGCGATCTACACGAAGCACGCGCCCAGCGACGTGGTCGTCGGCTGGGGCGACGCCGAGTTCGACGCCGAGGGGCGCTACCTCGAACTGCGCTTCGACACGCCGACGCGCAAGCTGTCGATCGTCAGCTGCTACTTCCCCAGCGGCTCGTCCGGCGAGGAGCGGCAGGCCGCCAAATTCCGCTTTCTGAAAAGCTTTTTTCCGCACCTGCACGCGCTCAAGCGGGAGCGCGAGTTCGTCCTGTGCGGCGACATCAACATCGCCCACCGGGAGATCGACCTGAAGAACCACAAGGGCAACATGAAGAACAGCGGTTTCCTGCCCGAGGAGCGCGCCTGGATGACGCGCCTGCTCGACGCCGGTGCCGAAGGCGCGGGGCTGGTGGACGTCTACCGCATGCTCAAGCCGGACACGACCGCAGAGGCGTACACCTGGTGGAGCAACCGGGGGCAGGCGTATGCGAAGAACGTGGGATGGCGGCTGGACTATCACTTGGCGACACCGGCGACGGCAGGCTTGGCGCGCCACGAGTCGATCTACAAGACGCTGAAGTTCTCGGATCACGCACCCATCACGGTCGACTACGACTTCACGCTCTGACGCCAACCCCTGCCGTGATCGAAGATACCTCCGATCGTCGCGCTCGATGCACGGTCTGGGATGTCCGGGTCTCTCCCTTTGGAAGCGCTTGAAAGCCGATCACGCGAAAGAAAGAACCTTCTCGACGTCCTCGCGCGGCGTCTGCAACCAGTTGCCTGCTGCGGCATGACCCGCCGTGACCAGCATCACCGGAACGTCGGCTGGACTTCGGTGACAGACCACAGCACGGCGACCGCCCAGCAGCCAGCGGATAGAGCACTGGCGCGAGCGACAAAGGCCATGCAGGCAGGCAACGCAGGCAAGAGAAGGGGAATTGCATGATGTCTCTGGCAGCGCGGCGCGCTCACAGTATCCCGGCGATCAATTTCCTCTCCAGCGCCTGCTTGTCGGTGAGATACCAGTCGGAAGTCTTGATTTCTCCCATCAATTCGTCCAGCGTCACATCCGTCCCGGCGACGAGGTATTCGAAAGCGGTGCGCTCCATCTGCAACGCGCTCTCGATTTCCGCCAGCACGTCCTTGACCAGCGCCTCCATCCCGCGCATTGCGCCCTTGAGCTCGAGCGTCTTGTTCAGGCGGCGCTCGTGGATGAGGAGCATGCAGTCCTTGGTAAGGAAGCGCTTTTCCGGCCGGAACCCCGACATGATCGACACGCCGGCCGAATAGACGACCGACTTGCCGAGGAAGACGATGTCGAGCCCGAGACGATCGCGCGCCAGCATCAGGTCGGTCGCGATGCGGCGGCCGAGTTCGGCGTCGCCGCCGGTGGTCGTCAGTTCGAGCAGGATCGGCCCGGTATGGTCGACCGCCGTAACCATCTGCTGCATGAAGCTGTCGAGCATGGCGTCGTCCACCTTGCCGTGCAGCCGGATGGCGGGATGTTTGAGCAGTTCGTTCGAAATCATGGCGATGTGTTTGTTTGAAAGTTCAGCAGGCGTTCAATTCTTCTTCCGCACCAGCGTGCGTCGTTCACGTAGAGCGCCGTCCCCTGGACGTCGTAGCGCCCGGAAACGAAACTCCGTTGGCCAGCGCGAACAGTCGGTCGAACCCAACGACCAGCCCGCCGTGCGTGTGGCCGGAAAGCTGCAGGCCGACGTCCCGGGCGGCGGCATGCCTGGCTTTGCGCGGCTGATGGTCGAGCAGCACGCCCGCCGGCGCGCTGCCAAGTGCCTTTGCAAGGTCCGGGCCCGGCCATCCAATTTGCGTCGCGGGACAGTCCGTCACGTCGGCGAGCACCGCATGGCTGTTGGCAAGCGGCTTCATGCCGAGCGTCGGAAATGGTCCATCCAGCGCTGCTAGCCGAAGAAATGCTCGTGGTTGTCCGGAATGACGTAGACGCCGATCGCGGCCAGCACCAGCGCGCAGCCGCCCAGGGCGTAACGCACGCCCGAAGCGATGCCGATGCGCTGCCATCGGACCAGCATCGCGAGCAGGCACCGGGAGCATGCCGGCCTTGTTGCGCGACGGTTGCCGGACAGCGGCGGCCGTCAGGGCCGTTTTCGCCCGCTCAGCATCGATGCGATCAGGTTCTCACGATGACGCAGGCTGGTGAAGAGCACGCCTGCGACGTGCAGCACGATCAGTCCCACCATCATCCATGCCGAGCCGCGGTGCAGCAGCTCGACCCAGGCCATGCCCCAGAAGCGGTCGATCGTGTAGAGCCAGCCGCTCAGGCCGGTGACGACGACCGAAGCCAGCAACGCCAACACCATCCAGCCGCCGAGAGGGTTGTGGCCGAGATGGCGCACCTCTCTTGCGCGAACGACGTCGACCGCATAGCGCCAAACCCTGGCCGGACGCGATACGAAATCGTCGAAGCGCGCATGCATCGAACCGAAGACGCCCCAGGCCATGCGCACGGCGACGATGCCGAGCGCGGCATAGCCGGCGGTTTCATGCGTGCGCAACCAGGCCTCGCCGGCGATCCAGGTGATCGCGATCGACGCCACGAGTCCCCAGTGCAGCACCCGCACCAGCGGATCCCACACCTTCACCGAAGCCAGAGACTTCGCGCGCATCGAACCGGACCGATCAGGAGCCCTGCTTCACGACGCCGATCTTCTCGAACGTCTTCGGATTGAAGAACGCCTCGGTGCGCTCGCCCTTCTCGTCGAAGCCGTAGACCTCGTAGCAGCCGTTGAAGGTCTTGACCTGGCGCACTTTCCAGCCCTCGCCGGTCAGCTTGCGCTGCAGTTCCATCTGCAACTTCATTTCTTCCTTGGCGACGCCTTCGCATTTCACCGTGTCGTGGTTGACGAACTGGGCCGAAGCGCCGCCGGCCGATAGCGCCGCGGCGAGGGCCAGCAGGCCGATCGTTGTGTTTTTCATGGGAATGTCCTCGAGGAAAGGGAATGCTGCGGCGCGGCTAGATGTCCAGCCACATCCGCAGCAGGTTGTGATAGGTGCTGGTGAGGCCGATCACGCCCGGATCGGCCTCGCCGTAGACGCTGCGCAGGTGCCGCAGGTGGTTGTCCATGTCGAACAGCAGGCGCCGCTGCTCGTCGCTGCGCACCATGCTCTGGATCCAGAAGTAGCTCGCCACCCGGTGGCCGCGCGTGACCGGCAGCACCCGGTGGACGCTGGTGCCGGGGTACAGCACCATGTCGCCGGCGGCGAGCTTCACGCGCTGCTCGCCGAAGGTGTCCTCGATGACGAGCTCGCCGCCGTCGTAGTCGGCCGGATCGCTCAGGAACAAGGTGCACGAGATGTCGGTGCGCACGCGCCCCGAACCGTCGTGCAGGAATCGCACCGCGCTGTCGACGTGGTTGCCGAAGCTGTTGGCGCTTCCACCGTAGCGGTTGACGAGCGGCGGCGATATCTGCTTGGGCAGCGCGGCGGAGAAGAAGACCTGGTGTCGTTCCAGGCCCCGCAGCATCAACTGCTGGACGTCGCGCGTGGCGTCGCAGTCTTCCCGCAGCTGCTCGTTGTTCTTGGCCCTGGCGGACTGTTCGCCAGCCGTCAGCCGGCCGTCCTCCCACGGCGCGTTTTCCAGTATTTCCCTCGCCTGAGCCAGTTCGGCGGGCGAGAGCACTTCACGAATCTGCAGCAGCATGGGAGCGATCGGACTTCAGAAACGCGCGCCGATCGTGAACAGCACCGTGCGTGCCGTGCCGGCGATCGCGAAGCCCGGGTACAGCTGGTCGCCGTAGAGCTTGTTGGTAATGTTCGTCACGTTGATCTGCGCATACAGGTCGGGGGTGAACTTGTACTCCGCCATCAGGTCGCTCACGACGTAGCCGGGCGTGCTGTTGGCAAGGCTGGCCGCACCAGTGGTTCCCTGGAGCGGACGGTTTTCCGAAGCGCCCCGCAGGCCGCCGCCGAAACGCAGCTTGGGTGTCGCCTGGTAGCTGATCCACATCGCGCCGCTCTGCTTGGGTGTCAGGCCCACGCGCGAGCCGACGAGGCCGGGTGCGGGCGTGCTGCCGGCCGCGTCGATGCTCGCCTTCGGGATGTACGAGTACGACGCGTAGACCTCCCACTGCGGCGTCAGTCGGCCGACCACGTCGAGCTCCAGGCCCTGCGAATGGCGCTTGCCCGACAGCAGGAAGGAATCGTTGGCGAAGTCGGAATCGGTGGTCCGCTCGTTGGTCTTCTCGGTGCGGAAGATCGCCGCGCGGGTCGAGAGCTTGCCGTCGAGCCAGTCGAGCTTGGCGCCGATCTCGATGTTGCGGCTCTTCTCGGGCGGGGTGTTCGCCGTCTTGGGCGACACGTACTGGTAAGTATCGGCCGAGGAGTTGAACGACGTGCTGTACGAGAGGTGGTACGACTGCACGGCCGAAGGCTGGAACAGCACGCCGGCACGGTAGCTCCACGCGCCCTGCGACAAGCTGGTGCTGGCGATGTCCGGCGTGGCGCTGCCCGGACGGTAGAGCTGGTTGCCGCCGACGCAGTTGTTGACCGGCGCGGCGATGTTGGTGCCCGCGGCCACGGCGCCGGCCGCGACACGCGTGACGCAGGACGGATTGGTGTACGCGTACTGGTCGAAATCGCCGTTGAGACGGTCGTAGCGGACGCCACCCAGCACTTTCCAGTACGGCGAGACCTGCACCAGATCCTGGAAGTAGGCCCCGAAGGACTTGGCCGAATAGCCGCTCGACTGACGGAAGATCGGCTCCCTGCCCGTGCCGACCAGACCGGCGCCGTCGTTGGAATTGCCGACCGTCGTGTTGGGCCGCGTGCCCAGCCCGCGGCCGAGGATCGCATTGTTGGCGAAGGCGTCGCTCTGGTAACGGTCGGCCTCTTCCTTCGAGGCGTCGATGCCCGCCAGGAACGAATGCTTCGTCGCGCCCCAGTCGAGCTGCTTGCTGTAGTCGCTCTGGACGTAGGTGCCCTTGTATTCGTCCTTGCGCGGCTGCAGGCCGGCACGCGTGAGGATCGTGGCATCGCTGAAGTTGGCCAGGGTGGTCGGCTGGCCGTTCGTGGTGCCGGCGCCGGCAGCGGTCGACCACTGGTAGCGCTTGAAGGTGCCGCTGCGCAACTGGGTGCGCAGCTCGCTGCCGTCGTCGAAGACGTGGTTCCACGAGGCATTGCCGTAGGTCGCGTTGCCTTTGAGCACGTCGGCCGAGGTGCCGTAGAAGGTGCCCGGCCGGGTCGGCGCGAGGGTGCCGAGGCTGCCGATCGTCGGCGCGCGCGTCGTCGCGTTGTATCCCGTGATGCCGGTGCGCCCGGTGGCCACCCAGCGCATCGCCGAAACCGGCACGTTGTCGGTGTTCAGGTGATAGAGCCCGACGTTGAATTCATCGCGTGTGCCCAGGCCCCAGCTGTAGCTCGGCGCGATGCCGTACTTGTCGATCTTGGCGCCGTTGTTGTCGGCCTTGTTCCACATCGCGTTCAGGCGGAACGCGGAGTCCTCGGTCAGGCGCTTGTTGACGTCGGCCGTGCCGCGGTAGTAGCCGCGCGACCCCACGGTGCCGACCAGGTCGGTCTGGTCGGCCAGCAGCGGCTTCTTGGCCACCTGGTTGATCACGCCGCCGGTGGACCCGCGGCCGAAGATCATCGATGCCGAACCGCGCAGCACCTCGATGCGCTCGAGGTTGAAGGTGTCGCGCTCGTACTGCGAGGGGTCGCGCATTCCGTCGATCAGCAGGTCCCCGGTGGTGGCGACCGGGAAGCCGCGCAGGCGGATGTCCTGGTCGGTTCCGTTCTCGGTCGCGGCGAAGGTGATGCCGGCCGAATAATGCAGCGCGTCCTTGAGCGTGTCGAGCTTGACGTCGTCGATCAGCTTCTCGGTGATCACGTTGATCGACTGCGGGATGTCCCGGATGTCCTGCGTGCCCTTGCCGATGCTGGTGCGCTTGGTCTGGACCTGGTCCTTGCCTTGCGCTTCGGCCTGGTCGACGACGGTGACGGTGTCGAGCGTATTGCCCGCTGGCGCCGTCTGGGCCCAGCCACTGACGGAAGCGGCGAGCATCAGCGCACCGAAAGGCAGGGTGGATGTTTCGCGAGCCGCGCACAGGCGTGCCGGATGACGTTCAAGCTGAGCCAAGATTTTCTCCAGTCCCACACGACGGGTGGTTTATTGACGACTGGCTGAGTGCACGCATCGTGCTCCTGGCTTGCCTTGATTAGAACCTGAGCATTTTTGTGTAAAGACCGCATCCATGTTCGAAAACCATTCGACTTTTTTGCTTTCGACTGCATCGTGTTGTCCAGATGCAACTAATTCCTGTTTGGAAGCGGTCGCTGCGACTGCCGCGAACCGAGGTGCCCGATATCGACGCAGGAATAATCGGGCGTCACGCACACTGGGTTCCGATGCCTCCATCCTCAATTCCCCCCGCTCGCGAAACGCCGGCGCCGATGTCCTGGCACGCTGCGCTCAAGGTCTACCTGGAACCCGCGACGTTGCGCATGCTGGCGCTGGGCTTCTCCGCCGGCCTGCCGTTGCTGCTGGTGCTCGGCACCCTGAGCTTTCGCCTGCGCGAGGCCGGTGTCGCGCGCACCGACATCGGCTACCTGAGCTGGGTCGGCTTGGTCTATGCGTTCAAGTGGGTCTGGGCGCCGCTGGTCGATCGCCTGCCGATTCCGCTCCTGACGCGCGCCATGGGCCGGCGCCGCAGCTGGCTGCTGGCGGCGCAGGCGATGGTGGTTGCCGGACTGGTGGGCATGGCGGTGAGCGATCCGCGTGCCGGACTGCTGCCGCTGGTCTGGTGCGCGCTGCTGGTGGCTTTCGGCTCGGCCACGCAGGACATCGCGCTCGACGCCTTCCGCATCGAATCGGCCGAGACCCGCAAGCAGGCCGCGCTGGCCGCCGCCTACCAGACCGGCTACCGGCTGGCGATGATCTGGGCCGGCGCGGGCGTGCTGTGGATCGCCGCCTGGACCGAGCTCGCCGGCGCCTCCGGCTACCAGAACCTGGGCTGGCGGGCGGCGTACTTCACGATGGCGGCGTCGATGGCGGTCGGCGTGCTGACGGTGCTGCTGTCGGCCGAGCCTGCCATGCGTGTACCGCCCAGGCCCCGCGATGCCGCCGAATGGCTGCACGACGTGCTGATCGCGCCCTTCGCGGACTTCATCACACGCTACAGGTGGCAGGCGGCGCTGATCCTGGCGCTGATCGCGGTCTACCGGATCAGCGACGTGGTGATGGGCATCATGGCCAACCCGTTCTATGTCGACCTGGGCTTCACCAAGGACGAGGTGGCGACGGTCAGCAAGGTCTACGGCGTCGTCATGACGCTGGCCGGCGCCTTCCTCGGCGGCGTGCTGTCGATGCGCTTGGGCGTGATGCGCGTGCTGATGCTGGGCGCGGTGCTCAGCGCCGCGAGCAACCTGCTGTTCGCGCTGCTGGCCTCGCGCGGCCACGACCTCACGATGCTGGTCTTCGTGGTGTCGGCCGACAACCTGGCCGGCGGCATCGCCTCGGCGGCGTTCATCGCCTACCTGTCGAGCCTCACCAACATCAGCTATTCGGCCACCCAGTACGCGCTCTTCAGCTCGCTGATGCTGCTGCTGCCCAAGTTCCTGGCCGGCTATTCGGGCGTCTTCGTCGACACCTGGGGCTACGCGCCGTTCTTCATCGGCACCGCGGCGCTCGGGGTACCGGCGCTGCTGCTGGTGGCGCTGGCGGCGCGCTTCCAGAAGGCGCCGGCGGACGCTTGAAGGCCTTGCCGGCGCCAGGAGCGAACGGCGCCTTTCAACTGTTAGGCTGCGCTTTCCGTCACGCTTCGCGGCGTTTCTCCACCTCCTTCTTCCTTCGAACCGTGCCGTCACGCATCCCTCCCCTCCAGATCAGCGCCTATACCGCGACTTCGGCCGTCGGTGTAGGCAAGGCGTCGCTGCTCGACGCGCTCGAAAACTCGCGCAGCGGCCTGCGCGCCAACGATTTCGGCGACGGCACCGACCGCGCGCCGCTGCCGACCTGGATCGGCCGCGTCGACGGCCTGGAGGAACTCCGGCTGCCCGAATCGCTGGCCTCGTGGGACTGCCGCAACAACCGCCTCGCCTGGCTCGGACTGCAGGCGGACGGCTTCATGGACGCGGTCGCCAAGGCGCGCGAGAAGTACGGCGCGGCGCGCGTGGCACTGATCGTCGGCACCTCGACATCGAGCATCGGCGAGACCGAGGCGGCCTACACGCGGCTCGATGCCGACGGCGGTTTCGCCGCCGACCAGCGCCGGCCGCTGGTGCACACGCCGCATTCGCTGGCGATGTTCCTGCAGGCGGCGCTCGGCCTCGAAGGCCCGAGCGAGACGATTTCCACCGCCTGCTCGTCGAGCGCGAAGGTGTTCGCGTCGGCCGAGCGGCTGATCCGCCTGGGGCTGGTCGACGCGGCCGTGGTCGGCGGCGTCGACACGCTGTGCGGCAGCGTGCTCTACGGCTTCAATTCGCTCGAACTGGTATCGCCCGCGCCCTGCAAGCCGTTCGACGCCACGCGCGACGGCATCAGCCTGGGGGAAGCGGCCGGCTATGCGCTGGTCGAGCGCGCCGCTGCGCCCGGCACGGCCGAATCTCTCTACCTGCTGGGCTACGGCGAAGCCAGCGACGCGCACCACATGTCGACTCCGCACCCCGAAGGCCTGGGCGCCGAGCATGCGCTCGACGACGCACTGGCGCGCGCCGGCCTGTCGACCGACGCCATCGACTACATCAACATGCACGGCACGGCCAGTACCAAGAACGACGAGGTCGAAGGTGCGCTGGTCACGCGCCGCTTCCCCGAGCGCATCCATGCGAGCTCGACCAAGGGCTTCACCGGCCACACGCTCGGCGCGGCTGGCATCGTCGAGGCCGCCGTCAGCCTGCTGGCGCTGGAGACCGGACTGATGCCCGGCACCGTGAACACCACCGTCCTCGACCTCGACTGCGGCCCGCAGATCAAGTTGCAGCCGGCGCGCGGCGAGGTGCGCCACGCGCTGTCGAACTCGTTCGGCTTCGGCGGCAACAACTGCTCGCTGATCTTCGGCAAGGGAGTGCCAGCGTGAACCCGTCCGTGAATCCGCCAACCCTGTACATCGAAGGCCCGGCCTTCTGGGCGCCGACGCTGCCCGGCTGGGACGTTGCCCGCGCCGCGTTCGACGGCACCGGCGCGCCGGCCGATCCACCGGCCAGGCGCCCGTCGCCGCAGGTGCTCGCACCGGCCGAACGTCGCCGCGCGCCCGACACCGTGGCGCTGGCGCTCGAAGTCGCCGCCAGCGCGATCGCCGCCTCGGGCCGCGACGCCAGGGAGCTGCCCTGCGTGTTCGCATCGGCGCACGGCGACCTCGGCATCAACGACTACATGTGCGGCACGCTGGCCAGCGACCCGACGATGCTGTCGCCGATCAAGTTCCACAACTCGGTGCACAACGCCGCCGTCGGCTACTGGACCATCGGCACCGGCTGCATGGCGGCGAGCAATTCGCTCTCGGCCTACGAAGCGACCTTCGCATCGGGCCTGCTCGAAGCCGCCGCGCAATGCGCCGCCGACGACCGGGCGGTGCTGCTGGTCGGCTACGACATGCCGGCCGTCGGTGCGCTCGCGTCGGTGACGACCAGCCGCGGCCTGCTCGCCGTGGCACTGGTGGTGTCGCCGGCGCGCACCGAGCGCACCGTCGCCGCCTTCGACTGGTCGCTGGCGGGCGGTGCTTGCGCGCCGGTCGCGCTGCGTTCGGAAGCCGCCAGATCGCTCGGTGCGAATTCGATCGCCGATGCGCTGCCACTCTTCGAGGCGCTCGCCGCCGGCCACGATGCCACGACATTGGCACTGCCGCTCTCGGCGCAACTCTCGCTGCGGCTGCAGTTGCAATTCACCGCATGAACCACGCCGTCACCGAAGCAGCCGATACCGCGGTTTCTACGCAGCGTCACGATGTCGTGATCATGGGGGGCGGCCTCGCCGGCCTGACGCTCGCGCTGCAGCTCAGGCGCCAGTTCGAGGACATCGACGTGCTGGTGCTGGAGCGCCGCACGCACCCGGTGCCGCATGCGACGCACAAGGTCGGCGAATCGTCGGTCGAGATCGGCGCGCACTACTTCGACACGGTGCTGGGCCTGAAACCGCACCTGAACGACGCGCAGCTGCGCAAGTTCGGCTTCCGCTTCTTCTTCAGCGAGGGCCGGCGCGACATCGACCAGGTGACCGAGATCGGCGCCAGCCGCTACCTGTCGGTGCCGAGCTACCAGATCGACCGCGGCATCTTCGAGAACTATCTGGCCGAGGAGGCCGCGCGCCGTGGCGTGCGCTTCGTCGATCAGGCGATGGTGCGCGACATCGAGCTCGCCGAAGACGCGCAGACGCCGCACCGCCTCGGCTGGACGCAGGACGGCCAGCGCCACGCCATCGAGACGCGCTGGCTGGTCGACGCCTGCGGCCGCGCCGGCATCATCAAGCGCAGGCTCGGCCTGGCCGAGCCGAACGCGCACGACGTGAACGCGGTGTGGTTTCGCATCGGCAACCGGATCACGCTGGACGACTGGAGCGACGACGCCGAATGGCAGGCGCGCTGCAACCCGCGCGCGCGCTGGCAGTCGACCAATCACCTGGTGGGCGCGGGCTACTGGGTCTGGCTGATTCCGCTGGCCTCGGGCTCGCATTCGGTGGGCATCGTCGCCGACCCCAAATACCATCCGCTGGACACCATCGACACTTTCGACAAGGCGATGGACTGGTTCGAGAAGTACCAGCCGCGCCTGTTCGACGAGCTCGACGGCCAGCGCGACCAGTTGCAGGATTTCGCGTTCTTCCGCAAGTTTTCCTACGGCTGCAAGCAGGTGTTCTCGGGCCAGCGCTGGGCGCTGACCGGCGAGGCGGGCCTGTTCCTCGACCCGTTCTATTCGCCCGGCAGCGATTTCATCGCGATCGGCAACACCTACATCTGCGACCTGATCGGCCACGACCGCGCCGGCCATTCGGTCGAGGCGCGCGCCCAGCTCTACGACCAGATCTACCACTCGTTCTACGAGAGCACGCTCGCTCTCTACCAGGACCAGTACGGCCTGTTCGGGGACCCGGAAGTGCTGCCGGTGAAGGTGATCTGGGACTACACCTACTACTGGGGCGTGCTCTCGCAGATCTTCTTCCACGAGCGCCTGACCGACCTGGCGCTGCTCGGGGGCCTGAAGGAGGAGCTGCAGCACTGCCAGCAGCTCAACGTCGCGGTGCAGGATTTCATGCGCGCCTGGTCGGGGGTGAGCGAGAAGCGCAACCGGCCGGTGATGCTCGACCAGGCCGCCCTGCCCTGGTTCGCCGAACTCAACGGCAGCCTGAACGACACGCTCGACGACCCGGCGTTCAGCGCGCGCCTGAGAGCTTCGGTGGCGCAGCTGCGCAAGCTGGCGGGCGAGATCCTCGAACGCGCGCGGAACGGACACCCGGGCCTCGAAGGCGGCGCCCTGCAGGCACTGCTCGACACGACGATGCCGGCAGTGCCGGCCGGCGAGGTCGACCCGGCGATCGAGGCCGCGTGCGTGCCGATGCTGTTCGAAATCGCCTGAACGCCGTTTACCCCACCTTTACGGAGCGTTCAAGCCGCCTTGCCGGCCACGACACAAGATGGCACGCATGAGCACCCCCCAACTCCTGATGATCGAGGACGACGCCCGCCTAGCGCAGATGGTCGGCGAGTACCTCACGCAGTCGGGCTTCGGCGTCGCCCATGCGCCGGACGGCCTGTCCGGCATCGAACTGCTGCGCCAGAACGTGCCCGACCTGGTGGTCCTCGACCTGATGCTGCCCGACATCGACGGGCTCGAGGTCTGCCGCCGCATCCGCGCGCTGCCCGGCGCGCTGGCCAAGGTGTCGATCCTGATGCTCACCGCCAAGGGCGACCCGATGGACCGGATCATCGGCCTGGAGATCGGCGCCGACGACTACCTGCCCAAGCCGTTCGAGCCGCGCGAGCTGCTGGCGCGCATCCGGGCCGTGCTGCGCCGCCGCGGCGACAGTGGAAGCGAGACCACCGAGGCCGCGGTGATGCGCTTCGGCTCGCTGGAGATCGACCGCAACGGCCGCGACGTGACCATCGGCGGCGCGTCCTGCGAACTCACCTCCTACCAGTTCGACCTGCTGGTCGCGATGGCCGAGCGCGCCGGGCGCGTGCTCACGCGCGACCAGATCATGGAGGCCGTGCGTGGCCGCGAGCTCGAGGCCTTCGACCGCTCGATCGATGTCCACATGGGCCGCATCCGCGCCGCCATCGAGATCGACGCCAAGACGCCCAGGCGCATCCTGACGGTGCGCGGCGTCGGCTACGTCTTCGCCAAGCAGCAGGACTGACGGGCGGAGCGACCGGATGTTCGGCCCGTTTTCCCGCCTTTTCACCCGCCATCTCTACGTCCGCATCTGGCTCGCCGTGCTGGCCGGGGTGGCGGTGGTCACGCTGGCCGCGGGCTGGGCCTGGCAGGTCACGGAGGCGCAGCGCAGCGCGCCGCTGCCGCGCGAGGTGGTGGTGCGCGACATGCTCGACCGCGTGATCGGCACCGGCCAGTCGCTGCGCACGCGCGGTCCGACCGGTGAACCCGAGTTCACCGTCACGCTCAAGGACGGCCAGGCTTTCCAGCTGCGGTTCGGTCCGCGCCTCGGGGGCGGCGGACCGCCGCCGTGGGTGCGTCCGCAGAGCGGCTTCTTCTGGCTGCTCGGCCTGGTCGGGCTGGCGGTGGCCATCGGGCTGTTCCCGATCGTTCGCCGGCTCACGCAGCGCCTGGAGGTGCTGCAACGCAGCGTGCAGCGCTGGGGCGAGGGCGACCTGACGGTGCGGGTGCCCGAGGACGGCCAGGACGAGATCGCCGACCTGGCGCTGCGCTTCAACGCCGCGGCCGCGCGCATCGAGACGCTGGTGCGCTCGCACAAGTCGCTGCTGGCCAACGCCTCGCACGAACTGCGCTCGCCGCTCACGCGCATCCGCATGGGGCTCGAACTGATGGGCGACAAGCCCAGCCCCGGCGCGCGCGACGAGATCGCCCGCAACATCGGCGAGCTCGACCAGCTGATCGACGAGATCCTGCTGGCCAGCCGGCTCGACGCGAGCGAGGCCGACATGGGCACGATCGAGTCGGTCGACCTCACCGGTCTGTGCGCGGAGGAATGCGCACGCGTCGAGGCCGAACTCGATCTGCGCGAGGGCACCGACAGCGCGGCCCTCACGGTGCGGGGCGTGTCCCGGCTGCTGCGCCGCGCGATCCGTAACCTGCTGGAGAACGCGCGCCGCTACGGTGCGGGCGAGATCTCGGTGCAGCTGGACGCGACCGACCGCGTCGCGCGCATCCACGTCAACGACCGCGGACCCGGCGTGCCGGCCGCCCTGCGCGAGCGCATCTTCGAACCGTTCTACCGCCTGCCCGGCGCCAGCGAGCGCAACGGCGGCGTCGGCCTCGGGCTGGCCCTTGTCAAGTCGATCACCGAGCGGCACGGCGGCTCGGTGGACTGCGAAGACCGTCCGGGAGGCGGGGCCAGCTTCGTCATCACGCTGCAGCGCGCCGAATAAAATTCCGGCATCCATGCAGAGATCGCAATTCGTCGGCCCGGCGGCCATGTTCTGGGGACTGGCGGTGTTCGCGCCGGTCGGCGTCAACTACCTCGCCGCACTTCTGCTGCTGGCGTCGCTGGCCGCCGCCGGTCATCTGCGCGAACGCGCAGCCCGCGTTCGCGCGTCGCCGCTGTGGTGGCCGATCGTCGCCTACGTCGGCTGGACGTGGCTGGTGCTGGCGCTGGCGCCGCACTATCCGCAGACGCCCTCCAACCTCTGGCACGGCATGCGCATCGCGCTGACGATGCTGATGGCGCTGTCGCTCACGCGCGGCGAGGCGATCGAGTCGGTGCGCGGCTTCCTCGTCATCGCCTTCTTCGGCGTCGCGATCGTGCTGCTCTACCGGACGGTGGGCTTTCCGCTCTGGGCACCATGGCGTGCGACGCTGGAGGTCGAAGGCAACAAGTCGATCAACAACGCCTTGCTCTTCGCACTGCTGGGCGCGACCGGCGCGGTGGTCGGCCTGGCGCAGTTCGACAGGCCGGGGCGGCGTCATCTGCGCCTAGCGCTCGGCGCGTTCGCGGTGACGGCGATCACGGGGCTGATCGTCACGCTGTGGCTGATCTCGCGCACCTCGCTGCTGGCCCTGCTGCTCGCAGTGCCGGCGGCCTGCGTGCATCAGTGGCGCCGGCAGCTGCGTCCGCTGGCGGTGGCGCTCCTGCTGGGCGGCGCAGTGGCGGGCGCGGCGCTCTGGCAATCACCGGCCGTGCAGCACAAGTTCGAGCTCGGCGTGCAGGAACTCGAAGCGGCGCAGGCCGGCACGGTGTCCGAAGGCAGCTGGGTGGTGCGCTACTACATGTATCGCGACACCGCCCGCATGGTGATCGACCGGCCACTGGCGGGCTGGGGCATCGGCGGCTGGACCGAGCAGTGGCGTCTGCGCGGCCCGGCCTTGCTGACCAACTACAACATGCCGCACAACGACTTCTTGTGGATGGGTGCGCAAGGCGGCGTGCCCGGCGCGCTCACGCTGCTGGCGATCCTGCTGACCGGGCTCTGGCAGTGCTGGAAGCGTGCCGACTTCGCCGGCCGGATGGGATTCGTCGCCATCGTGGTGATGATCATCGCGACCAGCGTGAATTCGGCGATGCGCGATGCGCAGATCGGGCTCAGCCTGCTGTGGGTGTGCTTCGTCTACCTGCGGCTGGCACTGGAGCCCGGCTCGCCTTGGCACGGCGTGCCGCCGCAACGGCTCGGCGCCGGGCGGCTGCCCGGGCCGATGGCGCTCAGTGGCGATGCGCCGCCGTCTCTCCGGCCTTGAGCCGATAGACGGTGCCGCAGTACGGGCACTTGGCCTCGCCCGAACGGGCGATCTCCAGGTACACCTTGGGGTGGGTGTTCCAGAGCTTCATGTCGGCCTTGGGACTCGGGCAGTAGACCCCGCCCTGTGTGTTGAGGTCGATGGCGAGCAGTTCGACGACGGCGCTGGACTTGAGGGTCTTGGAATCGGTGACGGACATGGTATTCAGACTTTCGAGAGCCAGTGGGCGTACTTGGGGTTCCTGCCGTTCACGATGTCAAAGAACGCGCTCTGGATTTTCTCGGTGATCGGGCCGCGCGAGCCGCCGTCGCCACGGTTGCCGATCTCGATGCGGTCGAGTTCGCGGATCGGCGTGACTTCGGCCGCCGTGCCGGTGAAGAAAGCTTCGTCGGCGATGTAGACCTCGTCGCGCGTGATGCGCTTCTGTACCAGTTCGATCCCGAGGTCCTTGCAGATGTGAAGGATGGTGTTGCGCGTGATGCCGTTGAGCGCGCCGGCCGACAGGTCGGGCGTGTAGACCACGCCGCCCTTGACGACGAACACGTTCTCGCCCGCGCCCTCGGAGACGAAGCCGTTCGCGTCGAGCAGCAGCGCCTCGTCGTAGCCGTCGTCGAGCGCTTCCATGTTGGCGAGGATCGAGTTGGTGTAGTTGCTGACCGCCTTGGCCTGCGTCATCGTGATATTGACGTGGTGGCGCGTGTAGCTCGACGTCTTCACGCGGATGCCGCGGCGCATGCCCTCCTCGCCGAGGTACGCACCCCAGGCCCAGGCCGCGACCATCGCGTGAATGGTGTTGCCACGCGGGCTCACGCCGAGCCTCTCGGAACCGATCCAGACCAACGGGCGCAGATAGCAGCTCTCGAGCCGGTTCTCGCGCACGACGAGTTTCTGGGCCTCGTTGAGCTCTTCCCTGGTGAAGGGCAGCTTCATGCGCAGGATCTTGGCGCTGTTGAAGAGGCGCTCGGTGTGCTCTTCGAGCCGGAAGATCGCGGTGCCGTCGACCGTCTTGTAGGCCCGCACGCCCTCGAAGGCGCCGCAGCCGTAGTGCAGGGTATGGGACAGCACGTGGACCTTGGCGTCGCGCCATTCCACGAGATCGCCGTCCATCCAGATCTTGCCGTCACGGTCGTCCAGCGAAGGGGGTAGCACGCTCATTCAGGGTCCTTTGGGGCAGGAAGACTGCCATCGACTTGCGCCGGGAAACGTCGCAAAAGCTTTCGATTTTAAGGCGACACGGCTTTCGGGCGCACCGACAATGGTCGGTTTTGCCAACCCGTCATCGAAGGTGTTTCAGTGTCAGCATTCAAGAATGTCATCGTCTATCGCATCGAGGCTTCGTGGTCGCAGTCGCTCACGGATGCGGAGGAAGGACTGGGATCGCAGCGTTTCGTGCCCTGCACGCCCTCGCAGGAAAGGTCCGCCGGCTGGGTCGGCCCGCGTGGCGAGGAAAACGGCCTCCTGGTCGAGTCGGTCGGCGGCCAGTGGATCCTCGAATACATGATCGAGGTCAAGTCGCTGCCGGGCTCGGTGGTGCGGCGCAAGGTCGACGAGCGTTGTGCGCAGATCGAAGCCAGCACCGGGCGCAAGCCGGGCAAGAAGGAGAAGAAGGAGCTCAAGGAAGACATCACGCACGAGCTGCTGCCGATGGCCTTCACCCGCCACGCGCGTGTCGCGGTGTGGATCGACCCGGCCGAGCGCCGGCTGGTGGTCAACGCCTCCAACGCGGCGCGTGCCGACGAGGTGGTCACGGCGCTGGTGAAGTCGCTCGACGGCTTCGCGGTGGCGCAGGTCAACACGCGCATCGAGCCGGCGGCCGCGATGGCCGAATGGCTGTCGACGCAGGAGCCGCCGGCCGGCTTCACGATCGACCGCGAGTGCGAACTCAAGGCGACGGACGAATCGAAATCGGTGGTGCGCTATGCCAAGCACGCGCTCGACATCGAGGAAGTGCGCCAGCACATCGCCGACGGCAAGCGCCCCACGCGGCTGGCCATGACCTGGGACGACCGCGTGTCGTTCGAGCTCAGCGAGGCGATGCAGATCCGCAAGATCGTGTTCCTCGAAGGCACCGACAGCGCGTCGGGGTCGTCGAAGAAGGAGGACAACTTCGACGCCGACGCGGCGATCGCGACGGGCGAACTGGGTCAGCTGGTGCCCGAGCTGCTGGAGGCGCTGGGCGGCGAGGCGGCTTTGACGGCGGCGATCGCGGAGTCGATGGAGAAGACAGTCGCTGCGGCGAAGACGCCCAAGGGGTCTGATCAGGCGACTGCGGAGGCGGACGACGCGCCGTTTTGAGGGTGCTGGTCCGAGGGCAAGGGGTTCTACGGGAATGGGGAGAATCACCGGCGGATGGCTGTGAGGGCGGGCGCGTTGTGCATCCTTTCTTGTCCCCTCTCCCTGCGGCAAAGGGAGCCAGACCTCGGCAGCGACCCCGTCAATGCCCCAACGCCGACTCGTGCCAGTTCTTCAACAGCAGCCGCCCGATCCCGCTCACCACCATGAAGAACACGAACCCCAGCAGCGTCGCCGCGATCACCTCGGCGAACAGCAGCGCCGTGTACATCCGTCCCTGCGCGAACACGATCTGCACGCCCAGCCCGCCCTGCGCGTTGCCCGATCCGATGATGAACTCGCCGACGATCGCGCCGATCACCGAAAGCCCCGCCGAGATCCGCAGTCCCGCGATGATGTGAGGCAGCGCGCCCGGCAGCTGCAGCTTCCGGAACGACGTGATGCGGCTGCGGTTGTGCAGCGCGAACAGCTCCGTCAGGTTGCGCGACGTCGAACGCAGCCCGAGCAGCGTGTTGTTGACGATCGGGAACAGCGACATGATCAGGCTGATGATCACCACCGACAGATCGTTGTAGCCGAACCAGAGCACGATCAGCGGCGCGATCGCCACCACCGGCACCGTCTGCAGCAGCACCGCGTACGGATAGAGGCTGCGCTCCAGCAGCCTCGACTGGCTCAGCACCGCCGCCAGGCCGATGCCGCCGACGATCGCGAGCAGATAGCCCAGCGTCGCCTCCTTCAGCGTCGTCAGCGTCGCGACCAGCAGCACCCCGGCGTTCTCGCCCACCGCGGCAGCGACCTCCTGCGGCGAGGGCACGAGATAGCCCTTGCCCTTGTAGACCGTCGCGGTCAGCAGGTACCAGCCGGCGATCGCGATCAGCGCGACCAGCACCACCGGCCAGGCATCGTGGAAGATGCGCATCGTGCGGGACGGAAGCGCCGGGACGGGCGTGGACGCGGCGGATGAAACGGATGAAGCAGTGGGCACGATGGGAACCTCAGGCGATCGGCTGATCGACGGGCCTGCGGCGCAACGCGGCCGTGACTTCGCCGGTCAGGCGCGCGAATTCGGATGTGGCGCGCAACTCCGGCGCACGCGGAAAGGCGAACGGCACCTCGATCACGTCCAGGATGCGGCCGGGCCGCGGCGACATCACGATCACGCGGTCCGACAGATACACCGCTTCGTGCACGTTGTGCGTTACCAGCACGCCGGTGAAGCCGGCCTGCCGCCACAGCGCCGAGAGTTCTTCCTGCAGCACGTCGCGGGTCAGTTCGTCGACGGCGGCCAGCGGCTCGTCGAGCAGCAGCAGCCCGGGGCGCAGCGCCAGCGCGCGCGCCAGCGACAGCCGCATGCGCATGCCGCCCGACAGCTGGTGCGGATACGACTTCTCGAAACCCGCCAGGCCGACCAGTTCGAGCGCCTCCGCCGCGCGCGGGCGGTAGGCGTCGGGCCGGTGGCCTTCGAGTTCCATCAGCAGCTGCGCGTTGCGCTCGACCGTGCGCCACGGCAGCAGCGCCGCTTCCTGGAACACGAAGGCCGTCTCGACATCGGCCGGCCGCCGGCATTCGCCGGTGCTGCTGGCGATGAGCCCGGCGACGATCCGCAGCAGGGTCGACTTGCCGCAGCCCGAAGGCCCGACGATCGACACGAACTCGCCCGCGCGCAGGTCGAAGTCGACCCGGTCCAGCGCCTGCAGTCCGCTGTCGAAGCGCTTGGAGACGCCCTCGAGCTCGATGGCCGCGCCGCGCGAGGTCATGGCGTGCATCCGGGGACCATCGTGCGGTCGTAGGCGGTCTTCTCGTCGAAGCCGCCGGGCAGGAAAGCCACGCTGCGCAACTGGCCGGCGATCTCGCTCCAGCGCGCATCGGTCATGCAGCCGATCCTGCCGAGGTCGTGCGAGATCAGCTTCTCGATCATTTCCTTGTTGGCCGCGTCGTAGACGGCCGGCGAGATCTGCTTGTTCATCTCGGCGAACAGCGGTTTCAGGCCCGACGGATTGCGCACGTAGTTGGCCCAGCCCTTCTGCACCGCGGCGATGGTCGCCTTCACCAGCGCCGGGTTCTTCTGGATCATCTCGTCGGTCGTGAAGAGCACGTTGTACGGCCGGTAGCCGAGCGCCGCCAGCGTAATCTGCTGCACCGGGATGCCGGCCTCCGCCATGCGCGCCGGCAGGTAGAGCGAGTAGCCCTGCTGCACCATCTTCGGGTCGTTGCGAAACAGGCTCAGGTCGCCGCTGACCGGGATCTCGCGCGTGCCGGCGAGCTTGTACTGCTTCTTGGTCCACTCCCAGTAGGCGTTGCCGATGTTGACGGCGAAGGTCCGGCCCTGCAGGTCGGAGATCGACTTCACCGCCGGATCGGCGTGATAGACCAGCGCGTACGGCACGTGGTCGAGGTGCGCGAAGACGGCGCGCACCGGCGCCCCGCGCAGGCGCGCCAGCAGCACGTCGTCGGCGTTGCCGATGCCGAACTCGGCCTGGCCCGATGCGACCTGCGGCACGGTCTGGATCTTCGGCCCGCCCTGCAGCACCGAGATCCTGATGCCGGCCTCCTTGCCGAGGTTGTCCTGCTGCGCCTGCCAGTAGCCGGCCTGGTCGGGCTGGGCGAACCAGTTGGTGAGGATGCGCACGGGCTTGGCTTCCTGCGCGACGGCCGGCGTAACGGGCGCGAAGGATGCGATCGACAGGACAGCCAGCGCCAGCGCGATGGCCGTACGGCGGCAAGAAGAGGCGGTCATGGCGTTTTCCGGGAAGCGTGAAAGGTGGGAAGAGCGGATTGCCGGATTCATGCCGCGGACGTCGCCGGCGCGGCAAGCCACGGCAACTGCCCGGCGCTGTAGCGGTAGGTCTGGAACACGCTGTTGAGGCGGCCCGGCCCGGTCTTGCGGGCGGCCGCGTCCGGGTATTGCGCGAACCACGGGATCACGTATTCCCACACCACCTCGCCGGCCCGCGTCACCTCGAACAGACGCCCGGTGGCCGATTCGGTGATGTGCACGTTGCCGTTGGGCAGCGGCTGCGCGTTGCCCATGAACGCCGTGTAGAAGGCGTTGACCATCTCGTCGGCATAGGACCAGACCACGGCGTTGGTAGCCGGGTCGATCTCCAGCACACGGGAAAAGGCGACGTGCGCGCCGGTGCGGAAGTTGCCGTTGTCGAAGGCCAGGATGTTGCCGTTGGGAAGCGCCACCGGCGCGTGCTGGTGCGATACCACGCTCGGCGGGATGTGCAGCGCGACGTCGCCGGTCGCCTTGTCGACGCCGATGATGCCGGCGGTGGTGCGCAGGCTCATGAGCACGCGGCCTTCGGCATCGACGTCCAGGCCGTTGACCAGCGGCCAGTGGTAGCGGCCGAAGCCGGGGTGGATCGGATAGTCGGCCGGGTCGAGGTGCTCCCAGGCCTTCCATTCCCAGACCCGTTCGCCGGCGCGGTTCACTTCGCGGATCACGTCGCCGTACATCTTCTCGTCCGGGCCATGGGCCGTGCCGCCGGGCACGCGCTCGGCGAAGCCCTCGGGCACGGGCGCGCAGGCGGCGTACAGCAGGTTGCCGTTGGCGAGCCAGCGGGCATCGTGGTGGTGGGTCGGGTCCTCGAAATGCCAGACCACTTCGCCCTCGGGCGTGACCTCCGAGAAATCGCCGCCGTGCCACATCGACCAGGCCGGGTAGATGTCGGGCGAACGGGCGTGGTTGCCGTTGTAGCCCATGTTGCCGTTCGGCAGGATGACGGCATGGCGGCCGGCGCGCAGCGGCATCTTCCAGTGGTGCGCGACCTCGCCGTCCATGCCCACGAGGTAGACGTCGCCGTCGGCGGTCTGCGGCGCGATCAGCGTGTAGCCGCCGGCGGACATCGCCGGGTCGTGGGCGATGAGGCCGACGCCGCGGCGGCGCTGGGTGATCTGGTCGACGGTGGTGGCCAAGGCGGAATTCCTGTGATGAACCGGTGGAACGGAATCTAAGCCGTTCGACGCGTCAGTAAAACCTGATTGTTTCGAACGGCGCGTAAACATAAAACTTACACTGTCGTGGATGGCCGCCATTTCCCAATCCTTTCGCTGCTTCGACGAGGTGGCACGGCGCGGTTCGATCCGCAAGGCAGCCGAATCGCTGCACCTCACCGCCGCCGCGGTGCACCAGCAGATCCTCAACCTGGAGGAGCAGGTCGGCACGCCGCTGTTCGACCGCCTGCCGCGCGGCGTGCAGCTCACCACCGCTGGCGAGATCATGGTCGCCGCCGTGCGCCGCAGCCAGCGCGATTTCGACGGCGCCCTGGCGCAGGTCGAAGACCTGCGGGCGTTGCGGCGCGGCCACATCAGCCTCGCGGTGTCGCATTCGTCGGCCGAGCAGCTGGTGCCCGACGTCATCGTGACGGCCATGCGCAGCTATCCCGGCGTGACCTACAGCGTGCGCTCGGGCAGCGGCGAGAGCATCCTCAAGTGGGTCGCCACCGGCGAAGCGGACATCGGCTTCTGCCTGCGCCGCAAACCGCCGCCGGGCGTGGAGGAAGTGCGCGCCGTGGCGCAGCAGCTCGGCCTGGTGACGCCGCCGGACCATCCGCTGACCCGTCTCGACAGGCCGCTGCGGCTGCGCGACTGCCTCGACGATCCGCTGATCCTGATGACGCCGGGCACCGAGTTGCGCGCGATGGTCGACCAGATCGACCATCGCGAACACCGCAAGGCACGACCGCTGGTGGAAACCAGTTCGGTGGCGATGGTGCGGCGGCTGGTGGGCAACGGCGTCGGCATCGGCTTCCTGATACCGGAGAACGTGGCCGAGGACGTCGCCGGTGGCCGGCTCGCATGGAGCGCCCTGGCCGATGCCGGGGCGCGTTCGGTCAGCTGCCTCTACCAGCGCAGCGGCCAGACGACGACGGTGGCGATGGGCATGTTCCTGCAGTTCCTGGAAGCCTCGCTGATCGCCATCGGGCAGCGCTTCGAGAGCTAGGCCACCGGGACGTCAGGCCGGGCGCGGCGACTCCGATGGTTCGGGCCGCACCAGCTCCCAGCTCTGCAGCTTGCCGCCGTCGAATACCGCGTCGACATGCGAATCGCCGCCGTCGGTCCAGCGGTAACGCTCGGGCTGCTGGTCCTTCGGCGAGCGCAGTTCGCCGAGTGCGCGCGTCAGCGCGACGACGTGCAGCAGCGTCACGCCCTTTTTCAGCTTGGCGTTGAGCATCACGGCGCTCCCGACGTAACCGATCGGCCGGCCGGAGGCGCGCTTGAGCGCCTGCATGGTGCGGTTGAAGTGCAGCAGCAAGAACATCACGATGGCGCCGGCCACCAGCGCGACACCGGACCACCCATAACTGCGATAGGCGAAGCCGAGCAAGACGAGGCCGCCGAGCGGCACCAGGACTTTCTGAAATTTCATGGCGGCGATTGTCGCCGCGCCCCGGCGGGACGGATCACTGCAGGCGCCGCACCACGTCCATCGCTTCCTCCACCCGCTCGACGGCGTGGATCTCCAGCCCCTCGATCGGCTTCTTCGGCGCATTCGCCTTCGGCACCACCGCCACGCTGAAGCCCAGCTTGGCGGCTTCCCGCAATCGCTCCTGCCCGCGCGGCGCCGGCCGCACCTCGCCGGCCAGGCCGACCTCGCCGAACGCGATGAAGCCCTTGGGCATCGGCTTGCCGCGCAGGCTGGAGCTGATCGCCAGCATCACCGCCAGGTCGGCCGCCGGCTCGCTGATGCGCACGCCGCCGACCGCGTTGACGAACACGTCCTGGTCCATGCAGGCCACGCCGGCATGCCGATGCAATACGGCCAGCAGCATCGCCAGCCGGTCGCGGTCCAGGCCCACCGACAGCCGTCGCGGGCTCGGTCCGCCGTTGTCGACCAGCGCCTGGATCTCCACCAGCATCGGCCGCGTGCCTTCGAGCGTGACGAGCACCACGCTGCCGGGCACCGGCTCCGCATGCTGGCTCAGGAAGATCGCGCTCGGGTTGGCCACGCCCTTCAGGCCGCGCTCGGTCATCGCGAAGACGCCGATCTCGTTGACCGCGCCGAATCGGTTCTTGATGGCGCGCACCAGCCGGAAACTGGAATTGGTGTCGCCCTCGAAGTACAGCACCGTGTCGACCATGTGCTCCAGCACGCGCGGACCGGCCAGCGCGCCCTCCTTGGTCACGTGGCCGACCAGCACGATGGCCGTGCCGCTGGCCTTGGCGAAGCGCGTGAGATGGGCCGCGCATTCGCGCACCTGCGCCACCGAACCGGGTGCGGAGGTGAGCTGGTCGGAGTAGACCGTCTGGATCGAGTCGATGACAGCGATGGCCGGGCGGTGCGCGTCGAGCGTGGCGATGATCTTCTCCAGCTGGATCTCCGGCAGCACCTGCACCTGCGAGTGGTCGAGCCCGAGCCGGCGCGAGCGCATCGCGACCTGTGCGCCACTTTCTTCGCCGGTGACGTAGAGCGCGTTCTGCCCGGCGCGCTGCAGGGCATCGACGGCCTGCAGCAGCAGCGTCGACTTGCCGATGCCCGGATCGCCGCCGATCAGCGTCACGCCGCCCGGCACGATGCCGCCGCCGAGCACGCGGTCGAGCTCGTCGATGCCGGTGGAGGTGCGGTCGATGTCGGTGGCTTCGATCTCCGAAAGCACCGCGAGCTCGCTGGTGCCGGCCAGCGCCGTGAAAGGCGCGCTGAATCGGTTGTTGCCGGCGCCACCGCCGCCCGCGGCGCCGGCGACCTGCTCGATCAGCGTGTTCCAGGCGCCGCAGTTGGGGCATTTGCCCAGCCATTTCGCACTGGTGCCGCCGCATTCGGAGCAGACGTAGTTTGTTTTTTCCTTGGCCATGGTGCGAGTGTATGGACGGCATCCGACGTGGCGTTTATGCGGGGACACACGAACATCACTTGCTGGAAAAATACCCGGTCGCCCGAACTGGAAACACAAGTCATGAACCTCACCCGCCGCAGCCTGCTGCAAACCACAGGCGCCTCGGCCTTCCTTGCAAGCATCGGCCAGCAGGCCTTCGCCCAGGCCAACGGCTCGATCGAGACCGCCACCATCGTCACCGGCTTCGCGGCCGGCGGCACGTCCGACAACATCTGCCGCCGCGTCGCGCTCAAGCTGAGCCCCGACTACGCGAAGACCGCCGTGGTGGAGAACCGCACCGGCGCCAGCGGCCAGATCGCGGTCACCTACGTCAAGGGGCGTCCGGCCGACGGCACGACGATCCTGCAGACGCCGACCTCGATCCTCACGATCTATCCGCACATCTACAAGAAGCTGCCGTACGACTTCGCGACCGACCTGTCGCCGGTATCGATCGGCTGCACCTTCGACTTCGGCTTCGCGGTCGGTCCGTCCGTACCGGCGAGCGTGCGCACGGTGCCCGAATTCCTGGCCTGGGCCAAGGCCAACCCGATGGGCGCGAACTTCGGTTCGCCCGCTGCCGGGTCGACGCCGCATTTCATCGGCGCGCTGCTGGGCAAAGGCGCCGACGTCGACCTCAAGCACGCCGCCTACCGCGGCACGCAGCCGGCCATGCTCGACCTGCTGGGCGGCAACATCTCGGCCGTCTCGGGCCCGATCGGCGACATCAACCAGCACATGGCCAGCGGCAAGGTGCGTCTGCTCGGCGTGTCCGGCGCCAGGCGCAGCCGCTTCGCGCCCGACGTGCCGACCTTCGGCGAGCAGGGCATCCCGGACATGGCGCACAGCGAGTGGTTCGCGTTCCTCCTGCCGGCCAAGGCATCGCCCGAACTGGTGGCACGCCTCAACGCATCGCTGCGCGCCGCACTGGCCTCGAAGGACGTGATCGACGGCCTGAGCACCTTCGGACTCGAAGCGCAGTCCTCCACGCCGGACGAGCTGATGGCGCTGCTCAAGCGCGACACCGCCAAGTGGGGGCCGATCGTGAAGAAGGTCGGCTTCAGCGCGGAAGCCTGAAGAACCCCGGGGCGGCGCTTCCGGTTCAGTCGCCGAGCACCACCGGCACGCGCGCGGCGACGGCGCACATCAGTTCGTAGCCGACCGTGCCCGCCGCGCGCGCGACCTCGTCGACCGGCAGGCTGGCGCCCTTCGGGCCACGGGTCGCGTTGCCCCACAGCGTGACCTCGCTGCCGATGCCGGCGCCGGGCACCGGCGTGAGGTCGACGGTGATCATGTCCATGCTGACCCGGCCGACCATGCGCGTGCGCACGCCGTTCACCAGCACCGGCGTGCCGGTCGGCGCGTGGCGCGGATAGCCGTCCGCGTAGCCGACCGCCGCGACGCCGATGGTCATCGGCACCTCGGCCACGAAGCTGGAACCGTAGCCGACGGTGTCGCCGGGCTGCAGCGTCTGCACGCCGATCAGCTTCGTCGCCAGCGTCATGCCCGGCTGCAACTGCCAGTGCGCGCTGTCGTTGTCGGGAAAATCGGGCGCGCTGCCGTAGAGCACGATGCCCGGCCGCACCCAGTCGGCGCGGGTCTGCGCGGCATGGCGCAGCACGGCTGCGCTGTTGGCGACCGAGCGCTCGCCGGGCAGGTCGTGCGTGACGCGCTCGAAGGTCCCGAACGCGTCGCCGATGCCGCGCGGCCCGTCGGCGTCGCTGAAGTGCGTCATGAGCGAGATCTCGTCGACCTGCGGCAGCGCGTTGAGGCGCGTCCAGGCCGCGCGGAAACGCTCCGGCGCGAAGCCCAGGCGGTTCATGCCCGAGTTCATCTTGAGGAACACGCGTTGCGGCACCTGCGTCTTGTGCGCGGCCAGCATGTCGATCTGCGCGTCGCAATGCACCGCGTGCCAGAGGTCCAGGCGCGAGCACAGCTCCAGGTCGCGCGCCTCGAACACGCCCTCTAGCAGCAGGACCGGTCCGCGCCAGCCGAGCGTCCTCACGCGCTCGGCTTCGGCCAGGTCGAGCAGCGCGAAGCCGTCGGCCGCGCGGAAGCTGTGGAACACGCGCTCGATGCCGTGCCCGTAGGCGTTGGCCTTGACCACCGCCCATACCCGCGCGTCGAGCGACGAGCCCCGCACGCGCTCGAGGTTGTGGCGCAGTGCGCCGGCATGGATGGTGGCGAGAATGGGACGTGGCACGGAACGACAACCTTTCGTGGCGACCCGCAGAATCAACCGATGAAGGCGACGGGGTCAGACGGTCATTTTGACATTTGACCCCATGCTATAACCGCCATCTTCCTTTGCCGCATCTCCCAAATTCGCCAGACCACTGGCAGCCAGCCCATCGATGAAGCGCGGTTTCTACATCATCATGTCGGCCCAGTTCTTCTCGTCGCTGGCCGACAACGCGCTCTTCGTCGCCGCCGTCGAACTGATGCGGGCTTCGGGCGCGCCCGAGTGGCAGCGCGCGGCCCTGGTGCCGATCTTCACGCTCTTCTATGTCGCGCTCGCCCCGCTGGTGGGCGCCTTCGCGGACGCATTCCCGAAGGGACAGGTGATGTTCATCAGCAACTTCATCAAGGTGGTCGGCTGTCTGATGATGCTGTTCGGCTCGCACCCGCTGTTCGCCTATGCCATCGTCGGACTCGGGGCCGCGGCCTATTCGCCGGCCAAGTACGGCATCCTCACCGAGTTGCTGCCGTCGTCGCAGCTGGTCAAGGCCAACGGCTGGATCGAGGGGCTGACGATCGCGTCGATCATTCTGGGCATCGTGCTCGGCGGCCAGCTGGTCGGCCATGCGATATCGAGCCAGCTCCTGGCGCTCGACTTCCCCGTGATCGATACCGGCATCGACACGCCGCCCGAAGCCGCGATCGCCATGCTGATCTTCGTCTACGCGCTGGCGGCCTGGTTCAACACGCGCATCCCGCGCACCGGCGTCGAAATGCGTCCGCTTCGCGCCAACCCCGACCACGGCATCGCGCGCAACGTGCTCGCATTGCTGCCGGATTTCTGGCATTGCAATTCGCGGCTCTGGCGCGACAAGCTCGGCCAGATCTCGCTGGCGACGACCACGCTCTTCTGGGGTGCAGGCGGCAACCTGAAGTACATCGTGCTGGCCTGGGCTTCGCTGGCCCTGGGCTACAACACGGCACAGGCTTCGTCGCTGACCGGGGTGGTCGCCATCGGCACCGCCGTCGGCGCCATCGTGGCCTCGATGCGCATGCGCCTGGACATGGCGACGCGGGTGATTCCGCTGGGCGTCGGCATGGGGCTGCTGGTGATCGGGATGAATTTCATCGGCAACATCTGGCTGGCGGTGCCGTTCCTGATCCTCCTGGGCGCTTTCGGCGGCTTCCTGGTGGTGCCGATGAATGCGCTGCTCCAGCATCGCGGCCACAACCTGATGGGCGCCGGCCGCTCGATCGCCGTACAGAACTTCAACGAGCAGACCTGCATCCTGGTGCTGGGTGCGTTCTATAGCGCCTGCACGGGCCTGGGCTTCTCGGCCTACTCGGCCATCACGGCGTTCGGCATCGTGGTGGCGGGTTTCATGTACGTCATCAAGCGCTGGCACGAGCGCAACCTGCGACGTTACCCGGAAGAGGTCGAACACCTGCTGGCGATCGCGCGCAGCGACAAGCACCACTGACGCGATACAGGGACTGCCATGCACAGCGTCTACGAGTTCGAAGTCAACCGCATCGATGGCCGGCCGGTGTCGCTCGACATCTTCCGCGGCAAGGTGCTGCTGATCGTCAATACGGCGAGCCAGTGCGGTTTCACGCCGCAATTCGCGGGGCTGGAAGAACTCCATTCGCGCTATGCCGGGCAGGGCCTGGTGGTGATCGGTTTCCCGTCGAACCAGTTCGGCGCGCAAGACCCGGGCAGCAACGACGAGATCGGCGCCTTCTGCACGAAGAATTACGGCGTTGGCTTCACGATGATGGAGAAGGTCGACGTCAACGGCACGGATGCGACACCGCTCTACAGGTGGCTCGGCAGCGAGAAACCAGGATTGCTCGGGACCAAGGCGATCAAGTGGAACTTCACCAAATTCCTGATCGGGCGCGACGGGCAGCCGATAAGGCGCTACGCGCCGATCGACCGGCCGGCGTCGATGGCCGGCGACATCGAAGCGGCGCTGGCAGCCCCGGCACCGATCGCCGGAATCGCCGGAATCGCCGGAACAGCTGGCGACTGATCAGAAGCGGAAGTCGACCGTCGCGGGCTTGCCGCCGAGCGTCACGGTCTGTTTCTTCAAGTTGCCTTCGACGTCGGCCTCGACCGTGTACTTGCCCGCGGGCAGGTCGACCAGGCAAACCGGTCCGCGTGCGCGCGTCTTGAGCGCCGGCTTGCCACCGGCATCCGTCACGGTCACGCCGACATCGGCCAGGTAGGCGCCGTCGGCACGTGCGAACAGCAATGCCAGCGGATGCGAGTTCATGGCAGCACGCATCGCGGTGGATTCGTCGGACCCGACGCCGCCGCAGACGAAGCGTGCCTCGCCGTCGGTCTGCATGGCGGGCATGTCCTGCGCCCGGGCCGGAAAAGGGACGACGGCCAACGCCATCATGAAAACGGCGGCAGCGGATGAAATGCTGGCGAAGCGGCGAAGCGACATGGTGTGGTCCCCAGGTGAAAGAAGCGTCACGGTGCGCGTTGCCGCTCAATCCGTCGTCAGCGCGGTGTCCAGCAATTCGACCCAGTGCCGCACCGGTGTCGCACTGCCGCTCTGCAGATGCGCGATGCAGCCGATGTTGGCCGAGACGATGGTGGTGGGCTGCAGCTGGGTCAGGTGCCCGAGCTTGCGGTCGCGCAACTGGTAGGCGATCTCGGGCTGAAGCACCGAATAGGTACCGGCCGAACCGCAGCACAGGTGCGCCTCGCTCTTCGCGACCTGCACGTCGAAGCCGAGGGCACGCAGGTTCACCTCGACGCCGCCGCGCAGCTTCTGGCCGTGCTGCAGCGTGCAGGGCGGGTGGTAGGCGACGGTACCCTGCGGCGCACGCACCCGTGGCCTGAGCATCGGCACGAGGTCGGGCAGCAGTTCGCTCAGGTCGCGCGTGAGCTCGCTGACGCGGCGCGCCTTCGACGCATACGCCGGATCGTCGGCCAGCGCATGGCCGTAGTCGCGCACCATCACGCCGCAGCCCGACGCGTTCATGACGATCGCCTCGACATCGCCGTGTTCGACCAGCGGCCACCAGGCGTCGATGTTGGCCCGCATGTGCGCCTTGCCGCCCTCGTGGTCGTTGAGGTGGAACTTCACGGCGCCGCAGCAGCCGGCCTCGGGCGCGATCACGGTCTGGATGCCGCCGGCGTCGAGCACGCGCGCGGTGGCGCCGTTGACGTTGGGCATCATCGAAGGCTGCACGCAGCCGGCCAGCATCAGCACCTTGCGCGCATGGGTGCGCGTCGGCCATTTGCCGGCGTCCTGCCTCGCCGGAACCTTGGCCCTGAGTTTCTCCGGCAGCAGGCCGCGCACCGACTGGCCGAGCTTCATCGCCGGGCCGAACAGCGGCGAGGTCAGGCCTTCCTTGAGCAGCCAGCGCGTGGCTTTCTCCAGCGGCGGGCGCGGCACCTTCTCGTCGACGATCCTGCGGCCGATGTCGACCAGGTGGCCGTACTGCACACCGCTCGGACAGGTGGTTTCGCAATTGCGACAGGTCAGGCAACGGTCGAGGTGCAGCTGCGTGGCACGCGTCGGCGTCTTGCCTTCGAGCACCTGCTTCATCAGGTAGATGCGCCCGCGCGGGCCGTCGAGCTCGTCGCCGAGCAGCTGGTAGGTCGGGCAGGTCGCGGTGCAGAAACCGCAGTGCACGCACTTGCGCAGGATCGCCTCGGCCGCCTGGCCGTCGGTGGTGCCCTTGAATTCGGGGCCGAGTTCGGTTTGCATGGTGGGTGTCTCTTTTTTAGGAGATGTCAGGATTTCGTCGGTGCCGCGGGTCGATCTGCCGTCGCGCGCCGGCCCTTGAAGCGCACGCCGACCGCACCCAGCCATTGCCGCAGGAAGGCAGAACGCCGCAGGTCGCGCCGGAACGGCGGCAGCGACAGCGCCAGCAGCAGCGCGGCCAGCGGCACGACCCAGACGAAGCCGACGTACTTGAAGCCCGCCGCGCCGATCATGCCGCCGACGACGAACGTCGCCAGAAGCCCGCCGTGGAACGCGAGCGCCGCACGGCGGGCCCGCACGCGCTCTGCCGCAGGCGTTCCGCGGGGGTTGCGGTAGAGCAGCCGGCCGAGTTCGAGCCCCAGGTCGGTCACATGCCCGGTCATGTGCGTGGTACGCAACCGCCCTTGCGACATGCTCGAACTCAGCCCGTTCTGCAGGCCCATGATGAAGGACAGCAGCAGCACCGTGAGCGGCACCGCGAACAGCGTCGGCCAGGTCAGCGTGACGGCGCCCAGCAGGCCGAACACCAGCAGCAACCCCGCCTCCAGCATCAGCGGGATCGCGAAGGCGCTGCGCAGGTGGTGCTTCAGCCCCCAATGCACCATCACCGAGGCCGTGGCGGCGCCGACCACGAAGGCCAGCAACGCACCGAGCGCGCCGAGCAGCAGCTGCGTGTTGCCCAGGACCGTGCCGTCCGCGACCTGCGAGGCGAAGCCGGTCATGTGCGAGGTGTACATGTGCACCACCAGCAGACCGCCCGCATTCACCGCACCCGCGTTGAAGGCCAGCACCAGGCCGAACATCCGGTCGACGGAGGGCGTGCGATGCCGTCCGGAGAGATGGAGCAGCCGGCGCATCGGTGCGTCTAGAGCAGCCGCCCGCGGTGGAAGATGCCGGCCGGATCGAACTCGCGCTGGAGCGCGCGATGGATGCGCTCGAGCGTCGGCGTCAGCGGCGCGAAGCGCGGGACGGCCTGACGATCCACATCGGCCGCCCTGAACAGCGTCGCGTGGCCACCGACGTCCGCGGCAGCCTTGCGAAACGCGGCGCCCTCCCCCGGCCGCGCGAAGTACCAGCGCTGCCCGCCGTGCCATTCGACCAGCGGCAGCCCGTCGAGCGGCAGCACCGGCGCGGTCTGCGGCACCGACAGGCGCCACAGGTCGAACCGGCCCGACGACACGCCGTCGACGAACCACGGCCGGCGCTGGTCCCGACACAGTGCCCAGTCCGACGACGCATCGGGCTGCACCTGCCCGCCCAGATGCCCGCAGGCCGCCTCGACCGCGGCGACGGCGCCGCGCAGGCGCAGGCAGAGCACCCCCGCCGCCTGTCCCGCCTGCTCGGCGACCCAGCAACTCGCGTTCAACGGCAGCGGCCGGCCGCCCCAGGCGTTGAGCAGGTCCAGCGCCTCGGCCTGGGTGCGTTCGAAGCGCAGCGTGGCTTCGGCGGGCGCGACCGGCAGCACCTTGAGACTGACTTCGGCGATCACGCCCAGCGTGCCCATCGACCCGGCCAGCACGCGCGAGACGTCGTAGCCGGCGACGTTCTTCATCACCTGCCCACCGAAGCTCAGCACTTCGCCCCGGCCGTCGACCAGCTTCGCCCCGAGCACGTAGTCGCGCACCGCGCCGACGCTGGCGCGCGCCGGCCCCGACAGCCCCGCCGCGACCATCCCGCCGACCGTGGCGGCGTCGCCGTTGCCCGTGTCGAAATGCGGCGGCTCGAACGGCAGGCACTGGCCCTTCTCGGCCAGCGTCGCCTCGAGTTCGGCCAGCGGGGTGCCGGCGTGCACCGTGACGACCAGTTCGCTCGGCTCGTAGGAAACGATACCGGCGAGCGGTCGGGTGTCGACCAGCGCTTCATCGGCTGCCGCCGCAGGTCCGGCATTGCCGTAGAAATCCTTGGTGCCGCCGCCGCGGATGCGCAGCGGCGTGACGTCGGCGACGGCAGCGCGGATGCGCTCGACGATTCGATAGAGCTCGGGGTGCATCCGATCGATGGTACTGCCGGCGGCCTCCGGACGCATTCAGGTCTGCCCCTACAGCTGCCCCTGGCACACGTACTTCGTGTGCATGTAGTCGTCCAGCCCGTGCACCGATCCCTCGCGGCCGTAGCCGGATTCCTTCACGCCGCCGAACGGCGCCGCCTCCGCGGCCAGCGCGCCCTCGTTCACGCCCACGATGCCGGCTTCCAGCGCGTCGGTCACGCGCGCGATGCGGCGCACGTCGTTCGAGTAGAAGTACGCGGCCAGGCCGAAGGGCGTGTCGTTGGCGGCGGCGACGACTTCGGCTTCGGTCTCGAAGCGCGTCACCGGCACGACCGGGCCGAAGGTTTCCTCGCAGCTGCAGGCCATCGTCGCGTCGGCGTTCACCAGCACCGTCGGCGCGTAGTAGTTCGGACCGTCGCAATGCAGCGACCGCAGCCGCACGCCGCCCACCACGACGCGCGCGCCACGCGCGACCGCGTCCTGCACATGGCGCTCGATCTTGTCGACCGCACGCGCGTTGATCATCGGGCCGATCTGCGAAGCCGGAGCCGTGGCCGGACCGACCTCGAGCGCGCCGACGCGGCCGGCGAGCTTGTCGACGAAGGCGTCGTGGACCTTCGACTGCACGAACACGCGGTTCGGACAGACGCAGGTCTGGCCGCCGTTGCGGAACTTGGCGGCCATCAGGCCTTCGACCGCGGCGTCGATGTCGGCATCTTCGAACACGATGAACGGCGCGTTGCCGCCGAGTTCGAGCGACAGCTTCTTCAAGGTGTCGGCCGAGCGCCGCGCCAGGTGCTTGCCGACCGGCGTCGAGCCGGTGAAGGTGATCTTGCGCACGCGCGGATCGTCGAGCCAGGCGTCGACCACCTCGGGCGTGCGTTCGCGCGACGCGGTGACGATGTTGAGCACGCCCTTCGGCACGCCGGCTTCCTCGGCCAGGCGCACCAGCGCGAGCGAGGTCAGCGGGGTGTCCTCGGCGGGCTTGCAGACCACGGTGCAGCCCGCGGCGAGCGCCGGTGCGATCTTGCGGGCGATCATCGCGGCCGGGAAGTTCCACGGGGTGATGGCGGCGACCACGCCGACCGGCTCCTTCAGCGCCATCATGCGACGGCCGGTGACCGGCGCCGGAATGATGTCGCCGTTGGCGCGGGTGGCCTCCTCGGCGAACCACTCGACATAGCTCGCCGCGTACGCCACCTCGCCCCTGCCTTCGGCCAGCGGCTTGCCCTGCTCGCGCGAGATCAGGCGGCCCAGGTCTTCCTGGTTCGAGATCATCAGGTCGTTCCAGCGCTTGATGATCTGCGCGCGTTGCTTGGCCGGCACGGCGCGCCAGGCCGGGAAGGCGGCATGCGCCGCGTCGGCGGCGGCGCGGGCGTCGGCCGCGGTGCCGTCGGGCACGCTGGCGAACACGGCATCGGTCGCCGGGTCGGTGACGTCGAGCCGGCTCGCGTCGCTGGCCTCGCGCCATTCGCCGCCGATGAAATGCGCGCCGGGCAACAGGTCCTGGCGCTGGAGTTCGAGTGGATGTGTCATGTCTGTCTCTTTCGTTTCAGGCGGACGCGTGGTCCTTTTCGTCCAGCCACTCTTGGCGGAGTTCGGGGACGGAACGCGCCAGCAGTTCGTAGTACGGACGGTGCGGGCCGCGGTCGCAGTCTGCCCGGGCGACCTGCGCGAGGGCCGCCCGAGACCTGGTGCGGGTAGCGGTCGCCGATGGTCTCCGGGTCGGGCAGCGCGCGTTCCCCGACCAGCACCACAGCTGCGATGCGCCGCAGGACGAGGTCGATTGCCTCGACGGCACGCTGGCCTGGAACCCCACCGCCGGCGAGCCGCGCATCCTGCCATTCGACGCGCTGATCGCCTGCCACTGCGCGACCGAATCGCGCAGGCCGCGGGCCCGTTCGTCGCTGTCGGGCCGTCCGAGGCCGGGGGCGACGGCGTGGCGGTGGGCGGCGAGGAATCCGTCGTCGGTGACATGCGAGTCGGGCACCGCGCTGCGCAGACAGGCGAGCATGCCGCCCTCGAAATCCATCCACGCGCCGGCGACGTCGAACGTCAGAACCTGGAAGTCTTGCAGTTTGCGCACCGGCATGGAAAGCTCCGTTGAGAAATGCGATCAGCATCGGTCGCGCTCCGCTGTGCACGACACCGAAAAGCCGGGCGCCGCGGCACAGGATTTCGTTGTCGGCGGCCGCTCCGGCATCTTCTATGGAAACGCGCACGCGCGCACCGAAATGCGGCCTCAGTCCTCGAAAAAACACACCGGCAGGCCGGGCGCGTCGACTCGCATCGCCAGCACGCAGCCCGATGCCGGCATGCGCGCGACCTCGGCCTCTGGCCGTTTCTCGCCCGCGGTGGTGACGAACAGCGTGCGCAGGTCTTCACCCCCGAAGCAGGGCATGGTCGGGCACTGCACCGGCACCGGCAACGCCGCGACCTGTTCGCCCGAGGCCGCGAAGCGCAGCAGCCGGGCGCCTTCGTACATCGCGACCCAGTAGTCGCCCTGCGCGTCGACCGTCGCGCCGTCGGGCCGGCCGCCGTAGGACAACGACGAGCTCGATGTCCAGTCGTCCGGCTTGGCGTCGAAGGCCTTGAAAGTGCGCGGACGCGTCAGCGTGTTCTCGTCGGCCGACCAGTCCCAGGCGCGCACGGCCGCGGCCGCGGTGTCGGCCCAGTACAGCGTGCGCGTGTCCGGCGAGAAGGCCAGGCCGTTGGCGGTCGTGGCTTCGTTGGCCATGCACGCGAAGGTCGGCGTACGACCCCCGCGCGTGTCGCGGGCATCGAGGCAATAGAGCGTCGCGTTCGGCCGGTCCTTGGTCTCGTTGAGATTGCCGGCCCAGAAGCGGCCGCGCGCGTCGCACTTGCCGTCGTTGAAGCGCATGGTGCGGGTGTCGTGGGCGGCCGGCGCCAGGAGCGACAGCGCGCCGCCCCATTCGTGCGCGCGATAGATGCCGTCGCGCAGCGCGAGCACCAGGCCGCCGCGCCTCGCCGGCGCCATGCAGCCGGGTTCGCTCGGCAGCCGCCAGCGCTCCACCGGTGCGGCACTGTCGAGGCCGGTGCCGTCGATGCGCTTGCGCAGCACGGTGCGTTCCTTGATGTCGAGCCAGTAGAGGGCACTTTCATGGGGATGCCAGAAAGGCGACTCGCCGAGCTGGGAGCGGCTGTCTTCGAGGGGTGTCCAGGTCATGCGACCATTGTGCAGGCCAAAAAAAGACCCGCGAGCGCGCGGTGCGCTCGCGGGTCTTGGGCGACGTTGCTCAGCGGTTGTACGCCGTCTCGCCGTGCGAGGAGATGTCGAGGCCTTCGCGCTCTTCTTCTTCCGTCACGCGCAGGCCGATCGTCAAGTCGGCGATCTTGAAGGCGATGAACGAGACCACGCCCGACCACACCATCGTGAGCGCCACGCTCTTGATCTGGATCCAGACCTGCGCGCCCATCGCGAAGGTGTCGGGCGTCGCGCCGCCGGTGCCGCCCAGGCCCTGCGATGCGAACACGCCGGTCAGGATGGCACCCAGGATGCCGCCCACGCCGTGGACGCCGAAGACGTCGAACGCGTCGTCCGCGCCGAGCATCTTCTTGAGGCCGCCGACGCCCCAGAGGCAGACCACGCCGGCGATCAGGCCGAGCACGATCGAACCCATCGGGCCGACGAAGCCGGCTGCGGGCGTGACGGCCACCAGGCCGGCCACCGCGCCGGACGCGGCGCCCAGCATCGAGGCCTTGCCGCGGTGCATGCTCTCACCCAGACTCCACGACAGCGTGGCGGCGGCGGTGGCGAGCACCGTGTTGATGAAGGCCAGGCCGGCGACCGCGTTGGCCGCGCCTGCCGAACCGGCGTTGAAGCCGAACCAGCCCACCCACAGCAGCGAGGCGCCGACCATCGTCAACGTCAGCGAATGCGGCGTGAAGGCTTCCTTGCCGTAGCCCAGGCGCTTGCCGACCATGTAGGCGCCCACCAGGCCGGCGACACCGGCGTTGATATGCACCACGGTGCCGCCCGCGAAGTCGAGCGCGCCGTCCTTGCCCAGCAGGCCGCCGCCCCAGACGATGTGCGCGATCGGCACGTAGCTGAAGGTGAACCAGATCACCGAGAACAGCAGCACGGCCGAGAACTTGGCGCGCTCGGCGAAGGCGCCGACGATCAGCGCCACGGTGATGGCGGCGAAGGTGCCCTGGAACGACACGAACACGTGCTCCGGAATGGTCGTGAGCGCGCCGAAGGTCTCGACCGTCACGCCCTTCAGAAAGATCTTGTCGAGTCCGCCGAAGAAACTGCCGTCGCCGGTGAACGCCAGGCTGTAGCCGTAGATGGCCCACAAAATGCTGATCAGGGAGAAGATCACGAAGACCTGCATCAGCACCGACAGCATGTTCTTCGAGCGGCCCAGGCCGCCGTAGAACAGCGCGAGGCCGGGGATGGTCATCAGGATCACGAGCAGCGTCGAGGTCAGCATCCAGGCGGTGTCGCCCGAGTCGATCTTCGGCACCGGCGCCGCGGCGGGCGCTGCCGCAGCGGCGGGCGCGGCCGCAGGCATGGTGGCCGCGACGGCGGCGGCGCCGGTCGGCGACGGCGCGGACGCTTCGGCGGCAGGCGCGGACGCCGCGGCGGCAGGCGCCGTCTGGGCGAAACCGGAGACGCCGGCGGTGAGCACGCTCAATCCGAGCGCGAGTGAGACAAGCAGTTTTTTCATGTCGGTTGTTCTTTGGGTGCCTGGGTGACTACTGAAGACTCAGCAGCGCGTCAGAGGGCCTCGCGGCCGGTTTCGCCGGTGCGGATGCGCACGACCTGCTCGAGGTTGTAGACGAAGACCTTGCCGTCACCGATCTTGCCGGTGCGTGCCGCGCCTTCGACCGCCTCGATCACGCGCTCGACCAGGTCGTCCGACACGGCCGCCTCGATCTTGACCTTGGGCAGGAAGTCGACCACGTACTCGGCGCCGCGGTAGAGCTCGGTGTGACCCTTCTGGCGTCCGAAACCCTTGACCTCGGTCACGGTGATGCCCTGCACGCCGATCGTCGAGAGCGCCTCGCGCACCTCGTCGAGCTTGAATGGTTTGATGATGGCTGTGACCAGCTTCATGGAAGTTCTCCTGGGGGATGAAACGGATGGGCGCACTGCAGCGCGCTGCGCCCGGTGTCTTTAGAGCGTCTTGTTGAGCGACACGATGGCGCGGGCCTTGTTGATGCCGCCGTAGACGCCCTTCTTGTTGGCGCCCTGCACGCCACCGTACAGCGAGAGGCCGGCGCCGAAGTCGTAGATCACGCCGAGCCCGTAGTCGACGAAGTTGGGGCTGTTCACGCCGCTGAGTTCGAAATTGTCCTTGGCGCCGCTGGAAAAGCGGGTGTAGCCGAGCCCGACCTTGAGCGTGAGCGACGGTGCGACTTCCTGCGCGAAAGCCAGGTTGAAGTAGCCGGTGTTGCGGCCCTTGAAGCCCGAACCCGAGTTCTCGCCGGCGTAGCCGAAGTAGTCTTTGGAAACGGTGTGCGAGTACTTGAGCGTCAGTGGGCCGTAGCTGCCTGCGCCGTAGAGCTCGGTCGTGTTGCCGTTCTTGTTGCCCGGGTAGATGTAGGTGAGCGCACCGAGATCCCAGCCGATGCCGCCGGCCGTGAACTTGTAGCCGCCGTAGACGTCGCTCTCGATGCCGTTGCCCGGCAGCCAGTTGACGCTGGAGTTCCAGTTGCCGACGTACCACCCGGTCTCGCCGAAGGCGTAGTCGAAGCCGCCCTGGATGGCGGGTCCGAAGGCTTTCGTCCTGACGTTGTCGTTGCTGCCGAGCGAGTCCTGGTCCTGGCCGCGGAACTTGTAGTTGCTGGTCAGACCGACGTTGGCCGTGAGCTGCGCGCTTGCGATCATCGGCATGGAAGCCAAGGTGGTCAGTGCAAGGGCCAGGGCAGTTTTACGGTGCATCATCGGTCAGCTCCTCGGAGGTTTCGGGAAAGGGGTAACCCTTCTCAAAGCAGGGAGCGTGCCAGAGCGAGCGGGTCCTGCTGTCACGGGAAACGCAACGCCGAGTCATTCACTTCGATTTGGTTTCAAAAATTTCACGGTCCGTGCCAGCCTCCGGGTGCCGGGCCTTCAGACCGATGGCGGACGCACCATCTTGGGGAGATACGTAAAAATGAGTTTGTCTTTGGTGCAAAGCCGCGCCTTGGTAGGGCTCGAAGCAGCCGCAGTCACCGTCGAGGTGCATCTCGCGAACGGATTGCCGAGCTTCACGCTCGTCGGTCTGGCCGACGTGGAGGTCAAGGAGGCACGCGAACGCGTGCGCTCGGCGATCCAGAACGCCGGCCTCGAATTCCCGAACAACAAGCGCATCACCGTGAACCTCGCGCCGGCCGACCTGCCCAAGGATTCGGGCCGGCTCGACCTGCCGATCGCACTGGGCATCCTGGCCGCGAGCGGGCAGATCGAGAGCGCCCGGCTGGCCGGCCACGAGTTCGCGGGGGAGCTGTCGCTCTCGGGTGGGCTGCGGCCGGTACGCGGCGCGCTGGCCATGGCGCTGGCCCTGCTCACGCAGGGCAGCGCGACCCGTCTGGTGCTGCCGACCGACAGCGCACGCGAGGCCGCGCTGGTGCCGGGCACGGAGGTCTACGGCGCGGCGCACCTGCTGGACGTCGTGGCACAGTTCCTGCCGCCCGGCGCGTCCGGCGACGGGGGCGCAGCGCCGGGGCCGGCGCCTGCAGCCGGCGCCGACGGCTGGGCGCGCATGCAGCCGCCCGCGCACGGCGGCGAGCCGGCTGAGGCATACCCCGACCTGTCCGACGTCAAGGGCCATGCCGGCGCCAAGCGGGTGCTGGAGATCGCCGCGGCCGGCCAGCACAGCCTGCTGATGGTCGGCCCGCCGGGTTCGGGCAAGTCGATGCTGGCGCAGCGCTTCGCCGGGTTGCTGCCTGCGATGACGGTCGACGAGGCGCTGCAGAGCGCGGCCGTCGCGAGTCTGTCGGGCCGCTTCACGCCCGCACGATGGCGTTGCCGCCCGACCTGCAGCCCGCACCACACGGCGAGCGCGGTGGCGCTGGTGGGCGGCGGGTCGCCGCCGCGGCCGGGCGAGATTTCGCTCGCGCACCACGGCGTGCTGTTCCTCGACGAGTTCCCCGAGTTCTCCCGCGCCGCGCTGGAGGCGCTGCGGGAGCCGCTGGAGACCGGCACCATCACCATCGCGCGCGCTGCCCGCCGGGCCGAATTCCCGGCCCGCTTCCAGCTCGTCGCGGCGATGAACCCCTGCCCATGCGGCTACCTCGGTGCGACCACCCGCGCCTGCCGCTGCACGCCGGAGCAGGTGGCGCGCTACCAGGGCAAGCTCAGCGGCCCGCTGCTCGATCGCATCGACCTGCACATCGAGGTGCCGGCGATTCCGGCCGAGCAGCTGCTCGGCGCAGACGCCGCCCCGCCGGGCGAATCGACCGCCACGATCCGCGCGCGCGTCGTCGAAGCCCGGGCGCGCGCCATCGCCCGGCAGAAAACTCCCAACCAGGCGCTGCAGGGCGCCGACATCGACCGGCACGCCGCGCTCGAACCCGCGGCACTGCAGTTCATGCACGCGGCGGCGACCAAGCTCGGCTGGTCGGCGCGCAGCACGCACCGCACGCTGAAGGTGGCGCGCACCATCGCCGATCTCGCCGGTGCCGGGTCGGTGCAGGTGCCGCATGTCGCGGAGGCCGTGCAGTACCGCCGGGCGCTGCGCGGCGCAGCCTGACGATGCGACCGGCGCCCGCAAAAGCCGGCATGGCGCCGGTGCACCGCCGGGCAGTTGCGCACAATGCGTGCGCTGTCACTTTCCTGGCGCGCACCCCGCGCCGATTCCTACCCATGCTCGGATTCCTTCCCCCTGTCGTTCGCGGCGTCGTCGCGTTCCTGCTGCTGGTCGTCAACACGCTGTTCTGGTGTGCGCTGCTGTTCGCGCTGTCGCTGGTCAAGCTGCTGCTGCCGTTCGCGGCGGTGCGTGCGCGCATCGACCCGGTGCTCAACGCCATCGCGACCGGATGGGTGGCAGGAAACGGCGCCTGGATGCGCCTCACGCAGCGCACCGCGTGGGACGTGCAGGGTGTCGACGCGCTCGCCTACCGCGGCTGGTATCTGGTCAACTGCAACCACCGGTCGTGGGTCGACATCTTCGTGCTGCAGCGCACGCTGAACGGGCGCATCCCGATCCTGAAGTTCTTCCTGAAACAGGAGCTGATCTATGTGCCGGTGATCGGCCTGGCCTGGTGGGCGCTCGACTTCCCGTTCATGAAGCGCCACGGCAAGGCCGACCTGCGCAGAAACCCCGCGCTGCGCAAGCAGGATCGCGAGACCACGCGCCGCGCCTGCGAGAAATTCGCGCTGGTGCCGACCAGCGTGATGAATTTCGCCGAAGGCACGCGCTTCACCGAACAGAAGCGCAAGTCGCAGTCGTCGCCCTACCGCCACCTGCTGAAACCGAAGGCCGGTGCGCTGGCGCTGGCGCTGCATGCGATGGGCGAGAAATTCCAGTCGCTGATCGACGTGACCATCGTCTATCCGGACGGCATTCCGAGCTTCTGGGATTTCCTGTGCGGGCGCACGCCGAGGATCGTGATGCGGGCGCGGCAAGTGGCGATTCCGCGTGAGTTGTCGCAGGGCGATTACGAGGAGGACTCGGCGTTCCGGGGGAGCTTCCACCGCTGGTTGGCGCAGATGTGGGAGGAGAAGGATGAGGAGATCGAGGCGGTGATGCAGGCGCACGGGGCGCGTCCGGAAGTGGGCCGACGCATGGCCTGATCAGGGCAGACTGCAATGTCATACGGCCTCGACAAGACCGTTTGTTTGTCCAGGAAACAATATCTCGCCGAACGACGATCGTCTTTGGAGTTCGCAATGGCAGTCCGCCCGCACGCTGGGGCGTTGACTGCACGAATACATGTCTCGTTCAGATAAACGCATGTCGTCAAGCTTCGTCGTCGCGCCCGGCAGCGAGGGCGGGAGCGATCTGAAAGGGGCGATGTGTTCGTCATGGCGGGCATTGCGAGGGGTGCGGTCATCCTAGGGAAATCGCTCATGCCCGAAGATCGAAAAACTCAGCGTCCGGGCCTAGATTTCATCCGTCCCCTCGAATCCAGTCAAAACAAAAAATGCATGCCGCGCAATCGCCGGTGCCCGCGGGGCGCCTGGTCTTTCTCGATTTCGTTCGCGTGGTCTCGGTGCTGAGCATCATCCTTTTCCACTTTCATCCGGCCGCGTTCATGGCCGGGGCGGCGCCGGAGACGGTTCCGGTGCCGACCTTCCTGCGCCAGCCGCTCGGCGATCTCGGCGTGACCCTGTTCATCGTCGTTTCGGCGACGGCGCTGATGACCAGTAACGCGGCGCGTTTCTCCATTGCCGATTTCCACGTGAAGCGCTTCCTGGCGATCTTTCCTTCCTACTGGATCGCCTATCTGACGGTCGCGGTCCTGCTCTTCGCGACCCGCGGGAACTGGGCCGCGGGCGTCGCGCCCTGGAAATTCGCGTTCGCGGTGCCGGCGCTGGACGGGCTGCTGTTCTACGACCGGTCCAGCTACTACCTCGTCGGCGAATGGTTCCTGGGTTTCATCCTGTGCCTCTACGCGCTGTTCCCGATACTGCGGCGCGGCGCGATCCATCGCCCCGTGCTGGCCGCATGCCTCGTCGGAATTTCCTTCGTCCTGCTGCACGGTTGTTACGGCCGGTTCTTCACGCTGCTGGAGAACCGCAATCCGCTACTGCGCCTGCCCGAGTTTTTCTTCGGCATGTGCTTCCTGCTCTATGTGCGCCCGCAGCTGAGAACGTGGGCCGCCGTCTCGGTCGCGGTTCTGGTCTCGCTTGCCTTCTGGGCGCCGCCGCTGTCCACGCAGGTCTACGGCATCCTGCTCGGCACCGCATGCTTCTGCGTCATGGCATTCGTTGCGGACCGTCCGCGGATGCCGCCGTCCATCGTCCGTTTCCTGGGCACGGCCTCGAAGTATTCCTTCCTCGCTTTTCTCTTTCATCACCAGATCGTCGATGCCGCGCGCGCGCGTGGCCATGCCGCTCGGCGCGACGAAGACGGCGGTCCTGTTCGCGTTGGTCGTGGCGGCGAGCTTCGGCGCCGCCGCCTTGCTGATGCCGCTGGTCGACCGGTTCTCGAACTTCCTGCGCGGGCAACTGCGGCCGGGCGACACGCGCAGGCGCGCGATCCTGGCCGGTCTTTCGACGCTGCTCGTCTTGCAGGTCGGCGGACTCGCCAGGGACATCGGCGCGCGCAGCCCGTCGATGGATCGCAAGCTGGCCGCCCTGTCGTCCCGCATGGTCTCGACGTCCGCATCGACATCGCCGGAGCTGAACGGAATGGCGCTGACGAGCGACCCGCCACGCTATGCCGAAGCCGTGCGTCGCTGGGCGCAGGACGCCGGCCTCGGCGTCTACGGAAGCCCGTGGTGGTCGCAGGTCGGAACGCTTCGCTACCGAGATTCCGCACGCGACGACGCGCTGTGCTCGGGCCGGGTCGACGTGCTCGTGCCGTCGGGTCCCGGGCGCGGCGCGCAGGGCTGGGTGAAGGTCATGCCGCCATCTCCCGACGTACTGATCGTCCTGACCGACGACAGCGGCGAGACGGTCGGCTACGGCATCTCGGGTGCGGCACGGCCGGACGTGGCCCGGTCGGTACCGGGTGCGCGACGCGACGCGGGCTGGCGGGCCGTCGCCAGCGGGCGACCCAGCAATGCCTATGCATATGTGGACGGGCGCTTCTGCAAGCTCTGAGCGGCAACCGGCTACCGGTGCCCGCCTTCGCCGCGCACCCGCGCCACCTCCTTCGCCAGACCCGGCCACGGCGCCGCCTGCGGTGCGAAACGCGCACGCATGTAACCGGCGAGTTCGGCGATCTGCGCATCGTCGAGCGCGTCGCGGAACGCCGGCATGAAGCCGATGTCCTTCGTCGCCGGCGCGCGCACGCCGTCGAGGATGGTGCGCAGCAGGTTGTCCGGGCGGTCGCTGGTCAGGTTGCTGTTCAAGGCGAGCGGCTTGTTGACGCCGAGCAGCGTCGGCCCGTCGCCGTCGTGGTGGCAGGCGGCGCAGGCACTGTCGAACATGCGCTGCGCGGGGCCGGGCAGTTGGCCGCGCGTGGCGGCGGCGGTCTGCACGACGAGCGCTGCGCCTGCACCACCCGTGTCGGGCGCGTTCCCTGTTCCGGACCCGCCGACCGATGCCAGATAGGTCGCCATCGCCCGCACGTCGGCGTCGGGCACCTGCTGCAGTTCGCGTACCACCTCCGCCATCGGACCGCCGGCGATGCCGTGCCATTGCGTGTGGCCTTGCCGCAGGTAGCGATACAGCTCGTCCGCGTTCCACGGCACGGCGGCTTTCGACAGGCCGTTGAGCGCAGGCGCTTCCCACCCGTCTGCGATGGCGCCCGACAGGAACGCCGCGCCGCCCTGCTCCGCACCGAGCGCATTGCGCGGCGTGTGGCAGGCGCCGCAATGGCCCAGGCCGTTGACGAGGTAGGCGCCGCGGTTCCATTCGGCGCTCTGCGCGGCGATCGGCCGGTACGGCGACGCATCGTGGAAGAGCGCGTTCCAGCCGGCCATCAGCGGGCGCACGCCGAACGGGAATTTCATGTCCGGCTTCGGCGTCTGGGCATGCACGGCCGGCTGCGACATGAAGTACGCGTACAGCGCCTGCAGGTCGTCGTCGCCGGTCTTGGCGAACGCGGTGTACGGAAAGGCCGGGTACAGGTGATGGCCGTCGCGCGAGACGCCTTCGCGCATCGCACGCTGGAACGCGCTGAACGACCAGCGGCCGAGGCCGGTGTCGGCATCGGGCGTGAGGTTGGTGGTGTAGACGGTGCCGAAGGGCGTCGCCATCGCGCGCCCGCCGGCATTGGGCGCGCCGCCCTCGGCCGTGTGGCAGACCGCGCAGTCGCCGACAGCGGCGAGCACGCGGCCACGTTCGACGGTCGAGGCGCTGTAGGCGGGCGTGGTGAAGGCAACGGGCGCGATGGTGGCGCGCCAGCCGAGCAGGCCGGCGACGAGGCCGAAGCCGCCGATGGCCAGTGCGCTGGCGGTGGCCCAGGGCCTCTTGCTCCTCTTCCCTGCGGGAAAGGGTGGGGATGAAGGTACGACAGCGCCAACGCTCGATCGCCGCCGGCCCTCGCGCTCGCTTTCGCTTTCGCCCGAAGGAGGAAGGAGTGAAGGGGCAAGCGGCTCCAGCGCAGCGCGAACGACCTCGGCAGTGAACGGCGGCGACCGGAACCGCACCCCCGTCGCGTCGAAGATCGCATTCGCGATCGCCGCCGTCCCTGGCACCGACGACGACTCGCCCGCCCCCAGCGGCACCTCGCCCTGGCGCGGCATGTGCAGCACCTCGATGACCGGCACCTGCCGGAAATTCAGGATCGGATACCCGCCCCATTCCCGGCTCGCGACCGTTCCCGACGCCGGCCGCCCCGCGACGATCTCGCCGCCCGCGGCACCGCCGGAGCGCTGCGGCGCGAAGCGCACTTCTTCCATCAGCGCACGGCTGGTGGTCTGGATCACGTTGCCGTGCACCTGGTGCTCGACGCCGGCCGGATTCACCAGCATGCCCGCGTCGTGCCCGACGACCACGCGCCGCACGTGCACCTCGCCGGTCGTGCGGTTGACTTCCACGTCGGCCACCCACGCCGCCCAGGCCGCCCCGTAGCCCGGCCATTTGCTGTGGACGTAGCGCGCATACGCGAAGCCCTGCCCGAACAGGATGTCGCCGCCCGCGCCCAGCCCGCCATCGGCGTTCTCCTTTGGCCCGGTGCGCAGGCGCCAGCCGGCCTTACGCGCCGTCGCCTGCACCAGCTCGACCGCGCGCGGATCGCTCAGGTGCCGCAGCCGGAACGCCACCGGATCCACGCCCGCCGCGGTCGCCAGCTCGTCGACGTACGACTCGTGCGCGAACGAGTTCGGCAGCGCCGACACGCCGCGCAGCCACGACGCGCGCACGATCGGCGCCATGTCGTTGACTTTCACGCGCAGGTTCTCGTAGGCATACGGCGGGCGCGCGGTACGGTCGCCCATCTCGTAGGCCTGCGCCACCGGCTCGACGGTGCGCGTGAGCAGCAGCGCGAGCGTCGGTGCGCCGTTCGACGGGTAGGAGGTCTCGAAGTCGTAGGCGGCGACACGGCCGTCGGTTGTCAACCCGCCGTCGATCTCCATCAGCTGCGCCGCGCCCTTCGGCTCCCATGCGTGCTCCTGCTCGCGCGACAGCTGCACGCGCACCGGCGCACCGACCGCGCGTGCGAGCAGCGCCGCATCGGCGGCCACGTCGTCGGCGCCGTTGCGGCCGTAGCAGCCGGCGGCTTCCATGCGCACCACGTCGACCTGCAGTTCGTCCAGCGCCGTGAGCTGCGCGAGATCGGCGCGCAGCACGTGCGGGCTCTGGGAACCGGCCCAGACGCGCAACGAGATCCCGTCGCCTGCATCGGGGTGCCAGGCGGCCAGCGCGCACGAAGGCCCGATCGACGCGTGCATCTGGTAGGGCCAGACGTAGGTGCGGCGCATCGGCTGCGCGGCTTCCTGCATGGCGGTATCGACGTCGCCCTCGTCGACCAGCAGGCGCTGCGTCGAAGGGTTGTCGCGCAGCGCCTGCGCCACGTCCGCGAGGTCGGGCATGCCGGGCCACGGTTTCCAGGTCACGCGCAGTTCGCGCATCGCCTGCTCGGCATGCTCCTCGCGCTCGGCGACGACGCCGACGAAGTCGCGCACCACCACCACCGCGCGCAGGCCGGGCACGTGCGCGACCGACGATTCGTCGACCGATTCGAGCGTGTTGCCGATGAAGTCGCCGTGGTCCGCGCCCGCATACGGCGGCCGCACCACACGGCCGTGGAGCATGCCGGGCACGCGCATGTCGTGCACGAAGACGAGCTCGCCCGCGAGCTTGGCCGGGATGTCGACCCGCGGCTGCGGCGTTCCTACCAGCCGGTAGTCGGTGGCCGGCTTGGCCGGCGCGAACGGGTCGAGCTGCAATACGACGCGCTGGCCGGCGACCAGCGAACCGATGGCGACGCACTGCGACGGCTCGTCGCGCAACGACACGACGCCGTCGTCGATGCGCAGTGCGTCCGGCGCCGCGCCGAGCAGGGTCGCGGCTTGGCTCAGCAACCAGTGCCGCGCCTGTGCCGCCGCCGCGCGCAGCGGCGCCGCATGCACCTGGATCGAGGCGCTCGCGATCGTGCCGCCCTGGTTCGGCGCGCGCGCCGTGTCGCCGAGCACCATGTTCACGGCGTCGAACGCGACGTCGAGCTCCTCGGCGGCGATCTGCGCGAGCGCGGTGCGGATGCCGGTGCCCAGATCGACATGGCCGTGCAGCGCGGTGACGCTGCCGTCGTCCCAGACCGCGATCAACACCTCGTCGCCCTCGACCGGATTGCCCGACACCGCGACCGGCTGGCCGCGCACCGGTGCGGGCGGCGGCGGCGTCGGGCGCACGACGACCAGCACGCCGTCGGCCGCGAGGAATTCGCCGCGCGTGCGCGGCAGGTCGGCGCGGCGCGCGGTCATCGAAGGCTCCGCCGGATCATCCGCCGGCCGCGTCGCGAACGGCCAGCCGCGACGCCGCCAGCTGTACGGCACGCACGATCTCCACGTGCGTGCCGCAGCGGCACAGGTTGCCCGAGAGCTCCGAGCGGATGCGCGCCTCGTCGGCCTGGGGGTCGCGCGCCAGCAAGGCCGCGGCCTGCATCACCATGCCGTTCAAGCAATAGCCGCACTGCGCGGCCTGCATGTCCTCGAAGGCCTGCTGCACCGGATGCCAGTCGTCGCGCGAGCCGAGCCCTTCGAGCGTGGTGATCGAGCGCCCCGCCACGCCGTGTGCCGGAATCACGCAACTGCGCGCCGCGATGCCGTCGACCCACACGGTGCAGGCGCCGCACTGGCCCAGGCCGCAGCCGTACTTCGGTCCGTTGAGGCCGAGGTCGTTGCGCAACAGGTGCAGCAGCGACGCTTCTCGCGACACCGCGCACCCGACCGCGCGTCCGTTGACCGAGAGCCAGAGAGCGGCTGCCGCGGGCACGGGTTCAGGCGCCGAGGATGTCCGTCGACTGGATGCGCTTGACCCCCTTCGCGGCCATCTGCTTCCATGCGGCGGCGAGCGAGCCGTTCAGGTCGATGGCGCGCGTGGCGTCCTCGACCACGTAGGCCTCGAAGCCGGCCTTGCGCGCGTCCATCGCGGTCCACGCGACGCAGAAATCGGTCGCCAGTCCGGTGATGAAGACGGTCTTGATGCCACGCGCCTTGAGGTAACCGGCCAGCCCCGTCACGGTCTTGTGGTCGGCTTCCTCGAAGGCCGAGTAGCTGTCCATCTCCTTGTGGAAACCCTTGCGGACGATCAGCTGCGCGGTCGGCAGCTTCAGATCCTTGCCGAGCGCCGCGTCGTCGGTGCCCTGCACGCAGTGGTCGGGCCACAGCACCTGCGTGCCGTAGCTCAGCCTGGTGGTCTCGAACGGCTTCTTGCCGCCGTGTGCGCTCGCGAACGACGCGTGGCCGGCCGTGTGCCAGTCCTGCGTGACGACGATGTTGCCGAAGGATTGCGCGAGCTTGTTGATGACCGGCACCACCTCGCCGCCGCCCTTCACCGCGAGCGTGCCGCCTTCGAGGAAACAGTTCTGCACGTCGACCACGACCAGCGCCGAATTGCCGGCCGGCCTGACCTTGGCGGCAGCGAAGAGTCGCGGCGACAACGCGACGAGCCCGAGCGCGGCGCCGGCATGGAGGATGGTTCTGCGATGCATGTCTAAGCTCCTTGGGAAATTGAATCAGACCGAGAGATAGGCGCGGCGCACTTCGTCGTTGGCCGCGAGCTCGGCCATCGACGCCTGGAAGCGGATCTGCCCCTTCTCCAGCACGTAGGCGCGGTCGGAGACCAGCTCGGCGAAGTGCATGTTCTGCTCCGACAGCAGGATGCTCACGCCCTGCGCCTTGAGCGCCAGGATCATGTTGGCCATCTGCTCGACGATGACCGGCGCCACGCCCTCGGACGGCTCGTCGAGCAGCACCAGGTACGGGTTGCCCATCAACGTGCGCGCCACGGTCAGCATCTGCTGCTCGCCGCCGCTCATGCGCCCGCCGGGGCGCTGCGGCATCTCGCCCAGGTTGGGGAAGAGCTTGAAGAGGCGCTCGGCCGTCCACAGCGGCGCGTCGGTGCCGTCGCTCCAGCGGCGCGCGGGCTGCCTGCCGACTTCGAGGTTCTCCAGCACCGTCAGGTCGGTGAACACGCGCCGGTCTTCGGGCACGAAGCCCAGGCCGAGCCGGCCCGCGACATGCGGCTCGCTTTTCGAGATGTCCTGGCCCATGAAGTGCACCGTGCCGCGCCGCTTGCCCAGCATGCCGATCAGCGCCTTCAGCGTGGTCGACTTTCCGGCGCCGTTGCGGCCCATCAGCGCGACGACTTCGCCGCGCCGCACGTTCAGGTCGACGTCGTAGAGGATCTGCGCCGCGCCGTACCAGGCGCACAGGGCCTTTGCGTCGAGCAATGTTTCTTGCGCGTTCATGCGGACACTTCCTTGTTCACGGCCGCATTCACTTGCGCCGCCTTCTGCGCGATCTTCTCGAAGGTTTTTCCGCTGCCGAAGTACACCTCCTGCACCTTCGGGTCGTCTCGGATCACCAGCGGCTTGCCCTGCGCGATGAGGCGCCCGCGGGCCAGCACGATCATGCGGTCGGCATAGGCGAACACCACGTCCATGCTGTGCTCGGTGAAGAGCACCGCCATGCCGCGGTCGATCACGAGCTGCTTGGTCAGCGCCATCAGCGAATTGCGCTCCTTGGGCGCCATGCCGGCGGTAGGCTCGTCCATCAGCAGCAGCTTCGGGCTGTTGGCCATCGCGATCGCGAGTTCGACACGCTTGACGTCGCCGTACGCGAGCACGCTGCAGGGCCGGTCGGCCTGCGCCTTCATGCCGACCTGGTCGAGCAGTGCGAGCGCGTCGTCGCGCCGGTGGTCGGCCGCGCGGCGCCAGGTCGAGAACAGCTTGCCGTCGTGCGAGAGCAGCGCCATCTGCACGTTCTCGACCACGGTCAGCGACGCGAAGGTCTCCGCGATCTGGAACGTGCGGCCCACGCCCTGGCGCCAGATCTCGCGCGGCCTGCGGCCGACGAGTTCCTGGCCGTCGAGCAGGATCGAACCCTGGTCGGCCCCGAGCTGGCCGTTGACCATGTTGAAAGTGGTCGACTTGCCGGCGCCGTTCGGCCCGATCAGCGCCAGCAGTTCGCCGGCGGCGAGATCGAAGGTGATGCCGTCGACCGCCTTCACGCCGCCGAAGGACTTGCCGAGGTTGCTCACGCTCAAAAGACTCATGACTTCACTCCGACCCGCACCCGTTCGGCCATCTGCTTCACGAAGCCTGCGATCCCCTGCGGAAACAGCAGCACCAGCAGCAGGACGATCCCGCCCAGCATCGCCCGCCAGTAGTCGGTGTTGCGCGCCACCGTGTCGTGCAGCCAGGTGAAGGTCACCGCGCCGACGACCGGCCCGGCCAGCGTCTGGATGCCGCCCAGCAGCACCATCACCAGCCCGTCCACCGACTTGCCCACGCTCATGCTCTCCGGCGAGATGCTGCCCTTGGAGAACGCGTACAGCGCGCCGGCCAGTCCGGCCGCCGTGCCCGCGATCACGAAGGCGGCCCACTGCATGCGCTTCACGTCGATGCCGATCGCGTCGGCGCGCAGCACCGAATCCCGGCCCGCGCGCAGCGCATGGCCGAACGGCGAGAACAGCACGCGGCGCAGCCAAAGCACGCCCGCGCCGACCAGCGCCAGCGTGAGCCAGTAGTAGATGCGCTTGTCGGAGAGCCACTCGGCCGGCCACACCCCGGTCAGCCCGTTGCTGCCGCCGGTGAAGGCGTCCCACTGGTACGTGATCGCCCAGGTGATCTGCGCGAAAGCCAGCGTGAGCATCGCGAGGTAGACGCCCGACAGCCGCACCGCGAACCAGCCGTAGACGAAGGCACCGATGGCCGCGACCAGCGGCGCGAGCACCAGCGCCGCCTCCATCGGCAGGCCGCTCGACCGCACCAGCAGCGCGGCACCGTAGGCGCCGAGCCCGAAGTACGCCGCATGGCCGAACGAATGCATGCCCGCCGGCCCCATGATGAAGTGCAGGCTGGCCGCGAACAGCGCGGCGATCAGCAGGTCGATCATCAGCACCGTGGTGTAGGGCGAGCCGGCCGTGAGCAGCGGCATCGCGACCAGCACCAGGCCCAACACGGCAGCAGCGACGAGATACGGCTTGCCCGCGCGGCGCAGCGGTTCTTCCTGCATGCCGACATAGCGGCTCGGCGCCTGCGGCTTGCCGAACAACCCCCACGGGCGCCACACCAGCACGATCGCCATCACCAAGAAGTCGACCACCAGCGTGAGCTTGGAGAACGACACGCTGTAGCCGAAGACATCCACCACGCCGAGCCAGATGCAGATCGCCTTGATCTCCGCGATCAGCAGCGCCGCCGCGTAGGCACCGGGAATCGAGCCCATGCCGCCGACCACCACCACCACGAAGGCCGAACCGATGGTGTTCAGGTCCATCTCCAGCGTGGCCGGTTCGCGCGGCAGCTGCAGCGCGCCGCCGAGTCCGGCCAGCAGCGCGCCGAGCCCGAACACCGCGGTGAACAGCCAGGCCTGGTTGATGCCGAGCGCACTGACCATCTCGCGGTCCTGCGTCGCGGCGCGCACCAGCGTGCCGAAGCGGGTGCGCGTGAGCAGCAGCCAGACCAGCGCCAGCACGACCGGGCCGACGACGATCAGGAACAGGTCGTAGCTCGGGAACTGGCGCCCGAGGATCATGACCGAGCCCGAAAGGCCGGGCGCGCGCGGGCCGAGCAGCTCGTCCGGGCCCCAGAGCCACAGCACCGCGTCCTTGATGACCAGCACCAGCGCGAAGGTCGCGAGCAGTTGGAACAGTTCGGGCGCCTTGTAGATGCGCCGCAGCAGCACCGCCTCGATCAGCGCACCGAGCACGCCGACGCCGACCGCCGCCAGCACCAGCGCGGGCCAGAAGCCCAGGCCGGTGCCGAGTTTCCCGACCAGCGTGTAGGCCAAATAGATGCCCACCATGAAGAACGAGCCGTGCGCGAAGTTCACGATGCGCGTGACGCCGAAGATCAGCGACAGCCCCGCCGCCACGAGGAACAGCGAAGAGGCACCGGCCAGGCCGTTGAGCAGCTGGACGATGAAACCGGAAAAACTCATGGCGGCCTGGTCTGCTTGAAGCTGTGGGAACGGTCAGTCCGCGTTGCGCGATTTCTTGACGTCCGCGGCGGGCGGCTGGAACTTCGCGCCGTCGAGGTACGTGTAGTCGACCATCACGCCCCGGCCCTTGTCGTTCTTCGTCTTGCCGACGAATGCGCCCATGGTCGACTGGTGGTCTTCGGCGCGGTAGGTGATGCGGCCGAAGGGCGTGTCGACCTGCAGGCCCTTGAAGGCCTCGGCCAGCTTGGCGCTGTCGGTGCTCTTCGCCTTCGCCATGCCGGCCGCGGCGGACTTGATCATCGAATAGCCGACCACCGACCCGAGCCTCGGATAGTCCTTGTACTTGCCCTGGTAGGCGAGGAAGAAGGCCTTGTGCTCCGGCGTCTGGACGCCGTACCACGGGTAGCCGGTGACGACCCAGCCGTCGGGCGTCTCGTCCTTGAGCGGGTCGAGGTACTCGGGCTCGCCGGTCAGCACGCTCACCACCGCGCGGTCCTTGAACAGGCCGCGCGTGTTGCCTTCGCGCACGAACTTCGACAGGTCGGCGCCGAAAAGCACGTTGAAGATGGCGTCCGGCTTGGCATCGGCGAGCGCCTGCGCCACGCTGCCGGCGTCGACCTTGCCCAGCGGCGGTGCCTGCTCGGCGACGAACTCCACGTCGGGCTGCGCGGCCTTCAGCAGCGTCTTGAAAGCTGCGACGGCCGACTGTCCGTACTCGTAATTGGGATAGACGACCGCCCAGCGCTTCGCCTTCAGCTTGACGGCTTCCGGCACCAGCATCGCCGCCTGCATGTAGGTGCCTGGACGCAGGCGGTAGGTGTAGGCGTTGCCGCCCTGCCAGGTCAGCTTGTCGGTCAGCGGTTCGCCGGCCAGGAAGAAGAACTTCTTCTGCTTGGCGAAGTCGGCCACGGCCAACCCGGTGTTCGACAGGAAGGTGCCGGTGAGCACGTCGATCTTCTCGCGCGACACCAGCTCCTCCGCCACGCGCACCGCGTCGCCGGGGTTGGCGTTGTCGTCGCGCGTGATGAGCTCGACCTTCCGGCCGTCGATGCCGCCCTTGGCGTTGATCTCCTCGACCGCGAGCTCCATGCCCTTCTTGTAGGGCTCCAGGAACGCGGGCTGCGCCTTGTAGCTGTTGATCTCGCCGATCTTGATCGTGTTCTGCGCGTGCGCGGGAACGAGCACGGCGGCGAGCGAGGCGACCGCGGCGGCGGTGAGAACGTGACGCATTGGGTTCATCGACAAACTCCTTGGAACTGCAAAAAACTGGATCGGAATGACGGTGCTGCGAACGCTCAACGCAGCCCGTCCTCGCCCCTGATTTCTTCATGCTGCAACCCGCCGATGCGCGGCAGCGGGCGTCCGCTGTCGGTCACCGCGACCGCGACGACGATCTCGCCGGCGCGCGGCGCATCGGACACGCGCGCTTCCATCGCGTCGAAATGGCTGCGCACGAAGGCCGCGTCCTTGTGGCCGAGCGGGACGTCGATGGCGGTGCCGAGCGTGCCGCGCTTCTTGGCCGAAGGCACCAGCGCCGCGCCCTTCTCGACGGCAGCACGCAACGGCGCGCCGAGCTTCGGATGCAGGATCGCCGCGGCGTGTTCGAGCTCGCCGTTCTCGCCGACGATGGCCGCCTTGCCGTAGCTCTGCGCGTCGGCCGGCGCGATGCCGAGCGCGGCGACGGCCTTCTGGCCGAGCAGCGCGCCGAGTTCCTCGCCGATGGCGATCAGCTCGTCGAGGTTCTCGCTGTAGCGGCCCGCGTACGGGTTCTCGATCACGGCGATGGCGACGGCACGGCGCGTCGGCGGCTCGACGGCCCGGCCCATCTCCTTGCGGACCTCGTCGACCTGGACGATGAGTTTTCTGATGTTCGCTGGCATGGTGCTGATTCCTTCTTGTCCGGGGTTCAACGGAGTCCGTCCCACTTGCTGATGTTCTCCGCGAGCAATCCACCGACCCGCGCATGCACGCGGTAGCCGGTGCTCATCGCGAGGACGAAGACGATCTCGTCGGCGGCCGGGGCGCCCGGCACGCGCACCTCGATGGCGTCGAACTGGCCGCGCACGTAGCTGGCGTTTATGTTGGTCAGCGGCACGTCGAGCGCGGCGCCGGGCGGGCCGACCTTCTTGGTCGACGGGACGATGGACAAGCCGTTGCCCGGCTGGCCGGTCTTGGTCTCGCCCTTGCCTTGCGTGTACGCCACGCGGTCGCCTTTCCAGCCGAGCAGTTCGCGCATCGCGTAGCCGCCGGGCACGTGCCACAGCGCGCCGTGCTCCAGTTCGCCGGCCGCGCCGACGATGGCGCCCTTGCCGTAGCTGGCGATGCGCTCCAGCGGCACGTCCATCGCGGCGTGCAGGCGGCGCGCCATGTCCAGCCCGACCGGGTCGAGCAGCGCCATCATCGGCAGGATGTCGGGTTCGTAGCGGCCGGCGAACGGGTTGGTCAGCACCGCGCCGACGGCGCCGCGCACCAGCGGCGTCGCGGCGCGCGGACCGAACTCGTGATGGATGTGCTCCACGTGCGTGAAGACGCGGCGTATGTCGATCATCGGGATTGAAACCTCAGGCAGGACAGGCCGCATCGGCGGTCGGACGAGTCGGGGCGGTCGGCGCCCGCGACGCAGCCGCCGAGCATAAGGGGAACGGGTGCGACGGCAGCGGCTCGATCCGCCGCCACCGCCCCTGGCAGACCAGCGCCACCGCCCACACGTGGCCGGCCCGCTGCAGCGCCCGCGCGCAGGCCGCGCCCGCGTCGAGCGCGGCGCGCACCGTCGCGGGCGGGAGCGGCGGCACGTCGACCGTCACCGGCAGGTCGCCGAGGTCGCTGTCGTCCTTGCAGGCGCTGGCCGGCCGGCGCAGGATCGCGGCATCGTCCGCGTCCACCGCGTTGGCGATCATGGTGGCCGCCGCGTCGGCCTGGGCCGCGGTGGCGGCGAGCACCGTCACGCTGTCGGCGATGCCGAGCGAGAAGCTGCGGCCGCGCCAGCCGCTGGTCGCGACGCCGCGCACCGGATGCGCCGCGGCGATCGTGAACCGGGCATCGGTTTCGACCGGCGCGGTGCTGCCGATGTCGAAGCGCGCGAGGTCGGCGAACAGGCCGACCCGGGCCGATCGGCCCGGCGCGAAATGCAGGGCGATGTCGCCGCCGTTGTTGACCCATGCGCGCTCGATGCCGGGACGTTCGTAGCAGGCCACGAGATCCTGCGCCACGGCACCGGCGACGGCCGCCATCGGCGTGATGAACCGCGTGGCCGCGAAGGGCGCGCAGGCATGCCACATAAGGCGCGCGACCGGACCGCGCAGCGCGCCGTCGCATCCCGTCGCGAGCTCGACCGGGCGACGCAACAGCGGCAGCTCGCCGACCAGTTCGTCGAGCACGCTTTCGAAGCGCGTCCAAGCATCGCGATGCGCATCCGTGACGGCGCGGGCGTCGCCTTCGGCCGCGATCACGACGTCGATCGGCCCGTGGCTGAAATGCCAGCGTCCGCCGTCGAGAAGCTTGCGTTGCGCGCGCACCGGTCAGCCCAGCATCGGCGGCTGGCCGAGCGGCCACGGATTGGCGTCGTCCGCGCGTTCCCACTTCAGGGCGAGCGGCGCGCCGTCGTCCTGCCAGGCGCCGCGCGCGAGCGCCTGCGCCAGCGGGAACACATGGTCGACATGACCGCCGAGCGCCGCGTAGTCGTCCAGGCGCATGCTGAATTCGATCGGCGCGACGATGGCCGGCGTCGGCACGGTGCCGAAGCTGTTGTCGGGCATGCGCATGACGTCGGCCATCACCGTGATGCCGCCGCCCGGCCACACATAGGCCGGCGCGCCGCCACAGGTCACGTTGACCAGCGCGCGCTTGATGGCGCGCGTGAGCAGCACCGGGTTCTCGCTGACGCCGGCGCGCAGGCTGCCGCCCGCGCCGCCGAGGAACAGCACGCTGCACAGCGACGGCTCGCAGTTCTCGCCGATGCGCTCGACGATGCGGCGCACTTCGTCGGGCATCGGCTGCTCGACCGGGCGCAGCGCGTCGTCGAGCACGTACCACTGCGCATGCTCGCCGGTGGTCGACGTCATCAGGAGGCGCAGGCCGGGTCTGGCGACGCCTTCTTCCCAGCTTTCGATGATCGACAGCGGATCGGCGATGTCGGTGCCGCCCCAGCCGTCGCCCGGGTTCGCGACCTGGAAATAGCGGCCCGGGGTCGACTTGCGTCCGTGCATGCGGATGCCCGAGGCCGGCATGTCGAGGCAGCGGCCGGCCTGGTGCTCGGTCAGCACGCCGGTGATGTGGTCGTCGACCACCACCACCTCGTCGGCCACGCCGGCGAACTGGCGCGCGAAGATGCCCACCGCCGCCGAGCCGCAGCCCACGCGCATGCGCTGCTCCTCGACGCCGTTGACGACCGGCGCGCGGCCGGCCTGCACGACCAGGTTCGCGCCGCCGTCGATGGTGCATTCGACCGGCTGCTTGTTGCCGAGCTTCTGCATCAGCTCGACCGTCATGCGGCCTTCCTTCTTGCTGCCGCCGGTGAGGTGGTGCACGCCGCCGAGCGACAGCATCTGCGAGCCGTATTCGGCCGTGGTCACGTGGCCGACGACCTCGCCGCGGTAGCGCACGTCGGCCTGCTCGGCGCCGAGGAAGCGGTCGGTGTCGATCTTCACCTTGAAGCTGCAGTAGCTGAAGATGCCTTCGGTGACCACGGTGACCATGTCGACGCCGCGCGCCTGCGAGCCGACGATGAACGGCGCGGGCTTGTAGTCGGGGTAGGTGGTCGACGCGCCGACGCCGGTGACGAAGACCTCGTCGGCATGCAGCAGGTCGCCGCCCCAGGCGGGTGCGTCGGCACCGTTCGCGCCGTCCCGCAGGAACGGCACCAGCGCCGGTTCGCCGGTTGTGAGCCCGCGGCGCAGCAGCACCACCGGATCGACCCGCACCAGCACGCCGTCGCGGTTGGCGTAGCGGTCGCAGGCACCGGTGCGGCCGTCGGAGATCTGGCAGAGCACCGGGCAGGCGTTGCACTCGACCTTGGCCACGCTCGTGCGGCCGTTGCGCGGCGACGCCTTGCCGAGGCCGGCGTCGGCAAGGGCGCTCGGCGGCAGGTCCATCGCGGGCAATCCGTCGGTCTTGGTGTGTTCGGTCATCGTGGTTCGTCGTGGCTCGTCGATCGGGGCACCTCGCGGCGCACGGGACACGTGCAACGAACATGCCAGCGTGGCGCTTGTGCGCAAATTGTCGAATGTGTAGCATCCGCTCCACGTTCATGTGGTGTTCACTACATCGAATGCCTTCAATGTAGCGACGCGGCCCGATGCTTGCATGGGTGTTTTCCCAGTGGGCTGCGGTGCCCGAAAGGGTGCGTGACAATTCCGCACCGTGTTTTTTCCTGCGAGTCATCCATGAGTGCATTCAACGAAGAGCGTGTCCTTTCCGTCCATCACTGGACCGACCGCCTATTCACCTTCACCACCACGCGCGACCCGTCGCTGCGCTTCTCCAACGGCCACTTCACGATGATCGGCCTGAAGGTCAACGGCAAGCCGCTGCTGCGCGCCTATTCGATCGCCAGCGCCAACTACGAGGAGTACCTCGAGTTCCTGAGCATCAAGGTCGACGACGGCCCACTGACTTCGAAGCTGCAGCACATCCAGGTCGGCGACACCATCATCGTGGGCCGCAAACCCACCGGCACGCTGCTCATCGACTACACGCTGCCCGGCAAGCGGCTGTACCTGTTCGGCACCGGCACCGGGCTCGCACCGTTCATGAGCATCATCCGGGACCCGGAGACCTACGAGAAGTTCGAGAAGGTCATCCTGGTGCACGGCGTGCGCCAGATCGACGAGCTGGCCTACCACGACCTTGTCGTCGACCACCTGCCCAGGCACGAGCTGCTCGGCGAGATGATCGCGAACCAGTTGCTCTACTACCCGACCGTGACGCGCGAGGATTTCCGCAACATGGGTCGCATCACCGAACTGGTCGAAAGCGGCAAGCTCACCGACGACCTCGGCCTGCCGCCGATCGACGCCGCCGAAGACCGCGTGATGCTGTGCGGCAGCCCGGGCATGCTGGTCGACCTGAAGCACATGCTCGAAGCCAAGGGGTTCAAGGAAGGAAACACGTCGACACCGGGCGATTTCGTGGTCGAACGCGCCTTCGCTGAAAAGTAGAACCTCCGACATGGCCAGCCGCACCGCCGCCAAGCCCCAGCGCAAGACCGGCGTGCGCGAGGCTTCGGCGCAAGCCACGCGCGACGCGATCCTGAAGGCGGCGACCCGGGTGTTCGCGAAGTACGGCTACGACGGCGGCAGCGTCGAGAAGATCTCCAGGGCCGCGAAGTCGGTCGACCGGATGATCTATTACTACTTCGGCAGCAAGGAAGGCCTGTTCATCGCGGTGCTCGAAGGCATCTACCAGCGCATGGACGATGCCGAGGCCGCGCTCGCCATCGACACCGCGAAGCCGGTCGAGGCGTTGACGGCGGTGATCCGCTTCGTGCTCGGGTACTACCGCAAGAATCCGGAATTCGTCACGCTGCTCAACACCGAGAACCTGCACAAGGGCCGGCACATCTCCAAGTCGCTGCGGGCGCGCGAATACTCGTCCCAGGCCGTGACGATCGTCGCGGACATCCTGCGAAGCGGTGCGCGGCAAGGCCTGTTCCGCGACACGCTGGTCGCGCGCGACGTCTACCTGCTGATCGCGGCCACCGGCTATTTCTACACGGCCAACCGCCACACGCTCACGGCCTTCCTGGGCGAGCCGATGGCGTCGCCGGAAGCCGTCGCGCACTGGCAGGACTTCGTGATCGAGACCGTGCTGCGCACCGTGCGCGCCGACGAACCGTCCACAGAACATCCACCCCACGAGGACATCACATGGCAGAAATCGCAGCCGGCGAAAAGTCGGGCAAGGTCGTCATCCGGAACATAGGCCTGCTGCTCTCGGGCGACATCGACCGCCCGGTCCTGGACGCCGATACCATCGTCGTGCGGGACGGCCTGATCGTCGCGGTTGGCAAGGAGAAAGACTGCGACACCGAGGGCGCGAAGACCGTCGTCGACTGCCGGCGGACCTGCGTCGCGCCGGGCCTGATCGACAGTCACGTGCATCCCGTGTTCGGCGACTGGACGCCGCGCCAGAGCCAGCTCGGCTGGATCGACTCGACGATGAACGGCGGCGTGACGACCATGATCTCGGCCGGCGAAGTGCACCTGCCCGGCCGCCCGAAAGACATCGTCGGCCTGAAGGCGCTGGCCATCACCGCGCAGCGCGCCTACGACAACTTCCGCCCGAGCGGCGTCAAGGTGCTGGCCGGCGCGCCGGTGATCGAGAAGGGCATGGTCGAGAGCGACTTCAAGGAACTCGCCGAGGCCGGCGTGAGCCTGCTGGGCGAGGTCGGCCTGGGTTCGGTGAAGGCCGGCTACGAAGCCAAGGAGATGGTGGCCTGGGCGCGCAAATACGGCATCCAGAGCACCATCCACACCGGCGGCCCGTCGATTCCCGGCTCGGGCCTGATCGACAAGGACGTGGTGCTCGAGGCCGACGCCGACATCATCGGCCACATCAACGGTGGCCATACCTCGCTGCCCGAGGCCCACGTGTGCGAGCTCTGCGAGAAATCGTCGCGTGCGATCGAGATCGTGCACAACGGCAACGAGAAGACGGCCATCGCCGCGGCCCGCGCGGCCATCGAGCTCAAGTGCCCGCACCGCGTGATCCTCGGCACCGACGGCCCGGCCGGCTCCGGCGTGCAGCCACTGGGCATCCTGCGCATGGTGGCGTTCATCTCGGCCTTCGCGAACATCCCGCCGGAGCAGGTGTTCTGCTTCGCGACCGGCAACACGGCACGCATCCGGGCGCTGAACTGCGGGCTGATCGAAGTGGGGCGCGATGCCGACTTCGTGTTCATGGACCGCGCCCAGCATTCGCCGGCCGCCGGATTGCTCGAAAGCGTCGCGCTGGGCGACATTCCCGGCGTTGGCATGGTGATGATCGACGGGCTGGTGCGCTGCGGACGCAGCCGGAACACGCCGCCGGCGACCGAAGTGCCGGTGGTGACGGCAAAGCCGCACTAGCGCTCGTCGTCGGCAGAACGCCCGCGACGAGATCAGGTCCGGCCGTCCGCCGGCCGCAGCACGCCGTTGCGCAGGGTCACGGGCTTGCCCAGGGGCGGAGCCGTGCGGGTCTCGACGGTGCGCATCGACCCGTCGGCCATGCGCACGCGCACCTGGTAGCGCGTCTCGGTGCGCACGCGCCCTTCGACGACATGACCGGCATAGCCGCCGCCGACCGCACCCAGCACGGTCGCCGCGGCACGGCCGCCGCCGTGGCCGATCTGGTTGCCGAGCACGCCTCCCAGCACACCGCCTGCCACCGCGCCGACACCGGTCGCCGGTACCGCGTGCCGGACGGTCTGCACCGATTCCACGCGACCGCAGCTGGCGCACACCGGCGCACGCACCGGCGCCGGCACGACGGCAGCCACCGCGGGCGGCGGCGTGCCGTCGTCGGGTGCGACCGATGCCTGGGGCAACACCTGGCGCAATGGCGTCGAAACGGCCTGGGTCGCCGGCACCGCGCCGGAATCGCCGCGATGTCCGATCAGCACGCCGCCGAGTGCCGCGACCGATACGGCCAGCGCGCCGATCACGCCCCACAGAACGGCAGGAGATGCGCCTTCGCGTGGTGCGTTTTCACCGATGACGGGCATGGCATCGGTGCTCGATATGTCCGATGAATTCATGACGATGTCCTTTCAAGCGCGGCAATGCCGCACCCGGACCAACCTAGGCGTCGTGCGCGCCGACGCTGTCGGCTCCGGACGCAAGAAACCGTCAGTCGCGGAAACTCATCGGCCGGTGCCGCCGGACCTCGAGTAGTCGTAGCGCGGCCCCGGCCCCTCGACGACGGGCGGGCCGAGATCGGGTGCGGGATTGCCCTGCGACGGCACCGTGACCGGCACGGGTGCCGTCTCGCGCGGCTCCGGACCCCGCACGATCGGCGGACCGGCATCCTGGTACGCCGGCGACGAGGTCATGGCGGGCGGGCGCGACGGCTCGACCCAGCCGCCGCTCACCGCGGCGTTCTCTTCCACGGCCCGGCTGGCCGAACGAGGGGTCGCACGCACGCGCGGCGCGGCGGGCACTACAGCGATCGGGGCGGTACTCGAACCGGCGCCCGAAGCAGCGTTCGAAACGGAAGAGGCAGCCGTCGAAGCCGCAGGCACCGCCGAGGAGGGCAACGACGCCGTCGACGGCGCAGCAGGCACGGCGACGACCGGCGCCAGCACCACGCCGGCGGTAGCGCCGCCCTGCCCGGTCGGCATCTGCGGCACGGTCTTCACGTCGGTGAGGATGTAGACGCTCCAGCAGACGAAGCCGATCAGAAGGAGCAGTCCGCCGATGCCCAGCTTGACCCAGAACGTGGTCGTGTCGGCGCGCTGCACGGCCAGCGGCGCGGGCCGCGACGGAATCGCGCCGGCACCGGCCGAACGCGAAGGCGCGCTCAGGCGTGGGGCGACGATGGACGGCTCCGCGCCCAGGCGGGCCGCGCAACGCACGCAGAACCGTGCATCGGCCGGGTTGGTGGTACCGCACTCCGGGCAGACGGCGGTCGGCGACTTGACTCTGGACATAGCGCTGCACTTTGCATCAAGCCGGACCCTTCGATCGTCAGCGGGCGCGATGTTCGGGTTTCGACATGTGACCGGAACCGCCGCTACAGGTTGGGCGCGAGCAGGCGCTCCAGTTCGGCCTCGGGCGTGCGGCGCCGCGCGGCCTGGTCGACCAGCTGGTCGTGCCCGATCTTGCCGACGTTGAAGTAGGTCGCATCCGGATGCGCGATGTAGAAGCCGCTCACGCTCGCCGCCGGCATCATCGCCAGGCTGTCGGTCAGCGTCATGCCGATGTCGGCGCACTGCATGACCTCGAACATCTCGCGCTTCACGCTGTGATCGGGGCAGGCCGGGTAGCCGGGCGCCGGGCGGATGCCACGGTACTTCTCGCCGATCATCTGCTCCATCGTCAGGCCTTCGTCGGTCGCGTAGCCCCAGAGGTCGGTGCGCGCGCGCTGGTGCAGCGCCTCGGCGAAAGCCTCGGCCAACCGGTCGGCCAGCGCCTTGAACATGATGGCCGAGTAGTCGTCCAGGTCGTCGATGAAGAACTTCTCGCGCTTCTCCACGCCGAGCCCGGCCGTGACGGCGAACATGCCGATGTAGTCCTCGCGTCCGCTGTCCTTGGGTGCCACGAAGTCGGCGAGGCAGCGGCTCGGGCGCATCTTGCCGTCGATCACCTGCTTCTCGGTCTGCTGGCGCATGCCGTACCAGGTCATGGCGACCTCGCTGCGCGTGGCGTCGGTGTAGATCTCGATGTCGTCGTCGTTCACGGTGTTCGCCGGCCAGAAGCCGACGATGCCGCTCGCGCTGAGCCAGCGGCCCTCGATCAACCGCTGCAGCATGCGTCTGGCGTCGGCATACACGCGCACCGCTTCCGTGCCGACCACCTCGTCCTTGAGGATCGCGGGAAACGGCCCCGCCAGGTCCCAGGTCTGGAAGAACGGACCCCAGTCGATGTACCTCGCGAGCTCGGTCAGGTCGAAGTTCCTGAACACGCGGCGGCCGACGAACTTGGGCACCGGCGGCGTGTAGCCCGACCAGTCGACCGGCGTCCTGTTCGCACGCGCCTTCGCCAGCGGCCACAGCGTGACCTGCTTCCTGTTGGCATGCTGGTGGCGCACCTTGTCGTAGTCGGCGTTGAGCTCGTCGATGTACTTGGCGGCCTGGTCCGAGAGCAGCGACTGCGCCACGCTCACGCTGCGCGAGGCGTCGGGCACGTAGACCACAGGGCCCTCGTAGTGCGGCGCGATCTTCACGGCCGTGTGCACGCGGCTGGTGGTGGCGCCGCCGATCATCAGCGGGATCTTCCGGATGCGGAAATGGTCGTCGCGCTGCATCTCGCCGGCCACGTACTGCATCTCCTCCAGGCTCGGCGTGATCAGGCCGCTCAAGCCCACGATGTCCGCGCCCTCGACCTTGGCGCGCGCCAGGATCTCGTGGCAGGGCACCATCACGCCCATGTTCACGACCTCGAAGTTGTTGCACTGGAGCACGACGGTGACGATGTTCTTGCCGATGTCGTGCACGTCGCCCTTGACGGTGGCGATGACGATCTTGCCCTTGGTGCGCACGTCGCGCCCGGCGGCCTCGTCGCGCAGCTTCTCCTCCTCGATGTAGGGCAGCAGGTGCGCCACGGCCTGCTTCATGACGCGGGCCGACTTCACCACCTGCGGCAGGAACATCTTGCCGGCGCCGAACAGGTCGCCGACCACGTTCATGCCGTCCATCAGCGGCCCTTCGATCACGTGCAGCGGACGGCCGCCCCTGGCCAGGATGCCCCGGTAGGCCTCCTCGGTGTCGTCGACGATGAACTCGGTGATGCCGTGCACCAGCGCGTGGGCGAGCCGGTCGCCGACCGTCACCGGCGCTTCGGGCGTGCCGCGCCAGTCGTTGCGCTTGCTCTCGTCCTTGGCGCCGCTCTTGGCGGTCTCGGCCACCTCGACCAAGCGCTCGCCGGCGTCGGGCCGGCGGTTGAGCACCACGTCCTCCACGCGTTCGCGCAGCACCGGCTCCAGGTCGTCGTAGACGCCGACCATGCCGGCGTTGACGATGCCCATGTCCATGCCGGCCTTGATCGCGTGGTACAGGAACACCGTGTGGATGGCTTCGCGCACCGGGTCGTTGCCGCGGAAGCTGAAGCTCACGTTGGAGACGCCGCCCGACACCTTGGCGCCCGGCAGGTTCCGCTTGATCCAGCGCGTCGCCTCGATGAAGTCGACCGCGTAGTTGTTGTGCTCCTCGATGCCGGTGGCCACCGCGAAGATGTTCGGGTCGAAAATGATGTCCTCGGCCGGGAAGCCGATCTCGTCGACCAGGATGCGGTAGGCGCGCGCGCAGATCTCGACCTTGCGCTCGTAGGTGTCGGCCTGGCCCTTCTCGTCGAAGGCCATGACGACCGCGGCCGCGCCGTAGCGACGCAGCAGGCGCGCCTGGTGGCGGAAGGCGTCCTCGCCCTCCTTCATGCTGATCGAGTTGACGATGCCCTTGCCCTGGATGCAGCGCAGCCCGGCCTCGATCACCTCCCACTTCGAGCTGTCGACCATGATCGGCACGCGCGCGATGTCGGGCTCGCTGGCGATCAGGTTCAGGAAGCGGACCATCGCGGCCTTGCTGTCGAGCATGGCCTCGTCCATGTTGATGTCGATCACCTGGGCGCCGTTCTCGACCTGCTGGCGCGCCACGACCAAAGCTTCCTCGAACTGGCCGTTGAGGATCATCCGCGCGAAGGCCTTGGAGCCGGTGACGTTGGTGCGCTCGCCGATGTTGACGAACAGCGTGCCCTCGCCGATCTGCACGGGCTCCAGGCCGGAAAGCTTCATCGACGGGACGTGGGCGGCACCGTGCGGCGCGGCGGGGGGAACGGCAAGGGAAGAGAACGACATGGGCTCACCTGGATTCGCGAAGGTTCAGGTGAGCGTCGTTGCAAGGGAGACTCCCGAGCCTGACGGGGCACTGGGCCGGCCGCTGCAACGCTCCTCGGGAAGGGGCGATTTTAGGCCGATCGGCGCGACAGCGCCGACGGCCGTCAGTTCCGGCGGGCGTCGGCGGCGGCGTCGGTGGGGTAAGGCGCCATCGCCTCGAACACGCCGTCGCGCCGCACCAGCGCATGGAACAGGCCGGCGGCCAGGTGCACCAGGATCAGCGCGAAGAAAACGAAGGCCAGCGTCTTGTGCGCGGTCCACAGCATGCTGTGGAGTTCAGGATTCGGCGCCACGATGCCCGGCAGGTGCAGGCCGGCGACGACCACCGGGTAGTCGGCCGCCGACAGCATCGCCCAGCCGAGCAGCGGCATCGCGATCATCAGCACGTAGAAGAGGATGTGCGAGAGCCTGGCCGCGAGCTTCATCGGCTCGGGCATGTCGCGCGGCAGCGGCGGCGCGCCGTTGCGCAAACGCACGACCAGCCGCAGCAGCGCGAGCGCGAGGATCGCGATGCCCAGCGGCTTGTGGATCGACACCAGCGCCAGGTACTTGGCGCCGAAGGTCGAGACCATGCCCACGCCGATGAACAGCATCGCCAGGATGCAGATCGCCATGCCCCAGTGCAGCACGCGCTGCAGGGGAGTGAATCGCTGTCGGATCGGGTTCATGGCTTGGCTCCGGGGGTGCCCTGCGCGGTGCGCGGATAGTCTTTTTCTTCGGCAGTGCGACGGTTGTACGACACGGAATAGGCGGCGGCGCGCGCGGCGGGGAACGGATCGTCGGAGGTGCGGATGCCCTGCGGCAGCACCGTGGGGTCGAAGTTGATGTCGCGGCAGGCGCCGTCGGGCTCGGGCTCGATCCGCTTGACGACGAGAGTGCCGACGTCGACCTTGCGACGGTCTTCCGGCCAGGCCCTGGTCGGATCGGCGGTCGGGTCGCCGGCGTTGGCGACCGTGACCGACATCGTCCAGCGCTGCGGCGACCGCGCGACGCGCTCGGTGATCTCGGTGGCGAGGAAATCGGGCGCGCGTTTCTTGAGCTCTTCCGCCGGCACCGACACCGGCGTCGCCGCCGGCGTGAACGACCAGCGGACCGCCTGGTCCTGCCCCTGCGCATTCGTGAAGACGAAGCTGTTCAGCCCGTTGTAGCCGGTGTCCGCGTACGACCCGGTGAACGGCGCACTGCCGGCCCAGGCGCCGAAGGCGCGCAACCCTTCGTGCGCGCCCGCGAAAGCCTTCATGGCTTCGGGGTTCGGATCGTGCGCGGCGACCTGCAGCGCGTAGAAATCCTGCGGCGTCGCCACCGGGAAGAACGGCGCGCTGATCATCGCCGAGCGCCATTCCTGGCCGTCCGGCGTCTGCACGCGCAGGCTCAGGCCGCGCACGCGCGCGGTGCCGTCCATGGCCTTCGGGTCGGGCACGGCGAGGTTGAAGCGCCCGGCGACGGGATAGCTGCCGGTCGCGAACAGCTGCGCCTTCGACAACGCGGCCCCGACGCCGTTGGCATCGAAGGTGCCCGAAAAGCAGATGCCCTTCGAGTGGTTGCGGCGGTAGCCGAGCACCGGCCCCGAGGGCGGCGCCAGGATGTCGACCACCTTGGCGGGCGTCACGCGGGCGGGTGTGAGCCACCCGGCGGTGTATGCGAATGCCGCGGCGCCGGCGGCGACCACGACGGCGATCAGTGCGAGCCGGCCAGCGGTCGAGCCGCCGGCGGGTGGATGTCGCTCGTTCATCGGTTTCATCTGGGTGGTTGTTTTTGTGAAGCGGCGGAATCTATCAGCCAGCCACGAACCTCGTGGGCCCGTGCTGAATGTCCTTCGCCCGCGTGCTTCCCGCCGCGACCGGCTTCCCCGGATCGTGTCGGACAACGACGCCGCTGCGGCGTCGGCGCCGGGTCGCTGCGCCAGCGCGAAGCGACGAGGTCCTGCGCGCCGTCCCACGGCAACCCGGTGCCGAACGCGCGGAAGTTCTCCTGGGATACGCCGGAGTGCGTCAGCCGCAGCAGCCGCCGAAGCGGCCGTCGCGGTAGAACGGCGCGAGGTCTTCGGCCAGCGCCGCGACGTCGTCGCGCCAGGCGGCATGGGTCGGGTCGGCGACGAGCGCGCGGCGCATGCGCCCGAGCAGCTCGGCCCGGAGCGACCCTTCGTCGATGCCGAGCACGCGTCCGCCGTCGACCACCGTGCGACCGCCGCACAGCACACGGGCGACATGGGTGCCGTTGGCCCGGGCCAGCAGCAGCTGCAGCGGATCGATGTCGTCGAAGAGCGCGTCGTCCTCGAGCGCATCCCAGTCGAGCAGCACGATGTCGGCCGGCTCGCCCGGGGCGATGCGTCCGTGCCCGCGCGCCGCGGCGCCCGCCACGCTGCGCGGTCCGTTCCCGGCACCGAAGGCCCAGAGCTGCCGCGGCGTCATGGCGGTGTCGTAGCCCCAGCCGCGGTGCAGCGCGAAGGCCAGCCGCATCTCGCGCAGCGCATCGTCGTCCTCGTCGAAGGTCATGCCGTCGAGGCCCATCGCGACGCGGCATCCTCGCTTCAGCATCTCCGACAGCGGCGCGATGCCCGACCTGAGCCCGAGGTTGGAGCTGGTGTTGACCGCCAGCGTGACGCCGCGTTCGGCCAGCAGCGCCAGCTCGTCAGTGCGCGCCCAGGTGCAGTGCGCCAGCGTCAAGCGTGGGCTCAGGAGCCCGATGTCGTCGAGGAACCGGACCAGGCCGCCGGGATGCGCCGTGTCGGCCCACGCGCGCTGGTACTTCGTCTCCAGCAGGTGCATGTGCACCGGCCGGCCGGTGTCGGCCGAGGCGCGGGCGACGGCTTCGAGCAGCGGGGTGCTGCACCACTGCACCGCCGTCGGCCCGTATTGCACGGTGACGTGGTCGGCATGACCGTCCTGCGCCACCATCGCCGCGACCTCGTCGACCAGCGCGAGCTGCTGCGCGGGCGCCACCGGCTTCACCGACAGCCGCTGCGCTACGGCTTCGCGGATGCCGGGCCGCAGCGCAGCGAGCAAGGTCGCGTCGTCCGCGTAGCCGATGCCGTTGCGGTCGCGCATCGACACCGCGAAGCCGATGCGCACGCCCACATCGCGCGCGGCACGAGCCACGGCGCGCACCTCGTCGACGTACGGCATGCCGCCCTGCACGCGCGTGTAGTGAACCATCAGGTGCGTCACGCCGTGGCGCAACGAGCGCGCGAACGACGTCGCGGCGCAGAGGTACGGGTCCATGCCCGGCACGACGCCGAGGAACGGCAGCCAGCTCTCCAGCGGCTGGCCGAAGGCGCCAAGCGTGGCGCTGCGGAAGGTGCGCGCATGGTCGTGCGCGTTGGCCAGCGCAGGCAGCGCGAGCAGACGGCGTCCGGGCACGGCGCGGTCGAGCGCATCGATGCCGGCGATGCGTCCGTCCGGTGCGATGCGGATGCGCACGTCGGCGCGGGCCGGCTCGCCGCCGGGGTCGGCCAGCAGGAGCGCGCAGTCGATGGCGCTCGCGTCCGCTGGATCGGTTCGATGGGGCGGCAAGGCTGGCAGGTTCATTTCATCTCGAGGTTCGTGTGAGCCGGCGACTTGCGCCGGGCCGGCGCGGCGACGGCCGCGTGGTGAAGCCCGCGGATGTCCTTGTCCGGATCGAGGCCGTGCGCGACGAGGTTCATGCAGCCGGCTCGCCCGCCTCGAGCGGCGCCAGCGCTTCGGCCGCGCCCACGCGCACCAGCGCGAACGGCGGCAGCCCGTTGAGCAGCCGCTGCCCGTAGGCGGTGCGCACCAGCCGCCGGTCGTAGCAGTACACGCTCGCATGGTCGTCCTCGCTGCGGATCGCGCGGCCGACCCATTGCGCCAGCCGGATCGCGGTCGCCGGCACCACGAGCTCCACGAACGGATCGCGGCCGACGCCGCGCAGCCATTCGGCGCGCGCCTCGCCGACCGGATCGTCGGGCGGCGCGAACGGCAGCTTGGTGATGAAGACCGATTCGCACAGCTTTCCCGGCAGGTCGAGCCCCTCGCCGAAGGACTGCATGCCGAAGATGATCGACGGCGCGCCGTCGGCGATGCGCGCGCGGTGCGTGGCGAGCAGCTGCTGGCGCGGCAGCGCGGTCTGCGCGAGCACGCGCGGGCGCACCGCATCGGGCAGCGCGAGCAATGCCTGGCGCATCTGGTCGCGCGAGGTGAACAGCACCAACGCGCCGTGCCGTACCGCGCCCAGGTCGCGCACCAGCGCCCGCACCATCTCCGCGACGTAGGCGACGGCGTCGCGCGGATCGGCATGCGTCTCGGTCGCGAACAGGCGGCCTTGCGCGGCATAGTCGAACGGGCTCGGCACTTCGAGCGTGCTGGCGGCCGCATCGGCATGCAGGCCGGCCTCGCGCAGGAAGAAGTCGAAGTGCCCGCAGCTGGTGAGCGTGGCCGATGTCAGCACCGCGCCGCGCACCTTGCTCCAGAGGTGATGGCGCAGCGTGGCGCCGGGCAGCAGCGGGCTGGCATGCGCCTGCAGCGTGGCCATGTCGCCGTCGACCTCGAGCGTGAACCACTTGGCGGCCGGCACGGCGTCGGATGCGGATTCACGCAGCAGCAGCTGCGCGGTGTCGAGCATCTGTTCGAGCCGCGGTGCCAGTGCGCCGAGCTGCGCGTACATCGACGCCAGGCGCCGCGCTTGGCCGGGGTTGTCGCGCAGCTCGGTGCGCAGCGCCTTGGCGATGGTGCGCAGGCAGTCGAGGAAGCCGCTCGCATGGTGCGCGACGCGGCCGAGCGGCTCCTGCAGCGACTCGGGCAGCTCGCCGCGCGGCAGGCGGGCGCGCGACGTGGCCCTCCCGCCCGCGGCCGCGGCGCCGGGCGGCGCGCCGTGGGTGCCGAGGCCGGCCTGCAGCGTCTCGCCGTAGAGCTCCATCACCAGCCGCTCGACCTGCTGCAGCGCCTGCCGCATCTGCGACGCGTGGCCGGGAATGTCGGCCACGTCGGTCACCTCCAGCCGCACGCCGACCCGCACCGCGCGTTGCGCGAGGCGCTCGGCCCAGACGTGGCGACCGAGGTCCATGCGGCAGGCGAACTGCGAGAGCGCGGTGGCCGGCAGGTGGTGCGCCTCGTCGAGCACCAGCAGGCAGTTGTCGAGTTCGGGCAACAGCCGGTTGCCGAGCGACGAGAGCAGCAGGTCGTGGTTGACCACGATCACGTGCGCGCCGACCAGCGTCTTGCGACGCTCGTAGTAGGTGCATTCGTTGAAGGACGGGCAGTGCTTGCCGGTGCACGACGCCGCATCGGCCGCCATCGACGACCAGACCTCCGGCGCGGGCGGCACGTCGAGCGAATCGCGGTCGCCGTCCCAGGCGCCGCTGGCCAGCGCCTGCGCGATGCCGGTGAAGAACTGCAGCCGCGCCGCGACCTCGTGCTGCGGGCGCTCGGGCCGGGCGGCGGGTTCGTCGTCGGCGAACAGGTCGTCGGTGTCGTCCTCGTCGTCGTCCCGCGCCTCTTCGGCCAAACCGGTGAGCCGCGCGAGCTTCAACTGGCAGACATAGCGTCCGCGCCCCTTGGCGAGCGCGAAGCGGAACGGCTGCGGCAGCAGCTTCGCGAGCGCCGGCAGGTCCTTGGCGACCAGTTGCTCCTGCAGCGCCACGGTGGCGGTGGAGATGACCACGCGCGTGTTGCGCGAGATCGCCAGCGCGATGGCCGGCGCGCAGTAGGCGAGCGACTTGCCGACGCCGGTGCCGGCCTGGATGACGGCGATGGCGCGCACCGGGGCGTCGCCGTCCGGCGATGCGGCGTCCGCGGCCGGGTCGGCCCGGTCGCCGGTCGCATCACCTTTCGCAGCCTTGTCGTCGGCCTTGCCGAGCGTGGCCGCGGCCAGCGTCTGCGCGACCTTCTCGGCCATGTGCCGCTGCCCGGCGCGGCTGCGGAAACCGGTGCTGGCCCGCACCACCCCGTCGAACGCCTGCAAGGCGGACGCGGCCCATTCCGAAGATTCCTGAGAAGACATCGCGCGAGTGTTGCACGCGGCGCGCGCGGGCCGAAGCCGTGGGGTGATCAGGCCCGCTGCACCGCTGCGCCGGCCGACGCCGGCAAGCCGAACACCGCATCGAAAACCCAGTTGAAGACGAAGGTGTAGACCAGGAAGAACACCACCAGCCCGAGGTCCATCGCCAGTGCCTCGAGCAGGCTGATGTCGAGCCACCAGGCGATGGCCGGCACCAGGAACGCGACCAGCCCGCCCTCGAAGCCGATCGCGTGGGCGATGCGACGGCGCAGGCTGCGCCCGCGCACCGCTTGGCGCGACTCCCAGCGCTCGAACAGCGCATTGAATGCCAGGTTCCAGACCACCGCGATCGCCGAGGCGATCGCCGCGAGCGCGCCCGAATGGCCGAGGCCTTGCCCCGACATGGCGGCCAGCCCGAAGCTCGCGGCCACGATGGCGATGCCTTCGTAGAGCGAGATGTAGACGACCCGGCGCTTGATTCCCTGCATGACTTTCCTTCGAACCTTGAGTTTTTCGAGCGACTACGTGCAGGTGTTCCTCGCCGTGCCGGACCACGGCTCGTTCTCCGCGGCTGCGCGGTCGCCCGGCCCGGGCACGCGGCGCTTCGCGGCGTGGACGGCGCGCGAAGGGCGCCCGCCGACAGCCTTCAGTCCGCGAGCGCGGCGTCCGGTTCCTTGTAGAACACGCCACGGCCGATCTTCCGGCCCGCCAGCGTCGCCACTTCCTGCCCGATCGCGGCGATGTGGTCCGGCGTCGTGCCGCAGCAGCCGCCGACGATGTTCACCAGCCCGTCGGCCGCGAATTCGTGCAGCAGGCGCGAGGTGACGTCGGGCGTCTCGTCGAAGCCGGTGTCGCTCATCGGGTTGGGCAGGCCCGCGTTCGGGTAGCAGCTGATGAAAGTGTCGCCGGCCACGCGCGCGAGCTCCTGGATGTACGGGCGCATCAGCGCCGCGCCGAGCGCGCAGTTCAGGCCGACGGCCAGCGGCTGCGAATGCCGCACGCTGTGCCAGAACGCGGTCACGGTCTGGCCGCTGAGAATGCGGCCCGAGGCGTCCGTGACGGTGCCGCTGATGATCAGCGGCAGCCGCTCTCCCGAAGCCTCGAAGTACTCGTCGACCGCGAACAGCGCGGCCTTGGCGTTGAGCGTGTCGAAGATCGTCTCGACCAGGATCACGTCGCTGCCACCCTCGACCAGCGCCTCGACCTGCTCGTAGTAGGCGGCACGCAACGTCTCGAAGTCGACGTTGCGCGCGCCCGGGTCGTTCACGTCGGGGCTGATGCTGGCGGTCTTGGGCGTCGGGCCGAGCGCGCCGGCGACATAGCGCGGCTTGTCGGGGGTGCTGTACTTGTCGCAGGCCGCCCGGGCGAGCCTGGCGGAAGCGAGGTTCATCTCGCGCGCCAGGTGCGCCATCTTGTAGTCTTCCTGCGCCACGGTGGTGGCGCCGAAGGTGTTGGTCTCGATCAGGTCTGCGCCGGCCGCGAGGTACTTCTGGTGGATGTCGCGGATCACGTCGGGCCGGGTCAGCGAGAGCAGTTCGTTGTTGCCCTTCACGTCGCGCTCGAAATCCTTGAAGCGGTCGCCGCTGCCGTCCGGGCCGCCGTAGCCCTCGCCGCGATACTGCGCCTCGTTGAGCTTGAAGCGCTGGATCATGGTGCCCATCGCGCCGTCGAGGATGGCGATGCGTTCGGCCAGGATGGCGGGGAGTTGCTGGGCGCGGGTGTAGACGACGGGCTTCATGCGCCGATTGTAGAAACCGGCCCGGCGGCGCGCCGCGCGCCCGGTTTCAGACCTTGCGCGGCTCGGCCTCGACGAAGTCGAGCATCGTCTTGAGCATCCGGCGCACATGCGGGCGCACGCTCGCCGCGACGTTGGGCAGGTAGTCGAACGGCAGCGATTCCTGCATGTAGCTGCTCTGCGTCATCTCGAGCTGCACCGCATGCACGCCCAGCGCCGGCTGGCCGTAATTCCGGGTGATGTAGCCGCCGGTGAAGCGGCCGTTCAGTACCGCCGAGAAGCCGGGCGCGGCCTGGGCGACTTCGAGCAGTCGCGCGCCGAGCATCGGGTTGCAACTTTTGCCTTGCGCGGTGCCGAGATTGAGGTCGGGCAGCCTGCCCTCGAAGAAGCGCGGCAGCACCGAGCGGATCGAGTGCGCGTCCCACAGCGCCGCGACGCCGTGCCGCGCCTTGAGGCGCGCCAGCTCTTCGGCGAGCTTCGCGTGATAGGGCTGCCAGACCGCCTGGCGACGCGCATCGGTCTCCTGCGCATCGGGCACGTCGCCGGCGGCGTAGATCGGCGTGTCGTCGAAGGTGTCGACCGGGCAGAGTCCGGTGACGCTCTGGCCCGGATAGAGGCTCGCGCCGTCGGGCGGACGGTTCAGGTCGATCACGTAGCGCGAATGCGTCGCGGCCAGCACCGAGGCGCCGATGGCGGCGGCGAAATCGTAGAGGCGTTCGAGGTGCCAGTCGGTGTCGGGCACCTGCCGCGCCTCGGGCGTGAAGCGCGCGGCCAGATCGGGGGGAACGTGGGTGCCGACATGCGGCATGGAGATCAGCAGCGGGCGCGTGCCCGGACGGAAGCGGAAAGCGGGTTCGGTGGTGGCGAAGGTCATGGATTGTCCTGAAGCAGCTGGCGCCGGGCGGCGACGAAGCCGGCCGACGCGGTGTCGTGAAGGGGATGGCGGCCGGCCTGCACGCACGGCCGGCCGCCGACCCGTACCGCATCGACGGCGCGGGTGCGGTGGCTGGCGAAAACGTGGGACGACAGCATGTCGCCCGCCGACAGCCCAGCGAGCGAAGGGTGTGCGGCATCGAGCACGGTGAAATCGGCCTGCTGCCCGACCGCGAGCCCACCGACCGCACGGCCCGAGGCCTGCGCGCCGCCGCGCACCGCCGCCAGCGTCATCGCGCTCGCGACGTTGGGCTGCGAAACATCGGCGGACACGTTGCGCTGCCGCGTGGCGAGGCGCTGGCTGTACTCGAGCAGCATCAGTTCCTCGGCGGCATCGACGCAGACGTGGCTGTCCGAACCGATGCCCCAGGCGCCGCCGGCCGCGCGCCAGGCCGGCAGGTCGAAGATGCCGTCGCCCAAGTTCGCCTCGGTCGTCGGGCACAGGCCGGCCACGGCACCGCTCGCGGCGGCGCGCCGGTACTCGTCGGCGTCCATGTGCGTGGCGTGCACCAGGCACCAGCGCGCATCGACCGGCGCGTGGTCGAGCAGCCACGCGACCGGGCGCTGCCCGCTCCAGGCGATGCAGTCGTCGACCTCCTTGGTCTGCTCGGCGATGTGGATGTGGACCGGCGCCGTCGGATCGATGGCGTCCAGCCCGGCCAGCGCGTCGCGCAACGCCTCGGGCGGCACGGCGCGCAGCGAATGCGGTGCCAGGCCGAGACGCGCGCCCTGCGCGTCGCAGAGCGGCTTCAGGCGTTCGAGCAGGCGCAGCATCGAATCGGTCGAGCGGATGAAGCGCCGTTGCCCGTCGCCCGGCGGCGTGGCGCCGAAACCGCTGGTCTGGTAGAGCACCGGCAGCAACGTCATGCCGATGCCCGCGCGGCGCGCCGCGCGCAGCAGCGCGTGCGCGAGCTCGGCGTCGTCGGCGTACGGGCGGCCGTCGGTGTCGTGGTGCACGTAATGGAACTCGCAGACCGTCGTGTAGCCGGCTTCGAGCATCTCGACATAGAGCCCGAGCGCGATGGCTTCGAGCTGCGCCGGATCGAGTCGCAGCGCGAAGCGGTACATCAGCGTGCGCCAGCTCCAGAAGCTGTCGCCGGCCTCGCCGCGGAATTCGGCGAGGCCGGCGATGGCGCGCTGGAACGCGTGCGAATGCAGGTTGGGCATGGCCGGGATCACCGGGCCGGTGATCGCTGCGCCTGCTTGCAGCGTGTCCGGCTCGACGCGGGTCAGGCGGCCGTCTTCGGCCCATTCGAGGAGGACGTTATCGGCCCAGCCGGCGGGGAGCAGGGCGTGGCTGGCCAAGAGGGTTCGAGTCATGCGAGGGTCAAGGTTGGGGGGTGAGTTGAAGAAAAGGAGCAGGACCGCCGCGGCGAGCGCACAAGTCGCGTCACCCCCATGGCGACCTCGACAGCCTCGACAAACCCGACAGCGCTCACCTCGCCACCCTCCCCTGACGAACCACCCCCCGCACGGGCCGCTGCCCGAACCAGTAGGCCAGCTCCGCCGCCTCCCGCAGATCCCACAGCACGAAATTCGCCGGCATCCCCGCCGCGATCGCGCCGTGCGTCGCCTGCAGGCCCAGCGCCCGCGCCGCATGCACGGTCACGCCGTCGATGGCTTCCGGCACCGTCAGGCGGAACAGCGTGCATGCCATGTTCACCATCGCCAGCAGGCTCAGGACCGGCGACGTGCCCGGGTTGTGATCGGTCGACACCGCCATCGGCACGCCCGCCTCGCGCAGCGCGGCGATCGGCGGCACCTGCGTGTCGCGCAGCGTATAGAACGCGCCCGGCAGCAGCACCGCGACCGTGCCGGCTTCGCGCATCGCCGCGATGCCGACAGCAGACAGATGTTCGATGTGGTCGCACGACAGCGCACCGTAGCGCGCCGCCAGCGCGGCGCCGCCCATGTCCGACAGCTGTTCGGCATGCAGCTTCACCGGCAGACCCAGGCGCTGCGCCGCCTCGAACACGCGCTCGGTCTCGGCGAGCGAGAAAGCGATGCGCTCGCAGAACACGTCGACAGCGTCGACCAGCCCTTCGGCCGCCAGCGCCGGCAGCATCTCGTCGCAGACGAGATCGACGTAGTCGCCGCTGCGGCCCGCGTATTCCGGCGGCAGGGCATGCGCGCCGAGGAAGGTGGTACGCACCGTCACGCCGTAGGTTTCGCCCAGCCGGCGCGCCACGCGAAGCTGCTTGCGCTCGTGCGCCAGCGCCAGGCCGTAGCCAGACTTGATCTCGATCGCGCAGACCCCTTCGGCCAGCAGCGATCCGAGCCGCTTCGCCGCGCTCGCGAACAACTCGTCCTCGCTCGCTTCGCGCGTCGCGCGCACGCTCGAGACGATGCCGCCGCCCGCCTTCGCGATCTTCTCGTAGCCGGCCCCCGCCAGCCGCATCGCGAACTCGTTGGCCCGCTGGCCGCCGTAGACCAGGTGCGTGTGGCAATCGACCAGCCCCGGCGTGACCAGCGCGTCGCCGCCGTCGTGGACCGGCAGCGACGACGCGAACGCGACCGGCAGATCGGCACGCGGCCCGACCCAGGCGATCGCGCCGTGCGCCACCACGATGGCGGCCGGCACCGCGTCGTCGGAGGCGAGGCGCAGACCGGTCCAGAGACCGTCGGCCGAGGGCAGCGAATCGAACGGCGCCACGCCTAGAGCTCCTCGCGCACCGACCGCCACTGCACCACCGCCAGCCGGGCACCGCGGCTCGCGGGCTTGGCCTGCCAGGTCTCCTGCTGCTCGGTCCACCAGACGCCCTGGCCGAGCCGCAGCGTGCCGCCGCCGACCCGCCATTGCCCTTCGATGCACATCACCATGCCGTGCTCGCTGGCCTCCAGCGTCATCGTGTCCTCGAGGATGCGCAGCTCGGCGCGGCCCTGGCCGCGCCGCACCATGAGGTTCAGGTCGCTCGACGTACCGCCGAGCAGCGTGCAGTCCACCGCCGCCTCGCCATCGAAGGCGAAAGGCTCGTGCGGCACGTCGAGCAGCCGGTCGAACCCGTCCGATCGCAGGCGGACGCCGTCGCCGTCGAGCAGCACGATGGTGCGGTCGACGCCGGGGAAGGTCGAGAACGGCCCGCTCGCCGCGATGGTCGCGATGCTCACGCGCCAGTCGAACGCATCGGGCTCGGCGTACGGCGGCCAGCTGACGATCTCGCGGGTGGTTCCGCCGCCGTTCCTCCAGGGTGTCGCGGGCAGTTCGCCGCGCGTGAAACGTCGCAATGTCATCGCACCAGTCCTCCTCGACCGAGTTTTCGTTCCCAATGCCGCAGCACCAGCGTCACCGTGCCGGTCAGCACGAAGTACACGAGCGCGATGGCCAGGTAGACCTCGAGCGAGCGGTACGAGACGCTGACGATCTTCTGCCCTTCGTGCATCACGTCGTGGATGGTGAGCAGCGACACCAGCGCCGAATTCTTGATCAGCGCGATGAATTCGTTGCCCAGTGGGGGGATCATGCGCACCACCGCCTGCGGCAGCACGATCTGGCGCATCGCGACCGCGGGCGGCATGCCCAGCGACTGCGCCGCGAGCGTCTGCCCGCGGTCGATCGACCGGATCGCGCCGCGCACGATCTCCGAGACGTACGCGCCCGAATACACGCCCAGCCCCAGCACGCCGCACAGAAATGCCGGCAGCAGGATGCCGAAGTGCGGCAACCCGAAGAAAAGGATGAAAAGCTGCACCAGCAGCGGCGTGCCGCGGATCGCGGCGACGTACGCCGTGCAGATGCCGTACAGCCAGCGCCGTTTCGGGTCGAGCCGTCCGATGCCGACCAGCAGCCCGAGCACGCAGCCCAGCGCCAGCGCGCAGGCGGTGATCTCCACCGTGACGACCGCGCCGCGCAGCAGGTCGGGCCAGCCGGCCCGGACGGGCGAGAAATCGAGGTCCACGGATCAGGCCGACGTCACTTGAACCACTTCTTCACGATCGCCGCGTAGGTCCCGTCGGCCTTCAGCTTCTCGATCGCGACGTTGACGGCCTTGGTCAGTTCCGGAGCGTCCTTGCGGATCGCCATGCCGTATTCCTCGGTCGTGAGCGGCTCGTCGAGCACCTTCAGGCCCGGGCGCGTGCGGGTGTACTGGTAGGCCGCCGGCTTGCCGGTCACGGCCGCGTCGCTGCGGCCGATGTCGACCAGGGCGAACATCTCCTGGTTCTTCTCGACCTCCATCAGCTGCACCTGCGGGTACTTCTCCTTCACGAACGACACCGACTTGGTGCCGACCTGCACGCTGACCTTCTTGCCGTTCAGGTCGGCGGGCGTCTTGATGGCGGTGTTGCCGTCCTTCACCATCGCGACCAGGCCGCCCGCGTAGTAGGGCGCCGAGAAGTCGACGACCTTCCTGCGTTCGTCGGTGACGTAGATGGCCGACACCGCCATGTCGAAGCGCTTGGAGATCAGGCCCGGGATCAGGCCCTTGAAGTCGATGTCGACCCATTCGATCTTGCGGCCCATGACAGCGCCGACGGCCTCCACCAGTTCGACGTCGAAGCCGGTGCGCTTGCCGTTGTCGACGAACTCCATCGGCGGGAAGGTGGCGTCGGTGCCGACGGTGAGCGCGGCCTGGGCGTGGACGGCGCCGGTGAAGCCTGAGAGGCCGGCGAGAACGATGGCGGTGGCGAGAAGCTGGCGGCGAAAGAGCATGGTGGTTCCTGGTGACCGAGGGAGGAAGAGAGAAGGAGAAAGCGAGGACGCGGGCGCGGGCGCGGGCGCGGGGCGATTCGGCGGCGGAAGACGCGACGGGGTGGCGGTCTCATTCGGGCAGGATGTTCTTCTTCTGGATCACATCGGCCCAGCGCGCGGTCTCGCCGCGGATGGTCGCGGCCAGCGCCTGCGGCGTGCCGCCGCCCGGCTCCAGCCCGAGGCCGGCGAACTTCTCCCTGATCGCCGGCTTGGCCAGCATCGCCAGGCTCTCGGCGTTGAGCCGGGCGACCACCGCGGCGGGCGTCGCGGCCGGCACCATCAGCGCGTACCAGGAGACCGCCTCGAACCGCGGCATGCCCTGCTCGGCGATGGTCGGCACCTCGGGCAGCGTGGCGGAGCGGCTGAGGCTGGCAACGCCCACGGCGCGCAGCTTGCCGCCCCGGATCAGCGGCAGCACCGAGGACATCTGGCCGAACATCATCGTGACCTGGCCGCCGATCACGTCGTTGAGCGCCGGGCCGGTGCCCTTGTAGGGCACGTGGATCATCCGTACCTTGCCGTCGAGCGCCATCAGTTCGCCCGCGAGGTGCGCCTGGCTGCCCGCGCCGGGCGACGCGAAGCTCACCGAATCGGGCCTGGCGGCCATCGCCAGCAAGTCCTTCAGGTTCTTCGCCGGCGAGCCGGCGCCGACCACGAGCACGTTCTCGACAGTCGCGAGCATCGCGACCGGCAGCAGATCCGACGCCTTGTAGGGCAGGTTCGAAAACAGCGACGGGTTCACCGCGATGTTGCCGGCCGGCACGACGCCGATGGTGTAGCCGTCGGGCGCGGCCTTGGCGAGAAAGTCGACGCCGATGTTGCCGGCGGCGCCGGCGCGGTTGTCGACCACGAAGGGCTGGCTCCACGCTTCGCCGAAATCCTGGCCGAGCACCCGGGCCAGCACGTCGACCGGGCCGCCCGGCGCGAAGGGCACGACCACGTGCACCGGCTTGGCCGGGTAGGCCGGATCGGCCTGCGCCACGACCGAAAGCGGCAGCGCCGCGAGCAGCAGCGACGCCGCCACCGAAGTGGCCAGCAGCAAACGCTTCTTCATCGGAATTCCTCGAAAGATGGGACGGGGCGCCGGACGGTCGCCGCGAGCACGTCGCAGGCCGCCGGATCGACGGATGCGAAACCTGCAAGCAACAAGCGTTCCCCGATCGGCCGGAGCTTGACGGCGACATCGGCCAGCGCCTTGCCCAGCTGTCGAAGTTTTTCCGGCACCAGCGGCGGCATCGACTCAGCGGAAGCGCAGGGTCTGCCCGATCCCCATCGCCTTGGCCTTGTCGAGCATCGCGCAGCCGAGCGCGATGTCCGACAGCGACAGCCCGCGGTGCCAGAAGAGATTCGTCTCGTCGTCGCTCTCGCGGCCGGGCTTCATGCCCGCGACGATCTGGCCGAGTTCCGCGTGCAGCGTCTCGGCCGAGAACCGGCCGCTGTCCACGTGCGCGCGCAGCGCACCGAAGGGTCCGGCCTTGGCCTGGCCCCAGTCGTCCATCACCATCTTGTCCATGATGTCGGTCAGCGACAGCTCGACCGCGCTGTTGGTGCCGTACGGAATCACGCAGGCGCCCTTCTTGATCCACTCGGTCTTGAGCAGCGGTTCGGGTTTTTCCAGGCGCGACGCCTCCACCACGATGTCGGCGCCGCGCACGCACGATTCCCAGTCCTCGGTCACGGTGATCTTCACGCCTAGGTCGCGCTCCAGCCTGATCGCGAACGCGTCGCGGCTCTCCTTGCGGCGCGAGTGCACGCGGATCTCGTCGAAGTGGAAGATCGAATGCAGCAGGCGCACGTTCCAGTAGGCCGTGCCGCGCGCGCCGATGTGGCCGAGGACCTTCGAGTCCTTGCGCGCCAGGTGCTTGGCGCCGATGGCGGTGACCGCGCCGGTGCGCATGTCGGTGATGTCGGAGGCGTCGATGATCGCCACCGGCGTGCCGTTCTTGGGGTTGAACAGGTTCAGGATCGCGAGCTCCGACGGCAGGCCGGTCTCGTAGTTGCGATAGAAGTCGCCGACCACCTTCACGCCGGCGATCCCCTGGTCTCCCAGCGTGCGGATGTAGCCGCGCAGCACGTTGAAGTGGCCGGGATAGTCCTTCTCCGGCACCAGGTGCATGCGCGGCTCGATGGTCGCCTCGCCGCGTGCCTGCGCGACCAGGCCGCGCTCGACGGCCGCGATGATCTCGGCGTCGGTCATCGCGAGCCTCCGGATGTCCGGATGGTTGAGGTAGTGGAGGTTGATTTCGACGGTCGAATCGGACATAGGTGGATCTCGTTGAAGGGTCAGGCCATGTCGATCATGGGAAGGTCGAGCTTGTGCTTCTTCGCGGCGGCGACCGCGATGTCGTAGCCGGCATCGGCATGGCGCATCACGCCGCTCGCCGGGTCGTTCCACAGCACGTTGCCGATGCGGCTGGCGGCTTCGTCGGTGCCGTCGGCCACGATCACCATGCCCGCATGCTGCGAGTAGCCCATGCCGACACCGCCGCCGTGGTGCAGGCTGACCCAGGTCGCGCCGGCAGCGGTGTTGAGCAAGGCGTTGAGCAGCGGCCAGTCGCTCACGGCATCGGTGCCGTCCTTCATGGCTTCGGTCTCGCGGTTCGGGCTGGCGACGGAGCCGGTGTCGAGGTGGTCCCGGCCGATCACGATCGGTGCCTTGAGTTCGCCGCTCCTCACCATTTCGTTGAAGGCCAGGCCGGCCTTGTGGCGCTCGCCCAGTCCGAGCCAGCAAATGCGCGCGGGCAGGCCCTGGAAGGCGATGCGATCGCGCGCCATGTCGAGCCAGCGGTGGGTGTGGGTGTTGTCGGGGAACAGTTCCTTGATCTTGGCGTCGGTCCTGTAGATGTCCTCCGGGTCGCCCGAGAGCGCGACCCAGCGGAACGGTCCCTTGCCCTCGCAGAACAGCGGCCGGATGTACGCGGGCACGAAGCCGGGGAAGTCGAACGCGTCCTTCAGGCCTTCGTCGAAGGCGACCTGGCGGATGTTGTTGCCGTAGTCGACCGTCGGCACGCCCATGGCCTGGAAGTCGAGCATCGCCTGCACGTGCGCGACGCACGATTTCGCGGCGGCGGCAATCAGCCCCGCGTGCTGCGACGCGTCGTGCATCGCGGCCCGCCACCGCGCCACGCTCCAGCCCGCGGGCAGGTAGCCGTGGACCAGGTCGTGGGCGGAAGTCTGATCGGTGACCAGGTCGGGCCGGATCGCGGTGCCGGCCTTCGCGCGGCGCGCGAGCTCCGGCACGAGCTCCGCCGCGTTGCCGAGCAGCGCGATCGACACGGCCTCCTTTCGGGCCGTGTGGTGCGCGATGAGCGCGAGCGCGTCGTCCAGGTCCCTGGCCTGCTTGTCGACGTAGCGCGTGCGCAGCCGGAAGTCGATGCTCGACTGCTGGCATTCGATCGCCAGCACGCAGGCACCGGCCAGCACGCCGGCCAGCGGCTGCGCGCCGCCCATGCCGCCAAGGCCCGCGGTGAGGATCCACCGGCCCGAGAGGTCGTTGCCGTAGTGCTGGCGGCCGGCCTCGACGAAGGTCTCGAAGGTGCCCTGCACGATGCCCTGCGCACCGATGTAGATCCAGCTGCCGGCCGTCATCTGGCCGTACATGAAGAGGCCGGCGCGGTCGAGCTCGTGGAACTTCTCCCAGGTCGCCCACTTGGGGACGAGGTTGGAATTGGCGATGAGCACGCGCGGCGCGTTGACGTTCGTCTTGAATACGCCGACCGGCTTGCCCGACTGGATCAGCAGCGACTCGTCTGCCTCCAGGTCCTTGAGCGACGCCAGGATCTGGTCGAAGCAGGCCCAGTCGCGCGCCGCGCGCCCGATGCCGCCGTACACCACCAGCGCCTGCGGGTTTTCGGCGACCTCGGCGTCCAGGTTGTTCTGGAGCATTCGGTAGGCGGCCTCGGCCAGCCAGTTCCTGCAGTTCAGCGTGGCGCCGCGCGGCGCGCGGATCGTGCGGCTCGGATCGATGCGCGGATTGGCCGGTACGGCGAGGTTGTCGGGGGCGTTCATGGGAATCTCCGAAGCGTGAAGGTGTCGATTGCGCTCAACTGGTATAGACCACTATAGGTTCTATCGGACGGACGATCAACAGTGCGTCGGCCATGCACCAATTCGACGCTTCGGTGACGTCACGCGCATGAAACCGAGCCGTTTCCTACTTAAAGTGCGGTACGCGCAAAAACTGCGCCATCGTCTCGATCATGTCGACGCCTGTCGACGCGCACTGGAATAGACCACTTCGCTTCGCGGCACGACGCTTGCTTCGAACCACGACCGATCCCGCCCCGCCCTGCCCGCCCCTCACGGAGATTTCGATGACGACACCGCACGCTGCCGCCTGCTCCCCCACTGTTTTCCCGATCCGTGCGCGCCTCTGCACGGCGCTGGTCGCCGCCCTGGCCATCGGCTGCAGCTTCGCGGTGTCCGCCCAGACGGTGCGGGTCGGCTCGAAGAACTTCACCGAGCAGTTCGTGCTGGCCGAGCTCTACGCGCAGGCCTTCGAGGCGGCCGGCATCAAGGTCGAGCGAAAGACCAACCTCGGCGGCACGCTGATCGCGCACAAGGCGCTGGAGGAAAAGCAGATCGACTTCTATCCCGAGTACACCGGCACCATGCTGCTGGTGGTGCTGAAGGAAGCGCCGATGACCGACAAGCAGGCCGTGTACGACAAGGTGAAGGCCGCCTACGCAGCCAACGGCCTGACGGTGCTGGCGCAGGCGCCGATGAACAACACCTACGTGATGGTCATGAAGTCCGAGGTCGCCGCCAAGTACAAGCTGGCCACGCTGTCGGACCTGACCCGGGTCGCGAAGGACCTCAAGCTCGGTGCCGGCCCGGAATTCCGCGACCGCAAGGACGGCCTGCCGGGCCTGAAGGCGCGCTACGGCATGGAATTCAAGGAAGACCTGCAGCTGGCCATCGGCCTGCGCTACCAGGCGCTCAAGAACGACCAGATCCAGGTCGTCAACGGCTACTCGACCGACGGCATGATCGCCGCCATGAAGCTCACGCGCCTCAAGGACGACAAGGGTCTCTGGCCGCCGTACTTCCTCGCACCGGTGGTGCGCAAGGAAGCGCTCGACGCCAACCCGAAGCTCGCCGAAGTGACCGACAAGGTCAGCGCGCTGCTCGACGACGCGACCATGGCGCGCCTGAACTACCTCGTCGACGGCGAGAAGGAGGAGCCGAAGGACGTGGCCAAGGCCTTCCTGAAGGAAAAGGGCGTCGTCCGCTGAAGCCGCTCAACCCGTTGATGCACGCCGGATGATCACGCTCGACGGAACGGCCGTCACGGTCGACCACCTGCTGGCCGTGGCACGCACCGGCGAGCCGGTCGCGGCCGGCGCCGTCGTGCGCGACCGCCTGAGCGCGGCGCGCGCGGTGGTCGACCGGTTCGCCGCGTCCGACACGCCGATCTACGGCCTCAACAGCGGCCTGGGCGCCAACGCCGGGCACTTGCTCGAACCGGCGCAACGCACGCGCTACCAGGCACGCGCGATCCGGGCGCGCAGCGTCGGCATCGGCGCGTCGGCATCCATGCAGCGGGTACGGGCCACGCTTTTCGCACGGCTCGCCGGCTTGGCCGCGGGCGGCTCGGGCATCTCGCCCGCGGTGTTCGACGCGCTGCTGGCAATGCTGAATGCGGGCGTGCTTCCCGTGGTGCCGACGACCGGCTCGATCGGCGTGGCCGACCTGCCGCCGATGTCGCACGCGATGCTGGTGCTGGTCGGCGAAGGCGAGGCCGAGTTCGGCGGCGAGCGGCTGCCGGGTGCCGAGGCCTTGCACCGTGCCGGCCTGTCACCGGCCGTGCTCGGCCCGAAGGACGGACTGGCGCTCATCAGCTCGAACGCATACACCGTCGGCGGCGCGGCGCTGGCGCTGGCGGACGTCGACGCGGCGATGCACCTGCTCGACCGTGCGGCCGTGCTGTCGATGGAAGGTTTCCGCGCCAACCTGTCGCCGCTGCGGCCCGAAGCCCTGTCGGCGCGACCGGCGCCGGGCATCGCCGAAAGCGCCCGTCGCCTGCACGCGCTGCTCGACGGCAGCGCGCTTTGGAACGACGGCGCCGCGCGCCGCGTGCAGGACCCGCTCTCGCTGCGCTGCGTGCCGCAGATCCACGGGGCGGTGCTGTGGGCCCACGGGCAGGCACGCGACCATGTCGAAGCCGAGCTCGACGGTGCCGGCGACAGCCCGCTGGTGCTCGTCGACAGCGGCACGTTGATCTCCACCGCCAACTTCCACATCCCCGGCCTCGCGCTCGCCATGGAGTCGCTCGGCCTCGCGATGGCGCAGGCGGCATCGGCCTGCGTGCAGCGCTGCCTGCGGCTGTATTCGCCGTCGGCCAGCGGGCTGCCGCTGCAGCTCACCGCGCACGGCCCCGCGCATTCGGGCTTCGCCGCGATGCAGAAGACGTTGACCGCGCTGTGGAACCAGGTCCGCCATCTCGCGAATCCGGCCTGCCTCGACTTCTTTCCGCTGTCCGAAGGCGCCGAGGACCATGCGCCGATGGCGCCCCAGGTCGTCGACAAGACCGCGCGGATCGCCGATGCGCTGGTGTCGCTGGCCGCGATCGAGCTGCTGGGCGCGGCGCAGGCCGTCGATCTGTGCGGTGCGGCGTTCGACAAGCTCGGTGCCGGCGCACGCCAGGCTTACGACCGCGTGCGCGCCCGTGTGCCGATGCTCGACCGGGACCGCCCGCTCGGCCCCGATGTCGACCTGCTCCGCGAGCGCCTGCTGGTCGGGGACTTCGCATGAAATGGTTCCTCGCCAACTGGGACCAGGTGCTGCAGGCGCTGGCCGAGCACATCATGGTGTCGGGCTCGGCGCTGGCGATCGCCTTCGCGATCTCGCTGCCGATCGGCATCTGGGCGGCACGCAGCACGCGCGTGATGGCGGTGGCGCTCGGCGTCACCGGCGTGCTCTACACGATCCCGACGCTGGCCCTGCTGGCGCTGCTGATTCCCATCGTCGGCCTGGGCAAGACCAACGCGATCCTCGCGATGGTGATGTTCTCGCTGATGATCCTGATCCGCAACATCGCCACCGGCCTGCGCGGCGTGCCGGCCGAAGTGGTGGACGCCGCGCGCGGCATGGGCATGAGCGGCGCGCAGGTACTGCGGCAGGTCGAACTGCCGCTGGCGCTGCCGGTGATCCTAGCCGGGCTGCGGGTGGCTGCGGTCACCGTGATCAGCATCACCGTCGTCGCGGCCTATGTGAATGCCGGCGGGCTGGGCACGATCATCTTCGCCGGCATGTCGAACGACCACACGCCCAAGATCTGGGTCGGCGCGCTCACCGCCTGCCTGCTGTCGGTGGGGGTCGACGTGCTGCTGTCGGCGGCCGAGACGCGCGCTCGGCGGTCTACGCGATAGATGCGATGAACCTGCTCGCCCAGACCTGGGACCTGATGATGGCCGACCCGGCGCGCTTCGGCGCGGCGCTGTGGACGCACGTGGCGCTGTCGGCACTCGCGCTGCTGGTCGGTACGCTGGTCGCGGTACCGCTGGGCGTGCGGCTGGCGCTGTCGGGGCGCGGCGCGCTGCTGGCCATCAACCTCGCCAACACCGGCCGCACGCTGCCGTCGCTGGCGGTGCTGGCGCTGGCGATGCCGCTGCTCGGCACGGGCTTCGTGCCGTCGCTGTTCGCGCTGTCGCTGCTGGCCCTGCCGCCGATCCTGCTCAACACCTACACCGGCGTGCGCGGCGTCGACGCCGACGTGATCGACGCCGCGCGCGGCATGGGCATGCGCGAAGGCGAGATCACGCGCCGCGTGCGGCTGCCGCTCGCGCTGCCGCTGATCTTCTCCGGCCTGCGCACCGCTGCCGCGCAGGTCATCTCCGGCGCCACGCTGGCGGCCTACATCGGCGGCGGCGGGCTCGGCGAATTCATCACCTCGGGTGTCGCGATGATGGCGATCCCGCAACTGCTGCTCGGCGCCATTCCGGCCACGCTGCTGGCCATCGGCGTCGACGCGCTGTTCGGTCGCCTGCAGAAGACGCTGACCCCCAGAGGACTGCTGACCCCATGATCAAGATCGAGGGCCTGACCAAACGATTCCCCGGCACCCCGCGCCCGGCGGTCGACCATCTCTCGCTCGACGTTCCCGAGGGCGAGCTGTGCGTGCTAATCGGCTCCTCGGGCTGCGGCAAGACGACCACGATGCGGATGATCAACCGCATGATCGAGCCCGACAGCGGCCTGGTCGAGGTCGCAGGGCGGGATGTGCGCACGCAGGACCCGGTGGCGCTGCGCCGAGGCATCGGCTACGTGATCCAGCAGACCGGCCTGTTCCCGCACCTGCGCATCGGCGACAACATCGCGACCGTGCCGCGGCTGCTCGGCTGGGACGAGCCCCGCATCAGGGCGCGCGTCGAGGAACTGCTGGTGCTGGTCGGCCTGCCGCCGCAGCACTACCGCGACCGCTATCCGCGCGAGCTGTCGGGCGGCCAGCGCCAGCGCGTGGGCGTGGCCCGTGCACTCGCCGCCGACCCGCCGGTGATGCTGATGGACGAGCCCTTCGGCGCCATCGACCCGATCAACCGCGCCATGCTGCAGGACGAGTTCCTGCGCATCCTGCGCAAGCTGAAGAAGACCATCGTCTTCGTCACGCACGACATCGACGAGGCGCTGAAGATGGGCGACCGCATCGCCATCCTGCGCGACGGCAAGGTGGTGCAGTACGCGGCGCCCGACGCCCTGCTGGCGGAGCCGGCGGACGACTTCGTGTCGTCGTTCCTCGGCGGCGGCCGCTCGCTGAAGCGGCTGGCGCTGCTCACGGTCGGCGATGCCTGCGAAGCGGCAGCGGCACGGCCCGGCGTGCCCGCCATCGGCGCCGCGAGTTCGCTGCGCGAAGCGCTGGCGCTGCTGCTGGAGACCGGAGCGTCGGAGCTCGCCGTGCTGGACGACGCCGGCCTGCCGAGCGGTCGCATCGGCTTCGACACCGTGCGCGCGCTGTCCAGGTGCGCGCCTGCCGGGCCGGCGTGATGACCGCCGGCTACGCCGAAGTCAAGGCCGCCATCCGCGAGGCCATCGAGCAGGGCGGCTGGAAGCCGGGCTTCAGGCTGCCGTCGGAGCGCGAACTGGTCGAGCAGTTCAAGTACGCCCGCATGACGGTGCGGCGCGCGCTGCAGGAATTGCAGGCCGAAGGCCTGATCGAACGCCGCCACGGTTCGGGCTCGTACGTGGCCGACCTGCAGCCGATCTCCAACATCCTGAGCGTGAAGGACATCCGTGAGGAGATCGCCGGACGCGGTCACCGGCACAGCAGCGTGGTGCTGCTGCAGAGCCGGCTCAAGGCGGGCCGGCAGATCGCCGAGGCGATGCGCTGCGCACCCGACATCGGCGTGTTCTGCTGCCAGGTGCTGCATTTCGAGAACGGGACGCCGATCCAGTTCGAGGAACGTTTCGTCAACCCCGAGGTCGTGCCCGACTTCCTCTCGCTCGACCTCGGCGCGCAGACCGCGTCGCATCACCTGTTCGAGCGCGCGCCGCTGACCGCTGCCGAACAGGTGGTCGAGGCGGTGAACGCCGATGCGATGCTGGCCGGGCACCTGCGGATCGGCCTCGGCGACGCATTGCTGCGGGTGTCGCGGCGCACGGTGTCGCAAGGACGGGTGGCGTCGATCGCGCGGCTGTATCACCCCGGCGCGACGTATCGCCTGATCGGCGTGTTCTCCGCGGCTCCGCCCGCGCCTTGAAGTTCGCCCGGGTCTAGACCGGCGCGTGGCTTGGGAGGATGTGCAGCAGCGCATCGGGCCACGCGCCCGCCAGCGCCCAGCGCCGCATCGCTTCGACATCGGTGGCCATGAAGCGGTCGCGGTCCAGGAAGGCGACCTGCTCGCGGATGCGCGCGAACTCGGCTTCGACCGGCGGCGAGCTCCTCGGCCCGCGCGCGAGCTCGATGCCCTGCGCCGCGGCCATCGCCTCGATGCCGACGACCACCGCGGTGTTCTGCACCATGTCGCCGAGCCGGCGCGCGGCGAAGGTCGCCATCGATACGTGGTCCTCCTGGTTGGCCGAGGTCGGCAGGCTGTCGACGCTGGCCGGATGCGCGAGCGACTTGTTCTCCGACGCCAGCGCCGCCGCGGTCACCTGCGCGATCATGAAACCGGAATTCAACCCGCCGTCCCGGACGAGAAACGGCGGCAGGCCTGACAGGCCGGTGTCGAGCAGCAGCGCGAGCCGACGCTCGGCGATGGCACCGATCTCGGAGATCGCCAGCGCCAGGATGTCGGCGGCGAAGGCGACCGGCTCCGCATGGAAATTGCCGCCGGAGATCACGTCGGCCGGTTGGCTGTCGTCGCCCGGAAACACCAACGGATTGTCCGAAGCCGCATTCGCCTCGATCGCCAACACCCGCGCCGCATGGGTCATGTTGTCGAGGCAGGCGCCCATCACCTGCGGAATGCAGCGGATCGAGTACGGATCCTGCACGCGGCCGCAGTCGGCATGCGAAGGCACGATCTCGCTGCCTTCGAGCAGCGCTCGCACCGCGCCCGCGACGGCGATCTGGCCCGGCTGGCCGCGCGCCGCGTGGATGCGCGGATCGAACGGTCGGATCGAGCCCCGGATCGCTTCGAGCGACAGCGCCCCGGACATCAGCCCGGCCGCGAAGACGTTCTCGGCGCCGAACAATCCGGCGAGCGCCAGCGCGGTCGACACCTGCGTGCCGTTGAGCAGCGCGAGCCCCTCTTTCGGGCCGAGCACGAACGGTTCGAGGCCGACGAGGCGCATGGCTTCGGCGCCGGTGACTTCGCTGCCGTCGGCCGTCATCGCGCAACCCTCGCCGATCAGCACGCAGGCCAGGTGCGCGAGCGGTGCCAGGTCGCCCGAAGCGCCGACCGATCCCTTGGCCGGGATGCGCGGCACGATGCCCGCGTTGAACAGCGCCAGCAGCGCATCGACCAGCGCCGGCCGCACGCCCGAATGCCCGCGCGCCAGGCTCACCGCCTTCGTGGCCAGCACCAGACGCACCACGGCAGCCGACAGCGGCTCGCCCGTGCCCACGCTGTGCGAGAGCACGAGGTTGCGCTGCAGCTCGGCCAGGCGGTCGTTGCCGATGCGGGTGCTGGCGAGCTTGCCGAAGCCGGTGTTGATGCCGTAGACCACCTCGTCGTCGGCGACGATCCGCTGCACCGCCGCCTGCGCCACGCGCATGCCGTCGAGCATATCCGGATCGAGCGCCAGCGCGAGGCCGCCGGCATGGATGCGGCGCAGGAGTCGAAGGTCGACCTGGCCGGGTGTGAGGACGGTGTCTGCGGTTGTCATGCTGCTTCCTGTCTACGTGAATCCGGTGAACGGCTTGGGCTTGTCGACCCGGCTACGTCGCCGGATTCCCGTCGTTGCGAAAACGGCTTCCGAGCCGGTAGCGCGACGCCGGGTGCAGGCAGCGCACCCAGGTCACCGGCGTGCCGCGCGTCCAGGTGCGGCGAGTGAGCAGCAGGCACGGTTCGGCAGCGGACATCGCGAGCCGCCCGGCCTGTTCGGCGCTGGGCAGCACGGCATCGACGAGGTGTTCGATCTGGTCGAAGGCCACGTCGCGCAGCAGGTACTCGCTCGGGGTCAGATCGGGGAAATCCTGCGTCAGGAAATCGGGGGCGATGCGCGGATTGACGTAGCGGTCCTCCAGCTGGACCGGCGTCTCGTTCTCTCGATGCAGGCAGACGCTGTGGAACACCGATTCGCCCGCCTGCAGGTCGAGCCAGGCCGCGACGTCGGGCGAGGCCGCCACGCGTTCGACGGAAAGCATCTCGCAGCGGTGGTCGTGGCCGCGCTGGCGGATCTCGCTGGCGATGTTGGCGATCTGCAGCAGCGTCGACTGCGGCTTGTCCTCGGCCACGAAACTGCCCACGCCCGCCACGCGCACCACGCGGCCCTGGCCGACCAGCTCGCGCAGCGCGCGGTTGACCGTCATGCGCGAGATGCCGAACTGCGCGACCAGTTCGTGCTCCGAAGGCAGACGGTGACCCGGCGCCCAGGTGCCGTCCTGGATGCGCCGGGAAATATGCTCCTTGACCTGCACATAGAGCGCGAGGGACGGCAGGTCGCGCTTCATGACCGGACTCGGTGATCGGCGGATGCCATCGATTCCGCGCGGATTTCCTCGGTCAGCCGCGCCTTGATCGCCATGAACTCGGGCGAGGTCTTGATGGTGTAGTGGCGCGGATGCGGGAAGTCGACCGCGATCTCGGTCTTGATGCGGCCCGGCCGCGCGCTGAACACGGCCACCCGGCTGGCCATGAAGATCGCCTCGTCGATGTCGTGCGTGACGAACAGCACCGTCTTCTGCGCCGACTCCCAGATGCCGAGCAGCAGCTCCTGCATCAGCACGCGCGTCTGGTTGTCGAGCGCGCCGAAAGGCTCGTCGAGCAGCAAGATCTTCGGGTCGTTGGCCAGCGCGCGCGCGATCGCGGTGCGCTGCTGCATGCCGCCGGAGAGCTGCTTCGGGAAGTGGTTCTCGAAGCCGCGCAGTCCGACCTTGGCGATGAAGAAATCGCTGCGCTCCTTCTGCTGCGCCTCGCTCATGCCGCGCTCGCGCAGGCCGAAGCGGATGTTCTGCGCGATAGTGAGCCAGGGAAACAGCGTGTAGCTCTGGAACACCACGCCGCGGTCGGCACCGGGGGCCCGGATGGCCTTGCCGTCGAGACGAACCTCGCCGGCGGTCGGGAAATCAAGCCCGGCCACGATGCGCAACAACGTCGACTTGCCGCAGCCCGACGGGCCGAGGATGGTGACGAAGTCGTTCTCCTTCACCTCGAAATCGATCGGCTGCAGCGCCTGCGTACGCTGGCCCTTGCTGCCTTCGAAGACACGCGAGACGCCGCGAATGGAAAGCTGGTTCGTGCTCACAGCGAAGCCCACCCGAACAGGCGTTTGTTCAGTGCCTTGAAGGCGAGGTCGGAGACCAGCCCGATGATCCCGATCACGATGATCCCGAAAATGATCTGCCCGGTGTTGAGCAGCGCCTGGCTGTCGGTGATCATGTGGCCGATGCCCGACGAGGAGCCGATCAACTCGGCCACGATCACGTAGGTCCAGGCCCAGCCGAGCACCAGCCGCAGCGTCTCGGCGATGCCGGGCGCCGCACCCGGGATCAGCACCCGCTTCACGATGCCGCGGCTGTTCGCGCCCAGCGTGTACGCGGCCTCGACCAGGTCGCGCCGCGCCCCGCCGACGATGACCGCCACCATCAGGACGATCTGGAACACCGAGCCGATGAAGATCACCAGCAGCTTCTGCGTCTCGCCGATGCCGGCCCACAGGATCAGCAGGGGAATGAAGGCCGAGGCCGGCAGGTAGCGGCAAAACGAGACGAAGGGCTCCAGGAAAGCCTCGACCGGCTTGTACGCCCCCATCGCGATGCCCAGCGGTACGGCGACGAGCGATGCCAGCACGAAGCCGCCGAGCACCCGCCACACGGTCATGCCGATGTCGTGGATGAAGTCGTATTCGGTGAAAAGCAGCCAGCCTTCCTTCACCATCGTGACCGGGCTCGCGAGGAAGGTCGGCGACACGAAGCCGCCGAGCGTGAACGCGGCCCAGACGCCGACGAACAGCACGAAGAAGCCCATGCCCAGCAGCCAGCGCGCGCGGCTGCCGACCGGTTCGAGCGGCGCGAACCTACTCACTTGATGTAGCTGGCGTCGAAGGTCGCGGCGAGGTTCTCCGGCGCCTTGCGGATCACGCCGGCTTCCAGCAGGATCTTTTCCGCTTCCTTCATGAAGGACGTGAGTTCGCCGGCGAAGAACTTCTGGTTCGCCGCCTTGTCCTGCCAGCGCAGGTAGGCCGACGACTTGGCGAACTGCTCGCCGGTCTGCTTGACCGCGGTGCCCATGATCTCGTTGGCCTTGGCCGGGTCGTTCCTGATCATTTCCAGGGCCTCGAAGTAGGAGTCGGTCAGCGCCTGCGCGGCCTTCCCGTTGGCCTGCAGCCACTTCGGCGCGCAGCCGACCGTGTCCATCACCATCGGATAGTCGAGCGTGGTCGCGAGGATCTTGCCGGCCGCCGGGTTGGCGCGCACGGTCGACAGGTACGGCTCGTAGGTCATCGCGGCGTCGTTCTGGCCGGCGACGAAGGCCTGTGCCGCGGCCTGCGGCGACAGCGTGGTGGTCTTCACGTCCTTGAGCGTCATGCCGTTCCTGTTCAGCATCCAGGCCAGGCCGAAGTACGGCGCGGTGCCGGGCGCGTCGACGCCGATGGTCTTGCCCTTGAGGTCGGAGAACCTGGCGATGTCGCCGCGCACCGCGATGCCGTCGGCGCCGTAGGACTTGTCCATCTGGAAGATCTGCACGATCGGCACGCCGTTGGCGTTCCAGGCGACATGGGTCTCGACCGTGGTCGCGGCGCACTGGATGGCTTCGGCGGCGAGCGCCAGGTGGCGGTCCTTCTGCGGGATCATCTTGAGCTCCACGTCGAGCCCGTTCTTCTTGAAGATGCCGGCCTTGTCGGCCAGCGTGAGCGGCGCGAAACCGGTCCAGCCGGACATGCCGAGCACGATCTTCGCTTCCTGCGCCGACGCGATGCCGGCCGTGCCCGCCGTGACCACGCCCGCAGCCACCAGCGCAGCGACTTTGACAACCATCTTGACCATGGGTTACTCCTGGATTTCCGTATGAAGAAGGGGCGCCGGTGACCAGCCACCGGCGTGACCGGTATGCGAGGCACCCGCATTGTGTTCAGCCTCGACGGCTTGTCTATACAGGGTTTGCCCGAACGATCGAACTTGGTGCATTTTCAAATGAAAAGCACCTTGCGGGGCTGTATAGACAGGTCGATATCGCCTGACTTCGGTTGCAGTGCAAAGCGCGTGCCAGCCGGCGCCCGGCCCGTGCATCGACGATCGGGGAGAATGGCCCGGGTGTCTTCCACCACCCTCCCCCGCTCCGCCGAAGCCGAAGGCGACACCACTCCCGCAGCCATCCTCCACGAGGTGTTCGGCTACGAACATTTCCGCGGCGCGCAGGCCGACATCGTCGACCACGTGGTCGGCGGCGGCGACGCGCTGGTGCTGATGCCCACCGGCGGCGGCAAGTCGCTGTGCTACCAGATTCCCGCCATCGCGCGCCAGCGTGCGGGGCGCGGCGTGACCATCGTGGTGTCGCCGCTGATCGCGCTGATGCACGACCAGGTCGGCGCGCTGCACGAGGCCGGCGTCGACGCGGCGTTCCTGAACTCGACGCTCGACTGGGCGCAGACGCAGGACGTCGAGCGCCGCATGCTCGGCGGCGAGATCACATTGCTCTACGCGGCGCCCGAGCGCCTGAACACGCCGCGCTTCCTGCAGCAGCTCGATTCGCTGCACCAGCGCGGCAAGCTCGGCCTGTTCGCGATCGACGAGGCGCATTGCGTGAGCCAGTGGGGCCACGACTTCCGCCCCGAATACCGTTCGCTGACGGTGCTGCACGAGCGTTATGCCGGCGTGCCGCGCATCGCGCTCACCGCGACCGCGGACGACCTCACGCGCGCCGACATCGTCGAGCGGCTGCAGCTCGAGGACGCGCGCCAGTTCGTCAGCAGCTTCGACCGGCCGAACATCCGCTACGCCATCGTCGAGAAGAAGGACGCGACCGCGCAGCTGCTGCGCTTCATCGAACGCGAGCACGAGGGCGATGCCGGCGTGGTCTATTGCCAGTCACGCAAGCGGGTCGAAGACGTGGCCGTGGCGCTGCAGGACGCCGGCGTCAACGCGCTGCCGTACCACGCGGGGCTCGAAGCGGCGCTGCGCCAGAAGCACCAGGACCGCTTCCTGCGCGAGGAAGGCATCGTGATGGTCGCGACCATCGCCTTCGGCATGGGCATCGACAAGCCCGACGTGCGCTTCGTCGCCCACCTCGACATGCCCAAGAACATCGAGGGCTATTACCAGGAAACCGGCCGCGCCGGACGCGACGGCGCAGCGGCCGATGCCTGGATGGTCTACGGCCTGCAGGACGTGGTGAACCAGGCCCGCATGATCGACGAGAGCCCTGCCGGCGAGCAGTTCAAGCAGGCGATGCGCGGCAAGCTCGACGCGCTCCTGTCGCTGGCCGAGGCGAGCGACTGCCGGCGCGTGCGGCTGCTGGGCTACTTCGGCGAGGCCAGCACGCCGTGCGGCAATTGCGACAACTGCATCAACCCGCCCCAGGTCTGGGACGGCACCGACGCCGCGCGCAAGCTGCTCTCGACCATCTATCGCGTCAACCAGATGAGCGGCATCAGCTTCGGCGCCGGCCACATCATGGACATCCTTCGCGGCAAGGCGACCGAGAAGGTCAAGCAGTTCGGCCACGAGCAGATCAGCACCTTCGGCATCGGCGCCGAATTCAGCGAAGTGCAGCTGCGCGGCGTGCTGCGCCAGATGATCGCGACCGGCGCGCTCGCGGTCAACGCGCAGACCTTCAACACGCTGCAGCTCACCGACGGCTCGCGCGCCGTGTTGAAGGGCGAGCAGGCGGTGAGCCTGCGCGAATCGATCTCCTCGGCGACCACGCGCAGCGGCAAGCCGCGCCGCGAGAAGGCCGCGCGCGGCGCACCGTCGCCGGCCGCGGCGGCCCTGGATGCGCAAGGCCAGAAGCGCTTCGAGGCGCTCAAGGCCTGGCGCGGCGAGGTCGCGCGGGAACACAACCTGCCGGCGTACGTGATCTTCCACGACGCCACGCTGGCCGCGATCGCCGAACGCGCGCCCGCGACGCTGGAGGACCTGCAGGGGATCAGCGGGATCGGGACGACGAAGCTGGAGAAGTACGGGGAAGAGGTGCTGCGGGTGTGCGGCAGTTTCTGAAGCGGACGGCTTCGAACCCGGCCGTGTTCACGCGCCCCGCAACTTCGCCTCGGCCTCCATCCGCGCCGCCTCCGCCTTCTTGCTCGTCTTGATGATCGACCCCCGCGCCGCGATGCCGCCGTCGATCGTCACCACCGTCCCGGTGATGTAGGCCGCGTGCGGCGAGGCCAGGAACAGCATCAGCTCCGCCACTTCCTCGGCTTCCGCAGGCCGCCCACCCGGGTACTGCACGAACAGCTCCTTCCAGCGGCTCTCGTCGCCGAAGCTGTCGACGGCGCGGCGCTTCATGAGCTTGACCATGCGGTCGGTCGACACCGGCCCGGGGTTCACGCCGACCACGCGGATGCCGTCGTCCAGGCTCACGCCGCCGAGCGCGCGCGTGAAGGCCATCACCGCGGCGTTGCCGGTCGAGCCGGCGATGTAGTTGGCGTCCCAGTTCTCGCCCGAGTTGCCGATGTCGTTGACGATCACGCCGCGGCCGATGCGCTTCATGCGCGCGTAGACGTACTGCGTGAGCTCCATGTAGCCGAGCACCTTGAGCGCGAAGCCGCGGCGCACCACCTCGAAATCGAGCGACTCGATCGGGCCGGCCGGGATGTCGCCGGCGTTGTTGATCAGGATGTCGACGTCGCCGACGGCTTCGTCGAGCACGCGCATCGCGCCCGGCGCCGACAGGTCCATCGGGTGCACGGTCACGCGCACGCCGTGGGCGGCGGTGATCTCCGCCTTCGCGGCCTCCAGCGCGGCGCCGTCGCGCGCGGCCAGGTGCAGGTGGCAGCCGGCTTCGGCGAAGGCACGCGCAGCGGCGAGGCCGATGCCCTTGGAGGCGCCGGTGATGAGGGCGGTCTGGCCCTTCAGGTCGAGAGTGATCATGGAGTTGCTGCTGGAGGATGGCGTTGGAGAAAGGGGCCGGGCGGGCGGGCGGGCGGGCTCAGGCGGAGGGCAGGTGCGCCGAGATCGCGGCGATCAGGTCGACCATGTCGTCCTGCAGCAGCGTGACGTGATCGGCCGCCGAGGCGAAGGCGGCCTCGGCGTCGTTGCGCTCGATGGCCTCGATGATCGCCAGATGCTCGCCGATGGTCGCGGCCATGCGGCCGGGCTGGAAGGTGACGTGGCGGCGGTAGACGCCCACGCGCTTCCTCAGCGTGCGGGTCTGCTCGGCCAGGTAGCTGGTGTTGGAGGCGTCGTAGAGGGCGTCGTGGAATTCGCGGTTCACCTCGTAGAAACGCTCGTGGTCGGCCCTCGCCAGCAACTCGCTGAGCTGCTCGTGGATGCGGCGCATCTGCGCGCGCTGCGCGGCGGTCGCGCGGCGCGCGGCGTACTTGGCGCACAGGCCTTCCATGACCGACATCATCTGGAACATTTCGATCAGCACCGGCAGCGAGATGCTCGCGACGCAGGCGCCCTGCGGGCCGCGCAGGTCGACCAGCCCGTTGCCGGCCAGCGCTTTGAGGGCTTCGCGCAACGGCGTGCGCGACACCTGGAAGCGTGCGACCAGCTCGGCCTCGTCGAGCCGCGTACCGGGCTTGAGCGCCCCGCTGACAATCAGGCCTTCGAGCGTTTCCTGCAGCTCGTCGGCGAGCGTCACGGATTTCTCGCGGGCGCGGTCGCGCGGTGTCCGGGTCGCGGGGAGGGATTCGGGGATGTCGCTGGAAATCGTCATGGTGGTCTCGGTCACGTATATGACGATTTCGAAGCAGTATCCATGCCACCAAAAATACAAAAACACACTTTTTGTATGCACCAAATGCCGGCGATACGCACTACGAGCGCTCATCGTGCATGCAATCGAAGCGCTGCGCCATACGAAAGCGTTGGCAATGCATGGCACAGCTTGTGCTCTATGCCTGTCGATGACCTCCAACCCCTCCCTCCGCCCGTTCGAGCAACGCAACGCCTACTTCGACCGCCTCTGCCACACGCCCGGCCTGATGTGGCTCGGCCAGAACACCAACCACTTCGAGCCGCATCCGTCGGTCATCGACGCGGTCGTCGCGGCGCTCAAGGACGGCAGCTACCACGCCTACGCGCCGCCGGCCGGCTTCGAGGAACTGCGTCGCCTGATCGTCGAGGACGCCGGCGTGCCCGGCGCGTCGGCCTTCGTGACCGACGGCGCGGTCGAGGCGCTCTACAACGTCTGCAGCAACATCTGCGAACCCGGCACCGACTTCGTCACCACCGACCCGAGCTGGGCCTGGCCGATGCATTTCGCGCGCAAGGCCGGCGCCAACGTGATCGAGCTGCCGATCTACGACGCCGCGCAGGGCTACAAGCTCACGGCGGCGCAATTGCGCGCGGCCGTCGGCCCGAAGACCCGCGTGATCTACCTGGTCGACCCGAACAACCCGCTGGGCACCTGCCACACGGCCGACGAGATCCGCGAGATCGCCGACATCGCGCGCTCGGTCGGCGCCTACCTGATCCACGACGCGACGTACTCGCAGTTCGCCGAGGGCTTCGCGCCGGCCTTCAACTTCTATCCCGAGAAGAGCATCGTCACCTACAGCTTCTCGAAGTGGCTCGGCCTGGCCGGCATGCGCCTGGGCGCGGTGCTGGCCAACTCCGACATCATCGAGATGATCGCCAACGCACCGCCGAACAACCTCGGCAGCAACGTGCTGTCGCAGCGCGCGGCCATCGCCGGCCTGAAAAGCAAGGGCGAATGGTTTCCGGGCATCGTGGAGCGGCTGCGTGCCAACCAGGCGGCGGTGTTCGAGGCGGTGTCGCGCATTTCCGGCCTCCACATCCCGGTGTACCCGTCCCATGCGAACCTGCTGGTGATCGAGACGGTCGACGCCGGCGTCCGGCCCGAGGCGCTGGTCGCGGCCTACCAGGCCGAGGGCATCATGATCCGCCAGGGCACCTATCACACCAAGCGCTTCGGCGAGCGCTTCGTCAAGGTGAGCCTGACCGTGCCCGAAGCCTGGGCGAACCGCTTTTGCGAACTGCTGCCGGCGATGGTCGAACGCGCCCGCACGCTGCCCGTCACCGACGCCCAGTTCTGACAACCGGGAGCGACACCATGCCCTACCTGAACGCCCGCGACGGCACCCGCCTGTACTACGAGGAAGCCGGCGCCGGCACGCCGATCGTCTTCGTGCACGAATTCGGCGGCGACGCCCGCAGCTGGGAGCCGCAGATGCGGCATTTCACGCGGCGCTACCGCTGCGTCAGCTTCTGCGCCCGCGGCTACCCGCCGTCGGACGTGCCCGACGACGTCGAGCGCTACTCGCAGGCCATCGCCACCGACGACATCGCCGACGTCGTCGACGGCCTGGGCATCGACAGCGCGCACGTCGTCGGGCTCTCGATGGGCGGCTTCTCGACGTTGCACTTCGGGCTGCGCTACGCGTCGCGTGCGCGCTCGCTGGTGGTCGCCGGCGCAGGCTACGGCGCAGAGAAGCAGCACGAGGACTATTTCCGCAACGTGTCGCTCGAAGTGGCGCGCAAGTTCGAGGAGATCGGCGCGGTCGAGTTCGCCAGGATCTATTCGACGGCGGCGTCGCGCATCGTGTTCCAGGTGAAGGACCCGCGCGGCTGGCAGGAATTCGCGACGCAGCTGAGCGAACACTCGGCCGTCGGCTCGGCGCGCACCATGCAGGGCGTGCAGGCGCGCCGCCCGTCGATCTACGACCTGGAAGCCGAACTCAAGACCATGCCGGTGCCCACGCTGGTGATCGTCGGCGACGAGGACGACCACTGCCTGCAGCCCGGCATCTTCCTGAAGAAGACGATTCCCGCCAGCGGCCTGCTGGTGCTGCCCAAGACCGGCCACACGCTCAACATCGACGAACCGGCGCTGTTCAACCAGTTCGTCGGCGACTTCCTGGCGACGGTCGAGCAGGGCAAGTGGCTGCCCCGCGATCCGCGCTCGGCGCCGGCCGAGATCATGAAAACGAGCTGAGCGCCGCATGACGACGCCCGCACTTCCCTCCTCCTTCGTCAGCGAATCGCGGCTCTGGCAGCGCCATGCCGACATGGCGCGCTTCGGCGCCACCGCGGCCGGCGGCGTGAACCGGCAGGCGCTGTCGGCCGAGGACGCGCAGGCGCAGGCCGAACTGGTGCGCTGGGGCGAGGCGCTCGGCCTCACCGCGAGCCGCGACGCCATCGGCAACCTGTTCCTGCGCCTGGCCGGCAGCGACCCCGACGCGGCGCCGGTGCTCAGCGGCTCGCACCTCGACAGCCAGCCGACCGGCGGTCGCTTCGACGGCGTCTTCGGCGTGCTGGCGGCCTTCGAAGCGGTGCAGGCGATCCGCGAGGCCGGCGTGACGCCGGTGCGTCCGGTCGACATCGTCGCCTGGATGAACGAGGAAGGCTCGCGCTTCGCGCCCGGGATGATGGGCTCGGCCGTGTTCGCCGGCGACCAGCCGCTGGCCGCGATCGCCAGTCTCACCGACGCCGCCGGCATCGGCGTCGGCGCCGCGCTGGCCGATGTCGCGCAACGCCTCGCGCACATTCCGGCGCGCGCGCTCGGCGGCCCGGTGCATGCGTATGTCGAAGCGCACATCGAACAGGGCCCGGTGCTGGAGCGCGAAGGCTTCCCGGTCGGCGTGGTCACCGGCATCCAGGGCAAGCACACCTGGCGCGTCGAGGTCGACGGCGAGGCCGCGCATGCGGGCACCTCGCAGCGCCACGAGCGCAAGGACGCGCTGCTCGCCGCGACCGCGATGGTGCAGGCGCTGGCCGCCGAATTCCACGATGCCGAGGACATCGTCAAGTTCACCGTCGGCCGCTTCGAGGTGCTGCCGAATGCGCCGTCGGTGGTCGCGAGCCGGGCGATCTTCTCGATCGACCTGCGCCATCCCGATTCAGACACGCTGCGCGCGATGAGCGCGCGCGTCGAGCCGATCTGCAACGCGCATCGCGGACCGTGCGGCGTGCGCGTGTCGCGCCTGTCGACGGCCGATTCGCTGCATTTCCCCGAAGCGTTGCGCGCGCGCATCCGTGCCGTCGCCGACCGGCTCGACATCGCGCACCGCGACCTGCCGTCGGCGGCCGGCCACGACGCGCGCTACCTGCACGCGGTGGCGCCGTCCGCGATGATCTTCGTGCCCTGCCATCTCGGCATCACGCACAACGAGGCCGAGTCGGCCGAGCCGGGCGACCTGGCCGCCGGCACGCGCGTGCTGGCCGACCTGCTGATGGAGCTCGCCGCATGAAGCCGCCGCACATCGACGACACCGAGTGGGCCGCGCGCGTCGCGCTGGCCGCCTGCTACCGGCTCGTCGCCCGGCTCGAGCTGGACGACATGATCTACAACCACATCTCGCTGCGCGTGCCGGGCCGCCCGGGCGAGTTCCTGCTCAACCCGTACGGGCTGCTGTTCGAGGAAGTCACGGCGTCGAGCCTGGTGCGCATCGACGTGCGCGGCGACAAGCTCGAGGACACCCCCTTCGAAGTCAACGCCGCGGCCTTCGTGATCCACGGGGCGATCCACGAAAGCCGGCACGACGCGGCCTGCGTGCTGCATACCCATTCGGACGCCAGCGTCGCGGTGTCGGCGCAGGCCGGCGGGCTGCTGCCGCTGTCGCAGTTCGCGATGCGCTTCTACCAGCGGCAGGCTTTCCACGACTACGAAGGCGTCGCGATCGACCTCGACGAGCGGTCGCGGCTGGTGAGCGACTTCGGTACACGACCGGTGATGCTGATGCGCAACCACGGCGTGCTGACGGTCGGCCGCACGGTGGCCGAGGCTTTCATGCTGCTCTATTACTTCGAGCGCGCGGCGCGCATCCAGCTGCAGATCCAGGCGGCCGTCGCCGGCGGTGCGGGCGCGCCGGTGGTGCCGCCGCACGCGGTCTGCGAACACGCCGCGCGCCAGTTCTGGGAACAGCACGGCGACATCCTGGTCGCCGGCGAGCGCGAATGGCCGGGGCTGATGCGCCGGCTGGCCCGCGACACGCCGCCCGGCATGCCGGCGCACGACAGCTGATCCCGCGCCCGCCCGCCCTTTTCGCTTCCGATTTCCAACTTCCACGCATCCAAAGGCTGACCATGAAGACCCGCCGTTTCCTGCGCTCCCTGAGCGCACTGGCCCTCGCGGCCGCTTTCTCCGCCCTGCCCGCCGTGCAGGCGCAGGCCCAGACGAAGGAGCCGGTCAAGGCCAGCCTGCGGCTGAAATGGCTCACGCAGACCCAGTTCGCCGGCTTCTACTACGCGCAGGCCAAGGGTTACTACAAAGCCGAGGGCATCGACCTGACCATCAACCCCGGCGGCCCGAACCTGCTGACCGAGAACCTGGTCGCGACCGGCGCCGACACCTTCGGTCTCTCGGGCGGCAGCGACAGCGTGATGGCCGGCGTCGACAAGGGCCTGCCGATCGTCTCCATCGGCGTCTCCCACCAGATCACGCCCTTCGTCTTCATCACCCGAAAGGACGGGCCGATCAAGAGCCTGAAGGACTTCGAGGGCAGGAAGGTCACGACCTGGTTCACCGGCGCCAACTACGTGCTGTTCGGCATGCTCGGCCAGGCCGGCGTCGATCGCGCCAAGGTCGACATCCAGCCTCAGCAGGTCAGCATGACGCCGTTCATCAACGGCGACACCGACGTCGCCACCGCCACGCTCTACAACGAGATGTGGACCGTGCGCGACCGCATGGGCGCCGACAAGCTGCGCGTCTTCACGGCGGAGGAAAGCGGCATCACCTTCCCGCGCGACACGCTGATCGTCTCGAAGGACACGGCGCGCGACAAGCCCGAACTCGTGAAGGCCTTCCTGCGCGCCTCGATCCGCGGCTGGCGCGATGCGGCGGCCAATCCGCAGGAAGCGGTCGACATCGTGATGAAGATCGCGCCGACGCTCAACCGCGCGCAGCAGGAATCGATGCTGACCGAGGCCTACAAGCTCATGACCGCCGGCAAGGCGAAAACCGAAGGCCTGTTCTACATCGACCCGGCCGCCCTCAAGAGCGCGCAGGACTTCCTGCTGGCCAACAAGGTGTTGACCAAGCCGATCGACACCACCACCGCCTTCAACCCGAGCTTCCTGCAGTCGATCGCCGTGGCGGAGCGCCGGCCTTGAGCGTGCCGCACACCGCACCCCAAGTGGCGCAGCCGCCGCGCATGGCGACGATGGGCGTGCAGCGCCACGCGGCGCCCGCCACCGCCGCGCAGGCACGGGCGCGCTTCTTCAACTCGGCCAACGCCTTCAACATCCGGCTGTCGCCGGTGCCGGCGCACGGCTTCGCCGAGGAGGCCCGGGCCGCGCTGCGCGCCGATGCGCCCACCGGCTTCGTCGCGTGCGACCAGTCGATCGCGCTCGGATGCGACGGCCCCGCGACCACGCCGCTGATGCTGGCGCGCTATGCCCGCATCGCGGCCGGCGAAGCGCTGAATTCGCGCTTCGTCGCCAGCGGTGCGATCTGCTACGTGATCGCGGGCGACGGGCGCAGCGAATGCCGCTCCCCGGCAGGCGACGAGACCGTCGACTGGGCTGCCGGCGACGTGATGTTTTTCCCCGGCGGCGCCGAGGTGACGCACATGGCCGGCGCCGCCGACGCCGTGCTCTGGCTCGTCACCGACGAACCGCTGCTTGCTTTCGACGGCCTGCAGTCGGCGACGAAGGCCGATGGCTCCGCGGACGGCGGCGTCGTGCACTGCCCCGCCGCCGAGATCGCACGCCAGCTCGACCTCATCTACGCCGCGGTACCGGAGCCCACCACTTCCGGCCGCGCGCTGATCTTCTCCAGCGAGGCGCTGGAAGAAAGCCACAACATCCACCCGTTCCTCACGCTGTCGTTCAACACGCTGGCGCCGGGTGAGAGCCAGGCCGCGCACCGCCACAACTCGGCCGCGATCACGCTGGCCGTCGACGGCGACATCTGCCATTCATCGGTCGACGGTCGGGCGATGCCGTGGCAGCCGTGGACGACGATGGTCACGCCGCCCGGCGCGGCCCATTCGCACCACAACGCCGGCGGACGGCGCGCGCTGTTCCTGATCGTGCAGGACGGCGGGCTGTACTACCGGGCCCGCACGATGGGCTTCCAGCACCTGGAAACCTGAGCCGCTTCAACCCGTGCGGCGAACGACATCTGGCCGCGCCAGCCCGAAGTGGTCGCGCAGCGTGCTGCCGGCGTACTGGCGCCGGAACAGCCCGCGCTCCTGCAGGATCGGCACGACGAGGTCGACGAAATCCTCGAAGCCTTCGTGGAAGTACGGCGGCATGACGTTGAAGCCGTCCGCGGCGCCTTCCTCGAACCATTGCTGCAGCGTGTCGGCGATGGTCTCCGGCGATCCGCACAGCACCCAGTGGCCGCGCGCGGCGGCCGTCAGGCTGTAGAGGTCGCGCAGGCTCATCCGTTCGCGCCGCGCCTTGGCCAGCAGCACGCGCGTGAAGCTGTGGTACGTGTCGGCCGGCGGCAGCTCGGGCACCGGCGCGTCGAGGTCGCAGGTCGAGAAGTCGACGCCGAAGCGCTCCGACAGGATGCCCAGCGCGTTGCCGCCGCCGACGAAGCCCTGCAGCAGGTTGAGCTTGTCGCGCGCCTCGCGGTCGGTGCGCCCGACCACCGGCATCACGCCCGGCAGCACCGTCACTTGATCGGCGCGGCGGCCGAACAGCGGCAACCGGTTCTTCAGCGAGGCGTAGGCGGCCTTGGCCTCGTCCAGGTCCTGCACGACCGAGAACACCACGTCGGCGGTGCGCGCCGCGAGGTTCATCCCCGGCTCCGAGCCGCCGGCCTGCAGTACCACCGGATGGCCCTGCGGCGCGCGGCCGATGTTGACCGGTCCCTTGACCTTGAAGCAGGGGCCTTCATGGTCGAGCGCGCGCACCTTCGCCGGGTCGATGTAGAGGCCGCCGGCCTTGTCGGCGACGAGGGCGTCGTCGTCCCAGCAGTCCCACAAGCCCTTGACCACGTCGAGGAATTCGCCGGCCATCTCGTAGCGCCGCGCATGGTCCGGGTGCACGGTGCCGAAGTTGGCGGCGACGGCCGCGTTCGAGGTCGTCACCGCGTTCCAGGCCGCGCGCCCGCCGCTGATGTGGTCGAGCGAGGCGAACATCCGCGCCACGCTGAACGGGTCGCTGTAGGTGGTCGACACGGTGGCGCCGAGACCGATGTGCGTGGTCGAGGTCGACAGCGCGGCGAGCATGGTGAGCGGCTCCAGCCGCAGCGTGTACGACGGGTGCGCGCCGAGGTCGGCGTTGAGGTTATCGCCCATGAAGATCAGGTCGAACAGCCCGCGCTCGGCGGTGCGGCCGATCTTCTGGATGGCGGCGAAGTCCTGGAAGCTGTCGAGCGCGCCCGGATGGCGCCAGCCGGCCGCGTGGCTGCCGGTGCCGAGCAGGAACAGGCCCAGGTGCATCTGTCGGTTCATCGCATGCTCATTTCCAGAAGACCAGCCGGCGCTCGGCGAAGCTGACGATGCCGAAGAACGCCAGGCTCGCCGCCGAGGCGACGAAGACCGCGCCCCAGACCTGCACGAAGTCGACCTGCACCACCGCCTGGTAGATCAGCAGGCCGAGTCCCTTGTTCGCGCCCAGCATCTCGGTGATGACCGCCACCAGCACGCTGCGCGCGGTGGCCACGCGCAGGCCGGCGAACATCAGCGGCAGCGCTGTCGGCAGGCGCAGCCGCCAGAGGATGGCCGCGCGCCCGGCGCCGAAGCTGCGCATCAGGTCGACCGAGCGGCGGTCGACGCGGTCGAGTCCCGACAGCGCGCTCAGGAACAGCGTGAAGGCGATCGCCAGCGCCACCATCACGACCTTCGAGCCCATGCCCATGCCGAACCACAGCAGCACCAGCGGCGACCAGGCGATCACCGGCACCGAATTGAAGGCCGTCGCCGCCGGCACCACCACGCGGCGCACGCGCGGCATCATCGTCACGAAGACCGCGCCGCCGATGCCGATCAGCGCACCGAGCAGGTAGCCCATCAGCGCCTCGGCGACGGTGGTGCCGGCCGCGACGGCCAGCATCCCGCGCTGCGCCCAGATGCTCGCGAAGATGGTGCTGACGGCGGGCAGCGTGTAGGCCGGCAGGTCGAAGCCCCGCGCGACGCCCTCCCAGGCCGCGACGACGACGAGCGCGCCGAGGATGCCGCGCTGCACGTCGAGGCGAATGCGGGACTTGCGCACGCCTGCTGCAGGCGAAGGGACGGATGAAGCCGCGACCGCGGCATGCAGCGCGCTCATTGCTCGGCACTCCAGAAGACCAGGCGCTTCTCGACCAGCGCCACCGCGCCGTAGAACAGCATGCCCAGCAACGCGCACATCAAGAGCGCCGCCCAGAGCCCGACCGCGTTCTCGTTGAACATCGCCTGCAGCAGCAGCACGCCCAGGCCGGTGGTGTCGCCGAACCATTCGCCGACGATGGCGCCCACCAGGCTCAGCGACGCCGCCAGCCGCAGCGCGACGAAGATCTGCGGCAGGGCCGTCGGGAACTGCAGCCGCGTGAGCAGCTGGCCGCGCGTGGCGCCGAAGCTGCGCATCAGCGCTTCGTGCTTCGGATCGACCGAGCGCAGTCCCAGCAGCGTGTTGACCGTCACCGGGAAGAAGGTGACGTAGAACGCGATGATCGCCTTGGCCATCAGCGTGTTGCCGAACCACAGCACCACCAGCGCGCCGAAGGCGATCACCGGAATCGTCTGCGAGACGATGAACATCGGGAACACCATGTCGCGCACGGCGGGCACGCGATAGAACAGGATGCCCACGCCGACGCCGAACAGCCCGCCGGCCGTGAAGCCGATCAGCGCCTCCGCAGCCGTGCGCAGGAAGCCGTCGACGTAGGCCTGCGGCGAGGCGGCCATGGCCTGCAGCACCAGGCTCAGGCGCGGCAGGTAATAGGGCTTGATCGACAGCAGCAGCACGGCCGCTTCCCACGCCGCGCCGACCGCGACCAGCACCAGGGCGACACGCAGCGCCTGTCCGGCGCCGCGTTGCATCACTGCCGCGCTCATGCGATGGCCGGACGCGCGTCGGCGGTCTGGAACGACTTCATGCTTTCCTCCTCGATCGCCTCGAGCAGCACGCGCTTGAGGCGGATGAATTCGGGGTCGGTCAGCAGTTCGGCGCGTCGCGGACGCGGCAGCGCCACGACCTGCTCCAGCTTCACCGCGCCGGGCCGGGCCGTCATCACCAGCACACGATCGCCGAGGAACAGCGCCTCGTCGACGTCGTGGGTGATGAACAGGATCGTGCGCCGGTGCTTCTGCCAGACGTCGAGCAGCCAGCGCTGCATCAGCGTGCGCGTGAGCGCATCGAGCGCGCCGAAGGGCTCGTCGAGCAGCATCAGGTCGCGCTTGAACAGGAAGGTCCGCATCAGCGCCACGCGCTGGCGCATGCCGCCGGAAAGCTGGTGCGGATACTGGCTCTCGAAGCCCGACAGGCCGAACTCCGGCAGCATCCGCAGCGCCTGCGCACGCGCCTCGGCGCGCGGCGTGCCTTCGATCTCGATCGCCAGGATGGCGTTGTCGATCACGGTGCGCCAGGGCAGCAGCAGGTCGCGCTGCGGCATGAAGGAGACGCGGCCGAGCAGCTCCGACGCATGGCAAGCCTTGCCCTCGAAGCGCAGGATGCCGCCGGCGTCGGGTTCTTCGAGGCCCGCCACGATGTTGAACAGCGTGCTCTTGCCGCAACCGCTCGGGCCGACCACGGTCACGAGTTCGCCGGGCCGGATCGAGAAGTCGAGCCCTCCCAGGGCCGAGACGCTGCCGAAAGTCTTGTGGATCCCGCGCATTTCCAGTAACGGCTGGACGGCGGTGTCGGGAGAAAGGTCGTTCATGCAGTGCTTCATGCAACTGCCATGCCATTGCGGCCCGATTCGCCACATTTCGTGTGCATCGGTTCGGAATCGGTATGCAGATTCGCCGAATCTGCATATTCGAACCTTGTCCGCGGCCGTGATCGGGCGCCTCGTCGGGGCATGGATGCACCAGCGGCATGCCCCGATGCACGAAGCTACTGCACGAAGCCCATCCCGCGTGCTTCCCGCACCTCCGGCTTGATGCGGTGCTCCGCCTCCAGCTGGTCGAGGAACTCCGTGGCCGAGAACTCGACGGCCAGGATTTCGGTCTGCCGCTTCACCGCCGCGAAGTCGCCGGGGCACAGCTGCGGCATCCGTTGCAACCGCTGACGGATCGCCTGCGTCATCAGCGCGGCATCGTCGGCCAGCGCTTCGGTCACGAACATGCGCTCCCGCTGCGCACCGGCAAGCGGCATGAACTTGATCTTGAAGGTGAAGCGCCGCAGCGCCGCCTGGTCGAGCCGGTCGAGCAGGTTGGTGGTGCAGACGAAGATGCCGTCGAAGCGCTCCATGCCCTGCAGCATCTCGTTGACCTCGGTCACTTCGTAAGTGCGCTGGGCGCCGCGCCGGTCCTGCAGGAAGCTGTCGGCCTCGTCGAGCAGCAGCACCGCCTTCTCGGCTTCGGCCTCGCGGAACATCGCGGCCATGTTCTGCTCGGTCTCGCCGACGTACTTGCTCATCAGGTCGCTGGCCTGCTTGACGATCAGCGGCCGGTCGATCGCCTTGGCGATGTGCTCGGCCAGCGCGGTCTTGCCGGTGCCCGGCGCGCCGTAGAAACACAGCGTGCCATGGCCGCGCACGCGCAGCGCCTCGACGATGCGCGGGATCTCGAAGCGGGTCTCGACGTTGAGCATGTCGAGGTCGTAGGTGGTCACGGCGCGGCGCTCGCCGGCTTGGCGGTCGACGGTGCCGAGCGCCTGATCGGCATTCCTCAGCTGACGCTCGATCAGTCCTTCGACCGATGCATCGTCGCCGTCGTCGCCCCGCGCGAGCGTCGCGAAACGAACCGCCGTGCGGATCTGCGCCGGCGTCAGTCCCTTGCGGCCGGCCAGCCTGGCAGTGAACGCTTCCGACACGCTGATGCCTTCCAGCGTCTTCTTCACCAGCTGCTCGCGCGCGCCGGGCGGCGGCGACTTGAGTTCCAGGTGGTAGGCGAAGCGGCGCCGGAACGCCGGGTCGATCTGCTCGATGCGGTTGGTGACCCACAGCGTGGGCACCGCGTTCGACTCGAGGATCTGGTTGACCCAGGCCTTGCCGCTGACGCTGCCGCTGGTCGGCGACGGCATCTGGTCGGCGCGCGACATGAACTGCGCGGCCTCGGTGCTGATCGGCGGGAACACGTCTTCCACCTCGTCGAACAGCAGCGCGGCCTGCGCGCTGCCCTTGAGGAACACCTGCGCGATCTGCAGCGAGCGGTAGCGGTCGCGCCCGCTGAGGGAATTGCCGTCGCGGTCCGCGTATTCGACCTCGAACAGTTCCAGCCCCGCGGCCTGCGCCACCACCTTGGCGAGTTCGGTCTTGCCGGTGCCGGGCGGCCCGTAGAGCAGCACGTTGACGCCCGGCTCCTTGCGCGCCACGGCGGCGCGCAGCAGAGTGACCAGCATCTGCGTGTCTTCGGCCGCGAAGGAGAAGTCGTCGGTCGACAGCGCGCTCTTGGCCGACGGCCGAGTGAACACCGCCATCAGCTCGTTCTGGTCGCGGTACTCGCGCATCAGCACCGGCGGCAGCTTCTCGCTGACCTTCATCAGGTCGGCCAGGTCGGTGATGTTGTGCTCGGAGATCAGGTTCTCGATCAGGCCGATGCGTTCGAGCCGCGAACCTGCGCGCAGTGCCTCGCCGACGTCGCTGGCGCTCACGCCGGCCACCTCGGCGATGGCGGCGTAGGCCTCGGGCGCGTTGTTGACCTTGAACTCGACCAGCAGCGAGCGCAGGTCGCGCTGGTAGCGCGCCAGCGTGCCGTAGAGCAGCAGCGCGCGCTCGGCCTTGTTCAGCATCAGCAGGCCGGCGAGCGAATCGATGTTCTTCTCGACCAGGGTCGACTGCTTGCGCAGCGCATGCGTGAGCCAGTCGCGCGTGACCGACAGCACCGCGAGCAGGTCCTTGGGCTGGTCCTTGGCGTACTCGTCGAGGTAGAAGAACAGCGTGCCTTCTTCGTAAGGCCCGCGCCAGACGCCGTGACGCTCCAGCAGCGTGCGGCCGTCGAACTGCTCGACGCCCTTCCAGACTTCGTTGCCGGCGCACCGGCGGCCGAGGAACTCGCGCAGCCGCTGCAACACCGCCGCCGGCCACACCAGGTGACGCCCGGTCAGCGACAGCAGCCCGTTGAGGTCGCGCCGCACGTTGAAGCGCGGGCCCTGCTTGGCGGCGAGCGTCAGCACGAAGTGCGAGCACATCAGTTCGAGCACCGGCGCTTCCTTGAGCCCGGGCGATGGCAGCACCTGACCCCGTACCGCGGCCACGGCAGGCACGGCGGAAACCGCCATTTCGACCTCGGAACGCTTGACCATCGAACAACCTCCAGCTAGGGAATCGGACCACGACCTACCAAGCCGACCATAACGCAGAGTTTTGGCGGGGGGAAGACTTCGGGACGGGAAAGACGTGCAACATTCCCGTCCGGCAAAACTCCCGTGTCCGCTCGACACCCGGCGAACGGGCCGCCCGGCCACAATGCGCGCCATGATCGAAATCCAGGACATCGAACGTGCCGCCGAGCGGCTCAGGGGCCAGTTGCTCGACACGCCTTTCGTGGAGTCGCGCACGCTGTCGGACATCGTCGGTGCGCAGGTCTTCCTCAAGTTCGAGAACCTGCAGTTCACCTCGTCCTTCAAGGAACGCGGCGCCTGCAACAAGCTTTTCGAGCTGACCGGGCTCGACCCGACGCGCGGCGTGATCGCGATGTCGGCCGGCAACCATGCGCAGGGCGTCGCGTACCACGCGCAACGGCTCGGCCTGCGCGCGTTGATCGTGATGCCGCGCTTCACGCCCGGCGTGAAGATCGAGCGCACCCGCAGCTTCGGTGCCGAGGTCGTGCTGCACGGCGACACGCTCGACGCAGCGCGCGCCCACGCGATGGAACTGGCCGAGCGCGAGAACCTGGCCTTCGTGCACCCGTACGACGACGACGCGATCATCGCGGGCCAGGGCACCGTGGCACTCGAAATGCTCGACACCGTGCCCGACCTCGACATGCTCGTCGTCTCGGTCGGCGGCGGCGGATTGATCGCCGGCATGGCGGTCGCGGCCCGGTCGCGCCGACCCGACATCAAGATCGTCGGCGTCCAGACCACGCGCTTTCCGGCGATGGTGAATGCCGCGCACGGCATGCGGCATGTTCAGGGCACCAACACCATCGCCGAGGGCATCGCAGTGGGCACGCCCGGCATTCGCACGCTCGAGATCGTCAAGAAGCATGTCGACGATCTGGTACTGGTCGACGAAGGCGATATCGAGCAGGCCGTGCTGATGCTGCTGGAAATCGAGAAAACGCTGGTCGAAGGCGCCGGAGCGGCGGGCCTGGCGGCGTTGATCCGGCATCCGGAGCGCTTTCGCGGCCAGCGCGTCGGCCTGGTGCTCTCGGGCGGCAACATCGATCCGCTGCTGCTGGCGGCGATCATCGAGCGCGGCATGGTGCGCGCCGGGCGGCTGGCGCGACTGCGCGTGAGCGCGCGGGACGTTCCCGGCATGCTGGCGCGCATCACGGCGACCGTCGCCGAAGCCGGCGCCAACATCGACGAAGTGCATCACCAGCGCGCCTTCACCATGCTGGCCGCGCAGAACGTGGAAATCGAACTGGTGCTGCAAACCCGCGGCCGGGCCCACTTGGCAACCGTGCTGGCTGCGCTGCGCGGAGCCGGATTCGAAGCCGAAGAGCAGCATTGAACGGATTCCGACTGATCCGAACGTGTCTTTGCGCTGCCGCCCTCCAGAATTGATTGTGGACTCATCGTTGTTCACGACAACCCCAGGGAAACTCATGGTCGCACCCATCCACGGTCCTACATCCGTTTCTCCAGTGCGCACTTCCGCACCCGGCTCGGAAAAACCCTCGACGAAGAAGCCGCAACCCGGCGACATCCCCTTCACACGCTCGGGCGTGCCGAAAAACGAAGAGCCTGGCGGTCGTACAAACACCTTCGATGTCCACATGCCGGTGAAAGTCGACGACAACGGCGTCCCGAGCAAGGTGGCATACGGGCAGGGGAGCCGTAAAGTCTGGATTCAACGGGCTTCGGAAATGGAACAGCCCGCGACGCGTTCGAACGACGTCGAGCCTTCCGGCAAAGAGAACGCGCCGCCCGTCTGAAGCCGTGAGGCCGCGCGGGGCCGGTGGTGATTACGGCGATCCGGGCACGCGCCGCTAAGATAGGACGATCCCCGCGAATCAAAGGAAGTTTCGATGTCCACCTCAACTCCTGTCGAGCCAGGCCACGACGCCGTCGTCGAGAAGGACGCGATCGAGTCGATCGTCCACCTGATGCCGGTCGTGCTGCCGCTGGTCGGTGGCGTGCTGATGCTCATGCTCGCTTCCATCGCCGTATACCTGGCCTGATTTCCGAATCGATTCGGGCCATCGGCACGCCGGTGATCCGGTCGCCTGTCACCACGGCGTCATGCGAAGGCCCTGCACACGCGTCCAATGCGGCGCGGCAGCTTGCAGACGGCGACATCTCCGGATGAAAAACTTTTTCTCGAGCAGCGTTCTTTCCTGAAACCGGAGAGAGCACTGCTCGAAAAGAAGAATTTTCAACTCTGGAGACTTCCCGATGAACGCCCCCACGATGAATGGCCTGCCCGTTCAGGCACCCAGCTACGTCGAGAACGCCCGGCTGATCGCCTGGATCGCCGACATGGCCGCGCTGTGCAAACCCGCCGAAATCCATTGGTGCGACGGCAGCGACGAGGAATACGACCGCCTCTGCCAGCAGCTGGTCGACGCCGGCACTTTCAAGAAGCTGAATCCTGCCAAGCGGCCGAATTCCTTCCTGGCCAATTCCGATCCGGTCGACGTCGCCCGCGTCGAAGACCGCACCTACATCTGCTCGGCCCAGAAGGACGATGCCGGCCCGACCAACAACTGGATGGAACCGGCCGAAATGCGCGCCACCTTGCAGCCGCTGTTCGACGGCTGCATGGCCGGCCGCACGATGTACGTGGTGCCGTTCTCGATGGGTCCGCTGGGCTCGCCGATCGCGCATGTGGGCATCGAGCTGTCCGACAGTCCGTACGTCGCCGTCAACATGAAGATCATGACGCGCATGGGCAAGGCCGTGTACGACGTGCTGGGCACCGACGGCGAGTTCGTTCCCTGCGTGCACACGGTCGGCGCACCGCTCGCCGCTGGCCAGAAAGACGTCGCCTGGCCGTGCAACAAGACCAAGTACATCGTCCATTACCCGGAAACGCGCGAGATCTGGAGCTATGGCTCGGGCTATGGCGGCAACGCATTGCTCGGCAAGAAATGTTTCGCGCTGCGCATCGCCTCGACCATGGGCCGCGCGGCCGCCGAGGGCCCGTCGGGCAGCCCGGGCTGGCTGGCCGAACACATGCTGATCCTCGGCGTGACCAATCCCCAGGGCAAGAAATACCACGTCGCCGCAGCGTTCCCGAGCGCCTGTGGCAAGACCAACTTCTCGATGCTGGTGCCACCGGCCGGCTTCGACGGCTGGAAGGTCACCACCATCGGCGACGACATCGCGTGGATCAAGCCGCAGGCCGACGGTTCGCTGCGCGCTATCAACCCGGAAGCGGGCTACTTCGGCGTCGCGCCCGGCACCAACCACACGACCAACCCGAACTGCATGCGCAGCCTGGACCAGGGCGTGATCTTCACCAACGTCGCGCTGACCGACGACGGCGACGTCTGGTGGGAAGGCATGGAGCAGGACGTCGAAGGCAAGGCGCTGCCGGCGCACCTGATCGACTGGCAGGGCAAGGACTGGACACCCGAGATCGCCCGGGCGAACGGCACGGACGGCAAGCTCAAGCCCGCCGCGCACCCGAACGCGCGCTTCACCGTCGCCGCGACCAACAACCCGGCGCTCGACGAAGCCTGGGACGACCCGAAGGGCGTGAAGATCGACGCCTTCATCTTCGGCGGTCGCCGCTCGACCACCGTGCCGCTGGTCACCGAGGCGCGCAACTGGACCGAAGGCGTCTACATGGCCGCGACGATGGGCTCCGAGACCACCGCCGCCGCCACCGGCCAGGCCGGCGTGGTGCGTCGCGATCCGTTCGCGATGCTGCCGTTCATGGGCTACAACATGAGCGACTACTTCCAGCACTGGATAGACCTGGGCAGGAAGCTCGAAGCCTCCGGCGCCACGCTGCCGAAGATCTACACCACCAACTGGTTCAGGAAGGGCGCCGACGGCAAGTTCGTCTGGCCGGGCTACGGCGAGAACATGCGCGTACTGAAGTGGATGATCGACCGCGTCGAAGGCAGCGGCAACGGCACCGAACACGTGACCGGCATCAGTCCCGGCTACGACGACCTGACCTGGACCGGCCTGGATTTCAGCCGCGCGCAGTTCGATTCGGTGACCCGCACCGACAAGTCTTCGTTGCTCGCCGAACTGAAGCTGCATGCCGAGCTGTTCGAGCAGCTTGCGCATCACCTGCCGGTGGAACTGCCGGCAACCAAGGCCGCGATCGAGGAACGCCTCGCGGCCTGAGCCTGCCGCAAGCGCCCACGAAAAAGCCCCGCATCGCGGGGCTTTCTCTTTGCAGGAAGAACCCTGCGGATCAGTAGTACTTGCCCATGTTCACACGGCGCATCGCTTCGTGGAGCGTCGGCAGCTGCACGTCGGCCGAACGCCGGGCTGCGAGCGCCTCGGCCTGCAGGCGTGCCGTCACCGGTGCGACGAAGTCGGCCGCTTCGTGACGGGTCGCGGCAGCGGAGAGTTCCTGCATGACGCGGGCGTCGTACTTGGCATACGCCAGGAACTGTTCGTCGGCGCGAGCCAGGGCACGGCGCTCACCGTAGACCTTGAAGGCATCGACCGTGCTCAGGGCGGTGGCGCGGGCGGTTTCGGCGAAGAAGGCCAGCGCGATGAAGGCGACGGCCCACATCACCAACCAGGCCGCCAGCAGGCCGCCTTCGTTGAGGTTCGACACCAGCTTGTCGGCAACCACCAGCAACGCGGCCACGACGGCGGCGAGCATTAACGCGGCGAGACCGTGCGCGCCGTCGAAGCGACTGCCGGCGCCGCGGAAGTGGTCGACGACCGCTTCGGCGCGGGTGACGCCAGGATGGGCGGCGGGTTGCTCGACGTGGACAAAGCTGGTCATGATGTTCCCCTCCAAGGGATGTAAAACGGTGTGGCGTTGAGCCGATGCAGTGATATTAGGGGTTACCCTAGTGTTAATCCAATTTATCTTTCTGATGTTTATCATTCACTTCGATGATGAACGTCAACTTTCGCACGCTCGACCTGAACCTGCTTCGCGTTTTCGACGAAGTGATGGCCGAGCGCAACCTCACCCGTGCCGCGCGCAACCTGGCGCTGACCCAGCCGGCCGTCAGCAATGCGCTGCGGCGGTTGCGCGAGATGCTGGGCGACGATCTGGTCCGGCGCTCGGGCGCCGGGGTGGAACCGACGGCGCGCGCGCTCGCGCTCTGGCCCACCGTACGCGATGCCCTGCTGCAGCTGCAGCACACCCTGGCGCCCAGCGAATTCGATGCGGCCATCGCCGACACGACTTTCGTGCTGGCGATGGCGGACGCGACGGCGGCGGAGCTGATTCCGGGTCTGGTCCAGATCGCGCAGGCCGAAGCACCGGCCATCTCGATGCGCGTGGTGCCGCTGACCACGCGCGATCCGTGCAAGCTGCTGGAGAACGAGGAAGCCGACATGGCGATCGGCTATTTTCCGGCGGTGCTCGCCGGCCTGACGGCACGCGGACAATCGGGGCAGGCGGTGCCGTTCGAGACGCAACGCCTGTACGTGGGCCAGTACGTGTGCGTGATGCGTCGCGGCCATCCGCTGGCGGAGAAGCCGTTGACGCTCGACGATTTCTGCGCTGCGCGGCATCTGCTGGTCAGCTTCTCGGGACGGCCTTACGGCTTCATCGACCAGACGCTGAGCGCGATGGGGCGCGAGCGGCGCGTCGTGATCACGGTGAACCAGTTTTTCACCGCCGGCCGCGTGGTCGCGAATTCGGACCTGCTGACGGTGCTGCCGCGCCACTTCGTGCGCGTCACCGGCATCGACGACCAGCTGGTGATGTGCGACCTGCCGTTCGACCAACCGCTGGTGCATGTCGATGCGGTGTGGCACCGGCGCGCGCAGCACGGGCATGCGCACGAATGGCTCCGCAATGCGCTGATACGCGCCGCCGGCGCCGCCTTCGCACGCTCGGTGCTGGCCAGCGACAAAGGTGCCGGAGCGCCGTCGCCGGTGTGATTCAGCGAACGACGCTGAGCCAGGCGCTCGCGGCGACGCGCAGTTCCTGCGCGTAGCGGGCGTCGGTGCCGGCGCTGAAGTCGGCGTTCTGCATGAGCGTGGCGGCGGGGCTGGCCGGCGCCTCGTTCATCGAGATCGAAGGGAAACGGAAATAACGGGCCACCTGGGCCATCAAACGGGAGGACATGAACTTGCGAGCCCTGGGCTGCGCTGCTGTGAAGAAGAAGTCGTAGATTAAGGGTTATCCCTAGTAAAAACCACCCCTCGGCGATGCATGTAACGCATAACGCTATCGCTATGGGGTGCAATGCGACCCTCTAGACTCGGGCGATGAAGGTCCAGCTGCTCTCCGATCTCCACCTCGAATCGCATCCTCGCCTGCAAATCGCGCCCGCGCCGGGTGCCGACCTGCTCGTGCTGGCCGGCGATGTCGGCTCCTACCAGCGCGGCTCGCGCCTGGAAACACCCGATTTCGGGCTGGTGCGCTTCTCGCCGCGCGAAGGCTGGCCGACGCCGGTGCTCTACGTGCCGGGCAACCATGAATACGACAGCGACGACTTCGACCGCGGCCATGCCCGCCTGCGCCAGCTCTGCGCCGAGCTCGGTATCACCTGGCTGGAGCGCGAGACGGTCGCGATCGACGGCGTGCGCTTCCTCGGCACCACGCTGTGGGCGGATTTCGACGCACTGGCTGCGCCCACCGACGATCTGGGCGAGCGCCTGAAGAAGCGCGGCAAGGCGATGCGCGCGGCCGATTTCTACCTGGAGAAGGCGGCGGCCACGCGCGACGGCCATCCGTTTCTCGCCGCGCAGATCCATACGCAGTCGCTGGCCTGCCAGGCCTGGCTGCGCGAGGCGCTCGCCGCGCCGTTCGACGGCACGACCGTGGTCGTCACGCACTTCGCGCCGACGCTCGCGAGCGCCGATCCGCGCTACGGCCTGCGTCCCGGCACCGCCGGTTTCTGCAACTCGCTCGACGACCTGCTGCCGCTGGCCGACTTCTGGCTGCACGGTCACCTGCACTGCGCATTCGACTATGTGAAGGACGGCTGCCGCGTGATCGCCAATCCGCTCGGCTATGCGGCCAAGGGAGAGCAGGACGGTTTCCGGCCCGATTGGCTGATCGATATCCGCTGAACGGCACGCGAATTTCCTGCTTTTCATGCTCAACGGACTCTGGCTCGGCTTCTTCCTGATCGCCGCCGTGGCGGCAATCGCGCGCTGGCTGATCGGCGGCGACCCGACGGTGTTCGCGGCGATGGTCGAGAGCTTGTTCGCGATGGCGCGGCTGGCGGTGGAGATCGTGGTGGTGCTGTTCGGCACGCTCACGCTGTGGCTCGGCCTGCTGCGCATCGCCGAGGCGGCCGGGCTGGTGGCCTGGCTGGCGCGGTTGCTCGGGCCGCTCTTCCGGCGCCTGATGCCCGAAGTCCCGGCCGGCCATCCGGCGCTGGGGCTGATCACGATGAACTTCGCAGCCAATGCGCTCGGGCTGGACAACGCGGCCACGCCGATCGGCCTGAAGGCGATGCGCGAACTGCAGGCGCTCAATCCGCATCCGGCGTCGGCGAGCAACGCGCAGATCCTGTTTTTGGTACTCAACGCGTCTTCGCTGACACTGCTGCCGGTGACCATCTTCATGTACCGCGCGCAGCAGGGCGCGGCCGACCCGACGCTGGTGTTCCTGCCGATCCTGCTGGCGACCAGCGTGTCGACGCTGGTCGGTCTGCTGTCGGTCGCGTTCGTGCAGCACCTGCGACTCCGGGATCCGGTCGTTCTTGCCTACCTGCTGCCCGGCGCGCTGGTGCTCGGCGGCTTCATGGCGCTGCTGGGCACGCTGTCGGCCGCGGCGCTGGCTTCGCTGTCCTCGCTGATGGGCAACCTTGCGCTGTTCGGCATCGTGATCGTGTTCCTGCTGGCCGGTGCGCTGCGCGGGGTGAAGGTCTACGAGCAGTTCATCGACGGCGCGAAGGAAGGCTTCGACGTCGCGAAGAACCTGCTGCCGTACCTGGTCGCGATGCTGTGCGCGGTCGGTGTGCTGCGGGCGTCGGGAGCGCTCGACGCGGTGCTGGGCGGCGTGCGCTGGCTGGTCGGGCTGACCGGCATGGACGCCCGCTTCGTCGATGCGCTGCCGACGGCGCTGGTCAAGCCGTTCTCGGGCAGCGCGGCGCGCGCGATGCTGATCGAGACCATGAAGAGCCAGGGCGTCGACAGCTTCCCTGCCCTGGCCGCGGCCGTGATCCAGGGCAGCACCGAGACCACCTTCTACGTGCTGGCCGTGTACTTCGGGGCGGTCGGCATCCAGCGCGCGCGGCACGCGGTGGCCTGCGCGCTGGCGGCGGAGTTCGCGGGCGTGGTGGCGGCCATCGCAGTCAGCTACTGGTTCTTCGGTGGAGCGGGAAACGGATGAAGCGCCGCGCCGACACGCCGCCGCGCCACGATCGGCCAGAATGACCGCAGATTCCAGCCATTCCGCTTCCCCCCTTCCTGCCATCCTTCCAGTGACCGAGTCCGCCCGCGCGCAACCGCCCTCCTTCTCCGCCGACGAGTTCCGGCAGGCACTCGGCACCTTCGCCACCGGCGTGACGATCGTCACCGCGCGCGCGGCCGACGGCACGCTGGTCGGGCTCACGGCCAACTCCTTCAACTCGGTGTCGCTGACGCCGCCGCTGGTGCTCTGGAGCCTGGCGCGGCGTTCGGGTTCGATGCCGGCGCTGGACGCGGGCTCGCACTACGCGATCAACATCCTCGCCGCGGACCAGAAACACCTGGCCGAGCGCTTCGCGGGCAAGCGCGAAGACCGCTGGAACGCCGTCGCGTTCACCGAAGGCACCGGCGGCGCGCCCGTGCTGGCCGGCGCGGCGGCGACCTTCGAATGCTTCAACCGCAGCCGCTACGACGAGGGCGATCACGTGATCTTCGTCGGCGAGGTGGAACGTTGCGCGCACGTTCCGGGCGCCTCGCCGCTGCTGTTCCACGGCGGGCGCTTCTACACCGAACATCCGCTCTAGGGTCGCTCTAGACTTTCCGCTGCCCCGTCGGCAGGCCGACGTAGTTCTCGGCCAGCGCCGTCGATGCGGCCCGCGATTCGACCAGGTAGCCCAGCTCGGCTTCCTGGATCTTCTGGCCGAACGCACCGGTTTCCGGGAACCGGTGCATCAGCGAGGTGAACCACCAGGAAAACCGCTCGGCCCGCCAGACACGCTTTAGGCAGCGCTGCGAATAGTGGTCGATGCCGGCCTCGCTCGATTCGCGGTAGTGGTCGGTCAGCGCATCGAACAGGAAACCCACGTCCGATGCCGCGAGGTTGAGCCCCTTGGCGCCGGTCGGCGGCACGATGTGCGCGGCATCGCCCGCGAGGAAGAGCCGGCCGAAGCGCATCGGCTCGGCCACGAAGCTGCGCAGCGGCGCGATGCTCTTCTCGATGCTCGGGCCGGTCACCAGGCGCTCGCGCGCCTCCGGGTCGAGCCGCAGCCGCAGCTCGGCCCAGAAGGCCTCGTCGCTCCAGGCATCGGCCCGCGCATCGTCGGGCACCTGCAGGTAGTAGCGGCTGCGGGTCTTGCTGCGCATGCTGCAGAGCGCGAAGCCGCGCGGGGTGTTGGCGTAGATCAGCTCGTCGCTCACCGGCGGCGTGTCGGTCAGCACGCCGAGCCAGCCGAACGGATAGACGCGCTCGAAAGTCCGCAGTGCCGATGGCGGCACCGACTGGCGACCGATGCCGTGGTAGCCGTCGCAGCCGGCGATGAAGTCGCATTCGAGCACTTCGCGCTTGCCGTCGCGCGTGAAATGCACTTCGGGCCGAGCGCCGTCGATGTTCTGCAGGCCGACCTCGCCCGTCTCGTAGAGCGTGACCAGTCCGGCCGCTGCACGCGCCTCCATCAGGTCGCGCGTGACCTCGGTCTGGCCGTAGACCATGACGCGCCGGCCGCCCGACAGGTCGTGCAGGTCGATGCGGTGGCGGCGTCCTTCGAACAGCAGCTCGATGCCGTCGTGCGGCAGGCCTTCGGCATGCGCGCGCCGGCCCACGCCGGCGGCGTCGAGCAGGTCGAGCGTGGTCTGCTCGAGCACGCCCGCGCGGATGCGCCCGAGCACGTAGGCGCCGCTCTGGCGCTCGACGATCACGTTGTCGATGCCCGCGGTATGAAGCAGCTGGCCGAGCAGCAATCCGGCCGGGCCGGCGCCGACGATGGCGACCTGGGTGCGCATGCCCATCGCCTCAGTCCAGCGACACTTTGGCCGCCTTGATCACGTCGGCGAACCGTTTCGACTCGCTGCGCATGAAGGCGTCGAACTGCGACCGCGCGATCGGGAAGGATTCATAGCCGAAGCTCCTGAACTTCTCCACCACGTCCGGTTCGGCCAGCGCGGCCTCGACGTCGTGCCGGATCTTCTCGGTGACCGGCGCCGGCAGGCCCCTGGGCGCTGCCAGGACGTTCCAGCCGATCACCTCGAAGCCCTTGGGACCGCCCGATTCGGCCACGGTCGGAACGTCCGGGAAAGCCGCCGTGCGTGTCGGCGAAGCCGACGCCAGGAAGCGCAGCTTGCCTGCGCGCTGCAGCGGCCCGGCCGTGGCCGCGCTGCCGAGCGCGAAGGCCAGTTCGCCGGTCGCGACCGAGGTGTAGAGCTGCGTCGTTTCCTTGTAGATCACATGCTCCATCTGCGTGCCGGTGACCGATTCGAACAGCTCCGAGCCCAGGTGCACCGGGTTGCCCACCGACCAGGATCCGTAGTTGAGCTTGCCCGGATTGGCCCTGGCGTCGGCGATCAGGTCGCCCACGGTTCTGTACTTGCTGTTGCTCGCGACGGTGAAATAGAAATACGTCTTGAAGAACGGCAGCAGGGTGTCGAAGTCCTTCTCCGGGTCGTAGGGCAGCTTCTTGAACAGCGACGGATAGGCCGAGAGGTGCACGTTGTCCAGCACGATCAGGTCGGTGCCGTCCTTCGCGCCGCGCTTGAAGGCGTCGATCGCGATGAAGCCGTTGCCGCCGGGCCGGTTGTCGACCACCACCGGCTGGCCCCAGGCGCGCGACAGCTTGTCGGCGACCAGCCGCGCGACGCCGTCGGGACCGCCGCCGACCGGAAACGGCGTGATGAGCCGCACCGGCTTGCCCGGAAAGCCTTGCGCCTGCGATTGCGCGCCGACCGGCGCCGCTGCGGTCGCGAGCGCCATGCAGATGGTGGCCAGCGCGGCCGGGATGGATCTGAATGCCATGAAGTACCTCGAAAACACAAAAAGACGCACGGTATCGGATCGCGGCGGTTTCCGGTCGCTCGACTTCCCTAGATCGATGCGATCGACCTGGCCGGTGCGCCGCTACCATCGGTGGCCCGCCGCCCGCCCGCCAGATTCCGGAGACCCGTCTTGACCGATCGCAGAAGCCACCTCGACCCTCGCGCAACGGGCCTGCTGGTCGCATGCTGTGCATTCTGGGGGCTGCAGCAGATTCTCATCAAGACCACGGGGCAGGAAGTGCCGCCGATGTGGCAGGCGACGCTGCGCATGGCCGGTGCCGTCGCACTGCTGTGGCTCTGGTGCCGGGCGCGCGGCGTGAAGCTGTTCGAGCGCGACGGCACCCTGCCCGCCGGGCTGCTGGCCGGCGGCCTGTTCGCCAGCGAATTCGTCTGCATCTACCTCGGCCTGCAGTACACGGCGGCGTCCCGCCTGACCGTGTTTCTCTACACCGCACCCTTCGTCGTGGCGTTGCTGCTGCCGCGGCTGGTGCCGTCCGAGCGTCTGGGCGGTGTGCAGTGGATCGGATTGACGCTCGCCTTCGTCGGCGTGGTGGCGGCCTTCAGCGAGAGCTTGCGCCATGCGGTCGACCTGCGGCAGCTCCACGGCGATGCGCTCGGGTTGGCCGGCGGCGTGCTCTGGGGGCTCACGACGCTGGCGATCCGCGGCAGCAGGCTGGCCACGGCCAGCGCGGAAAAAACGCTGTTCTATCAGATCGGTGTCACGGCGGTGGTGGTGCCGCTGGCGTCGGTGCTGCTGGGCGAGCGCCACGGCTTCGGCTACTCGGGCCTGGCCTGGGCGTCGATCGCGCTGCAGACCGCGATCGGCGCCTTCGCCAGCTACCTGGCCTGGATGTGGCTGCTGCGGCACTACCCGGCCACGCGCATCTCGTCGTTCACCTTCCTCACGCCGCTCTTCGCGCTGGCCTTCGGCGTCGTGCTGCTGAAGGAGCCGCTGACGCTGCAACTCGTGCTCGCGATGGCCGGCGTCGGCGTCGGACTGGTGCTGGTCAACCGCAGGAAGGCTGCGTGATGCGTACGGCCGACAGCTTGCCGAGGCTGGATTTCCAGTCGGTGCTCGAGGACATCGCCACCGAAATCGGCCGATCGCTGCACGACGCGACGGCCGGTCGCACCGGCCAGGTCGCCAGCTACATCCCGGCGCTCGCGCGCGTGCCGGCCGGGCAGTTCGGCATCGCGTTGCGGACCTGCGACGGCACCGAGTTCTGTGCCGGCGATGCGGCGACGCCGTTCTCGATCCAGAGCGTGTCGAAGCTCTTCACGCTCACGTCGGCGATGCAGCACATGGGCGAGGAACTGTGGGAGCGCATCGGCCGCGAGCCATCGGGCAATCCGTTCAATTCGCTGGTGCAGCTGGAAAACGAACAAGGCAAGCCGCGCAATCCGTTCATCAATGCCGGTGCGATCGCCGTGGCCGATCGTCTGGTAAGCCGTGCGCATTCGTCGGATGATGGCACTGAGGCCGTGGATGCCTGCCGCGACATCCTCGCGCTGATGTCGGACCTGGCCGGCGAGCCGGTCGCCTTCGACGAGGAGGTCGCCGCCTCGGAGGCCGCCACGGGTTTCCGCAACGTCGCGCTCGCGAACTTCATGAAGAGCTTCGGCAAGATCGACAACGACGTCGCCGCCGTGCTGGACCTCTACTTCCACCAGTGCGCAATCCGCATGAGCTGCATCCAGCTCGCACGCGCTGCGAACTTCCTGTGCCGCGACGGCGCGCATCCGTTCGCCGGTCGGCCCGCGGTGGTCACCGACCGCCAGACCCGACGCATCAATGCGCTGATGCTCACCTGCGGCACCTATGACGCGGCCGGCGACGTGGCGTTCTCGATCGGGTTGCCCTGCAAGAGCGGCGTGGGCGGCGGCATCGTCGCGGTGGTTCCCGATCGGCTGACACTGTGCGTCTGGTCGCCGGGGCTCGATGCATCGGGCAACTCGTTGCTCGGCATGGAAGCGTTGGGCATGTTCGGTGCGAAGACCGGCCTGTCGGTGTTCTGACCGGCTGCCAGGGAACTCGCGCTTGCGAGTTTTCGGACTACTCCCAGCATGGTCCGGTGGCGCTGGGCACACATTACCGACCTTCTCCACGAACAGAAAGCTCGCCATGACCAACCCGCTGTCGCGATTCGTCCAGCATTTCAGGACGCCCGCCTCGCCACCGGTGCTGACGAACGTCGCCCGCTATTCAGTCGCCTACACGCGCACGAATGGAGCGGGCGAAATGCCGAACAGTTCCGCCTCGAACACCAAAGCCGATTTCCAGGCGTTGAGCGTTCCCTACGATTCGCTCACCGGCGGCAGGCGCTCGACCATGCACTTCGTCTGCAAGGGCGGCGACGCGAGCATCTGCCGGGAATTCGGCAACACCTTCGCGCTGCGCGGCCGCGTGACGGGCCAGCCGTTCGACCCATACGCCAAGGAAGACCTGGTCCGCATCGGCCCCTTGGGCGTGTCCGGGCGCAACGGCAACACTGGGAGGCCCCTGACGCAGGACGAACAGCAGACGCTCATCAGCGCGGCGAAATTCGCGCTCGGTCACGGCTACGTCAAGAGCACGCCGTTCGCGCCGGACGTGCGCATGAACGGGCTCTGACGCTGCAAAAACCTGGGTAGGGCGCAGGCGTGGCCTTCACGTAGTACGGTCACACCCATGAACAACGACAACGAACCCATCCAGGAACCCACCCGCTGGCGCGACGAACTCTGGACCGCCCAGGTCATCAAGAACGAGGACGACGACGGCTGGGCCGTCTCCATGACGCGCCTCGGCGACCCCGAGCCGGCGCTGATCGGCCCCTGGACCATGGGCCGCGACAAGAAAAATCCGAAGCCACTGGACGCGCCGGCCTTCCACACGCTGGTGAAGACGGCGTCGGAAGTGCTGCGCCGACATGAGCAGCAATTGCACGCGCAACTCAACAAGCAGGTCGTCGTCGGCGACGGCTCCGAACGCATCCGCGTGGCCCTGCGCATCGTGCCCGACGAGGACAATCCGCACGCGATCCTGAGCGCACAGGACGCCCAGGGCGACACGCTCGGCGAAGTGCGCGTCGCGCCCGACTTCAAGCTCGGCACCGTCAGCGCCGAAGCCTGGATCGCGAGCGGCTACGAGAATCCACGCAACGCGCGCACGCGCTGAGACAGCGTCGCGGCCAGCCGTCGTGCGACGGGTTGAACGCCTGGCCCTCGCCCAGCCGGGTGCGCACAGCGACCATCCGTTCGCCCAGCCACACCGGCGGCGAGATCACCGCCACGGCGCCTTTCCCGACGACCAGCGTGGTGCGACGGTCGACATGCAGACGAAGCGCCTGTCCGGTCGGCAGCCGGGTGCGGGAGGCAGGAATGCGGGCAGTGCGGGATGTCATGGCGTGTCCTTTGGATGCATCGATCATCGGCATCGGAGGCACGTCGCGACAGGCACAGCGAACGGCTTTGGCGCACGCAACAGCGGACGATCGGGTACATCTGTTACGGTGGCTCTCGTTCTGAATTGCATCTGTTTCGCATTCCGTCGACGCAGGATCATCGGCCCATGACCTTGTCGCCCCCGCCGCTCTACCGCCGGCTCGCCAGCCACTACCGCGACGTCATCGAGGCCGGCACGCTGGAGTCCGACGGCTGGGCCGAGGCACGGGCGCGATCGGGCTACTTCGTGCGCCGGCCGCAGCGCCTGCGCATGGCGCCGACCGACGAGCCGCAGACCGGCGTGGCGCCCGACCCGGCACAGTACGTCGGCGTGCACGCCCGCGTGTCCGACTTCGTGGCGCGCCGGCGCGCGGCCGACGTCAGGCTCAACCTCTCTATCGCGCGTGCGGCGCCCCGTTTCTATCCGGCCGACCCATTGCGCGCCGCGCTGGCGCCGGAAGAAGTGCTGGTCACCAACGGCTGCATCGAGGCGCTCAACCTGGCGTTGCGCGCGGTTGCGCAGCCCGGCGACGCCGTCGCCGTCGCCGTCGAATCGCCGACCTTCTACGGCCTGCTGCAGGTGCTCGAAAGCCTCGGCCTGCGCGCGCTCGAGATTCCGACCAGCCCGCAGACCGGCCTGTCGATGGAGGCGCTCGAACTCGCCGTTCGCACCTACGGCGACATCAAGGCCGTGGTCGTGGTGCCGCACCTGCAGAACCCGCTCGACGCCGACCGCCAGCCCCGCGCGATCAAGTCGTGGGACCGCAGCGGCAACGTGATGCACTGCGCGTCGATGCACAAGATCCTCGCGCCGGGCATGCGCCTGGGCTGGATCGCGGCCGGACGCTGGCAGGCACGCATCGAGATGCTGAAGTACACGCAGACGCGCAACAACGAAGTGCTCTCGCAGATCGGCGCCGGCGAGTTCATGGCGACCGGCGCCTACGACCGCCACCTCAAGCGGCTGCGGACCGCGCTGGGCACCCAACGCGAACGCACGGCGGAAGCGATCGCGCGCTACTTCCCCGAAGGCACGCGGCTGAACCTGCCGGGCGGCGGGCTGCAGCTGTGGATCGAGATGCCGCGGCAATGCGGCTCGGGTGCCGTCTTCGAGGCGGCGCTGCGCGAGGGCATCCTGGTCGCGCCGGGGCTGCTGTTCTCGAACTCATCGCGCTGCGATCACTTCCTGCGGCTGAACTGCGGCTGGCCGTACGACGCTCACATCGACGGCGCGCTTCGACGACTGGGCGCCATCGTGGGCAGGCTGTCCGAGACCTGAAGGTGCTGCCATGCGCCGGCCGCGCCCCGAGCACGGCGTCGGCTCAAAGCGCCCCTGCTGCGCGCAACGCGGCCCGCGCCTCGATATCGATGCCGAATTCCGCCAGCACTTCGTCGGTGTGCTGGCCGAGCGCCGGCGGCGCACGGCGCAGCACCGGCGGCGTCGCCGACAACCGCAGCGGGCTCGCGACGCCGACGATGCTTTCGATGCCGTCGCCCAGCGCGGCACCGTCGCGCGGCAGCGCCACCGCCAGGCCGCGTGCCTTCACCTGAGCATCGTCGAAGGCCTGCGCGATGTCGTTGATCGGCCCGCAAGGCACGGCCTTGTCTTCGAGCAGCGCGATCCAGTCGGCCGTGGTGCGTGTGCGCGTGACCTCCTGCATCGCCGGGATCAGCACATCGCGGTGCTTCACGCGCAGCGTGTTGGTGGCGAAGCGCGCGTCGGCAGACCACTGCGGATGTCCGGCGGCATCGCAAAAGCGGGCGAACTGCCCGTTGTTGCCGATGGCCAGCAGCATCGCGCCGTCCCGCGTCTGGAAATCCTGGTACGGCGCCAGGCTCGGGTGGCTGTTGCCTTGGCGCTGCGGCACGCTGCCGGCGTTGAGGAACGCGCTCGCCTGGTTCGCCAGGATCGCCATGCCCACGTCGAGCAGCGCCATGTCGATGTGCTGGCCTTCACCGGTGCGGTGACGCACCTGCAGCGCCGCGAGGATCGCCGTGCTGGCGTAGACACCGGTGAAGAGGTCGGTCAACGCCACGCCCACCCGCAGCGGACCGCCGCCGGGCACCTCGTCGGGCCGGCCGGTGATGCTCATCATCCCGCTGGTCGCCTGGATCATGAGGTCGTAGCCCGCGCGCGACGCATGCGGGCCGTCGTGCCCGAAGCCGGTGACGCTGCAGTAGATGAGCGCCGGGTTCGCCGCGCGCAGGCACTCGTGGTCGAGCCCGTACTGCTTCAGACCGCCAGTCTTGAAATTCTCGACGACGATGTCGCACTCCGCGGCCATGCGCTGCAGCAACGCCATGCCTTCGGGCGTCGCCATGTCGACGGTGACCGAGCGCTTGTTGCGGTTGCAGGCGGTGAAATACGTCGCCTGATCGGTGTCGTTGCCGTCGGCATCCTTGAGGAACGGCGGGCCCCAGCCGCGCGTGTCGTCGCCGACGCCGGGGCGCTCGATCTTCACGACATCGGCACCCAGGTCCGCGAGGATCTGCGTGCACCACGGACCCGCGAGCACGCGGGAGAGATCGAGCACCCTGACGCCGTCGAGTGCCGCCGCGACTGGTGCGCCTGCCACGCTCATGTCAGTTGGCAAATGCCGCAATGCCCGTGATCGCGCGACCCAGGATCAGCGCGTGGATGTCGTGCGTGCCCTCGTAGGTGTTCACGACTTCCAGGTTCACCAGATGGCGGGCCACGCCGAATTCGTCGCTGATGCCGTTGCCGCCCATCATGTCGCGCGCCAGGCGTGCGATGTCCAGCGCCTTGCCGCAGTTGTTGCGCTTCATGATCGAGGTGATCTCGACCGCGGCGGTGCCCTCGTCTTTCATGCGACCCAGCCGCAGGCTGCCCTGCAGGCCGAGCGCGATCTCGGTCTGCATGTCGGCCAGCTTTTTCTGGATCAGCTGGTTGGCCGCGAGCGGGCGGCCGAACTGCTTGCGGTCGAGCGTGTACTGGCGGGCCCGGTGCATGCAGTCCTCGGCGGCACCGAGCGTGCCCCAGGAAATACCGTAGCGCGCGCTGTTGAGACAGGTGAACGGCCCCTTCAGGCCCTGCACTTCGGGAAACGCGTTCTCTTCGGGGCAGAACACGCTGTCCATCACGATTTCGCCGGTGATGCTGGCACGCAGGCCGACCTTGCTGTGGATCGCCGGCGCACTCAGGCCCTTCATGCCCTTTTCCAGCACGAAGCCGCGGATCGGACCGACGGCGCCGGACTCGCTGACTTCCTTGGCCCAGACCACGAACACGTCGGCGATCGGCGAATTGCTGATCCACATCTTGCTGCCCGAGAGCTGGTAGCCACCCGCGACCTTCTTCGCCCTCGTCGCCATGCTGCCGGGGTCGGAGCCGTGGTCGGGTTCGGTCAGGCCGAAGCAGCCGATCCATTCGCCGGTGGCCAGCCTGGGCAGGTATTTCTGCTTCTGCGCCTCGGTGCCGAATTCGTTGATCGGCACCATCACCAGCGAGCTCTGCACGCTGGCCATCGACCGGTAACCCGAATCGACGCGCTCCACCTCGCGCGCGATCAGGCCGTAGGCGACGTAATTGAGGCCCGGGCCGCCGTACTGCTCGGGGATCGTCGGGCCGAGCAGGCCGAGTTCGCCCATCTCGCGGAAGATCGCCGGATCGGTCACGCCGCTGCGGAAGCCCTCGACCACGCGGGGCAGAAGGCGCTCCTGGCAGTACGCGTTGGCGGCGTCGCGGATCATGCGTTCCTCGTCGGTGAGTTGCTGGTCGAGCAACAGCGGATCGTCCCAATGAAAAGCAGCTTTGGTGGCCATGGCGTGTCTCGATCGTTCGGTGAGAAAGGAAAGGAATAGGTCATCCTAGCTGCGCCTCCGGTGGTACGCAAACGAGTGTTTCGCACCATCGCATGCGCCAGGCGCATATCTCGCTCCTGGATCTGAAATTTCGACATGGCATGCATCGCCTTCAGCAAGCCGCGGCTTTCGTTGAAATTCGACAGTGCTCATACACTCGATGCATATATGAGAAGGAAGATTCCGCCGCTGCAGACGCTGCTGTGCTTCGACGCGGCAGCGCGCCACGAGAGCTACACGCGTGCCGCGCAGGAACTCGCGCTCACGCAGAGCGCGGTCTCCCGGCAGATCGCGTTTTTGGAGGAGTTCCTCGGCACCACGCTGTTTCGGCGCGCGCGTCACGGCGTCGAACTCACCGCCGGCGGGCGGGCCTATTCGCGTCAGGTCGCCGCGCGCCTCGAAGCGATCGAGCGCGACACGCTCGACGCGATGGCACGGCACGACGCGAGCGGCGTGCTGTCACTGGCGGCCGTGCCGACCTTCGCCACGCGCTGGCTGATTCCGAGGCTGCCCGACTTCGCACGCCGATGGCCTGACGTGGTGGTTCACATCGAGACGCGCACCCGTCCTTTTCTCTTTCACGACACCGAGTTCGATGCTGCGCTCTACGCTGGAACACGCACCCAGGTGACGAACTGGCCCGGCACGCAGGCCGTACGGCTGCTGGGCGAGGACGTCGTGCCGGTGTGCAGCCCAGCCTTGTTGAAGCAGTACGTTGCCGGCCCCCGAAAGGAAGCAACGCCGGCCGAAATCGCGGGTATGCCGTTGCTGCAGCAAAGCACGCGGCCCGACGGCTGGCGCCATTGGTTCGACGCCCACGGCGTGAATGCGCCGCTCGCACGCTCGGGCCCGCGGCACGAGTTGTTCTCGATGCTCGCGGTCGCGGCCGCCCACGACCTGGGCATGGCGCTGATCCCCACGCTGCTGATCGAGGAAGAACTCGCACGCGGCGAGCTCGTGGTGGCGTGCGCCGATACACCGAAGGGAGAACGCAACTACTACCTGGTGATGCCGGAATCGGCGCGGGATTTTCCGGTGCTGGAGCGATTCCGCGACTGGCTGGTCCAGGCCGCTGACGCCAATACCTGAATCCCCATCGATGGCGAGCACGGTCGTGTCGGCATCCACGAATTCCGATATGGTGCAATCCCTGCCCTAGCTTGCCTGCCCACTCCTGCGTGCAGAAGCTCTTCCTGCCGCCGACCGATCGCCATGCTCCAGACCTTGACGCCCTTTTTGATTCATTGGGCCACCATCGCCGTTTCCCTGTGGGTCGCTAGTTTTCTGTTTCGTGGACTTCGCTTCGACAGCACCGGATCGCTCCTGGTCTCGGCACTGCTGCTGGGCTTCGCCAACGCGGTCGTCAAGCCACTGCTCATCGTGCTGACGCTCCCGTTGACGCTGCTGACCTTCGGCCTTTTCCTGCTGGTGATCAACGCACTGATGATCCTGCTGGTCTCGGCGATCGTTCGCGGCTTCAGGGTGTCCGGATTCTGGACCGCTCTTTTCGCGAGCCTCTTCGTCTCGCTGCTGAGCATCGCGATCGGTTCGATGCTTGGCGTTGGAGATCCGGCGACGACGATCCAGATGCCGCGGAACGGCCTCTGGCTCTGACCCTCTAGGAAAGCATCTCCTTGCGAATGCTGACGCAGCCGACGCCTGCGGGCATCAGGTAGATATGCTGGCTCGATGCCGCGACAAGCGTTCCGATCTCGGGTCCGAGCGGATGAATGGCACTCAGACCCCGCAGTTCGTCGATGACCAGCTGGTCGCACGACTTCGGCCAGTAGCGGATGTCGTCGTAGCCTCCGTCGCACCCCGACCGCCCGTTCGGGCCAAGGAATGCGCTGACGAAATGCATGCCCTGCCCGTCACGCGTCTCGATGGATGCGCTGATCATCGACTGGTCGGCGACGCCTGGCGGCGTGAGCACGACGCCGGCGCTCGGAAAGGCACCCACGACTTGACCGCCGATCCGGCGTGCCATATCGGCGCATCGCGCCGCGCCGACCTGACGCGCCAGCATCACGACCGGGTTCGTCGGACCCGGGCTGCTCGTCGTCTCCATGCCTGCTCGTGCCTCTTTCGGAGGTGCAATCGTCTCGGACGCTGCGGACTGTGCCATGCCCTGCCCGGCCATCACACCGCCCAGGACGACGCAGGCGAACAGGCTGCGCAATGCGGGTCGCCCCGTCGACCGGTTCGCGACCGTGGCATGTCCGCTGGCCAGCCCCCCAGACCCTATCGACACGGGAGGCACGACCTGGTCATTGCCGCGTTTCGCCGGAAACGTCGAGTACCACGCGTCGATCGGGTTGCAAGCATTCGCGCAGCGCCTTCGTCGCGATCGTCCCCTTGCAGTCGGTCGTGACCGGGTCACGTTCACCAAGGCCGCGCACGGACACCGCACCCGCATTCACGCCGAGCTTGCGCAACATGTTCGCCACGGTCTGGGCACGTCGCTGCGACAGCCGCGCGTTGTAGGCCGTCGACCCCAAACGATCGGTGTAGCCATTGACCTCAAGACGATCGATGTGCGTGTAGTCGTTGCGCAGCTTCCAGACGATCTTGTCGATCTCGGCGCGCCCATAGGGCAACAACGCAGCTTCGTTCGACCCGTCGAACCGGAACAACGTCTCACCCGACAATGTGAAACGGCGCGTCGAAGGTGCCGGCACGGGTTGCGGCGGTGGCGGGGCAGCAACCATGGGTTCGCTGCACGCCGCGAGTCCCTCGTCGATCTTCGACATGCGATCCATGGCGCGACCGAGCGCATCTTCTGCATGCGACACCGGCCGGAGGTTGGCTGCGACTTCGTAGCCCGCCTCGACCAGATCGGTCTCCATGCAGGGAACGAGCTTCGGTACGCAGCGCAGCGCCTTCGGTGTGCGATAACCCGCGAGCCGCTGCCACAGGTCCTCACGCACACCGGCAACCTGCGGCAAACCTGCAAAAGCGGTGTCCGTCCCGCGTCGCGTCTCGGGCGTGTCGAGCTCGGCCACGGTGCTGTTCGCCTCGAGCGCCTCGATCTGTCGACGCGCCACTGCAACGCTGGTTTCGGTGAGGCCGTTCAGGGCCACTTCCCGGTAGCCATGGTGTGCAAGATCGATCCAGCATTGAGCCTTGGCCGTGCCGAAAGCACGCACGCCCTGCGTCGGTATGGAACCATCGCGCTGGCGAATCGCATCGAGTGCCGATTGCGCGGCGTCGATGTCCGCGCCGGTGGTCCACGCGTCGCCGTCGACCTTGGCAGGGAAAATGCGTTGCGCATCGCCGAACGAACCCGGCCGCATGTCGGCGGCGATATGCCGCTCGACGATCGGCCCCGATCGTGAAACGACGGTTTCCGCGGCGTTGGCGCTCATCGCACAACCCATGAACAGCGCCGCGCAACCCGCCGCGACATATCCTGAGCGATGCCTGCCCGTCACTTCAGGCGGAGTGTCGCGACCGGGATTTCGACGCCGGGCCGCCGACGCGGAGGCGTCGGTCACCGCCAGGCCCAAGGCCTCCTGCGGTGAACTTTGGTGGTTGAAAGTCTTCATGGCTGCATCAGTCGCCGAAAGCGGCGGAGAAACCGACCTGGATGATGGGTTTGCCACCCGTCGCGCTGGCCACACCGGCGTAGACCTTCTGGCGCCCGCTCTGGAAGAGGTAATTGCCACCCACACCCACGGCCGTCTCACCTTGGTAGTGGCCTGCACCTGCCGACATCGCGAACTGACCCGGATGCTGCTGAACCGGCTGAAAGGACAGAGCCGCGGTCGAAGCGATGGCACGGTTGTTACTGCGCTCCATCGAATTCATGCGCTGCTGAACGCTGGCAGACAGACCCTTGACCTGACCGACGTTGGCGGCGTCGGTATCGCGAACACCTGGAGCGACGTTCGAAATCACACGTTCCGCACCTTCGCTGCCCACGGAGACCGTCCCGGCGCTGTTGAAGGTCGCGCCGTTGTTGAAGTAGGCCGGACGATAGCTTTCCGCCCCGCGGCTCGCGACGGAGCCTGCACCCAGAGCTACGGAGTTCGCGGCACTCGCCTGTGCGCCCTGACCGACAGCCGTCGCGCCATCAGCGCCGGTCGTGGCACCGCTGCCGATGGCGACGGAACCCGCGCCGTTGGACACGGCGGTGGGGCCGACCGCGACGCTGTCGGTACCGACGGCCTTCGAATCGGCGCCGGTCGAATTGGCGTGGAAGTACTTGATGCCACCACCCCCGTTTATTCCCTTCACGATCTCGTTGGTTTCGTAGAGTTGTGACCCGTTCACCGCGTCTTTCGACGCGGCAGAGAGTTCACCACCGGCTACGCCCGTCAGGACCCGGCTGTTGCCCGCATCATTGGTGAAGTCGACCTTGGTGCCGCCGGTCTCCTTGCCCACGGTGATGACACCGTCTCCGGGTACGCCACCCTCCTGCCTCACGATGCCGGCCGTGCCGTTGGTGATGTTGGTGATGGCGGTGCTGTTGCGTGTCGTCGCGCCGTCGATTGCCGACAGGGCGCTGCCGACGTTGTTGTACGAACCACCCTGCAGGTTGTACGTTGGCGCCGTGACCGTGCCGGTCTTCGGGTCGTACGTAGAGTTGCCGCCCAGATTGGTCGCTACGGAGGCAGCCAGTTTGTTGATCTGGCTGCCGTTGACCGCATCGGTCGACTCTGCCGTCGTCAGACCTGCAGCGACGTTGTGCAGACCTACCGGTGCGCTCACCTTCGCGCCCACCAAAGTCACGTCGTTGGAGGGTTTCCCGCCATTGGATATCGTCGGCGTGGCTGCGTCGGAATATTGCACCGGACCCGTGCCGCCGTTGGTGACCTTGGTCAGCGTCGAGTTGTAGTTGTCGAACGCGCCTTGAACGGTGGTCGCCGTCGTACTGCCGTACGTGATGTAAGTCGGTCCGGTGTAGGCACCCGTCGTCGTGTTGTAGGTACCGCCGAGAACGTTGGTGATGGAAGCGCCCAGTCCGGTCACCGCACCTTTCATCTGGCCCAGGTTTACCGCGTCCGTCGCTGCCGAGCCGGCCGCGACATTCGTGATCTGGCGAGCACCGGTGGCAGCGCCCACGGCCACTTCACCGGCCGAGTTCTGCACCGCACTCAGGCCGAAGGCGGTATAGCCGGTCAGGGCGCCGCGCGTCGCTTCCGAGGTGTTTCCCAACGCCACTGAATTGGCAACCGAGGCTTTGGCCCCGGCACCGAGCGCCATGGCGTCGTCCGCCGTCGCAGCCGCATTGGCGCCCATTGCCACGGTACGGGCTTTCGATGCCGAAGCGACCGGGCCGATGGCAACGGAATCCGTACCGGTTGCACTGCTGTCTGCCAGAGTCGAGTTGGCATGGAAGTACTTGATGCCCTTGCCACCTGAGATGGAGCCGTCGATCGCCTCGAGCGCGGATCCGACGTTGTTGTACGTCGCGTTGTTGATGACGTACGTGGGCGCCGTCACCGCACCGGTCACGGAGTTGTAGACCGACTTGCCGCCGAGGTTCGTCGCCACCGATGCCAGTCCGGCATTCAGCTGGCCACCGTTGATGGCGTCGGTCGAAGTCGCCGTCGTTAGGCCCGCGGCGACGTTGTGCAGACCCACCGGCTTGGTGGTGTCCAGGCCGACCAGCGTGACGTCGTTGGACTTGATGCCGCCGTTGGGCTGATTGAGCGAACCGGTGCTCGAGTACTGGACGGGACCGATGGCGCCGTTGGTGATCGAGTTCGTGATGTTGGTCACGCTCTTGTCCACCGCGTTGAAAGCGGAGGTCACGTTGTTGTACGGACTGCCCTGGATCGTGAAGATGGGTGCCAGTGCCTTGCCCGTTGTCGGATCGAACACCGTCTGACCGATGACCGTGTTGATGTTGCCCGTCACGCCCTTGAGCTGAGCGACGTTGACCGCATCCGTGTCGGCTGAGCCGGCCGCGAGGTTCGTCAAACGTCGCTGCTGCGAGGACGAGCCGATCGAAACCTCGGATGCCGGTGCCACGGCGCCGTTGACGAAGCCCGTGCCGGTCGGCGCCACGAGGCCCGTCTCGCTCGCTGCACCAATCGCGACGCTGTTGGCATAGCGGGCATTCGCCTGCGGACCGATGGCGACCGAGTCGGTACCCACTGCGGTGGAATCAGCCAACTTCGAATTGGCATGGAAGTATTTGATACCTCCACCATCCATGATGTTGTTGACCGTAGTGGTCACGTTCGTCACGTTGGCGTTGGTCTCGAAGAGCTGTGCCCCGTTCACCGCGTCAGAACTGGCGGCCGTGAGCGCGCCGCGCTTCACGTTCGTCAGCGTCGTAGGCACCCCTGCACCCACGCCACCAAGCGTGATCAGTGTCTTGTTGTCGTTGTCGTACTGAACCGAATTGGAAGCGATGTCGCGGACAGCCTTCAGCTGGCCCCCGTTGATGGCATCTTTCGAATCGGTTGCCACCGTACCGTCTGCGACGTTGGTGATCTTGCGCGCGCCGGCCGTGCCCAGCATGCTGACTTCGGTGCCACCCGTCTGGGCGCCGACCGTGATCGGAGCGCTCTTGCCACCGACCTGCTGCACCAGGCCGATGAGACCGTCGTTGATGTTGGTCGTCAGGTTGGTGACGTTGGTGTTCGTGGTGTTCAGCTGGCTGCCGTTGACCGCGTCCTTCGAGGTCGGGGACAGCGTGCCGTCGGCGACGTTCGCGATCTTCGTGCCGTTGACACCGCCGCCGAGCGTGATGCTCGTCTTGGTCGCGTCGTCGTACTTGACCGCGTTGGAGTCGAGCGCCGACAGCTGGCTGACGTTCACCGCATCGGTGGCGGCCGTGCCTGCAGCGACGTTGACCAGCTTGCGGTTGCCGGCGGTGCCGGCCATGTTGATCTCGGTGCCGCCCGTCTGGGCGCCGACCGTGATCGGAGCGCTCTTGCCACCGACCTGCTGCACCAGGCCGATGAGACCGTCGTTGATGTTGTTCGTCAGGTTGGTGACGTTGGTGTTCGTCGTGCTGAGGTTCGTGTTCGTGGTGTTCAGCTGGCTGCCGTTGACCGCGTCCTTCGAGGTCGGGGACAGCGTGCCGTCGGCGACGTTCGCAAGCTTCGTTCCGGAACCCGGGCCGGCGAGCGTGACGCTCGTCTTGGAATCGTTGTCGTATTGCACGGAATTGTTGGCCGTGGCCTGGATTCCTGCAATTTGCGAGCCGTTGATGGCATCGGTCGAACTGGTGCTGATGACGCCTGGTGCAACATGTGTCAGCTTGCGATCGATGCCTACGCTGTTGGCGAAATCGACCACGGTGCCGTTGGTGTTCGCACCGACCGTGATGTCACCACCGCCTGGCGCACCGCCCTTTTGCTGGACCAGCCCAATGGTCCCGCTGATGATGGGGGTGATTACGCTGTTCAGTTGCGAGCCGTTCACGGCATCGGTCGAACCCGAACCAACAAGACCATCCTTCACGTTATGTATGGCGACCGGAGCTGCAGCTACGCCAACAAGAGTCACGTCGTTGGTCTTCGTACCGCCGTTAGGTACCGTGGGACTTGCAGAATTCGAGTATTGGACCGGGCCTATTGCACCGTTGTCAACAGACGTCCTCAAATTGGTGACATTGGTGTTCGTCGTGCTGAGGTTCGTGTTCGTCGTATTCAACTGGCTGCCGTTGATGGCGTCGGTCGAAGTGGTGCTGATGACGCCTGGTGCGACATGTGTCAGCTTGCGATCGGTACCTACGATGTTGGCGAAATCGACCACGATGCCGTTGGTGTTCGCACCGACCGTGATGTCACCACTGCCTGGCGAGCCGCCTTTTTGCTGGACCAGCCCAATGGTCCCGTTGATGATGGGGGTGATCACGCTGTTCAGTTGCGAGCCGTTCACGGCGTCGGTCGAACCCGAACCAACAACACCATCTTTCACGTTATGTATGCCGACCGAACCTCCATCTCCGCCAACAAGAGTCACGTCGTTGGTTTTCGTACCGCCGTTAGGTACCGTGGGATTTGCAGAATTCGAGTACTGGACCGGGCCTATTGCACCGTTGTCAACAGACGTCCTCAAATTGGTGACATTAGTGTTCGTCGTGTTGAGGTTCGTGTTCGTCGTGTTCAACTGGCTACCGTTGACCGCATCTTTTGAATCAGCTGCGACTTGTCCATCCGCAACGTTATGCAAGGCCACGGGACCACCGGTTCCATACAACGTCAAGTCATTTGTAACAACAGTGTTGTCTGCAGAAATAGGTGTCGTAGGCGCTGCTGGAGTTGAATATCTAACAGGAGCATTCTGTGCCTTCAAATCCAGGGCATTGATTGCTTCAAATGCAGCAAAAAGCTGCGAACCATTGGTTGCATCGGTCGATGCGTCAGCAATTTGACCAGCTGAAACATTTTGAATTTGACGGGTATTATCGGAATTAGCGCCAATGCTGACAACACCCATTGAAGTCGCACCTGCAAAATTACGAGTTACGCCCCGTAGAGTTGCTGAAGAAACATTGCTGGCACTGCTAGCAACACTATTTCTGCCTAAAGCCACACTATTCGCGACAGTTGCTTTAGCATTTTGACCCAAAGCCAAGCTATAATAGCCGTCGGCTATTGTTCCGACGCCGAGTGCAACCGCTCCTTCCTGATTCGCCTGCGAACCTTGGCCGATGGTGATACTGTTGGTTCCTCTGGCATGGGAATTCTGGCCAAGAGCAGTCGCATTATCAGCTTCTGTTGTGGCCGCATCCCCAATTGCTTGCGAGCCCGTGCCGTTTGCAACCGAATTGGAACCGAGTGCCACACTCGATGTTCCGTTCGCGGTTGCGCCGCTTCCTACTCCACCGCCAATTGCTGTCGCGGAAGAACCGTTGGCCGAGGAATTAACACCAAAAGCAACTGATTGATTGGGTCCATTTGCAGTTACGCCGGGACCAGACGCGAATCCAGCATTGGCCTGTAAAGGCGAAAAAAGTGAGGCGCCGACAAGTGCAACAGCAACTATGGCAGTAGCGCTTGTTTTTCCTCGCGCTTTTGTTAGTTCGGAGGCAGCAACCCAAACGCCGAGAGCGTCATTGTAAATGGAACGATAGCTTTTGTTCATATAAACCCTGTGTTTAAAATAATCTGGATAAAAATTTGTTTCAATCTACTCGTTGCGATATATATCCCGTCATAAGCCATCGTCCTTCTTCAAAACGGAAGCTAATCGACTCTTTCAGCGCTTGGCCACTTGCACCCAGTACGATGAAGTTCAGGTTTACATATTCACCGGAAGGTATTTGCTGCACATTTCCGTCGGCATAACTTGTATAGACGATCGATTGCCACATACGCGAGCTAATTGAACCGAGCCTCATACGATCACGAGCAGTCTGCGCAACAAATTCGTCTTTCTTCGAGCTTTCACGCATGATTGCTGAGGCACCCGCCCATACTGCAGCGGCATCTTGAGTGTCGATTTGGATAAGAATTGCCTGAGATTGCCGTAACAAAGCGTCAAGAGAGGTACTTTCCTGGGTCCGTGTTTGCGAAAATGTCGGTGGCGCCATCGATAAAACACATGCAGCCACCACCAACCATCGTCGCAATGTCCAAAAATAAGGATTGATCATCGATTGCATTCACTCAAAGAAAACGAACTCGCCGCGCAATATTTTCTAAACATTGCTCGGCCCGAATCATTCAGAAAATAATGCCTAGGCGTGAACTAATTCGCAGACATTTTTCAATCGAGTGCTTTTTATTTGACGCAAGACTTATGTTCTTGTCGCATGCGCCTCGTTGATTTAACGAGATGCAAAGCACTTTTTCGAGCCCTCTTTTTTCTAAAGATGTGCAACTCTAGAAAGCGAACGTGTCAATAATTGCAACAAGTTACGAGGTGTACCTGGACAGGAACGAGGCACGCGATTCCGGGAACAAACCGTTTTGAACGGCTAGCAAAACGTTTTCAATGCGGCAATGAACCATCTTGTTTTTTTTAGTCCAACACCTGAAATCTAAACTTATGTGAATTTATGGCCCCCATAATTTCAGATCCGTTCATTATTCGAACAAGCTGCATAGCCAACCTATGTGCCGGTCGAGCCAGAGTTCAATCTTTCTTAGAAGCAAATTACTCATTTTTGAACTGGTCGCTGGTCGAAGCCCTATCAACCCACCGTCGATGTGCCACCTGCGCGCGACTTCTCATTTCCAATACATGCAGGTTTCAGAGACATCGATGGACGCCGAGCCCAAGGCGACGCAGCAGATTTCCGTGTTGCTGGTCGACGACGACCCTTATCAGCTCGCGCATCTGTCGGGCCTCGTGCAGAAGCTCCGTCCCGAATGGCGAATAGCCGCGCAGCTTTCTTCCGTCGTGGACATGGCGGCTGTACTCGACAGCGTGCAACCCCATCTCTGCATCCTCGATGTGCTGTTTCCCGGTACGACAAGTCTTGCGGTAGTGCGGGAGCTGGGGGATATCTGTCCGGTGGTCTTCGTCACTGGGGACGCACTGTTCGCGGCAGAGGCGTTCGATTGCGATGCGGTGGACTACGTGCTCAAGCCGGTTCGGGCCGACCGCTTCGAGCAGGCCCTGCGCAAGGTCGAATCCACCCTGTCGGCGCGGTCCGCCGAACTGGGACTGCGGTCTCCACGGACCGGTGCGGCCTTCAGGTCGATCAGGTTCCTGCGCGGGCAGGATCTGGTGTGGAGTCCGCTTTCCGCCGTCCGCTATTTCCAGGCGCAGCGCAAGTACACCCGCGTGGTTCTGAAGGATCAGGAGGGCCTGATGAGGCTGGGTCTCAACCTGGTGCACCAGCACCTCAGGCCCTCCGACTTCATGCGCATCCACCGCGGCTTCGTCGTCAACGTCAATCACATCGAAGGCGCGCGGCGCGACGACTTCGGCCGGCTGATGGTGCGCATGGCCGGGCGCGACGACAAGCTGATCGTCTCCAAACCCTACGAGCACCTTTTTCGCGACGGTTTTTCCTGAATTTCGGACGGTTCGCAGGCCACGGACACAACCGTCGACCTAGCCTGCGGGGGATGCGAACCCGAAACGCCTGCGCCTCGACCGATCGATCCCGTCCAACGCTCGACCCGTCGTCGAGACCGGCTTTCGCGGACCGCACATGGACCCGTTCGACCGTTGCGCCGCGTCCTGCCGACGCTCTCGGCGCAGGGCACCGTCCCGCGCTCCTGCGCGGCCGGCCGCTGGGCCGGTGCCTGCAGGCGCCGCTCATCGACCGGCTGGAGGCGGACGAGGCGAAAGCCACCGCCCGCCTGCGCTCGCAGCTCGCCTCCCACAGTCTCGATCACATCCGCACCGGCGCTGCGCTGGGCCGCGGCTCCGCGAAGGAAGCGTTCGAGATCCCGGGGACCTACCAGGTGCTGGTGGCGACGAGGAGCGACGGACCCGACTGGCTTTGCGAAGAGATCGTGAACATCGGACGCCTGAAGGCCGTCGGCATGCCGGTGGCGTCGATCTCGCAGGTCGGCAACTTCCACGGGCGCGAAGCCATGGTCATGAAACGCTACGAAGCGGTCTTCAAGCCCCAGCTGCCGCAGACGCCCGCAGGCCGCGAGTTCCTGGAGTCGCCGTGGGTCAATCGGCGCACGCTCGACGATCTGGTGCGGATCAGGGACACCATCCGACGCGAAGAACTCATCGTCTACGACCTGCAGTACGGACTGGATCGTTCGGGGCGCCTGGCGGTGCTCGATCCGATGAGTCTGGGTGGCGTCGGGTCCGGTCAGGAGAACGCGGGACAGCTGCGGACGCTCGACGAACTCATCGGCGCTCTCGGCCCGCGGGTGGGCTCGCGTTTTAGGAATCCTCTCAAAGGCCCCCTGTACCCCCACGCCTAACCTCGCCCGCATGATCCAGCCCACTTCCATCCCCTCAGGCCAAGGCGCCCGGCCCATGCACCAACTGCCCGCGATCGCAGCGGCCACCGTCCTACCCTGGGCCCGCTCCGAGGGCCCACCGCCCGCGGACGGCGTGGTCCTGCCTCGCATCGCACCCTTGCGTACGGCGCAGATGCTCATGCCGCTGTCGACTGCCGAGCGGCAACGCACCGCGCAACTCGCCCCGCAGCTGATGCCCCGCCACGCTCCCGCACCGCATTTCGACTCCCTGGTGCCGAGCACGGCGACAGGGCCTTCCAGCGGCACCCGCTACAGCTTCACGGCCTGCCCGATGGATCGCCCCGACGGGGCCGGGCGCCGCTTCTCCACCGACGAGTTCCTCGATCACGCCTTCAGGACCGGCACATCGACGACGGTAAGCCTGACGAGCCGAGGCGACTTCCGGCATTCCGAGTACTACAAGGAGAACAAGGCGGGCGGCCGGTACGCGGTCCAATCCTCGGGTCGACCGTCCTTCTCCACCATGGTGCGCGACGACCGCGGGAACCCGGTAACGGCATCGATCTTCGAGAACCGGGTGCGCAACAACCGGACCGGCGAGGTGCGGCCGATGAAGATGGTCCACATCAACGGCTGGCACGACCAGACGGCCCTGAGTTCGGACGCGCAGATGAGCCTGATCTCGCAGCTCAAGGACCGTCTGAACAACCACGACATGCGCAGCATGGCGGTGCATTGCTCCGAAGGCCGCAACCGCACCGGCTGCTTCACCACGACGCTGGAGAGCCTCGCGGCCGTCAGCGGCAACCGCCCGCCGAACACCGCCGGCCACCTGAACTGGTTTCGCCAGTCGCGCGTGGCCGATGCGGTGCCCTTGCCCTCACAGTTGTTTCAGCTGGCGGAGAACGAAGTCCGCATGAACCGGATCGCGGCGGCACCTGCACGGGGCCCATGGGGTGCACGAAGCCCGTTGCGCCACTGACCGCCACCCAGGCGGGCGGGCGCCGCAGTCACTGAAGACGCCGCGCCGCAAACGCGACGTACCAGTCCAGGCTGGCCGGGTTGCTCATCGCTTCGCGGTCGATGACCTTGTCGATCGGCTGCCCCAGCAGCAGCTTGCGGATCGGTAGCTCCTGCTTCTTGCCCGACAGCGTGCGCGGTATCTCCGGCACCGCGAAGACGTCGTCGGGCAGGAAGCGCGGCGAGAGCGCGCCGCGGATCGCGGCGTCGATCCGCGCGCGCAACGCGGCGTCGAGCGCGCAGCCCTCCCGCAGCACGACGAACAGCGGCATGTAGCTCTCGCGCCCCAGGTATTCGAGGTCGATCACCATCGAGTCGAGGACCTCGACCAGAGCCTCGACGGCGCCGTAGATCTCGCTGGTGCCCATCCGCAGGCCCTGGCGGTTGATGGTCGCGTCGCTGCGGCCGTAGATCACGCAGCCGCCGTCCGCGCCGATCTCGATCCAGTCGCCGTGGCGCCAGATGCCGGGGTAGGTGTCGAAGTAGCTCGACAGGTAGCGCGCGTTGCCGGGGTCGTTCCAGAGGTACAGCGGCATCGACGGAATCGGCTGCACGCAGACCAGCTCGCCGACCTCGCCGGTCACCGCTTCGCCCCGTGCGTTCCAGGCCTCGACCGCGGCGCCGAGCTGGCGGCACTGCATCTGCCCCGGAATTTCGGGCAGCTCGCGGTTGCCGCCGACGAAAGCACCGCAGAAATCAGTGCCGCCGGAGATGTTGCACCACCACATGTCCGGCGATCCTGCCGCGCGCAGCTGCGCCGAGCCCCAGCGCTGCACGTCCGCGGCCAGCGGCGATCCGGTGCTGCCGAGCGCGCGCACGCGCGACATGTCGCCGCAGGCTGCGATGTCCGGCCCCGCCTTCATGCAGTTCGCGAAATACGCCGCGCCGGCGCCGAAAAACGTCACGCGATGCCGCGCGACGAAGCGCCACAGCACGCCCCAGTCGGGCCGTTCCCTGCTGCCGGCGGGATTGCCGTCGTAGAGTGCGACGGTCGCGCCGACGGCGAGTCCGGCGAGCTGGCAGTTCCACATGATCCAGCCGGTCGAGCTATACCAGTGGAAGCGCTCGCCGAAGTTGTTGGCGCCGTAGCTCGCGCCGATGTCGTTGTGCAGCCCGCAGGCGTACATCGTGAGCACGACGCCGCCGTGCCCGTGGACGATGGCTTTGGGCAGACCGGTGGTGCCGCTCGAATAGACGATCCACATGGGATGGTCGAAGGGCAGCCATTCGGGCTCGAAGGCGGCGACCTCGGCATCGTCGCGCGCGACGGCCGCCTGCCAGTCGATCTCGGCCGGGATCGGCCGCGCCGCGAACGGCGTGCGCAGCAGCACGAGGTGCCGCACGCTGGGCAGCGCGGCGCGCAGGTCCTGCACGACCGCGCCACGGTCCAGCGGCTTGCCGCCGTAGTGCACGCCGTCGACGGCGATCAGCACCGTCGGCGCGATCTGCAGGAAGCGGTCGACCACCGCCGCCGTGCCCATGTCGGGCGCGCAAACGCTCCAGACCGCGCCGATGCTCGCGCAGGCCAGGAAGGCGACCATGGTCTCGGGCACGTTGGGCAGGTAGGCCGCGACGCGGTCGCCGCGCCGCACGCCGAGCGACTTCAACGTCAGCGCGACCGACGCAACCTGCCGACGCAATTCGGGCCACGACAGCTCGCGCGCGGCGCCGCGCTCGTCGTCGCTGACGATCGCCGGCACGCCTGCCGCGTGCGCGGCGTCCACATGGCGCAGCACCTCTCGCGCGTAGTTGACCTGGGCACCGGGGAACCACACCGCGCCGGGCATGCGGTTCTCGGCCAGCACGGCGACGTGCGGCGTCGGCGAGCGCATGCCGGCGTAGTCCCAGACGCTCTGCCAGAACGCATCGAGCTCGGTGACGGACCAGCGCCACAGCGCGTCGTAATCGTCGAACGTCAGGCCGCGGGTGTCGCGCAGCCAGTCCTGGTAGAGGCGGATCTGGGGGGTATTCGGAATCTGGGGAGTCATGGCGCCCGTGGCCCCTTGTGCGGTTGCTTCTGCTTGCCTTCGCTGCCGAAGATCCGTTCGATCTGCTGCCCGATGCGCGCCCCGATCGCCGTCCCGACGCCCGGCAGCACGGCGGTGCCGACGGCGGCGCCGGCCAGCGCGGCACCGGTCAGCGAGAGTTCGGGCGCGTCCAGCGTGCCGCCGAGCGCGAGCGGCACGCCGATCACGCCGTCGACGATGTCCACCGCCACCTCGCCGTCGAGCTTGCGGTTGAAGATGCGCGCCGAGCCGGTGGCGGTCAGCAGGCCGGAACGCGCCTTCAGGCCGGTGTAGGTCAGTCGTGTGCCGTCAGCGCTCGCCTGCGTCTCCAGCGTGCCGGTGAGCTGGTCGAGCGGCGTGCGGCCGCCGCGGCGGGTGCCGGCGGTCTTCACCGCCTTCGCGAGGTCGAACTTGGTGAGCGTGGCCGGACTGACGCTGAATCGGGTGCGCGTGTGCAGGTTGTGCACCAGGTCCAGCGGGGTCATGCCGTGGGTGTCGAACTCGGTCTCGCCACTGACCTTGCCGGCGACCGGCGTGTTGCGGCCGAAGGATTTCACCAGCCGTTCGACATCGAGCCCGCGCGGCGCCAATCGGCCGTCGAAGGACACCGCCCGCCCTCGGCCACCTTCAGGGCCGCGGTGCCGTTGGCCGTGCCGTCGGCGAGGTCGGCCTGGATGCGCCAGCGGTCTTCCTCACCTTCGCGGTCGGCGCGCAGGTGCGCGGGCGGCGAGGCGTCGCGGCGGGCGAGTTCGGCCGTGCGTGGACGCCAGTGCGGATCGAAATCGACGCTGGCGTCGTAGGTCAGCGCGATGCCGCGCCGGTCGACCCAGGTGGCATCGGTGATGCGCAGGCGCGCGAGCGGCGTCTCGGCCAGCGTCCAGCCGCCGGTGGACTCCGGAACGCCCGCCCCGCCCTTGCCCCGGAACGCGACGGTCGATTCGCGCGGCACCGCCACGCCGTCGGCCTCGAGGTTCTCGATGCGCACTTCCTTCGCCAGCACGGCGCGCCACGGCATCGTCGCGGCGAGCCGGTGGGCACGGATCGGCTCATCCTGCACCGTGGCGACCTCCTCGACGACGATGCGCGGCGACGGGAACAGCGACCAGTGCAGGCGGCCGATCTTCAGCGCGACGCCGGTGCGCTCGTCGAACTCCTTCGTGATGCGCGCGACCAATTGCGCGTCGCTGGGCAGCTTCCAGGCGACGAAAGCGCCGACGCCGCCGAGCAGCGCGGCCAGTGCGGCGGCGGCGAGCACCAGCCTGCGTCGTGTCGTTGTCATCGGCCCAGCTTAGCTATAGTTTTGAACAAAATTCCACGGAGACTTCATGACCATCTGGCAAAAACCGATCTCGATCGGGTTTCTCACCGACAACGCCCGCGACACCGCCATCTCGCACCTCGGCATCGAGTTCACCGAGATCGGCGACGACTTCCTGCGCGGCCGGGTGCCGGTCGACCGGCGCACGATGCAGCCGTTCGGGCTGCTGCACGGCGGGGTGTCGGTGGTGCTGGCGGAGACGCTGGGCTCGATCGGCGCGATGTACGCATCGCCGGAGGGCCATCGCGCGGTCGGACTCGACATCAACGCCAACCACCTGCGCGCCGCGACCGGCGGATGGGTCACCGGGACCGCGCGGCCGGTGCATCGCGGTCGAACGACGCAGGTCTGGCAGATCGAGATGGCCGACGACGCCGGCAATCCGGTCTGCATTTCCCGCATCACCATGGCGATGCTGTTGCCGCGCTGAATCCATGAACCGACTTTTCCAATGGCGCGAAGTGGACGCCACCGAAGGCAAGGTCGTCGCACCCGACGAGCGCCTCTCCTGGCCCCGGACCGCCGTGATGGGCGTGCAGCACGTGATCGCGATGTTCGGCGCCACCGTGCTGGCGCCGATCCTGATGGGCTTCGACCCCAACATCGCGATCCTGATGAGCGGCATCGGCACGCTGATCTTCTTCTTCGTCACCGGCGGCCGCGTGCCGAGCTACCTCGGATCGAGCTTCGCCTTCATCGGCGTGGTGATCGCGGCGAGTGGCTACGCGGGCTCGGGGCCGAACGCGAACATCGCGGTCGCGCTCGGCGGCATCGTCGCCTGCGGCGTGCTCTACATGACCATCGGCGCGCTGGCGCAGGCCGTGGGTACCGGCTGGATCGAACGCTTCATGCCACCGGTCGTGACCGGTGCCGTGGTGGCGGTGATCGGCCTGAACCTCGCGAACGTGCCGGTCAAGAACATGGCGGCCGGCAATTTCGACGCCTGGATGCAGGCGATGACGTTTCTGTGCGTCGGGCTGGTGGCCGTGTTCGCGCGCGGCATGATGCAACGGCTCCTGATCCTGGTCGGGCTGATCCTGGCGACGATCTTCTATGCGGTGCTGACCAACGGGCTCGGGCTCGGCAAGCCGGTGGATTTGAGCGGCATCGCCAACGCGGCGTGGTTCGGCCTGCCGGCCTTCGCCGCGCCGGTGTTCACGGCCAACGCGATGCTGCTGATCGCGCCGGTGGCGATCGTCCTGATGGCGGAAAACCTCGGCCACCTGAAGGCCGTGACCGCCATGACCGGGCGCAACTTCGACCCGCTGATCGGCCGCGCCTTCATCGGCGACGGCGTGGCGACGCTGGTGAGCGGCCTGTCGGGCGGCACCGGCGTCACGACCTATGCCGAGAACATCGGCGTGATGGCCGCGACGCGCATCTACTCCACCGCCGTCTTCGTGGTGGCGGCGCTGATCGCGCTGGTGCTGGGCTTCAGCCCCAAGTTCGGCGCGTTGATCCAGGCGATTCCGCTGCCGGTGATGGGCGGCGTGAGCATCGTGGTGTTCGGGCTGATCGCGGTGGCGGGCGCCAAGATCTGGATCGACAGCAGGGTGGACTTCTCGCAGAACCGCAACCTCATCGTCGCCGCCATCACGCTGATCGTCGGCACCGGCGATTTCACGCTGAAGTTCGGCCAGTTCGCGCTCGGCGGCATCGGCACCGCGACCTTCGGCGCGCTGATCCTGTGGGCGCTGCTAGGACGGTCACGCAACACGTGAGGCTCGATCGGAAATAGGTCACGCGCGTCTTGAGTTCCATCAGCAGGGCCTGCACGATGCCGCAGGCCGTCGACAGGCGTGGATTTCCATAGGCGATGTCTTCGCCGCCGAGTGCGATCGTCGATCCGTTGACGCCATCCTGGTCGAAGAAGTGGCCGATCCTGTTGCCGGCGGCGAAGTCGTGCGGCTTCTGCAACGCGATGCCGTTGCCCTGGCCTGCGGTCCGTGGCGAGCGCGTGCGTCGTGCCTGCAGCCGGGCTGTGCACGAAAGTCGATACGCCCGGAGTCTGGGCCCCGCCCGGCCGGAGGTGCGTCGGCGCCCAGGCGGTCGATGACGCAGCGCGGGGAGACGGGGATCGCAGTCGCATCGGAGGCCTCTTGTTGATGGAGACGCAGCCTTTGTCCTGAAGCGCGACGCCGTTAGACTTGTAGGCTTTTCGGACGACTTCTACCTATGGCCGATGCATCAGCCGCGCGCACGAAGGCGGTTTTCGAGTTCAAGAGCGCCACGCTTCCTCTGATCGCCGTCATCCTGAAGACGGCCGACCTCTCGCTGCTCGCCGCCGCGCTGAACGACCAGCTGGCCGATTCGCCGGACTTCTTCGAACAGGAGCCGGTGGTCATCGACCTCTCCCAGCTTCCTGAAGACGCCGCCTCGGCGGCCATCGATTTCCGCACGCTGCGCGACATGCTCGCGCACTACCAGACACAACCGGTCGCGGTGCGCGGCGGCAGCGACAGGCACAACGCCGCTGCGCGCGCGGCCGGCCTGTCGATCGCCGAGATGCCGGTGGCACCGGCGCCGGCCACGCGCCCTCCCGCGCCGGCAGCTACCGCACCGGCGCCCGAGACGCCGCAGATCGTGCGCGAGGTCACGGTGCCTGCCGGCGCCACGCTGGTCATCGACAAGCCGCTGCGTTCGGGCCAGCAGGTCTATGCGCGCGGCGGCGACGTGATCGTGCTGGCGGTGGTGAGCTTCGGCGCCGAAGTCATCGCCGACGGCAACGTGCACGTCTACGCGCCGCTGCGGGGCAAGGCGATCGCCGGCGCGCGCGGCGATACGGCCGCGCGCATCTTCACCACCTGCATGGAAGCGCAGCTCGTCGCCATCGCCGGCATCTACAAGACGTCGGAAGTCGACCTGCCGAAGAACCTGCAGGGCAAGGCGGTCCAGATCCACCTGGACGGCAAGAAACTCCTCATGGAACCCATCGCCTGATGGCCCGTCCACGCAAACAACACGACCGCAGAAACGACAACCGGAACAGGAACAGAACAATGACCAAGATAGTGGTGGTGACCTCGGGCAAGGGCGGCGTCGGCAAGACGACCACGAGCGCGAGCTTCGCGACGGGCCTGGCGCTCGCCGGCAAGAAGACCGCGGTGATCGACTTCGACGTCGGCCTGCGCAACCTCGACCTGATCATGGGCTGCGAGCGCCGCGTGGTGTACGACCTGATCAACGTGATCCAGGGCGAGGCCAATCTGAACCAGGCGTTGATCAAGGACAAGAAGTGCGACAACCTGTTCGTGCTTGCCGCCTCGCAGACGCGCGACAAGGAAGCGCTGACGCAGGAAGGCGTCGAGAAGGTCCTGAAGGGCTTGTCGGCGATGGACTTCGACTACATCGTCTGCGACTCCCCGGCCGGTATCGAGACCGGGGCCATGATGGCGATGCATTTCGCCGACGAGGCGCTGATCGTCACCAACCCGGAAGTCTCCTCGGTGCGCGACTCCGACCGCATCCTGGGCATGCTCGGCAGCAAGACGAAGCGCGCCAAGGACGGCGGCGACCCGATCAAGGAACACCTGCTGATCACCCGCTACAACCCCCACCGCGTCGCCGGCGGGCAGATGCTGTCGCTGGAAGACATCAAGGACATCCTGCGCATCGAACTGATCGGCGTGATCCCGGAATCGGAAACCGTGCTGAACGCCTCGAATCAGGGCGTGCCGGCCATCCACGACAAGGGCACCGACGTGTCCGAGGCCTATGCCGACGTGGTCGCGCGCTTCCTCGGGGAAGAGCGGCCGATGCGCTTCATCGAAGCAGAAAAGCCGGGCTTCTTCAAGCGTATCTTCGGGGGGAAGTGAGCCATGTCGTTCTTCTCCTTCCTTCTTGGCGAAAAGAAGAAAACGGCGAGCGTCGCCAAGGAGCGCCTGCAGATCATCCTCGCCCACGAACGCGGCAGCTTCGGTGGCAAGCGCCCCGAGTACCTGGCCGACCTGCAACGCGAACTCATCGCCGTGATTTCCAAGTACGTGTCGATCAGTCCCGAGGACATCAAGGTGAACCTGGAGCGGCAGGACGACCTCGAGGTGCTCGACATCAAGATCGAGTTGCCCGAGAAGTCGCCGACCCCGGCGGCGAAGCCTATTTCGAAGCCTGCACTCAAGTAAGCTGAAAGAATTAACGGCGAAACTGGTTCGATAGGGCATGGCTCCACGGTAGTAAAGTGACCTGTTGAGCCTGGAGTTTTTGCCGATGCCGACACCTCGACCGCTGGACTTTCATCCTCCCAAGGACGGTTTCGTCTGGCCCAATCCGCCGGGGGCCGGCTACCCGCAGGCCACGCCGCAGCACGGTCCGCTGGCCTGCGAGATCATGGGCCTCAACGACAAGCGCGTGGCTGGCCGCATGACCTTCCTCGTGCCCGAGGAAAGCATCGCCCATGTCCAGTTGCCGCAGACCCGTACCACGCTGCCGCTGCGCTTCGACCAGTTCCGTGCGCTCACTCTGACCGCGCCGATCCAACCACGCCCGAGCGACGGGCGACAACCAGGCCGGTCGCGCTTCCGGGTATCGCTCAAGAACGACACCGAGCTCCAGGGAGACACCGTCGGCCATGTCGAGACGCCGTTCGGGCTGTTCCTCTTTCCACCGGCGGACGACGAAGGTCGCGTGCTGCGGCAGTTCGTGCCGAGTGTGGGTTTTCACCGTTTCGAGATCGGCGTGCCGGCATCGCTTTCATTGCCGGCCTTGCCCTCGGCAACCGCCCTCACCGGCGTGCCGCTCGACCCGGTGCCCGACGAGATCCTTCTCTCGCGCGTCGTTGTCACACCGGCGCAGCTGCTGGCCGCGCTCGCGCATCAGGCGCAGATGCCGATCGTGCGCATCGGCGAGGCACTGACCTCGCTGGGCATGATCACCAGCGAGCAGCTGGGCAACGCGCTGGCGCAGCAGCGGCTGGACCGCCGCACGCCGCTGGGTGAGCTGCTGGTGCGTGCGGGTGCCGTGACGCGCATGGAACTGCAGAGCGCGCTGGCGCGCAAGATGGGCTATCCGCTGGTCGACCTGGACGTGTTCCCGGCCGAGGCCGATGCGCTGCGCAAGATCAGCTACAGCGCGGCGGTGCGGTTGCAGGTGATGCCCCTGATGATCCACGAAGGGCGGCTGATCGTGTCGCTCGACGACCCGGCCAACCGGCGCTCGGCCGTGGACGAGGTCGAATTCATCGCCCAGATGAAGACCCGCGCGGTGCTCGCGCAATGCCTGCAGCTCGACCGCACGCTGGCCAGTGCCTACGAGAAGATCGGCGCCGTCTCCGAAAGCCGCTTCGCGGCCGGCGGTACCCTGCAGCCGATCGAGTTCGACGGCGGCAAGACCGAGGATCTGCTGCAGACGCTGGTGAAGGAAGGCATCCAGGACACGCCCGAGGAAGATGCGCCGATCGAGCAGTCGGACAATTCGCTGGTCCGCATGATCAACCGCATGGTGCTCGATGCCCATCAGGCGCGCGTGTCGGACATCCACATCGAGAGCTACCCGGGCACCGAGAAAATCCGCATCCGCTTTCGCAAGGACGGCCAGCTGCGCACCTACCTGGAGCTGCCGCACAACTACCGCAACGCCATGATCGCGCGCATCAAGATCATGTGCGATCTCGACATCAGCGAGAAGCGCAAGCCCCAGGACGGCAAGATCAATTTCGCGAAGTTCTCGCCGCAGCACAAGATCGAGCTGCGCGTGGCGACGATCCCGACCAACAGCGGCCTGGAAGACGTGGTGATGCGACTTCTGGCGTCGGCCAAGCCGATCCCGCTGGAGAAGCTCGGGCTGTCGCCGCGCAACCTGACGGCGCTCAAGCGTTCGGTGGAGCGGCCCTACGGCATGGTGCTGTGCGTCGGCCCGACCGGGTCCGGCAAGACGACCACGCTGCATTCGGCGTTGAGCTACATCAACGTGCCCGAGCGAAAGATCTGGACCGCCGAGGACCCGATCGAAATCACCCAGTCGGGCCTGCGGCAGGTGCAGGTGAATCCGCGCATCGAATGGACCTTCGCGCGCGCGCTCCGGGCCTTCCTGCGCGCCGATCCGGACGTGATCATGGTCGGCGAAATCCGCGACGAGGAGACCGCCAAGGTGGCGGTGGAGGCGTCGCTCACCGGTCACCTGGTGCTGTCCACCCTGCACACCAACAGCGCACCCGAGACCGTCACCCGCCTGCTGGACATGGGCATGGACCCGTTCAATTTCGCCGACTCGCTGCTCGCGATCCTGGCGCAACGGCTGGTGCGGCGCATTTGCCCTCAATGCCGTACCAGCCATCCGGCGACCGACACCCAGGTCGAAGAACTGCTGGCGGACTACGTGCACGTCTTCGGCCCGGAATTCACGCCCGCGGAGCGCGACGCGGTGCGCGAGGATTGGGTCGAGCGTCACGGCGTCGACGGCCTGCTGCAGATGCACCACAGCCCCGGCTGCGAGCGCTGCGAGCAGACCGGCTTCGACGGCCGCGCCGGCTTGCACGAGCTGATGGTGATCTCGCGCGAACTGCGCCATCTGATCCAGACCGGGGGACGGGCCGAGGCGCTGCAGGCCACGGCCCTGCGCGAAGGCATGCGCACGCTGCGGCAGGACGGCATCGACAAGGTGCTCGCCGGGCTGACGACGATCGAGGAAGTGCGGGCGACGAGCAATGTCTGAGTGGAGAACGGTTTGAAAACCATCCTCGTGGTCTGCATCGGCAACATCTGCCGCAGTCCCATGGCCGAGGCGATGCTCGCGGCCGCGCTGCCCGGCGTCGCCGTGTCCTCGGGCGGCACCGGCGCGCTGATCGGCGAGCCCGCCGATCCCACCGCGCAGGCGCTCATGACCGAGCACGGCCTCGACATCGGCGCGCATCGCGGCCGGCTGGTCAACACGGCGATGTGCCAGCAGGCCGATCTGATCCTCACGATGGACAACGAGCAGCGCCGCTTCATCGAGGAGCGCTATCCGCTCGCGCGCGGCAAGGTGTTCCGTCTCGGCGAAAGCGCCAGGCTCGACATTCCCGACCCTTATCGCCGGGGTCGCGCGGCATTCGAGCATGCCTACGACCTCATCGAAGCAGGCACCCGATCCTGGATCGAGCGCATCCGGAAGTTCGGCTGAACCGGCCCGGGCTCGCCGCCCCTTGCGTCGCTGCAATTTCTCTGCACGAATGTTGCCAGACAACATCGAAGAGAGTGCGAAAGTTTTAATTTTCAGGCCTGAATGTGCACAAATGCAGCTTGCATTGCCTGCGTCGCGCGTACATTGGCATCAGTCTTTCATCAGCTTCTCGAACGGATCATTCATGGCATCGACCCAGAAGACGCGCATCGACTTGAAGATCGCAGCGGCAGCGGCAGCGGCATCGCGGGAAAAACTGCGGCAAGGCCTGCTGCTCACCGTCGAAAGACTGAAGTTCCGCCAAGCCGACCAGATCGCGGACAGCGACATCGACGCCTATGTCGGCCTGAACTGGCTCGAATGGCAAGGTGGTGGCCTGCGGCTGACCATCACCGGGAAAAATGTCTGCGCGCAGATGACTGCGCCGAGCCTCGGCTGAATTGAAAATGCGGCACCGGCCCCTTTCGGGCCGACGCCGCATCGGGCGTTCGAGTCGCTCGATCGATCAGGTCAGCGATGGACGATGATCTGCGCGATCAGGCCGGTCGCGATGGCCGCCAGGGCGAATTCGCCGCCGACGCCGACCCATTGATAACCGCGCGGAGGCGCCTGCAGCTGGTAGGCGCGATAGTCGTCGACCACGTACTGGCGATTGCGGTATTCCGGCGGCAGGCGACCGCCACGACGCCAGTCGGCAGGATGCGGCTGGTAGCCGTCACGGTCGAAATGGCTTCCGGGACGATAGTCCTGTCGTGCGTCGAAACGATGATCGCGGCGGTTGTCACGGCGGTTGTCACGGCGGTTGTCGTGCCAGTCGTCGCGGCGATCGTTGCGCGGATCGCCACGGCGGTCGTCGCGGTGGTCGTCACGCTGGTCCTGACGCTGGCCGCCGGGTCCGCCGGGTCCGTGGTTGTCGTCGCCGCGTCCCTGCGCGAAGGCGCCGCCCGATGCCATGGCCATGCACAGCGCCAGTGCCGCGGCACCGGCGGTCATGGCCTTGCGACCGTTGGAAGTCCTGTCGTTCTTCATGTGAAACTCCTTCTGCGTGAATGAGAATTGCAGTCTCCGTCTTCCCTGTATCGCCGACGCCGTGCGGGCATGCGCGGCGAGTGAAGCCGGTAAGTAAACGTATCTTGCAGCCCTTCAGGTCAGAGGCTCGTCAGTCATGGCGCTGCTGCAGCGCGCGCCATGCGCTCGCTCTTCCAGTAGACGTCGTCTCCGCCGTCGACCCGGTTGAGCACGCGCGCCAGCACGAACAGCAGGTCGCTCAACCGATTGAGGTACCGCCGCGGCGCCTCGTTGACTTCGCCCGCCGCGCTCGCCAGCCCGAGTGCCACGACCGCCCGCTCCGCCCTTCGTGCCACGGTGCGGTTCACATGCGCCAGCGACGCCGCACGCGTGCCGGCCGGCAGTATGAATTCAGCCAGCCGTGGCAACGCGGCGTTGTGCACGGCGAGCGCAGCATCGATCTGCAGCAGCGCCTCGGGCTTGAGCAGCGTGTAGCCAGGCATCGACAACTCGCCGCCGAGGTTGAAGAGCTGGTGTTGCACGTCGACCAGCAACTCGCGCACGGCGTCGGGCAACGGTTCGCACAGCAGCACGCCGATGTTCGAATTGAGCTCGTCAATGTCGCCCATCGCGTGCACGCGAAGGTGGTCCTTGGACACGCGGGTGTTGTCGCCGAGGCCGGTGGTGCCGTCGTCGCCGGTGCGGGTGGCGATCTGCGTGAGTCGGTTGCCCATGATGGTGGTTGCCTTCGTCGTGTGGAGGGGCGCACGAATTGGTGCGGTTCGTACAATGGTAGACCTGCTCAGGAGAACGCCCGATGAATGCACCGACAGACCTTTCCCATGTCTTGCCTCACGTCAACGCATCGCGCGAGACGCCGGACGCGCTGATCGATGCGCTCAAGATGCGCTTCGGCGACCGTTGCTCGACGGCACTGTCGGTACGCACGCAGCACGGACGCGACGAGTCGTCCTTCGAGGCGCCGCCGCCCTCGGCCGTGGTCTTCGCGGAAAGCACGCGGGACGTCGCGGACGCCGTGCGCCTGGCCGGCGACCACGACGTGCCGGTGATCCCGTTCGGCGTCGGCTCGTCGCTCGAAGGGCATCTGCTGGCCGTCCAGGGCGGCATCAGCGTCGACGTGTCGCGCATGAACCGCGTGCTGTCGATCGACGCCGACGACCTGACCGTGACGGTACAGCCCGGCGTCACGCGCAAGCAGCTCAACGACGAACTGAAGAGCACCGGCCTGTTCTTCCCCATCGACCCCGGTGCGGACGCATCGATCGGCGGCATGACGGCCACGCGCGCCAGCGGCACGAACGCGGTGCGTTACGGCACCATGCGCGAGAACGTGCTGGCGCTCGAAGTGGTGACTGCTGCCGGCGAGACGATCCGCACCGGCACGCGCGCGCGCAAGTCGTCGGCCGGCTACGACCTGACGCGGCTGATGGTCGGCAGCGAAGGCACGCTGGGCGTGATCACCGAGATCACGCTGCGCATCTATCCGCTGCCCGAGGCGGTGTCGGCGGCAATCTGCTCGTTCCCGAGCATCGAGGCCGCGGTGCGCACGACCATCGAGATCATCCAGTTGGGCGTGCCGATCGCGCGCGTCGAGCTGATCGACGTGAACACGGTGCGCATGGTGAATGCCTACGCCAAGCTGGGCCTGCGCGAGGAACCGATGCTGCTGATGGAATTCCACGGTTCGCCCGCCGGCGTGAAGGAGCAGGCCGAGACGGTGCAGGAACTCGCCAGCGGCCACGGGGGCAATGCCTTCGAGTGGGCCAGCACGCCCGAGGAACGCACACGCCTCTGGGCCGCGCGCCACAACAGCTACTTCGCGGCGATCCAGTCGAGACCGGGCTGCCGCGCGATCTCGACCGACACCTGCGTGCCGATCTCCCGCCTCGCCGATTGCCTGCTGGCATCGATGGCCGAGGTCGATGCCAGTGGCATTCCATACTTTCTCGTCGGCCATGTCGGCGACGGGAATTTTCATTTCGGTTACCTGATCGACCCGAACGACAGCGACGAGCGCGCCCGTGCCGAGGTGCTCAATCATGCACTGGTTTCACGTGCCATCGAGATGGACGGAACCTGCAGCGGCGAGCACGGCATCGGCCTGCACAAGATGGATTTCCTGGTGACCGAAGCTGGCGCCGGCGCGGTCGACATGATGCGCACGATCAAGCAGGCGCTCGACCCGAAGAACATCATGAATCCGGGGAAGATCTTTAGGAACTGACGCCGGTCTGGCGGATGCGCTCGATCAGGCCGTTCAACGATTCGATCGAACCGAAGTGGATGGCCAGTTCGCCGCTTTCCACCAAGCCGCCGCCACGCTGCTTCTTGCGCTTCTTCACGCGCACTTCGACCGCCGCCATCAGCAGGTCGGCGAGTTCGTCCTCGACACGCACCATGTCGCGCGACTTTTCTTCCGCGCCCTTGGCCTGCGCAATAGCCGACGGGTCGAAATCGGCGGCGAGCTTTTTCACCAATGCTTCGGTTTCGCGGACCGATAGTTTCTTCGCGACGATCTGCGTCGCCGCCGACACCTGCGCGCCGCGGTCGAGCGCCAGCAGCGCCCGTGCATGGCCCATGTCGACGTCGCCGGCCATCAACATCGCCTGCACCGGCTCCGCGAGATTGAGCAGGCGCAGCAGGTTGCTCGCGGCGCTGCGCGACCGGCCAACGGCCTGGGCCGCGGCTTCGTGCGTGAGGCCGAATTCGGCCACGAGGCGGTTCAGGCCCTGTGCTTCCTCGAGCGGATTGAGGTCTTCGCGCTGGATGTTCTCGATCAGCGACATTGCGGCCGCAGCCTCGTCGGCCACGTCGCGCACCAGCACCGGCACGCTTTCGAGCCCGGCCAGTTTCGCAGCCCGGAAACGGCGTTCGCCGGCGATGATCTCGAACTCCGCGTTTTTCTCCGTCGCCGCATCGGCGCCGAGCCGGCGCACCAGGATCGGCTGCATGATGCCCTGCGCTTTGATGCTCTCGGCCAGTTCGTAGAGCGCTCCCTCGTCCATTCGCGTGCGCGGCTGGTAGGCGCCCGCGACCATGCGGTCGAGTGTGAGTTCGGTCGGGTTCGGCGGTGCGGCATCGTCGGCCGCCGCGTGGTCGGCGCTGCTGAAGTTCGGCCCGAGAAGGGCTTCGAGTCCGCGGCCGAGGCCCTTGGGTTTCTTGGTGGCCATGGCGGTCATTCGTTGGTGGACAGGGTCGCGCCGGCGGCGGTGGACCGGACAAGTTCGTTCAGAAGTGCTCGGCCGGTGGGCCAGTCGCCGAGACCGGATTCGCTGTTGAGATGGCCGCCTCTTTCGCCGCTTGCCTCGAGGTCGCTCCAGTCGACGAAGCGGTTGCCCCAATCCGCGGCCATCTGGCGCGAGCGGACGGCGGTGCAGTAAGGATCGTTGTCGGCAGCGACGAGCAATGACGGGAACGGCAGACGCTGGCGCACGATCGGCGCCCAGCCGGGAATCATCTGGCGCAGGTCCTCGCGTTCCACATCACCCGGCGCTACGAGAAAGGCGGCGCGCACTTTGCCGGTATGACGTGAATGCGCGGCCCATGCGGCGACCAGGATGCAGCCGAGGCTGTGGGCGACGAGCACGACCGGTGTCTTGGCCGCGATGACTTCTTCTTCGAGACGTGCCGACCAGTCGCCGCGCAGCGGGCGGAGCCAATCGTGCTGCTCGACGCGGCGGTCGCCATGGACGGCTTCCCAGCGGCTCTGCCAGTGGATGGCATCGCTGTTCTGCCAGCCCGGCAGGATCAGGATCGTGGACTCAGGTTTCATCGGCATCGACCGCTTCGTCGGCCTTGCTCTGCTTGCTTTGCGGCGAGGCGGGAACCGGCGCAGGCGTCAGGACCGACGTCGAATTCGCATTGCTGCTCGCGCTTGCCGGCGGCATCTTTTCCACCAGTTCCCTGGCGAAGGCGATGAAAGCCTGGCTTCCACGTGCCGACGGGTCAAATACCACGCCCGGCAGGCCGTAGCTCGGTGCCTCGGCCAGTCGCACGTTGCGCGGGATCACGGTGTCGAACACCTTGTCGCCGAAATGGCCCTTGAGCTGCTCGCTCACCTGCTGCTGCAACGTGATGCGCGGGTCGAACATGACGCGCAGCAGGCCGACGATCTGCAGGTTCTTGTTGAGGTTCGCATGAACCTGCTTGATGGTGTTGACCAAATCGGTCAGCCCTTCGAGCGCGAAATACTCGCACTGCATCGGCACGATCACACCGTGCGCGGCGCACAGGCCGTTCAGCGTAAGCAGGCTCAGGCTCGGCGGGCAGTCGATCAGGATGAAGTCGTACTGCGCGCCGACGCCGGCCAGCGCGGTGCGCAGGCGCTTTTCGCGACGTTCCAGCGCGACCATCTCGACTTCGGCGCCCGCGAGTTCGCGGTTCGCACCGAGCACGTCATAGCCGCCCTTCTCCGACGCCACGCGTGCTTCGGCCACCGTGGCGGATTCGAGCAGCACGTCGTACACCGTGAGTTCCAGCTGGCGTTTGTCGATGCCCGAACCCATCGTCGCGTTGCCTTGCGGGTCCAGGTCGATCATCAGCACGCGCTGCCCGACCTTGGCCAGCCCGGCCGCCAGGTTCACGGTGGTGGTGGTCTTGCCGACGCCGCCCTTCTGGTTCGCGATGCAGAAAATCTTTGCCATGTCTGTCTGTTTTCCGTCTCTGTCTATCGCGAGGCCGCGAGCTTGATGCCGAAGCCGATGAGGAACACGCCCGCCAGTTTCTCCAGGCCCGCCGCGACGCGCGGATTGGCGCGCAGCCGCGCGGCCAGGAAGTGCGTGAGCAGCGTGGCGACCAGGCCGTAGAAGAACGTCAGCGTCGCGATGGTCGCGGCCATCACGGCGAAGGTGCGCACGCCCTGGTGCTGCGACGGATCGACGAACAGCGGGAAGAACGCCATGTAGAACACGATCGCCTTCGGGTTGAGCAGCGTGATGAACAGCGTCTGGCGGAAGTAGTCGCGCGGGCGGAAGTTCAGGATCGGCGCGTCGCCGGGCTTCGCGCGCAGCATCTTCAGGCCGAGCCAGGCGAGGTAGCCGGCGCCGATCCACTGCACGGCCTTGAAGGCCGCCGGATACGCCGCCAGCAGCGCCGCGACGCCCGCGACCGCCATCCACATCAGCACCTGATCGCCGGCGATCAGGCCCATCGTCGCGGCCAGTCCGCCGCGGATGCCGCCCTTCCCTGTCGACGTCACCAGCGCCAGATTGCCCGGCCCCGGGATCAGAAGGAACAGGACGATGGCCGCAACGAATGCGCCGTAATCAGCGATGCCGAACATGGGACTGCCTGGAATGTTGAAAAAGCCTGAAGTCTAAGCCACGCCATTCCCGGCAGTTTCACGCTTAATTTCTAGCGCCGCTTTCAGGCGGCTTCGTAGTCGGTTTTGCGCGCCCAAACGATGCAACGCTCTGCTCCCAGACCAGGCACCTGCAGATGTTCCACGTGGAACACATCGATACCCCGCTTCAGAGATACCAAGTCTTGCAGGCTGGCGATTTCCGCCTCTGGCAACTTGCCCTTCATGGCAAGCCACAAGCCATCCTCATCCAGCAGTTGCAAGGAACCTCGATAAAAATCCGCCAGCGACGCGAAAGCGCGGCAGCTGACGATATCGTACGAACCGGAAAGCGACTCGACACGCGCATGCAAACCGCACAGGTTCGGCAACTTGAGTTCGACCGCGACTTGCTGGATGAACGCGGCCTTCTTGGCAACCGCGTCCACGCAGGTGACGTCGAAGTCGTCTCTCAAGATAGCGATAACCACGCCGGGAAGACCAGCCCCCGCACCCACGTCGAGCAGCCGCCGCTTGGTTTTGGCAAACGCTGGGCATTGGCGCTGCAACGGCGCAATCACCGAGAGGCTGTCGAGCAGATGGTGGGTTAGGACGAGTGCCGGATCTCGCAGGGCGGTCAGGTTATAGACCCTGTTCCATTTCAGGATCAGCGCGCCGTAGCTCAACAAACGATCGCACTGGCGATCGTCCAGCGTCAACCCCAATTTCGCTGCACCCTCGCGCAACGTCGCTTCGTCGACCGAACTCATGGACCTGTCGACTCGGCAAGTACAGACTTTTCGACGTCGCGTGCGAAAGCGCGATGTCCGCCTTTTCGCAGGTGCACGAGCAGCAGCGAAATCGCAGCCGGCGTGACACCGGAAACACGAGATGCATGGCCCAGGGTTTCCGGTCGCTGACGGCCAAGCTTCTGCCGCACTTCGTAGCTCAGTGCGGTGACCTGTTCGTAATCGAACGCCTCCGGCAACTTCAGATTTTCGAAATGCGAAGCGCGCTCCACTTCGTCACGTTGCCGATCGATGTACCCAGAATATTTGGCGGAAATCTCGACCTGTTCCACTTCGATCGGATTCAACGCGACCGATGGCGCGTACTTGCCGCCGTCGATCGACATCAGGCTGGCGTAATCTACATCAGGCCGGCGGAGCAGATCCCCCAGGTTGTATTCATGTTCGATCGCCTTGCCCAATACGCGCGCCGATTCTTCCGCGGAAAGGTTGCGCGGGTTCACCCAAGTCGATTTCAACCGCTCTGTTTCACGTGAAACAACATCGCGCTTGCGCGAGAACGCATCCCAGCGCGCATCGTCGACCAAGCCCAGTTCTCTTCCAGCTTCGGTCAGACGCAAATCGGCGTTGTCTTCGCGCAGCTGCAAACGAAACTCCGCACGGCTCGTGAACATGCGGTAAGGCTCGGTCACACCCTTCGTAATCAAATCATCGACCAACACGCCCAGATAGGCCTCGTCGCGCCGTGGAAGCCATGCCGACTCACCACGGCATTGCAACGCGGCATTGATGCCAGCGAACAATCCTTGTGCGGCGGCCTCTTCATAACCAGTCGTTCCATTGATCTGTCCGGCGAAAAACAGACCCTGGATCGCACGCGTCTCGAAGCTGCTCTTGAGCTCGCGTGGATCGAAATAATCGTATTCGATGGCATAGCCCGGACGCAGGATGTGCGCGTTCTCCAAGCCGACCATCGAACGTACGAGTTGCAGCTGGATATCGAACGGCAGGCTGGTCGAAATCCCGTTCGGGTAGTACTCGTTGGTGGTCAACCCTTCGGGCTCGAGAAATATCTGGTGACTTTCCTTGTCGGCGAAGCGGTTGATCTTGTCCTCGACGCTCGGGCAGTAGCGTGGGCCCACGCCCTCGATCTTTCCGGTAAACATCGGACTGCGGTCGAAGCCGGAGCGGATGATTTCATGCGTACGCGAATTGGTGTGCGTGACCCAGCACGGCATCTGCCGCGGATGCATTTCGACGCGGCCCATGAAACTGAACACGGGCAGCGCATCGGTCGTGCCGCCCGGCATGCCGTCGCCGGGCTGTTCGGTGCATCGGGCGAAGTCGATGGTGCGGCCATCGAGGCGCGGCGGCGTACCGGTCTTCAGGCGCGCTTGCGGCAGCTTGAGCTCTTTCAACCGCGCCGACAGCGTGACGGCCGGCGGGTCGCCCGCACGGCCGGCTCGGTAATTGTCGAGCCCGACGTGAATCCGTCCGTCGAGGAACGTTCCTGCGGTCAGCACCACGGTACGCGCACGGAAAGCGATTCCGACCTGCGTGACCGCACCCACCACACGGTCGCCCTCTACCATCAAGTCATCGACCGCCTGCTGGAAGAGACTCAGGTTCGGCTGATTTTCCAGGCGATGGCGAATCGCGGCCCTGTACAGCACGCGGTCAGCCTGTGCGCGCGTGGCACGCACGGCGGGGCCTTTGCTCGAATTGAGGATGCGGAACTGGATTCCGGCCTCGTCCGTCGCCAACGCCATCGCGCCGCCCAGCGCGTCGACTTCCTTGACCAGATGCCCCTTGCCGATGCCGCCAATGGACGGATTGCAGCTCATCTGACCCAGGGTCTCGATGTTGTGCGTCAAAAGGAGCGTTTTCGCGCCCATGCGAGCGGCCGCCAGCGCGGCTTCAGTGCCAGCATGGCCGCCGCCGACGACGATCACGTCGAATTCTTCGGGATAGAGCATGATGTGGTGCGCACTTTCAAACGTGCGCTACAGGAGAGGGGGCCAGCGCGGAAAGCCGATTTTAAGGCGGCCCACCTGCCCTACCCTGATTGAGGGCAACAGCGTTCAAGGCGAATTCGCCCGGCGCCAGCTCATTCCCTGCTATCGACTCAAGAGCGCGAAAGTGCAGACAGCATGCGGTCCGATCGCATACGTGCCCAGATGCGTAACGACACCGCGCGCGAAGCGCCGTACGAGACCGTATTCACAGTGTCGATGCCGGTCGCAGGCCCGGACCGTCCGGCACCGGACATCGACATGGTATTCGCACAATTCACCTGCGTCACCTGCAGCACGCACGCCACGTGCTGCAGAAACGCGGCCCTCGACATCAGTCGATGGCCTTCCGGACGGCACCGACACCCAATGCAGCAAGCACCAGGAAAATGACCGTCAGGACCAGGAACAAACCGAACAGCACCTTGGCGATACCGGCCGCACCTACAGCGATACCGCCAAAGCCGAGGGCACCGGCGATCAGTGAAACGATGGCGAAAATGATGGCGTACTTCAACATGAGAGAGCTCCAGAAGCGGCCCCATGCCGCGAAGTGTCCAAACATTAAAAACCGATTGTCGAAGCGCCGATAGTCGACGCCCGCGTAGAGCCGTAGGACAAGACACGATAAACCGGCTCCGCGCCAAGACGCTAGGATGCGGTCACCCGATCCCGTCGATCCGACGGTTTCTCCCTTTCTTCCCCGGAGTTCCCATGAAGCTGTATTTTTCGCCCGGCACCTGTTCCCTATCACCGCACATCGCACTGCTCGAAGCCGGGATCGCCTTCGAATCCGTGCTGGCCAGTACCAAGACCCACAAGCTGCCCGACGGCACGGACTTCTACACGCTCAACCCGCTCGGCTACGTGCCCCTGCTCGAACTCGACGACGGCACGCTGCTGCGCGAAGGCCAGGTCATCGTGCAGTACATCGCCGACCAGGCACCGCTGAAGAATCTCGCGCCCGCCAACGGCACGCTGCCGCGCTATCGCCTGCAGGAATGGCTGGCCTTCATCGGGACCGAGATCCACAAGAATTTCGGCCCGCTGTTCGGTTCCGCCATGCCGACCGAAATCAAGGTGAGCTTCAAGGACAAGCTCCGGAGCCGCTTCAGCTATGTCGACGAGCAGCTCGCGGGCAAGCAGTTCGTGACAGGCGAGCATTTCACGGTCGCGGACTGCTACCTGTTCACGGTCACAGGCTGGGCCAAGCCGACGGGCGTGGACCTCTCCGGTTTTGCAAACTTGCTGGCTTGGCAAGCACGCATCGCGGAGCGTCCGGCGGTCAAGGAAGCGATTGCCGCCGAAAAGCCTTCCGCCTGAGATTCCATCGCGAGATTCACAGCAGATCAGACCGCACGCGTGGCGCGATCCTTTAGTGGGCGGCATCGATGCGCTTCTGGTCCGCGCACAACCTCGCGACAGCACGGGCGCTCATACGGGTTTACGCTGACTTCCCTTCTCATTCACAACAAGAATCGACATGCCAACTCTCTTCGACACCGTCAAGGCCGGCGATCTGGAGCTCGCCAACCGCATCGTCATGGCGCCGCTGACGCGCAACCGATCGCCCGGCGCCATTCCCAAGCCCATCACCGCGACCTATTACGAGCAGCGCGCCACCGCCGGCCTGCTGATCACCGAGGCGACCGCGATCAGCCACCAGGGCCAGGGTTATTCGGACGTACCCGGCCTCTACGGTACCGAGCAGCTCGACGGCTGGAAGAAGGTGACCGACGCGGTGCATGCCAAGGGCGGCAAGATCGTGTGCCAGCTGTGGCACGTCGGACGCATCTCGCACGTCGACCTGCAGCCCGACGGCGGCAAGCCGGTCGCGCCGTCGGCCATCGCGGCCAAGGCCAAGACCGTGCTGATCAAGGACGGCGTGGCCAGTTTCGTGGAGACGTCGGAGCCGCGCGCGCTCGATGTGTCGGAGATTCCGGGCATCGTCCATGAATACGCGGCGGCCGCACGCAACGCGGTCGAGACGGCCGGCTTCGACGGTGTCGAAGTGCATGCCGCCAACGGCTACCTGCTCGACCAGTTCCTCAAGCGCGACAGCAACGTGCGCACCGACGACTACGGCGGCAGCATCGAGAACCGCGCCCGCTTCACGCTCGAGGCGACCCGTGCCGTGGCCGATGCCATCGGCGGTGGCAAGACCGGCATCCGCCTGTCGCCGGTCACGCCGGCCAACGACGCGCACGACGAGGACCCGCAGGCGCTGTTCGAATACGTCGTCCGGCAGCTCGCGCCGCTGCACCTGGCCTACATCCACGTGATCGAGGGCGCCACCGGCGGCCCGCGCGAGCTGCAGGACCGTCCGTTCGACTACGAAGCGCTCAAGGCCGCCTATCGCACCGCCGGCGGCAAGGGCGCATGGATGGTCAACAACGGCTACGACAAGCCGCTGGCCGAGACCGCGGTCAAGGAAGGCGACGACCTGGTCGCTTTCGGTCGGCCCTTCATCGCCAACCCCGACCTGGTGCGCCGCATCCGCGAGAACGCACCGCTCAACGAGGTCGACAAGGCCACCATGTACGGCGGCGGCGAGCACGGCTATACCGACTATCCGGCTCTGGCCTGAGGCAGCGGCGCGGCCATGGCGGTCGCGCCGAAAGCCACGCTGACGCGCAGGCCGCCCTCGGCGCTGGCCGGCGTGAAGGCCAGCTCGGCGCCGAGCAGCGCGACGTAGCGCGCGACGATCGCCAGTCCGAGCCCGGCACCCTGCCCGAGCCGGACACCTTCGGCGCCCTGGGCCCAACGCTTCATCAGGTTGCGCTGCGCCTCGGGGGCGATGCCCGGGCCGTCGTCGGACACCGACAGCATCCGCCCCGACAGCTCGACCGTCACGGTGCTGCCGCCGTAGCGCAGCGCGTTGTCGATCAGATTGTCGAGAATGCCTTCCACCAGCGCGGTGTTGGCCTCCACCGTCACTTCGTTCTCCAGCCCACGCGCACCGAGGTCGACACCCTTGGCATCGGCGCGCGACAGGTGCCGCAGTACGGCCTGCGCGGCCAGTTCGTCGAGCCGTACCGGCTCGTGCTGCAGCCGCGTGCGGCCTTCGTCGGCCAGCGCCAGGCCGAGCAGCTGGTCGACCAGGTGGCTGGCGCGTGCCTGGCTCGCTGCGATGCGCTCGAGCTGCTCGCGCCACACCGCCGGTTGCTGCTGCGCGAGGCCGTAGTCGGCCAGCGCCCGGATGCCGGCGAGCGGTGTGCGCAATTCGTGCGCGACGTTGCCGGCGAATTCACGTTGCGCACTCACGCTGTGGCCCAGGCGGTCGAACAGCGAATTCAGCGCATCGCCGAGCCGTTCGAGTTCACGCGAGGTGTGCACCACCGACACCGGCGACAGGTCCTGCGCGTCGCGCCGATCGAGCGCCTGCTGCAGGTCGCCCAGCGGCTTCAGGTCGTGGCCGATCACGCGCCACAGCCACACCGCCAGCACCAGCAGCAGCACGAGCTGCGGCGCGAGCGAATAGATCAGCAGCCGCTCGACCATCGCGGCGCGCGTGCGCGTGGTCTGCGCGATGACGACGCGAAAGCCGTCGGGCTCGGGCCGGTCCAGCACCACGGCGCGCAGGTTCTTGCCGTTGTGGACGATGTCGGAAAAACGATAGCGCGCGCCGTCCTCGGGCACGGGCGCCAGCAGTCCCGCATGGCCGGCGATCAGCGAGCCGTCGAGCCGCAGCACGCCGAAGAACACCGCCTCCGACTGATCGAACAGCACCGTCGTGACCTCGCGCGGCGACAGCATCAGCTCCAACCCCTGCCGGCCTGAATGTACGTTGGCGGACACCGAGTAGGCGTCGTCGAGCATCGCGCGGTCGAAGGCCTGGCCGGTGAAGTACTGCGCGACCACCAGCGCCAGCGCCGAGCCGACGAGCCAAGTGAGCGCCAGCGGCGCCAGCACGCCGCGCAGGACGCGACCCTTCAGCGTCGACGTCGCGCTCATCGCTCCGCTTCGAGCAGGTAGCCGATGCCGCGCAGCGTGCGGATGCCCGCGCCGCTGTCGACCAGCTTCTTGCGCAGGCGGGAGATGAAAGCCTCGAGCGCGTTGTCGCCGAGCGATTCGTCGAAGGTCGAGAGCTTGTCGGACAGCGCGCGTTTGCTCACGGTGTGGCCGGGCGGGCTCATCAGTTCCCAGAGCACCTCGAACTCGCGCGCCGGCAGGTCGAGCGGCGTGCCGCCGACGGCGAAGCGCCGCGCCTTGCGGTCGAGCTTGAGCCGGCCCAGCACGACCACGTCCTCGGTGCCCTGCGCGCGGCGCACCAGCGCCCGCAGGCGGGCCTCGACCTCGGCCAGGTCGAAGGGCTTGCCGAGGTAGTCGTCGGCACCGGCGTCCAGCCCGGAGATGCGTTCCTCGGTGCGGTCGCGCGCGGTCAGCACCAGCACCGGCGTGCGGTCGCCCCGCGCGCGGGCCTGGCGCAAGGCGGTCAGGCCGCTGGCCAGCCCGCTGGTCGCATGGCCGGTGGCCGGCAGGCTGAGGTCGAGCAGCACGGCATCGAAGGGCTGGACACGCCACAGGTGGTCGGCATCCTCGACGTTGGTCGCCACGTCGACGCGGTGGCCGGCATCGGCCAGGCTCCGGAGCATCACGTCGCGCAGGACGGCATCGTCTTCGACGAGCAGGATTCGCATAGGGATCACCCCGATCAAAAGGTACGTGTTTCTACGGTCGCAACGGGTCAGCGCCGGGTCAGTACACCGGCGCGATAAACGGGGCATGAGCATACGACGCCACACCGCACGAGCGGTTCTTTCCATCGCCGCGGCGCTGGTGCCGCCTGCCTTCGCGCAGCAGCCGCCGCCGCCGCAGCTCGCATCGGAAAATCCGCTGCGCCCATTGACCCTTTCCGAAGTTCTCCTCGCCGCACGCGACACCACCGACGTCCGCTTCTCCCGCCAGACCCTGGCTGCCGCCCGCGCCGACATCGTCGCCGCCGACCACGCACCTTCGCCGCTCCTGACCGCCAAGTCCAGTTCCATCGACCTGCAGAACGGCGTCGGCGCCGGCAGCCTGGCCAACAAGCGCATCGACAACTCGATCGGCGTCGACTGGCTCTGGGAGCGCGGCGGCAAGCGGCGCGCCCGCACTGTCTCGGCCCAGCGCAACGCCGAGGCCGCGGAGGCCGATGTCGACGAGGCGATCTACCAGCAGCAGCTCGCCGCCGGCTATGCCTTCTACGACCTGCTGGGCGCGCAGGAACGCATCGTCGAGATCGCCTCGATCGAGCGCGGCGCGGCCCAGCTCTCGGGCACCGCGACGCGCCGCGTGCAGGCCGGCGACCTGCCGCAGCAGGAAGCCTCGCGCACCGCCGTCGAGGCGCAGCGCAGCAGCGTCGAACTGCGCGCCGCCGAGCTCGACCAGTCGCGCGCGCAGATCGCGCTGGCGCAGCTGCTGGGCGCGACGCTGCCGGTGCGCGGCCGCGTCGCGGGAACCGACTGGCCCGGCCTCGCGATGCTGCCGGCGATCCCCGAGGCCTACGACACCGATTCCATCATCGACGTGCGCCCCGACGTGCGCGCCGCGCAGCTGCGCGTCGCCTCGACCTCGGCCTCGCTCGACAACGCCCGCGCCCAGCGCAGCGCCGACGTGACGGTGGGCGTGTCGTTCGACCGCTATCCGGGCAACTCGAACCGCCTGCTCGAGTTCCGCGCCACGGTCCCGCTGCAATGGAACTACCGCTTCGAGGGCGAGATCGGCCGCGCCGAGGCGATGTACGTCCAGGCCCAGGACACGCTCGAGAAGACCCGCAACGACGCGCGGCTCGAACTCCAGCGCCTGCGCGCCGAGGCCGACGTCAACGCACGTCGCCTGCAGGTCTTCGAGCGCGACATCCTCGGCGGCGCGCGGCAGCTGGCCGAGAGCGCCGAATTCGCCTACCGCCGCGGCGCGATGTCGCTCACCGACGTGCTCGACGCCCGCCGCACGCTGCGCGCCACGCAGCTCGACGCCATCGCCGCCCGGGTCGACCATGCCAAGGCCGCGCTGGCCTGGCGCCTGCGCACCCAGCCGCTGACCGCCGCCGTCTATTCGTCCTCGTCCATGTCTTCGTCCTCGTCTTCGCCGGCCCTCAAATGAACGCCCTCCTCTCCTCCTTCCGGCCGGTCGCCACCGCCACCACGCTGGCCCTGCTCCTGCTCGCCGGCTGCGGCGAACACGCCGCGCCGACCGCCGAAGCCGAACCGCCCGCACCCAGCGTGCAGGGCAACCAGATCCGCTTCGCGCCCGACCATCCGCAGCTCAAGCTGCTCAACGTGGTGGCGGCCGCGAGCGGCCGCTCCGTGCGCGTCGAACTGCCGGCCCGCCTGGTGTGGAACGAAGAGCGCACGCAGCGCCTGTACGCACCCTTCGCCGGCCGTGTGACCGAGATCAAGGCCGACGTCGGCCAGAGCGTGAAGGCCGGCGACCTGCTGGCCCAGCTCGCGTCGCCCGATTTCGGCATCGCGCAGGCCGACACCGCCAAGGCCCAGGCCGACGTGTCGTTCTCGCGCAAGAACCTGGCGCGCCAGCGCGAGCTGTTCGAGGCCGGCATCATCGCCCGCAAGGACCTCGAACAAGCCGAGGCCGACAGCGCCCGTTCGCAAGCCGAGGCCTCGCGCGCCGGCGCCCGCACCTCGATGTACGGCGGCGGCTCGGGTGTCGACCAGCGCTTCGGGCTGCGCTCGGGCATCGCCGGCGTGGTGGTGGACCGCAACCTCAATCCGGGCCAGGAACTGCGTCCGGACCAGTCCGGCGCCGGCACGCAGGCGCTGTTCGTCGTCACCGACCCGACCTCGCTGTGGGTGCAGATCGACGCCAAGGAAAGCGACGTCGGCAGCCTGCGGCCCGGCGCGTCGTTCACGCTCCAGGTGCCGGCCTATCCGGACGCCACCTTCACCGGCCGCGTGACGGCCGCGGCCGATTTCATCGACCCGACCACGCGCACCATCAAGATCCGCGGCGTGGTCGCCAACGCCGACCGCCGCCTGAAGGGCGAGATGCTGGTCACGGCCGTCGTGACCGAGGCGCTCGAAGGCACCGTGGTGCCGGCGCGCGCCGTCACGCTCGACGGCTCCAGCCAGACCGTCTACGTGCAGGTGCAGCCCGGCGTGTTCGAGCCGCGCAAGGTGGTGATCGGCAACATGGGCACGCAGGACGTGGTGGTCACGCGCGGCCTGGCCGCGGGCGAGCAGGTGGTGGCCGACAACGCGCTGCTGCTGGCACGCCAGTTCGCCGTGGCGCGCGAGGACGCGACGCCCGTCGGTGCGGGCACTTCGGGCGGGACGGCCAAGCAATGAAGCGCCTGGTCCAGTACGCGCTCTACCAGCCGCTGTTCATCGTCCTGGGCACGTTGCTGTTCGCGATGGCGGGCATCTTCGCGTTCAAGAACCTGTCGGTCGAAGCCTTCCCCGACGTGACCGACACGCAGGTCACGGTGATCTCGCTGTTCCCCGGCCGCGCGGCCGAGGAAGTCGAGAAACAGGTCACGCTGCCGATCGAGGTGGCGCTGGCCGGCCTGCCGAACTCGATCCGCGTGTTCTCGCACACGCAGTTCGGCCTGTCCTTCACCGTCGTCACGTACGACGACAAGGCCGAGGTCAACCTCGCGCGCCAGCAGGTCGCCGAACGCCTGCGCGGCATCGACCTGCCCGACGGCGTCGAGGCCGACATCGCGCCCAACGCCACGCCGGTCGGCGAAATCATGCGCTACCGCCTGCGCGGCGACGGCATGTCCACGACCGAGCTGCGCACGCTGGAGGACTGGACCGTCGAGCGCGGCCTGCGCCAGGTGCCCGGCGTGGCCGACGTGGTGGCCATGGGCGGCGCGATCAAGCAGTACGAGGTGCAGCCCGACCTCGACAAGCTGCGCGCGTACAAGGTCACGTTCCAGAACCTGCTCGACGCGCTGGGCCGCGGCAACTCCAACGCCGGGGGCAGCTACGTGCGCCAGGGTGCGCAGCAGTACACGATCCGCGGGCTGGGTCTGCTGCAGTCGTCCGACGACATCGGCCGCATCGTGGTGGCCGCGCGCAACGGCACGCCGATCCTGATCCGCGACATCGCGCAGGTGAAGATCGGCGCGGTGCCGCGCCTGGGCGTGGTCGGTCAGGACAACGACGACGACGTGGTCACCGGCATCGTGATCATGCGGAAGGGCGAGAACCCGAGCGTGGTGTTGAAGGGCGTGAAGGACAAGATCGAAGAGCTGAACGCGAAGGCCCTGCCGCCGGGCGTGAAGATCGTGCCGTTCTACGACCGCACCTGGCTGATGGAGAAGACGCTCTCGACCGTGTTCCGCAACCTGGTCGAGGGTGCGCTGCTGGTGTCGGTGGTGCTCTACATCTTCCTGTCGAACTTCCGCGCCAGCCTGGCGGTGGTGGTGGTGATCCCGCTGGCGCTGCTGTCGACCTTCATGGGCCTGAAGATCATGGGCGTGCCGGCCAACCTGCTGTCGCTCGGCGCGATGGACTTCGGCATCATCGTGGACGGCGCGGTGATCGTGATCGAGAACATCATGCACAGGCTCTCCGAGAAGAGCGAGAACATGGACCCGCAGGAGCGGCGCGCCGTGATCGTCAAGGCGGTCAACGAGGTCGGCCGCCCGACGCTGTTCTCGATGCTGATCATCATCGCCGCGCACATCCCGATCTTCGCGCTGCAGCGCCACGAGGGCCGGATCTTCCAGCCGATGGCGCTGTCGGTGACCTCCGCGCTGATCGGCTCGCTGATCTTCTCGCTCACGCTGGTGCCGCTGCTGGCCTACTGGATGCTGCGCAGGAAGCTGCCGCACGGCGACAACCGCGTGGTGCGTGGCGCCAAGCACTTCTACGCGCCGATCCTGGACTGGGCGCTGCGCCGCCGCCGCACGGTGGCGATCATCGCGCTGGCCGCGTTCGGCGTGACCACCGTCGTGGCCTCTCGGCTCGGCTCGGAGTTCCTGCCCGAGCTCGACGAGGGCACGACCTGGGTCAACTTCACGCTCTCGCCCAATGTCTCGACGCAGGAGGCCTCGCGCATCCTGCACATGGCGCGCAAGGCGCTGCTGACGATTCCCGAGGTGCGCACCACGGTGTCGAAGGCCGGCCAGCCCGAGGACGGCACCGACCCCAAGACCATCTCGATGGCCGAGATCTTCGTGGACATCAAGCCCGAGGAGGACTGGCGCAAGGGCATGACGAAAGCGAAGATCACCGAGGAGATGAACCGCGTGCTGTCGGCGATCCCGAGCATCGACCCGGCCTTCTCGCAGCCGATCCGCGACAACGTGCTGGAGTCGATCTCGCAGATCAAGGGCCAGATCGTGATCAAGCTCGCCGGCGACGACCTCGCATTGATGAAGCAGACCACCGACCAGATCGCCCGCGAGGTCAAGCAGGTGCCGGGCGTGGTACGCGCCGAGATCGACCGTGACGGCCAGGTGCCGCAGCTGTTGCTGGACATCGACCGCGACCGCGCCTCGCGCTACGGCCTCAACGTCGGCGACATCCAGGACGTGATCGAGGCGGCACTGGCGGGCAAGGCCGCGACCAGCCTGTGGGAAGGCGAGCGCAAGTTCGCCGTCGCCGTGCGCCTGCCGGCCGAGGAACGTGTGATGGCCAACCTGCGCCGCACGCCCATCGCCACGCCCGACGGCGGCTTCGTGACGCTGGGGGACGTGGTCAACGTGCGCGAGACCACCGGTGCGATGAACATCGCCCGCGAGTCCGGGCGCCGTACCACCGCCATCGGCATCTTCATCGCCGGGCGCGACATGGGTTCGGTGGTGGCCGACATGAAGGCGCGCGTCGAGCAGAACGTGAAGGTGCCCGCGGGCTACCAGGTCAACTGGTCGGGCGAGTTCGAGAACCAGGAGCGCGCGATGAAGCGCCTCGCGGTGGTGGTGCCGATCTCGCTGCTCTTGATCTTCGTGCTGCTGTTCGACGCATTCAAGTCGCTCAAGATCGCCTCGCTGATCCTGCTGAACGTGCCGCTCGCGCTGATCGGCGGATTCATCGCGCTGTGGGTGTTCGGCATCCCGCTGTCTGTGTCGGCGGCGATCGGCTTCATCGCGCTGTCGGGGCAGGCGGTGTTGAACGGCGTGGTGATGCTCTCGGTGTTCCAGCAGCTGCGCCAGGAAGGCCACGACGTGGTCGAGGCGGTGCGCCTGGGCTCGATGCAACGCCTGCGCACGGTACTGATGACCGCGATGCTGGCGGCGCTCGGCCTGCTGCCGATGGCGCTCTCGCACGAGATCGGTTCGGAGACCCAGCGGCCGCTGGCCATCGTGGTCATCGGCGGGCTGTTCACCGCCACCCTGCTCACGCTGGTGGTGCTGCCCGCGCTGTACGTGGCCTGGTTCAAGCCACGTCGCAGTCCGGGAACCAGGAACGAAGTCAATCCAGGAGCAACGGCATGAGCGCACGCGACCTTTTCGATCCTTCCACCCTCGCGCACGCCGAGGCCGGCCGCATGGCGGTGCTGCTGCTGCACGGACTTTGCAGCACGCCCGACGAGCTCCGCTCGGTCGAATCGTCGCTGCGCAGCCTCGGCTACGCGGTGCAGCCGCTGGCGATCGACGGCTACTCGTTCGACGCCGCGGCCGCCGTGCAGGCGGCCACGCCGTTCGAGGAATGGATCGACACCATCGAACGCCGCATCGACGCGCTGCGCGCGACGCACGAGCGCGTGATGCTGATCGGCATCTCCGCCGGTGCCTCGCTCGCGCTGGGCGCGGCGGTGCGCTGCGGCACGCGCGTCGACGCGCTGGTGCTGATGTCGACCACGCTGCAGTTCGACGGTTGGGCCGTGCCGAAGCTGCAGTTCCTGCTGCCGGTGATGCTCTACACGCCGCTCGGCCGCTTCTGGAAATACAAGGAGCGCGCGCCTTACGGCGTCAAGAACGAACGCGTGCGCGCCTGGATAGAGCGCGAGCTGCGCACCCGCCGCATCTCGAGCGCCGGCAGCTCGATCATCGGCGTGAGCCACCTGCGCGAGCACGACCGGCTGCTGCGCCACCTGCGCCGCAACCTCGCGAAGGTCGTTTGCGGCAGCGTGCTGGCGCTGCATGCGCGCGAAGACGAAGTCGCGAGCGTCGCCAACGTCGCCATCCTGGCGCGGGAGCTCGGCTGCGGCGCTTTCCGCTCGGTGGTGCTGGGCAACAGCTTCCACATGATCACCATCGACAACGATCGCCAGCAGGTGGTCCGGGAGACGGTCGAATTCGCCGCGTCCATCGCGCAAACCGCATGAAGGCGCGGTCCTCGCCTTCGTTTTTCTTCACGGTCATCCAGGAGATTTCATGAACACCCCCACCTTCAACACCATCGTCGGCATCCTCGAGAAGGACTTCCGCATGTCGCGCGCCGACATCCATCCCGAATCGGCGCTGGGCGACCTCGGGCTCGACTCGCTCGCGCTGATGGAGTTCGTCTTCGCAGTGGAAGACTCGTTCCGTCTGCGCATTCCCGAGGACCGCCTCGACCCGCGCGAGGCCGGCATCACGCTGCAGCGCCTGTGCGAGGTGATCGACAGCATGCAGCTGCAGACGGCCTGAAGAAGAACACCATGAAGGCTTCGTTCGCCACGCCCACCGTGCGCGCCGCCGTGCGCCCCACGCCTGCCAACACCCTGCACGCCGCGCGCATCGCGGTCGCGGGCATGGGCTTCGTCACGCCGCTCGGCCGCACGCTGGCGCAGTTCGACGAAGCCCTGTTCGAAGGCCGCTCGGCCGTGCGCGCTCGATCGCTCAAGATCGGCACGCTCGATGAAATGTCGCTCGCGATCGCGGCCTGCGACTTCGACGACACCGGCGCGCGCAGCATCTCGCGCCTGCCGCTGGACCGCGGCACCGCCATGGCCATCGCCGCGGCGCAGGACGCATGGACGCAGTCCGGCATAGGCGGCGCCGAAGCGCTCGACGGCGAACGCCTGGGCGTCTACTGGGGCAGCGGCATGGCCGGCTCCGCGACCTTCGACAACACCACGCGCGGCCTCTATTCGGAGAGCCGCCGCGTTCGTCCCACCACCGTGCTGACGACGATGCCCAACGCCGCCGCGGCCGAGATCGCGCTGCGCTACGGCGCCCGCGGCGCGGCCCTCACCTATGCCTGCGCCTGCGCGTCGTCCGCCGTGGCGATCGGCGAGGCGATGCGTGCCATCCGCGGCGGCTGGATCGACGTCGCGATCGTCGGCGGCCACGAGTCGATGCTGACGCCGGCAACGCTCGCGAGCTGGCATTCGATGCGCGTCACCGCGCCGCCGCCCGCCGGTGCGCCCGAGACCGCCTGCCGTCCGTTCTCGGTCGACCGCACCGGCTTCGCGCTCGGCGAGGGCGCAGCCGCGCTGGTGATCGAATCGGAGGCGCATGCGCGCGCGCGCGGCGCCGTGCCGTCGATGACGCTCTCGGGTTATGCGACCAACTGCGACAGCGTGCACATGACCAACCCGGACCCGGGCGGCCAAGGCCGCGCGATGCGCGCCGCCCTGAAAGACGCCGGCCTGCGCCCCGACGAGATCGGCTACGTGAACGCCCACGGCACCGCCACCGGTGCCGGCGACGCGGCCGAGGCGGCGTCGATCCACGCGGTGTTCGGCGACGCGGTGCCGGTCAGCTCGACCAAGGCGATCCACGGCCACCTGCTCGGCGGCGGCGGCGTGCTGGAAGCCATCGTCGCGCTGCGGGCGCTCGCGCGCGAGTCGCTGCCGCCGAGCGCCAATCTCGAGACGCCCGACCCGGCTTTCTCGATCGACCTGGTGCGCGGCGCGGCGCGCGCGGCGCCCGGCATCCGGCACGCGATGTCGAATTCCTTCGCGTTCGGCGGCACCAACGCCGTGCTGATCGCGTCGCTCGCCGACTGAGTCGTCACCTTGCACCGCATCGTCGTCCTCGCCGTCCCGATCTTCGTGCTGCTGATGGCGTGCGAATGGCTCTATGGGTGGTTCAAGAAGCGCAACACGTACCGGCTGGAAGACAGCATCTCGAGCCTCGGCCAGGGCCTGATCAGCCAGGGCCTGGCGGTCTGCACGCAGCTGTTCCAGATCGGCATCTACGCGATGGTCTATCCGCTGATCGCGCTGTGGCCGCAGCCGACCTTCTGGGACGGCGCGATGGGCTGGATCGTCGCCATCCTGCTGTTCGATTTCTGCGACTACTGGCTGCACCGCGCGGGCCACGAGAGCGCCCTGCTGTGGGCCGCGCACTCGGTGCACCATCAGAGCCAGCGCTTCAACTTTTCCACCGCGCTGCGGCAGGAGAGCATGGTCGCCTTTCTCGGCTGGCCGTTCTACTTGCCCATGGCGTTGATCGGCGTGCCGCCGGAGCAGTTCGGCATCGCCGGGCTGGTGGTGCTGGTCTATCAGTTCTGGATCCACACCGAGCACATCGGCAAGCTCGGCTGGTTCGACCGCATCTTCTCGTCGCCGTCGAACCATCGCGTGCACCATGCCGTGAACGACGGTTACGTCGACCGCAACTACGGCGGCATGCTGGTGATCTGGGATCGCATGTTCGGCACCTTCAAGGAAGAAACCGAGCCGTGCGTCTACGGCACGCGCAAGGCGCTCGACAGCTGGAGCCCGCTGCGCGCGGTGCTCGGACCGTATGCGCCGCTGCTGCGCGATGCCTGGCACACGCGCCGCTGGAGCGACAAGCTGCGGGTCTGTTTCAAGGCGCCGGGCTGGCGTCCGGCGGACGTGGCGTCGCGCTTTCCGGACGAGGCGTTCTCGATCGACGCGGTGCGCCTGTACGAACCGGTCGCGACGCGGACGCAGCAGCTGTCGGGCGGGTTGCAGTTCCTGCTGTGGACCGGCATGCTGCTGGGGTTCCTGTGGCAGGCCGACGAGCTGGCCTTTCACGTCAGCGCGACGCTGCTGGCGCTCGGAACCGCGGGGCTCTGGGTAATCGGCAAGGTCGCGGACGGGCGATGGTCGGTGATGCGGGGATGGGGGGTGCAGGCAGCGTTGCTGGCAGGAGCGTTGTGGATGCTGCTGTCCTGATCCGCGTTCCCAACGCGTGTCGGCCGTGGGAAGGTCGACGTGGTGGTTCGGCCATGCTTTCTATGAGGCTTCGGCCTCAATAAACAGCAAACAGCAAAGCCTTACAACCGCCGCAACAACAAGGCGTTGGCCATCACGCTCACGCTGGAAGCCGCCATCGCCGCCCCAGCCACCACCGGACTCAATAACCCGAACGCTGCGAACGGTATTCCCACCACGTTGTACGCGAAGGCCCAGAACAGGTTCTGCCGGATCTTCGCCACCGTCCGCGCCGACAGGTCGAGTGCCTGCGCCACCAGCACCAGGTCGCCGCGCATCAGCGTGATGCCTGCCGCTTCCATCGCCACGTCGGTCCCGTTGGCCATCGCGATGCCGACATCGGCCGCGGCCAGCGCCGGCGCGTCGTTGGCGCCGTCGCCGACCATCGCGACGACACGCCCGCCCTGCCGCAACGCCGCGACCTGCGCCGCCTTGTCGGCCGGCAGCACGTCGGCGCGCACGTCGTCGGGCGCGATGCCCAGCCGTGCGGCCATCGCCTGCGCCGCAGACAGGTTGTCGCCGGAGATCATCACCACGCGCAACCCGCGCGCACGCAAGGCGGCGACCGCCTCGGCGGCATGCGGCTTGGGCTCGTCGGCGAACGCCAGCAACGCGAGCACCCGCGGCACGTCGACGTCGCCGAAGTCCAGCAGCGCCGACACCGTCGCCCCCTGCGATTGCAGACGCGCCTTCTCGCCCTCGTCGAACGCAAGGCCAAGCGTCGCACACCAGCGCAGGCTCGCGATCGCATACGCGTGTCCAGCCGCACCGACGACGCCACGCACACCCCGACCCGGCATCGAACGCAGCTCGCGGGGCGCCACCACCGCGATGCCTTTCGTTTCGGCCGCCTGCAGCACCGCGCGCGCCAGCGGATGCGTGCTGCCGCTCTGAAGACTTGCTGCGATGGCGAGCAGTTCGTCCTCGCGCAGCGCTGCGACGCCGACCGGCAACAGCGCGGTAAGCACCGGCCGGCCGAGCGTCAGCGTGCCCGTCTTGTCGAAGGCCACGGTGTCGACCTTGTGCGCGAGCTCGAGCGAGCGAGCGTCCTTGATCAGGATGCCGCGCTTCGCCGCCACGCCGGTGCCCGCCATCACCGTCACCGGCGTCGCCAGACCCAGCGCGCAGGGGCATGCGATCACCAGCACCGCCACCGCATGCACCAGCGCCGGTTCGATGCCCGCACCCGCGACCAGCCAGCCGCCCAGCGTCAGCGCCGCGATGCCGATCACCACCGGCACGAAGACCGCGGCGACCTTGTCGACCAGGCGCTGGATCGGCGCCTTGGCCGCCTGCGCGTCTTCGACGAGCCGGATGATCCGCGCCAGCACGCTTTCGGCACCGACCGCGCGCACCTCGACGACCAGCCGGCCGTCGCCGTTGACCGCACCGCCGGTGACCGCGTCGCCCGGGCCCTTGGGCACCGGCAAGGGCTCGCCGGTCAGCATCGACTCGTCGACTTCGGAATTGCCTTCGCGCACGCGCGCATCGGCCGGCATGCGCTCGCCCGGCCGCACGGCGAGCAGGTCGCCGGCCATCACCTCGGACAGCGCAACGTCGGTCTCGGCGCGGGCGCCGATCAGGTGCGCGATCTCGGGCCGCAACTGCTGCAGCGCGCGGATCGCCGACGTCGCCTGGCGCTTGGCGCGCGCCTCCAGCCACTTGCCCAGCAGCACCAACGCGATCACCACCGCCGAGGCCTCGAAATAGAGATGGGGCACGTCCCCCGGCGCGGCGCGCCACCAGAGCCACAGCGACAGCCCGAAGGCCGCGCTGGTGCCCAGCGCCACCAGCAGGTCCATGTTGCCGGCCAGCGCGCGCGCCGCATGCCAGCCCGCGCGATAGAAGCGCGCGCCGAGCCAGAACTGCACCGGTGCGGCCAGCAGCAGCTGGAGCCACGGCGGCAGCATCGCGTGGATGCCGAAAGGCTGCAGCAGCATCGGCGCGAGCAGCGGCAACGACAGCAGCAAGCCGATCGTCACCGGCGCGAAACCCTGCCAGGGCGAAGCGGCCGCCGCAGCGTTCGCGACGGCCGAGGCGCGTGGTTCGTACCCGGCGGTACGAACAGCGCGGCGCAACCGCGCGTCGAGCGCCTGTCGCGCATCGTCGCCCTCTCCGTCGGCCGGTGCGCGCGTCGACACCCGCGCCGATTCGGTGGCGAGGTTGACCGCGACCTGCGTCACGCCCGGCACCTGCACCAGCGCGCGCTCCACGCGCATCACGCACGACGCGCAAGTCATGCCGCCGACGGAAATATCGATGTTCATGGCCACAGGCTAAAGCCTCGCACGATGGCAAGGTCAACACGCCGCAGGTTGACCCTGCCATCGTGCGAGGGTTCAGACTTCGGCTCTTTCTCGGTACTCACACGGACACATGCAAGGAACCACCATGAATCAGAAATTCGAAGTCACCGGCATGAGTTGCGGACATTGCGTCGAATCGGTGAAGAACGCGGTGCAGGCCGTCGATCCGCGGGCGCAAATCGCGGTCGACCTGGACACGGGTCACGTCGACGTGGCGAGCGAGCAGGCACGCACCGACATCGCCGCGGCGATCGAGAACGCCGGCTATACGGTGCGGTGAACGGCAGCGTGGGCCAAAGCGGAACGAGCGGCGCAGCGCCACTCAACATCGGCCAGGCGGCGGAGCGCTCGGGCGTCTCGGCGCGGATGCTGCGGCATTGCGAGGGGCTCGGCCTCCCGAGCGGCGTGGCTCGCACCGAGGGCGGCTACCGCCAGTACACCGAGGCCGACATCCACAGCCTGCGCTTCATCAAGCGCTCGCGGGATCTCGGCTTCTCGATGGACGAGATCACCGAGCTGCTAGGCCTGTGGCAGAACCGCCGCCGCGCGAGCAGCAGCGTCAAGCGCATCGCCGCGAAGCATCCGGCGGAACTGGAACAGCGCATCGCCGGCATGCAGGCGATGCAGGCGATGCAGCGCACGCTGTCGCAGGGGGTGCATCGCTGCCACGGCGATGCCAGACCCGATTGCCGGATCCTCGAGGATCTGGCGGGCATTCGGCCGGCGCCTTGAAAAAACGAGGTCGGGTGCCGCGCACCATCGCCGGCACCTGCTAAGAATCCGGCATGCGTGCCTTTTTCCTGGATCGGCGGCAGGTCGGTGCGTCTGCACGCTCTCGCCTTCCTGGGTCAGGCTGGCGCAGGCGTTCTTGAGCGTCCGAGCGGCGTGCGCCCTGCCGCTCCAGGTATCGCGAGGTCAGGCCGAGACCGACGATCGCGATCAAGTCCTTGATATGACCGCTGCCGAACCTGCAGCCATGCGCCTTGCCGATGCGATAGATCAATTTCATCCGCAACGGAGCGATCGGGTTCGGCCTCGTCAACGGTGGCGACCATGACGGCGGTCGTCGAGACACCGTCCGACCCGGACCGCAATGCCGGTCACGAGCGGCACGGCTGCCGGAAATTGTGCGTCCTGCGCGAAGGCGGCCGCCTCGCCGGCGTCCAGGCCCAGCGCGATGCGCACCTCACGCAGGCACGTCTGCTCGCACCTCGTTCTAGGCGCCGTCGACGCAGGCAGTCAGCAGGCCGGGTTTCACGACAGCAGCGGTTGCGTTGGCGTCCATGACACGCCGTCGGCGCTTTCGCGCCAGCTCGTTCCGAAGCAACGCCGTTCTCCCCACAAAGCCTGAGCAACTCTGTGGATAACCCGCGCACTTCCTTGTAGAGGATGCGCAAGTGATTGATCTACAAGAGAAAACAACGCGGCGCTCAAAATTTAAGCAGTGCATTTTTTGTGCAGAAATCCTCCTTTCACAGAAATCGCACGACCTGTCAAAGGACAACTCTGGGGAGCGATCCGGCACAACCAAGCAGTTATCCACAGCACGGTGGGCGTTCGCGAAGTTGTCCCTTTGGGCGCGACAGCGAAATACGCAGCTGCGCACACGCAACGGAACGACGCAAACCGTTGTCGCGCATACGAAAAAAGCACCTGTCCACAGAAGGGTGCGATCCTTATCTACTACTACTAATTTAAATAAGAGAAATAAGAGATAGGGAACCAGGCGAACGCCTGGGCCGAAATAAACGCCTTTTTGCGCCGGTCGCGAAGCGAGCAGGAAAGCGCTCTGCAGTGCCGGTATCGAAAAAGAGCTCGCTAATGCCCGGGCTCATGAGCACACCGCCCATGGACTTCAAGGTCAGAATCCTGATCCACGCTGCTCTGGCGTGCCGCTGCCCAGACCGCCATCGCCGAATTCATCCGGAAGGCGCCGGCACTGGCGATCCTGAACATCGGACTGCCCGACCTGAACGGTTTCTCCAGTTGTCCAAGCGCCTGCAGGCCGTCACGCGGGCGGCGAACGACGTGGAAGTGCCGGTGCTGTCTCTGAGCGCGCGCAGCGACAAGATCGACCGGGTCAGAACCATCCTCAGGCGCAGCGTGCGCGACGTTGTCGCAGCGCCGGTGGTCCATCCCATGCCCATGCCGGAAAACGCGCCACAGCCCTTTCTGGTGGATGCACCACGCCTGCTGCGGCTGTTCGTCCAGCGCTCGGGCCGGCGCTACACGCGCGAGGCGTGCGTGACCGACCGCGGCGGGCTCTACGGCGCCCGGACCTCGCGCGATGTCGAAGGCGATCCGCGCTCGTCGGTGATGTATGTCGGCATGGTCGGTATCGGCAAGCCGACCCGGAGCTTCGGGCTACGTGACGGTCGAGCGCGAGGCCTTCGGACTGGTCCGCAGGAATTCGTCGAAAGCCAGCGTGTTCGCTTTCGGCATCGGCGCTTCCGGGACGTACCGGGCGAGCGGGCCTTGCCGGCAGGACATCGATGTCGCGAGCGGCATGCCCGGCCGGTACGCGGATGCGCCGGCGCTGGGCGCACCCCGGGCTCGCCATCGCATCGCTTCGCTGGGCGGCGATGCTGTCCAAGGTCATCACGGATCTTGGCCTGAAGCACGCCCTGCTGACGCAGTACACCAGCTTCATCGCGATCGACGGGCAGATGTCGGCGCGCGCACCAGCACATGCGGCCCTTCGGCCAAGTTGGCGAACGACGGCTGGCTAGCGCGCGCGGTGGTTGCGGCCGAAGACCAGCGCTTCTTCCTGCATCCGGGCTACGACCTGATCGAGCTCGGCGCCGCGGCCAGCGGCAATGCCAAGGCCGGCGCGATAGAACGCGGTGCCAGCACCCTGGCGCAGCAGCTCGCCAAGCTGGTGTTTTCACCGGCGGAGCGCGCAACGGCGAACGCAAGCTACGCGAATCGCTGTATGCGGTGGACATGGAACAGACGCCGGGCAAGCCGCGCATCCTGCAGCTGTATCTCGACAACGCCTCCTGGGGCGGCCCGCTCTGCGGTGCCGAGGCCCGCCAGGCTGCACAAGCCGTCGGCCGAGCTGGCCGAATGGCGGTGCAACGGCACGGTCGACGTCGTACGCCTCAAATGGGTTGCGGAGGGAATTCGCGGAATCGGCCGCGGGCAGCGCGACACGCTGCTCAAGTCGGTGGAGACTGCCCGTACCGTGCCGCCTCCTTGAAAAGGCGCAAGCGCGCCGGCATCAGGTGAAATTGGCGATGAGATAGGCGATGCCGTTCACGAACAGGATATGGATCGCGAAGGGGATACGGTTGTCCGGATTGGCCAGACAGATCGCCATCGCAGTGAAAATCGTGGTCAGGATACCGAGGCCGATGGTGACTTCTGTGTCCATCATGCGAGTTCAACCACCCTTGCATCCTTCAAGCGTAGCGATCGGCGCTTTTCTTTGTTGTTCGAAGTACCGGATGTTAGCAATTCGAAAGCATTTTTAATATTGCGCCGAAGTCGAGTCGGCGAACTTGTCCACAAAGGCAGCACCTTTTTGGTGCCACCCGGCTTGGCATATGTCTTGCGAAGCTTCAGGATGGAAGCAGTTGTCCCCGCCGCAGTCGAAGTGATCGCGCTGACCAAGCGTTACGCGGACGGCACGCCTGCTGCCGTCGATCGCATCGATCTGCGCATCGGCAGCGGCAGCTATTGCTGCCTGCTCGGGCCTTCGGGCTGCGGCAAGAGCACCACGCTGCGGATGATCGCCGGCCATGAATCCGTGACCTCGGGCGATATCCTGCTCGACAACCGCAACATCACCGACCTTCCTGCCGCGGCGCGGGGCACGGCGATGATGTTCCAGAGTTTCGCGTTGTTTCCGCACCTGTCTGCGCTCGACAACGTGGCCTTCAGCCTGAAGATGAAAGGCGTTGGCAAGGCCGAGCGCCAGGCGCGCGCGAACGATCTGCTGGCGCGTGTCGCCATGGGTCATCTGGCCGAGCGCAAGCCCGGCGAGCTCTCGGGCGGACAGCAGCAGCGCGTGGCGCTCGCGCGCGCTCTGATCACCGAACCGCGCGTATTGCTGCTCGACGAACCGCTGTCGGCGCTCGATCCGTTCCTGCGCATCCAGATGCGTGCCGAACTGCGGCGCTGGCAGAAGGAACTGGGCCTGACCTTCATCCACGTGACCCATTCGCAGGAAGAGGCGATGGCGCTGGCCGACACCATGGTGGTGATGAACCACGGGCTGATCGAGCAGGTCGGCCCGCCGCGCGAGGTCTACAACCATCCGGCCAGCGAATTCGTGGCGCGCTTCATGGGCGGCCACAACGTGATCGACGTGACGGGCGGCAAGGTGGCCGTTCGCAACGACCACATGCGGATCGTTCCCGAAAGCGCTGCGTACAGCCTCGGCAGCAACGCCCTGGCCGCGGAGATCACCGATGTCGAATACCAGGGCACCTACGTGCTGCTGGGGCTCGCGCTGGCCGAGTCGGTGCCCGCGGGCAAGAACGTGTCGGTGCTGCTCGGCGAGGCAGCCTTCATGGCGCGGCCCTACGCACAAGGCGAGCGCGTGCGCCTCGGCTGGGCCGACGCCGACGCGCGAACGCTCGCACCCGCCTGACATCCGCAACGAACCGCGACCTCGAAACCACCCCAACGGAGACACCCGACCATGTCCGAACCCATCGATTGCACCGGCTCCAATGTTCCCGGCCCGCTCCGCGGCCTCCAGCGCCGCACGCTGCTCCAGGGCACCGCCGGCATCCTTGCCTCCGGCATCGCGCCGTTCGTGCATGCCCAGGAAAAGATCACGCTGCGCTACCTCGGCACGGCCGTGAACCAGGACAAGGCCATTGCCGAGAAGTTCAAGGCCGACACCGGCATCACGATCCAGTACGTGGCCGTGACGACCGACGACGTGACCAAGCGCGCCGTCACCGCGCCCAACAGCTTCGACCTGATCGACACCGAGTATTTCTCCCTCAAGAAGATCGTGCCGACCGGCAACCTGAAGGGCATCGACACCAAGAAGATCAAGAACGCCGACCGGATCACATCGCTTTTCACCAAGGGCGAAGTCGGCGGCAAGAAGGTCGGCGACCAGGGCACGGCGCCGAAGAAGGTGATCTACCTCGAAGGCGAGAAGTCGAAGGTGTTCTCGGCCACGCCGACGCAGTTCATGTCGCTGATCCCGACGGTCTACAACGCCGACACGCTGGGCATCCGGCCCGACCTGATCAAGCGTCCGATCGAATCGTGGGCCGAGTTGCTCAATCCCGAATTCAAGGGCAAGACCGCGATCCTGAACATCCCGTCGATCGGCATCATGGACGCGGCGATGGTGGTGGAGGCCAAGGGCATCCACAAGTACGCCGACAAAGGCAACATGACCAAGGCCGAGATCGACCTCACGATCAAGACGCTGATCGAAGCCAAGAAGGCCGGTCAGTTCCGCGCGCTGTGGAAGGACTTCAACGAGTCGGTCAACCTGATGGCGTCGGGCGAAGTGGTGATCCAGTCGATGTGGAGCCCGGCCGTGACCGCCGTACGCACCAAGGGCATCGCCTGCACCTTCCAGCCGCTCAAGGAAGGCTATCGCGCCTGGGCGGCCGGCTTCGGCCTGCCGGCGACGCTCGCGGGCCGCAAACTCGACGGTGCCTACGAGTTCATCAACTGGTTCCTCGACGGTTGGGCCGGCGCCTACCTCAATCGCCAGGGCTACTACAGCGCCGTGCTCGAAACCGCCAAGGCCAAGATGGAAGCCTACGAGTGGGCCTACTGGATGGAAGGCAAGCCCGCCTCGCAGGACATCAAGAGCCCGACCGGCGACGTGCTGGCGAAGGCCGGCTCGGTGCGCGACGGCGGCAGCTACGAGACGCGAATGGGCGGCATCGCCTGCTGGAACGCGGTGATGGACGAAAACGAGTACATGGTGAGGAAGTGGAACGAGTTCGTGGCGGCCTGACACACCGTTCGCACTGAGCCTGCCGAAGTGCCGCACCCGGCTTCGGCAAGCTCGGCCCGAACGGCGATCGATCGAACGCCATGAGCACACCCGTCGCCACCCGCCACGCCGCCGCAGCGCCCATGCATGCCGTCAAGGCCTGGTGGCAGGCCCTGCCGTTCGCGCTGGTCTTCCTGCTGTTCTTCCTGGTCCCGCTTGCGTTGATCGCGATGGTCAGCCTGTGGAAATTCAACGAATACGAGCTGATTCCCGCAGTCACCTTCCACAACTACCTGAGCCTTTTCGAAGGCTGTTCGCGGCTCACCGACAACGGCGATTTCTGCGTCACGCTGAGCACCTACATCAGCACGCTCAAGCTCTGCCTGCTGGTCTGGGGAATTACATTGCCGATCGGCTTCTCGGTCGCGTATTTCCTGGCGTTCCACGTGCGCTCGGCCACGATGCAGACGGTGCTTTTCGTGCTGTGCACCGTGCCGTTCTGGACATCGAACGTGATCCGCATGATTTCCTGGGTGCCGCTGCTCGGGCGCAACGGGCTGGTCAACCAGGGCCTGATGTCGATGGGCGTGGTCGAACAACCGGTCGAGTGGCTGCTGTTCTCGAACTTCTCGGTGGTGCTCGCCTTCGTGCATCTCTACACGATGTTCATGATCGTGCCGATCTTCAATTCGATGATGCGCATCGACCGCTCGCTGCTCGAAGCCGCCAGCGACGCCGGCGCTACCGGCTGGCAGACGCTGTGGAACGTGATCGTGCCGCTGTCGCGCACCGGCATCCTGATCGGCTCGATCTTCGTCATCACCATCGTGATGGGCGACTTCGTCACCATCGGCGTGATGGGCGGCCAGCAGATCGCCTCCATCGGCAAGATCATCCAGGTGCAGACGTCCTACCTGCAGTTTCCTCTGGCTGCCGCCAACGCGATGATCCTGTTGGCCGTGGTACTGATGATCATCTGGGGCCTGACCCGGTTGGTCGATATCCGCAAGGAACTCTGAAATGAGCCAGCGCATCGGCGAAAAACGCGCGGCGGGGTTCTGGCCGCTGGCCATCGTCTTCGGGCTCTTCGTGCTGTTCCTCTACGGGCCGATGGTCACGATCTTCGTGCTGAGTTTCCAGGGACCGGAGGGCGGTCTGACCTTTCCGCTGCGCGGCGTCTCGCTGCACTGGTTCCGCCAGCTCGCGGCCGGGCTCGGCACGGTCGACATCGGCGCGGCGTTCGGCCGTTCGCTGATGCTGGGCGCGGTCGTGATGCTGTGCACGGTGGTGCTGTCGGTGCTGGCCGGGCTGGCGTTCCGCAAGAAGCTGGCCGGCGGCAACACGCTGTTCTTCGTCACCGTGGCCAGCCTGATCATGCCGTCGATCATCGTGTCGCTCGGCATCGGGTTGCAGTTCCGCCTGCTCGACACCGGCATCAAGGAAGGCCTGACCGTGCTCGGCGCGACCGACCTGCTGGAGAACTACGGCACCTCGCTCGGCCTGCTCACCTCGGCGCTCGGCGCGCACCTGACCTGGACGCTGCCCTTCGGCCTCCTGATCATGTTCGCGGTCTTCAACCGCTTCGACCCGGCCTACGAGGAAGCCGCGCGGGACCTCGGCGCTACGCCGTGGCAGAGCTTCCGCCACGTCGTGCTGCCGTTGATCGGCCCGTCGATCGTGGGCATCGGCATGTTCGGCTTCACGTTGAGCTGGGACGAGATCGCGCGCACCTCGCAGGCCATCGGCGACGTCAACACGCTGCCGCTCGAACTGCAGGCGCTGACCTCCACCGTCACCACGCCGTCGATCTATGCGCTGGGCACGGTCACGACCATCGTCTCTCTGGTCGTGATGGGCGTGGCGCTGGGCGCGGTGGCGCTGCTGCGCCGGCGTGCGGTCCAACGGCGCTGACCCGACGCCATCACAGGAAACCAGGATGCCACGGCTGCTCGTCATCAATCCGAACACCTCGGCGCCGATCACGGCGATGCTGCAGCGCCACGTCCAGGCCGTGGCCGGCCCGGCGCTGGAGGTGCGGGCCGTGACGGCGCGCTTTGGCGCTCCGTACATCTCGTCGGAAGCCAGCTACGCGGTGGCCGGCCACGCGGTGCTCGATGCCTGGGCGGCCACGGTGTCGGAGCCGGCCGAGCGGCCCGACGCGGTGCTGGTGGCGTGTTTCGGCGATCCGGGCGTGTTCGCGCTGCGCGAAGGTGCCGGCGTGCCGGTCAACGGTCTCGCGGAAGCGGCTTTCTCCGAAGCCGCATGGCATGGCCGGTTCGCCATCGTGACCGGCGGCGAGCGCTGGCGGCCGATGCTGTCGCGACTGGGTCACGCGCTGGGCCATGCGCAGACGCTGGCGGGCATCCACACCGTCGCCCCCACCGGCGCGCAGCTGGCGGCGGACCCGGCCGGTGCGCGGGCGCTGCTGGCCGAGGCCTGCTGCGAGGCGATCAATCGCTTCAAGGTGCAGGCGGTGATCCTCGGCGGCGCCGGGCTCGCCGGCATGGCGGCGGACATCGCCGCGCTGGTGCCGGTGCCGCTGATCGACAGCGTGAGTGCAGGTGCGCAATGGGCGGTCGACGCATTGCGTCGCGGCGAGCGCGTGCCCGCCGACAGTGCGCAGGGTTTCGGCGTCGCATGGCAGAACGTCGCGTGGGAACTCGCCGCATTGGCCTGATTTCCTGGGAGTCGTGGCAGCATCGACGCATGACCATCCCCTACATTCCCGAATCCCTGACGCGCGCCGATGTCGACGCGTTGCGCGGGCCGACCGTGCTCGACTTCGGCACCAACTGGTGCGGTCACTGCCAGGCGGCGCAGCCGCTGGTCGACCAGGCTTTGACGGCGTATGCCGAAGTGGTGCATGTGAAAGTGGAGGACGGCAGCGGTCGGCCGCTGGGTCGCTCGTACCGTGTGAAGCTGTGGCCGACGCTGGTGTTTTTGAAGGACGGGGTCGAAGTGGCTCGGCTGGTGCGGCCTGTCGATGCAGGTAAGGTTTCGCAAGCGCTGGCTGAGTTGAGGCCGGTCGGTTGAGACTTCGGGTCTCGGTCGGGCTCGCTGGTGGGTCGCCCGGCGGGCGGAATGTGCCGGGCTTGTTCCTTCTCCATCCGGACCCAACACGTTCACGGAACTTTACGCACGCATACGGTGCACTTACCTGTCTTTCGGTTTGCCGATACACGGCGCTTCCACACTTCGACTCACCCGCTGCCCAACGCATCGGCAACGGGGCATCTCACATCGAAAGGAAGCAATCATGATCTCTTCACACCAACGCATCCTCTGGGCCAGCCTGCTGGCTTCCGCAACGTTCGGCGCCGCCGCCCAGACACCACCTCCTGCCGCTGCGTCGATGTCGATCGACTCGCCGGCCGCAGTGAGCGCGGTCGAGCAGCACCGCATGGCGACGATGAACAAGCCGCACGACGGCAGGTCGATGGAGCGCATGCAGGAGTTTCGTGCCAAACACTTCGCCGACCTCAAGACCAAGCTGAAGCTGGACGCATCGCAGCAAAGCGCATGGTCGACCTTCATCATGGCGATCCAGCCGCCACCCAAGGAAGAACGTCCGGACCGTGCAGCCGTGCGCGCCGAGTTCGAACGACTGACGACGCCGCAGCGTCTGGACCTCATGCAGGCACGTCAGGCCGAGCGCGCTGCGTTCGCTTCGAAGCGTGCCGACGCGACCCGCACGTTCTATGCGACGCTCAAGCCCGATCAGCAGAAGACTTTCGATTCGGAGTCGATGCACTTCGACTCTCGCGAGGGTCACGGGCCGCGTGGCGAGCATGGCGGTGCGCACGGTCTTGATCAGGCACCGGCCTCGAAGCGCTGAAGTCCCGTCGCCGCACCAATGTGGAAAAGCCCGCAATGCGCAAGCATTGCGGGCTTTTCGTTACCAGCCGAGATTCGGCTGGATGTCGGCTTATTTGGCTGGGACGAAGACTTGGCCGTCCTTCGGCTTGGACGCCTTGGCCTGATTGCGCACTTCGGCGCGGGTCGTGCCGCTGTTCATCTTCGGTGCCGCGTTGATCTGGCCGTTGGTACGGGTCGATGCCTGGCCCTTGGGAATGTCGGTGTTCGTCAGGTTATTGGAATTGGCCTGAGCTTCCGACTTCACTTCCGCACGGGATTCCGGGTTCGTGCCGCTCGGACGCTGCGTCTGCATACGGTCCGAAACGCCGGTCTGCGCATTGATGTCCTTGGTGCCTGGCGTGGTCTGTGCGGATGCTGCACCTGCGGCGAGAAGGCCGGCAACGAAAACGGTAGCGATCAGATTGTGTTTCATGGTGTCTTCCTTCGGGGTGATGATACGGAGATCGAGTGGTGCTTCTGAAAACAGGTTTTTTCAACAAGCTTTTAGAAAACTCTTGATGAAGATTAACGAGCAGGGTATCTGGAGCCTGTGAGTGGGCGGCACGCAAATCTGTAGGACGTGAAGGCGCCGGAGCCGAAGAAGGAGGAGCGTCCTACCGCATGTACACGGAGGGCACCCTGCAAATATTTTCCTCTGTCTTTCCTGCCCTCCACGGCCTTCGCCATCCGTCTGCAATGCCCACTCACCGCCCTGCTTCCCCGTCGGCGCCCGTGACGTCGCTCAAGGTCATGAGCGCGAACACCACAAGGGCTTCACCGCGCTCAACTGGAAGTTCATCCTGCCAGAGCTGCGCGAGGCGGTCCGCACGGTCGGTGCCGATGTGGTGTTCCTGCAGGAAGTGCAGGGCACGCACGACCGCCATGCGCAGAAGCGCGGCAACCGGCCCGAGACGCCGTACTGCGGATTCCTGGCCGACACGATGTGGCCGCAATTCGCCTACGGCCGCAACGCGGTCTATCTCGAAGAGCTCAAAGGGCGCCACGGCAACGCGGTGCCCTCCAAATTTCCGATCGTCAACTACACCAACCACGACGTGTCGATCGCCGGCAACGTCGTCGACCTGCCGGAGAACGCAGAAGCGTTCTTTATGCCGCGATGCGCGAAGCCGCAGGTGCGGCGTCGAGGTCGATCTGATGGTCGACGGCTTCGTGCTGCACGCGATCGCGGTCGGCGGCAAGCGTCCGGGCTGGTTCCGCCGGCGGCTTCGTGAGGCCCACCACTACGAGCAGCACGCGCGCACGGGCGAGGCCGAGATCCGCTTCGTCACCCGCGACAGCCGGCGCCACACCAACGACATCGAGCGCGAACACCGCTTCGCGATCCGGTCGGCGCGTCACCGCGTCGTGATCGCCAACGCGTACTTCTTTCCCGGTTGGCGGCTGATCCTGCAGGGCGAGCCGGACATGTTGATCGTCAAGACCGCGGCGACCTTGCTGTATCACCACCACCTGCCGCATGCGGGCGTGCGCATCTACGAATACTGCGAGCGCCCGCTGCACGGTCAGGAGATCGCGCTGCCCTCCTTTGGCGTGGCGCTGGTGCAACTCGCGATCTCCAGTGCCAATCGGCGCGGTGGCAGGCCTGCTGTCGCGGGTGACGGCCGGGCTGGGCGTGCTGGAAGCGGCGTTCGTGGCCCTGCTCGCCTCGCAGATGGCGCAGCCGGCGCTGATTGCCGGCGTGCTGCTCTACCGCGCGTTCTACTGCTGGACGCCGCTGCTGGAGGTCAGCGCAAAGAGATTGGCCGCGGCAGGGTCGGAGGAATAACTGTATATTCGTACAGTGCAAATCCAACGCAAGCTCGCCATCCTCGCCGACGCCGCCAAGTACGACGCGTCGTGCGCGTCGAGCGGCACCAGCAAGCGCAGTTCGGTCGGTGGTCGCGGCATCGGATCCACCGAAGGCTCGGGCATCTGTCACAGCTATGCACCGGACGGCCGCTGCATCTCGCTGCTGAAGATCCTGCTGACCAACTTCTGCCAGTACGACTGTCTCTATTGCGTCAACCGCGTCACCAGCAACGTGCCCCGCGCACGCTTCACGGTCGACGAGGTGGTGCAGCTCACGCTCGACTTCTACCGCCGCAACTGCATCGAAGGCCTGTTCCTCTCCAGCGGCATCATCCAGAGTCCCGACTACACGATGGAACAGGTGGTCGAGGTGGCGCGCATGCTGCGCGTGGACCACGACTTCCGCGGCTACATCCACCTCAAGACCATCCCCGACGCTTCCCCCGAACTTCTGCAGAAGGCCGGCCGGTACGCCGACCGCCTGAGCATCAACGTCGAACTGCCGACGATCGAGAGTCTCGAATCGCTGGCGCCCGAGAAGGACGGCGCGGCCATCCGACGCTCGATGGCCGACCTGCGCGTGCACATCGACGACGCCAAGGGCGAGGCGAGAGACGCGGCGGCGGTGTCGGTGATGTCGATGCCGCAGTCCAAGGCCGTGCGCGCCAAGGCGCCGAAGTTCGCGCCGGCCGGGCAGAGCACCCAGATGATCGTCGGCGCCGACACGACCGACGACCGCACCATCCTCGCGACCAGCGCCAACCTCTACGGCGCCTACCGGCTGCGCCGCGTGTACTACTCGGCCTTCAGCCCGATCCCCGATGCCTCGTCGTCGCTGCCGTTGTCGGCGCCGCCGATGGTGCGCGAGCACCGGCTCTACCAGGCCGACTGGCTGATGCGCTTCTACGGCTTCGCGCACGACGAGATCGTGCCGCCGGTCACCCCGGGTATCGCAGGCCAGCCCGACGTGCCGGGCAGCGGGATGCTCTCGCTCGATGTCGATCCCAAGCTCGCCTGGGCGCTGGCGCACCGCGACCGTTTTCCGGTCGACCTCAACGTGGCGCCGCGCGAGATGCTGCTGCGCGTGCCGGGGCTGGGCGTGAAGGCGGTCGAGCGCCTGCTGGTCGCGCGCCGGGTGCGCAAACTGCGCAGCGACGATCTCTCGCGTCTGCACGTGCCGCTGAAGAAGGTCATGTCCTTCGTGGTGTTGGCCGACCATCGGCCGGGGCGTGCGCTCGACGCGGCCGACCTGGCCGCACGGCTCAAGCCACCGCCGGTGCAGGCCTCGCTGTTTTCCGCCTGAGCGCCTACAGGGCCCACGTGCCCTGCGCTCGAAATTCGTGCGCATGGCCCTGCACACTGTCACGCTCGATGGCGATACCGATTGGCCCGGCTTCCGCCATGAAGCGCGCACCTTGCTTGCGAAGCAGGTGCCGCCCGAGGAAGTGGTGTGGCACACGCGGGCCAGCGCGGCGACCGACCTGTTCGCCGCCGACGATGCGGCGTTCAAGGCGGCCTCGGCATCCGACGGGCCCGCCGCGCCGACGCATGCGCATGTCGGCGCTTCGGCATCGGTCGTGCCGCCCGCGTTCGTCAGGCTCTGCGAGACCGTCGTCCTGCACGACGACCCCTCGCGCTTCGGGTTGCTCTACCGCCTACTGTGGCGTCTGGTGCACGAGCGCGGTCTGCGCGACGACCCGCTCGACGCCGACCGTGTTCATGCGCAGCACATGGCGCAGGCCGTGCGGCGCGACATGCACAAGATGAAGGCCTTCGTGCGGTTCCGCAGCATCGTGCAGCCGGGCGATCCGGAGCCGGTGCACGTCGCATGGTTCGAGCCCACGCATCACATCGTCGAGGCCGTCGCGCCGTTCTTCGTGCGCCGCTTCACGCAGATGCGCTGGGTCATCCTGACTCCGGAGCGCTCGCTGCGCTGGGAGCCTCCCGGTGCAGAGGCCGGCGTTCTCACCTTCGGTCCCGGCGCCAGCCGTCAGGACGCCCCGCCCGCCGATGCCGGCGAAGCGCTCTGGCTCACCTATTACCAGCACATCTTCAATCCGGCGCGGCTCAAGCTCGCGATGATGCAGAAGGAGATGCCGCGGCGCTACTGGCGGAATTTGCCCGAAGCCGAACTGATCACGCCGTTGACGATGGACGCCATGGCACGCAGCGGCCGGATGATCGAGGCGCCGCCGACCGTGCCGGCGCGCCGCATCGCAGCTGCGCAGATCGCCGTATCCTCTCTTCCCGCCGGACCTTCGCCTTCCCTGCTGCCCGTGCTGGCGCTTTCCGCAGACCCCGCAGAAGCGTTGACGCAACTCAAGGACGCGACCCAGCGCTGCCGCGAATGTCCGATCGGCGCGCACGCCACGCAGTCGGTCTTCGGCGAGGGGCCGCTGAATGCGGCACTGATGGTGGTGGGCGAGCAACCGGGCGATCAGGAGGATCTGCGCGGCCGTCCGTTCGTCGGCCCGGCGGGCCAACTTTTCGATCGTGCGATCGCCCAGCTCGGCTGGCCGCGCGAGGCGCTCTACGTGACCAACGCGGTCAAGCATTTCAAGTTTGAGCTCCGCGGCAAGCGCCGCATCCATAAGACGCCGGCGCAGCAGGAGGTCGCGGCCTGCCAGCACTGGCTCGAAAGCGAGATGGCGCAGATCAGGCCGCAGGCATTGGTCGCGCTCGGTGCGACAGCCGCACGGGCCTTGCTCGGCCGGCCGGTGGCGGTCATGAAGGAGCGCGGCCAGTGGTACACCGACCCGCATGGGCGACAGGTGCTGGTGACGCTGCATCCTTCGGCCCTGCTGCGTGCCGACCCGGCCCAGTACGAGGAGGCGTACGCCGCTTGGCTGCGCGACCTGTCGCTGGCGAGCGGCCTGATCCAAGCCACCGCCTGAGCGCCGAGCACGCCGAGCTGCGTGCGACAGCGGTGTGAACGGCCTTCGGGTGCATGCCATGCGCTGGCGAACGCGTCGCAGGCGAACGAAGTCGGCCCCGGCCGGCCAGGGCCGACACGCGCCGATGGTGATGACATTCGTGTTGCCGACCGCCTGACGCGAGGCCATCTCCCTCCGCATGGAAGCCGGTGCGATCGTCGGCCAGCGCAAGAGCGGTTGCGGAAGTGGACAGGAGGCCGGACCCGAACAGCGTGCAAACCAATGAACGGGCCAATCCCAGCGCGGAACTTGACATCGTCGACAGACAAGATCGAATCCGAGATGGAAAGAAAGCAGGAAGCCACAACTGTCCGATGCGGCAACCGTCGGCCTTGTTTCCAATCGAAAAGCAGGACATCGTCCACGACTATGTTGCACCGCAGCAAAAAAATCGCGCTGCGCCTATAGTGGAGGCACAACCAACCCGGTCCGGTCATGCCCCACAGTTTTTCATCCCGGTATTTCAATCCGTTCATGTTGTGGACGGACGTCGCCCTGAAAACACAGGAAATGCTGCTGTCCTCGGGTTCGGTGATCCGGATGCGCACCGAACGCATGGCAATCGCAGGCTTGGCACCCAACGCCGCCGATATCGCCGAATTCCACCTCATGGGCCAGGAAAAGCTCGCTGCCGCCGGCCAGTCGAGCACGGCGATCGCCAACCAGCTGCAGGTTGCCGGACAGGCACTGCTGCAGCGCACGATGCGCCACTGGCTCGGCAGCACATCGGCCTTGTTCGGGCTGGTTACCAGCGTCACGCCTGCGCAGGCGGCAGCGAACGGACACGAATGGCTGCAGGCCAATGCGCGCGCGACCGCTTCGGTCACGCAGCTGTCGAGCGTCGGTGCGCGCGTCGTGCAGCGCGGCTTGAAGCCGATCCATGCGAAGGCCACTGCCAATGCACGCCGGCTGGCCGCCTACGAAGCCTGACGATCCGCGTTCGACGTCCTCGTCTGGGCGACCACCAGCCGCAGCAGCGTGATCTCCGACGGTGCGCCGAAGCGCTTGGGCGGGCCCCAATACCCGGTGCCGCGACTGGTATAGACCCACATCCCGCCCAACCTGTTCAAGCCGGCCGTGAAGGGTTGCTGCAGCGGCACGGCCAGGTTCCAGGGAAAGAACTGTCCGCCGTGCGTGTGGCCCGACAGCTGGAGCTGGAAGCCGGCCGCCGCCGCCTCGGGTGCGCTGCGCGGCTGGTGCGCGAGCAGCACGCGCGTCGTCGCCCCCGACGGCGCGCCGGCCAGCGCGGCGGTCGGATTGCTCGCATGCGCGGCATCGAAATGCGCCGCGTTGAAATCGGTCACGCCGGCGAGCACCAGCGTGGCGTCGTCGATTTCCTCGTCGTTCTGCGCCGCGCCGGCACCGGTCGCGCCGATCAGCACGTGCTCGTTCATCAGCACCCGCATGCCGAGCCGGCGCATCTCCGCGATCCAGGCGTGGGCGCCGGCGTAGTACTCGTGGTTGCCGGTAACCGCGAAAACGCCGTGGTGCGCCTTCAGGTCGGCCAACGGCGCGATGTGGGACCGCAGAGCGGCGACCGTGCCGTCCACCAGATCGCCGGTGATCGCGATCGCGTCGGGCTCCAGCCGGTTGACCCGGTCGACGATGCGCTGGATGTAGCCGCGCCGGATCGTCGGGCCGACGTGCAGGTCGCTCAGCTGCGCGATGGTGAAACCGTCGAACGCCGTGGGCAGACCCTGGATCGGCACGTCGACGCGCTTCACAGGCGCCGTGCGGCGCGCGTTGAAGAGGCCGATCGCCGACGAAGCCGTGGCCATCAGCGGCACCGCGAAAGCGCTCCACTGCCTGACGTGCGGCCAGTCGACGGCCAGGCCGGCCGCGGCCTGTGCCAGCCAGGTCAGCATCAGCCCGGCATCGCGCAGCAATGTCAGCACCAGCATCGAAGAAAACCAGCCCATCGCGAGCAGGCCGATCCATTGCCAAACTCTCGAAAGCGGTTCGTGACGCGACCACAGCCCCACGAAGGGCAGCGGGATGGTCGTGGCCGACGTCGCGAGCACCAGCAGCACAACCACGGCGGCGACCGGATTCGCGGCGTAGATGGCCGGCCCGAGGCGCAGGCCGATGTAGACGTGCAGCAGCGCGGTGAGGAAGGAGAGAGGGCGAAGCGGCATCCGGGTTTCTTGAAAGCGTCAGGTCGGTGAGTTGCGAGGCGCAGCCCACGCATTCAAGCCCCGTGCCAGCGATCTGCCTTGGCACAGCCATTGCGAGCGTTTTGCGCACAACAACGGAGCTTATTTCCATGAACCGCAACGAAGTCACCGAAAAGATCATCACCGCCAAGGTCGCCAACGGCATCCAGTGGGCCGACGTGGCCGAGAAGGTCGGGCTTTCCAAGGAATGGGTCACGGCCGGCTGCCTCGGCCAGATGACCTTCAACGCTGCGCAGGCGAAAACCGTCGGCGAAATCTTCGGGCTCAGCGCCGAGGAGCAGAAATGGCTGCAGGTCGTGCCGTACAAGGGCTCGCTGCCCACGCCGGTGCCGACCGACCCGCTGATCTACCGCTGGTACGAGATCGTCAGCGTCTACGGCACCACCATCAAGGAGCTGATCCACGAGGAATTCGGCGACGGCATCATGAGCGCGATCGACTTCAGCATGGACATCCAGCGTACCGCCGACCCCAAGGGCGACCGCGTGAACGTGGTGCTCTCGGGCAAGTTCCTGCCGTACAAGCAGTACTGAGCTACATCACGCCGAAGGTCCTGAACGCCTCGACGGTGCCCATGCCGTTGGCGATCGCCGTGCGCACGCGGCTCTCGGTGCCGGCCTTCTCGAGCGCGAGACGGATGGTTTCGACCTCGGCCTCGCGCGGGATCACCATCACGCCGTCCTGGTCGCCGAAGACGATGTCGCCGGGGCGCACCTTCACGCCCTGGATCTCCACCGGCACGCGGTAGTCGACCACCTTGCCGCGCGGACCCTGGTCCTGCGAGTAGCCGCCGTACGAGAACACGGGCAGTCCGAGCTCCAGCACCTCGGAAGTGTCGCGCGAGTAACCGTCGAGCACGGCGCCTGCGGCTTTCAGGTGCAGGGCGCGCGTCGTCATCAGCCCGCCCCAGAGCGCGAACTGCGGCGCGGCGCCGGTCGCGACGTAGACCTCGTGCGGCTTCAGGTCGTCGAGCGCCTCGAACAGCAGCCCGAAAGCCTGCCGGCTCAGCGGCGTCCGGCCTTCCGGTTCGGCGCGCGAGAAGCAGTTGGTCTCCAGCACCGGCATCGCGCGGCCGGCGATCACCATCGAGCGCTCGACCGGCTTGATCGCCGGTGGCAGGAACTGGTGCATGAAGCCCAAGGTGTCCAGGATGTCGCCCACCACCGCCGGGAACAGGCGCGTGCGCATCAGGCCGAACAGCTCGTCGTCGTCTTTCCACATCGTTTCGTCTCCTTGTCGTGTGGATGCATTGGAGGCGCACATCGACGGCGGCACAACCCGGCACAACCCGGCACAACCCGGCACAACCCGATTTTTCGGTGCGCGACGCCGGACGCGTGCCCGAAAAGTCGCCGTGTAGACTGCTCGGTTTTTCGCTCTGGCGGTAGGGTGCAGGTCTCGCAGCGAACAGTCTTCTTCCACAACACCAGCTCCCGAGGCTTCAGCGGCTCGACGCTTGTCGGCCTGCTGGCCCGGCTCACGGACATCCCGGTGCCCGAACCGGACCGGTCGATTTCGGACCGGCTCAGCCACTGGCTGCGCTGGACCGATGCGATCTCGCTGTCGTCGGTGCTCGGCGGCCAGCCTGCCGCTGCAGCGCCGTCCCGTGCCGTCGCGTTGGGCGGCACCGAGGAAGCCGAGGTGCGCCGCGTGCATGCCGCACTGCTCAAGACGCTCGCCGAAGACGGCGACGCCGCGACCGCGACGACCGATTTCTCACCCCATCGGCGGCGCTACGTGGCCCGGCAACAGGCGATGGAAAACGCGCTCGGACCGCTGCGCGGCCGCCTGCGCTCGGCGCTCGCCGGTCGCTCGGCCGCGATGGCGCAGCTCGCAGCGGTGGACATGGTCATGGAGCAGGCGTTGAGCCCGCACGAACAGCGTGTGCTCGCCACCGTGCCGACGCTGCTGGAAAAACATTTCAACCGCCTGCGCCGTGCCGAGGTCGATCGGGACGAGTCGCCCGACATCTGGCGCGCCGGTTTCGCCCGGGACCTGCAGAGCGTGCTGCTCGCCGAACTCGAGATCCGGATGCAACCGATCGACGGGCTGCTCGAAGCCCTTCACAAGCGCTGACCACCGTCAATGAACAGAACCCTCCACTACATCGCCTTCTTCCTCGGCCTGGCCGCCGTCGTCTGGGTCGGCACGGGCTATGCGGGCAGCAACGCGCTCGCCTTCGCGATCACGTTGCTGATCGGCGGCTTCTATCTGATGGGCGCGGTCGAGCTGCAGCGTTTCGACCGCGCCACCTCGACGCTCGCGAGCGCCGTTTTCGACGTGCAGACGACGCCGAACGCGCTCGGCGATTGGCTTGCGCCGGTGCATCCGTCGCTGCAGAACGCCGTGCGCCTGCGCGTCGAGGGCGAGCGCGTCGGCCTGCCCGGTCCGGCGATGACGCCGTACCTGGCGGGGCTGCTGGTGCTGCTGGGCATGCTCGGCACCTTTTTGGGCATGGTCGTCACGCTCAACGGCACCGGGATCGCGCTCGAAAGCGCGTCCGACGCGCTGGCGATCCGTTCATCGCTGGCAGCGCCGGTCCGGGGGCTGGGGTTGGCCTTCGGCACCTCGCTGGCCGGCGTCGCGGCTTCGGCGATGCTGGGGCTGGTGTCGGCGCTGTGTCGCCGCGACCGGCTGCAGGTCGCGCAGCGGCTCGATGCACGCATCGCCACCACGCTGCGGCCGTTCTCGCTCGCGCACCGCCGCGACGAATCCTTCCGGCTGATGCAGCGCCAGGCCGAGGCGATGCCCGAGCTGGCCGATCGCCTGCAGGCCATGATGGCGACCATCGAGCGCCGGAGCGAGGTGCTCGACGCGCGGTTGATTTCGAATCAGGACGGCTTCCACGGCAAGGCCGAGACCGCTTACGCCGGGCTGGCGGCATCGGTCGACCGCGCCCTCAAGGACAGCCTCTCAGAGAGCGCCCGTATCGCCGGCGCCACGATCCAGCCGGTCGTCGAAGCCACCATGGCCGGCATCGCGCGCGAAACCGCCGCGCTGCAGGGCAGCGTCGCCGAAGCGCTGCAGACACAGCTCGATGGGTTCACGAACACCTTCACACAGCGCTCGGCAGCCGTCGCGGCCGGCTTCGCGCAGCACGCCGCCGCGCTGCAGACCGATATCGACGCGCGCGACAGCCGACGCTTCGCGGCCTGGACCGAATCGCTCGGCGGAATGGCGACGGTGCTCAGGCAGGAATGGCAGCAGGCCGGCGCCCAGACCGCACAGCACCAGCGCGACATCTGCGAAACGCTGGCCCGGAGCGCGAAAGAGATCTCCGCGCGGACCGAAGCGCAGGCCGGCGACACCATCGCCGAGATCGGCCGGCTGGTCGATGCCGCCGCCGAAGCGCCGCGCGCCGCCGCGCAAGTCATGGCCGAACTGCGCACCCAGCTGTCCGACAGCATGGCGCGCGACAACGCGATGCTCGACGAGCGCGCGCGGATCCTCGGCACGCTCGACACCTTGCTGGACGCCGTCGATCACGCCGCCACCGGGCAGCGCAGCGCCATCGACGCGCTCGTCGATACGTCGGCCGACCTGCTGGAGCGCGTCGGCACGCGCTTCACCGACACCGTCGATGCCGAGGCCGGCAAGCTCGCCGGCGTCGGCGCGCAGCTCGCCGGCAGCGCGGTCGAGGTCGCGAGCCTGGGCGAATCCTTCGGGCTGGCGGTGCAACTGTTCAGCCAGTCGAACGACAGGCTCGGCGCGCAGCTGCAGCGCATCGAGAACGCGCTCGGCAAATCGATGGTGCGCAGCGACGAGCAGCTCGCCTACTACGTGGCGCAGGCGCGCGAAGTCATCGACCTCAGCATCCTGTCGCAGAAGCAGATCGTCGAAGACCTGCAGCAGCTCGCCGCCCAGCGCGTGACGGCCGTCAGCGAAGCATGATGACGAGCGACGACATCGATAACGCACTCGAAGGCGGCATGGGGCCGACCGTGCCCGTGTGGGCCGTTTTCGGCGACCTGATGACCGGGCTGCTCGGCGCCTTCGTGCTGATCCTGGTCTGCGTGATCGGCATGCAGCTGGAGCTGGCGACGAAGCTCGAATCCGAGGTGAAGCAGCGCCAGGCCGAGGTGCAGCGCCGCGAGACGCTGGAGAAAGCCCTCGCCGGCCCGCTCGCCGCCGGCCGCGTCACGCTGACCGACGGGCGCATCGGCATCAGCGGCAACGTGCTGTTCGCGCTCAATTCGGCCGAACTGCAGCCTGAAGGCCGGCAATTGCTCCGAACCCTGACCGGTCCGCTGGCCGCCTACTTGCAGTCGCGCGACGAAATCCTGATGGTCAGCGGCTTCACCGACGACCGTCAGGTGCGCGGCGGCAACCGGCCGTTCGCGGACAACTGGGAGCTGTCGGCGCAACGCTCGCTGACGGTGACGCGCTCGCTGATCGAAGACGGGCTGCCGTCGGCGTCGGTGTTCGCGGCGGCTTTCGGGGCCGAGCAGGCGGTGGCCTCGAACGCGGATGCGGACGGGCGGGCGCGGAACCGCCGGGTGGAAATGGCACCGACGCCGCGGCCGGATTCCGCGAAGGCTCCAGCCGCTCCGACCGGCGCCGAACCGAAACCGGTGGCCCGTGAATAGCCGGGACGACGTCGCACGCTTCGACCCGGTGCGCCTGCGCCTGATCGAGGCGATGGAGCGTCGCGCTGCAGCACATGTCGGCGAGACGCGGCGCCTGCTGGACGAGCGGATCGCCGCGTTGCGGTCGGAGCCGGGCGGTCGCATGCGGATCGACGCAGCGAGCGACGCCTGCACCGCGACGTCCACCCGCTTGCCGCCGGGTGCGCTTGCCGAACTCGTCGCGCGGATGACAAACCGGGCTTCGTCGCGAAACGGCGTGCATCTGCAGGGCGTGCACACCGAGCCCGGAGTGCCGGTCGCCGCGACGGAAATCGAATCGCTCGCCTATTTCCGCAGCACGTGGTCGCGGCTGAGCACCGAACGGCGACTGAAGCGTTCTCTGGCGACGATTCCCAACAACGCGGGGCCTTTGAATTCGCACCAACTCGTGCATCGGGCGCTGCAGACGATGCGCGAGATGTCGCCGGAATACCTGCATCACTTCATGACGTACGTGGATGCGTTGCTGTGGGTGGATCAGGCGAATGGCGGCAGTTTCACAGCCGCCACACCTCCAATGCGATCGAGGCCCATAAAAAGTGTGAAGAATTCCGGTCGCGATAAATCAAGGTGATGCAGAGTGCACGGGAGTCGAACGTGCTTTCGCGGGAACGTATGAAGCGTTTAAGCGCTTTTGCAGTTCAACGATGATGACCTGTCGTAGGCAGTGAAAACCAGGGCGGAAAATCCACCGGTCCTTAAAACCGACATCAAGAAACTCCGCTGGATTCGACTGTGCAAGCGCTAACATCGCTAAACGATCGAAACTGACACGGCACAACGCCAATTTCCCAGATCTATGGCGTGACACCTCCGGAGCATGAGGCGGTGCGGTCGAGCGAAATCTACTTCTCGCTTTTTGTCGCTTTCATTTGCCTTCAGCTTGCGAGTCGGTGTTCTGTAAATACCCCGCCGATCCCGAAACCTTGGAACGGGTCCCTGAAAAATCTGTTGATCGCTGCGCTCTGCGGAGCCATTCTTTGGTTCGCTGCTGTAATCATAAGAATTGAAACGAACGATACGCTTTGTTCACTGGCATGTGCAGGGACAGCGGGGCCTTGGCGATGTGCAATGTTTGAGCCGAGCGCAGACCAGAACCAATCCTATCTAACATCTTTTTTTACGCTCTGACCCGATAACTGCTGTCAGAAATGCAATATAGCCGAGTCAGCACCGCCGCCAGCACTTTCAGCGCATGGCGCCGGCCGAGATACAAACGTTCCTCTTCCCGCTCACGTGCGTGCACGGCAGCACATGCATGCGACGCGCGCGCCAGACATCGAGCTGCGGCCAGATCCACCGCACTCGCTGGCGCACCGCGCGCACGACGGCCTCCTTGGCCTTCTCGCCCTCCTTCTTCGTCGCGATGGCCGGGCCGAACGCGCCGCTGATCCTGAAGTTGTGCGCGAGCTGGTTTTCGAGGTCGATCCGGTCCGTGACGACCAGCACCCGGCAGGCCTGCGTCGACGGGTGCAGCACCAGCGCCCTGGTCGGAAACACCATCGTGAAACGCTCGCCCGAGCCGGTCGTGTGCCGCACCACCCCGCCCTCGCGCGGCTCCGTCCGGCCGGCGTTGCTGGATGCGCGCGAGCACCGCGCGGATGCCGAAGAACTGCGGGTAGCACGCCACCACCTCGCCGACCTTGCGATCGAACAGCACGAACAGCCGCAGGAATTCGAGCAGCCGATCGGGCTGCAGCAGCGCGGCCAGCAGCCGGTCCTGCGCGGGTCGGTAGCGATGGCTGCGACCAGAGGCGCGTGAAGTCGTCGGCGAGCGCCACCGGTTTGTCGCGCAGCAATGCGGCCTGCACATCGGCAGCGAGCGGTCGGTTTTCCCACGCGGCCGGTTCCGCGTCGCTGAAACCTCCTCGCGCCACGGCGCCCAGAACTTCGGCGTCGTGCCGGTCGTGCCGTAGCGCGCGTCGCCGTCGCCGACGGCCAGCAACAGTTGCGCATAGGCGAAGAGTTGTGCAGTCTCGTCGTGGCGCTGGTCGCGCAACTGCCGGCCGATGCCCTCGGCGAGCATCGACTTGCCGTCCTGTCCGACGCCCGACCGTTGACGTAGCCGACCACCTCCGGCACCCGGTGGTGCGTGGCGTGCGCGGACAGCACCTGCAGCGCCTCGGTCACGTCCCAGCGGTTGGCGTCGGACCGCTGCCGGTCGACCAGCGCGATGTCGGCGTGCAGAGCCAACTGTGCTTCGAGCCACGTGCACCACATGTCGCCGTGGTGCGGGAACCGGGCAGGCCGCCATACCTGCGAACGCATGCGGACGGCGTCTGGAAAGACGATCTGCTGGCGCAGGAAGTTTGCAGTGCGGAGTGCGTGCTGGTAGCTTGACCACGGGCATCGACCTGTCTCCAGATGGCCGATGCATCGAACCGCTTTGCGTGGTGGTCCTACAGAGCGGTCGGGCATGAGGAATACCGTGCAGTTTTGCTGTCCGGAGAGCCAGAATGCCGACTTCAACCGAAACACCGTCCCGATCGCCGCAACGAACCCGGCCCCTGGTGGCCGACGACACACGACAGCGGCCTTCCACGGTGGCCGCGGTCGTGTTCGACCTCCTCAATCCGGTCGGCTTCGGCCTCTTCGTCGGCGCTTTGATCTTCGACGTGGTCTACGCGACCAACGCGGACGTGATGTGGTTCAAGTCGGCGGCTTGGCTGATCTCCATCGGCCTCGTGTTCTCGGTCATTCCGCGCTTCATCAACCTGGCGCGCACATGGTTTCCCGGCGCGTTCTCGAGTTCACGGCGCGCCAAGGCGGCCTTCTTGTTGCATCTGCTGGGCATCGTCGCCGCCATCGTCAACGCTTTCGTGCACAGCCGGGATGCTTATGCGGTCATGCCGGAAGGCATGTGGCTTTCCGTGCTCACCGTCGTGCTGTTCGTCGCGGGCAACGTCCTTCTGACATTGCAGCATTCGATCGACAGCGATCGGAGGTATGCATGAAGCAGTCAGAATTGGCGGTACTCGCCACTGCCGTGGTTGCCGTGGCGCTGGCCGGCTGTGGAGAACGCGCCGCGATCGACCCGAAACAGCAGACCGGCGCCGCCCCCGTCATGCCCGCAGCGAAAAATTTCCTCGTGCCGCCGATGCAGGTGCCCGAAGGCGTCGGCTGGCGGAACGATGCACGCCCCACGGTGGCGAGCGGCTTGAAGATCGACAAGATCGCCGAGGGCCTGGAGCACCCGCGCCAGCTCCTGACGCTGCCCAACGGTGATGTGCTGGTCGTCGAATCGAACGGGCCCGGCACCGAGCCGTTGACGACGCCCAAGCAGCTGATCGCAGGGTTGGTCAAGAGCCGCTCTGGCAAGGCAGCCAAGGGCGGCAACCGGATCACCCTCTTGCGCAAGCAACCGGGTGCGGCCATCTGGGAAAAACATGTTTTCCTGGAAAACCTGCATTCGCCGTTCGGGGTGCAGCTGATCGGCCAGACGCTCTACGTCGCCGACACCGACAAGATCATGAAGTACGCCTACACCGCCGGTGCCACCCGCATCGCCGGGCCGGGCATCGAGCTGGCCGACCTGCCGAGCACCATCAACCATCACTGGACCAAGGCGCTGCTCGCGAGCCCGGATGGCAAGAAGCTCTACGTCGGTGTCGGCTCGAACAGCAACATCACCGAGAACGGCCTGGCTGTCGAATACCGGCGCGCGACCGTGCTGGAAGTCGACGTCGCGACCGGTGGCAGCCGCGTGTTCGCCTCCGGCATCCGCAATCCGACCGGACTGCAGTGGGAGCCGCAGTCCGGAAAGCTCTGGGCCATCGTCAACGAGCGCGACGAGATCGGCGCCGACCTGGTGCCCGACTACATGACCGCCGTGCAGGAAGGCGGCTTCTACGGCTGGCCGTACAGCTACTTCGGCCAGAACGTGGATCACCGCGTCATGCCGCAGCGGCCCGATCTGGTCGAGAGGGCCGTCAAGCCCGATTTCGCGCTCGCATCGCACGTCGCGCCGTTGGGTCTGCTCTTCTACACAGGCAACAACCTGCCGGCGACGTACCGCGGCGGCGCCTTCATCGGCGAGCACGGCAGCTGGGACCGGTCGCCGCTGAGCGGATATCAGGTGAGCTACGTGAGGTTCGTCGACGGACGGCCCGTGGGCCAGAAGATTTCGGTCGTGACCGGGTTCACGTCGGCGGACGAGAAATCGTTGTTTGGCGCGCCGGTGGGATTGGCGCAATCGGTGGATGGGGCGCTGCTGATCGCCGACGACGTGGGGAATGTCGTGTGGTCGGTTTCGGCCAGCGGACAGTGACAGGATGGCAAGCGGCGCATCGCCGTCGGTGCTTTCTCTTCGATGAACGGCCCCTGCTCGAACTCGCTCCGGAGCTCCTGCGGCATCTTGGCCTGCATCGAATTCCAGTTTCTCCGGATGTCCCGAGTGCTCCTGGCGTCCACAACGAACGCGACCGCCTCTGGCGAGGCGGCTGGGGATGGCGTCGCAGCACCGCTCGCGCCGCTGTTGCGCGCCGCCATGAAGAAAGCCCAGGTCAGCGCTGAACGCTACCCGGGCTCCTGGACGGACGTCGGAAC
>JBPBPG010000009.1:0-272174 GCA_050954325.1 Janthinobacterium lividum | reverse complement strand
AGCGCCGATGATAGTGCGGGTTCCCGTGTGAAAGTAGGTCATCGTCAGGCTCTTACAGCCTAGAACGCCCAACCATCTGATGATGGTTGGGCTTTCTTCATTGGCTTTTGATAAATTGTCTTTGTTGGCAAGTTGCATAGATAATACAAACGTTGGTGTAGTGCATTTCCTAACTTCAATTGGGTGTTGCTTTTGGTTTGGCAAGACACAATCTTGGAAGTAGGTATTTTTCCTGATACATCCGCGTTGTCTGCAGTGTTTAGGTTTCTTCGAAAAAATCCGCAGCGCTGACGTATCTATTTCCGTAGCCACTCACACCGAGTATCTTGCCCCAAAGAGGCTGATAGTCAACTGAGTCACTCAAGTGCATTTACTTGAACTCGATATTAATCAGTTCAGAAATTCATTTGTTTTGCATCGTGCGCTCGGTTTTTGACAAAATCTCGAGCTACTATATATTGAGCAGATTTTTTTGCCTTAGAGTGAAAGCTCACAGTTGTGGGCGGAACCTGACAAGATGCATCTTGCTAACTAAGTAAAAACCCTTATATTGAGCGTATGTCTCATGTCAAGAGCCTTTTGCTGCATTTGCTCGGGGTTGGTTCGCTGTTGAAGCTGTTCGTGGTTGAGGTCCAGCCCTGTACCGCCCCGCTGTCGCCTTCGCCGATGGTTCCGATTCGCTCGATCGGGCCTCGTGAGCGTGAGCGCATCGGTCTTCACCTGCTCGCTTTGTCGTCGGGAGACAGATATCTACGTTTTGGCTATGCGGCATCCGACGAGCAGATCGCCCGCTATGTCGAGGCACTGGATTTCGAACGTGACGAGCTCTTCGGCATCTACAACCGCCGCCTTGAGTTGATCGCTATGGCGCACGTGGCATTCGCGCCGCCCGATCAGTACAGCGATTGCGCCGAGTTCGGTGTTTCCGTAGCTGCACATGCACGAGGCCGTGGCTACGGTGCGCGCCTGTTCGAGCGTGCTGTGGTTGTTGCACGCAACGAAGGGGTGGGCATGCTGTTCATTCATGCTCTCAGCGAAAATGCCGCCATGCTGAAGATCGCACGCAAAGCCGGCGCGACGGTCGTGCGCAGTGGTTCCGAATCCGAAGCACATCTCGAGTTGCCGTCTGCTACGCTCGACAGCCGCATGAGCGAGATCGCGTTGTCGCACTTTGCCGAAGTCGACTATCAGATCAAGAGCCGCGCGCGCCAGTTCTGGTCGTTCTTGGCCAGCGTACAGGAAGTACGCACCGGCATGCGGGCCGCACGGGAAAAATCGGCGCCGTGATTGGCGTGGTCACAAAATCGTCTGAACCCTCTGCGAAACGCAGGCGATGTGCAATCCGTTATCCTTCCCGCTTCCTAACTCTGCCCTCCCGCAGTGGCCGATCCTCACCCTGACCGCATACCCGTCGAACGGGAAGACAAACGCAGCTTTCTTCAAAAACTCGCTGAATTCATCCACCCCGGGCCGGATTCTCGCGACGAGCTGATCGAAACACTGGCCGATGCCGAGGACAACGATGTCATCGGGCCTGAGTCGCGTGTCATGCTCGAGGGCGTTTTGCGGATGGCTGACATGACGGCCGGCGACGTGATGGTCGCAGCGCCCCGTATGGACTTGGTCGATATCGACTCCCCGTACGATACCTTGCTGCACGCAGTGATCGACACGGCGCATTCGCGGTTCCCGGTCTACGAAGGCGAGAAGGAAAACATCATCGGCATCCTGCTGGCGAAGGACCTGCTCAAGCTGCAGCGGTCGCCGAGCCTGAACATCCGCGCATTGCTCCGGCCTGCCGCTTTCGTGCCGGAGAGCAAGGGCCTGAACGACGTGCTGCACGACTTCCGCGGCAACCGCAATCACCTGGCGATCGTCATCGACGAGTTCGGCCGTGTGGCAGGCCTGATCACCATCGAGGATGTGCTGGAGCAGATCGTTGGCGAGATCGAGGACGAGTTCGACATCGCCGAGGATGCGGGAGACATCTTCGGACTGGCCGACCACACCTACCGTGTCTCGGGCGACACTTCGATCGAACGGGTGGCCGAGGCGTTCGGCATCACCTTCGATGCCGACGCGCTGACCGAGGACTTCGACACCATCGGCGGCCTGATCGCCCACGAGATGGGCCATGTGCCGAAAAAGGGTGAGCATCACGCGCTGGGCGGCTTCGACTTCGTCGTGCTGCACACCAAAGGTGGTGCGGTGCGCTGGTTTCGCGTGTCTCCTGCGCGCGCCAGCGACTTGGCGGATTGAACGCGTCGACCGTGGGTCCGGGCGTGCCGACGCCGCGCATGCGCCTTGCGTGGCGATGCACGGTCTTCGGCAGCGCCGGGGTGCTGCAGGCGCTTTCGATCGCCGCGCCGTGGAACGGTCAGCCCCTGTGGTGGCTGCAGTTGCTGTCTCTGGCTGCGCTGGTATGGCAGCTCGACGACTTGCGCATCGACGCCGCGACGTCGAGAAGGCGTATCCAGAAAGGCTCCTGGCGCATCGCGACACTCTACGGATGGCTGTTCTCCACGGTTTGGTTGAGCGGCGTCTTCTGGTGGTTGTTCGTTTCGCTGCACACCTATGGCGGACTGGCGGCGCCACTGACCGTCATCGCCGTGCTGGCGCTCGCAGCGGGACTCGGGCTGTACTACGCGGCTGCATGCGGCGCCTATGCGAGTTGGGCGCCTGCGAACCGCATCGGCGCCGCCGGGTTGTTCGCGGCGGTGTGGACGCTCGGCGAACTGCTGCGCAACAGCCTTTTCACCGGTTTTCCATGGGGCGCCGGTGGCTATGCGCACGTGGATGGCCCTCTGGCGCGCTATGCCCCATGGCTCGGCGTCTATGGCATCGGCGTGATCGCCGCCTTCGTGGCGGCACTGGTCGCGCGAGGATTGCGCGATGCGCTCGCGCACGGCGCCTCGGAAACGAACCGACCTTCGCGCACCGCGTTGCTGGCGTCCGTCGCATGGATCGCGGCGTACATCGTCCTTCCGTTCGGTCTCGACCTTTTGCGAACTCCTGCAGATTCGCCTTCCCTGGCGCGCGGGCGTCTGACGGTGGCGCTGCTTCAGGGCAATATTCCGCAGGACGAGAAATTCGTTCCGGGCGGTGGCATCGCTACGGCATTGCGCTGGTACGGCGAACAACTGAGCAATGCCACCGAGCCGCTCGTCATCACACCCGAGACCGCACTGCCGCTGCTGCCGTCGCAGCTTCCCGCGGGTTACCTCGACGCCGTCACGGCGCGCTATGTCGGTGGCAACCAGGCCGCGATCATCGGACTGCCGCTGCGCTTCGACGAGCCGGCCAAAGGCAGCACTCCGCCCACGGTGAGCTACCGCAACGCGTTGCTCGGTTTCCAGCCGGGAACCGGTCGCCCCGGCGCAGACGGTTTTGCCCCCTATCGCTATGACAAGCATCACTTGGTGCCGTTCGGCGAATTCGTGCCCGGCCTGTTCCGTTGGTTCACCGACCTCATGAACATCCCGCTCGGGGACTTCAAGCGCGGCGGCCTGGCCCAAGCGCCTTTCGTCTGGCAAGGGCAGCGGATCGCGCCGAACATCTGCTACGAGGATCTGTTCGGCGACGAGATCGGCGCCAATTTCCGCGATGCCGATCGCACACCGACGATGTTGCTCAATGTCAGCAACATCGCCTGGTTCGGCGACACGCTGGCGATCGACCAGCACCTCGCGATCTCCCGGATGCGCGCGCTCGAGTTCGAACGGCCGATGGTGCGTGCCACCAACACCGGCGCGACCGTGGCGATCGACCACCTCGGCCGCGTCACGGCATCGTTGCCGCGGCTGACGCGCGGCGTCCTGGTGACGGAAATTGAAGGGCGTGGCGGCCTGACACCCTTCGCCTGGTGGGTGTCGCGCTTCGGACTCTGGCCGCTGTGGGGCACCGCTCTGCTGACGCTGGCGCTTGCGGTCGTATTCGCCATACGCAGCCGCCGTGCCTGATACCGACTGCAGATCGCGCATCGCCCGATGCCGGCTTGGCATCGATCGTGCGTGAGCGACGGGCGGAGCGCTGTATCGTTGCGCAGCTTCTCTCTGGAAGCGTTGCCGTACCTGTTTTCCTTCACCTCAGGATCCATTCCATGCATTTTCCCTCCCGCATGCGCGCCTTTGCGGCCACCGCCATGCTCCTCGCCGCGAGTGCCATCGCGCAAGCCCAGACAGCAGCGGCACCCTCGACACCCGCTTTGCCCAACGTCGTGATCCTCGCGACCGGTGGCACCATCGCAGGTGCGGGTGCCTCGGCCATCAACAGCGCGACCTACGCGGCTGCCAAGGTCGGTGTCGACAAGCTGATCGCCGGCCTGCCGGAACTCTCGAAAATCGCCAACGTTCGTGGCGAGCAGGTGTTCCAGGTCGCTTCCGAAAGCCTGACCAACGACAACCTGCTGACGCTCGCCAAACGCGTGTCCGCGCTGTCCAAGCAGCCCGATGTCGACGGCATCGTGATCACGCACGGCACCGACACGGTCGAGGAAACCGCCTACTTCCTGACACTGACGGTGCATACCAACAAGCCGATCGTCATGGTCGCCTCGATGCGCCCGGGCACGGCCCTGTCGGCGGACGGCGCACTCAACCTGTACGACGCCGTCAGCGTCGCCGGCAGCAAGGACGCAATGGCCAAGGGCGTGCTGCTTACCATGAACGACAGCATCGAAAGCGGTCGCGACGTCAGCAAGAACTTCAACATCAAGCCCAGCGCTTTCGTCAGCCAGTGGGGCTCGCTCGGGATGGTCGTGGAGGGGCGCAACTACTGGTTCCGCGCCCCGGTCAAGCGCCACACGATGAATTCCGAATTCGACATCGATACCATCGCGTCGCTGCCGCCGGTCGAGATCGCGATGGGTTACGAAGGCGTGGCGTCGACCGCCATCGATGCATTGGGCAAGAGCGGAATCAAGGCGCTGGTCCACGGCGGCCCGGGCAACGGCTCGGTGGCCGACCGCATCGTGCCGAGCCTGCAGAAGGTGCGTGCCGACGGCATCGTCGTGATCCGCTCTTCGCGCGTACCGGACGGCTTCGTGATCCGCAACGCCGAGCAGCCCGACGACAAGTACGACTGGGTGGTCGCGCACGACCTGCGCCCGCAGAAGGCCCGCATCCTGGCAATGGTCGCGATGACCAAGACCACCGACACGAAGGAACTGCAGCGCATTTTCTGGGAGTATTAATTCGCCCCAGGCTGTGGCGTACTGCGGGCCGGCGGAGCCGGACCCGTGCCACCACGCGACGGGGTCAGCGCGTGGTGTCCGTTGCGAGCGCCCTGCGCCTGGCGTATTCCAGACTGGCGATGCACACCGCCAGCCAAGTGCCGCCCGACAGCAGTCCGGCAGCGACATCGCTGGCGAAATGCACCTGCAGGAAGATGCGGCTGCAGGCGATCGCCAGCACGATCGCGACCGTGGTCATGACGACGCCGACGTGCCAGCGCGGTGACAGTAGCCGCAGCGCGAGGTAGCCGAGCATTCCGTAGGTCACCATCGCGCCCGAACTGTGCCCGCTCGGGAAGCTGAAGCCGGTGGCCAGCGCGAAGCCGTGGTCGTGCAACGGACGGACGCGCTCGAAGATCTGCTTGAGCCATGGATTGAGCAACGCGTTGCCAGCCAGCGCCAGCAGCCAGCCGAGCATCAGCGCGCGACGGTCGAGCCGCCACAGCAGCACGGTGACGATCGCCGCCAGCGCGAACAGTACGGATGGGTCGCCGACATGGGTCACGACGCTGAAGAAATGCAGGGCAGGGCGCGGAACATGTGCGCCGATCGCGTCCGCCAGTGCCTGGTCGGCCAGCCCGAGCGTCCGGTCGGGCGCGATCCGGGAGGCGATCCACGCGAAAACGCTCGCGGCTGCCACGATGCCACCGAAACCGGCGGCCAGCCCGACGACGATGCGCGGTGCCTGCGTGTGGACATTCGGGCCATGCTGGATCAGGTGCCGTTGCCGGGCTGCGCAGATGCCGCCGCTGGCCAGCATCGCGACCGTGATCAGTCCGATGAACGCCGGCAGCGCGTGCGTGCCGACGTGCTGCGCCAGCACCACCAGAGAAGGCAGTTCTGCCGGCATGGATGTCAAGCGCTGCGAGATGCGGTTGTGGTCGTCATGATCGTGTCCAGCGGCAGCGCGTGCGAGGCAACACGCGCAAAGCAATCGCCATCGGCCGAATAGTCCCACCGCTCGACCACGCAGGCGCGCACCGGCGCGTCCGGCACATCGGTGCGCGGCTGGCGGATCAGGTTGACCGAATTCGGCGCGCCCGAGCGTACGCGGCTCGACACCGCCGTGCCGGCCTGGACGGCCCAGAGCGCACGCGGGCAGCCCGGCACGACGTGCCCCAGCGGTTGCACGAACGGCAGGTGGATATGCCCACCGAGCACGAGATCGGCCCCCGCCGCCGACCAGCGCACGACGGCGGCGTCGCGCCCGTGCAGCCGGTTCGACGCATCCTCCGGCCGCGTCGCCATCACCGGCTGGTGCGTGACGACCACGCGCACTTGGCCCGGGCGCGCGCGCGCCAGGCGTTCGGCCACGCGCGAGATCTGCGCCTCGGAAACCTCGCCGTCCTCGTGCCGGTACCAGCGCGTGGTATTGACCCCCAGGACCAGCCATGCCTCGGACTCGAACATCGGCGCCATGTCTTCGCCAAACGCTCCGGCGTAGCGTGCATACGGCGACAGCAGCCGCGCACCCAATTGGAACAGCGGGATGTCGTGGTTGCCCGGGATCGCCAGGACGTCGGGGATGCCCAGCCCGTCGACGAAGGCGCGCGCATCGGCGAACTGCCGCCGCGTGGCACGCTGCGTGATGTCGCCCGACAGCACCAGCACGTCGGGCGCCTGCTCGTGCGCGAGGCGTTCCAATGCGCGTACCACGGTCGGCACTTCGGTGCCGAAGTGCGGGTCGGAAATCTGCAGCAGCAACGGTGCGCGCGTCATTGCTTCGCAGCTTCCAGCTCGGGTGCGACCTCCGGGCGGATCAGCCACAGCGGCTCGGGGGCGACGCGGAAGACCAGGGGCATGTCGAGCCATCCGACCTCGCCGTCGGTCGCGACCTTGATGCGGCGCGAGCCCTGCGACCTGCCGGTGCGGCGCCGCGCCACGGTCAGCGTTTCGAACGTAAAACTGGTGACGGCGTCGGTATTGCCCAGCTTTCCGAAGATGCCGCGCAGCAGCAGTCCGGCGAGTCCGAACACGCCGGCCGGCTTCAGCGCCACGGCGGCCAGCAGATGCTCGTTCTCGAGTTGCTCCGCTTCGGGGATGCCGACCTGATGCAGCTGCAGCGGGTTGTTGCCGACGAACAGCGTCGGCGTGCGGATGTCGCGCTGCTCGCCGTGGAAGTCCAGGTGCAGGTCCCAGTGCGGATGGCCACGCAGCAGCGTCATCAGCGCGGCGCCGAAAGCGATGGCACGGCTGCGACCGTACTCGCGCTTGACGGCTTCGCGCTCCTCCAGCAGCTCGGCGTACAGGCCCATGCTGGCGTTCACCAGGAAGACCCGGTCGTTGACGGTCCCGACCTGCACCGCGCGTGGCGATTCGTTCAGCAGCACTTCCAGTGCCGCTTCGGTCGCCGGCGGAATGCCGTTGGCACGGCTGAAGTAGTTGAAGGTACCCTGCGGCAGCACGCCGAACACGCAGCCCTTGCCCAGCGTCGCCTGTGCCACGGTGTTGATGGTGCCGTCGCCGCCCGCCGCGACCACGACACCGTTCTGCGCCTTCGCGCACGCCACCGCCTCCTCGGCCAGCGCCTGCACGCGACCGGGTCCGTCGATCAGGAAGATGCGATGGTGGCGGCCGGCCATGTCGCAGGCATGTTCGATGGACCTGCGGACTTCGTCGGTGTCGGAGTGCCCGGAACCGGCGTTGAGGACGATGAAAAGCGGCGAGGACCGGCTGAACGGCGGAGCGGCAGCGTAGGGAGCGAGGACAGGCGACATGGTTGGGGCAGAACGCAGGGTACAGGTGGGCCGGGCAGGGCAGGGCAAGGCAGGGCCGATGGAAACGTTCCGCCGGGACGGTGTTTATCCCGACGTCCGGCCGATGGGCGGAGCGGGCGAGGCCGCGCGCACCTGTGGGAGAGGGCGGACATCCGTGCCGGCGCCGGTAAAATCGCGCCCTTCGCGGGTTCGTCCCATCGTCCCTTCGTCCGGAGGGCTTGCAAGCGTCCAAAGCCCGGCCCCGAGCCGGCCAGCCTCATGTTGACCTTCCAGCAAATCATTCTCAAACTGCAGTCGTACTGGGCCGACCGGGGCTGCGCGCTGCTCCAGCCCTACGACATGGAAGTCGGTGCCGGCACCTCGCACACCGCGACCTTCCTGCGCGCGCTCGGCCCGGAGCCCTGGAAAGCCGCCTACGTGCAGCCCAGCCGCCGCCCCAAGGACGGCCGCTACGGCGAGAACCCCAACCGATTGCAGCATTACTACCAGTACCAGGTGGTGCTCAAGCCCGCGCCGTCGAACATTTTGGAGCTCTATCTCGGTTCGCTGCAGGCGCTGGGCTTCGATCTGAAGAAGAACGATGTCCGCTTCGTCGAGGACGATTGGGAGAACCCCACGCTCGGCGCCTGGGGCCTGGGCTGGGAGGTCTGGCTCAACGGCATGGAAGTGACGCAGTTCACCTATTTCCAGCAGGTCGGTGGCATCGACTGCCGGCCGATCACGGGCGAGATCACCTATGGCCTCGAGCGCCTGGCGATGTACCTGCAGGGCGTGGACAACGTCTACAACCTGACCTGGACCGAGGGCCCCGCCGCAGGCTCCAAATTGACATACGGCGACGTCTACAAGCAGAACGAGGTCGAGCAGTCCACGTACAACTTCGAGCACAGCGACGCCGACTTCCTGTTCACCGCATTCACCGCGCACGAGAGGCAGGCCAGACACCTGATCGAATCGCAGCTCGCCTTGCCAGCCTACGAGCAAGTGCTCAAGGCGGCGCACAGCTTCAATTTGCTGGACGCGCGGGGCGCGATCAGCGTGACCGAACGCGCCGCCTACATCGGCCGCATCCGCAACCTCGCGCGCAGCGTGGCGCGAAGCTATTACGAAAGTCGCGAGCGGCTCGGTTTCCCGATGGCGCCACGCGAATGGGTCGCCGAGACGCAGCCCCTGGACGCACCGGCCAAGAAAGCGGCCTGAACGACGATGAACACGATGACCCGCAATCTCCTCCTTGAACTGTTCGTCGAAGAACTGCCGCCCAAGGCGCTGCGCAAGCTCGGCGACGCGTTCGCCGACGTGCTGGCCGACCAGCTCCGGTCGCAAGGCCTGGCCGATGCCGGTTCGGTGCTGACCGCTTTCGCCTCGCCACGCCGCCTCGCGATGCACCTGACCGGTGTCGCCGCGCAGGCTGCCGACAAGGCCGTGTCGCAAAAGCTCATGCCCGTGAGCGTCGGCCTCGATGCGGCCGGCAATGCCACGCCCGCGCTGCTCAAGCGCCTCGCCGCGTTGGGCGCCGACGTGTCGGCCGTGCCTTCGCTCAAGCGCGCCCTCGACGGCAAAGGGGATGCGCTGTTCTACGAGAGCACCGCGAGAGGCGCCATGCTGGCGGACGGCCTGCAGAAGGCGCTGGCCGAATCGATCGCCAAGCTGCCGATTCCGAAGGTCATGAGCTACCAGCTCGAAAGCGGCTGCGCCTTGCCCGGCTGGACCAGCGTGAGCTTCGTGCGCCCGGCGCATGGGCTCGTTGTGCTGCACGGCAGCGAGGTCGTGCCGATCGAAGCGCTGGGTCTGAAGGCCGGCCGAGACACGCACGGCCACCGCTTCGAGGCCAAGGTCGATCCGGTCGTACTTCGCGATGCCGACAGCTATGCGCAGCAACTGGCCGACGAAGGCGCGGTGATCGCCAGCTTCGATGCGCGGCGCGCCGAGATCGTCCGCCAGCTAGCGGCTGCCGCGCTGAAGGTCGGCAACGGTGCGCGCCCCATCGACGACGAAGCGCTGCTCGACGAAGTCACCGCGCTAGTCGAGCGGCCGAACGTGCTGGTCTGCGAGTTCGAGAGCGAATTCCTCGGCGTGCCGCAGGAATGCCTGATCCTCACGATGAAGGCCAACCAGAAATATTTCCCGCTGCTCGACGCGCAGGACAAGCTGACGAACAGGTTCCTCGTCGTCAGCAACATCACGCCCGACGACGCGAGCGCCGTGGTCGGCGGCAACGAGCGCGTGGTGCGGCCGCGGCTGGCCGATGCCAAGTTCTTCTTCGACCAGGACCGCAAGAAGACGCTCGAATCGCGCGTCGAGGCGCTGGACAAGGTCGTCTATCACAACAAGCTCGGCTCGCAGGGCGAGCGCGTGGCGCGCGTCGAGCGCATCGCGCGCGCCATCGCCGCGCAGCTCGGTGGTGACGGATTGGTGCAGCACGCAGCGCAGGCCGCCCGGCTCGCCAAGACCGACCTCGTGACCGACATGGTCGGCGAATTCCCAGAACTGCAGGGCACGATGGGCCGCTACTACGCGCTGCACGACGGCCTGCCGGCGGAAGTCGCCGACGCCATCGAGGACCACTACAAGCCGCGCTTCGCCGGCGACACGCTGCCGCGCGGCGAAGTCGGCACGGTCGTCGCGCTGGCCGACAAGCTGGAGACGCTGGTGGGCATGTTCGGTATCGGCAACCTGCCGACCGGCGACCGCGATCCGTTCGCGTTGCGGCGGCACGCGCTGGGCGTGATCCGGATGCTGGTCGAGAAAGACCTGGCGCTGGACCTGCGACCGTCGCTCGACGCGGCGGCGGACGTCTTCGTCGGCATCGACGCAGCGGCCATCGATGCGTTGGAGTCCTTTGTCTACGACCGTCTCGCCGGCAGCCTGCGCGAGCAGGGCGCGAGCCCGCAGGAGGTCGATGCCGTGCTCGCCTCGCGCCCGCGGCGCCTGGGCACGGTGCCTAAGCTGCTCGCCGCCGTGCGTGCCTTCGCCGCGCTGCCCGAAGCGCCGGCGCTCGCCGCCGCCAACAAGCGCATCGGCAACATCCTCAAGAAATCGCCCGACGCCGATGCGCACGTCAGCGAGCTGCTGCTGCAGGAGCCGGCCGAGAAGGGCCTGTACGCCGCCATGCAGAACACCGTGCCCGCGGCCGACGCCCAGTTCGCCGCCGGCGACTACACGGCGTCGCTGCAGACGCTGTCCGCGCTGCGAACACCGGTCGACGCGTTCTTCGACGGCGTGATGGTGAACGCGGAGCAGACCGACCTGCGGCTCAACCGCCTCGGACTGCTCAAGGCGCTGCACGTCGCGATGAACCGCGTGGCGATGCTGGAGCGGCTGGCCGCCTGAAGTCAGCGTTCCGGAGACACCCCATGAAACTCGTCATCCTCGACCGCAACGGCAGCATCAATCTGCACCGCGACGACTTCGTCAAGAGCGAGGTCGAATGGACCGCGCTGCCGAGCGCGCTGGAAGCCATCGCGCGGCTCAACCACGCCGGGTGGCGCGTGGTGATCGCGTCCAACCAGTCGGGGCTCGGGCGCGGACTGTTCGACGTCGCGTCGCTCAATGCCATGCACGCCAAGATGCACAAGATGCTGGCGGCGGTGGGCGGTCGGATCGACGCGATCTTCTACTGCCCGCACAGTCCCGACGAGGACTGCAACTGCAGGAAGCCCAAGCCGGGGCTTTTCACGCAGATCGGCGAGCGCTACGGCATCGACCTGGCAGGCGTGCCGACGGCCGGCGACAGCCTGCGCGACCTGCAGGCCGGCGCCGCGGCCGGTTGCGAGCCGCACCTGCTCTTGACCGGCATGGGCGCCGCCTGCCGGGGCGTCGACCCGCTACCGCCCGAATACCCGCCCGGCACGCGGGTGCACGACGACCTGGCGGCCTTCGTCGCCTTCCTGCTCGCGCGCGAGGCCGAGAAGACCGCGCTGCAGGTCGCCGTCTGATGGGGCGTTTCGTCGACACCTTCATGGCGTTCGTGCGTTCGGTCGTCCACATGGCGTGGATGCTGGTCACGGTGATGCCGTGGGGCATCATCATGTGCGTCGCCTCGATCTGGCGGCGCGGCGAGCCGCTCTACTGGATGGCCGAGCGCTGGCTCGGCTGGGCGGTTGGCGGCGCGCGGCTGATCCTGGGCATCCGCACGCGCGTGACCGGTCTGGAGAACCTGCCGCAGGAAAAGCGCGCCGGGGCGGTGCTGCTGGTCAAGCACCAGTCGACGCTCGAGACCTTCCTGATGCCCACCCTGATGCCGCATCCGCTGGCCTACGTCTTCAAGAAGGAGCTGATCTACGTGCCCTTCTTCGGCTGGGCGATGGCGCGGCTGGACATGATCCACATCGACCGCCGGCAGAAAGCGCGCGCCTTTCACAAGGTGGTCGCGCAGGGCAAGCTGCTGCTGGCGCAGGGCATCTGGATCATCATGTTCCCCGAGGGCACGCGGATGCCGCGCGGCCGGCAGGGCACCTACAAGACCGGGGGCACGCGGCTCGCGATCGACACCGGCGCGCCGGTGATCCCGATCGCGGTGACCTCGGCGCGGGTCTGGCCGCGCAAGGCCTTCATCAAGCGCCCCGGCGTGGTCGACGTGTCGATCGGCCCGGCGATCCCGAGCGCCGGCCGCAAGCCCGACGAACTGATGCGCGAGGTCGAAGCCTGGATCGAGTCCGAGATGCGGCGGCTCGACCCCGAGGCGTATGCGCCATGACGGGGCGCTCCATGCGCAGTCTGCTGAAACACACGATCGATCTTTTCGGCGAGGTACCGGCGATCGGGCCTGCGGTGGCGCCGTTGCCGCTACAGCACGCGCACCCTCGCGCGACGCGCGAAATCGCGCTCGGCGAGACCCGCATCGCCTACGAATTCACGCGCGGCCAGCGGCGCACCATCGGCTTCGTGGTCGGTGCCGACGGACTGTCGGTGCGCGCGCCGCGCTGGGTGGCGCTGCGCGACGTCGATGCCGCGGTGCAGGAGAAGGGCGACTGGATTCTGCGCAAGCTCGCCGAATCCCGGCAGCGCCACGCGACGCTCGAGGCGGCCCGCATCGAGTGGTGCGATGGCGTGCGCTTTCCGTTTCTCGGCGAGGACGTGGAAACGCGGCTCGATGCGGGCGTGGGACGGCCGGGCCGGGCGGTGTTCGACGCCGGACCGCGCATCCTGCGGATCGCGCTTGCCGACGACGCCGCACCTGCGCAGATCCGCGACGCGGTGCAGGCCTGGCTGATGCGCCAGGCGCGTGCGATCTTCATCGCGCGGCTGGACCATTTCGCGCCGCTGCTGGCGGTGCGCTGGACCAAGCTGTCGCTGTCGAACGCGGCCACGCGCTGGGGCAGCGCGAGCTCGACCGGTGCGATCCGGCTGCACTGGCGGCTGGTGCACTTCCGCATGCCGGTGCTCGACTACGTGGTCGCGCACGAGCTCAGCCACCTGCGCTTCATGGACCACAGCGCGCGCTTCTGGCAGACCTTGGAAAGCGTGGTGCCCGACCACGGAACGCTGCGCCGCCAGCTCAAGGACGAGACGATTCCGCGCTGGTGAATCTAGACTGTGGGGATGACCGCTCAAGCGCCGACCTCCGCAGCCATTACCACCTCCGTCCTCGGCGCCTGTCCGCACGACTGCCCCGACACCTGTTCGCTGGTGACGACCGTGCAGGACGGCGTGGCCGTCAGGCTGCAGGGCAATCCGGCGCATCCTCACACCGGCGGCGTGCTCTGCGCCAAGGTATCGCGCTACCTGGAACGCTGCACTCATCCTGAACGCCTGCTGCGTCCGATGAAGCGCGTCGGCGCCAAGGGCGAAGGCAATTTCGTGCCGGTCACGTGGGACGAGGCGCTCGATGACATCGCCGAGCGGCTGCGCGCGGTGGCCGACGCCCACGGCGCGCAGGCCGTGCTGCCCTACAGTTACGCCGGCACCATGGGGCTGGTACAGGGCGAGTCGATGGACCGGCGCTTCTTCCACAAGCTCGGCGCGTCGCTGCTCGACCGCACGATCTGCTCGTCGGCCGGCGGCGAGGCGCTCGGCTACACGCTGGGCGGCAAACTCGGCACGCGGGTCGAGTTCTTCGCCGAGTCGAAGCTGATCCTGATCTGGGGCAGCAATTCGATCGGCAGCAACCTGCATTTCTGGCGCCATGCGCAGGCCGCCAAACGTGCCGGGGCCAAGCTGGTCTGCATCGACCCGCGCAAGTCCGAGACCGCCGACAAGTGCGACGAGCACATCGCGCTGCTGCCCGGCACCGACGCCGCGCTGGCCCTCGCGCTGATGCACGAGCTCATCGTCAACGACTGGCTCGACCACGACTACATCGCGCGTCACACGCTCGGCTGGGAGGCGCTGCGCGAGCGCGCGCTGCAGTGGCCGCCTTCGCGCGCGGCGGCGGTGTGCGGCGTGCCGGAAGCGCAGATCGTGACCCTGGCGCACGACTACGGCACCACCCGACCCGCGGCGATCCGCCTGAACTACGGCATGCAGCGCGCGCGCGGCGGCGGCAACGCGGTGCGCGCGGTCGCCTGCCTGCCGGCGCTGGTCGGCGCCTGGCGCGAGCGCGCGGGCGGCCTGCTGCTGAGCGCGTCGGGTGCGTTCCCGGTCGACCGCGCGGCGCTGCAGCGGCCCGACCTGCTGGCCGGGCGCCAGCCGCGCACCGTCAACATGAGCCGCATCGGCGACGCCCTGGCCGGTGACGCCGATGCGCTGTCGGGCGGCGCACCGGTGAAGGCGGTGGTGGTCTACAACAGCAATCCGCTGGCGGTCGCGCCGGATTCGGGCAGCGTCGCGGCCGGCTTCGCGCGCGAGGACCTCTTCACCGTCGTGCTGGAGCAGTTCCAGACCGACACGGCCGACTACGCCGATTACCTGCTGCCGGCCACCGTGCAGATCGAGCACTGGGACATCCACACCAGCTACGGCCACACCGACGTGCTGCTCAACCGCCCGGCCGTGGCGCCGCGCGGCGAGGCGCGCAGCAACGCCTGGGTGTTCGGCCAGCTCGCGCGGCGCATGGGTTTCGACGAGCCGTGCTTCGCCGACGACGACGAGGCGCTGTGCCGCAGCGCCTTCGCGCCGGGGGCGATCGATTTCGAAGAACTGGAAGCGCGCGGCTTCACCGGCACGAACCAGCCCGAGGCGCCGTTCGCCGAGGGCCGTTTCCCGACGCCTTCGGGCCGCTGCGAATTCTTCAGCGCCCGGCTGGCCGCGCTGGGCCAGGACGGCCTGCCCGACCACCTGCCCAACTACGAGGCGGCCGGCAGTTCGACGCGGTTCCCGCTGGCGATGATCTCGCCGCCGGCGCGCAACTTCCTCAACTCGACCTTCGTCAACGTGACCAGCCTGCGCGCCATCGAGGGCGAGCCGCTGCTGGAGATCCATGCGGCCGACGCGGCGTCGCGCGGCATCGTGGACGGCACGATGGTGCGCGTCTTCAACGGCCGCGGCGAGCACCGCTGCCGCGCCGAGGTGTCGCGCCGCGCCCGGCCCGGCGTGGTGCACGGCCTGGGCATCTGGTGGCGCAAGCTGGGCTTCGACGGCACCAACGTCAACGAGCTCACCAGCCAGCGCCTGACCGACATCGGGCGCGCGCCGACCTTCTACGATTGCCTGGTGGAAGTCGAGCCGGCCGCTGCGGTCGAGCGGTCCGCCGATCGATGAAGGCGCTGGCCGTCGCACTGCTCGCGCTGGGCCTCGGCGGCTGTGCCGACCTCGGCTACTACTGGCAGTCGGCCCGGGGCCATGTCGACCTGATGCGCGCCGCGCGCCCGGTGCCCGAATGGCTCGACGACCCGGCGACGTCGGCTTTTCTCAGGTCGAAGCTCGAACTCACGCAGCGCATCCGCCGCTTCGCCGTCACCGACCTCGGCCTGCCCGACAACCGCAGCTACACCGGCTATGCCGACGTGCATCGCAACGCCGCGGTCTGGAACGTGGTCGCCGCGCCGCCTTATTCGCTGGCGCTCAAGACCTGGTGCTTCCCGGTGGTGGGTTGCGTCGGCTATCGCGGCTACTACGCCGACGTCGACGCGCAGGCCGAGGCCGCCGCGCAACGCGCCGCGGGGCTCGAGGTCGCGGTCTATCCGGTGCCGGCCTATTCGACGCTCGGCTGGCTGAACTGGGTCGGCGGCGATCCGCTGCTGAGCACCTTCATCGGCTACCCGGAAGGGGAACTGGCGCGGCTGGTCTTCCACGAGCTCGCGCACCAGCAGGTCTACGTGGCGGGCGACACGCGCTTCAACGAGTCCTTCGCGACGGCGGTCGAGCGCATCGGCGGCGAGCGTTGGCTGCGCACGCAGGCGAGCGATGCGGCGCGGTCGGAGTACGCGCAGTTCGACGCCCGCCGGCGGGAGTTCCGTGCGTTGACGCTGGCGACGCGACGCACGCTGCAGGCCGTCTACGCGTCGCCGGAGGCCGCGGCGCAGGACTGGACCGCGGTCGAGAGGATGAAGACCCACGCGATGGACGAGTTCCGCACGGCCTATGCCGCGCTTCGCGTGACCTGGCCGTCGGATCGCCAGGTGGCCTACGACGGCTGGGTCTCGCGCGCCAACAACGCGATGTTCGGTGCGCAGGCGGCGTACGACGATCTGGTGCCGGCATTCGAAACGCTGTTCAGGCGCGACGACGGCGACTGGCCGCGGTTCTATGCGGAGGTAAAGCGGCTCGCGTCGATGTCGTCCGAAGAGCGCCAGCTCGCGATGGTGGCGCTGGACGGGCCGGACGCCGCTGCGGCGCCTCGGTCGTCCCGCGAACAGCGTGCGACGAACCTACCCGCGCAGTGACTCGATCAGGTCGATGTACTTCTGCATGGCCTCGTCGGCGGACAAGCCCTTCTGCGCCGTCCAGGCATCCCATTTGGCGCGCGGCACGAATTCGCTGAAGCTGGGTCGCTTGGCGGTGTTGTCGCCTTCGGTGGCCTGCTTGAAATAGCCGTAGATCTTGAGCAGCGTCGGGTTGTCCGGACGTTCCGCGAGGAGCCTGGAATTCGCCTGGGCGGCGTCGAAGAGGGCTTGGAGGTCTGACATGCCGGAAATGTTAACGCCAGGGGGTTGCCGTCGATATCGCCTTCAATCCGACAGGCCCGCGCGGGCGATCTCCATGTCGAGCCGCTCGCGCGCATCCGCCGGCGGGAGCGCCGCGGCCTTCTCGTAGAGCTGCGTCGCCTCGTCCAGGCGCGCTTCGCCGCCGAGCATGAGCAGGCCGCGCGCGTATTCCATCCAGGCGCTGGCCGAATGCGGATTGAGTGCCAGGCCGTGCTCGAACATCGCGATGGCGGTCTCGGCGCGCACGCCGTAGGTCATGTGGCCGACCAGTGCACCGACCTTGTCGATCACCTCGGCATGGAAGGCGCCGAGCGCGATGTGGGCATCGGCGTGGCGAGGCTCCAGCACGATGACGCGCTCCAGGGCCTGTTTCACCTTGCCGCCCAGCCCCTGCGCGAGCGCCCGCGCGACGCTGATGCCCTGCGCATAACGGCCGAGCGCGTAGGCCTCCCAATACAGCGCCTGCCAGTTGTCCGGTTCGACGGCCACTTGTCCGCCGGCGCGTTCGGTGACCTGCGTGAAGAGGGCCAGCCGTTGCGCCTCCCGTGGCTCCAGGTAGTTGGCGTAGATGGCCGTGGCCTGGTTGGCGAGCGTCAGTCCGGCTTCTCCTTGCTGCAGGCCGATGGCCGCCGCCCGTTCGAATTCCCCATTGTGGTAGAGCGCCCAGCCTTCGACGAGCAGGTCGGATTGCGGCGCCGGCAGCGCCTGTCCGGCGTGCAGTCGCGCCCAGTTCGCCAGCAATTCGGCCGGCGCGGGGGGCGCGAAATCCGCGAACGGCATCGATTGCCACGCCGTGCATGAAGGCCGGCCGCCGTGGGCCGAGAGCGGTCGGCGTCCGTCTTCGTGGGTCCGCATGCGCAACCTCGCTTTTCTTTCAGGTCCCGGGTCCCGGGTTTCAGGCCTCGACCGCCAGGTCTTCTCCGGCATAGGCACGGCCCAGCGTCAACAGGTGCCGTCGCTGGGCTGGCGCCAGGTAGGGCGCCATCAGATGCAGGGTGTGCTGCGCGCCTCGCAGCAGCGCGGCCTGCGCATGCATCGGCTCCAGCGCCTCGCGCGGGTTGCACACGTATTCGTAGCTCAACCAGTAGGTGAGGACGACCACCATGCTCTGCGCAAGGGTGTCGACCTCCGCGGCGGCGATGTCGAGATGGCCACCTTCGCTCAGGCCGGCGAGCAGCGTCCGGATGGCGATCCCCTTGTTCTCGAGCACCAACTGGAACTGCGTCTCCAGCCGGCGGTTCTTGCTCAAGAGGTCGTTGAGGTCGCGATAGAGGAAGCGGTAGCGCCAGAGCAGTTCGAACAGGCTGTGCATGAAGAACCACGCATCTTCGACGTCGTGGACGCCTTCGCTGGCCTGAAGCAGCTCGTTGAGCTCGCGCTCGTAGTCCTCGAACAGCCGGTTGATCAGCTCGTCCTTGGCCGGGTAGTGGTAGTAGAGATTGCCGGGGCTGATGTTGAGCGCGCCCGCCACCAGCGTCGTCGACACGTTGGGCTCGCCGAAACGATTGAACAGGCCGAGCGCTACTTCGAGAATGCGCTCCGCGGTGCGCCTGGGCGCTTTCTTGGCCATCTGCGAGCCCCCGTTTTTTGTCTCTCCGGGCACTCTATCGCAACTTTTCACGATCTGCGACAGGCAAGCCGGCCTGGGCGGGTAAGCCCTTGGTGCTAAGGCCTCATGGCCGGCGTCGCGACGGCCTGGAGCCATCGAGCATCTGTTCGGCCTCCTTCAGCTGCGCTTCCAGCGCTTCGACACGTGCCTGCAAGGCCGCGAACTGTGCCGCCGACGGCACGCCGAGATTCGCCATCGCGCGGGCGACGCGTTCCTCGAAGATGTTCTCCAGCTTGCCCCAGCCGCCGGCCGCCTTGCCACCGATGTCGCCGGCCAGGTCCGCCATGCGCGCCTGCGCCTGGGCCAGTGTCTCCTGGGCGGCCTGCTGGGTCTTCTTCTGCATGCCTGAGCCGTCCTTCACCAGCGCATCGAAGGCCTTGCTGCCTTCCTGCTGCATCTTGGCGAAGGCGCCCAGGCCGGCAAGCCAGATCTGCTGGGCGGAATCCTTGATGCGGTCGGTGGCCTTGTCTTCTTCGGGGGTCGGCATGGGCTGGTTCTCCTGGGAATGCAAAAAACCCGAGTTTCTACCCTGCGCTGCGATACTCGGGGCGCCTTTGCGGCCCGGCTGTGTCGATAAAGTTATCCTCCAAGGGGTTTTTCGGCTGCATCCAGCCGGCAACTTCACCTGCGCGCCAGTGCCTGTCGCACCTCCCACGCTGCGCACCTGCCGATCGAAACTCAGTGAAAAACTACGAATACATCATCTTGGGGGCCGGCCCGACAGGGCTCACCCTCGCGCATTCCCTCATCGACGCCGGCATCGCCCGCGACGCCATCCTGGTGATCGAAAAGGAAGACGTGGCCGGCGGCCTGTGCCGTTCCGAGCAGGTCGACGGCGCTCCGCTGGACATCGGCGGCGGCCACTTCCTCGACGTCAAGCGCAAGGAAGTGCTCGATTTCGTATTCCGCTTCATGCCGGAATCCGAATGGGACACCTATGCCCGCGTGTCGAAGATCCGCATCGGCGGCACCGAGGTCGACCATCCGCTCGAAGCCAACCTGTGGCAATTGCCCAAGGATGCGCAGGTCGACTACCTCGAATCGATCGCGCAGGCCGGTTGCGTGCGCGACGAGCCGATGCCCGAGGCCTTCGCCGACTGGATCGAGTGGAAGCTCGGCACGCGCATCGCCGAGGACTACATGCTGCCGTACAACCGCAAGATCTGGTCGATGGACCCGAATGCGCTGGGCACCTACTGGCTCTACAAGCTGCCCAACGTGTCGTTCCGCGAAACCTTGCGCAGCTGCCTCGAGGGCAGCGCCTACGGTGCGTTGCCGGCGCACGGCGTGTTCCTGTATCCCAAGGCGCACGGCTACGGCGAAGTCTGGCGGCGCATGGGCGAGGCGCTGGGCGATTCGCTGAAACTCGGCACGTCCGTGTCGTCCGTCGATCTCGACGACCGCATCGTCAACGGCCAGTGGCAGGCCCGCACCATCGTGAATACCGTGCCGTGGACGCTTTGGGACGGTTTCTGCAGGATCCCGGCCGAGATCGCGGCCGAGATCGCGAAGCTGAAGAACGCGCCGATCGACGTCGACTACCACGCCGAGACGCTCGACAACCTCTCGCACTGGATCTACGAGCCGAGCGAAGCGATCGCGCATCACCGTTTGCTGCTGCGCGCCAATTTCGCCAAGGGCTCGCGCGGGTACTGGACCGAGACGAATGCCGCGCGCTCCGACCCGGAGCCCGGGGAAGGTGGCTGGCGTCATCGCAACGAATTCGCCTACCCGATCAACACGCTCGGCAAGCCTGAAGCCGTCGAAACCATCTGCACATGGGCCGGCAGGCACGGCATCGTGGGAGCAGGGCGTTGGGGCAAGTGGGAACACATGAATTCCGACGTGGCCGTCGCCGAGGGTCTGGTGCTCGCGAAATCCCTCGTCGCGCGTTCGACCGCAGGCGGTGCGCAACCATGAAGATCTCGCTCTGCCTCGTCACCTGGAACGAACTCCAGGGTTGCCAGATCGACGTGCCCCAGCTTCCGCGCGACCAGTTCGACGAAATCTATGCGGTCGACGGCGGCAGCACCGACGGCACGATCGCCTATCTGGAGTCACAGGGCATTCCGGTCCACGTGCAGCCGAAGAAGGGCTTGAACGCGGCCTACGTGCACGCCAACGACATGTCGACCTGCGACCACGTGGTCGTATTCTTCCCCAAGGCGACCACGCCGGTGGGCGACGTGCTCAAGTTCCGGCCGCTGTTCGAGAAGGGCAACGGGCTGGTCGTGGCCAGCCGCCAGATCGCCGGCTCGGTCAACGAGGAGGACGTGGGCCTGTGGCGGCCGCGCAAATGGGCGGTGTGGCTGCTGTCGGCGCTCGCCGCACTGGTCTGGAAGCGCGACGGCTACCTGATCCGCGACGTGCTGCACGGCTTCAAGGGCTGGTCGCGCAGCGCGTTCGGGCGCATGAAGGTGCTCGACCACGGCCTGTCGATCGACATCGAGATGGTCGTTCGCGCGTACAAGCTGCGGATTCCGCGAGCGGAATTCCCGACCTCGGAAATCGGACGCGCCTATGGCACGACGCACTTCAAGATCTGGCCGACCGGCAAGCGCCTGCTCAAGTACCTGAAGTTCGAGTTTTTCAGGCGTGATTGACGAACCCCCGACCGCCGTCGCCGCTTCGACCCCGACGCCGCCCGCGCGCCGCGGGCCGGCGGCCATCTTGAAATCGACATGGTTTCGCGTATTGCTGGCGCTCCTCGTGCTGGCGGCGCTGGCGTACTTCAACCGCATCGACCCGCGCGCCTTCGCGCAGCTGGGCGAGCGCTGGCCCTGGCTGGCCCTGGCGTTTTTGCTGATGCTGCCGACCTACCTGATCGTCTCCTGCCGCTTCTGGCTGGTGCTGCGCAACCAGGGCATCGCGGTGCCCTTCGGGGTGGCGCTGCGCTGGACAATGATCGGCTCGTTCTTTGACCTGGCGATGCCGAGCAATTCGGGCGGCGATATCGTCAAGGGCGCCTACGTGGTCAAGCACGTCGGGCAGGGGTCGCGCATGCGTGGCGTGATGGCGGTCGCGTTCGACCGCGTCCTGGGGCTGATCGGACTTTTCCTGCTGTCGAGCATCGCGGTCGTCGTGGGCTGGAAGTACGTGCAGCAGATTCCGGGCAGCAGCAGGTTGCTGGTGCTGCTCCCGCTGGTGACGGTCGGCTCGCTGGCCTTCTTCCGCATCTTCGGCTCGCGGCGGCTCTACCGCAACGAATGGCTCGCCAGGACGATGCTGCGGCTGCCGGGCGGTTCGCTGCTCAGGCAGGTGATCGGCAGCTTCAATTCGCTGCGCGAGCAGCCGATGCAGTTCGTGTGGGTGATGGCGCTGTCGGTGGCCAACCATGCGTTCTGGTGCGCGGCGCTGCTGTGCATCACGGTCGCCTTCGGACTGTCGATCGCGGTGGTCCAGGGGTTCGCGGTGTTTCCGCTGGCGATCTTCGGGAATACCTTCGGCTTCGCGGGCGGCTTCGGTGTCGGCACGGCGGCCTTCGACCTGGTGTTCTCTTCCTTGCTGCACGTGTCGGCGGGTGCTGCGATCGGCCTCACTTTCCAGGTGCTGACGGCGATCTCCCGGCTCTCCGGCCTGCCGTTCTATCTGCACGATCCCGAGCGGGCGAAGCGAGGCGCTCGCGAGGACCCGATCCGGCCGTGATGGCGAGGGGCGGATTCCGCAGGGCGATCTTCCGCTGGGGAAGCGAGTCGACCGGCGTGCTGACCGGCCGGTACTGGGGCTTCTTCGTGGCGGCCTTCGTCGTCGCTTCGGGTCTCGCGGGAGGCGTCTACAAGCGCCTCGACCTGCCGCAACGGTATTCGGAACTCGTCGTCGGCAACATCGCGTGGAACTACGACAACAAGTTCCACGACTACGCGGTCCTGTACGCGGTCGTCTTCCTGTTCCTGGTCCTGCTGCTCGCCATCGCCGGCCTCGCTGCCCGGATACGACGCGTCGGCGGCACCGGCGAGGTCGACCGGTTCCATGACCTGCTGCTGGTGCTTTGCGCACCTGCCGTGCTGTGGTTGAGCGCCTTGCCGACCACTCGCGACGCCTCCCTCGATCTGCTGACCGCTTCGCGAGCGCTCCTCGTCGTCGGCCTGGGCTCGGCGGCCGTGCTGGCGTCGAAAAGGGAAAGCTTCTGGCGCGACGCGCCGCACCTGCTGGCGGACGTGCTCCAGCGCGTCGTGCTGTTCGCGGTGTTCGCAGGACTCGCCGTCGCAGCCGTCGCCGTCGCGCAGAACCGGCTCGGCGGCATGTTCCACTCGCACGCGGGGATGACGTCGGACGCCACGTGGCGCTGGACGAAGATCGTCCTGCTGTGCGCGAGCCTGATTGGCGCCGGCTTGATCGTCACGGCGCGAGAGCCGCACCGACTGAGGCACTCGCTGGCCCGTTCGGCGATGTGCGCGCAGCTCTTCATGCCGCTCTTCCTGCTGTGCCTCATGCCTCCGGCCTGGGTCGCGGCGCCCGACGCCACGCTGGTGGCCGGCTATGCGCTGTCGACGTTCGGGAAGTGGACGGTCTTCGGTGCGCTGGGCCTCGCTTTCGCGGAGAGCGCGTGGAAATTCGCCCGCACATCGGCTACAGCGGACCGATCGAACGCATCGGCGCTTCGGCTGCTCACCGTCGGCTCCGCACTCGGGCTGCTGCTGTTCTTCAAGACGCCCGTGCTGGGCGTGCCCGCGCTGGCAGCGGACGACTATCACTTCGGCGAACTGCTCGTGCCCTGGTGGAGCTGGCACGAAATGGGCATGCTGCCGTTCTGGGACTACGCGCCGGCACGCGGCCTGATCAACTATTTTCCGGGTTTCGTGTCGTCGACTTTCTTCGACGGCGGTGCGGCGAGCATCGGCGCCTCCTACGCGTTCGTCTTCGCGGGGGTCGGCCTGACGGCGCTGCTGGCGCTGCGTCCGCTGATGGGTGTCGCCGGCGCCTTCGTCGCGTTGCTGCTCGGCCCCTATGCCAACGGCATCGGCGAGATCGACATCGCGGTGACGCTGTTCCTGGTCTTCTTCTGCCACGGCTGGCTGCACTGGCGTTCCGAGCGCTGGCTTGTCGCGTTCGCGGCCGCCGGCGTCGCGCTCCTGCTCTATGCGCCAGGGCAGAGCGCGCTGGCGCTGATCGCGCTGACGCCGCTCGCACTGGGCCGGCTGCGCACGATCTGCATCGCGGACCGCCGCAGATCGGCGTACGTGCTCGCGGGCGTCGTCGGTGTCCTGGGCGTTCTCTTCTTCCTCACGCCGCTCGGAAGAATGTTCTTCGGCGCGCTGCGCTATGGTGCCGAACAGTCGCAGCTCAACTCGATCGCGCACGGCATCGCCTGGCGTGCAAGCTTCGCGTCCGATGCGCTCAACCCGTGGTTTTTCGAGATCGTCCGCGCCTCGTTCGTGCTCGTGGCGCTGTGGGCCGGCGTGCTGCTGTCGAAAGCGTTTTTTTCGCCCGACGCGACGGTGCGCCGGAAGCTGCTCGCGTACGCGCTGCCGGTCTTCATCGTTTCGCTGCTTTTCGTGGTGCGCGCCGCGGGCCGGATCGACACCGGCGGCAGTCGGCTGGGCATCGCGAGCGTCTGGGCCCTGGCGCTGCTGCTGCCGGTGCTGATGTTCGCCTCCACGCGCGTGCGCGGCGTGCATCTGCTGCTCTGGGTCGGGCTCGCGGGCATGCTGATCCCGTATATCGGAAACGCGTCGTCGGCCGGCTACGTCAGCCGGCTGCGAGGCAATTTCGATCCGCCGGATGCGACGATGCTCGACACGGCGAGGAACACCCGCACGGTCGATGCCGCACGGCTCGGTTCCTCCGTCGGCGATCCGGCGCATCTGGCACGGATCGTCGAGGTCCGGCAGGTGCTCGACCGCGTGCTCGATGCGACGGAAACGTACCTCGACCTCAGCGGGCGGCATGCCCTGTACTACTACGTCGACCGCAAGCCGGCCCTCGAATCGGCCTCCATGTACAACCTGGTCGGCGAAAAGCAGCAGCTGCGCGCCATCGGGACCATCAGGGCCGCGAACTTCCCGGCCATCCTGCTGAGTGCCGACAACATCGTGCAGGACGGCGGGCCGTCGAGCCTGCGTTCGAACCTCGTCTATCGCGAGGTGCTGCTCTCGAAAGGCTACAAGCTGGCGACCATCGGCAAGCAGGTGTGGATGCTGCGCGACGATCGTGTGGCGCGTCTGGCGCCCGAGGACGCGGCGTCGTTGACGGACATGCGGTCGGTGCAGGCGCTGGGTGTGCTCGACCCGATCTACCACCAGCCGGATCTCATGAGCGTGCCGGCCTCATGGGGACGTTCGGCGCCGATGCTCGAGCGGACACTGTCGGCGCCCATGCTGCAGGTCGCGCCGGATTCATCCGTGGCGCATGCGAGCCTTCATTCGGTCCAACGTCAAGGCAGCGGCAGCTACACCGTCACCGGACCCGATCCGTACATCCGGTTCGACATTTCAGGAAGCGGTCCGAGCGGACGGCAGGCCGGCATCCTGAGCTTCGACTTCGCCTGCGAATCGCCCCGGGCCGCACCTGCACTGGGGCTGTACTGGGCCACGCCGGACAGTCCGGAAAGCCGGACGAACTTCTTTCGGTTTCATGGGCATCAGGGCAGGCTGATCGTGCCGGTCGACAGCGCGCCTTCCTGGCTGCTGGCCGAGCGTATCGATTCCCTGCGTCTGGGCATCGATGGCGATAACGACGGTTGCGAGACGTTCTCGATCGGCAATCTCGAGCTGCGTGCGAGAAAGGCAGCGCCGCAATGAAAAACAGCGGCCCATGCCGCTGCTTGTGCAACTCCGAAGCGCAGAGGCCTCAGTTCTCGCGGCTCACGTTCACGCTGTAGCCGTGCTTCTTCAGCAGCGAGTGCTGGCGAGCCGACTCCAGGTCGCTCGCGACCATTTCCTGCACCATTTCGTCGAGCGTGATTTCCGGAATCCAGCCCAGCTCTTCCTTGGCCATGGTCGCGTCGCCCAGCAGCGTCTCGACCTCGGCCGGACGGAAGTAGCGCGGATCGACCTGCACCACCACGTCGCCGACCTTCACCGACGGCGCCTTGTCGCCGTTCACGGCCTTGACCACGGCCTTCTCCTCGACACCGGTGCCGACGAAATCGAGCACGATACCGAGTTGTTCGGCCGACTTGCGGACGAAATCGCGCACGCTGTACTGTACGCCGGTGGCGATCACGAAGTCCTTGGCCACGTCCTGCTGCAGCATCATCCACTGCATGCGCACGTAGTCCTTGGCATGACCCCAGTCGCGCAGCGCGTCCAGGTTGCCGACGAACAGGCACTTGTCCAGGCCCAGCGCGATGTTGCACATGCCGCGCGTGATCTTGCGCGTCACGAAGGTCTCGCCGCGGCGCGGGCTCTCGTGGTTGAACAGCACGCCGTTGCAGGCGTACATGCCGTAGGCCTCGCGGTAGTTCTTGGTGATCCAGTAGGCGTAGAGCTTGGCCACGCCGTAGGGGCTGCGCGGATAGAACGGCGTGCTCTCGCGCTGCGGGATCTCCTGAACCAGGCCGTACAACTCGCTGGTGCTGGCCTGGTAGAAGCGGGTCTTGTCCTGGAGGCCGAGCAGGCGCACGGCCTCGAGCAGGCGCAGCGTGCCGATGGCGTCGACGTCGGCGGTGTACTCGGGGGCCTCGAAACTCACGGCCACGTGGCTCTGGGCACCCAGGTTGTAGATCTCGTCGGGCTGCACCTGCTGCACGATGCGCGTCAGGTTGCTGGTGTCGGTCAGGTCGCCGTAATGCAGGTGCAGGTGGCGGTTGACTTCGTGCGGATCCTGGTACAGATGATCGATGCGTTCGGTGTTGAACGACGACGCACGGCGCTTGATGCCGTGGACCTCATAGCCCTTTTCCAGCAGGAACTCGGCGAGGTAGGAGCCGTCCTGGCCCGTGATGCCGGTGATGAGCGCTTTTTTGGAAGGAGTAGTCATTTCTTGAGATCGTTGATGGGGGTGACGCGACCGTAGGTGTCGTCGTAGCGAACGATGTCGTCTTCGCCGAGGTAGGCGCCGGACTGGACTTCGATCACTTCCAGCATCACCTTGCCTGGGTTCTCCAACCGGTGCACGGTGCCCAGCGGGATGTAGACGGATTCATTTTCGCGCACCATCACGGTCTCCTCGTCGCGGGTGACCAGGGCGGTACCCTTCACGACCACCCAGTGCTCGGCGCGGTGGTGGTGCATCTGCAGCGACAGCTTGGCGCCCGGCTTGACGGTGAGCCGCTTGACCTGGAAGCGCTCGCCCGAATCGACGCCGTCGTAGGCGCCCCACGGGCGTGCGACGCGGCGATGCTCGATGGCTTCGGTGCGCCCCTCGCGGTTGAGCATCGCCACCACGTCCTTGACCTGCTCGGCATAGGCGACGCTGGCGACCAGCACCGCGTCCTGCGTGTCGACGATGATCAGGTCCTCGGTGCCCAGAGCCACCACCGGACGCAGCGGCGCGTGCACGAACGTGTTGCGGGCATTCAGTGCGCTGGCCTTGCCGTTCAGGCGGTTGCCCGAGCCGTCGGCGGGGTAGAGGTTCGCGACCGCGTTCCAACTGCCGACGTCGCTCCAGGCGCCCTCGAACCTCACGACGGCGATGCGCTCGTGCTTCTCGAGCACGGCGTAGTCGATGCTCTCGCTGCGGCAGGCGGCGAAGGCTTCGCGGTTCAGGCGCACGAAGTTGCCGTCGGGCACCGTCGAATCGGTGGCCTTCTGGCACGCGGCGAGGATGTCGGGCGCCTGCTCGCGCAGCGCATCGATCAGCGTGCCCGCACGCACCAGGAAAATGCCCGCATTCCAGAAATAGCCGCCCTCGAGCAGCAGCGACTGGGCCACTTCGGCCGTCGGCTTCTCGACGAATCGCTTCACCGCATTGCCTTCGGAACCGTCGAGCGCGGCGCCCGCTTCGATGTAGCCGTAGGCGGTGCTCGGAAATGTCGGCACGATGCCGAAGGTGACGATCTGGCCCGCCAGCGCCGCGGCAACGCCGGCACGTACGGTCTGGGCGAAAGCGTCCGCATCGGGGATGTGGTGGTCCGCAGGTGCGAACAGCAGCAGGTCGTCCGGTGCTGCCAGCAGCGCCGCGACGGCCATCGCGGCGGCCGTATTGCGGCCGACCGGTTCGAGGATCTGATGACCGGCGACCTTGGCGGCATCGAGCGCTTCCTGAACCAGGAAACGATGGTCGTCCGACGCGACGCAGGTTACGTCGTCGTTGAGCACGCGCAGGCGCTCGAGCGTGAGTTGAAGCAGGCTCTTGCCGTCGATCAGCGGCGCGAACTGCTTCGGCAGCGCCTTGCGCGACAGAGGCCAGAGACGTGTACCGCTGCCGCCGCAGAGGACGACAGGATGGATGGAGTTGGTCATGGTGGAAGTAGCGGCAGGGTTGCGAAGAAGTACGTGATCGTAGAGTCTCAGGGTAGACCCTTAAACGAGGTGAGAACTAAAGCAGTCTCAAAATGTAACGCAATATTGCAAAAACGATTCATCCTATCTGTTGTGCCAAGGAAGGTCTATTGGCTCGAAACGTGAAAAACAGGCGAAATCCATATGCAGTCGGTTTCGATCGGCAACCGACCCAGAGGAGAAATCCGGGTGCTGCTGTTTTTTCCGATCGGGTTGGGCTGTGGATAATCCGGGACATTGCTGCTCAACGCAGCCCGTCTAAAGACAGAAGGACACCCCTTTACATGATCCTGGTTACTGGCGGCGCCGGCTTCATCGGCGCTAATTTCGTACTCGACTGGCTTGCAACCGGCAGTGAGCCGGTAGTCAACTTGGACAAGCTCACTTACGCGGGCAACCTGGAGACCCTGGCGTCGCTCCAAGGCAATCCTTCGCACGTCTTCGTGCAGGGCGATATCGGTGACAGCGCTCTCGTCGATCGCCTGCTGGCCGAGCACAGGCCGCGTGCCGTCGTCAATTTCGCGGCCGAATCGCATGTCGACCGCTCCATCCATGGGCCCGAGGACTTCGTACAGACCAACGTGCTGGGCACGTTCCGGCTGCTCGAATCGGTGCGCGGGTACTGGAAATCCTCGCCGGCCGACGCACAGGGCGCGTTCCGTTTCCTGCACGTGTCGACCGACGAGGTCTACGGCTCCCTCTCGGCGACCGATCCGGCTTTCACCGAAGCGCACACCTACGAGCCCAACAGCCCATATTCGGCAAGCAAGGCCGCCAGCGACCATCTGGTGCGCGCCTGGCACCACACCTACGGGTTGCCGGTGCTCACCACCAATTGCTCCAACAACTACGGGCCGTACCACTTTCCCGAGAAGCTGATCCCGCTGATGATCGTCAACGCACTCGCCGGCAAGCCACTGCCGGTCTACGGCGACGGCATGCAGGTGCGCGACTGGCTCTACGTCAAGGACCACTGCAGCGCGATCCGCCGCGTGCTCGAAGCCGGGCGCCTCGGCGAGACCTACAACGTCGGCGGCTGGAACGAGAAGCCGAACATCGACATCGTCAACACCGTCTGCACGCTGCTCGACGAGCTGCAGCCGCGCGACGACGGCCAGAGCTACCGCGAACAGATCAGCTACGTCACCGACCGCCCCGGCCACGACCGCCGCTATGCCATCGACGCCCGCAAGCTCGAGCGCGAACTCGGCTGGAAGCCTGCCGAAACCTTCGACTCCGGCATTCGCAAGACGGTCGAGTGGTATCTGGGCAACGGCGAATGGGTGCGCAACGTGCAAAGCGGTGCCTATCGCGAATGGGTCGAGAAGCAGTACGACGCGGAAACCGCTGCATGAAGTTGCTGCTGCTGGGCAAGGGCGGACAGGTCGGCTGGGAACTGCAGCGCAGTCTCGCGCCGCTCGGTGAAGTGGTCGCGCTCGATTTCGACAGCACCGAGTACGCCGCCGATTTCGGCCGTCCGGAAACGCTGGCCGAGACCGTGTTGAAGGTACGGCCGGACGTCGTCGTGAATGCCGCTGCGCACACCGCCGTCGACAAGGCCGAGAGCGAACCCGAGTTCGCGCGCAAGCTGAATGCGACGTCGCCCGGTATCGTCGCGCAGGCAGCGCAGGAGATCGGCGCGCTGATGGTTCATTACTCCACCGACTACGTGTTCGACGGCAGCGGCAGCAAGCCGTGGGTCGAGACCGACGCCACCGGGCCGCTCAGTGTCTACGGCAGCACCAAGCTCGAGGGTGAGCAGCTGATCGCACGGCATTGCGCGCGTCACCTGATCTTTCGCACCAGCTGGGTCTACGCGGCGCGGGGCGGAAATTTCGCCAAGACGATGCTGCGGCTCGCGCGCGAACGCGACCGTCTCACGGTGATCGACGACCAGTTCGGCGCGCCCACCGGTGCGGAGCTGCTGGCCGACGTCACCGCACTGACCATTCGCGAGACGCTGCGTGTGCCCGAGAAGGCGGGGCTTTACCATCTGGTCGCCGGCGGCGAAACCAGCTGGCACGGGTATGCGAGCTTCGTCCTGGAACAGGCGCGCGCCGCGGGGCAGGTGCTCAAGGTCGTGTCTGGTGCGGTCGACCCGGTGCCTACGAGTGCGTTCCCGACGCCGGCCCGTCGGCCGCAGAATTCGCGACTGGACACCCACAAGCTGCGTTCGGCCTTCGGCGTCGTCCTGCCGCAGTGGGAACAAGGCGTAGCGCGCATGTTGCGCGAAACGTCCTGAGCGTTGAAAGAGGAGAGAGAAAATTGACGAATCGCAAGGGAATCATCCTTGCCGGAGGTTCCGGCACCCGGCTTCATCCGGCCACGCTTGCCATCAGCAAGCAGTTGCTGCCTGTCTACGACAAGCCGATGATCTATTACCCGCTCAGCACGCTGTTGCTGGGCGGCATCCGCGACATCCTGATCATCAGCACGCCGCAGGACACGCCGCGCTTCGAGCAACTGCTCGGCGACGGCAGCCAGTGGGGCATCCGTCTTGACTACGCCGTGCAGCCCAGTCCCGATGGTCTTGCGCAAGCTTTCGTCATCGGAGAGAAGTTTCTCGCCGGCGCGCCCAGCGCGCTGGTGTTGGGCGACAACATCTATCACGGCCACGATTTCCAGGAATTGTTGGCGAGCGCCGATCAGCGTACGGATGGTGCAAGCGTCTTCGCCTATCACGTGCACGATCCGGAACGCTACGGCGTGGCCGAGTTCAATGCCGACGGCAAGGTGCTTTCCCTCGAAGAAAAACCGGCGGCGCCGAAGTCCAATTACGCCGTCACGGGTCTGTACTTCTACGACGAGCAGGTCGTCGGACTGGCCAAGAGCCTCGAACCGTCGCCGCGTGGCGAACTCGAGATCACCGACCTGAACCGGCTGTACCTGGAGCGCGGACAGCTCAGCGTCGAGATCATGGGCCGTGGCTATGCCTGGCTCGACACCGGCACGCACGAGAGCCTGCTCGAAGCCGGACAATTCATCGCCACGCTCGAGCATCGCCAGGGCCTGAAGGTCGCCTGTCCGGAAGAGATCGCCTACCGCCAGGGGTGGATCGATGCCGCGCAGCTGGAAAAACTCGCCAGACCGCTGAGCAAGAACGGATACGGCCAGTACCTGATGCGGATCCTGAAAGAGAAGGTCTACTGATGCAGGCCACACGACTGGCGATCCCGGACGTCGTGGTGCTCGAACCCAAGGTGTTCGGCGACGCTCGTGGATTTTTCTATGAAAGCTTCAACCGGCAAGCCTTCGCGCAGGCCATTGGCCTCGACGTCGATTTCGTGCAGGACAACCACAGCCGCAGTGCCCAGGGCGTGCTGCGCGGCCTGCACTACCAACTCGCGCCGCGTGCGCAGGGCAAGCTGGTGCGCGTGGTCCGGGGTGCGGTGTTCGATGTCGCGGTCGACATTCGACGGTCGTCTGCGACCTTCGGGAAGTGGGTCGGCATCGAACTCAGCGAAGACAACAACCGGCAACTATGGGTCCCGCCCGGTTTCGCGCACGGATTCATGGTGCTCAGCGACACGGCGGATTTTCTCTACAAGACGACGGACTACTATTCGATGGCCCATGAACGGTGCATTGCCTGGAACGATCCATCGATCGGTATCGAATGGCCGGATATCGGAAGCGAGCCCAAGCTGTCGGCGAAAGACCAGACCGGGCTTTCCATCGCAACCGCCGAAACATTCGAATGAGGCGGCAGGCGGCTGCCGTCCACAGCTCGCCCTCAAGGCCGTACCAACCGGAATCGAACAGGGCAACGTGACGCTTCACCCGATTCCGACAATCTTGTTTCTATGAATCCCAATGCAGCTTCCCCAAAATCCTTTGCTGCACTTGCACGCAGTCTCGTGAGCAATCGTGCCCTGATCGTGCAGATGACCAAGCGGGAGGTCGTCGGAAGGTACAAAGGATCCGCGTTCGGCCTGGCCTGGTCGTTCTTCAACCCGGTGTTCATGCTGGTGGTCTACACCTTCGTCTTCTCCGAGATCTTCAATGCCCGCTGGGGCGGCGCCGGTGCCAACGAAAGCAAGACCCAGTTCGCCGTCATTCTGTTCGTGGGCATGATCGTGCTGGGCTTTTTCAGCGAAGTGCTCAACCGCTCGGCCGGCCTCATTCTCGGCAACGTGAACTACGTCAAGAAAGTCGTCTTCCCGATCGAGATCCTGCCGGTGATCAGCATGATGGCCGCGCTCTTTCACAGCCTGATCAGCCTGAGCGTCTTCCTGCTCGCGTTCCTGATCTTCAACCAGTACCTGCACTGGACGGTGATATTCATCCCGCTGGTATTGCTGCCCCTGATGATCCTCGCGACGGGGCTGGCCTGGTTCCTCGCCTCGCTCGGTGTGTTCCTGCGCGACATCGGCCAGACCATCGGCATCCTGACGACCGTGCTCATGTTCCTTTCTCCCGTCTTCTTCCCGATCACCGCCGTGCCGGAGCGCTTCAGGCCGTTCATCATGGCGAACCCGCTGACGTTCATCATCGAGCAGGCCCGCGACGTTCTCGTGTGGGGACGGCTGCCGGACTGGTCGGGATTGGCGATCTACACCGTGGTCGCCACGCTCGTGGCATGGGCCGGGTATGCCTGGTTCCAGAAAACCCGGAAGGGCTTTGCAGATGTCCTCTGATTCCGTCGCCATTCGCATCAGCGACCTCGGCAAGTGCTACGAGATCTACGGCACACCGCGCGACCGGCTGAAGCAGTTCGTGCTGCCGCGGTTCTTCCGTTGGCTGGGGAAGAAGGCACCGGCTTATTTCCGGGAATTCTGGGCGCTCAAGGATGTGTCGTTCGAAGTGCATCGCGGGCAGACCGTCGGCATCATCGGACGCAACGGCGCGGGTAAATCCACGTTGCTGCAGGTCCTCTGCGGCACGCTGAATCCGACCGGGGGCAGCGTCGAAATCACCGGTCGCGTCGCGGCCCTGCTTGAGCTGGGTGCGGGATTCAGCGGCGAATTCACCGGTCGCGAAAACGTCTATCTCAATGCCGGCGTCCTCGGCCTGTCCACCCAGGAGATCGAGGAGCGGTTCGACCGGATCGTCGCGTTCGCGGACATCGGCGATTTTCTCGATCAACCGGTCAAGACCTACTCGTCGGGGATGTACGTGCGGCTGGCCTTCGCGGTAGTGATTCACGTCGATGCGGACATCCTGATCGTCGACGAGGCATTGGCCGTGGGCGACATCGCGTTCCAGGCGAAATGCATGGTCGAACTCAAGAGGCTGATGGACAACGGCGCGACCGTGCTGTTCGTGAGTCACGACACGTCGAGCGTGAGGAATTTGTGCCAGAAGGTCCTCTGGCTCGAAGGCGGAAAGGTCCGGGCCTTCGGCGAACCCGAGTCGATCCTCGGCGCTTATGTGGCCGAGGCGCACCTCTCTACGAATGCGCATCTGGCGCAAATGCGCGTCGGCGCGACCGCTGCGCCGATGGCGACCGAGCAGGTGCAGGACCCGATGGCCGGCATGGAACCGTACATCACGTTCGCCAAAGGATGGCGGCGTTACGGCGACGGCCGGGCGAGGGTGCAGAACGTCGTCGTCCTGAACGGCGATGGCATGCGTGCGGAAACGCTGGTGCTGCGCGAGAAATTCGTCATCCGGTTCGTGATTTCGGCCAGCGAGGATGTCGGACGTCTCGCCATCGGGTTTTCGTTCAAGGACCTGAAGGGAAACCAGGTCGTCAGTTCGCTGACGTCGAACTACAGGGAATGCACGGTTCCGGATTTCATAGCAGGCCGAAGCTATGTCGTCGAAATCGCCGGCGAGAACGTATTGACGCAGGGCATCTATACGCTCACGCTGGGTGTCGAAAGTGTCGTCGACAACAACCGAGCGCACGAATACCTCGACGTGGTCGAGAACATCGTGACCTTCCAGAGCAGCTTCGGCGGCGACGCCCACGACATCTTTCCGGGCATGGTGTGGCAGCCCGTGGATTTCAGCGTCGCGACCGTCGGGGCCGAGGTCGCGCCTGCCGTGTCGCCGGCAGGCATCGAAGTCGGTGCTTGAAACGGCTTCGAGATCGACGCCAAGGAAATCCAGATGCCCAAGGAACCTTCGTTCTTCGAGAACCTGAACTACGACGATTTCCGTCGTCTCGCGCTGGACGACAGTCTTTCCGTCTACGAAAAGGTCGGGTTTCCCGACTCCTACCGGCTCGCGCATGAAAAGAACATCCATGCCGACCTGAAGCACAAGGCACCCGCGCTCGATGCGCCCGAGACCCGCATCCTCGACATCGGCTGCGGCTGCAGCGACCTGCCGAGGATGCTCATGCGGACGGCGGAAGAAAAAAGGCAACAGCTTTTTCTGCTCGATTCGCCTGAAATGCTCGCGCAATTGCCGGCTGCGCCGTGCGAGAGCGTCGTGCAGGTGCCAGCCCGATTTCCAGACTGTCCGGATTTCCTGAAGGAGTTCCAGGGCCGGTTCGACGTCGTCCTGACCTATTCCGTGATCCAGTATGTCTTCGCGGGCGGCAACGTCTTCGAATTCCTGGACGAGGCGCTCGAGCTGCTGGCGCCGGGCGGACGCCTGCTCATCGGCGATATCCCCAACACCTCGATGAGAAAACGCTTTTTCGCGAGCGAAACCGGGGCTGCGCACCACCGCGCGTTCACGCAGTCCGATGCACGGCCCGACGTGCGTTTCAACCGGCTCGAAGCCGGGCAGATCGACGATTCGGTGGTGTTCGCCATCGTCGCACGCGCGAGGGCGGCAGGGTTTCATGGTTTCGTGCTGCCGCAACCGTCGGAACTTCCGATGGCGAACCGGCGGGAAGACATTCTGGTCGTCAGACCGTGAAAGGCGCGACATGACCAAGACAAAGAAATTGATCGTCGTCGGCGACTCGGCATTCGCCGAAGTCGCGTTCGAATATTTCGATGTCGATTCGGCGTATTCGGTGGTCGCGTTCGCCGTCGAGCGAGCATTTCTGAAGAAAGAAGAACTGTTCGGACTTCCGGTCGTCGCGTTCGAAGATATGCAGGAAAAGTACGATCCGACGATGCACGAGGTCTACGTCGCCACGGTCTACACCCAGCTCAATCGCTTGCGCACACGACTCGCGGCTGCGGCGAAAGCGAAGGGCTACCGGCTCGCGTCGTACGTCAGTTCACGCGCGTTCGTGTGGCGCAACGTCGAACTGGGCGAGCATTGCTTCGTTTTCGAAGACAACACGGTTCAGCCCTTCGTGAAGCTGGAAGACAACGTGGTGCTATGGAGCGGAAACCACATCGGGCATCACTCGATCGTGCGTCGCAATTGCTTCATCTCATCGCACGTCGTGGTCTCCGGCTTCTGCGATATCGGGGAAAACTGTTTTCTGGGTGTCAATTCCACCATTTCGAACAATGTTTCCGTCGGCCGCGACAACTGGGTCGGCCCGGGAAGCGTCGTGATGCGCGACACCCAGGACGGTGATTTCTTTTCGACGCGATCGTCGGAAAAGTCGGCGGTGTCGGCGCCGCGCTTCTTCAAGATCAAGGAATAGGATGCGGTGGCAGAAACTTGGCTTGGTCTATAGGCCGGACGGTTCGATGCCATGGGCGAAGTCGCATGCAATGGTGCCGACGCCTGTGTTGATCGATAACGAAACCATACGGGTCTTCGTGACTTTTTGCGATGGCAACGGTATCGGTCGACCTGGATTCGTCGATGTTTCGGCTACTGACCCATTGAAGGTTCTGCGTGTGTCGGATCGCCCGCTGCTGGACTTGGGCCGGCCGGGAACGTTCGACGAAAACGGTGTACTTCCATGTTCGGTCGTCGATCTCGGAAATGGGCGAATGCACATGTATTACGTGGGCTTCGAGCTTGGAACAAAAATTCGTTATCGGCTGCTCACCGGTTTGGCGACAAGTGCAGACGGAGGTGAATCTTTTCTGAGAAGCGCGGAAGTTCCCGTTCTCGAAAGGTCTTCGTCCGAACTCTATTTTCGTGGGGGTCCATATTGCGTTTTCAAGAATTCAAAATTTCTTCTCTGGTACGTCGCCGGCAGTGAATGGACGCAGTTGGATGGAAAGTCGATGCCCGTCTACGATGTTCGTTACGTCGAGTCGACTGATGGCATTCGTTGGCCCGAGACCGGTGCAATCCAGCTTGCAGTGACTGAAGAAGACGAACATGGTTTTGGGCGCCCGTGCGTGATTGAAAAAGTCGGCGGTGGCTTTCGCATGTTTTATTCGGTGCGCAGGAAATCCTTGGGCGCGTACCGCATGGGATACGCCGAATCGCCGGATGGCCGAAGCTGGATTCGCATGGACGACCAGCTCGGCTTGGACGTCACGCCCGGCAGCTTCGACTCCGACGCCATCATGTATGCAGCGCCGATCGAAGTCGAAGGCGAGTTGTACGTGTTCTACAACGGCAACGACTTCGGACGCCACGGATTCGCGGTCGCGCGATTGGAGAGCGCGTGCATCTGACACCGCGACGCTTTCGCCCCGACGACGCCACCGCGTGGGACAGCTTCGTCCATGAATGCCTGCAGGCGACTTTTCTGCATTCGCGCCGCTTCCTGTCCTATCACGGGGATCGTTTCGAGGACGCCTCCCTGATCATCGAAAGCGATGGAGATTGCGTCGGCGTGTTTCCGGCGGCTCTGAATCCCGCGAACCGTCTCGAAGTGATCTCGCATCCCGGACTCACCTATGGCGGCATGTTGCATCGGGGCCATCTGCGCGGCGAGCGGATGATCCGCGCGCTGGATGCGATGAGGCACTGCTACAGGACATCCGGCTACGAGCGACTCGTCTACAAGGCGGTGCCTTCCATCTACCACCGGGCACCGGCACAGGACGACCTCTACGCACTCTTCAGGATCGACGCGTCGCGCACACGTTGTGACCTGAGCAGCGCCATCGACCTGGGCAACAGGCTGATCGTGGCGACGCGACGCACGCGAGGCCTGAGGAAATCGGTGAAGAACGGGGTCGGGATCGTTACCGGCCTCGATTGGCTCGCGCCACTCTGGGAAGTGCTGACGCTCAACTTGAGGAGCAAATTCGATGCCGAGCCGGTCCACTCGCTCGAAGAGATCAAGGTGCTTGCCGAGCGGTTTCCGGAAAATATCAAGTGTGTGTGCGGCGTGGTCGATCAGCGTGTCGTGGCGGGCGTTCTGCTGTTCGAGACGCCGACGGTCGCCCATGCGCAATACATCGCCTCGAACGAGTCCGGCCAGGAATTTTCCGCCCTCGATCTGGTTTTCGATTTCTGCATCAACGCTGCGATCGAAGACGAAAAAAAATGGTTCGATTTCGGGACGAGCAACGAAGAGAAGGGAAAAGTCTTGAACGCGGGCCTGTATGAATTCAAGTCCAATTTCGGCGGCGGCGGTGTGGCGCACGAGTTCTACACGCTGGACCTGCGGGGAGCTCCCGATGAGCATTGATCAATGCAGGTTGATCGAAATCCCGAAGATCTCAGATCCTCGCGGCAATCTTTCCTTCATCGAAGCCGATCGGCATGTGCCGTTCGACATCCGACGGGTTTTCTACCTGTACGACGTGCCCGGCGGCTCCGAGCGGGGCTCGCACGCGCACAGGACCCTGCATCAGTTCATCGTCGCGATGTCGGGAAGTTTCGACGTCGTGCTGGACGATGGCGGGGTCACGAAGCGTTTCCATTTGAACAGGCCGTATTTCGGTCTGTATATCGCCCCGATGATGTGGAGCTTCCTGGACAATTTCTCTTCGGGCGCGGTCTGCATGGTGCTCGCTTCCGCGCATTTCACCGAGCTGGACTACATCCGGGACCACGCGACTTTTCTGGCCGAGGTCAAGACACAATCATGAAAGTTCCTTTTCTGGACATGCAGGCGCCGCATCGCGAGCTTCGAGCCGAGATGCAGGCGGCATTCGACCGCGTGCTGGATTCCGGCTGGTTCATCCTCGGAAACGAAGTCGCGCGTTTCGAAGAGGAGTTCGCCGGGTATTGCGAGGTAGCGCATTGCGTGGGGGTAGGCAACGGGCTGGATGCATTGCACCTCCTGTTGCGTGCTTACGATATCGGCGCGGGCGATGAGGTCATCGTGCCTTCGAATACCTATATCGCTACTTGGCTGGCCGTGGATTACGCGGGCGCACGGCCCGTGCCGGTGGAGCCGGATCGATCGACCTACAACATTGATCCCGAAAGGATCGAGCGCGCGATCACGCCGAAGACCAAGGCGATCATCGCGGTCCATCTTTATGGGCAGCCCGCCGACATGGACAGCATCAATGCCGTTGCCAGCCGGCACGGCTTGAAAGTGATCGAAGACGCGGCCCAGGCGCATGGAGCGCTGTACAAGGGTCGGCGTGTCGGCTCGCTGGGCGACGCCGCTGCCTTCAGTTTCTACCCGGGAAAGAATCTCGGCGCGCTTGGCGATGGTGGAGGAGTCACGACCGACGACGAGGCGCTTGCCCGCAAAGTGCGAATGCTGGCGAATTATGGATCCGAGATCAAATACAGGAACGAGATCAAGGGTTTCAATTCACGGTTGGACGAATTGCAAGCGGCCTTTCTTCGGGAAAAACTGAAATTTCTCGATCAATGGAACGAACGACGCACGTCGGTCGCCAATCTATACATGGACGCACTCGATAGGACCAATGCGATCGTGCCGGTCGTTCCCGATTGGGCGACGCCGGTCTGGCACCAGTTCGTCGTGCAGGTTGCAGATCGCGAGAAAAAGCAGTCGCAACTCGCGGCGTCGGGCACCGGGTCGCTGATTCACTATCCGGTTCCGCCTCATCTGCAGGCCGCCTACCACGAGGCTGGATTTCAAAGAGGCCAATATCCGATTGCTGAAGACATGGCCGATCGTGTTCTCAGCCTGCCGATCGGACCTCATATTTCCACAGACGAAGTCCGGTATGTATGTATCCAGATGAACGGTGATGCTTAAATGAGGAGTCAAGAGTCACAGGCCTTGGACATCGAAACCCTTGCCTCGGAAATCCGTGAATCGATTGCTGTACAGGGAGACTACGGCGCAGCCCTGCTCGCTTTGCAGTTCTTTGTCGAGCGCGTCATATTCGATCCGACGTCCGTCGCGAAAGTCTTTGCCAGTCTCGAGTTGGATATGTTGTGCAAGGCTGTGGCCGTGCAAAAGACAAAGGCTCTCGGTGCCCCAGGGTCGACGAAATTTTCCGGAACGTTCATTCTGGCGACCGAGCTCTCCAAGGCGGGAGGACATAACGAGCTCATCAAGGACATCGTTCGTCTGAAACTGTTTCCGGAGCCTGTCAGCATCGTCCTGACGGATTGCTTCGAAAGGCACGACGACGAATTGTCGAAATCTTTCGCCGCAGACTCAGGGATCGAAATCAGACGTGCCGAAGGGCGTGGACTGGATGAAAAATTTTCCTGGCTTGTCGACTTCCTGCGGCGGATGCCGTCGGAAAAAATACTGCTGCTGGCCCACAATCAGGATTCTCTGGCGGTTTCCGCGGCATTTGGAGCCAAGGCTTCGGCTGCAGTCCAGGATGTCGTCTACGTTCATCATGGCGATCATCACCTGAGCCTTGGCGCGGCGACCAGCGACTTCGTCCATGTCGATCCGCACAACATCGGCTATTTCCATTGTCGGAACGAGCTGGGGAATCGCTGCAATCACTATTGGCCCCTGACCGTGAACGCGCTTGCCGACCATGTTCGCAAGACGCCGTTCATTGCTGCCGGGATGTTGACGACCTGTTCGAGCGGACGAATGGAGAAATTCGAAGCAGGTTCCTATCTCTTCGACTATTTTGAACTGATCCCGATCATATTGGGTATCACCGGAGGCACTCACGTACACATCGGCAACCTGTTGCCGGCCCGGCTGCTTGAACTGCGCCAAGCGATGTCTGCGGCAGACATCGATGTCTCCAGGTTCATTCATGTTCCGTGGGTCCCGTCCGTCGCGCGTGCGCTTTTGGACCATGAAGTGGATCTGTACATCTCGTCCTTTCCGCTCGGTGGCGGCAAGGCCGCACTGGAGGCGATGGCATCTGGAATTCCGCTGTTGATGCACCAGAGCTACCGGTCGCGTTTCCACGGCGGAGTGGACATCGCGTACCCTGGTGCATTCGTATGGCGCAATGTGCCGGAATTGCTTGAAGTTTTCGCACGCATCGATGCCGGCGTGCTTGCAGACCATTCCGTCAAGGCGCGACAGCATTATGAAACCTTCCATCGCGACGAAATACTTGCCGACGCATGCGATTTCGATGTTCCTCAGAATGAATCGATCATCCCGCCTCTGACGGATTTTCGAAGCGACGAACTCCAATGTTTTCTCGATGACGAGCGCAGGCGATCCGCCGATTCGGAGGTGAGCCGGCTTCGGATCGAAACGCAGCTTGCCGAATTGCAAGTGTACGAGGCGCAGGCTCAGGAATTCCACGTGCAACTGACGCGCATGACCGCCAAGGCGTCCGCTGCAGAAACCGAACTGGAACGGTTTAGAAGCGAGACCAACAATCGGACGGAAAACAACCTGCGAGCCATGGAAAGGGACCGTCAGGAAATTTCCGACTATCGCTTCGAACTTGCGAGTCATCGAAAAGAATTCGAAAAGAACCGTGAAGATTCAATGCACATTGTCAATGCACTGGCGAAGAATCTTGCAGAGATTCAGCAGGAACGCGATGCGATCGCCGGGCATCAGGAACAGATCGCAATCCACCGGGCACAAATCGAAAGCGATGCCAACAGGATTGCTGAAATTCACATGAATTCGCTTGAGCAAGAAGCCAAGAGAAGCATCGACGAAGCCAAGAGGATCGCCGACGAAGCCAAGAGGAGCATCGACGAAGCCAAGAGGAGCATCGACGAAGCCAAGAGGATCGCCGACGAAGCCAAGAGGAGCGCCGACGAAGCGGCAGTGGCCGCTTTGCAGGATGAAGTTCTACGGATTTCGCTCGACCGCGACAGTGTCAAGGCGTCAAGCGAATCGTCGGCTGCGACACTTCTCGCCGAAATCCATGCATTGCGGGCATCGACCAGCTGGCGAGTCACCAAGCCGTTGCGCCTGGTTTCCCGTTTTGTCAGAAAGGGCGCCGTGGACACCGACCATGCGTTGCCTGCACAGCCTGTGGTCGCGGAGCATCGTGTTCCTGCCGACATTTCGCACGTTGCAGCCAGCGAGTCCGAGGCCATCGTCGTCGCCAACGAGGCCGCCCCGAATCTTCCCGCAGATTTCGTGGGCAGCGTGTACCTCAAGTTGAATCCCGACCTGCAAGCCGCGGGCGTCGACGCCGCGGAGCACTTTCTCTCGCACGGCCAGCGCGAGAACCGCCGGTACGCGCTGCCTGATTTCAATGTGACCGTCAGCGAACGGTTCGATGCGACGTTGCGCACGGTCCTGCTGGTCAGCCACGAAGCATCGCGCACGGGTGCGCCGATCCTCAGCCTCAATCTGGCGCAGACGCTGGCCAGGAAATACAACGTCGTGGTGCTGCTGCTCGGTGGGGGTGCGCTGATCCCGGCTTTCGAGGCCACGGGCGCGACCGTTCTCACCGCGTCGGCGGTGCGCGGAAGCCCGTTCGTCGCCCACTATGTGATCACGCAGATATGCGAGCGTTTCGAGTTCGACTTCGCGCTGGTCAACAGCATCGAGTCGCGCCCCGTGCTGCCCGTGCTGGCAGAGCTCTTCGTGCCGACGGTCAGCCTCGTCCACGAATTCGCTTCCTACACGCGGCCCAGGGAGGCTTTCAGGGAGGCGCTCCAGTGGTCGAGCGAGGTGGTCTTCTCCGCCAACGTGACCAAGGACAACGCCTTCTCGACATTTCCCGAACTGGCCGAAGCGTCGGCGACCGTGCTCCCGCAGGGCAAGTGCATCCTGCCGCCGTCGTCCGGGGACTTGGAGGCCGAGGATCGCGAGGGGAAGCGCCTGCAACAGCTGATACGGCCGAAGCACATGGCCGCGGAAACGCTGATCGTGCTCGGTGCCGGGTTCGTGCAGTTGCGCAAGGGCGTCGATCTCTTTATCGAATGCGCATCGCGGGTCAAACGTCGGGCTGGCGCCCGGAAGCTCCGTTTCGTCTGGATTGGCAACGGCTACGACCCGGACCTCGACGTCGGCTACTCTGTCTATCTGCACGACCAGATCAGGCGTGCCGGCCTGACCGACGACGTCGTCTTCCTCGGCGAGACATCGGCCATCGAGGCCGCCTACGAGGTGGCCGATCTGTTCCTGCTGTCGTCGAGGCTCGACCCGCTGCCCAACGTCGCGATCGATGCGATGTCGCAGGGCGTGCCGGTGCTGTGTTTCGACAAAACCACCGGTATCGCGGATTTCCTGCACGACGTCGGGCTCGGCGAGCGCTGCGTCGCGGGGTACCTGGACACCGACGACATCGCGGCGAAGATCCTCGGCTTCGCGGACTCGCGTGCGGCGATCGCCGAGGTCGGCGCGGAATGCCGGGCACGCGCGGGCGAGTACTTCAACATGACGAACTATGTCGCGCGGCTCGAGACGCTCGCGCACGAAGTGCGGTCGCGGGTGGATCAGGAGGCCGCGGACTGCAGGACCATCCTGGAAGCCGGTGTCCTGCGACCCGATTTCGCAGACATGCAGGCCGACGCACCGGTGCAGCACATGGTGCGCCGCTACGTGCGGACGTGGGCATGCGGCATCGGCCGGCGCAAGCCGTTTCCCGGCTTCCATCCGGGCATCTACCTCGAACGGCATGGTGTCGCCGTCGCGGGCGGCGATCCTCTGGCCGATTACCTGCGCGCCGGCGAACCGCAGGGCGCGTGGAACTACACGGTCATCACGCCCGAGGCCGCGCGCGCGGATGTGCCGGTGGAAATGCGCGTCGCGCTCCACGTTCACGCCTACTACGTCGATCTGCTGCCGGAAATCATCGGTCGCCTGGCCGCCAATCGGCAGAAGGTCGATCTCTTCATCAGCGTCACGAGCGATGAGGCCTGCGCGGCAGCACAGGCGCATGCAGCGCATCACCTCGGCCGCGTGGTGACGATCCGGACGGTGCCGAACCGGGGGCGCGACATCGGGCCGTTCTTCACCGAATTTCTCGATGCGATGAAGGACGACTACGACCTTGTCGGCCACTTCCACACGAAGAAAAGTGTCGACATCAAGGACGGGAACATGGGCAAGCGCTGGTTCTCGTTCCTGGCCGACAACCTGTTGGGCAACGCGTCGTGCGGAATGCTGGACGTGGTGGTCGACAGCTTCGACCGCGACCGGTCCATCGGCATGGTGTTTGCGGACGACCCGTACATCTCCGGCATGGAGACCAATCGCAGGTTCGCCGAGCCGATGAGCGACAGGCTCGGCATCCATTCGATCCCCGAGTATTTCATCTACCCGGTCGGCACGATGTTCTGGGCGCGCCCTGCGGCGCTCCAGCCGATCGCCGATCTGAAGCTCCAGTGGGACGACTATCCACCCGAACCGCTGCCGTACGACGGAAGCATGCTGCATGCCCTGGAGCGGTTGATCGCTCTGGCGGTCCCCGCAGACTCCTGGAAAATCGCGACAACGAACATGAACGGTGTAACGCGATGAAGATTGCCATTTTCGGCGGCGGCGGTTTTATCGGCTCGACCATCGCGGACCGCCTGCTGCTCGACGGTCACCGCCTGCGCGTGTTCGAGCGACCGCGCGTTCCGCCATACCGCGAATTCACCGACCGCGAGAAGGTCGAGTGGATGACGGGTGACTTCACGAGCACGCACGATGTCGCAGAAGCGATCGACGGCGTCGACGTCGTGCTCCATCTCATCTCCACGACCCTGCCGAAGAGCTCGAACGATGACCCTGTCTACGACGTCCAGAGCAACGTCGTCGCCACCCTCCAGTTGCTCAACATCATGGTCGCCAAGGGCGTGAAGAAGATCGTCTTCATCTCCTCGGGTGGCACCGTCTACGGCAATCCGTGCTATCTCCCGATCGACGAGAAGCATCCGACGGAGCCGCTCGTCTCCTACGGGATCACCAAACTCACCATCGAGAAGTACCTGTTGATGTATCAGGCGCTGCACGGAATCAAGGCGAACATCCTTCGCGTCTCCAATCCGTTCGGGGATCGCCAGCGTGTGGAGACGGCGCAAGGCGCTGTCGCGGCGTTCCTGAGCCGGGCGCTTCGAGGGATGCCGATCGAAATCTGGGGCGACGGCAGCGTCGCGCGCGACTACCTGTACGTCAGCGATGTCGCGGAAGCGTTCGCGCTTGCAATTGCCTACGATGGCAATCGATCGGTCTTCAATATCAGTTCGGGCACCGCAACGAGTCTGAACGACGTGATCGATCTGATCGAGCGAATCACCGGTTTGACAATGGAAAAAATCTTCAAACCCGGGCGGGCGTTCGATGTGCCTTTGAGCGTGCTGGCCAATACCTTGGCGAATCGCGAACTCGGTTGGTCGCCCAAGGTCGGTCTGGAAGAAGGCATCAGGCGGACTGCCGAATACATGCGCCGATCGATCGCCGGATGATCAAGCGCAGTGGTATCGATATCGCGTCGCGTGATCGAGCGTTTTCAGGACATTGGACAAGACACCTCGCTGGTGGATAGTGCCGATCGACTGGGTTATTTTTACTCGATTCGATAAACACGAATGTTCGATAAAAAGTCCGCCGAGGTGGGGTCCGAAGTGCTGTCTCATCGGGCAGCGCCAGCGGAGGTGCAATTCGTCAATGTCATCGCGGTGTTCCTTTCCGGTATCGGCCGTCCCAGGAAAATCGCCTGGTTCTTTGAGCACTCGCTGTCTACTTCGAGACTCTTGGCGTTGGTTCCACCAGCCAGGCTTGATTAAATTTCGGGTTTGAATCGAGCGGCGATTCGTCGCCATGAATGATGTGAAATGCTAAAAAACAGATACTTCTTCTATTTCGTACTGCTGATCTCGATCCTGAAAATCGTGCTGGTGGCGGGCAACGAAATCGTCGCGATTCCCTACGACTCGGAAAGCTATGTCCGACAAACGGCCTACCACATATACGACTTGGGCGCTCCTCCGGGATATCCGTTCTGGCTCGCTCTATCAGGATCAACCGGATTGCCGCAGCGGATTTCCATCGAAGCACTTCTGATTCTCACGAGCTTCGTTCTGTCTTTATGGCTGCGAAAGATGTTCGGTGGCGCATGCGGCGGACTTGCATTTTTGATGTTCGTCATGTCGCCGGCGACGTATTTCATGTTCGACTATGCACTCAGCGATGGTTTCTATGCCTGTCTGAGCATTCTTGCGATTGCATTTTCCGGAATCTTGATTTTTTCGAAATCGCTCAGGACAAAACTCGTTGCAGCATTGTTTCTGGGCGCAACGATGGGATGGATGGCGCTGACCCGCAACGAAGACCCACTTCTGTTCGCATGGGTCGGGTTGATCCTGTTGCTTCTGTCCTTGCATTCGTTCAGGACGGATGCGAGAACCTCATGCGGCTTCATTCTGAGGAATGTGGTACTGACCGGTGTTGCGATCGCCGTTCCTGCTGTGGTGATGGTCGAGAGCGTCAACTGGATTCATCTGAACAAATCGGGTGTTTTCGCTCGCACGCTCGCCGGATTGCCCGGGCATACACTTCTGCTTCGCAATCTTGCGGAAATCGACGCCGACGAGACGGCGATTCACTACGTACCCGTATCGGCGAAAGCCCGTGGGCTTGCCTACAAGGCGAGTCCCACACTGCAGAAATACATGCCGTCCGTCGAGGACCATGACAGTATCTTCCAACGGGTGAGCAGGGAGACTGGTTTGCCCCCGGGTGAAATTGGGGCAGGATGGATATGGCATGTTTTCAATGTACCGGTTCTTCAGGTGAATGGCGTTGTGGGGGGTGAGCTGGAATACAGAAGAATGAATAACGAGCTGGAGGCGGGATTTAAATCGGGGCTACTGAAAAGAAAATTCATTCTGCATTCGTTCGCTACCGCGCCACCCATGGAAATACTCTCGCAACTGCCCAGGTCCGCCTGGGTAGTCGCCAAGAGGTCGTTTCAGACATATCCTCAAGGTATCGACATGGCACATGAAAAACAGCTGTTCGATGCCGTCAATCTGCGTCGTGCTGCGCTGACCGGTGGTGGATATAGACATGCCATTCAAGGTTGGGCCTTCATGGAGAACCGAAAAGCAAAGATAAAGTCGGTGATGTTCGTCGACGGCTCGGAACAGAACCCGGTAACGATTTCCTATATGCCACGCACGGATGTCGAGGAAGGATTCAAGAAAACGGACGGGCTGAAGCCTGATGTCACCGGTTTCAAGATCGATTTTTACTCTTCTTCGCAAAAGATGGGAAAACTTCTTTATTTCTTGGAGGACGGATCGACCATGATCGCGGACGACATGCCGACGGGAGTGAAGAAAATCGAACCGAAGACCAGTGACGGTTCGACGCTTTACCAAGGCATCGATTTTTCGAATATCGAGCCAGTTGTCAGAACGGGATTCCGTCATCGTGTACAGGCATTGCTTTCATCGGTCGCGAACCAGAATGTCGTATCGAGTGCCTTGATAGTTGCTCTGCTCGCGCTGTGCGTGTTGTCGGTCGCGGTCGGCAAGCATTTGCCAAGCAGAAGGTCGAGCGTTCAACTGTTCGCCTTCATGGTGGCTGCACTGTTCTTGCTGCGTACGCTGTTTTACGCCGTGCTGGAATCGGAGGCCTGGGCCGTGGAGGTGAGATACATGCTCGCCGCCAACTTCATGGCGCTGGCATTGATCGCGGTCTTGTTGACATTTTGTATAGACGCCATCAGAAATTTGGCGAGGGCAAAACCTGATGTTTCATCATTCGAAGTAGCCAGATGAAAAAAGAAATCAGTCTGGATTCCACCGGTAAAACGGTCGAAGCCTCCGATCTTCAGAATTCTTTGCGCCAGGAAGTCGTGGCGCTTCGAGCAGAAATCGAGGTCGCGCGTGCACGCAGCCTCCAGCTCGAGATCCACGTCCAGCAATTGATCGCGTCCCGCAGCTGGCGCCTGACCTCGCCGGTTCGCTGGGCCGGGCGCAGGGCGCGCGACGTTCGAACGCTGCTGCGCGTCGCCGGCCTGGTCGCACGCGATCCCGCGAAACTATCTGGAATCTCCGAAATGGTTTCGAGGGAATGGAAGGTATCCGGATTGCGCGGTGCAAAGAAGGCGTTGTCGCTCGTCGCGAACGGCCCGGTGGCGGCCGAGCCGGCCCACCACATCCATTTCCTCGATTTCAGCGATCGGCTCGGACGCGAACTGCGCGAGGACATGGGCCGGTGGCCGCGGCAACCGAAGATTTCCATCCTCATGCCGACCTACAACACGGCGACCGATGTCCTGCAGCAAGCCGTCGATTCGGTCCGGGCGCAGATCTACGAGAACTGGGAACTCTGCATCGGCGACGACTGTTCCACCGATCCCCAGGTGCGCAAGCTGATCGACGCATGCGTGGCTTCCGATGCCCGGATCAAGGTGGTCTACGCACGGGTCAATTCAGGGGTTTCGTCGACCACGAATCGCGCCCTGGAGATCGCGACCGGCGAATTCGTCGCTCTCATGGATCACGACGACCTGCTCGAAAAGCAGGCGATCTACCGGATCGCCGAAGCCGTCGTGGCGGACGACCCCGACTTCATCTACTCGGACGAAGTGATCGTCGCGGCCGACGGTCGAAATATTCTCGGCTTCGCCTACCGGCCCCAGTTCTCGCTGGAGTACCTGCGCTCGCACCCGTATATCGTGCACATGATCGCCTTCAGGGCGTCGCTGCTGCGCGAACTCGGCGGGCTCGACACGTCGCTCTCGATCTCGCAGGACTACGACCTGATCTTCCGCGCGATCGAACGCGCTCGCAAGATCGTCCACATTCCCGAGATTCTCTACCGGTGGCGCACCCAGCCCGATTCTTCCGGCCATCAGCAGAAGGATCGCGTCATGGAGAGTTCCAGGAAGGTGCTCGCAGCGCATCTGGCGCGAACGCGGACGCCGGGCGAGGTGTCGTCGGGGCCGGCCTTCAATTTCTTCGACGTCCGCTATCCGCTCCAACCGGGTCTGAAGGTGGCGATCGTCATCCCGACCAAGAACCACGGCGCACTGGTGCGCCAGTGCATCGAGAGCATCGAGCGCACCGCTTCGGGCATCGACTACGAGATCGTCCTGGTGGACCACGATTCGAACGATCCGGAGTCGCTGGCGTACTTCGATTCGATTCGCGGCAAGCACGTCGTCCTCAATTATTCGGGGCCGTTCAACTTCTCGGCCATCAACAACTGGGCCACCCGTCAGATCACACCCGACTTCACGCATTACCTGTTCTGCAACAACGACATCGAGGCCCTCGAGCAGGGCTGGCTGGGCCGGATGCTCGAACTGGCGCAACGGCCGGAGACGGGCGCGGTCGGCGCGAAGCTGCTGTATCCGGGCGAAGAGGTGTGCCAGCACGCGGGCGTCGGCGTCGGGCTCTACGGCGCCGCCGAGCACTACGGCAAGTTCATGAAAGTCCACCTGCCCGACGGCTCGATCGAGCAGGGCTACATGGGCGGCATGATCGTGAACCGCGAGATGTCGGCCGTCACCGCGGCCTGCGTGCTGATCCGCAGGGACGTCTTTCTGCAGGTCGATGGCTACGACGAGCGGCTCGCGGTGGGGTTCGGCGATGTCGACCTCTGTTTGCGGATCAGGGCTGCCGGTTACCTGGTGATGTTCTGCGCGCACGCACTGCTGATCCATCACGAGTCCATCAGCCGCGGGAAGAGCGCGACGGATCCGCATCCTGAAGACTCCGCGTTGTTCAAGCAGCGCTGGAGCGAGTGGATCGAGTCGGGCGATCCCTATTTCAATCCGCGCCTGTCGTCGACCAGCACGCGCTGGGCCACCGTCGTGGACGCATCGCCCAAGCGCGAATTGCACCGGCGGGTCGTTTCGCCGCGATAGCGAGACCGGAACCGGGTCGGCTAGCGCGGAGCAGCCGGCCCGCTCCTGCCGCGCACACCGTCGGCCAGCCCGCGCGACATCATCCGCAGGTACTGCAGGCGCGGCGCGATGAACAGCGCGGTGCCGAAGAACTTGAGCAGCAGCCGGGGCAGGTCCTGCGCGATCCAGACGGGCGGCGTTTCCTTGCGTCCATAGAGCAGCACCCGGTTGCGCATGATGTAGTAGAGCCGGATCGGCTTGTGGATCATCACGCCGCCGGGCTTGAGCCAAGCGGCGCGCAGCGTGTCGCCGATGCTGTGGCGCATGCGGGCGTCGCAGATGCCGAACAGCGCGAAGCCGCGATGCCGCGCCCTGAAGCACCATTCCATGTCGACGTTGTCGATGAACAGGCGTTCGTCCATGCCGCCGACTTTCGCCAGCACGTCGAGCGGCAGCAGGCTGCCCGACGAGATCAGGAAGTCGCAGGGCACGCGCTCGCCCGGCGCGCCGAACAGCTTGCGGTTGAGCGGAAAGCCGATCTCGATGAAGGGCGCGACGTGGCCGTTGCGCCGGTCGCTGAACTGCGGGCCAACGGCTGCGACCGGCTGGTCCCTGGCCAGTTCGACGCACGCGGTCCTGAGCGTCGAGACCATGCGCGGGTCGAGCAGGCTGTCCTGGTCGAGCAGCAGCAGGTAGGCGAAGCCGGCCGCGCGTGCCTGTTCGGCCGCACGGTTCATCGCGGCGCCGAGCCCGACGTTGGTCGGCGAGCGGGCGACGACGATGCTTTCCGATTCGACCTCTGCGAGGAAAGCCGAGAACGACGTGTGCGCCGGACCGCCGGTCGCGTTGTCGAAGACGATCACCCGGCCGACCTGGGGCGCGACGCCGTCGAGCACCTGGCGCAGCACGTCGAGCTGCGGCTGGTAGGTGACGACGACCGCGCAGACGTCGCTGCAACGCAGCGCTTGCGACATTGAGAGGTCGCTCATTTGCGCAGCAGCAGCAGGTCGCTCAAGGCCGAGCGCGGCCCGTTCGAGAAGCGTGAATAGCGGCCGCTCGCATATTCGCGCAGCACCGCCGCGAGCCGGGCGGGCCAGTGCTCCGGCGGCGTGGCCCGAAACCGTGCATGCAGGAGGCGGCCGCGCAACATCTGCAGCGACGGCGCGTCCAGCCGCAGCGGGCCGGTTTCGGCCACGTCGAGCAGCGTCTGCGTGCGCAGCAGCGTGCGCGTCATGAATTCGAGACGCGACATGCCGCCGCCGGTCAGGCGCTCGACGAAGCCGCGGCGGCGCGCGCCGACCTGGTTGCCGGCGTGCTGGCGGTAGTCGATCGTCGGTTCTTCGAGGCAGTCGACCGTGCCCATGAAGGTGGCGATCATCGCCAGCCATTCGTCGTGGATCCAACCCTTCGGTGCCACCAGGCCGGTCTCGAACACCTTGCGCCGGAGCGCCATGGTCGCCCCGGTCACGATGTTGCGACGCACCAGCACTTCGAAGGCGCGTCCGGCATGGATCGAGTCGAACTCATCGCGCGTGACTTCCAGCGCCTCGAACAGGCGGCACCGCATGTCGGCGCCGTCGCCGTCGACCAGCCGCGCGTCGCTGTGCAGCACAAGCAGGTCGGGACGGCGTTCGAACTCGGGCAGGTAGCGCGCGACCTTGGTCGGATGCCAGGCATCGTCCTGGTCGCACAGGAAGACGATCGCGCCCGTCGTCGTCTCCAGTGCCTGCTGGAAATTGCCGACATAACCCAGGTTCGCCGGATTGCGGTGCAGCACGAGCCGGATGCCGGCGGCGCGGACGCGTGGCGCGTAGTCCTGGAGCAGCGCCCACGTGCCGTCGGGGGACGCGTCGTCGCAGACCACGAGCTCGTCCGGGAGCCGCGTCTGGGCGAGGATGCTGTCGAGCTGCGCGGCGAGATAGGACTCGCCCTTGTAGGTGCACAGTGCGATCGAGACACCAATGGCGCCCGGCGCGGCGGCGTTCGGCCTGTTCACCGGACGTTCTTTCCGAAGCTGCCTGGCAAGGTCCGGTAGCGCCAGAAAGCCGCCGACGACCACACCCGCAGCAGGCTGGACACATGCCACCAAAGATGCCTGCGACTCGAATGGCTCGCGCGCTGTGCCTCGTGCCGCGCGTGCAATTCTTCGGCCACCTGCAGCTTCCAGTCGTCCAAGGCGAGGCGGGCGCAAATATCGAAGTCCTCGCCGTACATGAAGAAGCGCTCGTCGAAACCATGGATCCGGGCGAAGGCCTCGGCGCGAAAGAGCATGAACAGCCCCGGAATCCAGGCCGGCGCCGTCGGACGCCGGTAGCCCGGACGCCTGCGCGTCAGGATTTCGAGCGGCGTGATTATCGCCCGGTGTTGTTCGGGCGCCGGTTTGCCAGGTTCCATGATCCGCGGTGTCAGCAACCCGCTTGCCGGCAGCGCCTGCGCCAGAAGCGGCGCCAGCACGTCGCCGTCGAGCCGGATGTCCGGATTCAGCACCAGGAACCACGGCGTCGCGCAGCGGCCGAACGCCTGGTTGTTGTTCGCGCCGAAACCCTTGGGTCGCGTGTTCTCGATGCGCTCGACCACGAAACGCAGCCCGGCGAGGCCGGCGACCGCATCGGCCTCCGGAACATTGATCGTCAGCACGACCTTGTCGACCACCGCATGGCTCCAGCGGTCCAGCTGTTCGAGCAACGGGCGGATCAGCGCCAGCTGCCCGTGGCTGACGATCGAAACGGTGATCGTCTTGCGGGAGGCCGAGGATGCCGGAGGTCTCGGCTGCAACGGGAGTGAAGGATTCGGCATGGTCTAATTTCGCTCGGGAATTCTAGGTTCCCGCATCCCCCTTCTCCGGTTCCCATGATTGCCCTGATCCTCATCAGCTTCGTCGTCTCCGCGTTCGCCGTGCTGGTGTTCATGCGGCGCGCACGGCGTCACGCGCGGCGCTACGCGATCGACATGCCGCAGCGCTTCCACAAGGGGCACGTGCCTCGCCTGGGCGGCGCCGGCATCCTGCTGGGCACCGGTGCGGCGTGGCTGGGCGCCGGCTGGCCGGGCGATCCGTTCAACATCACCTGGCCGGCGTCGGCCTCGGCGCTGTTGCTGCTGTGCATGGCGCCGTCGGTGCTCGGCGGCATCGCCGAGGACGTGACGCAGCGCATTCCGGTGCGCTACCGGCTCGGCCTCACGCTGGGTTCGGCATTGCTGCTGTGCTGGCTGCTCGGCCTGGGCGTTCATCGCACGGGGCTGGGGTTCGTCGATGCCGGCATGCGCGCGCTGCCGATCATGGCGGTGCTGCTCGCGGTGGTGGCGATCGGCGGGCTGCCGCATGCGTTCAACATCATCGACGGCTACAACGGGCTGGCCGGCGCCGTGGCGGTACTGGTCTGCCTGGCGATCTCGCACGTCGCGCTGCAGGTCGGCGACCGGCAGCTGGCAGCGATGGTGCTGTGCATGGTCGGCGGCACGATGGGTTTCCTGATGTGGAACTACCCGAGCGGGCGCATCTTCGCCGGCGACGGCGGCGCGTACGTCTGGGGCATGGTGATCGCGGTGGCCTGCGTGACGCTGGTGCAGCGCCATCCGACGGTGTCGCCGTGGTTTCCGATGCTGCTGCTGATCTACCCGGTCTGGGAGACGCTGTTCTCGATCTACCGCAAGGTGGCGCGCGGGCAGTCGCCTGGCACGGCCGATGCGCTGCATTTCCATCAGTTGATCTTCCGTCGCATCGTCCGGGTGGCCTTCACCGACGACGAGGCGCGCCAGCTTCTCAGGCGCAACAACCGCACCTCGCCGTATCTCTGGATGTTCGCGGCGATGTCGGTGGTGCCGGCCGTGCTGTTCTGGCGCAACACGCCGGCGCTGATGCTGTGCTGCCTGCTGTTCGTCACGACCTACGTCCTGGCCTACCTGATGATCGTGCGCTTCAAGGTGCCGCGCTGGCTGCGGCACTGACGCCGCCGTCCACTTTCGATGTCACTTCGGCGCAATGTCCTGTGGAACCTCGCCGGCACGGGACTGCCGCTCGTGGCCGGCGCGGTGCTCGTTCCCTATCTGGTGCGCACAGCGGGCATCGAGGTCTTCGGCATCCTGACGCTGGTCTGGGCGCTGATCGGGTATTTCAGCCTGTTCGATCTCGGCCTGGGACGCGCGATGACCCAGCAGGTAGCGCGCAAGCTCGCTGCCGGCCGGTCCGACGAGGTGCCTTCGCTGGTCAAGAGCGGATTGCTGGTGACGGCGGCGATGGGCGCGATAGGCGGTCTGCTGCTCACGCTGGTGGCCGAGCCGCTGGCCATGAACGGCCTGAAGGTATCCGCGGCGCTGCACGACGACGTTTTCCGTGCGCTGCTGGTCGCCGCCATCGGCGTGCCGGTCACCACGGCCACGGTGGGGTTGCGCGGTGTGCTGGAAGCGTATGAGGATTTCCGCGGCGTCAATCTGCTGCGGATGATGCTGGGCCTGGCCAATTTCGGGCTGCCGGCGTTGAGCGCGTACTGGTTCGGCCCTTCGCTGGTGCCGATGGTCGCGAGCCTGACCGTGGCGCGCGCGCTCTTCGGCATCGCGCATTGGGTCATCGTGCGCCGCCGGCTGGGAGGCGGACTCGGCGGGGTCGCGCTGCAGCGCCGCGGCATCGGCGTGCTGCTGTCCTTCGGTGCCTGGATGACGGTGTCGAACATCATCAGCCCGCTGATGGTCACGGCCGACCGCTTCGGGATCTCCGCCGTGATGGGCGCGGCGGTGGTCGCCTACTACACCGTGCCCTCGGAAATCGTGGCACGCATCCTGATTCTGCCGGGCGCACTCACCGGCGCGCTGTTCCCGCGGCTCACATCGCTGATGACGCACGACATCGCCGCCGCGCACCGTCTCTACCGGCGCTGCGTCGCGGTGGTGGCCTGCGCGCTGGTGCCGCTGTGCACGCTCATCGCGGTCGGTGCGCACTGGGGCATCTCGCTGTGGCTGGGCGACGATTTCGCCGACCGCTCGGCGCCGGTGGCCGCGATCCTGGCGCTGGGGCTGCTCTTCAACGGCATCGCCTACGTGCCCTTCGCCGCAGTGCAGGCCGCCGGGCTCGCGCGGACCACGGCGCAGCTGCACGTGGCCGAGGCTTTCGTCTACTTCCCGGTGCTGTGGTTCGCACTCGGGCGGTTCGGCCTCGCGGGTGCGGCGGCGGCGTGGACGCTGCGCGTGGGCATCGACCTCCTGATGCTGCAGGAGGTGGTCCGCCGCCATGTCTTTGCGACCCGGCCGTCGTCCACCATGCGGCACAATTTGGCATCCCCCGAACCGGAGCGTCCATGACTTCGCCAGTGCCCGAGCAACTGCTCAACATTCCTCCCCGCGACAAGGCCGAGATCCTGGCCCAGGCGCTGCCCTACATCCGCAAGTTCCACGGCAAGACCATCGTCATCAAGTACGGCGGCAACGCCATGACCGACCCGGCGCTGCAGGCCGATTTCGCCGAGGACGTGGTGCTGCTCAAGCTGGTCGGCATGAACCCGGTGGTGGTGCACGGCGGCGGCCCGCAGATCGAGGCGGCGCTCAACAAGCTCGGCAAGAAGGGCAGCTTCATCCAGGGCATGCGCGTGACCGACGATGAAACGATGGAAGTCGTCGAATGGGTGCTGGCCGGCGAGGTACAGCAGGACATCGTGGGCCTGATCAACCAGGCCGGCGGCAAGGCCGTGGGCCTGACCGGGCGCGACGGCGGGCTGATCCGCGCGCAGAAGCTCCGGCTGGCCGACCGCGCCGACCCGAGCGTGCTGCACGACGTCGGCCAGGTCGGCGACATCGTCTCGATCGACCCGAGCGTGGTGAAGGCGCTGCAGGACGACGCCTTCATCCCGGTCATCAGTCCGATCGGCTTCGGCGAGGACAACGAGAGCTACAACATCAACGCCGACGTCGTGGCCGGCAAGCTGGCCACCGTGCTCAAGGCCGAGAAGCTGATGCTCCTGACCAACACGCCCGGCGTGCTCGACAAGGCCGGCAACCTGCTGACCAACCTGAGCGCGCGCGAGATCGACGAACTGTTCGCCGACGGCACCATCTCGGGCGGCATGCTGCCGAAGATCGAAGGCGCGCTCGATGCGGCCAAGAGCGGCGTGAACGCGGTGCACATCATCGACGGGCGGGTGCCGCACGCGATGCTGCTGGAAATCCTGACCGAGCAGGCCTACGGGACGATGATCCGTGCCCGCTAGGGCCGATTGATCACGCAGGCTCGTAGCCGCGCGGATTCCCCTGCTGCCAGCGCCAGCTGTCCGCGCACATCTGGTCGACATCGCGGCGCGCACGCCAGCCGAGCAGCGATTCGGCGAGCGTCGGGTCGCCCCAGTAGGCCGGCACGTCGCCGGGCCGGCGCGGGCCGACTTCATAGGCGATCGGTTTGCCGCAGGCGCGCCCGAAGGCCTTGACGACGTCGAGCACCGAGGCGCCGATGCCGGTGCCGAGGTTGACCGTGACGAGGCCCGCCGCCTTCTCGGCGTTGCGCAGCGCCGCGACGTGGCCTTCGGCCAGGTCCATCACGTGCACGTAGTCGCGCACGCCGGTGCCGTCGGGCGTCGGGTAGTCGCCGCCGTGGATCGACAGCTTCTCGCGCAGGCCGACCGCGACCTGGCTCACGAAGGGCATCAGGTTGTTGGGCTTGCCCTGCGGGTGCTCGCCGATCAGGCCGCTTTCGTGCGCGCCGACCGGGTTGAAGTAGCGCAGCAGCGCGATGCGCCATTCGGGCTGCGACAGTTGCAGGTCGATCAGCGCCTCCTCGACCATCCGCTTCGACCGGCCGTACGGATTGGCGGGACGACAAGGCGCATCCTCGGGGATCGGCGAACTTTCCGGCTCGCCGTACACCGTGGCCGAGGACGAGAAGATCAGCGTCCGGACGCCCGCGGCCTGCATCGCTGCGGCCAGCACGAAGCTGCCGTTCACGTTGTTGTCGTAGTAGGTCAGCGGGTCGGCCACCGAATCGCCGACCGCCTTCAGGCCGGCGAAATGGATCACACCGGCGATGTCGTGTTCGAGGAACACGCGGTCGAGCAGGGCGCGGTCGCGCACGTCGCCCTCGATGAAGGCCGGTGCCGTGCCGGTGGTGCTGATGCGCGCCAGGCGTTCGAGGACGCGCATGTCGCTGTTGCCCAGGTTGTCGAGGATCAGCGGCACGTAGCCGGCCTCGGCCAGGGCCACGCAGGTATGGCTGCCGATGAAGCCGGCGCCGCCGGTGACCAGGATGCGATTGCCCATGAGGTGCTGCTTTCGAATGTCGGTGTGTGAACTTGGAGGCATTCTCGATCAACGCCCTTGTTGCATGAAGTCTTTGGTTTGCAGGAAAACGTTCGAACTTCGCAGAAATTTCGCATGCGAGAATTAATTTTTTACATTTCGCCGCGCCATGTCCAACAAAGAGAGCGAAAGCAGCCCGATTTCCGATGCATCGACCGTTGCTTTGCCGGCTTCTGCGTCAATGGACATGCCTACGGACATGCCGGTGGCGGCCGTGCGCAAGCGGCCCAGGCCGGGCGAGCGGCGCGTGCAGATCCTCCAGACGCTGGCCGCCATGCTGGAACGGCCGGATTCGGAGCGCGTGACCACCGCGGCGCTCGCGGCGCACCTCGAAGTCAGCGAGGCGGCGCTCTACCGGCATTTCGCCAGCAAGGCGCAGATGTTCGAGGGGCTGATCGACTTCATCGAGCAGAGCGTCTTCGCGCTCGTCAACCAGGTGTTGGAGCGCGAAGCCCCGTCGGCGCGTGAACGGGCGTCGCGCATCGTCGCCCTGCTGATCCAGTTCGCCGAAAGGAACCCCGGCATGGCGCGCGTGATGGTCGGCGACGCGCTGGTGCACGAGAACGAGCGGCTGCAGAACCGCATGAACGAGTTCTTCGACCGCATCGAGTCGACGCTCCGGCAAGTCCTGGATGGCGCAGCGGGTTCGGAGCAGCCGCCGTCGGATGCGACTTCCACGATGCCCACGCCCGATGCGCAGGTGCGTGCCGCGGTGCTCACGGCGTTCGTCGCCGGCCGGCTGCAGCGCTTCGCCCGCTCTCGCTTCCGGCGCGTGCCTTCCGAGCATCTGGAGAGCAGCCTCGTGCTGATGCTGTGAGCCGCCCAGGCTTTTGTCGCCTCAGGCGGCGACGGCCACGCCGACACGCGCCCCGGCCGCGACGATCTCGCCCCAGGTCGCGTCGTCCAGCCAGATGCCTTCGGTCTCGCGCGCCTTGCGCGCGGCGCGTTCGGGCTCGCCGGCGATCTGCACGTGGTCGAAGCCCTCGCCGGCCGGACTCTTGCGCAGCCATTCGACGAAGGCGCCGGCTTCCTCGGCGAACCCGGCCTGCGTGCCGAGCTTCGCGGGATCGATCAGCACCGTCAGCATGCCGTTGAAGACCGAGCGGGCGGTGTCGGCCTCGCGGTGCCAGGTGCCGCCGCCGGTCAGCGCGCCGCCGAGCAGTTCGCAGGCGATCGCCATGCCGTAGCCCTTGTGTTCGCCGAAGGTCATCAGCGCACCGAACAGGCCGTTGGGCTGCGGCACGACGACGACGCCGGGGTCATCGGTCGGCTTGCCCTGTTCGTCGATCAGGTAACCCGGCGGAACGCGCTCGCCCTTGTTGTGCGCCACGCGCATCTTTCCCTGCGCGACGCGGCTGGTCGCGAAGTCGAGGACGAAGGGCTCCGCGCCCGCCAGCGGCACGCCGATGCAGCACGGATTGGTGCCGAAACGCCCGTCGCCGCCGCCCCATGGCGCCACCACCGGGCGCGACAGCACGTTCACGAAATGCATCGCGACCAGCCCCTGCGCGGTCGCCATCTCTGCGAAGTGGCCGATGCGCCCGAGGTGGTGCGCATGCGCGAGCGACATGATGCAGCTGCCGTGCTGCTTCGCGCGCTCGATGCCGAGCGCCATCGCCTGCACGCCCACGATCTGCCCGTAGCCGCCCTGGCCGTCGAGCGCGAGCAGCGTGCCGATGTCGAGGTTCGTCTTCACCGACGCGTTGGGCTTCAACCCGCCCTCGGCGACCGCGTCCACGTAGCGCGGCACCATGCCGACGCCGTGCGAGTCGTGACCGCTGAGGTTGGCCAGCACGAGGTTGCCGGCGACCTGCGCGGCTTCTTCGGGCGAACTGCCGGCGGCGACGAGGACGGCGGTGACCTGTGTACGCAGGAACGAGGCTTGAAGGGTCTGGGACATGGTTCGGTTTTTTCCTTGAATGGGTCTGGATCTACATCACCGCGCCGACTTGCCACGGCACGAATTCGTTCTGTCCGTAGCCGTGCCGCTCGCTCTTGCTCTGCGCGCCCGAAGCCGTCGCCAGGATGGTCTCGAAGATTCGCTGCCCCATCGACTGGATCGACACGGTGCCGTCGACGATCTCGCCGCAGTTGATGTCCATGTCTTCCTCCTGCCGCTGCCACAGCGCGGAGTTGGTCGCGAGCTTGAGCGAAGGCGCGGGCGCGCAGCCGTAGGCCGAGCCGCGGCCGGTAGTGAAGCAGATCAGGTTCGCACCGCCCGCGACCTGGCCGGTGGCGCTGACCGGGTCGTAGCCCGGCGTGTCCATGTAGACGAAGCCGTGCGCGGCCACGGGCTCGGCGTATTCGTAGACGGCTTCGAGGTTGCTGGTGCCGCCCTTGGCCACCGCGCCGAGCGATTTCTCCAGGATGGTGGTGAGCCCGCCGGCCTTGTTGCCGGGCGAGGGGTTGTTGTTCATCTCTCCGTCGTTGATCTCGGTGTAGCGCTCCCACCACTTGATGCGCTCCACCAGCTTCTCGCCGACCTCGCGCCGCACCGCGCGCCGCGTTAGCAGGTGCTCGGCGCCGTAGACCTCCGGCGTCTCGCTGAGGATGGCGGTACCGCCGTGCGCCACCAGCAGGTCCACCGCCGCACCCAGCGCCGGGTTCGCGCTGATGCCCGAGTACCCGTCCGACCCGCCGCACTGCAGCCCGACGGTGATATGCGACGCGCTGCAGGGTTCGCGTTCGACCGCGTTGGCGCGCGGCAGCATCTCGCGGATCAGCGCCACGCCCTTGTCGACCGTCTTGCGAGTGCCGCCGCTGTCCTGGATGTTGAAGGTGCGGAAGCTGTCGCCCTCGACCAGGTGCCCGGCCGAGAGCCAGCTGCCGATCTGGTTCACCTCGCAGCCCAGCCCGACCACCAGCACCGCGGCGAAGTTGACATGCGTCGCATACCCCGTGAGCGTGCGCGAGAGGATGCGCATGCCCGCGCCTTCGGTGTCCATGCCGCAGCCGGTGCCGTGCGTGAGCGCGACCACGCCGTCGACGTTCGGGAAGTCGGCCAGCGCGACCGGATTCGTGCGGCGCGAGAAGTGGTCCGCGACGGCGCGCGCGGCGGTGGCGGAGCAGTTCACGCTGGTCAGCACGCCGATGTAGTTGCGCGTCGCCACGCGGCCGTCGAAGCGGCGGATGCCCATGAACGTGGCTTCGCGCGGCGCCGGTGCCGGCCTCACGTCGGCACCGTAGGCGTAGTCGCGCTCGAAGTCGCCCTTGTCGGGGCCCATGTCGAGGTTGTGCGTGTGCACGTGTTCGCCGGGCGCGATCGGCTGGGTCGCGAAGCCGATGATCTGGTTGTAGCGCCGCACCGGCTCGCCGGTCGCGATGGCGCGCATCGCGACCTTGTGGCCGGGCGGGATCAGGCCGCGGCTGGCGATGTGCTCGATCGGCGTACCGCCCACGAGCTGCGCGCGGGCGATCACGACGTCGTCGGCCGGATGAAGCCGGATGAAGGGAGCGATGGGAATCATGGGGTTCCTTGGTGTTGAGTGCGGCGCCAGCTGGCGCTGAAACGCTGGTGCGACCGGTCCATGTGCGCGTGCATGGCGGCGCGGGCGGCGCCCGCGTCGCGGGCCGCGATCGCGTCGACGACGGCGGTGTGTTCGGTCATCGCGGCACGCCACGACGGCGGCGTCTCGAAATGGCCGCCCAGCCGCGTGAAGATCGGCCGCTTGCGCGAATCCCAGAAGGCTTCGACCGTCTCGCCTAGCACGGCGTTGCCGCAGGCGCCGACGATCGCGAGATGGAAGGCGCGGTCGCCGTCGAGCGGCGCGACGAGGTGCTCGATCGCGTCGCGCATCTGTGCCATCGCGCGCGCCATGGCGTCGAGGTCCTTGCGGCGCGCCTGCGCCGCGGCCAGCGCGGCCGTCTCGCCTTCGACCACGCGGCGCGCACGGATCAGTTCGAGCGGTCCCCATTCGGCGGCCGGGAGGCGTTCGGCCTGGCGCTGCGTGCGGTCCTGCACGTAGACGCCCGAGCCGGTGCGTACTTCGACCCAGCCTTCGACCTCGAGTGCGATCAGCGCCTCGCGCACCGACGGACGGCTGACGCCGAACTGCCGCGCCAGGTCGCGTTCCGCGGGCAGCCGCGCACCGACCGCGAACTCGCCGCCGCCGATGAGCGTGCGGAGCCGGTCGGCGATCTGCCGGTAGAGGCGCTGGGGTTCGCTGGACAAGAGCGGCACGGCGGACGGATGTTCCAGAGGGTTAAGGGTTGTCCTGAATTGGACAACTGGTAAGGCCAATTCAGAATCCGGCGAAACCCTCAACGCACCGAACACCACCAGGACCCCGCATGAGACTCCAGGGAAAAACCGCGCTCGTCACCGCCGCCGGACAGGGCATCGGCCACGCCACCGCGCTGGCGATGGCCGCCGAGGGCGCCACGGTCTGGACCACCGACGTCAACGCTTCGCTGCTCGACAGCTTCGCCGGCACGCCGGGCGTCAAGACCGCCGTGCTCGACGTGCTCGACAAGACGGCGATTCAGGCGCTGGTCGCGTGCATGCCGTCGATCGACGTGCTTTTCAACTGCGCGGGCGTGGTTCACAACGGCACCGCGCTCGAAGCGACGGACGCCGATCTCGACTTCGCCTTCGGCCTCAACGTGCGGGCGCAGTTCTGGACCGTGCAGGCCGTGCTGCCGCGCATGATCGAAGCCGGCGGCGGCAGCATCGTCAACATGGCGAGCGTGTGCTCGAGCATCAAGGGTTTGCCCAACCGCTTCGTCTACGGCACGACCAAGGCGGCGGTGCTCGGGCTCACCAAGAGCGTGGCCGCCGACTACGTCGTGCACAAGGTGCGCTGCAACGCCGTCTGCCCCGGCACGGTCGACACGCCCTCGCTCGCCGAGCGCATCAACGCCAACGCCGATCCGGTGGAAGCGCGCAAGGCCTTCATCGCGCGCCAGCCGCTCGGCCGTCTCGCGCAGGCGCACGAGATCGCGCCGCTGGTGGTGTTTTTGGCCAGCGAGGACGCGGCCTTCGTCACCGGGCAGGCCTATTCGGTCGACGGCGGCATCACGATATAACCGCTTCTTTTCACACAAGGAACCACCGATGAAACTCGTCCGCTACGGCAACCCCGGCAAGGAGAAGCCAGGCCTCATCGACGACAACGGCCAGCTGCGCGACCTGAGTGCCGTGGTGAAGGACATCGGCCCCGACCAACTCGGCGACGCCGCCATCGCCAAGCTGCACAAACAGAAGGTCGACAAGCTGCCGCTGGTGCGCGGCAAGCCGCGTTTCGGCAGCCCGGTCGCCAGTGTCGGCAAGTTCATCGCCATCGGCTTGAACTACGCCGACCACGCGGCCGAGTCGAACCTGCCGCTCCCGAAGGAGCCGATCCTGTTCATGAAGGCGACGAGCTGCATCCAGGGCCCGAACGATCCGGTGATGCTGCCCAAGGGCTCGGTCAAGACCGACTGGGAGGTCGAACTCGGCGTGGTCATCGGCACCCGCGCGCGCTACGTGTCGCAGAAGGAGGCGCTGAGCTTCGTCGCCGGTTACTGCACCATCAACGACGTGAGCGAGCGCGAATACCAGATCGAGCGCGGCGGCACCTGGGACAAGGGCAAGGGCTGCGACACCTTCGGCCCGATCGGCCCCTGGCTGGTCACGCGCGACGAAGTGCCCAATCCGCAGAAGCTCTCGATGTGGCTCGACCTCAACGGCCAGCGCGTGCAGACCGGAAGCACGAAGACCATGATCTTCGGCGTCGCCAGGATCATCAGCTACCTGAGCACCTTCATGACGCTGATGCCCGGCGACGTGATCACCACCGGCACGCCGCCCGGCGTCGGCCTCGGCATGAAGCCGCCGCTTTTCCTGAAGAAGGGCGACGTGATGACGCTGGGCATCGACGGCCTGGGCGAACAGCGCCAGGAAGTGGTGCCGTTCAAGCTCTGAAGGCCGGGCGCGGCAAGGCAAGGCCCGCGATCAGGGCTTGACCTCGTAGTCCATGCGCAGTTCCTCGCCGGCCTTGATGGGTTTGGTCGTCATCAGCGCCATCAGCCTGATTTTTTCTCCGCGCGGGCCGATGGTGTTGATCTGCGCGTTTCCCGAGATGTTGGCGTCTTTCCCGGCGCTGTTGCATTTCATCATCGGGCACATCGCCTGGACGACGCCGCCCGTGTCGGAGACTTTCTTGTCCCAGTACTTGTGGGGCGGAAGGCCGGCCATCTGGCGGACCTTTTCGTCGAGCCCGATGTCCCCGGGGTTGTCGAGATACTGGCCGCCGAAAAGGCCGATGGGCGTGCCGATCGGGATGTCCTTCTTCGCGAACACGCCTTGCTGCCCGACCAGCGCCGGCTCCGCCTGGCCCGGCCGGATCGTCTCGACGGCGATGTTCTCCCGCTGCCAGCGCAGGTTGTCCCGGTAATGCGTGAAAGTGCGCACCAGCGCGCGTTCGAGATCGCCCTCGATCGGGATCACGTCGCCGGAATGGTTGTCGAGCAGCGGATCGGCAGCGAGCCTGAGCGACATGGGGTTGCCCTGCATGTCGATGAGCGGCGAGCGCGCGAGCGTCTGCGGATGGTATTCGTCGAGCATGTGTTTCACGATGCGCGCCTGCGCGGGCGTGAATCGTTCCGGCAGTTTTGCGTGCCCGAGCCTGGACAGCACGTTCGCAGGCGTTGCGGATCTCAGGGCCGCGTCGACGTCGCCAGGCGCGCGACGCGAATAGGGTGGCGGCGCCTGCACATGCGTGTGCCGGCGGGCGCGACCGTCGGCGATACCGAAATCGTGGAAGACACGGGCGGCGGATCCGGCCTGGATTGCAGTGGTCATGAAGAGTCCTGTCTGGTGGAGCGACCGAGACTCTATGGGCGCCTGCCGCGACGCCGGCTCGGATCGGTCCTAATCTTCCGGGCCCGCGGACTGCCGGCATTTCTTCGCCGACGATCCCTGGACCGGTTGCGGCACTTGCACGCCGATGAGGAATTCAAGCAAAATAGAACGGTCGTTCTTTTTTAAATTCAGCTTTTCGTTCAAGCACCGTGATGCGCGCCGCCGAACCCATCAAGACCTCCCGTGTCCTGCAGAAGGGCCAGCAGACCAAGCTGGCGATCATCGACGCGGCGCTCGGGCTCGCGGCGCAGATCGGCCTCGAGGGCCTGTCGATCGGCGCCGTGGCCGAGGTCACGCAGATGAGCAAGTCGGGCGTGTTCGCGCACTTCGGTTCGCGCGAGGAACTGCAGATCTCGGTGGTGCGCGAATACCACCAGCGTTTCGAGCAGGAGGTGTTCTACCCGGCGCTCGACGCGCCGCGCGGCCTGCCGCGCCTGCGCACGATGTTCGCCAACTGGATGAAGCGCACCTCGGCCGAACTCGATTCGGGCTGCATCTATATCAGCGGCGCGGTGGAGTTCGACGACCGGGCCGGCCCGGTGCGCGACGCGCTGGCCGAGTCCGTGCACACGTGGCTTGGCGCCATGACGCGCGCCGTGGTGCTCGCGATCGGCGAGGGCCATCTGCGTGCCGATGCCGACGAGCGGCAGATCGCCTTCGAGATCCATGCGCTGATCCTGGCGCTGCACTACGAGGCGCGCTTCCTGCGCTCGCCGGGTTCTCTGGCACGCGCCAGCACCGGCTTCGACAACATCCTGGCGCGCAGCGGCGCGGCGGGCTGAGGCTTCCGTCCTCCGGCATTTTTCTCCGTCCTTTTAAAGAGCTCCACGATGCCCATCTACACGCCGCCGCTGCGCGACATGCAGTTCGTCCTGCACGAAGTCTTCAACGTCACCGACGAGTTCAAGGCCATGCCCGACCATGCCGACGTCGATGTCGACACCGTCAATGCGGTCATCGAGGAGGCCGGCAAATTCGCGGCCGAGGTGGTGTTTCCGCTCAACGTCGGCGGCGACCTGGAGGGCTGCGTGCTCGACACGGGCACGCACGAGGTGACCACGCCCACCGGCTTCAAGGACGCCTACGCGAAGTTCGTGGAAGGCGGCTGGGCGGCGTTGTCGTGCGAGACGCGATTCGGCGGCCAGGGCCTGCCGTTCACGCTGAACCAGTGTTTCTACGAGATGCTCAACAGTGCCAGTCAGGCCTGGACGATGTACCCGGGCCTCTCGCACGGTGCCTACGAGGCGCTGGTCGCGCACGGCACCGACGCGCAGCGAGCGACCTACCTGCCGAAGATCGTCACCGGCGAATGGACCGGCACCATGTGCCTGACCGAAGCGCATTGCGGAACCGACCTCGGGTTGCTGCGCACCCGGGCCGAACCGCAGGCCGATGGCAGCTACCGGCTCACCGGCAACAAGATATTCATCTCCGCCGGCGAGCACGACATGGCGGCCAACATCATCCACCTGGTGCTGGCCCGATTGCCGGACGCGCCCAAGGGCAGCAAGGGCATCAGCCTGTTCGCGGTGCCGAAGTACCACGTGAACGCCGACGGGTCGCTCGGCGCGCGCAACGCGATCCATTGCGGCGGGCTCGAGCACAAGATGGGCATCCACGGCAATGCGACCGCGCAGATCGTCATGGAAGGCGCCGTCGGCAGCCTGGTCGGCCAACCCAACAAGGGTCTGGCCGCGATGTTCGTGATGATGAATGCCGCGCGCCTGGGCGTGGGCAACCAGTCCCTCGGTCTGACCGAAGTGGCCTACCAGAACGCGCTGGCCTACGCGAAGGATCGCACCCAGATGCGATCGCTCTCGGGCGTCAAGGCGAAGGACAAGGAGGCCGACCCGGTCATCGTGCATCCCGACGTGCGCAAGATGCTGCTCACCGCCAAGGCCTATGCCGAGGGCGGCCGCGCGCTGCAGATCTTCTGCACGCTGCTCAACGACAAGGCGCATCGGCATCCCGACGAGAAAGTGCGCAAGGACAGCGGCGAACTCGTCGCGCTGCTCACACCGGTCGTGAAGGCCTTCCTCACCGACAACGGCCACATCGCGACCAACGCGTGCATGCAGGTCTTCGGCGGCCATGGTTTCATCAAGGAATGGGGCATGGAGCAGTTCGTGCGCGACAACCGCATCAACATGATCTACGAGGGCACCAACACGATCCAGTCGCTCGACCTGCTGGGCCGCAAGGTGCTCGGCAACAACGGCGCGACGCTGAAGAAGTTCGGCCGGCTGGTCGGCCGGCTGGTCGAAGAAGAGGGCGTGAGCGAGAAGATGGCCGAGTTCATCGACCCGATCGCGATGCTCGGCGACCAGCTGGTCAAGTTCACGACCGAGATCGGCTTCAAGGGCTCGCAGAACGCGGACGAGGTCGGCGCCGCGGCGGTCGACTACCTGCGCGTGGTCGGGCACTTCGTCTTCGGCTATCTGTTCGCGCGGATGGCGCGGACCGCGCTGCGGGAGATCGATGCGGGCAACACCGATGCGTTCTATGTCGGCAAGCTGCAGACCGCGCGCTTCTACTTCGCCAAGCTGTTTCCCGAGACGGTGACGCTGATGCGCACCGCGCGTGCCGGCAGCCGCTCGCTGATGGACGCGAACGAGGCGCTGGCATGAGCGGCCGTCGCGTCGGTTCCTTCGCGGCCGTGTTGGCGTCGTGTGCGATGTCGGCGCTCGCGCAGACGAGCCCGGTCGGCCTTTGGCGCAACGTCGACGACAGGACCGGCGAGGTCAAGGCGGAGATCCGCATCGCCGAGGCGAACGGCGTGCTCGCCGGGCGCATCGAGAAGATGCTCGGCAAGGGCAGCAGGCCCGACCGGACTTGCGAGACCTGCAGCGACGACCGCAAGGGCAGGCCGATCGTCGGACTGGAGATCGTGCGCGGCGGCAGCAAGGCCGACGGCAAGGACGTGTGGGAGGGCGGAAAGATCCTCGACCCCGAGAACGGCAAGGAATATCGCGCGAGCTTCACGCCCGTCGACGGCGGACAGAAGCTGGAAGTGCGCGGGTACCTGGGGCCGTTCTGGCGCACCCAGACCTGGACCCGGGCCCGGTAAATCCATTCGAGATCAATCCATGCCCCGATCCAACGTAAGAAAAGTCGCCGTGCTCGGCGCCGGCGTGATGGGCGCGCAGATCGCCGCGCACTTGGTCAACGTGCGCGTGCCGGTGGTGCTGTTCGACCTCGCCGCCAGGGACGGCCCGAAGAACGGCATCGCCACGCGCGCCATAGACGCCCTGAAGAAGCAGAAGCCCGCGCCGCTCGGCGACGTGGCCGACGCCGCGCTGATCGAGGTCGCGAACTACGACGACGACCTGGCGAAGCTCGGCGACTGCGACCTCGTGATCGAGGCCATCGCCGAGCGCATGGACTGGAAGCTCGACCTCTACAGGCGCATCGCGCCGCACGTCGCGAAGCACGCGATCCTGGCCTCGAACACCTCCGGCCTGTCGGTCACCAGGCTGAGCGAGGCGCTGCCCGAGGCGTTGAAGCCGCGCTTCTGCGGCATTCACTTCTTCAACCCGCCGCGCTACATGTTCCTGGTCGAGCTGATCGACACGCCGACCACCGGGGCACAGGTGCTCGACGCGCTCGAAGTTTTCGTCACCAGCACGCTCGGCAAGGGCGTGGTGCGCGCGCACGACACGCCCAACTTCATCGCCAACCGCGTCGGCATCGCCGGCATGCTGGCGACGCTGAAGGAGGTCGAGAAGTACGGCCTGACGCCGGACGTGGTCGACGACCTCACCGGCAAGAAGCTCGGCCGCGCGAGTTCGGGCACCTTCCGCACCGCCGACGTGGTCGGGCTCGACACGATCGCGCATGTCGTGAAGACGCTGCAGGACAACCTGGATGCCGATAGCGATCCGTTCTACGGCAACTTCGCGACGCCGCCGGTGCTCGCGACCTTGTTGCAGCGCGGTTTCCTGGGTCAGAAGACGAAGGCCGGTTTCTACAAGAAAGTCGGCCGCGACATCCTGCGCTTCGACTTGGCGGCCAACGGCGGGCAGGGCGACCACGTGCCCGGCGGCGAGAAGGCCGACGAGGTCTACGCACGCATGCTCAAGAAGCCGGCCGGCGAGCGGCTGCGGCTGTTGCGCAACGCCGAAGGACCGCAAGGACGTTTTCTCTGGGCGATCCTGCGCGACGGCTTCCATTACGCCGCCGTTCATCTCGCGACCATCGCCGAGAGCGCGCGCGATGTCGACTTCGCGATGCGCTGGGGTTTCGGCATGAAGCAGGGGCCTTTCGAGCTCTGGCAGGAAGCCGGCTGGGCGCAGGTGGCGAAGTGGGTGCAGGAAGACATCGACGCCGGCGAGGCGCTGAGCATTGCGCCGTTGCCGAAATGGGTGTTCGAGGGCCCGGTGGCCGACGCCGGCGGCGTTCACACGCCAGAAGGTTCGTGGAGTGCGTCGGCACAACGCTTCGTGCCTCGGCGGCGCTTGCCGATACACGCGCGTCAGCTGTTTCCGGAAAGCGTGTTCGGCGCGAACGCGCCCGATGCGAATCAGGCCGGTACCACGATCAGCGAGGAGGGCGACGTGCGCGTCTGGACGCTGGACGGCGAAGTGCTGATCGCGAGCATCCGTTCGAAGATGCACGCCATCAGCCCCGACGTGGCCGAGGCGCTGGGCGCCGCGGTCGAGCTGGCCGAGTCGGACTACCAGGGCCTCGTCATCTGGTCGCCCGACGAGATGTTCTCGGTCGGTGCCGACCTGCAGGCGATGCTGCCGGCCTTCGTGGTTGCGGGCATCGGCGCGGTCGAGGGCGCGCAGGAAGAGCTGCAGAACGTGATGCTGAAGATCCGTTACGCCAGCGTGCCGGTGGTCTCGGCAATCCGTGGTCTGGCGCTGGGCGGCGGCTGCGAGCTGGCCATGTATTCGGCCAAGCGCGTGGCCGCGATGGAGAGCTACGTCGGCCTGGTCGAGGTCGGCGTCGGCCTGGTGCCCGGCGCGGGCGGCCTGACCTGCATCGCGCGCCGCGCCGCCGAGAACGCGGCGGCGTCGACCGGCAACGACCTGCTGCCCTTTCTCACCGAAGGCTTCACCGCCGCGGCGATGGCCAAGGTCGGCACCGGTGCGCTCGATTCGAAACGGCTCGGCTATCTGCTCGAAAGCGACGTGATCGTGCCCAACAAGGACGAGCTGCTCTACGTCGCGCTGCAGCAGGCGAAGTCGATGGCCGACGCCGGCCACCGCGCGCCGCTGCGTCGCAGCTTCCGCGTCGCGGGCCGCAGCGGCGCCGCGACGATCAAGGGCCAGCTCGTGAACATGCGCGACGGCGGCTTCATCAGCGCGCACGACTTCCACATCGCCAGCCTGATCGCCGAAGTGGTGACCGGCGGCGACGTCGATGCCGGGTCGCGGGTGACGGAGGAATACCTGATGGCGCTGGAGCGCAAGGCGTTCTGCTCGCTGATCGTGCATGCGAAGACGCAGGAGCGGATCATGGGGATGCTTTCTACGGGCAAGCCGGTGCGCAACTGATTCCACCCGGTTTTCGCGACGGTTCCGCGGTGTTCTAAGAATCGAGAGCTTTTCAGGAGACCCCATGAAACAAATCCAGGACGCCTACATCGTCTCCGCCACGCGCACGCCGATCGGCAAATCGCATCGCGGCTTTTTCCGCAACCACCGCCCCGACGACCTGCTCGCCACCACCCTCAGGGCAGCGCTCGCGGCCGTGCCTACGCTCGATCCGAAGGCCATCGAGGACATCGTCTGCGGCTGCGCGATTCCCGAAGCTGCCCAGGGCCTGAACATCGCGCGCATCGGCGCGGTGCTGGCCGGGCTGCCGAACAGCATCGGCGGCATCACCGTGAACCGCTTCTGCGCGTCCGGTCTGTCGGCGGTGCAGATGGCGGCCGACCGCATCCGCGTGGGCGAAGCCGAGGTGATGATCGCGGCCGGCGTCGAGAGCATGAGCATGGTGCCGATGATGGGCAACGCGCCGTCGCTGTCGCCCTCGATCTTCGAGCGCGAAGGTGACGTGGGCATCGCCTACGGCATGGGGCTCACGGCCGAGAAGGTCGCGCAGCGCTGGAAGGTGTCGCGCGACGCGCAGGATGCGTTTGCGCTCGAATCGCATCGTCGGGCACTGGCAGCGCAGGCCGCGGGCGAGTTCGCCGACGAGATCGTGCCGATCGAGGTGACCGACCGCACGCCGGACCTCGACAGCGGCGAGCCGGTCGCGACGACGCGCACGGTGGGCCTCGACGAAGGCGCCCGTCCCGACACCAGCCTCGAAGGTCTGGCCAGGCTGCGCACCGTGTTCGCCGCGCGCGGCACGGTCACGGCGGGCAACAGCTCGCAGACCTCCGACGGCGCGGGCGCGCTGATCCTCGCGAGCGAGAAGGCCTGCGAGCGGTACGACCTGACGCCGCTCGCGCGCTTCGTGAGCTTCGCCAGCAAGGGCGTGCCGCCGGAGATCATGGGCATCGGCCCGATCGAGGCGATGCCGGCGGCGCTGCGCTATGCGGGACTGCACCAGGAGGACATCGACTGGTTCGAGCTCAACGAGGCTTTCGCCGCCCAGTCGCTGGCGGTGATTCGCACGCTGGGGCTCGATCCGGCCAAGGTCAACCCGATGGGTGGCGCGATCGCGCTCGGCCATCCGCTGGGCGCGACCGGCGCTATCCGTTCGGCGACAGTGGTTCACGCGCTGCGGCGCAAGAATCTGCGCTACGGCATGGTCACGATGTGCGTCGGCATGGGTCAGGGCGCAGCCGGAATCTTCGAAAGGGTCTAGACGCCATGGCAACCACGCAGCACGCATTCGACAAGGCGCTCGAGCTGCATCACAGCGACATCAAGGCCGGTCATTTCTCGGGCACGACCAGTCCGGACTACTGGAACATGATCGGCCCGTTCGGCGGCATGACGGCCGCGGTGATCCTGCAGGCGGTGCTGTCGCACCCCGACCTGCTCGGCGCGCCGATCGCGCAGACCGTGAACTACGTGGCTGCGATCGAGGCCGGCGCCTTCGACATCCAGGCCACGCCGGTGCGCACCAACCGCTCGACGCAGCACTGGACGATCCAGCTCACGCAGACCGGTATCGACGGCATGCCGAAAGTGACCACCACCGCGACCGTGGTCACGGCCGCCCGCCGCGAGACCTGGGGCACCACCGACGCGCCGATGCCGGCCGTGCCCAGACCGGCCGACGTCGCACCGATGCAGGTCGGCGAAGGCGCGATGGCGTGGCTCGGCCAGTACGAACTGCGTGGCGTGAGCGGGCTGGTGCCGTCGGTGTGGGACGGCAGCGGCGCCGGCAGCGAGAGCGTGCTGTGGCTGCGCGACACCGTGCCCCGCGCGCTCGATTTCCAGTCGCTCGCGGCGATGAGCGACATGTTCTACCCGCGCGTATGGCTGCGCCGCGCGAAGCGCGTGCCGGCCGGCACGGTGTCGATGACGACCTATTTCCATGCCGAAGCCGCGCAACTCGCCGAGGTCGGCACCGGCCACCTGCTGGGCCGCGCGAAGGGGCAGCAGTTCAGGAACGGCTTCTTCGACCAGGTGGTCCAGCTCTGGAGCGAGGCCGGTATGCTGCTCGCGACCAGCAACCAGATCGCCTACTTCAAGGAATGAGCTTGCCATGAACGACATCCTCGTCCACGTCGAAGCCGGCGTGATGACCCTGACCTTCAACCGCGTGCAGCGCAAGAACTCGATCACCGCCGCGATGTACGGGGCGCTGGCCGACGCGCTCGTGCAGGGGGAGCAGGACGCTGCCGTGCGTGCCGTGCTGATCCAGGGCGACCCGACCGTCTTCAGCGCCGGCAACGACATCGGCGATTTCCTCGACACACCGCCGTCCGCTACCGATTCGCCGGTGTTTCGCTTTCTGCGCGGCATCGCGACCTTTCCGAAGCCGGTCGTGGCCTCGGTCTGCGGGCCGGCCGTGGGCATCGGCACCACGCTGCTGTTCCATTGCGACCTGGTCTATGCCGGCGACAACGCGGCCTTCTCGATGCCCTTCGTCAACCTCGGCGTCTGCCCGGAGGCCGGATCGAGCCTGCTGGTGCCGCAGATGTTCGGCTATCACCGGGCAGCCGAAGCGCTGCTGCTCGGCGAGCCCTTCATGGCCGAGGCCGCGCTGGAGGTCGGTCTCGTGAACCGCGTTGTGCCACCGACCGAAGCCAACGCCATCGCGCAGGTGCAAGCCCGTAAATTTGCCGCCAAGCCGCTCGGCGCGCTGATCGAGACCAAGCGCCTGCTGAAGAAATCGATATTGCCCGAGGTGCTGGCGCGCATCGACGAGGAGATGCAAAGTTTCGGGCGGATGCTGCGCGAGCCCGCCGCGCGCGAGGCGTTTTCGGCGTTCAGGGAAAAGCGCCGGCCGGATTTCTCGGTGCTCTAAATCCTCGACCCGATCCGCCATGCTGCTGCGACCGGTGTGTGCGGCAACGGCGGTGGACGCCCCGGAACCGGTTTGCGAAGCGCCTAGTCGATCACTTCCCAGCCGTTGGTCGGAAAGTAACGCACGTTCGGTACCACATCGTTCAGCATCTGAATGCTGGAAAGGCACATCTCGACGGGATCGGCGACGATCGACATCCTGGCCGGCCCCACGGTAGCGGAGTCGCACCAGCATGCCGACATCAGGCCCGTCGCAGCCGCGCCGATGACTGCGCGGGCTCGTTGCGCAATCGTCGTCGCACCGGTGATGACGGCGGGCGGCAAGGGGTTGGGATTGGCGGTCGTCTGCATATCCACATAACGTGGATTCGTCACTGCAGTGTCTGCAACTTCCACGGCTTGACCGTTGACCAGCCGGTATTGCCGTGCCTCGCGGATCCGCTCCGGCGCGATGGGTCCATCCTCGACCCACTCCCCGAAATAGATCGCATTCTGATAAGGAACGCGCAACGGACCTTCATTGAGGTTGACGCCTGCCCTTTCGAACGTCAGCACGGCATTGAACGTCATCTGGGTCGGGCGGACCTCGTAGATCCATATGGTCGGATCCGGCCGTTCGGGCGTCGGCGTGGTTTGCTCAAGTCGCGTCCGGGCGACGCGAATGGCGTGTTCCATGTCAAACGCCAATGACAGATAGCGGGAACCTGTGCCATCCCGTGCGAATTGGGCTGCATTGCGTCGATTGCAGCTCGTGCCGGTCACGTGGTCGAAAAGACTGGGATTGGGCCCCCAGGGCTGGAAACCCCGCGGAAAAACCGTGTTGGGATTTGCACCAACCACGCGATAGAGCATCGCATTGGCCGGGGCATGCATCGCCAATGCAAGAAAAGCCGCCCAGAAAAAGAAGATAACTTTCTTCATGATCGATTCTCAGAACTTGACGAATGGGAAATACAGCATGGCCGATTGCGAATTCATGGAGCGCAATACGCTGGACGGCGTACCAAAACTGACAGCGGTGACCTGCACCATGTCGAAGGTAGGCGTGGAGAAAGACAGGAACAGTTTTCCCGATTCCATCGTGCAAACCGAGATTGGCGTGCTGGCGATGTCCAGTAACGGTCTGCGCCTGATCAATATCGAATTGATCATGATGATCCTGCCGGATTCGTTGTACTGGGCCAAGACCGGATCGATGGTCGTCAAAAGGCATCTTTGATTGGTCGCGATCATATCGATGGCCATGAGATTCTTGGACTCGCCGCTGTCCGACGCACCCAGAATGAAATGGCTTTCGGTCGGTGATCGGCCGGGCGAGGCGACATTCTTCAAATTCATGACCACAGGCGTCGATCCTGCGCGTACATATCCGTTGTCCGCGGTGGCGCCGGCAAGCTCGAATTGGCCGACCTTGCCGGCGCCAATGAATTTGCCGGCGCTGATCGTCACAGGCAGGATATCCAGCCTTGGAAGATCTTGTGCCAGAACGTTTCGCGTCCCGGGCAAAAGAATGCAGAAAAATGCAGCGTTCAGCAGCCAGAACCGGATGGCGTGAAAAGTCGGATGCGGACGCCTTGCCCCGGTCCGATGCCTTTTCACGCTGTGGCCTGCGGAATCGATCGTTTTCATCACTTCGACAGCCAATCAAAGTTGAGGGGTACAAAAAAATCGAGCACGTCGTTCGCTTTGCTCACGGCGTCGTAGGCGACGATCTTGATCTGGAATGCATCGCTGCTGGGCGGTTTCAGGTGGAACTTGAGCTGACCTTTGTCATTGGTGCAGATCTTCTGCAAATCCGATCTTTGCGGGATCATCTGCGACGCAGGAAGCGCTGTCATGGAATAGATTTCCATGATCCGTCCGTACACCGTCTCGCCATTTCCCGCTGGCGAACTTCCCGAAGCCACGCACCGGTCGAAGGTCGGCGAAATGAAAATGCTTTGCTGCCTGACGGGTGAGGCGGTGTCGGTGATGTCGAACTGAAAATAGTTCTGTTGCATGCGCGAAGGGCGGGAGCGCGCCTTCAGATTGATCGAGAACTGGCGGGTCGCGACGGGCGTGCGCACGTCGCCGTCCCAGACTCCGAAGGTATAGCGCTTTTGCTGCGTCGTCAGCAGGTCATTCAACTCGAACGAGAGCGGAATTTCGGTCACGGCCGGTGGCAGGGCTGCGGGCGTGAGAATGTCGCGTGAATAGCATGCCTTGGCCTTGTTCAGCGCGGGATCCGAGAAATTCTCATTGGTGCAGACGAAGTTGCCGCTCACGAGTTTGTAGACCCAGGAATTGCCGGAGCCGTACCAGACTTCCTGGATGCTGGGTATCGAACAATTCGACGCGTTTTCTCGGCAGATCAATCGCGTGTCGGACGGCAGCGCACCGTTGTAGATCGTCCCGACCGAGCCGCTGATCAACGCGTGACTGGAGCCGACCAGCATGAACGTTAATACCCATGCGATGGTCGAATTGCGATGTCTGGCTGAAAAGGCTTTGAGCCTGCGCGTAGTTTTTTGCACAAATAATTCTCTTTTGAAGACCCGATCATTCGAAGCCGATGTGGTGTCTTTCCTGTCTCGTTGAAAGAACCAAGCCGACTCCTCTCTGAAGGCCCGCATTGTTTCCGGATTGCGGGCGGCCTATTGCCGAGGGCAAGAAGGACCGAGGGGAATTATGCAGATGATTTCGATCCGCGCAATACATACGATTTTCTTACAGGCAATGTAAAAACAATTGCCTGAGGCGTGAAAATCGTATGCTATGCCGTTAGCGAAAAGAATTCAGCGAGCGATACGAACGCAGGGTGTAATCAATTCGAAATAGGAATTCCCGGGGTCGGGCAAGGCCTTCGGTCGCCACGCTGGCTCTTTTTATTCCCGATGCGGCGGTCTGAATTCGCCTGCGCGGCTTCCGAAGCCGCGGCCGATCACCGTTCCTCGTCGAACTCGTTATTCCAGGAATCGGCGACACGCGCACTACGCTGTGCGGCGTCGGCCGTTGGCCGTCGGCGTCTGCGACTCCAGTCCGGCGGGACCGCGCGCGACTGGTGGTGATTGTCGATGGCGACGCGAGCGTGGCTCCGGTCACCTGCGGTCATTGCCCGGTGGTGGCGAACCGGCTTGACCCGGGCGGCCAGGTCGCAGTTGGTCCATTACCCAGCCGCCGAGGATGTCGCCTTCGACGTCGGAGCACTCTGTCCTGGGACATGGTCACAATCCGTGGCAAACAACCTTCACGATCGTCCCTCATGCGCCGCAGCGGCGAGGCGTCTCCGGCCGCCTCTTCTTCGTCTTCTTCCCATCACGCCCCCGAGCTTGCGCCCGGGCGTGCCGACCGTTCCGACTGGGCCACGCTGCGGCGCCTCCTGCCCTACCTCTGGCCCTACAAGTGGCGCGTGGCCGCAGCGCTGGCCTTCATGATCGGCGCCAAGGTCGCCAACGTCGGCGTGCCGGTGCTGCTGAAAAACCTGGTCGACAGCATGACGCCCAGGCCCGACATGGCGACCGCACTTCTCGTGGTTCCGATCGGGCTGCTGGCGGCTTACGGGCTGCTGCGCTTCTCGACCTCGCTTTTCGGCGAACTGCGCGAGCTCGTCTTCGCCAAGGCCACCGAGGGTGCCTCGCGCACCATCTCGTTGCAGGTGTTCCGCCATCTGCATGCGCTGTCGCTGCGCTTCCACCTGGAGCGCCAGACCGGCGGCATGACACGTGACATCGAGCGCGGCACGCGTGGGGTGCATTCGCTGATCTCGATGTCGCTCTACAGCATCGTGCCGACCATCATCGAACTGGTGCTGGTGCTGACGATCCTGGGCGTGAAGTTCGACGCGCTCTTCGTCTGGATCACCGGCGCCGCGCTGGTGCTCTACATCGGCTTCACCGTGACCGTGACCGAATGGCGCACGCAGTTTCGCAAGACCATGAACGAGCTCGACTCGGTCGCGCAGAGCCGCGCGGTCGATTCGCTGCTGAACTACGAGACCGTCAAGTATTTCAACAACGAGGAGTTCGAAGCCGGCCGCTACGACGCCAGCCTCGACCGCTACCGCAAGGCGGCCATCAAGAGCCAGCGTACGCTGAGCATGCTCAACACCGGCCAGCAGATGCTGATCGCGATCAGCCTGGTGCTGATGCTGTGGCGCGCGACCTCGGGCGTGGTCGAGGGCCGCATGACGCTGGGCGACCTGGTGATGGTCAACGCCTTCATGATCCAGCTCTACATCCCGCTGAACTTCCTGGGCGTGATCTACCGCGAGATCAAGCAGAGCATGACCGACCTCGACAAGATGTTCGCGCTGATGGAGAAGGACCGCGAGATCCAGGATGCGCCCGGTGCGCTGCCGCTGGTGCTCGCCGGCAGCGAGGCGACGATCCGCTTCGAGAACGTCGACTTCGCCTACGAACCCAGCCGCCCCATCCTCAGGAACGTCAGCTTCGAGATTCCCGCCGGCAAGACCGTGGCGGTGGTCGGCCCCTCGGGCTCGGGCAAGTCGACGCTCGCGCGGCTGCTCTACCGCTTCTACGACATCCAGGGCGGCCGCGTCACCATCGGCGGGCAGGACATCCGCGGCGTGACGCAGGCCAGCGTGCGCGCGTCGATCGGCATCGTGCCGCAGGACACGGTGCTCTTCAACGACACGGTCGAATACAACATCGCCTACGGCCACCCCGGCGCCTCGCACGACGAGGTGGTGGCGGCGGCGCAGGCCGCGCGCATCCACGACTTCATCGCAGCCACGCCCAAGGGCTACGCCACGCCGGTCGGCGAGCGCGGCCTGAAACTGTCGGGCGGCGAAAAGCAGCGCGTGGCGATCGCGCGCACGCTGCTGAAGAACCCGCCGATCGTGATCTTCGACGAGGCGACCTCGGCGCTCGACTCGGCCAACGAGCGCGCGATCCAGTCGGAGCTGCAGCGAACGGCGCAGAACAAGACCACGCTGGTGATCGCGCACCGGCTCTCGACGGTGGTCGATGCGCACGAGATCCTGGTGCTGGAGGCCGGCGTGATCGTCGAGCGCGGCACGCATGCGGAACTGCTCGCCCGGCAGGCGCGCTATGCGCAGATGTGGGCGATGCAGAAGATCGAGGCGCAGCCCGTGCTCTGAAGCGCGGGCCGCGATCGCAACAGCAACCGTTTCAGCTCCAGAAAGAACATCCATGTCCGGCAAGATCCCGCTGCTCGTGCTCCACGGCATTTCCGGCGCGCACCGCGCGCTCGTCGCCGAGAACTACGACGTCACCTACGCGCCGACGCCGTCGCAGCGCGCCGACGCCGTGGCGGCGCACGGCGCGAGCTTCCGCGCCGTGCTCACCATCGGCTCGACCGGCCTCGCCGCGGCGGAGATCGACGCCATGACTGCGCTCGAAGTGGTCTGCGCGATGGGTGCGGGCTACGAGAACATCGCGCTCGACGCCGCCCGAGCGCGCGGCATCGTGGTCGCCAACGGCGCCGGCACCAACGACGACTGCGTGGCCGACCACGCGTTCGGCCTGTTGATCGCGGCCGTTCGCGGCATCGTGCGGCTGGACCGCCAGTGCCGAGACGGCGTCTGGCGCGAAGCCGTCGCGCTGCCGCCCAACGTCTCGGGCAAGCGTTTGGGCATCCTCGGCCTGGGCACGATCGGACAGAAGATCGCCAGGCGGGCGGCAGGCTTCGACATGGACATCGGCTATCACAACCGCCGCCCGCGCGAGGGTGCGACGCACCGGTATTTCGACAGCCTCGTGTCGCTCGCGGCCTGGGCGGATTTCCTGGTCGTCGCCACGCCCGGCGGTGCGGACACGAAGCACCTGGTGGATGCGACGGTGATCGACGCGCTCGGGCCGCAAGGCGTGCTGGTGAACATCGCGCGCGGCAGCGTGGTCGACACCGAAGCACTCGCGGCCGCATTGCGCGAAGGCCGGCTGGCGAGTGCCGGCCTGGACGTCTACGAAAGCGAGCCGAAGCCGCCCGCGCCGCTGGTCGGGCTGGACAACGTGGTGCTGACGCCGCACGTGGCGGGTTGGTCGCCGGAAGCGACGCAGGCTTCGATCGTGCGTTTCCTGGCGAATGTCGACGGACATTTCGCAGGTCGAGGCGTGGTGTCACCCGTTGGCTGAGCGGGCGTCACCATAATCCGGCCTCATGGAAACCAAGTGGCTCGAAGATTTCGTCAGCCTTGCTGAAACCCGCAGCTTCAGCCGCTCGGCACAGCTGCGGCACGTCACGCAGCCTGCGTTCTCGCGCCGCATCCAGGCGCTCGAAGGCTGGGCCGGCACCGACCTTGTCGACCGCAGCTCGTACCCGACGCGCCTGACCGCCGCCGGCCAGACGCTCTACGGCCAGGCGATCGAGATGCTGCAGGGCCTGCAGAGCACGCGCGCCATGCTGCGCGGCCATTCGACGACGTCGCACGACGTGATCGAGTTCGCCGTCCCGCACACGCTGGCCTTCACCTTCTTCCCGGCCTGGGCGACCACGTTGCGCGAGCACTTCGGCCCCCTCAAGAGCCGGCTGATCGCACTCAACGTGCACGACGCGGTGATGCGACTGGTCGAAGGCAGCTGCGACCTGCTGATCGCCTACCACCACGCCTCCCAGCCGCTGCAGCTCGACGCCAACCGCTACGAGATGGTGCGCCTGGGCAGCGAAGTCGTGGCGCCGTGGGTCAAGCCCGATGCCGACGGCGCGCCGCGCTATCGGCTGCCCGGCCGGCCCGGCCAGCCGATGCCCTATCTCGGCTATGCGCCAGGTGCCTATCTGAGCGGCGTTGTCGACCAGCTGATCAGGGGTTCGCAGATTGCGATCCATCTCGACCGCATCTACGAAACCGACATGTCCGAAGGGCTCAAGGCGATGGCGCTGGAAGGGCACGGCATCGCCTTCCTGCCGCAGAACGCGGTGCGCAAGGACGTGAAGCAGCGCCGGCTGGTGAGCGCGCTGCCACCGGAGATCGACCGTCTCGAGGCAACGATGGAAATCCGTGCGTACCGCGAGCGACCCGCCGTGCCCGCCGTGAGGCCCGCGATGCGCGAGGCACGAAGCCCACGCACGGTTCGGCGTTCCGACGACGGTGCGACCTTGCCGCCCAAGCGTGCGGTCGATGCGTTGTGGGCGCATCTGGTGGCGACCCAGCCGCCGGCGCCGTAACGCCTGCCGGAAGCGCGCCATCTATGACGATGGCGCATGCCGAGGACCGCATACGGCATTGGCGTGCGTGAACTGCTTTGCATAAAGTGCGCGCAGTTCGCGGTGGACGGTCTCGTTGCGCCAATCAGGCACAAAGGCTGCTTAACGACGTTGTACAACGTGATTTCCCGGCGATGCACCGATCTGGATCGGATGTTTCGACGCCGGGACGGGCATGGTGCGCCATGCACCAGGTTGGACCGGGTTATCCCGCAGGGCCGGATGTCTAGAATTTCGTTGTATCTCTTTCAATCTCAGGAGTTAGACCTATGAAGAAGCAAGTACTGGCGCTGGCCATTTCGGCATTGGCCGTGGGCGGCGCCTTCGCGCAAGCCAATGACACGCTGGCCAAGATCAAGGCCTCGGGCGTCATCACGGAAGGCGTGCGCGAGTCTTCGGGCCTTTCGTACACGTTGGGCAACGGCCAATACACCGGTTTCCATTACGACGTCTGCGCCAACATCGTCAAGGACCTGGAAAAGACGCTGGGCAAGAAGCTCGAGACCAAATACCAGCCGGTGACTTCGCAGAACCGCGTGCCGCTGGTGCAGAACGGTACCGTCGACCTCGAATGCGGTTCCACCACCAACAACGCCACGCGCGCCAAGGACGTTTCGTTCGCCGTCACGACCTATGTCGAGGAAGTGCGTATCGCGGTCAAGGCCAGTTCGGGCATCACCGGCATCAAGGACCTCGCCGGCAAGACCGTCGCCACCACCACCGGCACGACGTCGGTGCAGACCCTGCGCAAAAACGAACGCGCCACCGGCGTGGACTTCAAGGAGCTCTACGGCAAGGACCATTCCGACAGCTTCCTGCTGCTCGAATCCGGCCGCGCCGACGCCTTCGTGATGGACGGTTCGATCCTGGCGTCGAACATCGCCAAGTCGAAGTCGCCTGCCGACTACAAGATCGTCGGTGAAGTGCTGAGCGTCGAGCCGATCGCGATCATGATCCGCAAGGACGACCCGGCTTTCAAGAAAGCGGTCGACGACAGCATCAAGAGCCAGATCATGAGCGGCGACCTCGCCAAGCTCTGGGACAAGTGGTTCATCCAGGCCATCCCGCCGGCCAACGTGAAGATCGGCCTGCCGCTTTCCGACGCGACCAAGGCCGCCTGGGCGGCCCCGAACGACAAGCCGATGGAAGAGTACGCGAAGAAGTAAATCGCGCGACGCCCGAAAGAAGCCAGACGCCCGCCATATCCGGCGGGCGTTTCTCTTCAAGTGGCGCATAACAACAATCGACGACACGAAGGAGAGCTCGGATGGGATCGAACTGGGATTGGCAGGTTTTCTTGCAGGACCCGGGCGGGAAATACCCGACCTATTGGGAATGGATGCTTTCGGCTTGGGGCTGGACCCTGTCCGTCGCGCTGCTGGCGCTGATCGTGGCGCTGGTGATCGGCTCGCTGGTCGGCATCATCCGCACGCTGCCGGACAGCCCCTGGCTGACGCGGCTGGGCAACGCGTGGGTCGAACTGTTCCGCAATGTTCCGCTCCTGGTCCAGATCTTTCTCTGGTACCACGTGATTCCGGCGCTGATCCCGGTGATGAAGGGCGTACCGAGCTTCGTGCTGGTGGTGCTCGCACTCGGCTTCTTCACTTCCGCCCGGATCGCCGAGCAGGTGCGCTCGGGCATCCAGGCGCTGCCGAAGGGCCAGCGCTACGCGGGCATGGCCGTGGGCTTCACCACGTTCCAGTACTACCGCTACGTCATCCTGCCGATGGCCTACCGCATCATCATCCCGCCGCTCACCAGCGAAACGATGAATATTTTTAAGAACTCGTCGGTGGCCTTCGCCGTGTCGGTGTCGGAGCTCACGATGTTCGCCATGCAGGCACAGGAAGAAACCTCGCGCGGCATCGAGATCTACCTCGCCGTGACCGCGCTCTATGTGGTGTCGGCCCTGGCGATCAACCGCATCATGGCTTTCATCGAGAAGAAGACGCGCGTGCCGGGCTTCATCGTCTCTTCCAGCGGCGGAGGACACTGACATGATGAGTCTCGATTTCTCGTTCTACAACTGGCAGGTCATCAGCAACTTCGTGTTGCGGGGCTTCTACTTCAGCATCGCGCTGACGGCGGTCGCGACGATCGGTGGCGTGCTGCTGGGCACCGTGCTGGCGCTCATGCGGCTGTCGGGCAAGAAGTGGCTCGACGTGCCTGCAGCCATCTACGTCAACGGCATGCGCAGCATTCCGCTGGTGATGGTGATCCTGTGGGTGTTCCTGCTCGCGCCGTTCCTGATCGGCCGGCCGATCGGTGCCGAGGTATCGGCGGTGATCACCTTCATCGCCTTCGAGGCGGCCTACTTCAGCGAGATCATGCGGGCGGGAATCCAGTCGATCCCGCGCGGACAGGTCAACGCGGGCCAGGCGGTCGGCATGACCTACGGCCAGAACATGAAGCTGGTCGTGCTGCCGCAGGCGTTCCGCAACATGCTGCCGGTGCTGCTCACGCAGACCATCATCCTGTTCCAGGACACCTCGCTGGTCTACGCCATCGGCGCCTACGACATGCTCAAGGGCTTCGAGACCGCGGGCAAGAACTACGGTCGCCCGATCGAGGCGTACCTGCTGGCCGCGGTCGTCTATTTCGTCATGTGCTACGCGCTCTCCTACCTGGTGAAGCGATTGCACAAGAAGATCGCCATCATTCGCTGAGTGGAGAGAAACATGTCCGAAAAAATGATCGAAATCAAGAACGTCTCCAAGTGGTACGGCCCGGTCCAGGTGCTCAACGACTGTTCCGTCAGCATCTCCAAGGGCGACGTGGTCGTGGTCTGCGGGCCGTCGGGCTCCGGCAAGTCCACGCTGATCAAGACCGTGAACGCGCTCGAGCCCTTCCAGAAGGGCGAGATCACCGTCAACGGCATCCCGCTGCACGACCCGAAGACCAACCTGCCCAAGCTGCGCTCCAAGGTCGGCATGGTGTTCCAGCACTTCGAGCTGTTCCCGCACCTGAGCGTGACCGAGAACCTCACGATCGCGCAGATCAAGGTGCTCGGCCGCAGCGCCGCCGAAGCCAAGACGCGCGGCTTGAAGATGCTCGACCGCGTGGGCCTGATGGCGCACAAGGACAAGTTTCCGGGCCAGCTCTCGGGCGGCCAGCAGCAGCGCGTGGCCATCGCCCGTGCGCTGTCGATGGACCCGATCGTGATGCTGTTCGACGAGCCGACCTCGGCGCTCGACCCCGAGATGGTGGGCGAAGTGCTCGACGTGATGGTCACGCTGGCCAAGGAAGGCATGACCATGATGGTGGTCACGCACGAGATGGCGTTCGCCCGCAAGGTCGCGAGCCGCGTGATCTTCATCGACGTCGGCGGCCGCATCCTGGAAGACTGCCAGAAGGACGAGTTCTTCAACCATCCCGAGAACCGCCAGCCGCGGACCAAGGAATTCCTGGCCAAGATCCTGCAGCACTGAACGCGTCCGCTGCAGCCTCGAAGGCCCCGCGATGCGGGGCTTTTTGCTGTCGGCGCCGTGCTGTCGCGGCATCGCGTCACGCACGCGGGCACGCTTTCTGCTCCCTTTTCCAAGCATGAACACCACGGTCTCCACCTCCCTCGCCATCGACGCGCAGCGCCTCTGGAATTCGCTCATGACGCTGGCCGCCATCGGCGCCACCGACAAGGGCGGCGTATGCCGGCTGGCGCTGACCGATCTCGATCGCGAGGGTCGCGAACTGTTCGTGCAGTGGACCGAGGCCGCGGGCTGTACCGTGCGCGTCGATGCGATCGGCAACATTTTCGCGCGTCGCGCCGGAACGGATGAAAGCCTGCCGGCCATCGCGACCGGCAGCCACCTCGACACCCAGCCGACCGGCGGCAAGTTCGACGGCAACTACGGCGTGCTCGCCGGACTCGAAGTGCTTCGCACGCTGAACGACGCCGGTGTGCGCACCGTCGCGCCGCTCGAGGTCTGCGTCTGGACCAACGAGGAGGGCTCGCGCTTCGTGCCGGTCATGATGGGCTCCGGCGTCTATGCGGGCGCCTTCACGCTCGACCATGCGCTGACCGCCGTCGATCGCGACGGCATCTCGGTCGGCCATGCGCTGCGGGAGATCGGTTTCGCGGGCGCGGAGCCGGCATCGATCGCGGCCGGCGCAACGCCGTTCGGCGCGTACTTCGAAGCGCACATCGAACAGGGTCCGGTGCTGGAAGACGCCGACATTCCCCTGGGCGTGGTCACCGGCGCGCTGGGTCAGCGCTGGTACGACGTGGTCGTGACCGGACAGGAGGCGCATGCCGGACCGACCCCGATGGCGCTGCGCCGCGACGCGCTCCAGGCGGCCACCGCGCTGATGCAGGACGTGCAGGCGATCGCGATGCAGGAGCAGCCCAACGGTCGCGGCACCGTCGGCTACGTGCAGGTGCATCCCAATTCGCGCAACGTGATTCCCGGCCGCGTCACCTTCACGGTGGATTTTCGCCACGGCGACGACGCCGGCCTCGACCGCATGGATGCACGCATTCGCGCGGCCTGCGCCGCGTTGCACGCAAGGGGCGGTGTCAGCGTCGCCATCGAGCAGACGGTCTACTTCCCGCCGGCCGTCTTCGCGCAGCCGCTGGTGCGTGCGGTGCGGGAAGGCGCCGAGCGTGCCGGACTGCCGCACCAGGACATCGTGAGCGGCGCCGGCCACGATGCGGTGTACGTCGCCCGGACCGCCCCGGCGGCGATGATCTTCGTGCCGTGCAAGGACGGCATCTCGCACAACGAGATCGAGGATGCTAAACCCGAGCATCTGGCCGCCGGCTGCAACGTGCTCCTGCACGCGATGCTGGACCGGGCCGGGATCGCCGTGTGAGCACGGCGCCGCACCGGTTACACGCGCTGAAGGCTTGCCCGCTCACGCCGGAGGCCTTCGCGCCCTACGGCACCGTGGCGGGGTGGGCGAGCGCCGTCGACGGCGCGGGCCGGTTCATCAACGCCGGCACGACCGAGCGGTTCGACCTGATCGACGACCTGAAGCTCGACGCCGAAGGCGGCCGCGCGATGCTGGCGATGTTCCGTGCGCAGGCACGCCGGTTTCCGCACGCACTCGTCGAGCTGGAGCGGCACCTGCTCGGCAGCCAGACCTTCGTGCCGCTGGGCGCACGGCGCTTCGTGATCGTGGTCGCACCGGCCGGCGCGGCGCCGACGGCGCGGACGCTGGCGGCCTTCGTCACCGACGGCAGCCAAGGCATCACGCTGTCGACCGGCACCTGGCACCACGCGCTGCTGGCCGTGGACGGTGGCGATTTCGTCGTGGTGGAGCGCGCGGGCGAACGGATCGACTGCGACACCGCTGTGCTGTCCGAGCACGTCGCCGTCACGCTGCCGGACTGAGCGGGAGGCGCCGGGGAGCGGCGCGCGCCGCGCTGCCGTCAGCCCGCGATACGCTCGGCCAGCGCGACCAGCGACCGGTCCGAGCCCGCTGGTCCGAGCAGCGAGATCCCCAGCGGCGCGCCGTCGCGCCGCGCCATCGGCATCGACAGCTGCGGCAGCCGGGCGAGCCCGGCCGCGCACAGCATGCGGGTCGCCTTGTTGCGGTAGTCCTCCAGCGCGCTCTCCGCAGCCGTGCGCAACGGGGCGATATCGGGCATCGTCGGCATCAGCAGGACGCCGTCGTCGCCGAGCAGCGCGGTGAGTCGTGCGGTGAAACGTTCGCGGAACGCGCGCGCGGCGGCGACCTGTCCGTCCGTCACCTCGCGCGACCAGGCGAAGCGTTCGGCCACGCCCGGGCCGAGCGGAGGTGCGTAGCGCTCGATCAGCGGGCCGTCGGTGAGCCAGGCTTCGCGCGACTGGATATAGCGGAAGTTCCAGTACATCGCGTCCCACGAATCCAGGACGATCTGCGCGACCGGCGTCGCCTCGCCGAGCACCGACTGTACGAGCGCCGCCGCCGGCTGCAAGGCCTCGGCGACCGGCACGTCCAGCATCGCCCAGATGTCCTGCGGCCGGAGCAGGCGGACCTCGGCAGGCAGCGGACGGACGTCCGCGCCGAGAAGCACGTCCGCCACGCGCGCGAACGTGCCGATATCGCGTGCGAACCAGCCGCAGGTATCCAGGCTGGGCGACAGGTCCAGCACCCCGTCCAGGCTGACGCGGCCGTGGGTGGGGCGCAGGCCGAACAGGCCGCAATGGGTTGGCCGGTGCGCGCACCGAACCGCCGGTGTCGCTGCCGAGCGCGAAATCGCACTGACCCGACGACACCGCCGAAGCCGAGCCCGACGACGATCCGCCGGTGATCCGGTCCTTGGCCACACCGTTGAGCGGCGCGCCGAAATGGGCGTTGCTGCCGTTCATCGAGAACGCGAATTCGTCGGTCACGGTCTTGCCCGCGAAGCGCGCGCCGGCATCGAGCAACTGCTGCACGGCGGGCGCGGTGCGGGTCTTGATGCCCGACATCGCCAGCACGATCGGGCTGCCGCCGCCGGTCGGGTAGCCGGCGACGTCGAACAGGTCCTTGACGCCGAAACGCAGTCCGGCGAGCGGGCCGGTCGCGGCGCACGGCACCGGCACGTCGGGATAGGGAACGAAGGCGTGGGACGGGTCGTCGAGCGGCATGGTGCGGTGGGGTGCGGTTGTCGGGTTCAGGCGACGAGGACCGGCGCGATGGCCGCGGCCGCATCGGTGCGGATGCAGCGCACGCGGTGCGCCGGCGCGAGTTCGATGGCCGGCGGCTGCGTCGCGCGGCAGGCATCGGTCGCGAGCACGCAGCGTTCGGCGAAGGCGCAGCCCGGCGGCAGGGCCGACAGATCGGGCGGCGCACCGCCGATGGTCTCCAGCCGCGTGCCGCGCGCCATCGCGCCGTGCGCCCGGCTCTTCAGCAGCGCGATGGTGTACGGATGGCGCGGCGAGCGGATCAGCTCGCGCGCGGTGCCCTCCTCGACGATGCGTCCGGCATACATCACGGCGATGCGGTCGGCCACCTCGACGGCGGCGCCGATGTCGTGCGTGACGAACACCACCGACAGGCCGAGGTCGCGTTGCAGTTCGCGCAGCAGCAGCAGGATCTGGATCTGCACGGTCGCGTCGAGCGCCGTGGTGGGTTCGTCGGCCAGCAGAAGTTGCGGCCGGCACGCCAGGGCCAGCGCGATCATCGCGCGCTGCCGCATGCCGCCGGACATCTCGTGCGGGTAGGCCTGCAGCCGGCGTTCGGGGCTCGGGATGCGCACGCGCTCGAACAGTTCGAGCGCGCGCTGTTGCGCCTGGGCGGCCGACACCTTCTCGTGCCGACGGATCGATTCGACGATCTGCGCGCCGACCGCATACACCGGATCGAGCGCCAGCAGCGGCTCCTGGAAAATCATCGAAGCGACCTTGCCGCGGAAGTCCGACAGCTCGCCCTGCGACATCGCCAGCACGTCGCGGCCGGCCACCTGCACCTGGCCGTCCATGCGGGTGCGGCGCTCCGGATGCAGGCGCAGCACGGTGCGCATCGTCACGCTTTTGCCCGAGCCCGATTCGCCGATCAGCGCGACCACCTCGCCGCGTTGGACGTCCAGGCTCACGCCGCTGACCGCGTGCACCGGCTTGCGGCCCCCGGTGAAGGTGACGCTGAGGTCGCGCAGCGAGACCATCGGTGCGGCCGTGTTCGTCGTCGTTGGTGTGGTCATCTCAGGCAACTTCCTTCGTCGCGACGGCTTCCGGATGCCCGCTCCCCGGCTCGTACATCAGGCAGCTCACCGCCTGCCGCGCGCCGGCGACCACGCGCGCCGGCACGCGCTGGCTGCAGACCGGCGCGGCCATCGCGCAGCGCGGATGGAAGCGGCAGCCCGAGGGCGGGTCGATCGGGTTCGGCGGATCGCCGGCGAGGGCGGCGATTTCGGTGCGGTTGTCCGGGTCCATCGACGGCATCGACGACAGCAGCGCATACGTATACGGATGCGCGGGCCGCTCGTAGAGCGCGTCGGACGGGCCGATCTCGGCCACCTGGCCGAGGTACATCACCATCACGCGGTCGCTCATGTAGCGCACCACGTTCAGGTCGTGGCTGATGAAGACGTAGGTCAGGCCGAACTCGGCCTTCAGGTCGAGCAGCAGGTTGATGACCTGCGCCTCGACCGACTTGTCGAGCGCCGACACCGCCTCGTCGAGGATCACCATGCGCGGCTGCAGTGCCAGCGCCCGCGCGATGTTCACGCGCTGGCGCTGGCCGCCGGAGAGCTCGTGCGGATAGCGTTCCGCGAAACGCTGCGGCGCCAGGCCGACGCGCACCAGCAGGTCGCGCGCACGGGCCACCGATTCCTTCTTCGACACGCCGTGCACCTGCGGCCCGAACGCCACCGAGTCCTCGATGGTCAGGCGTGGATTGAGCGACGCATAGCTGTCCTGGAACACCATCTGCACCTGGCGGCGAAATTCCTTCAGCGGCAGGTCGCGCCCGCCGACCAGCCGCCCGTCGAATACCACTTCGCCGGCCGTCGGATCGATCAGCTGCATCAGGAGCCGTGCCGTCGTCGACTTGCCGCAGCCCGATTCGCCCACCACGCCGAGGGTCTCGCCCTTCATCACCTCGAAGTCCACGCCGTCGACCGCGCGCACCACGCCACCGCCGCGACCGAACGGGTCTTTCTTGAGCGGGAAGTGCTTTTGCAACCCGCGGATGGTGAGCAGCGGCTGGGCCGGACCGCCGATGTCTGCGTGGATATTGCCCGGAAGGATCGCGCTCATGCCTTGTTGTCCATCGCCGAACGAAGGCCGTCCGACAGCAGGTTGAAGGTGACCGAAGTGACGAAGATCATCAGCCCCGGCAGCGCCGCTACCCAGGGCTGCACGTAGATGGCGGTACGCAGCGTATTGAGCATCAGGCCCCATTCCGGCTCCGGTGGCTTCACGCCGAGACCCAGGAAGGACAGGCCCGAGGCCAGGATCATCGACACCGCGATCAGGCTGGTGGCGTAGACGAAGATCGGCCCGAGCACGTTGCCCAGCACGTGCACCCGCACGATGGTGAAGGCGTTCGCGCCCGACGCGCGCGCCGCCTCGACGTAGTCGCGCCCGCGCACCTGCGTGGTCACGCTCTCGGCGACGCGCGCGATCTGCGGGACGAACACGATGGTCAGCGAGATCAGCGAATTGAAGATGCCCGCGCCCAGCACGCCCGACAGCGCGATCGCCAGCAGCACCGACGGAAACGCATAGAACACGTCGATGGTCCGCATGATCAGCGTGTTGACGATGCCGCCCGCATAGCCGGCCACGATGCCGATCACCGAGCCCAGCATGAAGGCGCAGACCACCGGCGTGATGCCGATGAACAGCGACAGCCGCGCGCCGACGATCAGGCGCGACAGCATGTCGCGGCCCAGCTCGTCGCTGCCCAGCGGCAGGCCTTCGGTGCCGATCGGCTTCAGGCGCTTGAGCATCGACGACTGGTAGGGGTCGGACGGCGCGAGCCACGGGCCGAAGACGGCCAGGCCGATCAGCAGCAGCACGACCAGCGCCGCGCCCATGGCGACCGGATCGCGTGTGAAGCGCAGCATCGCCGAGGTCCAGTAGCCGCGTGAGCGTTGCGCGGGCAGCGGCGCGATATCGGCTTGGGAGGCAGTCAGTGTGGACATGGTTTCAAGCCCTCGCGATGCGCGGGTCGAGCAACGTCTGCAGGACATCGACCAGCAAATTCAGCACGACGAAGAACATCGCCAGCACCAGGATCGTGCCCTGCAGCAGCGGCAGGTCGCGCTGGAAGATGGCGGAGTTCAGCAGGAAGCCGGTCCCGGGCCAGGAGAACACCGTCTCGATCAGGATCGAGCCGCCGAGCAGGTAGCCGAGCTGCAGGCCCATCACGGCCAGCGCGGTGGGCGCGGCGTTCTTCACCATGTGGCGAAAGACGCCGAAATGCGTGAGCCCCTTGGCGCGCAGGCCGACGATGAATTCCTGGTCGAGGATGTCGGCCACCAGCGCCCGCACCGTGCGCGCGATGATGCCCATCGGGATCACCGACATCGTGATGGCGGGCAGCACCAGGAACTGCAGGTGCGCCCAGTCCCAGGCCCAGTCGCTCGACCCGCCCGGACCGGCGCCGGTCGCCGGCAGCCACATCAGCTGCGAACTGAACACGATGACCATCACCATGCCCAGCCAGTAGTGCGGCACGCTCACGCCGAGCACCGACAGCATCGAAGCCGAGCGGTCGAGCCAGGAATTGCGGAAGTAGCCGGCCACGAAGCCGAACAGGCCACCCAGCACGAAACCGATGAAAGTGGCGACCACGGCCAGCCGCAGCGTGTTGCCGACGGCGGTCAGCACCTCGCTGGCGACCGGCCGGTTGCTGGCGATCGACACGCCCAGGTCGCCGTGCAGCGCGCGCCACACCCACATCGCGAACTGCTCGGGCAGCGAGCGGTTGAAGCCGTAGAGCTCGCGCAATTGCGCCTGCAATTCGGCCGACGCATCCGGCGGCAGGATCGACACCAGCGGATCGCCCGGCGCGAGATGCACCAGCAGAAAGCACACGAGTGCCACGCCGATCATGATCGGCAGCGCGTAGATCACGCGGCGCAAGAGGTAGGCGAACATGGGCTGGCGGCGAGCCAGGTCAATCGATGGTCATGGTCGCGATGTCGATGAACCAGCTCTTGGGCTGCACCACGTTCTTCACCTTCGCCGACATCGCGCGAGGACCCACGTCGTGCGCGATCCAGACGAAGGGCGCGTCGTCGACGATGCGCTCGTGCAGCTTGGCGAGCGCCGCGTCGCGCTGCTTGTCGTCGAAGCTGGTGCGCGCGTCGGCAACCAGCTTGTCGACCTCGGCATTGCCGTAGTAGCCCCAGTTGTTCGACACCGGCGGGAACGCCTTGGTGCTCACGAAGCGGACCATCGCGAAGAACGGGTCCATCGCCGCGAAGCTCACGTTGGTCGCGTTCGCGCCGTTGGCCGACGGGTCCTTCGCGCCCTTGCGCCAGTTGGTGAACAGCGTGTTCCATTCGATGACGTCGAACTGCACGTCGAAGAAGCATTGCTTGAGCGACTGCTGAGCGAATTCGTTCATCGGCAGAGGCTGCATCTGGCCCGAACCCGAGGCCGAGATCTGCACCTTCACCTTGATCGGCTTGGCCGCCGAATAGCCGGCCTGCGTCATGAGGGCCTGCGCGGCCTTCACGTCGTACTTGATGTCGAAGGTCGGCTTGCCGAACCATGGATGGCCGGGCGGCACGGTGCCCTTGGGCTCGGCCATCATGCCGCCGAGCAGCTGCTTCATGCCGCCGCGGTCGATGCACAGGTTGGCGGCCTGGCGCACGCGCTTGTCGAGCCACGGCGAGCCCTCGACGAAGGACAGCTGCCACGGCCACACGTGCGGCTGCGCGTTGGAATAGATCTTGAAACCGCGCTGCGTGATCTGCGGCATCGCGTCCGGCGCGGGCGCCTCGATCCAGTCGACCTGGCCGCCGAGCAGCGCGGCGGTGCGCGCGTTGGCCTCGGGCATCGGCAGCATCACGACCTTGTCGATCTTCGGGGTGCGTTTCGCGTCCCAGTAGCTCTTGTTGGCGGCGAGTTCGAGGCGCTCGCGCGCGACGAAGCGCGTGACCCTGAACGGGCCGGAGCCGGACGGGTCGGAGGCGAAGGCCGTCCACGCCGCCTTCGACTTGTCGGCCGGCGTCGCGCCCGCCGCCGCATCGAACTTCTTTTGCCAGTGCGCGGGCGACGCCATGAACAGGTTGGTCAGGTTGATCGGCAGGAAGGCGTCGGGCTCGCTCGTGACGAGCTCGACCGTCATGTCGTCGATCTTGCGGGCGCTGCGCAGCGTGGGCATGCGCGAGGCCGTCACGCCGACCTGGCTGGCGTCGAACTGCGGCGCGTCCTTGTCGAGCACCTTGCCGACGTTCCACACCACGGCGTCGGCGTTGAAGGCCGCGCCGTCGTGGAATTTCACGCCCGGGCGCAACTTGAACACCCATTTGGTCTTGTCGGTGGCATCGACCGCCCAGGAGGTCGCGACGCCGGGAATCAGCACGCTGGGCGCGTCGGCCTTCGACAGGTCCCACTGCGTGAGCGCGTCGTAGATCGGGATGCCGGTGAAGCGGTTGCCCTCGAAGCCCTGGTCGGGCTGGCCCAGCGTGCGCGGGATGTCGGCGGCGGTCATGGCGATGCGCAAGGTCTTTTCCTGCGCCGCGACGGTGCCGCAGGCGAGGGCGGCGGCGGCCAGTGCGGCGACGGCGCCGGTCCGGAACGGACGGGCGGAGCGGGACGACGGGATCGGATTCATGGACAGCCTCGGAAGAGATGGTTGGGCGGAGTCGGAAGACCCGTTCCAAGCCAAAGCAAATGCTGTGCCAGTCGATCCATGCAGGTAGATCGACAATCGGTATTAAAAAATCGATCATCGATACGGAGCGATCCGGTGCCTCAGTGCGGCAGCGCGCTCGATATGGCCCGTGCGCACTCGATGACCATCGGTGCGAGCTTGAGCTGGGCCGACTCGATGCTCCATCGGCTCGTCGGCGGCGCGACGTGCACCGCACCCAGCGCGCGACCCGAGCGGTCGACAATGGCGGCGGCGATGCCCATGTCGCCGAGAAAAAGCTCCTCGGCGTTGGTCGCGTAACCGAGCCTGCGGCAAGCCGCGATGCGCACCAGGATGGCGGCGACGCTGGTGAGCGTGGCCGGGGTGCGCGCCACGCGATCGGATTCCTGCAGCATGCGGCGCGCTTCGGCCGTGGGCAGCGAACCGAGCCATGCGCGGCCCGAACTGGTGCAGTACATCGGCACGCGCATGCCGACGGGCGTCGAGACCGGGATGAACTGGCTGGTCACGCGTTGCGCGACGTAGAGCATGTCGCGCTCGACCGGCTCGGTGAGGCTCGCGGTCTCGCCGCTGGCGTTCGCGAGCTGCGACAGGTACGGGTTGGCGATCTGCACGACCGGATGGTTCGACACGTAGTTGAAGCCGATGTCCATCACCTTCGGCCGCAGCTGGAAGCGGCGCGTCTGAACATGCTTGCCGACATAGCCCAGCACCTCCAGCGTGTGCACCGTGCGTTGCGCCGAGGCCTTGGTCATGCCCGTGCGTTCGGCGACCTCGGCCAGTGTCATCGAGCGGTGCGCACCGTCGAAAGCGCCGAGCACGGCCAGGCCTTTTTCGAGCGACTGGTTGAAGAGCGGGTCGGAGGCTTCGGTTGCGCCGGGCGTCGCCGGCACCCGGCGCGGATCGGATTTCTTGCTCGCCATCTGCTGTTCGTGCCTTGGAAGGAATCGATAGTCGATTCTATTTTCGGTCGCGCGAGCCGATGGGAGAATCCCGACATGACCCTGAACCTCCTCACGATCACCCGCCCCGACGACTGGCATCTGCACGTGCGCGACGGCACCGCGCTCGAAGCGGTCGTGCCGCATTCGGCCCGCCAGGTCGGCCGCGCGCTGATCATGCCCAACCTGCGCCCGCCGGTGACCACCGCGCAGCAGGCGCTCGACTACCGGGCGCGCATCCTCGCGGCCGTGCCGCCGGGTCTGGCCTTCGATCCGGTGATGTCGCTCTACCTCACCGACCGGACGCCGCCCGAGGAGATCGCGCGCGCGGCCGAAGCCGGCGTGCGCGCGCTCAAGCTCTACCCCGCGGGCGCCACCACCAACAGCGACGCCGGCGTGACCGACCTGCGCAACACCTACCCGACGCTCGAAGCGATGCAGAGGCACGGCCTGCTGTTCCTGGTGCACGGCGAAGTGACCGATCCGGCGGTCGACCTGTTCGACCGCGAAGCCGTGTTCATCGACCGCGTGCTGATCCCGCTGCGGCGCGACTTCCCCGAACTCAAGATCGTCTTCGAGCATCTGACGACCCAGGAGGGCGCCCACTACGTGCGCGACGCCGACCGCTTCACCGCCGCCACCGTCACCGCGCATCACCTGCTCTACAACCGCAACGCGCTCTTCACCGGCGGAATCCGCCCGCACTACTACTGCCTGCCGGTGCTCAAGCGCGAGACGCACCGCTTGGCCCTGGTCGAGGCTGTCACCAGCGGCAGCGACCGCTTCTTCTTCGGCACCGACAGTGCGCCGCATGCCGCGCACCTCAAGGAACACGCGCTGGGCTGCGCCGGCTGCTACACCGCGCTGACCGCCCTGGAGCTCTACGCCGAGGCCTTCGACGACGCCGGGGCGCTCGACAGGCTCGAAGGCTTCGCGAGCTTCCACGGCGCCGATTTCTACGGCCTGCCGCGCAACACCGACACCGTCACGCTGAAGCGCGAGACCTGGACCGTGCCCGAGACCGTGCCCTACGGCGAAGCCATGCTCAAGCCGTTGCGCGGCGGCGAGACGCTGAAGTGGAGGCTGGCATGAACGCTGCGAACGGCGTCATGCCGAAGGTCATGTTGCTGATCGACGCCGACAACGTCTCGGTCGACGTCATGGAGCAGGCCGTGCATCGCGTGCTCGCCGCCCACGGCCATTTGCACGTGCGCCGTGCCTACGGAACGCCCGAGGTCGCGTTGCGGCACCAGGCGCTGTTCAAGCGCCTCTCGATCCGCCCGATGGTCAACCTGGCCGCGGGCAAGAACAGCACCGACATCGCGCTGGCCGTCGACGCGATGGACCTCGTGATCGCCGAGCGTCCGCAGGTCGTCTACCTGGTGTCGTCGGATTCGGATTTCGCGCCGCTCGTGATCCGCCTGCGCGAGAAAGGTTGCCGTGTCTGCGGCATCGGCCAGCAGGGCAAGACCGGCGAGGAAACCACCATCGCCTACGACGACTTCATCGACCTGCGACACAACGGCGCGCGCGACGATGCCGAGCCCGTGCCGGTCGCGAGATCGGCATCCGCATCGACCACCGACAATCCGGCACCGGTGCGCAAGACCGCCACGCGGACGGCCGAGGGCCGTGCGCCTGCGACACGCACACCGGCCGCCAGGAAGACCCGGAGCGCCGCCGAGCCCGCCGCCAAGAAGGCGCCGGCCCGCGCGGCGCGCAAGAAAGCCCCGCCCGCGAAATCCAGCGCCGCATCCGAGGCGGCCGAATTCATCCTGCAGGCCGTGCCGGCGCTGCGCAACGGCGGTGAGGTCGCGCTCAACGACGTGGCGCAGTCCCTGCGTGCTGCCGGGCTGCTCGGCAAGAACGCGAGTTCGCTCAAGCTGTTCGACAAGCTGCCGGCCGAGTTCGCCGTGCTGCAGCATCCGGACCGCATCCGCTGGATCGGTGCCGGCGGCGATTGAAGGCATGGCGGCGATCGACTGGTCGCCGCCATGGCTGGCGCCCTATCGGGCGGATGGGGAAGCGGTCGAGCGGTCGATGCCGGGCGGTTCGACCGCCGCGGCGCTGAACGGGGTGGCGCGGGGTCCGGGTGCGGCTTCGACGGGCACGGCCCGGACGGGGGTGGGCGAAGCCATCCCGCATTTCGTCCCGCACGAGGCGCTCCCGCCCGGCGAGCCGTACGAGCGTTTCATCTTCGACACCGGCGGCGTGCCCACGCGGAACAACCTCCACGACTTCTTCAACGGCCTGGTGTGGCTGCGCTTCCCGCGGACCAAGCGGCGGCTCAACGCGCTGCAGGCGGCCGAGATCGCGCGCGTGGGCATCGGCGCCACGCGCGGACCGCTTCGCGATGCGCTGACGCTGTTCGACGAGAACGGTGCGGTGCTCGACGCGCCGGCCGTGCTTCGGGAGGCGCTCGTCGCGCGCGACTGGCACCGGCTGTTCGTGACCGAACGCGCTCGCTGGCAGGAGGCGCGCCTGCTGGTGTTCGGCCACGCGCTGATGGAAAAGCTCGTCGCGCCGCGCAAGCCGGCGACGGCCCATGTGCTGATGGCTCCGGCCGGCGCCCTCTCGCAGTCGCCGGGGTCCGAGGCATCGGCGGACGAGGCGATCGCGGCGACCCTGCAGGCCGCGCATCTGGCGACCAAGCCCTTCGTCGCGCTGCCGGTGCTCGGCGTGCCCGGCTGGTGGGCGCCGAACGAAGACCCTGCCTTCTATGGTGACTCCGGCGTCTTTCGGCCGCCGCGGTCTGCAGAATCGCCACCGGCTCCGCAGGAGCGGTCCCGACGCCCGGCTTGAAGCGCGCAGCGCGACCCCCAACTGCTGCGCGTCCACCAGAATTTCCTCACGGAGAACACCACTTGAAACGCATCCTTCTCTTCGTCCTGACCAATGTGATGGTGGTCGCCGTGCTGGGCGTCGTCGCCAGCCTGCTGGGCGTCAACCGCTTCCTCACGGCCAACGGGCTCAACCTCGGCGCATTGCTCGGCTTCGCGCTGATCATGGGTTTCGGCGGCGCGATCATCTCGCTGCTGATCAGCAAACCGATGGCCAAGTGGACCGCCGGCCTGCGCATGATCGACAACCCGCAAAACGCCGACGAGGCCTGGATCGTCCAGACCGTGCGCAACTTCGCCGACAGGGCCGGCATCGGCATGCCCGAGGTCGCGATCTTCGAGGGCGAGCCCAACGCCTTCGCCACCGGCGCGTTCAAGAACTCGTCGCTGGTGGCGGTCTCCACCGGGCTGTTGCAGGGCATGACGCGCGAGGAGGTCGAAGCGGTCATCGGCCACGAAGTGGCCCACATCGCCAACGGCGACATGGTCACGATGACGCTGATCCAGGGCGTGATGAACACCTTCGTGGTGTTCCTGTCGCGCGTGATCGGCTATGCGGTCGACAGCTTCCTGCGCCGTGGCGACGACCGCAGTTCCGGCCCGGGCATCGGCTACTACGTCAGCACCATCGTGCTGGACATCGTGCTGGGCTTCGCCGCGGCGATGGTGGTGGCCTGGTTCTCGCGCCATCGCGAGTTCCGTGCCGACGCCGGCGCCGCGCAGCTCATGGGCCGCAAGCAGCCGATGATGAACGCGCTGGCACGCCTGGGCGGATTGCCGGCCGGCGAGTTGCCGAAGGCGGTCGAGGCGATGGGGATCACCGGCTCGATCGGCAAGCTCTTCGCGACGCATCCGCCGATCGAGGAGCGGATCGCGGCGCTGCAGGCGCGTCAGGGCTGAGCGCCTTCGTCGGCTTCCGACGCGAAGGCGGTTCCGGTCGTGGTTTCGTCCGCTGCATCGGCCGCCTCGGGCGCATCGGCCGCCTCCGTTGCTTCGGCCGCAGCCGCTTTTGCAGCCGCGACTTCCGCATCGGTTTTCCGGTCCTTGCGGGCGCGTTGCAAGGTGCGGCTCACTTCCTTCGGCTCCATGCCGTACATGTCGGCGAACTCCGCATCGGTCTTGCCACTGGCTTCGAACGCGCGCAGCAGCGCCTCGCGCTTGGCGGCCTGGCGGCCGAGTTCGGCGAGCGCGTCGTCGAGCGCGGCGTTGCTGTGCGGGTCGCGCGCGCGGACCCGCTCAACGTAGGCCTCGCGGCCAATGCCCGACGATTCGATGGCCGCGATGATGCGTTCGCGCAGCTGTGCACCCAGATCGTCCTTCGTGCGTCCCTGGCGGCGGCGGAAGGTCTCGAGGATGGCGTGGTGCACATGCTCCGGCGCCACGGGCTCGACCGGCTCGGCCTCCAGGTCGTGGCGCTGGTGGCCGGCGGCCACGGCGTCGAGGTAGCGGGTCGAGCGGGCGTGCAGGCCGAGCGCGAGCTTCAGGTCTTCGGTCTTGAACTCGTCACCGTGGCGCTCGAGGAGGTCCTGGTAGACACCGAGCTTGAGCGGCAGGAAGCGCGCGCCGAACATCTTCGGGTACAGCGTGAACAGGCGTTCGAGCACCGGATGGACCTTGTGGCGCGCGGCCTGCTGGCCCTGGCCCGGCTGTCCGCCGCGACCTTCGCGCGGCTCGCCGGAGGCCGACGGCGACTGCTGCGGCTTGCGCTGCTGATGCTGCGCATGGCGGGCGTTTCGCTGCCGAGCGGCATCGGCGGGTGCCGTCTCGCCGGGCATCTCCGGAGCGACGGCCAACGTGCCGTCACCATCTTCCGCGACCTGCGCACCTTCGGCCGCCTCGCCAGCCTGAGCGTCCGGTCCGTTGCGACGCCTGCCGCGTCCACCGCGCGAGCGCCGTGCGCGCGGGGCGCGTTCCTGGCCGGCAGTGCCAGCGCCGTCGCCATCCACGGGAGCGGCTGCGGATGGCGTCACGGGCGGCAGCGAGGTCTCAGCATGCGGCTCGTGGGTTTCGTTGATCTGGGGAGCGTCGGTCATCGGAATCGGTTCTGGTGAGGCCGCGCCAGGCGCGGCATTGAAAGGGTCTGCGACCTTAGGCGATCGGGCCGTCGAAGGTTCGCGAAGGTCAGCGGGGGCGGAACATCTTGAAGAGATTGTCGGGCGTCACCGTGAAGTAGTCGGCAGGGCCGCCGCCGCGCAGGATCGGCTCGGCAGCCGCGGTGTCGTAGACGCCGTCCTTGAGCAGATGGCGCGCGATGTGCACGCCGACCACCTCGCCGAGCACCAGCCAGCTTTCCACCGGCACTTCGTTTGCGCCTTGCAGCTGCACGATCTGCGTCAGCCGGCACTCGAAGGACACCGGGCTCTCGGCCACGCGCGGCACGGCGATGCAGCGCGACGCCACGGGCGTCAGGCCGGCCAGCACGAACTCGTCGACCTCGGGTGGCACCGCGGCGCAACTCGCGTTCATCTGCTCGGCCAGCGGCCGGGTGGCGAGGTTCCAGCCGAATTCGCGCGTCTCGCGAATGTTGCGCAGGCTGTCCTTGGCGCCGATGCTGCAGAAGCCCACGATCGGCGGCGTGTAGTTGAAGGCGTTGAAGAAGCTGTAGGGCGCGAGGTTGAGCCGGCCCTGCGCATCGTGCGAAGAGATCCAGCCGATCGGCCGCGGGCCGACCATCGCGTTGAACGGGTCGTGCGGCAGGCCGTGGCCCTGCGCGGGCTCGTAGAAGTGGAAGTCGCCGGCCGTTGCAGCCGTGTTTGCATCTGGCATGGAAATCCTCGGGATTGTTAGTTGTCGAAGCCGTTGTCGGGCATCCGCCGCGCGTAGACCGCCAGCACGATGCGCTCCGAATGCACGAGATAGGCGTTGAGTTCGGTCGCTCCTTCGGCGAACTTGCCGGCCTCGAAAAGCTCGAGGATCCTGACATTCATGTCGACATACGGCGCGTGCAGGAATTCGGGATCGGCGAGCAGACCGAAGGCGAGCCGCAGTTCGACCAGGATGTGCGCGAACAGGATATTGAGCCGCTCGCTGTCGGCCAGTTCCACGATCGCCATGTGGAATTCCATGTTCGCCGTGCCCACGCCGGTCCAGTCCTCGACGGCGCGGCACTTCAGCGCCATCTCGACCGCCGCCCTCAGATGCTTCTTGGCCGGATGACGCGGATAGGCCTGGGCCATCGCCTGGCATTCGATCAGGCGGCGGACCCGGTAGATGTCGATGATCGACGCCATGCTCGGCACGGCCACGAACACGCCGCGGTTGGGCGCGTGCTTGATCAGCCCTTCCTTGGTCAGCGTGCGGAACACTTCGCGCAACGTGTTGCGCGAAATCTCCAGGCTTTCGCTGATCGCCGCTTCCGACAGGCGCTGCCCGGGCGTGAATTCTCCCTTAACGATCTTCTGGCGGATCAGGTCGGCCACGCGGTCGCTGAGCGTGTGCGTGACGACGGCCGCCGGAGGTGGGGAGGAAGGATTGGCCAGCCGGGTCATGCCTGAAGAGGAGAAAGAGGTGCTTTTAGCAGATTCCAATGCACCGGCATGGGACCCCTAAGGGTTTGCATGGTGCTTCCGATGCATCGTTGTTGGGCAAAATAAATCGGATCGTTCAACAATCCGAAAATTATGAATGATCAATGCATTGCAAGTTGCTCATTGATTGGCACAGGATTTGCATTGGATGAACGTCCCGCATCCGAATCCCAAGCATTCAAAAGAAAGTCCGACATGATTCAAGACGTCAATCTATGGCCGCTCCTCGGGGTGGCCGTGATCATCGCGGGGTTCGTCCTCCGCTTCAATCCGATGCTGGTGGTGATCGTCACGGCCATCGTCACCGCCTTCGCGGCCGGCTTCGGGCCGGTGGCGGTGCTGGCGGCCATCGGCAGCGGGTTCATCAAGACCCGCAACCTGCCGCTGATCATCCTGCTGCCGCTGGCCGTCATCGGCCTGCTCGAGCGGCACGGTCTGCGCCGGCACGCGCAGAACTGGATCGGCCGCATTCAGTCGGCCACCGCCGGTCGGCTGCTGATCGTGTACCTGGCCGCGCGGGAACTGACGGCGGCGGTCGGCCTCACCAGCCTGGGCGGCCACCCGCAGATGGTGCGGCCGTTGCTGGCGCCGATGGCCGAGGGCGCGACCGAGGCGCGCTACGGCAAGCTGCCCGACCGCATTCGCCACAAGCTGCGCGCCTATGCCGCAGCGACCGACAACGTCGGCCTGTTCTTCGGCGAGGACATCTTCGTGGCCTTCGGCGCGATCGTGCTGATGAGCACCTTCCTGCACGAGGCCGGTATCGACGTCGAGCCGCTGCACATCGCGCTTTGGGGCATCCCGACGGCCATCGCGGCCTTCGTCGTCCATTCGTGGCGGCTGCGGCGGCTCGACAAGTCGCTCGAGCGTGAATTCGGTGCGCAGCGCACCGACGTGAAGAAGGCGGGCTGATCATGATTTTCTCTATCAACCTCCTCTACATCCTGGTCGGCGTCATCCTGGCGATCACGGCCGTGATGACGCTGGCCGACCGCCATCACCCCAAGCGCTACAGCAGCGCGCTGTTCTGGGCCCTGTATGCGCTGGTGTTCCTCATCGGCGACCGGTTGCCGCCGACCTGGGTGGGCGCCGGCGCCATCGCGATGGCCGTCATCGCCGGGCTGCGCGGTGTCGGCGCGGGCAGGCACGACGAGCCGTCGCCGGCGCAGTACGAAGCCAGCGCCCGCCGGCTGGGCAACAAGCTGTTCGTTCCCGCGCTGGCGATCCCGGTGGTCACCGTCATCGGCACGCTGTCGGCCAAGCACCTGAACATCGGCGGCGTGCCGCTGCTCGATCCGAAGAACACCACGCTGGTGGCGCTCGGCATCGGCTGCGTGGTGGCGCTGCTGCTGGCCTGCTGGCTGACGCGCGAGACGCCGCTGCAGGGCATGCGCGAATCGCGCCGACTGACCGATGCGCTCGGCTGGGCCGTGGTCCTGCCGCAGATGCTCGGGATGCTGGGTCTGGTGTTCTCCGACGCCGGCGTGGGCAAGGCCGTGGCGCACATCACGACCAGTTACATCAACATGGACCTCCGCTTCGTCGCGGTGCTGGTCTACGTGGTCGGCATGGCGCTCTTCACCATCATCATGGGCAACGGCTTCGCGGCGTTCCCGGTGATGACCGGCGGCGTCGGCGTGCCGGTGCTGGTGGGCGTGTTCCACGTCGATCCGGCCGTGATGGCGGCGATCGGCATGTTCTCCGGCTACTGCGGCACGCTCATGACGCCGATGGCGGCCAACTTCAACATCGTTCCGGCCGCGCTGCTGGAGCTGCCCGACAAGAACGCGGTGATCCGGGTGCAGATCCCGACCGCCGCGACGCTGCTGCTGATCAACGTGTTCCTGCTGTACTTCCTCGGCTGGCGCTGAATCCGGTGAACCCGATGCACATCGACCTCAACAGCGACCTCGGCGAGAGTTTGGGCGCGTGGCGAATGGGCGACGACGCCGCGATGCTCGGCATCGTGAGCAGCGCCAACGTGGCCTGCGGTTTCCATGCGGGCGATCCGGCCGGCATCCTGCGCACGCTGCGTCTCGCGGCGGCGCAGGGCGTCGCGGTCGGCGCGCACGTGGCCTACCCGGACCTCACCGGCTTCGGGCGCCGCAACATGGACGTCGACAGCGCCGATCTGATCGCCGACGTGATCTACCAGATCGGCGCGCTGCAAGGGCTGGCCACGGCGGCCGGCACGCGGGTGCGCTATGTCAAGCCGCACGGCGCGCTCTACAACACCATCGCCCACGACGAGCGCCAGGCGCGCGACGTGCTGACGGCGATGCGCGAGGTCGATCCGGCACTCCGCCTGGTCGCGCTGGCCGGTTCGCCGCTGCTGCGCTGGGCCGACGGGATGGGCGTGGCGGTGGTGGCCGAAGCCTTCGCCGACCGCGCCTACACGCCGCAGGGCACGCTGGTGTCGCGCCGCGAACCCGGCGCCGTGCTGCACGACACGCACGAGGTGGCCGAGCGCATGCTGAGGCTCGCCACCGAGGGTGTCGTGACCGCCGTCGACGGCAGCCCGGTGCGCCTGCGTGCCGATTCGATCTGCGTCCACGGCGACAGCCCCGGTGCGGTGGCGCTGGCGCGCGCCGTGCGCGACCGGCTGACGCGAGCCGGCATCGCGATACGGCCCTTCGTCGACGCCCCGGCGGAGGAATGACGATGCGCTTTCTTCCCGTCAACCTGAACGCGGTGCTGGTCGAGCTCGACGATCTGCCGCAGACGCTCGCGCTGCTGGCCTCGCTGCAGGCCGACCCCATCGCCGGCGTCGAGGAACTCGTGCCGGCCGCGCGCACGATCCTCGTGACTTTCCGCCCGGCCGCGCTCGGTGCCGTCGAACTGGCGAACCGCATCGGCGCGCGCAGTCTCGATGCGCGCGCCGCGCCGGTCGAGCGGCGCATCGAGATTCCGGTGACCTACGACGGCGCGGACCTGGCCGAAGTCGCCGTCCTGCTCGGCATCGCGCCCGAAGAGGTGGTCCGTCGCCACACCGGCAGCGACTACACCGTCGCCTTCACCGGCTTCGCACCCGGCTTCGCGTACCTCGCAGGCGGCGATCCGAGCCTGGACATACCGCGCCGCAAGACGCCGCGCACCCGTATTCCGGCCGGTGCGGTAGGGCTCGCGGGCACTTTCAGCGGCGTCTATCCGCAAGCGAGCCCGGGTGGCTGGCAGCTCATCGGCATCACGTCGGTGCCGATGTGGGACTTGTCGCGCGCCGTGCCGGCACTGCTGCAGCCGGGCGATACGGTGCGTTTCGTGGCGGTCGGACGCGCCGGCGCCGTGCCGACGGTCCGCGAGGCTTCATCGGCAGCTTCGACCCCGCCGCTTCGGCGGACTGCGGCGCCGGGCACGCCCGCGCTCGAAATCCTTTCGGCCGGCCTGCAGGCGCTGTTCCAGGACCGGGGCCGTCACGGCCAGGCCGGCCAGGGTGTCGCCGCGTCCGGTGCGATGGACCAGGGCGCGTTGCAGGCGGCCAACCGGTTGGTCGGCAACGACGGCGGGTCGGCCTGCATCGAGATCGCCCACGGCGGCTTCGGGCTGGTCGCCCGCGGCGAGTCGGTGATCGCGGTCACCGGCGCCGACGGGCCGCTCACGCTGACGCGTGCCGACGGCAGACGCTGGAACGCGCCGCGCTGGCAGGCCTTCGCGCTGGCTGACGGCGACACGCTCGCCATCGGAGAGCCGCGGGCGGGCATCCGCAGCTACCTCGCCGTTCGCGGCGGATTCGACGTCGCGCCGGTGCTCGGCAGTCGCGCGACCGACACGCTCGCCAACGTCGGGCCGGCGCCGGTCGTGGCGGGCGACGTGCTCGGGGTGCGACCGGTCGCGTCGGGTGCCGTCGTCGGTGCGGCCGAAACGCCGCCGTCCGACCTGCCGGATGCGCGGCACGTCGTCGAACTCGACATCGTCCTCGGTCCGCGCACCGACTGGTTCACGCCCGAGGCCGTCGCGCTGCTGTGCGGCCAGACCTGGCAGGTCACGCCGCAATCCAACCGGGTCGGGCTCCGGCTCGCCGGTGCGGTGCCGCTGGCGCGCGTCAATCCGGCGGAACTGCCGAGCGAAGGTACCGCGCTCGGCGCCTTGCAGGTGCCGCCGAGCGGACAGCCGGTGCTGTTCATGGCCGACCATCCGCTCACCGGCGGCTATCCGGTCATCGCCTGCGTCGCCCTTCACCACCTCGACCGGGCCGGGCAGATCCCCGTCAACGCCCGCGTCGTCTTCAGAATCGCCACCCCATGAAAAAAGTCCTGATCGCCAACCGTGGCGAAATCGCCGTCCGCATCGCGCGCGCCTGTGCGGACTACGGCGCGAAGTCGGTCGCGGTCTATGCCGACGCCGACTTCGACGCCCTGCACGTCCGCATGGCCGACGAGGCGTGGGGCCTTGCCGGCGACCGCCCGGCCGACACCTACCTGAACGTCGCCAAGCTGCTCGCCGTCGCTGCGAAGTGCGGTGCCGACGCGGTGCACCCGGGCTACGGTTTTCTCTCGGAAAGCGCCGCCTTCGCGCAGGCCGTGATCGACGCCGGCCTGATCTGGATCGGCCCCTCTCCGGCGGCCATCGCCCTGCTCGGCGACAAGGTGCAGGCCCGCAAGCTGGCCATGAAGGTCGGCGCGCCGCTGGTGGCCGGCACCGCCGAGCCGGTGAAGGACGCGCGGGAAGTGCTGGCCTTTGCCGAGAAGCATGGTCTGCCGGTCGCCATCAAGGCCGCGTTCGGCGGCGGCGGGCGCGGCATCAAGGTCGCGTGGCGGCTGGACGAGGTGGCCGGGCTCTACGAGTCGGCAGTGCGCGAAGCCATCACCGCCTTCGGGCGCGGCGAATGCTTCCTGGAGCAGTTCCTCGACCGGCCGCGCCACGTCGAGGCGCAAGTGGTCGGCGACGCGCACGGCAACGTGGTGGTGCTCGGCACGCGCGACTGCTCGCTGCAGCGGCGCAACCAGAAACTGGTCGAGGAAGCGCCCGCGCCCTTCCTGAGCGACGACCAGCGCGCGCGCATCCACGCGTCGGCGCGCGACATCTGCGCCGCGGCCGGCTACACCGGCGCCGGAACGGTCGAGTTCCTGCTGAGCGCGGACGGCGCGATCTCGTTCCTCGAAGTGAACACGCGCCTGCAGGTCGAGCATCCGGTGACCGAGGAAACCACCGGCATCGACCTGGTGATCGAACAGCTGCGCATCGCCGACGGCCTGCCGCTGTCGGTCACCGAGACGCCCGCGCCGCGCGGCCACGCGTTCGAGTTCCGCATCAACGCCGAGGACGTCGGTCGCGGGTTCCTGCCGTCGCCCGGTCCGGTGCGCGTGTTCGACCTGCCGTCGGGCCCCGGCGTGCGCGTGGACACCGGCGTCGTGGCCGGGTCGACCGTGCCGGGCACCTTCGATTCGATGATGGCCAAGCTCGTCGTGACCGGCGCGACGCGGCAGCAGGCCGTCGTGCGGGCGCGCCGCGCGCTGAAGGAATTCCGCATCGAGGGCGTACCGTCGGTGCTGCCGTTCCACCGCGCGGTGATGGCGCATGCCGACTTCGTCTCGCCGGACGCCTTCGGCGTGCACACGCGCTGGATAGAAACCGACTTCGCCAACGACCTCGCTGCGGCCGTGCGGCCCGATCCGCTGCCCGACACCGCGCTGCATGGCACGGCGATCGAGGTCGACGGTCGCCGGATGGCGCTGCGGCTGCCGGTGGCGATGCTGCGCGGGTTCTCGTCGGCGTCGGTCGCGCCGGCGGTCGTCGGGGCGGGCGGCGAGGAGGGCGCTCCGGCCATGGACGCCGCTGCCGTGACGGCGCCGGTGTCGGGCACGCTGCAGGGCTGGAAGGTCGATGACGGCGCCGAGGTCGCGGCCGGCAGCGTGATCGCGGTGATGGAGGCGATGAAGATGGAAATGCAGGTCGTCGCGCACCGCGCCGGCCGGATCGCGTTCGCGCCGGCGGCGGCGGCGGGCAGCTACCTGGCGGCGGGCTCCGCGATCGCGACCATCGGCTGAACGGCCGTGTCGCGCACGGGTCGGGCCGCCGCCGAAGCCAGCATCGCCTGCGCCACGGCTTCGGCCACCTTGATGCCGTCCACGCCCGCCGACAGGATGCCGCCGGCATAGCTCGCGCCTTCGCCGGCCGGATAGAGGCCTCGCGTGTTGACGCTCTGAAAATCGTCACCGCGCGTCATGCGGATCGGCGACGAGGTGCGCGTCTCGACGCCGGTCAGCACCGCGTCGTGCGTGTCGAAGCCCGAGATCCTGCGGCCGAACACCGGCAAGGCCTCGCGCATCGCCGCGATCGCATACGCGGGCAGCGCCGCATGCAGGTCGGTCGGCGTCACGCCGGGCTTGTACGAGGGCTCGATACCGCCGAGCGCGGTCGACGGCGTGCCGGCGATGAAGTCACCCACCAGCTGCGCCGGCGCGCGGTAGTCGCTGCCGCCGAGCACGAAGGCGTTGGATTCGAGTTCGCGCTGCAGTGCCATGCCGGCCAGCGGCGAGCCGGTCCTGCCGCCCTCCCATCCAGGGAAGTCGCTCGGATCGATGCCGACGACGATGCCGGCATTCGCATTGCGCTCGTTGCGCGAATACTGGCTCATGCCGTTGGTGACCACGCGGCCCGGCTCGCTGGTCGCGGCCACCACCGTGCCGCCCGGGCACATGCAGAAACTGTAGACCGAGCGGTCGTTGGCCGCGTGGTGCACCAGCTTGTAGTCGGCCGCGCCGAGCAGCGGATGTCCCGCGTGGCGGCCCCAGCGCGCGCGGTCGATCAGCCCCTGCGGATGCTCGATCCGGAAGCCGATAGAGAACGGCTTGGCATCGATCCGCACGCCGCGCGCATGCAGCATCTCGAAGGTGTCTCGCGCGCTGTGGCCGAGCGCCATCACGACATGATCGCAGCGCAGCTCGCTCGGTGCGCCGGTCTTCTGGTCGCGCACGACGAGGCCGCGCAGATGGCGGCCGTCCGGGCCGTCCTCGATCCGCACGTCGGTCACGCGCTGCCCGAAGCGGATCTCGCCGCCGAGCGCGACGATCTGCGCGCGCATGTGCTCCACCACCTTCACCAGCTTGAAGGTGCCGATGTGCGGATGCGCGACGTAGAGGATCTCGGGCGGCGCGCCGGCCTCGACGAATTCGGCCATCACCTTGCGGCCGAGGAAGCGCGGGTCCTTGATCTGGCTGTAGAGCTTGCCGTCCGAGAACGTGCCGGCGCCGCCTTCGCCGAACTGCACGTTCGACTCCGGGTCCAGCACGCCTTTTCGCCACAGGCCCCAGGTGTCCTTGGTGCGCTCGCGCACCGGCTTGCCGCGCTCCAGCACGATCGGCCGGAAGCCCATCTGCGCGAGCAGCAGCGCCGCGAAGATGCCGCACGGCCCGAAACCGACCACCACCGGACGCAGCGATGCATCGCCGGGCGCCGTGGCCGGCGGCCGGTAGCGCATGTCGGGGGCGCGCAGCACGCGCGGGTTGCCGGCCAGCTTGGCGAGCAGCGCGTCTTCGGTCGCCGGGTCGGCCAGCGTCACGTCGACGATGTGGACCTGCAGCAGCTCGGCCTTGCGGGCGTCGAAGCTGCGCTTGTGGACGTGGATGCCGGCGACGGCGGCGGCATCGATGCCGAGCAGGCCCTGCACGGCGCGCGAAAGCGCATCGGCGGGCGGGTCGAGGGGGAGCTTGATCTCGGAGAGGCGGAGCATGGCGTGCGGCCCGCGGTTATCGGGCAGGTGGCTGTGATCGGGGATGCGATTGTAGGAAGGGTAAGACCCGATGAAGTGCCTCGTGCGGAGGACTATCTTGAAAACGCACCTCCGCAATTTCTGGAGACGGTCATGCTGATACTCACGAAAGTCGTTATGGCCAGCGGCGTCGCCGCGCTGGCGATGGGTGGACCGGCGGTGGTTTCGCCGTTCGATGCGACGGCATCCGGCACTGAATCGTCGATCGTTCAGGCAGCGCAGGCAGCGCAGGCCGATCTGGCCCGGCAGCTGAAGACGACGCCGCCATGTCAGGCGGGTTGCAGTCTCTGGCAGGCGATGGCATCGCACCACTGAGGCGAACCCGGCCCGACGGAATCCTTCCGCCGACAGGCAGCAGCCGACTGTCTTTCGCGGCTGTGGATGTCGTTCGCAAAGGCAAGAAAATGGCATCCAGGGTTGCATGTCGAATCAAACCCTGCGCGATCTGACCCGACGCTTCGCGCGTGTCGGTCGAATCGAAACGATTCTTCTCCGTCCCGCACGTCTGGCGCCGGTCTTGTCGGTCACGCAAGCGCTCGTCGAGCCGGGCCGCGGCCTCATCGGCGATCGCCGTTCCGCGACGCTGCGCACCGGCGACCTGGCGCAGAAGCGGGAGGTCACGCTCCTTCAGGCGGAGCACCTGCCGGTCATCGCGGGCTATCTGGGGCTGCCGTCGCTGGACCCGGCCCGGCTGCGGCGCAACCTCGTGGTTTCCGGCCTCAATCTGCTGTCGATGCGCTCGCTCTTCCCGGACGTCCGGCTGCATTGGATGTTGGGCGACGATGTGGTTCTCGAAATCACCGGCGCCTGCGAACCCTGTTCGCTGATGGAGGCCGAACTGGGCACGGGCGGCTACAACGCGATGCGCGGGCACGGCGGCGTTACGGCGCGCGTCGTGGTGGGCGGCACGCTGCGCGTCGGCGATGCGGTTTGTCCGATCACCCCGGCAGGAATCCTTCCACCGACAGATAGCGCTCGCCCGTGTCGTAGTTGAAACCCAGCACCACCGCGTCGTCCGCCAGTTCCGGCAGCTTCTGCGCGATGGCCTGCAGCGTCGCGCCCGACGAGATGCCGACCAGCATCCCTTCCTCGGTCGCCGAGCGCCGCGCCATCTCGCGCGCCGGTTCGGCATCGACCTGGATCACGCCGTCGAGCAGCGACACGTCGAGGTTCTTCGGGATGAAGCCCGCGCCGATGCCCTGGATCGGATGCGGCGCCGGCGCGCCGCCCGAGATCACCGGCGAAGCCGCCGGCTCGACCGCGAACGCCTTCAGCTTCGGGAAGCGCGCCTTCAGCGCCCGCGCCACGCCGGTGATGTGGCCGCCGGTGCCCACGCCGGTGATCAGCACGTCGATGCCGTCGGGGAAGTCGGCGGCGATCTCCTCGGCGGTGGTGCGCACGTGGACGTCGACGTTGGCCGGGTTGTCGAACTGCTGCGGCATCCAGGCGCCGGGCGTGGCGGCGACGATCTCCTGGGCGCGCGCGATCGACGCCTTCATGCCGCCGGCGCGCGGCGTCAGGTCGAAGCTCGCGCCGTAGGCCAGCATCAGCCGGCGGCGCTCGACCGACATGCTGTCGGGCATCACCAGCACCAATTTGTAGCCCTTGACGGCGGCGACCATCGCCAGGCCGATGCCGGTGTTGCCGGAGGTCGGCTCGACGATCGTGCCGCCGGGCCGCAGCGCGCCGGAGCGCTCGGCGGCCTCGACCATGGCGAGCGCGATGCGGTCCTTGATCGAGCCGCCGGGGTTCGACCGCTCGGACTTGATCCAGACCTGCTGCGTGCCTTTCGCCGTGCCGGCGAAGAGCTTGCGGATACGCACGTGCGGCGTGCGGCCGATGGTCTCGAGAATGTTCTGGGCTTTCATGGGTCGGTCTCCTTGGGCGGCGAAAACGGGGACTTTCCATTGTCGCGAGATAATCCGTCCCGTGAAGCGCGCCGGACCGCCGCTGGTGCGATCTGGGAAACCAGGCACTGGAGGAACGTCCGGACTGCACAGGACAGCGCAGGAGTTAACGACTCTCCACCGCGAGGTGAGGATCAGAGCAACAGAGACGAGTCGGCGAAGGGGCGACCCCGAGCCGGGTGAAACGGGCAATCTCTGCGCGCAGCAACACCAAATAGGCCAGCGCACGGAGCGAGCGGTACGCCGCGACCTCCTGATCCCGTGGTTCCGCGGACGGCTGGCGGGTAGGTGGCATCGAGCCGTCCGGGCGACCGGCGGCCCAGATTAATGGCGGTCACGCCGGCGGATTCGCAAGAAGCTGCCGGTGCACAGAATCCGGCTTACAGGCGCGCTTCACACTTATTCGGGCTAGAACTTCTCGTGCGGCAGCAGGTAGCGCCATTCGCCGGGCGCCAGACCTGCGAGCGGCACGCGGCCGACGCGGATGCGCTTCATCGCGACGATGCGCAGATCGACGCCGTCGCACATCTGCGCGACCTGGCCGGGCCAGGCGCCTTTCATGGCGAAGCGCAGGCCGGTCCGGGTGCCGTCCTCGCTCTGCCGGCCGACGCTGACCTTGGCGGGCAGCATCGCGCGACCGTCGATCACCGGCGACTGGTTGAGCCAGTGCAGCGCCTGCGGACTCACTTCGCCGGTCACGTCGACCATCACCTCGTACTCCATGAGCCCCGCGTCCTCGATCAGCTTGCGCTCGATGCGCGGGTCCTGCGTGAAGACGATCAGGCCGCTGGCGCCGGTCTCCAGCGGCGTCAGGCAACGCTGGCCGGTGAAGTGGCGCTGCAGCGCGGGGCGCTGCGAGGTGTCGGCGGCGGTGCGCTTGCCGGCGAGGAGCAGCCGGGCGACCGGCGCGTCGAACTCGATCTTCGGCGGCTTGTTGAGCACGATGGTGACGACCTGCACCGGCTCGGGCCGCGCGTTCTTGTCGACCTCGACCCGCTGGCCGTCGCGCACGCGCGCCTGCGGCACCTCGACGCGCTCGCCGTCGACGCGCACGGCGCCGTTCTCGATCAGCAGTTCGGCTTCGCGGCGCGAGCAGCCGGTGTCGGCGGCCACGCGTTTGGCCAGACGGATGCCTTCGTCGTCGGGGGTTGGTCTCATCGGTGTCCTGTGGAATTCTGTTGGATGCGCTCGACGTGCGCGGCCAGCGAGCGGGCGGCCATCGGCCACATGCGCTCGGGCACGTCGGCATAGGCGACCGGCAGCCAGTCCTGCGGCGTGGCGTCGGGCCGGGCGCGCATGGCGGCGAGGACGCGCGCTTCGCGCTCGAGGCGATGCATGTGCAATGCCGCGATGGCGTCTCGCGCGCAGCCGATCACGTGGCCGTGCGCGGGAAGGATGAAGTCGATGTCGCCCGCGGCGCAGACCTCGTCGAGCCGGGTCAGCGAATCGAGGTAGTCCGTCATGTTGCCGTCCGGCGGGTCGACCACCGTGGTGCTGCCGTTCAGGACGTGGTCGCCGGAGAACAGCAGGCCGTCTTCCTCCAGCACCAGGCACAGGTGGTTGGCCGCGTGGCCGGGCGTGTGGACCACGCGCAGCGTGTGTGTGGTCGAACCGCCCTCGTCCTGCAGCACCAGCCGCTCGCCGTCGTCCAGCGCACGATCGGGCACGAAGTGCGACGCCGGCCGCGCGGTCGGTGCCGAGGGCAGGCCGAGGATCGGCGGGCGGCCCGGGCACAGCGCCTGCAGCGGGGCGGCGCCGGGCGAATGGTCGGCATGCGAATGCGTGCAGACGATGGCGCGGATGTCGCCGCCGGTGGCTTCCAGAAGCCGGGCGGTATGGACGTCGTCGCGCGGACCGGGATCGATCACGATGAAGCCGGTGGACGCATCGCCGACGATGTAGCTGTTGGTGCCCGGGCCGGTCATCGGGCCGGCGTTCGGCGCGGTGAGCCGGCGCAGGTTGCGCAGCAGCGCGACCGGGCGCTCGCTCTGCCAGTCGAGCGCATGCAGGATCTGGCCGTCGGGGCAGACCAGCGCCAGCTCGCCGAACGGCGGCTCGTGCGCCATGTAGCGGGCTTCCGCGCCGCGCAGCAGGCCGGCGCGCGGGCAACTGGTGAACAGCGGCCGTTCGGTCGCGCAAGCCTCGAGCATTGCCTCGACCGTCGCGTAGGTCGCCATGCGCTCGAGCGTGCGCGCGGTCGGGAACATCAGCAGGAAGCCGCCCGCCGCATGGCGCTCCAGCGCCTCGGCCGGCCGCACCCAGACCGGCTCGAACTGCTCGGTCCCGTCGGCCACCGGCGTCTGTCCGTCGGGCATGCGCGCCACGAGAAAGGGCACGTCGAAGCGCCGGGGCAGGTCGCGGTCGGTGATCCAGTGCGCGAAGGTGAAGACGCTGTCGGTCGCCAGGCGCAGGCCGTGTGCGGCGCACTGGGCGACGAAGGGCATCGTGCCGGCAGCCGTGCCGCGGTCCATGGCGGCGATGGTCGCAGCGCCGACCGGACGCGCGTCGTGCGCATGGCGCGCCAGCAGCACGCCGAGTTCCTCGAAGCTCTCGCGCAGCGCGGCGACGGCCTGCGTGAGCTGCTCCCGACTCTGCGTCGGCCGCCGCGTGGCCACCTGCTGCGCCTGCGCCTGCGCCTCCCGCGCGTCGCCCTCGTCGATGCGGCCGCCGGGGAACACGTAGGCGCCGGCACCGAAACTCGCGCTCATCGAGCGGCGCGTCATCAGCACCTCGATGCCGCCGGGCGTGTCGCGCAGCAGCAGCACGGTGGCCGCCGGCCGCAGGGGCGCGGGTTCGCGGTAGGGATGGCTTCGTTGGAGGGGGCGGACCATCGGACGATTATCGGCAGCATGGCAAGATCGTTCGATGCTCGTCAATTGCGTCGTCTACGAAAACGGTTCCAGGCTCGCCGACATACCGGTCGCCGAGATCAGCGATCACCTGTCGATGCCGGACTGCTTCATCTGGGTGGCGCTGCACGACGCGACGCAGGAGGAACTGGTCGAGCTCCAGGGTGAATTCGACCTGCATCCGCTGGCGGTCGAGGACGCGCAGAACGGCCACCAGCGGCCCAAGGTCGAGGAGTACGGCGATTCGCTGTTCGCGGTGCTGCACCTGCTGGATGCGCCGAGGGCCGCGCCGGCCGGTGCGGCACCCGAATCGGAGCGCTGGCACGCCGAGTCGGGGCTGGGCGAACTCGACATCTTCGTCGGCCGCAACTACGTGGTGTCGGTGCGCAACCGCAGCGAGCACGGCTTCGTCGAGGTGCGCGAACGCTGCGAGCGCGAGCCCGGCCTGCTGCGCAACGGGCCGGGCTTCGTGCTGTACGCGCTGATGGACGCGGTGGTCGACCGCTACTTTCCGGCCATCGACGCGTTCGAGGACGAACTCGAAGCCATCGAGGAACAGATCTTCACCAAGGGCCGGGCGCGCGAGAGCCTGCAGCGCCTCTATGCGATGAAGCAGCGCCTGACGGTGTTCAAGCACGCGGTCGCGCCGCTGCTCGAAGCCGCGAGCAAGTTGCACGGCGGTCGCGTGCCGCAGGTCTGCGCCGGCTCGCAGGACTATTTCCGCGATGTGACGGACCACCTGAGCCGCATCAACGGCACCATCGATTCGGTGCGCGACACCATCGGCACCGCGATCCACGCCAACCTGTCGATGGTGACCATCGAGGACGGCGAAGTCACCAAGCGCCTCGCGGCGTGGGCGGCGATCTTCGCCGTGTGCACGGCGTTCGCCGACATCTGGGGCATGAATTTCGAGCATATGCCGGAACTGAAGTGGCGCTACGGCTACCCGGTCGCGCTGGGGCTGATCGCGACGCTGTGCGGCTATCTGTTTTGGCGCTTCCGCAAGGCCGGCTGGGTGTGAATAATCCGACGATGCGAATCCGCTTCACCAAGATGCAGGGCGCGGGCAACGACTTCGTCGTGCTCGACGAAACCGGTGCGCTGCTCGGCCTCACCACGGCCCAGTACCGCTTCATCGCCGACCGCCGCTTCGGCGTCGGCGCCGACCAGATCCTCACCGTGCGCCCTTCGCCCGGCGAGGGCGTCGATTTTCGATACCTGATCCACAACGGCGACGGCGGCGAGGTCGAGCAGTGCGGCAACGGCGCGCGCTGCTTCCTGCGCTACGTGCGCGAGCATGGGCTCACGACCAAGGAAGCGGTGCGCGTGCAGACGCTGTCGGGCGTGATCGAGCCGCGCATGGCCGCGGACGGCCGCGTGACGGTCGACATGGGCGCACCGGTGTTCGATTCGCAGCGCGTGCCCTTCGACCGTGCCGGCGTCGATCCGCAGGCCGACGGCGCCTGGGAGACCTGGAATCTCGCGCTCTCGACCCATGCCGACGGGCCGATCGTGTCGCTCGCGATCCTGTCGATGGGCAATCCGCACGCGGTGCAGATCGTCGTCGACGTCGACACTGCGCCGGTCGCGGTGCAGGGGCCGCTGATCGAGCACCATCCGCGCTTTCCGCAGCGCGTCAACGCCGGCTTCCTGCAGATCGTCGACCGCACGCACGTGCGATTGCGCGTCCACGAACGCGGCGCCGGCGAAACACTCGCCTGCGGCACCGGGGCCTGCGCCGCGGTCGTGGCCGGCATCCGGCTCGGTCTGCTCGACGAGAGCGTGGACGTCGAGACGCGCGGCGGCATCCTCACCATCGCGTGGGCCGGTCTCGGCCAGCCGGTTTTCATGACCGGGCCCGCTGTCACCGTGTTCGAGGGCGACATCGAGGTGCCCGACTTGCCATGAACCTGCCATGAAATCCATCCACGCCGCCGCCGCCCTGCATCCCATCACCGAGGACGACATCGCCGACTATCTCGCGAACACGCCGGATTTCTTCGAGCGCCATGCCCAGCTGCTCGCCCAGGTGCAGCTGACCAGCCCGCACGGCAACCGTGCGGTGAGCCTGCAGGAGCGCCAGGCCGACATGCTGCGCGAGAAGATCAAGGCGCTGGAGCATCGCGTGATGGACATGATGCGCCACGGCACCGAGAACGTCGCCACCACCGAGCGCATGCACCGCTGGATGTGCAACCTGCTCACCACGCCCGACGCGCGCGGCCTGCCGGCACGGATCGTGGCCGACCTCGAATCGCTGTTCTCGGTGCCGCAGGCGGCCATCCGGCTCTGGGACTGCGACAAGGAATACCGGAAAGAGCCGTTCGCGCTGCGGGTTGGCGACGACGTGAAGGAATTCGCCAGTTCGCTGGCCGTGCCGTACTGCGGGCCGAATGCCGATTTCGCCGCCACCACCTGGCTGGCCGACGAGCGCACCGCGATCTCGATCGCGCTGGTGCCGCTGCGACCGGCAGCGGACGCACCGGCCTTCGGCCTGCTGGTGCTCGCGTCGCCCGATCCGCAGCGCTTCAACGCCGAGATGGGCACCGACTTCCTGGAGCGGATCGCGGAACTGGCTTCGGGTGCGCTGTCGCGGTTGCGGCCGGCGTCGAGCCGAGGCTGATCCCATGATGGACGTCGACGCCGACCGGGCGCTGATCGACCGTTATCTCGCCTACGTCCGTGTCGAGCGCCGGCTCGCGGTGCGCACCGTCGATCTCTACGCCGAACATCTCGACACGCTGGTCGAACGCGCTGTCGAGGCCGGTCTTTCGCTCGTCGAAGTGCAAGCCGCGCACGTCCGCCGCTGGATGGCGCGGATGCACGGCGCCGGCCGGGAACCGTCCGGCATCGCGCTGGTGCTCTCGTGCTGGCGGAGTTTCTACCGCTGGCTCGGGCATGAAAAGCTCGTGTCGGCCAACCCGGTGCAGGACGTGAAGGCACCCAAGGCCGGTCGGCCGCTGCCCAAGGCGCTGCCGGTCGACGATGCGGTGCGACTGGCGGAAATGCACGATGCCGACGCCGACCCGTGGACCGAGGCGCGCGACGGCGCCATCGTCGAGATGCTCTACGGCTGCGGGCTGCGCGTGAGCGAACTCGTCGGCCTCGATGCGCAGGCCGGCAAGGACGCGGCCGGCTGGATCGACCTGGATTCCGGGGACGCCCATGTGCTGGGCAAGGGTGGCAAGCGGCGCAGCGTGCCGATCGGGGCCAAGGCGACGCAGGCGCTGCACGCATGGCTCGCGGTGCGCGGTCATTGTCCGGCGCTGCCGGCAGCGTCGTTGCGCGATCCGGCGGGTGCCGCGGCGCTGTTCATCGGCCGGCGCGGCAACCGCTTTTCGGCGCAATCGGTGTGGAGCCAGCTGAAGGCCCGCAGCCTGAAGGCGGGCCTCGCGACGCCGGTGCATCCGCACATGCTGCGCCATTCGTTCGCCAGCCACCTCCTGCAGTCGAGCAGCGACCTGCGTGGCGTGCAGGAGCTGCTCGGCCATGCCAGCGTCAAGACGACGCAGGTCTACACGCGGCTGGATTTCCAGCACCTCGCGAAGGTCTACGACGCTGCGCACCCACGCGCCCAGGCACGGACCGAGCGTGGAGCGGTCGGCCCCGCGCGGTCGAGCGAAGACGACGCCTAGCGCCGTCGGCATCGGTGTCGATGCCGCGGTTCAAAGATGAACGAATACGCGATAGTCCCCGGGGCCGTACAGATGAGGGGTTTCGTACGGAACGCCGAGCGGATATCCGGCGTTGTTGCGTGGCACGGACGGGCCGACATCGGCGCCGTGACCTTGTGAAACGGCATTGCCGGGGAATCGCGTGGGAATTCCGGGAACTGGATAGACGTGAGGAAACGGCCCCGATATCGCGCTCGCCTGCAGAGTCGGGGCGGGTTGGTGTGCGCGACGAGTGAAGCCGGCTTGCACGCGGTGCATGAAATTCCGGATCCTGTTGCCATCGCGACCGTCTTCGACGGCGCCGCGGGTGAACGGCTTGGGTTGTGCCGGGGCCTGTATCTTCTCGGCAAGCGGTGCAGGTTGCCGGGTGGTGCGTGCGCAAGGAGCGATCGAATGTGTCATGGGTTTTTCTGCCGGTAGATCAACGACCGCATAGTCTCCGGAAGACACCGCCGCTTCGCGATCGGAATCGTCCGATTTCGTCGGTCGCCGAACGGCGCGCTCGCCGGTCCGCGGGGAGTCCCTGCCGGGGTGTGGCCGCATGCCACTCGATAAACTGACCGCCTCCCAAGTTTTCGTTTCAACAAGGCATCCGCATGGCCCTCATTCCCGCGACCATCCTCACCGGCTTCCTCGGCTCCGGGAAGACCACGCTCCTCAAGCGCATCCTCACCGAGGCGCACGGCCAGAAGATCGCCGTGATCGAGAACGAGTTCGGCGAGGAGAACATCGACAGCGACATCCTCGTGACCGAGTCGAAGGAGCAGATCGTGCAGATGAGCAACGGCTGCGTCTGCTGCACCATCCGCGAGGACCTGCGCGAGGCCTTGCAGCTGCTAGCCGCCAAGAAGCGCAAGGGACTGCTGGATTTCGATCGCGTGGTGATCGAGACCACCGGCCTGGCCGATCCGGGCCCGGTCGCGCAGACCTTCTTCATGGACGACGAGATCGCCGAGAGCTACCTGCTGGACTCGATCCTGACGCTGGTCGACGCCAAGCACGCGCCGCAGCAACTGAACGATCGGCAGGAGGCGCGCCGCCAGGTCGGGTTCGCCGACCAGATCTTCATCAGCAAAAGCGAACTGGTGTCCGAGGCCGAGACCGAGGCGCTGATCCACCGTCTCAAGCACATGAACCCGCGCGCGCCGCAGCAGAAGGTGCATTTCGGCGAGGTGCCGCTCGGCAGCGTGTTCGACCTGCGCGGCTTCAACCTGAACGCCAAGCTCGACATCGACCCGGACTTCCTCAAGGAAGACACGCACGACCACGCGCATGACCATGGCCACGAGGGGCACGACCACGCCGCGGGCGAGCGCTGCGACCATCCCGCGCATGCGGGCGAGGGCGCGGGCCACCATCATCATCAAGACGACGACGTGAAGAGCTTCGTCTACAAGACGGACCGCGCCTTCGATCCGGCCCGGCTCGAGGACTTTCTCGGTGCGATCGTCAACATCTACGGTCCTCGCATGCTGCGCTACAAGGGCGTGCTCCATATGACCGGCACCGACCGGAAGGTGATCTTCCAGGGCGTGCACCAGCTGATGGGCAGCGACCTCGGCCCGGCGTGGGGCGCCGACGAGGTGCGCCAGAGCCGGATGGTGTTCATCGGCATCGACCTGCCCCGGGAAATTCTCGTGCAGGGGCTCGATCAGTCGCTGGTCTGAACGCGAGAAGCACGGGCGGAAAGGGCGACGATACGGAAATGATGGCCATGTGGGGAAATCGCCTGTCCCCTGTTGGGCATTCGAGGGTATAACCCCGGGGTTCGCCACTTGCCCTGTCCGAGACGGCGCATCCAGTTCCTCGAAAGATTCCAGGGAGCCTGCCACCGTGAAGAAACCTGCCGCCAAGGCCACGCCTGCGATCGCCGCGGCCAGGAAAACGACGGTTTCCGATTCGAAGACGACCTCCGCGGTCGTCGATTCCACACAACCCGACGGCCCCCGTGCCGTGTCATCCGCCCCATCGTCTCCCATGAAAAAAACGGTTGCCGCCCCCACTCCCGCCCCGGCGACGCCCACTGCTGGCGCCAATGCCAACAATGCACCCAATTCGGCGATTCCGACGCCCGCACCCGCCGCGCGCGGCGGTCGCGTGTCGCGCCTGTCGCAACTGACCGTGCCTTCGATGGCGCAATCGGTCGCTTCGACGGCCGCCAAGTCGAGCTTCACGCAGATCGTCTCGACGGCGCTCGTGCCGCCGCCGCACGTAGCGGTCAAGAAGGACCCCAAGCTCGCCAACAACTGGAAGACCAAGGAAGTCGCCGAGCTGGTAGATGCCGAAGTCGTCGCGATGCCGGATTCGGAATACATGAACGACAAGCAGATGGCGTTCTTCCGCCTGAAGCTGGTCGAACTCAAGCGAGGCATCCTGGAGAACGCCGGCGAGACCACCGAGCACCTGCGCGAAGACACCGTGGTCGTGCCCGACCCTGCAGACCGCGCGACGATCGAGGAAGAGCACGCGCTCGAACTGCGCACGCGCGACCGCGAGCGCAAGCTGCTCAAGAAGATCGAGCAGTCCATCCAGCGCATCGATGCCGGCGACTACGGCTACTGCGACGAGACCGGCGAGCCGATCGGCGTCGGCCGGCTGCTGGCGCGTCCGACGGCCACGCTGTCGCTCGAAGCGCAGCAGCGCCGCGAGCTCAAGCAGAAGATGTTCGGCGACTGAGCGAAGCCGACCCGACCCAGGCGCACCGATGTCGAAAGAGGATTCAGGCCGACTGTTCTCCAAGGTGGCGAAGTTCGTCCGCAATCCCTTGAAGGACTGGGCCGAACTGGACGCGCAGGACTCGGCCGTGGGCGACAACGGCTACAGCCGGGAGATGCTCCGGGAAATGCTGGAGCGTCGCCAGCGCAACGATTCGGTGCGGCGTCGCGAATTCGACGTGCTGCGCCGGTTGCGGCAGCGCGAGGCGGCCGGAATCCGCGAGCCCGAGGCACTGTCTTCCCAAAACGACAGCGGTGTCAGCGGCAAGACCGACGGTCGTGCCGTCACGCTGCGCAAGATCGACGAGATCGAGGCGCAGATGTCGCGCCAGTGGTGGAAGGGGGAACCGGGCGGCCCGGACGCGGTTGCCCCCGGCAAGGAAGTGCTGGCTGCCCAGCGCTCCCGTGCCTATGCGGACACCACGCCGGGCCTGCAGCCCGACAACCATCTCTCGGCGGCTCCGAAGGCGGCGCCACCGCACATGCCCGAACCCGGCCGTATGATGCTTCCGGCCGGCGACAGCGCGCTCGACGAAGCCGCGATCCGCTTCGCGCACGGCGACGACGGCGGTGCCGAGTCGATCCTGCTGCAGGCCCTGGTCGCCGACAGCCCGCTGGCCGGGCACGACGAGACCTGGCTGGGCCTGCTCGACCTGTACCGCGCCACCGGCGACGCCGAAAAATTCGGTGCTGCCAGCGCACGCTACGCGCAGCGTTTCGGCCGTCGCGGGCCCGACTGGGTGTCGTTGCGCACGTTGGCCGTCGATGCGGAGGCGGCGTCCGGTTCGTCGTCGCCCGCCCGGGCCGCGGCGGACTCCCATGCAGCCGACTGGCGCAGCCCACCCCAGCTCCGGCGAGCCGATCTCGCCGAACTGACGCGCGCGCTCACGGCGGCCGGCAGCACCTGGACGCTCGACTGGCGGTTGCTCGCCTCGATCGATGCCGACGCCGCCGGCCCGCTCCGGATGCTTTTCGCCCATTGGGCCAATTCGCCGGTCGACCTGCGTTTCGCCGGGGCGTCCCGGCTCGAGTCGGTGCTCGAGAAGTCGACGCCGGTCAACGAGCGCGAGATCGAACAGTCCTGGTGGCAGCTGCGGATGGCGGCGCTGCGCGTGATGCATGCGCCGGATGCGTTCGAGATGGCGGCGCTCAACTACTGCATCACCTACGAGGTGTCGCCACCGGCCTGGGAGGAGCCCTGCGGCCGCATTACGCCGCTGCAGGAATCGCAAGGCGCGCCAGCTGGCGTGTCGCCGACAGCGTCGGTGCTCCGGCATGCATCGCTCTCGGGCGAGCTGGGCGGCGAGACGCCCGCCACGTGGCGGCGGCTCGAAATGGAGATCGCCGATCTCGAGCTTGCCGGCGCGCCGAACGCGACCGCGATCTCCTGCGCCGCGCTGATTCGCATCGATCTCGCCGCAGCCGAGGCGCTGGTGCATTGGGTCACGACGCTCAAAGCACGCGGCCAGCAGGTGCAGTTCCTCGACGTGCAGCGTCTGGTGGCGACGTTTCTCGGCATCGTCGGGCTGACCGAGCACGCGCCGATCGCGCTGCGCCAGGACTGACCGTCGGCCTTGAATCCGGGGCTTCGGTCCCCAACTTGTTTTGATGGAACAGTTTCACGGAACCACGATCATCAGCGTGCGCCGCAAGACCCCGGAGGGCGATCAGGTCGCCATCGGCGGTGACGGCCAGGTCACTCTCGGCAACATCGTCATCAAGGGCTCGGCGCGCAAGGTCCGGCGCCTGCACCACGGCAAGGTCATCGCGGGCTTCGCCGGTGCGACGGCAGATGCCTTCACGCTTTTTGAGCGCTTCGAGGCCAAGCTCGACAAACATCAGGGCCAGCTCGCCCGCGCGGCCGTCGAACTCACCAAGGACTGGCGCACCGACCGCGTATTGCGCCGCCTCGAGGCGATGCTGGCCGTCTGCGACGGCACCACCTCGCTGATCATCACCGGCAACGGCGACGTGCTGGAGCCGCAGGACGGCATCGTCGCGATCGGCTCGGGCGGCGCCTACGCGCAATCGGCCGCGAAGGCATTGCTGGAGAACACCGACCTGTCGGCCGCGGAGATCGTCAGGAAGTCGCTGGAAATCGCGGCCGATCTCTGCATCTACACCAACATGCATCACACGATAGAGACGCTCTGAGTCCGCCCACCATGTCCATGACCCCCCAGGAAATCGTCTCCGAACTCGATCGTCACATCGTCGGCCAGCCGCAGGCCAAGCGCGCGGTCGCCATCGCGTTGCGCAACCGCTGGCGCCGCCAGCAGGTCGAGGAGAAGCTGCGCGTCGAGATCACGCCCAAGAACATCCTCATGATCGGCCCGACCGGCGTCGGCAAGACCGAGATCGCGCGCCGGCTCGCCCGGCTGGCCGACGCGCCCTTCATCAAGGTGGAGGCGACCAAGTTCACCGAGGTCGGCTACGTCGGCAAGGACGTCGACGCGATCATCCGGGACCTGGCCGAGATCGCCGTCAAGCAGACGCGCGAAAAGGAAAGCGTCAAGGTACGCCTGCGTGCCGAGGATGCCGCCGAAGATCGCATCCTCGACATTTTGCTGCCGCCCGCCCGCATGCCCGAAGGTGCCACGGCCACGGCCACGGCCACGACGCCCGCGATCGGCGACGGCGGCAACGCCACGCGCCAGGCGTTCCGCAAGAAGCTGCGCGAGCACGTGCTCGACGACAAGGACATCGAGATCGACCTCGCCGAGAATCGCACGCCGCTGGAGATCATGGGTCCGGCCGGCATGGAGGAGATGACCGAGCAGCTGCGCGGCATGTTCGGCCAGATGGGTCAGGGCAAGCGCAAGACGCGCAAGCTGAAGATCGGCGAGGCGATGAAACTGCTGGTCGACGAGGAGGCGGGCAAGCTGGTCAACGAGGACGAGATCCGTGCCCAGGCGATCCACAACGCCGAGCAGAACGGTATCGTCTTCATCGACGAGATCGACAAGGTCGCGACCCGCGCCGAGGCGCAGGGCAGCGATATTTCCCGCCAGGGCGTGCAGCGCGACCTGCTGCCGTTGGTCGAGGGCACGGCCGTCACCACCAAATACGGAGTGGTGCGCACCGACCACATCCTCTTCATCGCGAGCGGCGCGTTCCACCTGAGCAAGCCCAGCGACCTGATTCCCGAGCTGCAGGGACGCTTTCCGATCCGCGTCGAGCTGCAGTCGCTGTCGGTCGCGGACTTCGAAGCGATCCTGATGCAGACGCAGGCCTCGCTGGTCAAGCAGTACCAGGCATTGCTGGCGACCGAAGACGTGACGCTCGAATTCACGCCGGAGGGCATCACGCGGCTCGCAGGCATCGCGTTCGACGTCAACGAGCGTACCGAGAACATCGGCGCGCGGCGGCTTTCGACCGTCATGGAGCGCCTGCTCGACGAAGTGAGTTTCGATGCCGCGAAGCTCGAAGGTCAGGTGATCCGCGTCGACGCCGCCTATGTCGACGAGCGGCTGTCGGCATTGAGCCAAGACGAAGACTTGTCTCGATTCATCCTCTGACGCGGTACGGCGATTGCCGATGGTTCACGCAACACATTCATTGCGTGAGCTAAGTGCTTCATTTGCAACGATATTCGCTATTTTATTGCCTTCGAAAACGGCGCTAAGTCGTTGATTCCATTAAGAAAAATTCCTAACGCTTAAGTTTGTGTGCAAATCGTTTCCTGCTACAGTGCAAAAAAGTGCAGTTAAGTGGGAAAAGGTGTCGGACAGTGTCTCGTCGGGGCGCGCGCCAGTTCCCATCACAGGGGTTTCGTGGTCGTGTTCCAAGGCGCTTCATCGCTGAGTCTGGATGCAAAGGGAAGGCTTTCCGTGCCGACTCGGCACCGCGACGTGCTCGCCGCCACGGCCGGTGGTCAGTTGACGATCACGCGCCATCCGCACGGCTGTCTCATGATCTTTCCGCGCCCGGCCTGGGAGCAATTTCGCGAACGCATCGCCTCGATGCCGCTCAAGGACCAGTGGCTCAAGCGTTTGTTCCTCGGCAACGCGATGGACGTCGAGATGGACACCACCGGTCGCGTGCTGGTCTCGCCGGAACTGCGCAGCGCCGCCAGCATCGCCAAGGAAACGCTGCTGCTGGGCATGGGCACCCATTTCGAACTCTGGGACAAGGCTACCCATGACGCCAAGGAGGCCGAGGCGATCCAGGCCGGCATGGCGTCCGAATCGTTTCAGGACCTGGCTTTCTGATGGCCGCCAGCCATGTTCCCGTCGTCGGCGCCGCCGTGCTCACGCATACCACGGTGCTGCTCGAAGAAGCCGTCGATGCGCTGTTCGCGGAAGGCGCCGGGCTGTCCGAAGGCACCTATGTGGATGCGACTTTCGGCCGGGGAGGGCACGCGCGTCGGCTGCTCGACCGGCTAGGTCCGGGCGGCCGGCTGATCGCGTTCGACAAGGACGCCGAAGCGGTCGCCGAAGCAACGCGCATCACCGATGCGCGTTTTTCCATCCGGCATCAGGGATTCCGCGACATCGGCCAACTGCCGTCGGCGAGCGTGGCCGGACTGCTCATGGACCTGGGCATCAGCTCGCCCCAGATCGACGACCCGGCGCGCGGCTTCTCGTTTCGTTTCGATGGCCCGCTCGACATGCGCATGGACACCACGCGCGGTGAGAGCGTGGCCGACTGGCTGGCGACGGCCGAGACCCAGCAGATCGCAGAGGTGATCCGTGACTACGGCGAAGAACGGTTTGCTGTTCAGATTGCAAAGGCGATTGATGCTCGCCGACAGGAAAGGGGCCCGGTTTCAACCACCGCCGAGCTGGCCGAGCTCGTGGCTGGCGCGGTCAAAACCCGCGAGCCGGGCCAGAATCCTGCAACGCGCACATTTCAGGCTCTTCGGATTTTCATCAACGCCGAGCTTGAAGAGCTGCAACAGGCGCTAGAAGCGAGCCTCGCCGTGCTGCAGCCGGGCGGCCGGCTCGCCGTGATCGCGTTCCACTCGCTGGAAGACCGCATCGTCAAGCAGTTCATCGTCACGCATTCGAAAGAGGTCTACGACCGCCGGGCGCCGTTCGCGGTGCCGAAAGTCATGAAGCTGCGCGCGCTGGGCCGCATCCGCCCGACGGCTGCCGAGGTGGCGGGCAATCCGCGCGCCCGCAGCGCGATCCTGCGCGTCGCCGAGCGGACGGAGGCCTGAGATGACGCGCCTCAACGTGCTGCTGTTGCTCGCCGTGCTCGCCTCGGCGCTGTTCCTGGTCCACACGCAATACCGTTCGCGCCTGCTGTTCACCGAGCTCGATCGCGTCAACACCGAAGCGCACCGCTTGGAAGTGGACGGCGACCGTCTGCAGGTCGAGAAACGCGCCCAGTCGACGCCGCTGCGCGTCGAGAAGCTCGCCAAGGAGCAACTCCGGATGCGCACCACCACGCCGGCCATCACGCAGTACGTGCGTCAGGACGGCACCGTGATCCCGCCGATCGCGGCACCGGCGCCGGTCGCCTCCGCCGCAGCCGCCACGTCCGCCAGGAAGGTCCGCTGATGACACGCAACAGTCGAAGCAGTCGCAGCGTCCAGTACACGACCAGTCCCTTGCTCGCGAGCAAGACGCCGGTCTGGCGCAGCAAGTTCATCGTCGCCGCGATCGCCACCGGTTTCCTGGTGCTGGCCGCGCGCGCCGGCTACGTGCAGGTGATCGACAACGCGTTTTTCCAGCGCCAGGGCGAAGTCCGCTTCGCACGCACGCTGGAACTGCCCGCCAGTCGCGGCCGCATCCTCGACCGCAACGGGCTGCTGCTGGCTTCGAGCGTGATCGCGCCGAGCATCTGGGCGATCCCGGAGGACATCGAGCGCGACGACCCGGACGTCAAGGCGAAGCTGAAGGTGGTCGCGAAGCTGCTGGAGATGCCGCAGAAGGAGTTCGACAAGAAGCTGGAGGACGAGGACAAGACCTTCGTCTGGATCAAGCGCCAAGTCGACGCGCCGGTCGCCAAGCAGATCGCCGACCTGAACATCAAGGGCCTCTACCAGCGCAAGGAATACAAGCGCCAGTACCCCGAAGGCGAGGCCGCCGCGCACGTGGTGGGCTTCACCAACGTCGAGGACCACGGCCAGGAAGGCATCGAACTGCAGTTCGACAAGGACCTGGGCGGCAAGCCCGGTTCGCGCCGCGTGATCAAGGATCGCTTGGGCCGCGTGGTCGAAGGCGTCGGCGAGACCGTGCCGCCGTTCGACGGCAAGGACATCCAGCTGAGTGTCGACAGCAAGGTGCAGTTCTTCGCCTACCAGAAGCTGCGCGATGCCGTCATCGCGCGCCGTGCCAAGGCCGGCAGCGTGGTGGTGCTCGATGCCGTGACCGGCGAGGTGCTGGCGCTGGCCAACTATCCGAGCTACGTGCCCGACAAGCGCCAGAACCTGACCGGCGAGATGCTGCGCAACCGCGCGCTGACCGACACCTTCGAGCCCGGCTCGACGATGAAGCCGATCACGGTCGCCATGGCGCTTGAGGCCGGACGCGTGAAGCCGTCGACGGTGATCGACACCAGCCCGGGCCGCTTCCAGCTCGGCGGCTTCACCATCAACGACACCCACAACTACGGCGTGCTCACGGTCGAAGGCGTGATCCAGAAGTCGAGCAACGTCGGCGCGCTCAAGATCGCGCAACGCATGCAGCCGCAGGAGATGTGGGACACCTACACCGCGCTCGGCTACGGCCAGAAGCCGCAGATCCAGTTCCCCGGCGCCGTGACCGGGCGGCTGCGTCCGTGGAAGAACTGGAAGCCGGTCGAGCAGGCGACGATGGCCTACGGCTACGGCCTGTCGGCGTCGCTGTTCCAGATGGCGCATTCGTACACCGCCTTCGCGCACGACGGTCGGCTGATCCCGGTCACGATCCTGAAGAGCCCGGAACCGGCGGTCGGCGTGCCGGTGTTCTCGGCCGCCAACGCGCTGGCCGTGCGCAAGATGCTGCAGATGGCCGCCGGTCCCAACGGCACCGGGCAGCTCGCTCAGACGGTCGGCTACTCGGTCGGCGGCAAGTCCGGCACGGCGCACAAGCAGGTCGGCAAGGGCTATGCGAGCAACAAGTACCGCGCCTGGTTCACAGGCATGGCGCCGATCGAGAAGCCGCGCATCATCGTCTGCGTGATGATCGACGAGCCGAGCGACGGCAAGTACTTCGGCGGCATCGCCGCGGCGCCGGTCTTCAGCGAAGTGGTGCAGCAGACGCTGCGCATGATGAACGTCGCGCCGGACCTGGCCGTGAAGCCGCTGGTGGTGACCCAGGGCGTGGACGAGAGTTTCTGAACGTGACGACGCCCTCGACGCAACTCCAACGCCCCGAACTCCGGAGCCCGCAGGAAGCTGCCCGCTGGCTGCGGGATCGCGTGCGTGGTGCGCTGCGCGTCGACAGCCGTGCCGTGACCGCGGGCGACGGCTTCGTCGCCTGGCCCGGCGCCGCGACCGACGGCCGCCGGCACGTCGCCGCAGCGCTGGCGCAGGGCGCCGTGGCGTGCCTGGTCGAACGCGAAGACGTCGAGGGCTTCGATCTCGACCTCGACGATGCGCGGATCGCCACCTATGCCGGCCTGAAGGCCGCGACCGGGCCGATCGCGTCGGCCTACCACGCGGCACCGTCGGGCGAACTCGACGTGCTGGCCGTGACCGGCACCAACGGCAAGACCTCCACCGCCTGGTGGCTGGCCGAGGCGCTCAACACCCTGCCGTGCGTCGCCGGCGTCATGTCGTCGCCCTGCGCGGTGATCGGCACGCTCGGCGTGGGCGTGCCGCCCGCGCTGGTCCACACCGGCCTGACCACGCCCGACCCGGTGACGCTGCAAGGCGCGCTGCGCGGCTTCGTCGACCGCGCCTTCGGCGCTTGCGCCATCGAGGCCTCGTCGATCGGCATCGCCGAACGCCGGCTCGACGGCACGCGCATCGCCGTGGCGGTGTTCACCAACTTCACGCAGGATCACCTGGACTACCACGGCAGCATGGATGCCTACTGGCAGGCCAAGGCCGAGTTGTTCCGCTGGCCCGGCCTGCGTGCGGCGGTCGTGAACATCGACGACATGCATGGCGCCGCGCTGGTCGCGGGCCTGATAGAGACGGCCGCCGGTGCGCTCGACGTCTGGACCGTTTCGGCCGGTGCCGCCATGGCCCGGCTTGTCGCGCGCGACGTTGGCTACGACGCGCACGGGCTGGGCTTCACGGTCTGCGAGCACGGCCCCGACGGCGACATGCTCGAACGGCTCGACACCGCGATGGTCGGCGACTACAACGTGGCCAACCTGCTCGGCGTGATCGGCGCGTTGCGCGCGCTCGGCCTCGGACTGGCGCAGGCGGTCGAGGCCTGCCGTGGCCTGGGCAGCGTGCCGGGCCGCATGGAGCGGGTGGACGTACCCGGCAAACCCCTGGCGGTGATCGACTACGCCCACACGCCCGATGCGCTCGACAAGGCGCTCGCCGGCCTGCGGCTGCTGGCCACGCGACGCGGCGGCGTGCTGTGGTGCGTGTTCGGCTGCGGCGGCGACCGCGATGCGATCAAGCGTCCGATGATGGCCGCCGTCGCCGAGAAGGGCGCCGACCGCGTGGTCGTCACCAGCGACAACCCGCGCAGCGAGAACCCCGCGGCGATCCTGAGCCAGATCCTGCTCGGACTCTCGCGCCCTGAAGTCGCCCAGGTCGAACCCGATCGCGCCCGGGCCATCGCCCGGACGCTGGCCCAGGCTGCGCCGCAGGACGTCGTGCTGATCGCCGGCAAGGGTCACGAGGCCTGGCAGGAGATCGGCGGCGAGCGTTTCGAATTTTCAGACCGGCTGCACGCAGCCGCAGCCATCGGCGCGTCCGTATCGCGGAGCGCCTTGTGATTCCCGAAAGTGCATTGATGACGACCATGACGACACTGGGCCAGGTGCTCCAGTGGCTTCCCGGCGCCCGGCTGGTGGGCGATGCCGCCACGCCGTTCGCGCGCGTCCATACGGACACCCGGACCCTGGCCGGCGGCGATCTCTTCGTCGCGCTCAAGGGCGAGACCTTCGATGCCCACGCGTTCCTGGCCGATGCGCGTGCGGGCGGCGCCGTCGCCGCCATCGCGCACGGCGGCCTGGAAGCCGCCGGGCTGCCGGGCATCGAGGTGCCCGACACGCTGGCCTCGCTCGGTACGCTGGCGATGCAATGGCGCGCGCAGTACACGCTGCCGCTCGTGACCGTCACCGGCAGCAACGGCAAGACCACGGTCACGCAGATGATCGCGTCGATCCTGACGGCGGCCGCGGGCGATCGCGCGCTGGCCACGGCCGGGAATTTCAACAACGAGATCGGCGTGCCGCTCACGCTGCTGCGCCTGCGCGCGGCGCACCACCTGGCCGTGGTCGAGCTGGGCATGAACCATCCGGGCGAGATCGCCCGGCTCGCGGTCATGGCCCGGCCGACCATCGCCCTGGTCAACAACGCCCAGCGCGAGCACCTGGAATTCATGGCCACCGTCGAGGCCGTGGCCAAGGAGAACGCCGCGGTCTTCGCAGCGTTGCCGGCCACGGGCACTGCGGTGTTCCCGCACGGCGACGATTTCTCCGCGCTCTGGAAGGAGATGGCGCAGGAAGGCGCGTCGCGTCGCTGCCTCACGTTCGGCGAGCATGCCGATGCCGACATCGTGCTGCATGCGGCCGCATGGCAGGCCGGTGCGTGGAACATCGACGCGCATACGCCGCTCGGACCGGTCCGCACGACGCTGCGCATCGCCGGGCGCCACAATGTGATCAACGCACTGGCCGCGACGGCCTGTGCGCTGGCGAGCGGGGTGTCGATCGAGCACATCGCCGAAGGCCTCGCGGCTTTCGAGCCGGTCAAGGGCCGTTCGCGTGCCAGCGAACTCGTGCGCGCCGACGGCGGTGCGATGACGCTGGTCGACGACACCTACAACGCGAACCCGGACTCGATGCGCGCCGCGGTCGAAGTGCTCGCTGCGCTGCCGGGACCGCGCCTGCTGGTGCTCGGCGACATGGGCGAGGTCGGCGACCAGGGGCCCGAGTTCCATGCCGAGATCGGCGCGCTGGCGCACGAGCGCGGCATCGAGACGCTGTTCGCGCTCGGCGCGGCCTCGGCGCACGGCGTCGGGGCTTTCGCCGAGGCCGGCGGTACCGACGTGCGGCATTTCAGCGATATCGAGGTGCTCAAGTCGGCCGTGGTGGCGCGCATCGGGCAGGTCTCCAGCGTGCTGGTCAAGGGCTCGCGCTTCATGCGTATGGAGCGCGTGGTCCAGGCAATCATGGAGGCCGGCCATGTCGAATGAACTGCGCGCTCACGCATGCTGCTGAGTCTCGCCCAATGGCTGCAGACGCTCTCGCCCGAGTTCGGGTTCCTGCGCGTCTTCCAGTACCTCACCTTCCGTGCGCTGATGGCGGCGACGACCGCGCTGTTGATCGGCCTGGCCGTCGGCCCGTATGCGATCCGCCGGCTGACCGCGCTCAAGATCGGCCAGCCGGTGCGCGGCTATGGCATGGAGTCGCACCTGAGCAAGAGCGGCACCCCCACCATGGGCGGCGTGCTGGTGCTGTTCTCGATCGCGTTGTCGACGGTGCTGTGGTTCGACCTGAGCAACCGCTTCGTCTGGATCGTGCTGTGGGTGACGCTCGGCTTCGGCGCCATCGGCTGGGTCGACGACTGGCGCAAGGTGGTGCGCAAGGACCCCGAGGGCATGCGCTCGCGCGAGAAGTACATGTGGCAGTCGATCGTCGGGCTGCTGGCCGGGTTCTACCTGCTGTTCAGCATCTCGGAGAGCTCGAACTGGCGCGTGCTGGAGCTCTTCGCGGCCTGGGTGCGCTCGGGCTTCGCACTGGAGTTCTCGCCCAAGATCAACCTGATCGTGCCGTTCTTCAAGGAGGTCAGCTATCCGCTGGGCGGCATCGGCTTCGTGATCCTGACCTACCTGGTCATCGTGGGCGCGAGCAACGCCGTCAATCTCACCGACGGTCTGGACGGCCTGGCGATCATGCCGGTGGTGATGGTCGGCTCGGCGCTCGGCGTCTTCGCCTACGTCACCGGCAGCGTGGTGTTCTCGCGCTACCTGCTGTTTCCGCACATTCCGGGTTCCGGCGAGCTCCTGGTGTTCTGCTCGGCGATGGCCGGCGCGGGACTGGCTTTCCTCTGGTTCAACACGCATCCGGCGCAGGTGTTCATGGGCGACGTGGGTGCGCTGGCGCTCGGCGGCGCGCTCGGCACCATCGCGGTCATCGTGCGCCAGGAGATCGTGTTTTTCGTGATGGGCGGCATCTTCGTGGTCGAGGCGGTCTCGGTGATGGCGCAGGTCATGTACTTCAAATACACCAAGAAGCGCTTCGGCGAGGGCCGCCGCATCCTGAAGATGGCGCCGCTGCACCATCACTTCGAGAAGAGCGGCTGGCGCGAGACGCAGGTCGTGGTGCGCTTCTGGATCGTCACGATGCTGCTGTGCCTCGTGGGTCTTTCGACCTTGAAGCTGCGTTGAGCCGGAACGACCGACCATGAAGCATCTTCGAAACCTCCCCGTGCTGATCGTGGGCCTCGGTGCGTCCGGCCTGGCGATGGCGCGCTGGTGCGTGCGCCACGGAGCGGCGGTGACGGTCGCCGACACGCGCGAGGCGCCGCCGCAACTGGCCGCGCTGCGCCTGGACGTGCCGGACGCGACCTTCATCGGCGGGCCGCTGTCGGCCGCGCTGGTCGAAGGCACGCCGGTGCGTGCGGTCTACCGCTCGCCCGGTCTGACGCCCGCGAGCATCGCACCGGTGGTCGATGCGGCGCGTGCGATGGGGCTGGTGGTGGGCGGCGAGCTCGATCTGTTCGCGAACGCGCTGCGCGATCTGCAGACGGTCGAGGTGCCGGAGATCGTGGACGAATCTCCAGCAGAGCCCGTGGAAGAGTTCGTTGCCGAGACGTCGGCCCCGCTCGACATTGAGAGGCCCGTTCCAGTGCCGGTGACCGGGGCCGAGCCTGTGGCCGCAGCGCTTTCGGAACCCGTGGCTACGAGGTCTTCCATGCATACGGCCGCGCGCGAAGCCGCCGAATTCGTGGCCCGCATCGCCGAGCTTTCTGCCGCCGCGCCTGCGAAGCCGCCCGAAGAAGAAGCGCCGACGCTGATCGTCGCGCCCCCGCCCGAACGGCCGATGGGCTACGCGCCCGCCGTGCTCGCCATCACCGGCACCAACGGCAAGACCACCGTCACCGCGCTCACCGGCCAATTGGTCGAGCGCGCCGGCAAGACCGTCGCCGTGGCCGGCAACATCGGCCCGACGCTGCTGGACACGCTGGCCGCGCACATCGATGCCGGCACGCTGCCCGAGGTGTGGGTGCTGGAGCTCTCCAGCTTCCAGCTCGACGGCGTGCAGGGCTTCGAGCCGACCGCCGCGGCCGTGCTCAACGTCTCGCAGGACCATCTCGACTGGCACGGCGACATGGCGAACTACGTCGCGGCCAAGGCGCGCATCTTCGGCTCGAAGGGTCTGCTGGTGCTCAACCGCGACGACGCGGCCGTGATGCGGATGCCGCCGCCGCCGGTGCGCGCGCGGCTGCAGCGCCCCCGGGTGCGCGTCCATCTGACCTTCGGCGCCGACATGCCGCAGGGTCCGGGCGACTTCGGCATCGAGCGCATCAACGGCATGGGCTGGCTGGTGCGCGCCCTGGAGGCCGACGAGACGCTCAAGCGCAAGCGCGGCGCCGCGGCCGAAGCGCCGGAGATCCACCTGCAGCGACTGATGCCGGCCGATGCGCTGCGCATCCGCGGCCAGCACAACGCGCTCAATGCGCTGGCCGCGCTCGCGCTCGCCAGCGCGGCCGGCTGCCAGCTAGGGCCGATGCTCTACGGCTTGCGCGAATACCGCGGCGAGCCGCACCGCGTCGAGTCGATCGCGATCCTCGACGAGGTCGAGTACTTCGACGACAGCAAGGGCACCAACGTCGGCGCGACGGTCGCAGCGCTGGGTGGCCTGGGCGTCGAACGTCGGTTGGTGGTGATCCTCGGTGGCGAGGGCAAGGGCCAGGACTTCGCGCCGCTGGCCGAGCCGGTGCGTCGCTTCGCACGCGCGGTGGTGCTGATCGGGCGCGACGCGCCGGCGATCGGGGCCGCGCTGTCGTCGACCGGGGTCCCGCTGCTGCACGCGGCCTCGCTGCAGGAGGCCGTGCGCCTGGCTGCCGACCATGCCGCGCCAAGCGACGCGGTATTGCTGTCGCCTGCATGCGCGAGCTTCGACATGTTCAGGGACTACGCCCACCGTGCCGCTGTCTTCGGCGAAGCCGTCGAGACCTTGCGGGATCGGGAAATGCCGTCGCATGCCGATAGCGTGCAGGAACCACGTCCATGAACAGCGCCGCTTCCGTCGCCTCCAACACGGCCAATGCCGACGGCACCGGACCGGGCCGCGCCCGCGGCTGGTTCGGCCGTGCCGCCAAGACCGGCATCGACGCCTTGCCGATGCATTTGCCGGTGCGTCTCGGCGGCGCCGACGTCGCGCAGACCAAGGCGACGCCGATGCGCGTGCTGGGCTTCGACCAGGCGCTGCTGTGGGTGACCTTCGCGCTGCTGGCCTGGGGCACGGTGATGGTCTATTCGGCCTCCATCGCGCTGCCGGACAACCCGCGCTTCGCGCGCGCCGGCTACGGTCCGGCGTTCTTCCTCACGCGCCATGTCCTGTTCATCTGCATCGCCTTCGTGGCGGCGCTGCTGGCGTTCCAGATTCCGATGAAGACCTGGGAGCGCGCCGCGCCCTGGATCTTCGTGCTGTCGATCCTGCTGCTGGTCGCGGTGCTGATCCCGCACGTCGGCCGCGTGGTCAACGGCGCGCGGCGCTGGCTGCCGCTGGGCATCATGAACTTCCAGCCGTCGGAGCTCGCCAAGCTCGGCATGGTGCTCTATGCGGCCAGCTACATGGTGCGCAAGATGGAGATCAAGGAGCGCTTCTTCCGCGCGGTCTGGCCGATGGGCGCGGCGGTGGTGATCATCGGCATGCTGCTGCTGGCCGAGCCCGACATGGGCGCCTTCATGGTGATCGCGATCATCGCGATGGGCATCCTGTTCCTGGGCGGCGTGAACGCGCGCATGTTCTTCGTCATCGCAGCGCTGATGGTGGTGGCCTTCGGCGTCATGGTGATGACCAGCGAATGGCGCCGCGAACGGCTCTTCGCCTACCTCGACCCGTTCAGCGAGGCTCATGCGCTCGGCAAGGGCTACCAGCTGTCGCATTCGCTGATCGCGATCGGGCGCGGCGAGGTCTTCGGTGTCGGTCTCGGCGGCAGCGTCGAGAAGCTGCACTGGCTGCCCGAGGCGCACACCGACTTCCTGATGGCGGTGTTGGGCGAGGAATTCGGCCTGGTCGGCGTGCTGCTGGTCCTGGGCCTGTTCCTCTGGCTCACGCGCCGGATCATGCACATCGGCCGCCAGGCGATCGCGCTCGACCGCGTGTTCTCCGGCCTGGTGGCGCAGGGCATCGGCATCTGGATCGGCTTCCAGTCGTTCATCAACATGGGCGTGAACCTGGGCGCGCTGCCGACCAAGGGCCTGGGCCTGCCGCTGATGAGCTTCGGCGGCTCGGCGATCCTGCTCAACCTGATCGCGGTGGCGCTGGTGCTGCGCGTGGACTACGAGAACCGCGTGCTGATGCGCGGCGGCCGCGTATGAGCGAGGGCAAGCCGATGAAGTACACGGCGCTGGTGATGGCCGGCGGCACCGGCGGCCACATCTTCCCGGGCCTGGCCGTGGCCGAGGCCCTGCGCGAGCGCGGCTGGCGCGTGCATTGGCTCGGCGCGCCCGCGAGCATGGAAGAAAAACTCGTGCCGCCGCGTGGTTTCGCCTTCGAGCCGGTGCAGTTCGGCGGCCTGCGCGGCAAGGGCCTGCTCACGCTGGCCCTGCTGCCGGTGCGCCTGCTGCGCGCCTTCGCGCAGAGCGTCGGCGTGCTGCGCCGTGTGAGGCCCGACGTCGTGATCGGCCTGGGCGGCTACATCACCTTCCCGGGTGGCCTGATGAGCGTGCTGATCGGCCGGCCGCTGGTGCTGCACGAGCAGAACTCGGTCGCCGGGCTGGCCAACAAGGTGCTGGCCGGCGTCGCCAACCGTGTCTTCACGGCGTTTCCCGACGTGCTGAAGAACGCCCGCTGGATCGGCAATCCGCTGCGCGCACCGTTCCTGATGCAGGCCGATCCGGCGCTGCGTTTCAGGGGCCGCAGCGGCCCGCTGAAACTGCTGGTGGTCGGCGGCAGCCTCGGTGCGCAGGCGTTGAACGCGGTCGTGCCGAAGGCGCTCGCGCGCATCGCACCCGCCGAGCGGCCGGTCGTGCTGCACCAGAGCGGCGCCAGGCAGATCGACGCGCTGCGCGCCAACTACGCCTCGGCCGGCGTCGAGGCCGAGCTCGTCCCCTTCATCGACGACACTGCCAGCGCCTACGCAGCGGCCGACATCATCGTCGCCCGCGCCGGCGCCAGCACCGTCACCGAAATCGCGGCCGTCGGCGCAGCAGCGCTGTTCGTGCCTTTCCCATCGGCGGTCGACGACCACCAGACCACCAACGCGCGCTTCCTCGTCGACGCGGGCGGCGGCTGGCTCGTCCGACAGACCGATCTCACGCCTGAACTGCTGTCCGACTTGCTCCAGAAAACCGAACGCTCCGCCCTGGTGGACAAAGCCCTGCGCGCCAAGGCGATGCAGAAGACCGAAGCCGTCGACCTGATGGTCGCGGCCTGCGAGGAGCTCGCCGACAGGAAGCGCCGCAAGAACGCGAAGAACGACGGGGTGCGGGCATGAAACACGCCATCCGCCAGATCCATTTCGTCGGCATCGGCGGTGCCGGCATGAGCGGCATCGCCGAGGTGCTGTTCAACCTCGGCTACCGCATCTCCGGCTCCGACCTGAGCGACAGCGCGACGCTGCGCCGTCTCGCCGGCTTGGGCATCGCCACCCATGTCGGCCACGACGCGGCCAACATCGCCGGCGCCGACGCGGTGGTCACCTCGACCGCCGTGCAGGCCGACAACCCCGAGGTGATCGCCGCGCGCGAGAAGCGCATTCCGGTGGTGCCGCGCGCGATGATGCTGGCCGAACTGATGCGCCTGAAGCAGGGCATCGCCATCGCCGGCACGCACGGCAAGACCACCACCACCAGCCTGGTGGCCAGTGTGCTGGCCGCGGCCGGACTCGACCCGACCTTCGTGATCGGCGGCCGGCTCAACAGCGCCGGTGCCAACGCGCAGCTCGGCGGCGGCGACTACATCGTGGTGGAAGCCGACGAGTCCGACGCCTCGTTCCTGAACCTGCTGCCGGTGATGGCGGTGGTCACGAACATCGACGCCGACCACATGGAGACCTACGGGCACGACTTCGCGAAGCTCAAGAAGGCCTTCGTCGAATTCCTGCACCGCATGCCGTTCTACGGCGTGGCCATCCTCTGCACGGACTGCTCGGCGGTTCGCGACATCGTCCCCGAGGTGACCTGCCCGGTGACCACCTACGGTTTCAACGAGGATGCGCAGGTGCGCGCCGTCGACGTGCGCGCCGTCGGCTCGCAGATGCACTTCACGGCGCAACGTCGCAACGGCGTCACGCTGCCCGACCTGGACATCGTGCTGAACCTGGCCGGCGAGCACAACGTGCTCAATGCGCTGTCGGTGATCGCCGTCGCCGTGGAGCTGGGCGTTCCGGACGAAGCGGTGCAGCGCGGCCTGGCCGGCTTCAAGGGCGTCGGACGCCGCTTCCAGAGCTACGGCGACGTGCCGGTGAAGCGTCCCGGTGTCTCGATCGATACCTTCACTCTGATCGAGGACTACGGTCACCATCCGGTCGAGATGGCCGCCACCATCGCCGCCGCGCGCGGTGCGTTTCCCGGTCGCCGTCTGGTGCTGTCGTTCCAGCCGCATCGCTTCACCCGCACGCGCGACTGCTTCGAGGATTTCGTCAAGGTGCTCGGCACGGCCGATGCGGTGCTGCTCGCCGAGGTCTATGCGGCCGGCGAGGCGCCGATCGTGGCGGCCGACGGCCGGGCGCTGACGCGCGCCCTGCGCATCGCCGGCAAGGTCGAGCCGGTGTTCGTCGGCGAGATCGCCGAGATGCCGCAGTCCATCCTGGACAACGTGCACGGCGGCGACGTCGTGATCTGCATGGGCGCCGGCTCGATCGGCGCGGTGCCTGGCCGGGTGGTCGAGCTCGGCGGCGCGCACATGGCGCCCAAGCCGGGCGTCTTCACTCGCGAAGGGAGGGCACTGTGACGAATCCGAAGGACCTCGGCAAGGTCGCCGTGCTGTTCGGCGGCAGTTCGGCCGAACGCGAGATCTCCGTCCTTTCGGGCACCGGCGTGCTGGAGGCGCTGCGTTCGCGCGGTGTCGACGCGCATGCGTTCGATCCGGCCCGTCGCGACCTGGTCGAACTGCGCCGCGACGGTTTCGGTCGCTGTTTCATCGCGCTGCACGGTCGCCACGGCGAAGACGGCACGGTACAGGGCGCGCTCGAACTGCTCGGCATCCCGTACACCGGCTCCGGCGTGCTGGCTTCCAGCATGTCGATGGACAAGGTCATGACCAAGCGCATCTTCGAGGCGGAGGGCCTGCCGACGCCCAAGTACGTGCGGCTCGCGCCCGACCGGCAGACGCCGGAGCAGGTGCGCGTGGTGCCAGACGTGCTGGGCCTGCCGCTGATCGTCAAGCCGCCGCGCGAGGGGTCGTCGATCGGCGTGACCAAGGTCGAGAATTATTCGCAGATGCTGGAGGCGGTCACGCTGTCCGCCAGATACGACGCCGACGTGCTGTGCGAGCAGTTCATCGATGGCGAGGAAGTCACCTGTGCCGTGCTCGGCAGCGGCCTGACCGCCGAAGCCCTGCCGGTGGTGCGCATCGCCGCACCCGAAGGCGCCTACGACTACGAGCACAAGTACTTCACCGACGACGTCAAGTACCACTGCCCGAGCGGCCTGCCCGAAGCCGAGGAGACCGAGATCCGCCGCATCACGCTGGCGGCGTACCGCACGCTCGGCTGCCGCGGCTGGGGCCGGGCCGACATCATGATCCGCGCGACCGACCGCAAGCCCTTCCTGCTGGAGATGAACACCTCGCCGGGCATGACCACGCATTCGCTGGTGCCGATGTCCGCGCGCGCCGTGGGCATCGCCTACGAAGACCTGTGCCTGCGCGTGCTGGCCACCGCCTCGCTCGACGCCAAGGGAATCGTCTGATGGCCGCCGACAGCATTCCCGTTCCGTTCGACGTCCGGCTCATGAACGTCACCGCGACGCTGGCTTTCGCCGCGTGCGCCGTGATGCTGCTGGCGTCGGGCGCCTGGTGGGTGCTGCGGCAGCCGTTCTTCCCGATCGCCGCCATCAAGGTCGACGGCGAGGTCACGCACAACACCGCCGTCTCGCTGCGCGCCAACGTCGCGCCGCAGCTGACAGGCAACTTCTTCACCGTCGACCTGGCGCGCGCGCGCAGCGCGTTCGAGTCGGTGCCGTGGGTGCGCAAGGCCGTGGTGCGGCGCGAGTTCCCGAACAGGCTGCGCGCCACCCTGACCGAGCAGGTGCCGGTCGCGCACTGGGGCGACGAGACCGGCTCCCGGCTGGTCAACGGCTTCGGCGAGGTGTTCGACGCCAACGTGGCCGAGGTCGACAGCGACCTGCCGCGTCTCGACGGTCCCGACGACCAGGCCGGCCAGGTGCTGGGCATGTACCGCGTGCTGACGCCGATCTTCGCGCCCTACGAGCTGAAGATCGAAGAACTCGGCCTGTCGAGCCGTGGCAGCTGGCACGTGCTGCTGGCCACCGGTGCGACGGTCGAGCTGGGCCGCGGCCGCGGCGAGCAGGTGGCCGCGCGGGCGACGCAGTTCCTGCACACCGTCAAGCAGGTCGCGGCGCAGTACGGCCGCACGGTCGCGTCGGTAGAGGGCGCCGACCTGCGGCACAACGAGGGTTATGCACTGCGCCTGCGCGGCGTCACCACGGTCGTGACCGACCCCAAGAAAAAATAAGCGAACACCGAGGAATCCATGCCCAAAGAATACAAAGACCTGGTTGTCGGCCTCGACATCGGAACCGCCAAGGTGATGGTGGTCGTGGCAGAGGTGCTGGGCAACGGCGCGCTCAAGCTCGCCGGACTCGGCGTCGCGCCGAGCAACGGGCTCAAGCGCGGCGTGGTGGTGAACATCGACGCCACGGTGCAGAGCATCCAGCAGGCGCTGAAAGAGGCCGAGCTGATGGCCGACTGCAAGATCGGCCGCGTCTATACCGGCATCACCGGCAGCCACATCCGCGGCATCAATTCGAGCGGCATGGTGGCGGTGAAGGACAAGGAGGTCACGCCGGCCGACGTGGCCCGCGTGGTCGAGACGGCGCGCGCCATCAATATCTCCAGCGACCAGCGGCTGCTGCTGGTCGAACCGCAGGAATTCGTGATCGACGGCCAGGACGTGAAGGAGCCTATCGGCATGAGCGGCATGCGCCTCGAAGCCAAGGTGCACATCGTCACCGGCGCCCAGAGCGCGGCCGAGAACATCATCAAGTGCGTGCGCCGCTGCGGCCTGGAGGTCGACCAGCTGATGCTCAACCCGCTGGCCTCGAGCCTGTCGGTGCTGACCGAGGACGAACGCGAACTCGGCGTGTGCCTGGTCGACATCGGCGCGGGCACCACCGATGTCGCGATCTTCACCAACGGCGCGATCCGCCACACCGCCGTGATCCCGATCGCCGGCGACCTGATCACCAGCGACATCGCGATGGCGCTGCGCACGCCGACCAAGGACGCCGAGGACATCAAGGTAGAGAACGGTTATGCCAAGCAGCTGCTCGCCGACCCGGACACGCAGGTCGAGGTGCCGGGTCTGGGCGACCGCGGCCCGCGCATGCTGAGCAAGCAGGCGCTGGCCGGCGTGATCGAGCCGCGCATCGAGGAGATCTTCTCGCTCGTGCAGCAGGTGATCCGCGAGTCGGGCTACGAGGAAGTGCTGTCGTCGGGCATCGTGCTCACCGGCGGCAGCGCGGTGATGCCGGGCATGGTCGAGCTCGGCGAGGACATCTTCCTGAAGCCGGTGCGCCGGGGCATTCCGAAGTACTCGAGCGCGCTGTCCGACATGGTCGCGCAGCCGCGCGCCGCGACCGTGATGGGCCTGCTCGAGGAGGCCCGACTGGCGCGCATGCGCGGTTACAAAGTTGCGCAGAAGAACGGTTCTGTAAAGACCGCGTTCGGACGTTTCAAGGACTTCATCGTGGGGAACTTCTGACCATGCGGCCTCACCCACTTTGGTTGGCGCGGGCCGGACCGCCGCGGCATTTCAACGAGCGATGGCGGCGCACCGGGCCGCCTATCCCGAGCGCATGAGCGCAGACGACGACATACAAGACATTCATCCCACCCAACAACGGCAGCAGCAATCAAGGAGTCAGAAATGGCCATCGAAATGATCGAAGTGGAAGAGTTCAACCAGGGCACGCAGATCAAGGTGATCGGCGTCGGCGGTGGTGGCGGCAATGCCGTGGCGCACATGATCGAGCGCGGCGTGCAGGGCGTGCAGTTCTCCTGCGCCAACACCGACGCGCAGGCGCTGTCGCGCAGCAACGCACCTAAGCTGATCCAGCTCGGCAGCAACGGCCTGGGCGCGGGTGGCAAGCCGGCCAAGGGCCGCGAGGCGGCCGAAGCGGCGGTCGACGAGATCCGCACCGCCATCGACGGCGCGCACATGCTGTTCATCACCGCCGGCATGGGCGGCGGCACCGGCACCGGCGCGGCGCCCGTGATCGCGCGCATCGCCAAGGAAATGGGCATCCTGACCGTCGGCGTGGTGACCAAGCCCTTCGACTGGGAAGGCGGCAAGCGCATGAGCAACGCCGACGACGGCCTGGCCGAACTCGAAGCCAACGTCGATTCGCTGATCGTGATCCTGAACGAGAAGCTGCTCGACGTGCTCGGCGACGAAGTGACGCAGGCCGAGGCCTTCGCGCATGCCAACGACGTGCTGAAGAACGCGGTCGGCGGCATTTCGGAAATCATCAACGAGTACGGCGGCGTGAACGTCGACTTCGAGGACGTGCGCACCGTGATGGGAGAGCCGGGCAAGGCCATGATGGGCACGGCCGCGGCCAGCGGTCCGGACCGCGCGCGCATCGCGGCCGAGCAGGCCGTGGCCTGCCCGCTGCTCGAAGGCATCGATCTGTCGGGCGCCAAGGGCGTGCTGGTGCTGGTGACGGCGTCGAAGGGCTCGCTGAAGCTGGCCGAATCGAAGCTCGCGATGAACACCATCCGTGCCTACGCATCGCCCGAAGCGCACGTGATCTACGGCGCCGCCTACGACGAAGCGCTCGGCGAAGAAATGCGCGTGACGGTCGTGGCCACGGGTCTCTCGCGTCCCGATGCGCGTCGCCAGGCACCGATCCTGGAAGTGATCCGCACCGGCACCGACAACATCCCGTTCAACGTGCCGACGATGGGCGGCATGGGCCAGCAGGGCGCGCACGGCCAGCCGAACTACGAAGGCATGGCGGTTCCCAGCGTGTGGCGCACCAACCGTACGATGGCGGCGGCCAAGGTCGACGCACTGTCCTCGGGCGGCATGGACGACTTCGAGATTCCGGCCTTCCTGCGCCGCCAGGCCGACTGATCGAAGAACGGCCTCCTATGGAGGCCATAGCGAAGCGGGCGTCTCATCGCCCGTTTCGCGCTTCTAGAATCACATCGTGCTGCAACAACGAACCCTCAAGGCCATCACGCGCGCCGTCGGCGTGGGGCTCCACAGCGGGCAGCGGGTGGAGCTCACGCTGCGTCCCGCGCCGCCCGATTCGGGCATCGTCTTCCGGCGCGTCGACCTGCCCGAGCCGGTCTCGATCCCGATGACCGCCGCGGCCGTGACCGACACGCGGCTCGCGTCGACCGTGTCGAGCGGCGGCGCCAAGGTACAGACGGTCGAGCACCTGATGTCGGCCTGCGCCGGCCTCGGCATCGACAACCTGGTCATCGACATCACGGCCGACGAGGTGCCGATCCTCGACGGCTCGGCGTCGTCGTTCGTGTTCCTGCTGCAGAGCGCGGGCATCGAACTGCAGAAGGCACCGCGGCGCTTTATCCGGGTGACCGCGCCGGTCGAGGTGCGCGAAGGCGAGGGCGCCAGTGCCAAGTGGGCGCGGCTGGAGCCCTACCACGGCTTCCGGCTGAGCTTCGAGATCGATTTCGACCACCGCGTGGTCGACTCTACCGGACAGCGCGTCGAGTTCGATCTCGGCAGCGGCTCCTACAGCCGCGACATCGCGCGCGCGCGCACCTTCGGCTTCACCAAGGAAGTCGAGTACATGCGCAGCAGAGGCCTAGCGCTCGGCGGCGGACTCGACAACGCGATCGTCATGGACGACACCAAGGTGCTCAACGCCGGCGGTTTGCGCTACGACGACGAGTTCGTGAAGCACAAGATCCTCGACGCCATGGGCGACCTGTACGTGGTCGGCCGTCCGCTGCTGGCGGCCTACAGTGCCTTCCGTTCCGGGCATGCCCTCAACAACAGGCTGCTGCGCGAGCTGCTGCTGCACGAAGATGCCTACGAGATCGTCACATTCGACGACGAGAAGCGCGCTCCGCGCGGCTTCGCCGAAGTCGCGCGCGCCTGGTAGCGACGCAGCCGAAGCACGCCGTTCCCGATGCTGCTTTTCCGCTGGGCCATCCTCTTTCTGCTGCTGATGTGCGCGGTGTCGTTCGCGTTCTATGCGGGCACGGGCCAGCTGAAGTACCGGCGCTTCGGCTGGATCACGCTGAAGTGGACGCTGCTCGCCGCCTTCGGCTTCTTCGCGGTGCTGATCGCCGAACGCGTGGCCTGACCGGCTGCGGCGCCCGAAAGCGGATCAGCGCGTCCGGCCCTGCCGGTACATCCCGCTGGTGCTGCGCGTCAGTCCCGACGCATCGGCGAGCTTCGCCATCGAACTGCCGACGTGCGCATGCGTGATCGCGATGCCCAGCGCATCGGCCGCATCGCTGCCAGGCAGTCCGGGCAGGTCGAGCAGGCGCTTGACCATTTCCTGGACCTGCGCCTTGGCCGCCTGGCCGTGGCCGGCTACCGCGCGCTTCATCTGCAGCGCCGTGTATTCGGCGACCGGCAGCTCCCGATTCACCAGGGCGGTGATGCACGCCCCGCGCGCCTGGCCGAGCAGCAGCGTCGATTGCGGATTGACGTTGACGAAGATGATCTCGACGGCGGCCGACACCGGACCGTAGCGCGCGACGATCTCGCCGATGCCGTCGAACAGCACCTTGAGCCGCTCGGGCAGATTGCCGCGCACCATGTGCCTGGTGCTGATGGTGCCGCTGGCCACGTAGTGCAGCTTGTGGCCTTCGGCGTCGACCACCCCGAAGCCCGTGGTCTGCAAGCCGGGGTCGATACCGAGAATTCGCATTCCGGCGACTGTAGTCTAGAAGCGGTGGCGCAAGCCGATCGTGTAGCCGTTGCGGCTCTTCGGTCCCTCGGTGGTGCCGCCGTTGAGGTTGGCGTCGCCCGTCAGCCTGGTTCGGTCGGCCTCGATGTAGGCGTCGGTGCGCTTGGAGAACGCGTAGTCGAGCGCGATCGTGAAGAAGTCGCCCTTCGTGTTGCCGGCCAGGGTCGGACCGGACTGGTTGGTGCGGAAGTAGTGCGCGCCGAGGTTGATCTGCGGCGTGATCTGGTAACCGACACCGAACTTCGCGATGGTGCGCTTGTTCGCCGCCAGGAACGCCGGGCCGCCGAAGTTGCCATTGGTGATCGAGCTGCCGCTCCAGATGCCGGAGAGCACGACCAGGTCGAGCGGCGCGGTCAGCGGTCCGCCGTCGAGCTTGTTCCGGCCATAGCCGAGGTTCAAGTACCACTTGTCGATGCGGTAGGAACCGCCCAGCGTCCAGGCCTCGATCTTGCGGCCCGAGCCGAATTGCAGGGTCTGGTAGGCGCCGCCGAGCGCGAGGCCGCCGGCGGCATGGCGCAGGAAGCCGCCGGCGGTCCGGCCGCCGGTGGGCGAATCTTCCGAGGGCGAATATTGCAGGCCGCCGCGCAGCGGGCCGTACTCGGCAACGTACTTGATCATGTTGCTCGCGCGAGCGCCGAGCGAGAAACCGATCTCCGGCTTGTAGGCTTCGAAATAGGGCGAGTAGGGATAGGACGCGTACGTGCTCGTCACGAGGTCGAACAGCACGTTGTATTGCCGACCCAACGTGAGCCGTCCATAGGTGGCGCTCTGCAGCCCGACCCACGATTGCTGGAAGAAATTGTTCGTCGCGACCAAACCGGAATCGGCGAGAAAACGGTTCTCGATGTTGCCCACGGCGCGCAGTCCGCCGCCCAGGTCTTCGGTGATGTTGATGCCGAAACGGCTCTGGGACATGCCGCCGCCGATCATCTGCGTCAGAGAGCCGTTGCCGGTCGGGCCTTCGTTGGTGGTGTGACGAACCGCGACATCCACGATGCCGTACATCTCGACCTTCGACTGGGACCAGGCCGAAGGCGCGAGCGTGGCGATCAGCGCGCATGCGAAAAACGGCTTCGTTGTATTCAAGGTGTCTCCTCTTGTATTTGGAGTCACGACTGTAGGACAGGGCTTGCGTCGGGACGCATGTTGTTTGGTGCTCGATTTCCCGGATTGGACGCAGCGGCCCGATCCGTTAAGGCGCTTCATACCGGCAGGTAGCGACAGCCTGCTCGAGAATCCCGGCGCATCGCCGGTCGCGGAACGCACCGATGATGCGATCCACGACCTTGTGTTTCGATCCTCGCGCCGCTGCCGCTCGCGTCGGCGGCATTCGGCATGGGTTGCGCGCTGGGGTCGCTGCAGTGCCTGGCGTGGCGACGGCATTCGCGGACCGGGAATCCGGTGCTGCGCATCGTGCCGGGCAGTACGTCGGACTGGATGGACGTGCTGGCCTATGCGATCGGCTGTGTCGCCGTGCTGCTGATCGAATCGGTGTTCAGGGCAGTTCGGCCGACGGCATCCGCGCCATGATCGTCGCGGCACGGCCGGCGAGGTAGGGCGAGCCGGGCCGGTGCTCGAAGAACTTCGGGCTCGGCAGCATGACGGCCAGGCGGGCGGCTTCGCTCGCGTTCAGCCTGGCGGCCGGCTTGCCGTAATAGTGCTGCGCGGCGGCCTCGGCACCGAACACGCCTTCGCCCCACTCGACGTTGTTGAGGTAGATCTCCAGGATGCGTTCCTTGCTCAGGAGCAGTTCCAGCGCCGTCGCCAGCACCAGTTCCTGGCCCTTGCGCAGCATCGTCCGCTCGCCGGAGAGCAGCAGGTTCTTCGCGAGCTGCTGCGTGATGGTCGAGCCGCCGCGGATCTTCGGCGCAGCCGGCTCCTTGCCGCGGGCGCGCGCCCGCGCCGCACGGAGGGCGGCGATTTCCTCGGCCTTGGCATTGCGCTGGCGGGCCCGCTCGACGGCCTCCCACTCGACGCCGCGGTGATAGACGAACTCCGCATCCTCGCTGGCGATGACCGCACGCTTCAGGTTGTCGGCGATGCGGTCGAAGGGCACCCATTGTTGCGCCCATCCGGTGGCGGTGCCTGCGCGGCCCTCGGTCGCGATCTGCCAGGCTTCGGAGCGCTGGAACGCGGTCGAGCGCGGATCGACGACCGTCATCGCCGCGATGCGCGCGATGAAGAAGAGCTGGAGCGCCAGTGCTGCGGCGATCACGCAGACGAGCCAGCGCAACGGTGCGCGCATGCCCGGCGACCGGCTCAGGCCGAGGCCAGCAACGCACGCAGCTCGGCGAGCACCTGCGCGGCGGGTGGCCGAATGCCGCGCCAGATGGAGAAGGCCTCGGCCGCCTGCTCGACCAGCATTCCCAGGCCGTCGCGCGGCACGGCACCGTGGGCCCGTGCCCAGTCCATGAAACCCAGTGCCGCGGGGCCGTACATCATGTCGAGCGCCAGCGCGTCCGGCTTCAGCACGGTTGCAGCGACAGGCACGTCGGCGCCGGCGAGGCTGGAGGCCGTCGCGTTCACGACGACGTCGAATTCGCCCGCGACCGCCTCGAGCGTCTGCGCTTGGAGCTCGACATGGTGCGCGAACGCCAGTGCCGCATGACGCTGCACCAGCGAGATCGCCTTGCCGGGCGTCCGGTTGGCGACCACCACGCGCCGCGCGCCGGCCTCGATCAGCGGGCCGAGCACGCCGGCCGCGGCGCCACCGGCGCCGATCAGCAGCACGTCGCGTCCCGCCAGGGCGACGCCCGCGTTGCGCTGGATGTCGGCGACCAGCCCGGCGCCGTCGGTGTTGTCGCCGTGGATGCCGTCCGTGCCGCCTGCCGTGAAGCTCAGCGTGTTGACCGCGCCGGCCAGCGCCGCGCGCGGACTCAGGTGCTGTGCCGCCAGCGCGCCGGCGTCGAACTTGAACGGCACCGTGACGTTGCAGCCGCGCGCCGTGCCCGCCGGGTCGGCGCGGAAGGCGTCGACGGCCGGCGCGAACGTGCCCAGGGGCACCAGACGGCGGTCGTAGGAAAGCGTTTCGCCGGTGAGTTCGGCGAAGCGGGCGTGGATCCAGGGCGAGCGGCTGTGCTCGACCGGGTTGCCCATCACGCAGTAGAGGTCCATGGTGCGGTGTGGTTGGTCAGGGAATTGACGACGGCTGAGTTTCGAGCGTCTCGTCGCGCGTGAAGCGAAAGCGCGACGGCAGCACGATCTGGTCGGCCTGGCGCCGCATCGCCGTCGAGAAGGCACCGAAGTTGCCGACGCTGCCCACGATGGCCTGCGCCCGGCGGTCGAGGGCGACGTTGCCGGACGACTGCACGATCTCCATGCCGATCAGCCGGCCGTCGTGGTTCACGGTGACCAGCATGGTCAGCTCGCCGTACAGCTTGCGGCCGGCGATCTCGGGGAAATTCTCGGTGCCGCGCACCTCGATGCGTCGCCGCAGGCCGTCCACATAGGTGGCATAGGCGGCTTCGCGCGTCGAGGGGCTGATGTAGAGCTTGCGTGGCCGGGCATTCTCCTCGTTCACGCGGCGCTCGATCTCGGCCAGCAGGTTTACGAGCTGGCGGCGTTTTTCCTCGCGCGCTGCGGTATCGGCCGGATTGTCCTGCTGGCGCGCATCCGGCACGGCCAGCGCCGCGAGCTGCTTGCGGATCTGTGCGAGCAGGAGCGTCTGCTGCGCCTGCATCGCCTCGACCTGGTGCTGTGCATCCTCGCTCGCATCGCCGATGGCGGTGAAGGCGGACGGCGGCAGCGGGCTGGTGGCGCGGCCATGGTCGAGATCGCCGCCGCCGGCCAACGACTTCTGCGCCACCGCGGCGGCTTTTTCCGGGCGTTCGTTGGTCGATGCGTTGACCAGGATCACCTCCAGCGGCGTCTCCCGGAACAAGCGGTCGAACGATCGAGGATCGACGAAGCGGACCGCCAGCAACGCCGCGTGCGCCAGAACCGAGAAGGCCAGCGCGATCTGCAGCGTGCTCGGGTTCCGGGCTTTCATGCCGATCAGGCGGGTGCGCTCTCCGTGCCGGTCTCGGTGTCGGAGAGGTCGACCGCGATCGCGATCGGGCCGGCGGTCTCCACGTCGTCCTCGGCGCCGTCGTCGGCGCCTTCGTCCGGGCTCGCGTCGCCGGCGTCGGTCGGCAGGTCGAGGCGTTCGAGCACGGTGCCGTGCACGTCGAGCGCGATCTCGTCGATCTCGCCGAGCTTCACGCGCAGGCGTGCGCCGCGCGGCTGCTGGCCGGCCACCGGGAACACCAGCGGCAGCGTGTCGGCGCGCACCAGCGCGCCGTTGGGCAGGTCCTTGACGACCGTGGCTTCGAGCTCGCTGATGCTTTGCTGCTGCAGGTACTTCAGTGTCCAGAAGCGTTCCATGCCGCCCTGGTAGGCGTTGTACGTCGCGTAGGCGGCGTCGAAGCCGGAGAGGATCGAGAACAGGTCGGCGTCCTTGGGCTTGAACGGTGCGGCCAGCGCGGCGGTCCTGCCGTGGCGCGCGGCTGCGATGATCTGCCACTGGTTGACCAGGTCGGTGTAGCGGCGCAGCGGCGAGGTGCTCCAGGCGTAGCTCTTCACGCCCAGGCCGGCGTGCGGCAGCGAGCGCGTGCCCATGCGCACCTTGACGCCCGGTGCCAGGCTGGCCTGGCTGCGGTAGAGGCCCGGCACGCCGAGGTCGCCCAGCATCGCGCCCCAGCTGCTGTTGGCCAGGATCATCGCCTCGGAGACGATCAGATCGAGCGGCGCGCCGCGCTGGCGTGTCGTGATGACGACCCGCTCGTCGCCGACCGGCTCGCCTTGGTTGCCTGTGAGCCGGAAGTTGTAGTCGGGGCGGTTGAAGTTCTCGGGCTTGCCGCGAACGATCTCGCGTTGCGCCTTGAGCTGCTTCGCGAGCCGGAACAGGAAGCTCAGCCGATCGCGCAGCGCCGTCACCGCATCGGGCGTGCCGGCTGTGGAGACCGAGGCGTCTTCCAGCCAGGCCTGCGTGATGATGCCGTCGAGCTGGTCGTGGCGCAGGTTGGCGACGATCGGCACGCGCTCCAGCCTGGTCTCGGTGCCCTTGAGTTCGAGCGTGGCTTCGTCGAATCGCGCATACAGCGACACGGCGGGACGGTCGCCGCCTTCGAGCAGCGTGTACGTCTGCACGACCTCGTCGGGCAGCATCGTGATCTTGTAGCCCGGCATGTAGACCGTCGACATGCGCGCACGCGCCACCTGGTCGATCGCGCTGCCCGGCACCAGCGCCAGGGCCGGTGCTGCGATGTGCACGCCGACCGTGACCGTCCCGCTGCCCAGGCCCTGGACCGACAGCGCATCGTCGATCTCGGTGGTCTGCGAATCGTCGATCGAGAACGCGCGAACGTCCACGGCCAGCGGCAGGTCGTCGGCGATGGCCGGTGCGGCGAGCGCCGGAAAACCGGTGCCCTTCGGGAAGTTCTCGAACAGAAAGCGCCGCCAGTGGAACTGGTAGGGCGAATCGATGGCGCCGGCGCGTTCGAGCAGTTCGAGCGGCGGGCGCTGCGCGGTGCGCGAGGCCTCGACCACGGCCTTGTATTCGGGCGCGTTCTTGTCGGGCTTGAACAGGATCTTGAACAGCTGCTCGCGCACCGGTGCCGGACATTCGCCGGCGACCAGCTGTGCGGCCCATTGCGCGATCTGCGCGAGCACCTGCTTCTTCTTCTCGATGCCGGCGAGCGCCTGCTGGACGATCTCGGCCGGCGCCTTCTTGAAGCGCCCCTTGCCGGCGCGGCGGAAATAGTGAGGCGCGTCGAACAGGCCGAACAGCGCCGCGGCCTGCTGCACCAGCGTCGGGCTGGCCTGGAAATAATCGACCGCCAGATCGACGAAGCCGAATTCGCCGTCGGCGGCGAACTCCCAGGCGAGGTCGAGGTCCATGGACGAGGCCAGTACACGCGCTTCGGCGATCAGGTCGGCCGGCGACGGCTTCTCGAAACGCAGCACGATGTTCGCGCTCTTGACCTTGAGGCGTTTCCCGGTGTCGAGCTCGACCTGTGCCGACGCCTCCGCTTCGGATAACACGCGGCCGCCGAGGTACTTGCCGGCTTCTTCGAACAATACAAACATAGGCGGGATTCTCCCATGCTGGATTCGGCTCGAGTACAAGCTCGCCCCCAGGCTTGCGCACTTCGTGTCGCAGCGCCTACCCCCTGCCGGGGGGCGACACCTGCGGCTTGGCGGAGCCAGTTCCGCGGTGTTCTGGCTTGCGTCCGGCTTAGAGTGGGTGGACGAACGTCAGCACGTCGTCGAGGTGCGCGGTCTCGAAATCCGACAGCGCATGGTCGCCGCCTTCGAGCAGCCGGATGCGGCTGCCGGGGTAGCGGGCCGACATCTCGCGCCAGTCGAGCACCTCGTCGCCCTTGGCGATAACCGCAAACACGCGTTCCGGATGCGCGAGCGGGCCGGTCTCCAGCGCGCGCAGCTCGGCGATGAACGACGGTGCGAAATAGAAGTTCTCTTCGGGGTCGTGCCATGCGGTCTGGTCGCCGATGTAGCGTGCCAGGTCGCGTGCCGGGTCGATCGCCGGATTGAGCAGCACGGCCCTGCATTGCGTGACGTCGGCCACGTGCGTGGCGTAGAAACCGCCGAGCGACGAGCCGATCGCCGCCATCGATTCCCGCGGCCAGCCGGCGATGCCCTGCATGACCATGTCCATCGCCTTGCGTGGCGATGGCGGCAGTTGCGGACACCACCACTCGACGTTCGGGTGGCGTTGCGCGATGCGTTCGGCCACAAGTCGCGCCTTGAGGGAACGCGGCGACGAACGAAAGCCGTGCAGATAGAGGAGATGGGTGATGGGCGGGTGCATGCCCGACGATAATCCGCGCCCATGTCGGCCGTCTTCCAGCAACCCTCCTTCGCCCGGCGCATCGCGCCCATCTTCCAGGGCTTCGACGGGTTCCTCGCCTTCGCCGTGTTCCTGCTGGTCTGCGCCGGCCTGCTGACGATGTACTCGTCGGGCTTCGCGCACGGCACGCGCTTCGTCGACCACGGTCGCAACATGCTGCTGGCGGGCTTCATCATGTTCGTGGTGGCGCAGGTGCCGCCGCAGCGCCTGATGGCGTTTGCCGTACCGCTCTACGTCACGGGGGTGGCTTTGCTGGTCGCGGTCGCGGTCTTCGGCATCACCAAGAAGGGCGCCAGGCGCTGGATCAACGTCGGCATGGTGATCCAGCCGAGCGAGATCCTGAAGATCGCCACGCCGCTGATGCTCGCCTGGTGGTTCCAGCGCCGCGAAGGGCAGCTGCGGCCGCTCGATTTCGCGATGGCGACGGTGCTGCTGGCGGTTCCGGTCGGGCTCATCATGAAACAGCCCGACCTCGGCACTTCGCTGCTGGTGCTGGCTGCCGGGCTCTCTGTGATTTTCTTCGCCGGACTCAGCTGGAAGCTGATCGTGCCGCCGGTGCTGGTCGGACTGGTCGCGGTGACGCTGATCGTCGGTTTCGAGTCGCAGCTGTGCGCCGACGGCGTCGACTGGCGCGTGCTGCACGACTACCAGAAGCAGCGCGTCTGCACGCTGCTCGACCCGACCAAGGATCCGCTCGGCAAGGGCTTCCACATCATCCAGGGAATGATCGCCATCGGCTCCGGCGGCATCGGCGGCAAGGGCTTCATGCAGGGCACCCAGACGCACCTGGAATTCATTCCCGAGCGCACCACCGACTTCATCTTCGCCGCCTACTCCGAGGAATTCGGCCTGATCGGCAACCTGTTCCTGATCGTCTCCTTCATCTTCCTGATCTTCCGCGGCCTGAAGATCGCCCTCGACGCGCCGACCCTGTTTTCCCGGTTGCTGGCCGGCGCCGTCACGATGATCTTCTTCACCTACGCCTTCGTGAACATGGGCATGGTCAGCGGCATCCTGCCCGTGGTCGGCGTGCCGCTGCCGTTCATCAGCTACGGCGGCACCGCCATGGTCACGCTCGGCCTCGCGCTCGGCATCCTGATGTCCATCGCCCGCGCCAAGCGCTTGATGCAGACCTAGCCGCCGCAAGCGCACCGCTCCCCGCCCATCCCAGAACACCGTGCAACGGGCTCTGCCCGATCGCAGGTGTTGCCCCCGGCAGGGGGAAGGCGAAGCGGACACGCAGTGCCGCGCAGCCAGGGGGCGAGCAATAATCCGTCATGATCTCCCGCGAACCCACCATCGAACGCCTCGCCATCGCGCAGGGCCTGCTGCTGACACCCTTCGGTCTCGACGAGTCGCACCTGAGCAAGGCGCTGGCCGAGATCAAGGCGCACAAGGTCGACGACGCCGACCTCTATTTCCAGTACACGCGCAGCGAAGGGTGGAGTCTGGAGGAAGGCATCGTCAAGACCGGCAGCTTCAGCATCGACCAGGGCGTCGGCGTGCGGGCGGTGAGCGGCGAGAAGACGGCATTCGCCTATTCCGACGACATTTCCGAGGCGTCGTTGCTCGACGCGGCGCGCACCGTGCGCTCGATCTCGTCCGCCGCCAAGGGCGGTCGCGCGAAAGTGCCGTCGCGCAAGATCGCGTCGAGCCGCTCGCTGTACGACGGCGTCGATCCGATCTCCACGCTCGACAGCACGGCCAAGGTCAAGCTGCTCGAAAAGGTCGAGCAGCTCGCCCGCAGCCGTGATCCACGTGTGGCGCAGGTGATGGCCGGGCTCGCGAGCGAATACGACGTGGTGCTGATCGCGCGGGCCGACGGCACGCTGGCGGCCGACGTCCGCCCGCTGGTGCGTTTGTCGGTCACGGTGATCGCGGAGCAGACCGTGAATGGCGTCGCTCGGCGCGAGATCGGTTCGGGCGGCGGCGGCGGGCGTTTCGGGCTGGCCTATTTCACCGATGAGCAGATCGCCGAATACGTCGATCACGCCGTCAAGTCGGCGCTCACCAACCTGGAGTCGCGGCCTGCGAAAGCCGGCGAGATGGTGGTCGTGCTGGGCCCGGGCTGGCCCGGCATCCTGCTGCACGAAGCCATCGGTCACGGCCTCGAGGGCGACTTCAACCGCAAGGGATCGAGCGCGTTCTCGGGCCGCATCGGCGAGCGCGTGGCCGCCAAGGGCGTCACCGTGCTCGACGACGGCACCATCGCCGACCGCCGTGGTTCGCTCAACGTCGACGACGAGGGCAACGCCAGCCAGCGCAACGTGCTGATCGAGGACGGCATCCTCAAAGGCTACATCCAGGACTCGATGAACGCGCGGCTGACCGGTGTCAAGGCCACCGGCAACGGCCGCCGCGAGAGCTACGCCCACGTGCCGATGCCACGCATGACGAACACCTACATGCTCGGCGGCGAACGCAAGCCGGACGAGATCGTCGCCAGCATCGAGAAGGGCCTTTACGCAATCAACTTCGGCGGTGGCCAGGTCGACATCACCAGCGGCAAGTTCGTGTTTTCGGCGAGCGAGGCCTACTGGGTCGAGAAAGGCAAGATCCAGTATCCGGTCAAGGGCGCGACCATCGTGGGCAACGGCCCGGACGCGCTGACCCGCGTGACCATGATCGGCGACGACATGGCGCTCGACTCGGGTGTCGGCACCTGCGGCAAGGAAGGCCAGAGCGTGCCTGTCGGCGTCGGCCAGCCGACGCTGCGGATCGACGGACTGACGGTCGGCGGCACGGCCTGAGGGTCGTCACTGGTTTCGGCCTGTCGAGACTGCCTGTGTTAAATTTGTACGCGATGTCTTCTGCCCGCTCCTACTTTCATGGCTACTTTTGGTTCCCGGTTTCCGGCGGACGAGAGGTGAGCGCCTAGAAAGCGATCAGACAGCAAACCTCCCAAAACCGCCGGCGCCTCAAGCCCGGCGGTTTTTTTGTTTTCAATTGTTCAGTTCCCTCGATACCCAGGAGTTTCACGATGACCAGTCCCACCGCCCCCGCCAGCGACAGCTGGTATGCGAGCGTCGAGAAAACCAGCCAGACCGACGACGAACGCATCAAGGACATCAACGTGCTACCCCCTCCCGACCACCTGATCCGCTTTTTCCCGATACGCGGAACAGCGGTCGAAACGCTAATCACCCACACCCGCCGGAACATCCACGACATCATGGCCGGCGAAGACGACCGGCTGCTGGTGATCATGGGACCATGCTCGATCCACGATCCGGCCGCCGCCCTCGACTACGCGCGTCGCCTGAAGGTCGTGCGCGACAGGTACGCCGATTCGCTGGAAATCGTGATGCGCGTCTATTTCGAGAAGCCCCGCACCACCGTCGGATGGAAGGGGCTCATCAACGATCCGTACCTCGACGAGACCTTCCGCATCGACGAAGGCCTGCGCATGGCGCGCCAGTTGCTGATCGACATCAACCGCCTCGGTCTGCCGGCGGGCAGCGAGTTCCTGGACGTGATTTCGCCGCAGTACATCGCAGACCTGATCTCCTGGGGCGCGATCGGCGCACGCACGACCGAGAGCCAGGTGCATCGCGAACTGGCCTCGGGCATCTCGGCGCCGATCGGCTTCAAGAACGGCACCGACGGCAACACCCGGATCGCCACCGACGCCATCCAGGCGGCGGCACGCGGCCATCATTTCCTGTCGGTGCACAAGAACGGCCAGGTCGCGATCGTGCAGACCAACGGCAACAAGGATTGCCACGTGATCCTGCGCGGTGGCAAAGCGCCCAACTACGACATCGAAAGCGTCGGCGCAGCCTGCCGCGACCTCGAGGCCGCCGGCCTGCGCCCGACCCTGATGGTCGATTGCAGCCATGCCAACAGTTCAAAGCAACACCAGAAGCAGATCGACGTCGCCGCCGACATCGCCCGGCAGATCGCGGCCGGCAACCGCAACGTGTTCGGCGTGATGGTCGAAAGCCACCTGACGGCCGGCGCGCAGAAGTTCACGCCCGGCGTGCACCCGATCGCCGGTCTCGAATACGGCAAGAGCATCACCGACGCCTGCATCGGCTGGGACGACTCGGAGCAGGTGCTCGAGACGCTGTCGCAGGCGGTGAAGCAGCGCCGCGGCTGAAGCAGGTTCGGTCTCAGGCGGCGGCAGTTTCGCGCAAGGCCGCCAACAGCTTGTCGTGCACGCCGCCGAAGCCGCCGTTGCTCATGCAGACGATGTGGTCGCCGGGCCGTGCGGCCCGTACGACGCGTGCGACCAGCGGCGCGATCGCATCGCTTACGCTGGCGCGCTCGCCCATCGGTACCAGGGCCGTCGCCACGTTCCAGTCCAGCCCGCCGCTGTGGCAGAACGCGAGATCCGCCGCCGCCAGGCACCATGGCAGCTGCGCGGCCATGGTGCCGAGCTTCATGGTGTTGCTGCGCGGTTCGAACACCGCGAGGATTCGCTCGGCGTTCCGGCCCTGGCCGTCGAGCTGGCGTCGCAGGCCGTCGAGCGTCGTGCGGATCGCGGTCGGGTGGTGGGCGAAATCGTCGTAGACGGTGATGTCGCCTTCCGCTCGCGCCACGGTGCCGCGCATTTCCATCCGCCGCCGGACATTGCGGAAGCTGCCCAGCGCCGAGGCCGCTTCCGACGGGACCACGCCGACATGCTCCGCCGCTGCGATCGCGGCCAGCGCATTCATCTGGTTGTGCTGACCCGACAGCGCCCATTCGACCCGGCCGACCGTCTCGCCGCGCAGGCGCACGTCGAAAGCATCGTGTGCGCCGTGCGCTTGCCACCCGGTCGCATCCACGACCCCGAAATGCGAGATCTCGCTCCAGCAACCCTGCGCGAGCACGCGTCGCAGGCTTTCCTCGTCGCCGTTGACCACCACGCGCCCGCTGCCGGGCACGGTCCGCACCAGATGGTGGAACTGGCGCTCGATGACGGCGAGGTCGTCGAAGATGTCGGCGTGGTCGAACTCCAGGTTGTTGAGGATCGCGGTGCGCGGGCGATAGTGGACGAACTTGCTGCGCTTGTCGAAGAAGGCGGTGTCGTATTCGTCGGCTTCGATGACGAACGCCTGACCGGTGCCGAGACGCGCCGAGACGCCGAAGTCGAGCGGTACGCCGCCGACCAGGAAGCCGGGTGACAGTCCGGCGCGTTCCAGGATCCACGCCAGCATCGAGGTCGTGGTCGTCTTGCCGTGGGTTCCGGCAACGGCCAGTACGTGGCGACCTCGGAGCACATGTTCGGCCAGCCATTGCGGGCCGCTCGTGTACGGCGCACCTGCATCGAGGATCGCTTCCATCAGCGGAAACTTGGCATTGCCGTCGGGCAGGCGAGCGCGTGAGACCACGTTGCCGACGACGAACATGTCGGGCGCGAGCGCCAGCTGGTCGGCGCCGAAGCCTTCGATCAGGCCGATGCCGAGCATACGCAACTGGTCGCTCATCGGCGGATAGACGCCGGCGTCGCAGCCGGTGACGCGGTGACCGGCTTCCCGCGCCAATGCGGCCAGTCCGCCCATGAAGGTGCCGCAGATGCCGAGGATGTGGATATGCATCCATCCAATTCTAGGGAAGCGGGCAAAATACCCGGATGGACACGCTCAAGCGCGAAATCGCGGCCGTCGCCTCCCGTCTTGTGGTCGAGGAGGGCATGGAATACGGTCCCGCCAAGCGCCGGGCGGTGCGGGATATGGGATTGCCGTCGCGCACGGTGCTGCCCGACAACGACGAGGTCGAGGCCGAGGTCCGCGACTACATCCTGACCTTCTGCGCCGACACGCAGCCGCGCGAACTGCATGCCTTGCGCTTGCTCGCGCTCGAATGGATGGAGCGCATGGTCGCATTCCGACCCTATGTCGGCGGTGCGGTCTGGCACGGCACGGCGACCCGCCTGTCCGACATCTACATCCAGATGTTCTGCGACGACTCCAAGTCGGCCGAGATCGCGCTCATCGACCATCATGTCGACTACGAGCCGCGGACGGTCACCGGTTTCCACGGCGAGCAGGTGGAAGCGCTCAGCATTCATGCAACCAGCCGCGAGTTGGGCGAGGAGGTCGGCGTGCATCTGCTGGTGTACGACCTCGACGACATGCGTGGCGCATTCAAGCCGGATTCACAAGGCCGGAAGCCGCGTGGTGACGCAGCCGGCTTGGCACGGCTGATAGAAAGAGAATCCGGGACATGGCCGCACCGCTGAAGCGTCGCACCCTGGTGATGGGCGGCGTCGCGATCGCGGCAGGCGCGGCGGGTGTGGGCGCTGCATTCACGTGGCGCAACGAAAACGTCGACAAGGACATCGAACGGCTGGACGCCGGTTTCTGGTCAGCCGAGTTCGATCGTCCCGACGGCGGAAAATTCGATCTGGCCGCGTTTCAAGGCAAACCTTTGCTGCTTAATTTCTGGGCAACCTGGTGTCCGCCATGCATCGAAGAACTCCCGATGATCGATCGCTTTTTTGCCGAACAGGCGATCAACGGCTGGCAAGTCGTCGGTATGGCGGTCGATCAGCGCCCTGCGGTCGAGAAATTTCTAAGCCGTATGCCGGTTGCCTTTCCAGTCGGGATCACCGGCCTGGCAGGCACCGAACTGATGAAAAGGCTTGGAAACGCAGCCGGCGGCCTGCCGTTCACACTCGTCGTCTCGTCGGCGGCAACGATCGCGGCGCGTAAGATGGGAAAGCTCGTCGCTGCCGATCTGGACGCATGGCGGCGTGCACAACTTCACAGTTAGAATCCGGCCGCACGACGTCCCGTACCGCGGCTGTTGACCGCGAGTTGACGCCTGAAAGCTTGAGTAGGCTCATGTAAGCCGATTTACAGTGATTTTCAGGCAATATAAATCCGAAGAGCCGGGCTGACCGGCAATGGAGTCCCATGGATCTGCGCAAACTGAAGACACTGATCGATCTGGTGTCTGAATCGAATATTTCCGAACTGGAAATCACCGAGGCCGAAGGGAAGGTCCGTATCGTCAAGGGTGGCGTTGCGGCACCTGCGCAATATGCACAGACCGCTGCTGCCCCTGCAGCAGCCGTGCCTGCCGGCTCCGCTGCTGCGCCCGCTGCCGATGCGGCGGCTGCGACGGTCCCCGCTGCAGTGCCCGGTCATGTGGTGAAGTCGCCGATGGTGGGTACCTTCTATCGTTCGTCGAGCCCGGGCGCGGCCGCGTTCGTCGAAATCGGCAGCCAGGTGAAGGAAGGCGAGACCGTCTGCATCATCGAGGCGATGAAGATCCTGAACGAGATCGAGGCCGACAAGTCGGGCACCGTGACGCAGATCCTCGGAGAGAACGGCCAGGCGGTCGAATACGGCCAACCCCTGTTCATCATCGAGTGACCATGTTCAAGAAGATCCTGGTCGCCAATCGCGGCGAGATCGCGCTTCGCATCCAGCGGGCCTGCAGCGAACTCGGCATCAAGGCCGTGATGGTCTATTCGGAAGCCGATCGCGACGCCAAGTACGTCAAGCTCGCGCAGGAGGCCGTGTGCATCGGCCCGGCGCCGTCGGCGCTGAGCTATCTCAACATGCCGGCCATCATCTCGGCTGCCGAAGTGACCGACGCCGAGGCCATCCACCCGGGCTACGGCTTCCTGAGCGAGAACGCCAATTTCGCCGAGCGGGTCGAACAGAGCGGATTCCAGTTCATCGGCCCGACGCCCGAGAACATCCGCACGATGGGCGACAAGGTCATGGCCAAGCAGGCCATGATCAAGGCCGGCGTGCCCTGCGTGCCGGGCTCCGAGGGCGAACTGTCCGACGACGCACCGACCAACAAGCGCATCGCGCGCGCCATCGGCTATCCGGTCATCATCAAGGCGGCGGGCGGCGGCGGCGGTCGCGGCATGCGCGTGGTGCATACCGAGGCAGCGCTGATCAACGCGATCCAGATGACCAAGGCGGAAGCGGGCGCGGCCTTCAACAATCCGGCCGTCTACATGGAGAAATTCCTCCAGGACCCGCGCCATATCGAGATCCAGATACTCGCCGACAAATACAAGAACGCGGTTTATCTGGGCGAGCGAGATTGCTCGATGCAGCGCCGCCATCAGAAGGTGATCGAGGAATCGCCGGCGCCGGGCATCCCGCGCAAGCTGATCGAGAAGATCGGCGAGCGTTGCGCCGCGGCCTGCAAGAAGATCGGCTACCGCGGTGCGGGCACCTTCGAGTTCCTCTACGAGAACGGCGAGTTCTATTTCATCGAGATGAACACGCGCGTGCAGGTCGAGCACCCGGTGACGGAATTCACGACCGGCATCGATATCGTGAAGACGCAGATCATGGTCGCCGCCGGCGAGAAGCTGCCGTTCACGCAGCGCCAGATCGAGATGCGCGGGCATTCGATCGAATGCCGCATCAATGCCGAGGACGCCTACAAGTTCACGCCGTCGCCGGGCCGCGTGACGATGTGGCATGCGCCGGGCGGTCCGGGCGTGCGGGTCGATTCGCACGTCTACACCAACTATTTCGTGCCGCCGAACTACGACTCGATGATCGGCAAGATCATCGTCTACGGCGACACCCGCGAGCAGGCGATGGCGCGCATGCGCACGGCGCTCAACGAGACCGTGATCGAAGGCATCCAGACCAACATTCCACTGCACCGCGAGCTGATGGTCGACGCCAAGTTCATGGCCGGCGGCACCAACATCCACTATCTCGAAGAGTGGCTCGCGGCCCGGGCACGGTGACCCATGTTTGAACTGCGTCTGCTATCGCCCGAATTGCGTGTCGAGGACATCAGCGATGCGCTGGACGCGCTCGATGCGCTGAGCGTCTCGGTCGAGGATGCCGATGCGCAGACCGATGCCGAGGAGGCGCTGTTCGGCGAACCCGGCATGCCGCCGCCCAAGGACGGCTGGCAGCGTTCGCGCGTGATCGCGCTGTTCGAGTCCGAGAAGCTGGCGCGCGAGGCGGCAGCCGTGCTCGCGGTGCAGGACTTCTTCGTCGATTGCGAACTGCTCGGCGTGGCCGACGTGCCGGAGCAGGACTGGGTTCGGCTCACGCAGTCGCAATTCACGCCGGTGGAAATCACGCCCGAATTCTGGATCGTGCCGACCTGGCACGAGCCACCGGCAGAAGCGCGCCAGGTCATCCGGCTGGATCCCGGACTGGCCTTCGGCACCGGCACCCATCCGACCACCCGGATGTGCCTGCGCTGGACCGCGCAGCGGCCCGACCGTGCGCTCGGCCGCGTGCTGGACTACGGTTGCGGATCGGGCATCCTGGCAATCGGTGCCGCGAAGTTCGGCGCGTCGGAGATCGATGCGGTCGACATCGATCCTGCCGCCGTCGATGCCACGCGGCTCAACGCCGATGCCAACAACGTCGCGTTGAACGTCGGGTTGCCGGACGCGGCGACGGGCCGCTACGACATCGTGCTGGCCAACATCCTCGCGACGCCGTTGAAAGTGCTCGCGCCGCTGCTGTGCGCGCACGTGAAAGGCGGCGGCTCGCTGGTGCTGGCCGGTATCCTGGAGCGACAGGCCGAGGAGCTCAAAGCCGCTTATGCGCCCTACGCCGCGCTCGATGTCAGCGACAGCGAGGACGGCTGGATCCTGATGACGGCGCGTCTTTGACTGCGGAGCGTTTCTCGTGAGTCTGGCGACCCGATGCCCAGCCTGCGGCACCATTTTCAAGGTGGCGCGCGACCAGCTTCGCATCTCCGACGGCTGGGTGCGCTGCGGACGTTGCAGCGAGGTGTTCGACGGCAACGAGAGCCTGGATGGGACGAACACCGAGAAAGGGACGGCGGTCGTGGCGCCGGCGGAAACCACGTTCGATTTTCCCGATCTCGCAACTTTCCCGGGTGCTCGATTTCCTTCGAGCAGTGAAGAGGCATTTGCTCCGAAGTCCGAGCCGGTCGGTGAGCAACCTGCCGACGAGCCCGTCGCATCCACAGCGCACGAGGGCATGGAGCCGGTCCCCGCGCCATGGCTCGGCCAATGGCCGTCGCTTGAATTGCAGCCAGGCGTGCAGGCTCTCGCGCCGGCACCGGCCGAAATCGTGCCGCCGCCGGCTTCCGCTCCGGGGAAGCCGTTCGACGCAGCGCTTGCCTCGGCGCTGGCCGAGCCCGCGGCATCCCTGTTGGCGGCATCTGAGCCCGGCACGCCGGCCGAACATGGCGGCTTCGCCTCGCTGGAGCAGCGCGACGGCCCGGTCAAGCGCTGGTTGCGGCGTCTGCCGGGTTTCGATCGCCTGCCGTTGCGCACGATCAGTGTCGGAGCGCTCGTGCTTCTGGCTGCGCAGTCGATCTACCATTCGCGCGATGCGCTCGCCGCGCACCAGCCGGCGTTGCAGCCGGCGCTCGCGGCGATGTGCAGTATCAGCGGTTGCCAGCTTTCGGCACTGCGCCGGATCGACGCGTTCACGATCGACGGCACCTCGTTCGCGCGCGATCCGAGCGGAGAGGGCTATCAGCTGATGTTCTCGGTGCGCAATCGTGCGGCCATGCCGCTCGCGATGCCGGCCGTCGAAGTGACGCTGCTCGATACCCAGGAGCAAGCCGTGGTTCGCCGCGTGTTGCTGCCGGCGGATTTCGGTGCGGCCGAGGTACTGCCGGCGAACACGACGCGGTCGGTCATGCTGCCTCTTGCGCTTTCCGATGCGCCTGCGCTGCCGGCGGTCGCCGGCTATGGCATCGCCGCGTTCTATCCCTGAGCGCGCAACCGACATTGCGCGGTCCCATCATCCTTTTTTTCCAGGCACTTCCATGGCAGCAGTGATTTGCGGTTCGCTCGCGTTCGACACCATCATGAATTTCGAGGGTCGTTTCGCCGACCAGATTCTTCCTGACCAGCTGCACATTCTCAACGTTTCCTTCCTGGTACCGGCACTGCGCCGCGATTTCGGTGGCTGCGCAGGCAACATCGCTTATGCGCTGAACGCTCTCGGCGGCAAGGCACTGCCGATGGCCACGGTCGGCTCCGACGGCGCCGAATACATCGCACGCCTCGACGATCTCGGCATCGGAACCGATTTCATCCGTTCGCTTGCCGATACCTACACCGCCCAGTGTTTCATCACCACCGACCTCGCGCACAACCAGATCACCGCCTTCCATCCGGGTGCGATGCAACAGGCCCATCTGACGACGATCGAGGCGCGCGAGGACATTCGCATCGGCATCATCTCGCCCGATGGACGCGACGCGATGCTCCAGCATGCCGAGCAGTTCAAGGTCGCCGGGATACCGTTCGTATTCGATCCGGGCCAGGGGCTGCCGATGTTCGATGGCGACGAGCTCGCGCGTTTCATCGAGCAGGCGGATTGGGTCACCGTCAACGACTACGAGGGCAAGATGCTCAGCGACCGCACGGGTTGGGACAGTGCCGAGATTTCGCGCCGCGTGCGCGGCTTGGTCGTGACACTCGGCGCCGAAGGATGCGAAGTATGGGTCGGTGGCGAACGTACACACGTACCGGCCGTGAGCCCGGAGGCCATCGTCGACCCGACCGGTTGCGGCGATGCCTGGCGCGGTGCATTGCTGTTTGGACTCGAAAAGAGCTGGCCGCTGATCGAGTGCGCTGCGCTTGGCAATCGCATGGGCGCACTCAAGATCGCACAGCGTGGACCTCAAAACTATGTGGTAGACCGCGAAATGCTCGGTGTCCAATAAGAAAAGCCCGATACCGTGAAATATCGGGCCTAATTTTCTTCAGGCCACTGGACGATTCGTCCAGCAGTTTGCGGGTCAGGGTTTGCTTGCGGTCGGAAACGGCCAGGCAGCTTGCGGATTGAGCGTTGTCTGGGCAGCAGGTGAGGGTACGGCAGCAGCCTTGGCAGGTGCTTTCGCGGTCTTCTTTGCAACCGACGGTGTCTTCACTGCAGGCTTTGGGGCAGGGGCTGGCTTGGGGGCGGCGGCAGGCGTTTTCGTCGCTTTCTTTGCTGCCGGCTTTTTGGCGGCTGCTTTCTTCGCCGGCGCCTTCTTTGCTGCAGTCTTTACCGCAACGGTCTTTTTCGCCGGTGCCTTTTTCGCTGCGGTCTTGACCGACGCTTTCTTGGTCGCGGTCTTCGCAGCCGTCTTGGTCGTCGGTGCCTTCTGGGTCGCCACCTTCTTGGCCGGAGCCTTCTTCGCAGCAGCCTTCACAGGGGTCTTTGCAGCCGGAGCCTTTTTCGCGGCAACCTTCTTGGAAGCTGCTGGCGCCTTCTTGGCGGCCACCTTCGTCGACGCAGGTGCCTTCTTCGCAGTAGCGGTCGTCTTGGCCGGGGAGGCCTTTTTCGCAGCGACTTTCTTAGCCGGTGCTTTCTTTGCAGTTGCCATTTCTTTCTCCTTGATCAAGTTGAAAAATCAACCTCTTCGAGCACACCACGCACGCTTGTGTGCGTGGTGCGATCCATGGCGTTGGATATCAAGCTCCAGCACCATGAACACCTGCACCCTCGACAACGCCATGCTCTGTGGCATGGTCGATGGCGAAGGCAATTCCTGAATCCACTTGCGGTCGTCTTTGTAATTTCAATCCCAGGAGAGAGCGCCACCCGACTGATATTCGATCACGCGGGTTTCGAAGAAATTACGCTCTTTCTTCAAATCGATCATTTCGCTCATCCAGGGAAACGGGTTTTCCTCGTTCGGAAACAGCGTCTCGAGGCCGATCTGCTGGGCGCGCCGGTTGGCGATATAGCGCAGATAGCCCTTGAACATGGAGGCATTCATGCCAAGCACGCCGCGCGGCATGGTGTCTTCGGCGTACTGGTATTCGAGTTCGACGGCTTTCAGGAACAACTCCTTGATCTCAGCCTTGAATTCAGGCGTCCAGAGCCCGGGATTCTCGAGCTTGAGCTGGTTGATCAGGTCGATGCCGAAATTGCAGTGCATCGATTCATCGCGCAGGATGTATTGATACTGCTCTGCAGCACCGGTCATCTTGTTCTGGCGGCCAAGCGCCAGGATCTGCGTGAAGCCGACGTAGAAGAACAGGCCTTCCATCAGGCACGCGAAGACGATCAGCGACTTGAGCAGCGTCTGGTCGGTTTCGTGCGTGCCGGTCTTGAAATGCGGATCGCTGATCGCCTCGATGAACGGAATCAGGAATTCGTCCTTGTTGCGGATTGACGCGACCTCGTTGTAGGCGTTGAAGATCTCGCTCTCGTCGAGTCCGAGCGACTCGACGATGTATTGATAGGCGTGCGTATGAATCGCTTCTTCGAACGCCTGGCGCAACAGGAACTGGCGGCATTCGGGCGCCGTGATGTGGCGGTAGGTGCCCAGTACGATGTTGTTCGCAGCCAGCGAATCGGCGGTAACGAAGAAGCCGAGGTTGCGTTTGATGATCCGACGCTCGTCTTCGGTGAGGCCGTTCGGATCCTTCCACAACGCGATGTCGCGCGTCATGTTCACTTCCTGCGGCATCCAGTGATTGGCGCAGGTCGCCAGATATTTTTCCCACGCCCATTTGTACTTGAACGGCACCAGCTGATTGACGTCGGTCTGTCCGTTGATGATGCGCTTGTCCGCCGCATTGACGCGACGTGTGACTGCAGGCGCAGCAGGCGTCGATTCACCCGGCGCAACGACCACGGAAGGAACAGCGACGGCTGCGATCGAGGGAGGCGGTGCGGGCTTCGCAACTGTCGTTTGCAGTGCAGGCGGAAGGTCCATCGAACGCGAGCGGAGCGCGTCGTTTTGCAACGGGCGGTGCAGCCCTTGCTGCATCTCCTTCGGCGTGGATGGCTTGACTTCTTCGTCCCAGGTCAACATAGAAAAATCCAATGCTCAAATTATGTGAGCAACGATGAAGAGTTGCAAAGTGCAGCTCTCACCGCGCCCGAATTATCTCGTGCTTATCAACGCTTTTGTTGCCCGCATGCATCGCAATTTTGTCAGGCGATGCCGCGAACCGACTTCACGTCATGCCGATGTCACTGGCAGGCTTCGCAGGTCGGATCGTCGACGCCGCAGAACGCGATGTCGGTCGCCGGAATCGCATTGAGTTGCGCCTGTGCAGCCATTGCCGCGGCTTCGATCGCGCTCATGCCGACCGGTGATGAAGACATCGAAGACACGTTACCGGTACCGGACGAGACCGCGTTCAGGCGCCCCGATTGCACGGTCGATTTCTCGGCGTGCGTGGCGCTCTGCGTGCGCAGGTAGTAGGTGGTCTTCAGGCCGCGCAGCCAAGCGAGCTTGTAGGTCTCGTCGAGCTTCTTGCCCGATGCGCCGGCCATGTAGATGTTGAGCGACTGCGCCTGGTCGATCCACTTCTGGCGCCGTGCGGCGGCCTCGACAAGCCACCGGGTCTCGACCTCGAACGCCGTACCGTAGAGCGCCTTGATGTCCTGCGGCACGCGGTCGATCGGACGCAGCGATCCGTCGAAGTGCTTGAGGTCCATGACCATCACGTCGTCCCACAGTCCGAGGCGCTTCAGGTCGCGCACCAGGTAGTGGTTGATGACGGTGAATTCGCCCGAGAGGTTCGACTTGACCGACAGGTTGCCGAAGCAGGGTTCGATCGAGGCGTCGACGCCGATGATGTTCGAGATGGTGGCCGTCGGCGCGATGGCGACGCAGTTCGAATTGCGCATGCCGTCGGTCTTGATCTTCTGGCGCAGCGTGTCCCAGTCGAGCGTGCTCGAACGGTCGACCTCGACGTAGCCGCCACGTGCTTTTTCCAGCATGTCGAGCGTGTCGATCGGCAGGATGCCCTGGTCCCACAGCGAGCCTTTGTAGCTCGAGTATTCGCCGCGTTCGCTGGCCAGGTCGGTCGATGCCCAGTAGGCGTGGTAGCAGATCGCTTCCATCGATTCGTCGGCGAACTGCACCGCTGCTTCCGATGCGTACGGGATGCGCAGTTCGTACAGCGAATCCTGGAAGCCCATCAGGCCGAGGCCGACCGGGCGATGGCGCAAATTCGAGGTGCGCGCCTTATCGACCGCGTAGTAATTGATGTCGATCACGTTGTCGAGCATGCGCATCGCGGTCGATATCGTCTTCTTGAGCTTGACCTGGTCGACTTTGCCGTCCTTCAGATGCTGCAGCAGGTTGACCGAGCCGAGGTTGCAGACCGCGGTTTCCTCGTCGCTGGTATTGAGCGTGATCTCAGTGCAGAGGTTCGACGAGTGCACGACGCCGGCATGCTGCTGCGGCGAGCGCACGTTGCAGGCGTCCTTGAACGTGATCCACGGATGGCCGGTCTCGAACAGCATCGTGAGCATCTTGCGCCAGAGGTCGCTCGCCGGAAGGGTGCGCGACGGCGTGATCTCGCCACGCGCGGCCTTCGCTTCGTAGGCGACGTAGGCTTTCTCGAATTCGGCGCCGAACAGGTCGTGCAGTTCGGGCACGTTGTTGGGCGAGAACAGCGTCCAGTTGCCCTTTTCCATCACGCGGCGCATGAACAGGTCGGGGATCCAGTTGGCGGTGTTCATGTCGTGCGTGCGGCGGCGGTCGTCGCCGGTGTTCTTGCGCAGTTCCAGGAACTCCTCGATGTCGAGATGCCAAGTTTCCAGATACGTGCAGACCGCGCCCTTGCGCTTGCCGCCCTGGTTGACGGCGACGGCCGTGTCGTTGACCACCTTCAGGAACGGCACCACACCCTGCGATTCGCCGTTGGTCCCCTTGATGTGGCTGCCCAGCGAGCGCACGCGGGTCCAGTCGTTGCCCAGGCCGCCTGCGAACTTCGACAGCAACGCGTTCTCCTTGATCGACTCGTAGATACCACCCAGGTCGTCGGGCACGGTCGTCAGGTAGCAGCTCGACAGCTGCGATCGCAGCGTGCCGGCGTTGAACAGCGTCGGCGTCGACGACATGAAATCGAACGACGACAGCACTTCGTAGAACTCGATGGCACGTGCCTCACGGTCTTTCTCTCCGAGCGACAGGCCCATCGCGACGCGCATGAAAAAGGCCTGCGGCAGCTCGATGCGGGTCTTGCGCACGTGCAGGAAATAGCGGTCGTAAAGCGTCTGCAGGCCCAGGTAGTCGAACTGCAGGTCGCGTTCGGCCTTGAGCGCGGCGCCAAGACGCGGCAGGTCGTAGCTCAGCAGCTGGGCGTCGAGCAGTTCGTTGTCGACGCCCTTCTGGATGAACTTGGGGAAGTAGTCGACGTAGGCCTGCGAACGCTCCGCCGGCATCACTTCGCGACCGATGATCTCCTTGAAGATCGTGTGCAGCAGCAGGCGCGCGGTGGCGAAGGTGTAGTCGGGATCTTTCTCGATCAGCGTGCGGGCGGCCAGGATCGACGCCTTGTAGACCTCGTCGAGCGGCACGCCGTCGTAGAGGTTGCGCATCGTCTCGGCCTCGATCGGCGCGGTGGTGATGGTGTCGCCCAGGCCTTCGCAGGCGGATTCGATCAGACCCTTGAGCTCGTTCAGATCGAGCGCGACGCGCTGGCCGTTGTCCAGCACGTGGATCACCGGCGTCGCTGGCGCGACCTGGGCGTCCTGCTTGGCGCGCTCCTGCATGCGGCGCTCGCGGTAGAGCACGTAGGCACGTGCGACTTCATGATGGCTGCCGCGCATCAGGCCGAGTTCGACTTGGTCCTGCACGTCCTCGATGTGGAAGGTGCCACCGCCCGGACGCGAACGCATCATCGCTCGCACGACGTTCTGGGTGAGCGTGTCGACGGTCTCGCGCACGCTGGCCGATGCCGCGCCCTGGGTGCCGTGCACGGCCAGGAAGGCCTTCATCATCGCGATGGCGATCTTGCTCGGCTCGAAAGGCACGACCGAACCGTTGCGGCGGATGATCTGGTAGTGCGCCAGCGCTTCGCTTTCGATAGGCGCCGCGACGTCTTGTTGGGCCAAGGCGCCGGAAGAGTGGGATGCGCCAGCGGGCGCGCGTGCGGCTGACGGGGAATTGGGTGCGATTTGCATGCGGTCCTCTGTTGGGCTGATTTTTCTTGGTCGCGCCGGGGCGCGCGAAGTGCGGCAGCCACGTGTTGATCCGGTATTGAAAATGGCTGTCGATAATCACGTTCGGCATCTTTGGTGCCGAACGCTAGAGACAGAGGGACACTATATCTGGGGTGTCCGGGTGCGACAAGGCACTACAGGTAGTGTTTCGAACCGATTCTAGGGCTCGCCGATGGCGCATCGTGAAACGTCCTCCTGCACCCCGCATCGGCATTGAAAGCATTGGCAAGAAACCGCGCCGCCACTGCGTTTCCGCCAGTTTTGCAGCCGCAGACCGCATGCTTTCAGGATTTCGGAAGTCAGGTGTCGAACGGGCAGCAAAGAAAAAATCAGGATTTTTCGACGTCCTGCAATGTTGCTGCATTACGTCAGCTGAGGCGCGTAGTAAGAAGGTTCCAATCGAAGCCCGGGCCCGGATCGATCTTCCGTCCAGGGGCGACATCGGAATGACCGGCGATGTCCCTGACCGGATAGCGGCGCGCGATCGCGGCGCAGAGGCTCGCCAGCGTGTCGTACTGCGCCGGCTCGAAGATGTCGCCCTCCAGGCCTTCGAGCTCAATGCCGATCGAGAAATCGTTGCAGTTCGGCCGGCCATGCCAAGACGACGCGCCGGCGTGCCACGCACGCTGGTCGCAGCTGACGAACTGCCACAGCGCGCCGCAGCGACGCACGTAGAAATGCGCCGACACCTCGATGCCGCGAATCTGCCGGAAGTAGGGATGCGCGTCCCAGTCGAGTTGGTTGGTGAAGAGCCGCTGCACCTCGTCGCCGCCGTAGACGCCGGGCGGCAGGCTGATCGAATGGACGACGATCAGCCCGACCTGCGTGTCGGCCGGCCGCGGGCCGAAGTTGGGCGACGGCAGGTGTGTCGCCCTGTCATGCCAACCGTCTTGCCAGCCGTCTTCCAGACTGCGGTCAGTCATCGGCGAAGCCGCCGGTCGCGTCGTCGCCGTTGGGCATCGCGATGCCGAGCCGCGCGATGCGGTAGCGGATCTGCCGCAGGCTCAGCCCGAGCCGCGCGGCCGCGGCCGTGCGATTGAAGCTGCTTTCGCGCAACGCCCGCACCAGGATTTCGCGCTCCTGCTGGTCGAGATAGACCTGCAGATCGGACGGTACCGAGGCCTGCGCATGATCGGCAGAAGAGGCGGTCGGCGCCGGGGTCGACGGCGGTTTCTGCAACGCTGCAGGCGACAGGAGCTCCGCCGTGGCGCTTTCGAACGGCTTGGCGTCGTCGACCGTGAAGTCCAGATGCAGTTCGTCGCCGTCGTTGAGTGCCACCGCCCGGTGCAGCAGGTTCTCCAGTTCGCGCACGTTGCCGTGCAGCGGCTGGGCGGCGAGCCGCTCGACGACCCCGGCGGACAGCACCGGCACCGGCATGCCGGCATCGTGTGCGATGCGCGCGAGCAGCGCGGCACACAGCATCGGCAGGTCTTCCCGGCGATCGCGCAGTGCGGGCACCGCGATCTCGATCACGTTGAGCCGGTAGAACAAGTCCTGGCGGAAGCGGCTGGCCTGCACCTCGGCCTGCAGGTCCTTGTGCGTCGCGCTGACGATGCGCACGTCGACCGTGTCTTCCTGCGTCGAGCCGATCGGCCGCACGCTGCGCTCCTGGATCGCACGCAGCAGCTTGGACTGCATCGCCAGCGGCAGGTCGCCGATCTCGTCGAGAAAGAGCGTGCCGCCGCGCGCGGCCTGGAAATAGCCGTCGCGGTCGGCGGTGGAGCCGGTGTAGGAGCCCTTGCGCGCGCCGAAGAACTCGGCCTCGAGCAGGTTTTCGGGAATCGCGCCGCAGTTCACCGCGACGAACGGGCCGTCGCTGCGCTGGCTGCAGGCATGCACGGCACGCGCAACCAGTTCCTTGCCGGTGCCCGATTCGCCACGCACCAGCACCGGCGCCATCCCGCGCGCCACCTTGGCGATGCGCGACTTCACGCGCCGCATCGGCTCCGAATCGCCGACCAGTCGTTCGAGGGCTTCGCTGCCGGCACCGTCGGGCACCAGCGCGGCGATGGCGGAAGAAACCCTGTCGTTCGCTTCGGCGGCGCTCCTGGCGGTTTTCACGATCTCCGGTCGCGCCATCACTGCGGCGGCGACCACGGCGCGGAACTGCTTGAGATCGACGGGCTTGGTCAGGTAATCGAACGCGCCGGCCTTGAGCGACTCGACGGCGTTCTCGGCCGAGCCGTAGGCGGTCATGACCACGCAGCGCTCGCCGCGCTGGTCGCGCTGCACGCGCTGCAGGATCTCCATGCCCAGACCGTCGGGCAGCCGCATGTCGGTGATCACGGCGTCGTAGCGTCCCGCATCGAGCAGCTGCTGCGCGTCGGCGACGCAGCCTGCGGCTTCGACGCGATAGCCCTCGCGCAGCAGGGTCAGTTCATAGAGCGTGCGCAGATCGGGCTCGTCGTCGACGACCAGGATCTGCACGGTTTTCGGAATCGAGGCGGCGGGAGTACTCACGCTTCTATTGTGTCAGCGGCACTGCGGCGTCGGGCCGAGGGGGCGAAGACGATCGAGAACGCGTTGCCCTCCGGCCCGGAACCCGCCAGCGAGCGCCGCTCGTAGCCGATGGCGGCACCATGGCGCTCGCACAGCTCGCGACACAGGAAGAGGCCGAGCCCGCTCGAACGGCTCTCCGACGAGAAGAACGGTTCGAACAGATGGCGTCGTACCGCCGGCTCCAGCGGTGCGCCGTCGCTCCATACCTGCAGCCCGATCCGGCCGCGCGTGTCGACACGCGTCGCCAGCTGGATCGAGCCTTCGCACTGGCCCGCATAGCGCGCGGCGTTGTCCAGCAGATTGACGAGAATGCGGCGCAGGTGCTCGGCGTCGAAACGCACGTCGCATCCGGGCGCCTCCAGGCCGAGCAGCACGCCGTGGGCCTGGGTCTGCCGCACCCATTCCTCGGCCAGTGCACGCACGGTGATGTCGAGCGACATCTGTTCGCCCAGCGGCAGCACATCCTGCTGGCGTGCGCGGGCGACGTCCAGCACGTCGTCGACGATGCGTGCGAGGCGCTGGGCATTCTGCTCGACCATCGCGATCAGCCGGCGTTGCGACGGGTCGACCAGGTCTTCGCTGAGCAGCGCGCTGGCCTGCGTGATGGCAGCCAGCGGGTTGCGGATCTCGTGCGCGACGGCGGCCGACATCCGGCCCATGGCGGCCAGCTTCTCGGTGCGGATACGCGCTTCGAGCTCGCGCAGGTCCTGCAGGAACATCACGCACAGGCTGTCGACCGACGGTGCCGTCGCCGGTGTGAGCCGCGTGCGCGCGCGCACTTCGCGCGCCGCGCCGCGAGCCTGCGCCAACGGGATCTCACCGGTCTGCGGCAAATTGCGCACGAAGGTGAGTTCGGCCAGTGCGGCCAGCGGCTGCCACGCCGGATGACCGGCGAGCGCGAAGGGCAGCGTCATGCCCGCCAGTCCCTGGCCGAGGATCGTGTCGGCCGCCGGATTGGCCGCATGCACCCGGCCTTTGTCGTCGATCACCAGCACGCCTTCGCTGAGCGTCTCGATCACCAGGTCGTTGACCTGCGCGTGCATCTGCGCCGTGCCGCGGTTGCGTTGCGCCAGCGCCTCCTCGCGCGTCAGCCGCCGTGCCAGCTGGTGCGCGAGCAGCGCGACCAGGAACAGCCCGGTGCCGGTCAGCGCGGCCTGGACGAAACGCGCGGACGAATCGCTGGGTTGGTCGATCCAGTGCCAGGCGGCGTCGGCCAGCAGCAGCAGCGTGGTGGCCGCGGTGGTGCCGAGCCCGACCGCCAGCGTGCCGAGCACTGCGCCCATCAGCACCGGCAACGCGAACAGCGGCGTGTAGTTGATGCTGCCGACCTGCAGTGCCTGCAGGATCGAGAACGTCGCGAGGTCCACTCCGAGCGTCGACAGCCAGGTCAGCCCCAGACCGTGGATCGGCGGATGGGACGGTACGTAGCGCATGCCCAGGAGCGCCAGCGCCAGGTAGGCGCACGACAACCCGATCGCGTTCGGCGAAAGCACCTGACCGAGCACGAAACTCACGAACTGCAGCAGCAGCAGCACCATGCCGATGAAGCTGCGCGCGGTCATGAAACCGCGCCAGAGACGGTGCAGCGCCGAGCTTTCTCCACCAGGCAACTCGAACGTGCCCCAGTCGGTGCTCGCGTCGCCACGCGGCCGGAGAGGGGCGGACATCGCGTCGGCCGGATCTCAGCCCGGACCGGCGCGGCGGTGAGCGGGGCTGCAGTAGACGCCGCCCGGCCCGGGCAGCGCATCGGTGGCCGGCAGGTGCAGGGCGCAATGCGCGCAGCGCACCATCGCCTGCGGCGGGCCAACGGCCGGTGGAGTTTTCGGCTGCGGCGTCGGGCGGGTCCGGCTGCGGATGTCCTCGCGCCGTCCCTGGCGCCACATCCAGAAGCCGACCAGCACGACCAGCAGTACAAGCAGGTACTTCATCTTGCGGGATGCATCAACACCACTTCCAGGACGAAGCGGGATCCCACGTAGGCCAGTAGCAGCAGTCCGGCGCCTGCATACAGCACGCGCCGCGCCTTGCGTCCGCGCCAGCCGAAGCGTGCCCGGCCAACCAGCAACACTGCGAAGGTCAACCATGCCAGCACCGAAAACACCGTCTTGTGGTCCCATTTCAGCGTGCTGCCGCCGTTGCCGTAGAGCGCCTCGCTGAAAATCACGCCGGCCAGCAGCGTCGCCGACAGCAGCACGAAGCCGGCGGTGACGAAGCGGAAGGTCAGGCGCTCGAGCGTCAGCAGCGGCACGCCGGCCTGCGGCTCGGTGGCGAGGCGAATCTGCTTCTCGGCCCGCGTCGTCAGCCATGCGTGCACCACGGCCGCGCCGAACAGGCCGTACGAAGCGATGCCCAGCGCGAGATGGAGCGGCAACCAGGGCGAGGCCGAAACGTGCAACGGCGTGCCCGGGAAGAGGAGTGCCAGCACCACCACGACGGCACCGAGCGCGGCCAGCACGCGCCGCGACTTCAGTTGCGGATACATGCGGCTCTCGATGCCGTAGACCGTCAGCACCAGCCAGGCAGTGATCGACAGTGCTGGCGCGAAGCCGAAGCGCGGTACCGCACCGGCCAGGCCCCATCCGAGCGCCAGCGCGTGCAGCAGCCAGGCCAGTCCGAGAACGGATTGCGTCGCCGGCCGACCGAAACGTGAGGACAGGGCGGCCGCCAGGCCATAGGCCGCAGCGGTGGCGATGCCCAGTGCCACGTCGGGCGGGGAGGGGATCGCTAAAATCATCGGGCTAGTCTATCTCCCCCAGGTTTGCCCACGCACCGTGCGGCCAGGCCTTCCCAGGTATCTCGTTCATGGCCACCGCACTCACCGAAAAATTCTCCCGGCTCGTCAAGCAGATGAGCGGACAGGCCCGCATCACCGAGGCCAACGTCCAGGACATGTTGCGCGAAGTGCGCATGGCGCTGCTGGAAGCCGACGTGGCACTGCCGGTGGTGCGTGACTTCGTGGCGCGCGTCAAGGACAAGGCGCTGGGCCAGGACGTGCTCGGCTCGCTCAAGCCCGGCCAGGCGCTGATCGGTATCGTCAATCGCGAGCTTGCCGCGACGATGGGCGAAGGCGTGTCCGACATCAACCTGATCGCGCAGCCGCCGGCGGTCATCCTGATGGCGGGCCTGCAGGGCGCGGGGAAGACCACCACCACGGCCAAGCTCGCCAAGCACCTGATCGAGAAGCGCAAGAAAAAGGTGCTGACCGTGTCCGGCGACGTCTACCGGCCGGCCGCCATCGAGCAGCTCAAGATGGTCACGAAGCAGGCCGGTGCCGAATGGTTCCCGAGCACGCCCGACCAGAAGCCCCTCGACATCGCGCGCGCCGCACTCGACCATGCCAGGCGGCACTTCTTCGACGTGCTGCTGGTCGACACCGCCGGCCGCCTCGCGATCGACGAAGTATTGATGAACGAGATCAAGGAACTGCATGCGGCCATCCGGCCGGTCGAGACGCTGTTCGTGGTCGACGCGATGCAGGGCCAGGATGCCGTCAATACCGCGAAGGCGTTCAAGGATGCGCTGCCGCTGACCGGCATCGTCCTGACCAAGACCGACGGCGACTCACGCGGCGGCGCGGCGCTGTCGGTGCGGCAGATCACCGGCGTGCCGATCAAGTTCGCGGGCACCAGCGAGAAGATCGACGGGCTCGAGGTGTTCGACGCCGAACGCCATGCGGGCCGGATTCTCGGCATGGGCGACATCGTCGCGCTGGTCGAGCAGGTCACGGCCGGTGTCGACATGGCCTCTGCGCAGAAGCTCGCGGCCAAGGTGAAGAGCGGCGCCGGGTTCGACCTCAACGATTTCCTGGGCCAGTTGCAGCAGATGAAGCAGATGGGCGGTCTTTCCAGCCTGATGGAAAAACTGCCGACACAGATGGCGGCCAAGGCGACCGAGGCCGACATGACGCGCGCCGAGCGCGACATCCGCCGCAAGGAAGGCATCATCAACAGCATGACCTTGCTCGAGCGCCGCAAACCCGAGCTGCTCAAGGCCACGCGCAAGCGCCGTGTGGCCGCTGGGGCCGGCGTCCAGGTGCAGGAGGTGAACCGCCTGCTCAACGAATTCGAGCAGATGCAGACCATGATGAAAAAGATGAAGGGCGGCGGCCTCATGAAGATGATGAAGCGCATGGGCGGCCTGAAGGGACTCGGCGGGATGGGTGGCGGGATGGGCGGCAAACCGCCCTTCTGACCGCCCGCGCGGCGTGGTAAATGCGGTTGGCGCCTACGAGTCCTTCCGTAGCTAGCTGATGACAAGGACGTTTCAAGATGTTGGAATGGGCTTCATGCGCGAATCTTTTGTGCATTTCTTTTTCAGCCGTAATTTCGCATCGGAGAACTTCATGTCAGCTTCCACCATTCGCCATTTGCGCACCGCAGCCACCGCTCTTGCCATCGCCGTCGCCGGCGTCGCCATGGTCGGCTGCACCACCACTCGCCCCGACGACAAGGCGTCGTCGATGACGTCGCGCCAGTCGATCGATGCGGAAACCACCGCTGCGCTGTCCAAGCTCTACAACTCCGTGCCGGGTTCGCGCCAGCTGGTGTCGCAGGCCAAGGGCGTGCTGGTGTTTCCTTCGGTGATCGGCGCGAGCCTCGGCGTCGGTGCCGAGTACGGCCGCGGTTCGCTTCGCACCGGCGGCACCAACGCCGGGTACTACAGCACCACCGCAGGCTCCATCGGCTTTCAGGCCGGCGCCCAGTCGAAGGCCGTGGTCTACCTGTTCATGACGCAGGAATCGCTCGATAAATTCCGTAACAGCAAGGGCTGGACGGTCGGTGCCGACGCCACCGTGGCACTCGCCAACATTGGTGCCAACGGCAGTGTCGATTCGCAGACCATCCGCCAGCCGATCGTCGGTTTCGTGATGACCAACGTCGGCCTGGAAGCCGGCGTGTCGTTGTCGGGCTCGAAGATCAGCAGCATCCAGCCGTGATCGTCTGACGCAAATGTCGAACGAGCGCCCTTCGGGGTGCTTTTTTTTGCCTGCTGCGTTGGTGAACCGCCCTCGCAACCGTGCCAACGAAAAAGCCGCCCGAAGGCGACTTTCCTACAGAGCGGGCATGCGGATCAGGCGATCGCTACGGCTTTCGGCTGCATCAGCTTGATCGCATGCATCCAAGCGCGACGCAGCACCGCGGGCGAGCGCGACTCTTCAGGAACCAGCAGGAAGCCTCGGTCGCGCAATGTGGTACCCAAGGCGATCTGGCTGGTCAGCACAGTCAGCGGAATGGCCAGCAGCAACGGCAGACCAACCGGCATGAGCCAGATCAGCGCGCTCGGGTCGATCAGCGCGATGCCGACGGCCAGGACGCAGACCACCAGGGACATCGGCGCCAGTTGGTTGAAGGCGATGCGCCATGGCACTGCGGCGGCTTCCCGGGGCGGCGATTTCCAGTCGAGCTTGATGCCTGTAAGGGCGACGATCACGAACAGCGAATGCGCCAGCATGCGAACCGGTGCCTGAACGATTGCCAGCGCGCTTTCGAGCGCCGAGCTTTTCAGCAGGCCTCGCAAGCCACCATACTGGCGCTGCTCGCCGCGCATCATCACGGCGGTGATGCCCAGGATGCGCGGGAGGAAAAGCAGGATGAGAGTCCAGAGCCAGAGACCGGCGAGTTCCATCGGCAGCACGTTCCAGTTCGAGACGATGCTCGAACCGCTGAGCCACAGGGCCGTGCCCAGCGTCAGGAACGCGAGCCACAGCGGCGCCGAGGCATAGGCCATGGTGCCGGTCACGAACATCGCGCGGTGCACCGGATGCAGACCCGGCTCGGCCATCAGGCGGGCGTTCTGCAGGTTGCCCTGGCACCAGCGGCGATCACGCTGCAGTTCGGACAGCAGGTCCGGCGGTTGCTGTTCGTAGCTGCCGACCAGGTCGGCGCAGAGCCAGACGTGGTAGCCGGCACGACGCATCAAAGCGGCTTCCACGAAATCGTGCGACATGATGCCGCCCGACATGCCGCCGGTGCCCTTGACGGGCGCCAGCGCGCAATGTTCCATGAAAGGCTGCACGCGGATGATCGCGTTGTGGCCCCAGTAATGCGACTCGCCGAGCTGCCAGAACTGCATGCCGAGCGTGAACAGGCGGCCGGTGACGCGCGAGGCGAACTGCTGTGCGCGAGCATGCAGCGTGACATGGCCGATGGCCTGCGTCGCAGTCTGGATGATGCCGGCGGTCGGATTGGCTTCCATCAGCTTGACCATGGAAGTCAGGCAGTCGCCGCTCATCACGGAGTCGGCGTCGAGTACGACCATGTAGCGGTAGTCCTTGCCCCAGCGGCGGCAGAAGTCGGCCACGTTGCCGGCCTTGCGGTGCGTGCGGCGGGTGCGCAGGCGGTAGTAGACCTCGACCTGCGGCTGGTTCGGGCTCTCGGCGAGCGCCATGCGCAGGTCCTCCCAGGCAGCGCGCTCGGCGGCGGCGGTGGCTGGTGCATAGCTGTCGGACAGCACGAACACGTCGAAATGCTTCGCGTGGCCGGTGGCGGCGACCGATTCGCAGGTGGCGCGAAGCCCGGCGAACACGGTGGCGACGTCCTCGTTGCAGATCGGCATAATGATGGCCGTGCGCGCTTCCGGGTTCATCGGGTGGCCGACGACCTGCTTGGCCGACAGCGAATGCTTGTCGCCGCGCACGGAGACATAGAAACCCATCAGCGCGGTGACGAAGCCGGTCACGACCCAGCCCGACAGCAGACCGTAGAGGCCGATCTGACCGTATTCGAGCCAGACGTTGTCGTAGTCGGGCTGCACGCCGGCGAACAGGGTCGAGGCGAGCACGGTGCTGACCAGCGCCAGGGCCATGAAAACCAGGCGGCGCTGCTTGGCGGCACGCTGCCACGGAAGTTCGGCCGCCGTCGGTGCCGGGGCGGTGCTTGCCGACTTGTCGCCGGCGCCCAGCTTCACCAGCGTGGCCGTGCCGACGCTGTTCCAGAAGCCACGCCATGGGCGCGGTGTCATGGAGCCGCGGTTGACCGGCGGCGCCGTCACGGCGTTCGGGTGGCGCTCTTCGCGAACCGGGCTGCGGCGCGCGAAGTCGGTGTCGGCAAGGACGTTCAGTTGGGAGAAATCGTTCGGCTTCATGGGCTACCTCAGCGACGTTGCGTTTGTGTGGAGACCAGGGAAAGAGGGGTGTCGCCGAAAGCCGGAAAGCGCTTGGTCACGCAATCCATCGCCGCGGCGTCCATCGCATCGATGCCCGCTCCAGCCGAACCGACGGCGCGGTGCCGGGAGAGGAGAACCTGCCTGGAGCGGAGGTTGTCGCGCTGCGAACGCAGTGCTGAAGAGGGGCTGAAATGGGCTTGCATGCAGGCGATAGGGCAATCCCTGTGCCAGCATCGAAATCTTCTTACAGATCAAAGACTTGAGTCGTTTTCTTTGGTCTCCGAATCGGCAGGCGTCGCCCAGGTCCTGCAAAAGCGTCTAATTTGTCGCCGAATCCCGACAGCCTCCGATGCCTTTAAAAAAATATTCAATTAAATCAAAGACTTGTACACGTCGCCGTGCAGCGACAGCTTCAAGTGCCGGGCGACGGCGCATCCGCCTTGAAGTGTCCCGGCGTGAGCTCGTGCTTCTGCAGCAGGCGGTAGAACTCGGTCCGGTTGCGGTCGGCGAGCCGGGCCGCGTCGGCGACGTTGCCGTCGGTGAGTTTGAGCAAACCGACCAGATAGTCGCGCTCGAAGCGCTGCTTCGCATCGGCATAGGTTTGGACTTCAACGCTCGGCACGCGCAGTGCGCGCTGCACCAGCGCCAGCGGGATCAGGGGCGAACTCGACAGTGCGCAGACCTGTTCGACCACGTTGAACAGCTGCCGCACGTTGCCCGGCCACGAGGCAGTCGTCAACGCCTTGAGCGCCTCGGGGGCGAAGCCCGACAGTCGCTTTCCGTATTTGGTCGACAGGCGCTGCAGGAAGTGGTTGGCCAGCAGCGGAATGTCCTCGCGCCGCGCCGACAGGGGCGCCAGCGTGAGCGTGACGACGTTGAGCCGGTAATAGAGATCCTCGCGGAACTGGCCGGCTTCCATCGCCGCGTCGAGGTCGCGGTGCGTGGCCGAGACGATGCGCACGTCCACCGCGATCGACTGGGCCGCGCCCAGCGGTCGCACGGCGCGTTCCTGCAGCACGCGCAGCAGCTTGACCTGCAGCGCGGGCGGCATGTCGCCGATCTCGTCGAGCAAAAGCGTGCCGCCGTCGGCCTGCTGGAACAAGCCCTTGTGATTCGCCACCGCGTCCGTGAAGGCACCCTTCATGTGGCCGAACAATTCGGATTCGAGCAGCGCCTCGGGGATGGCGCCGCAGTTCACCGCCACGAACGGCTTCGCCGCACGCGAACTGGCTTTGTGGATGGCGCGCGCGAGCAGTTCCTTGCCGGCGCCGCTGTCGCCGCGCAGCAGCACGCTGGCGTCCGACTTGGCCACCATGTGCGCCTCGGCCAGCAGTTCGGCCATGCGGCTGCTGCGGCTGACGATCTCGGAGCGCCAGCTGTCGTCGCCACCGGTGCCGCCCGAGGTCGGGGCCGGCGCGCCGAGCGCGAGCGCCTGGCTGATTTTCTCCAGCAGCTCGCGGGCGTCGTAGGGCTTGGTCAGGTAGGTGAACACGCCGCGCGCCGTCGCCTCGACCGCATCGGGAATGGTGCCGTGCGCGGTCAGCAGGATGACCGGCAGCGTCGGATGGTGCTTGCGGATCTCGTCGAACAGCGCCAAGCCGTCGCGCCCCGGCAGGCGGACGTCGCTCAGCACCAGCTGGGGATGCTCGATCTCGAGCTGGTTGAGCGCCGACTCCGCCGAGGTCACCGCCGTGACCCTGTAGCCGGCCGAATTCAGCCGCATCGACAGCAGCCGCAGCATGTCCGGATCGTCGTCGACCACCAGCAGGCGGGCGCCCGTCGCCTTGACGGAAAGAGAAGCTGCTGGGGCGTCTGTCATGTTCAGGCTGATCTCATGGTGCCGGCGAGGTTCCGCTGCCGGTGCGCCCGCCGTTGGTTTGCGCGGCCGGCGCGCTGGGGCGCGCGAAGCTGCGCTCGATGGCACGCAACGCCTCGATGCGTTCGTTGAGCTGGTCGATGCGGCGCTGGGCGTCGCGCACCTGCGTCGCCTGGCGGTCGCGATCGTCCTCGACGCGGCGCTGTTCCGCGTAGCGCACCGCCAGCGCGCGGGCCAGCGGCTGCAGCGATTGGGCCTCGGGCGATGCGTTCGCCGCGACGCGCTGCATCAGCCCGAGCGCACGGGCCAGGTCGGCCGATGCGCGCGTCTGCGCCAGCACCAGCGCCACCTGCATCTGCGTCGTCGGCGAATCCGCCGGGTCGCCCAGGCGCGACAGTTCGGCCGCGAGCTCGCCCGAACCCAGCGGCCGCAGCTTGTCGGCATACAGCAGCATGGCGGCCATCGGGCTCAACCCGTACGGGACGTAGGCCAGCGCGGCCTGCGTGGCCAGCGCCACCGGCTCGGCCTCGACCGGCATCACGCGCATCGGTGGCAATGCCTGCGCCTGGGCCTCGACCCGCTTGGCGACCAGCGCCTCGGCCTTGGCCTGCGCACGCAGCTGGACCTGCACCTCGGCCTTGGCCTCCGGCGCCGTCCGCGGCGTCGTGCAGGCGGTCAGCAGCAACGAGGCGACCAGCGCCACGGCGGTCGCGGCACGGTAGGAATTGCGGACGAACGGAAAGGACATGGTTCGAAAAGGCGGGGAATGCAGGAGACGCTGGGCGTGGTTCTTTAAATGCTTCAGGCCGACCGGGGCAGCTCGATGCGGAAGCGCGCGCCGGGCCCGTCGGGCAGCAGCGTGACGTGGCCACCGTGCGCTGCAATGTACTCCTGCACGATCGAAAGCCCGATGCCGGTGCCCTTCAGCGCATGCTCCGGCTGGCGCTCGCCACGGAAAAACGGCTCGAAGACGCGGTCGCGGTCGCCCTCGGCGATGCCCGGGCCGGCGTCGGCGATATCGATGCGTGCCGTCTCCGGCGTCGACGAGACCTCGAAGCGGATCGTGCCGCCGCGTGCCGAGAAGCGGATCGCGTTCGACAGCAGGTTGGCGACGGCGGTGCCGAGCTTGGTCGGGTCGACCGCGATCGTCAGCGGCTCGCCCCCGATCACCACCTGCACGCCCGAGCCCTGCCACTGCAGCCGCTGCGCCTCGACCTGTTCCTCGATCAGCGGCAGCAACGGTGTCTTCTGGCGATGCAGTTCGCGTGCCTCGAAAGCCGCCGCGTTGAAACGCAGCAGTGCCTCGATCTGGCCCTGCAACGAGATCGCGTTCTGCTGCAGGATCTGCGCGACCTCGCGCTGTGCCGGGTTGAGTGCGCCGGTCACGCCATCCTCCAGCAGCGAGATGCCTTCGCGCAGCGCGGCCAGCGGCGTCTTGAGTTCGTGCGACACATGGCGCAGGAAACGCGCCTTGTCGGCGTCGAGCTCGGTCAGGCGCAACCGCAGCCATTCGAGCTGCTGCGACACGCGCCGCACGTCGGCCGGCCCGCGGATGTCGATCGGCTCGTCGAGCCGGTTCTCGCCCAGGCCGACGATGGCACGCTGCAACCGCTTGAACGGTCGCGCGAGCCAGACGCCGAAGGCCAGCGCCAGCGCCACCGCCAGCGCGCTGGCCGCCAGCACCTGGCGCATCAGACGCGTGCGGGCGTCCTCGACGCGATTGACCAGCGCCTTGTTCTGCGCCTCGATCTGCGTCTGCGCCTGCTGCGCGATGTCGGTGTTGAGGCTGTCGAGATCGCGGAACTGCATCGCCATCGCGCTTTCGCGCGACAGGGCGGTTTCCGTCGGGCCGGCGATCAGCGCCTCGATCGCGCCGGACTGCGTGCGCCAGGCATCGGCCGCAGCTGTCGGAACGCCGTTCTCGACCAACCGGCCCAGCACGTTCTGCGCATCGCGCGAGGCATCGGCGAAACGGCGCCTGAGCACGGCGTCGTTGAGCACCAGCGACTGGCGGCCGGCACGTTCCATGGCGGCGCTGCGCTCGGCCAGCGACTGTGCGGCGCCCGAGAGCGCCAGCGCGCGCGATGCCGCGTCGCGGCTCTGCGCCAGCAGGGCGTCGTACTGGAACACCGAGCGCAGCGCCACGCCGACCAAGAGCGCCGTGATCAGCAGGAAGGCGAACAGCATCAGCTGCTGGAAGGAGCCGCGCGCGGCCTTGAGCTTCTGCATCAGGCGGCGAACGCGGCCGAGGAAGCGCCCGCCGTCTCGAGCGTGGGCATTTCGCCGCGCAGCGTGTAGGCCAGCGAACGCGCGATGCGCAGGTCGACCATCTGGCCGACCAGGCGCGCGTCGCCCGCGAAATTGACGACACGGTTGCATTCGGTGCGGCCCATCAGCTCGTTCGCGTCCTTGCGCGACGCGCCTTCGACCAGCACGCGCTGCGTGCCGCCGACCAGCCGCTCGCCGAAGCGCTTGACGTTGCGGTCGATGGCCGCCTGCAGTTCGTGCAGGCGCGCGAGCTTGACCTCGTGCGGCGTGTCGTCGTGCAGCGCGGCGGCCGGCGTGCCCGGCCGGGGGCTGAAGATGAAGCTGAAGCTGGCGTCGAATTCCATGTCGGCGATGAGCTTCATCATCTTCGCGAAGTCGTCGTCGGTCTCGCCCGGAAAGCCGACGATGAAGTCGCTGCTGAGCGCGAGCTGCGGCCGGATGGCGCGCAGCTTGCGCACCGTGCTCTTGTATTCCATGGCGGTGTAGCCGCGCTTCATCGCCATCAGGATGCGGTCGCTGCCGTGCTGCACCGGCAGGTGCAGATGGCTCACGAGTTGCGGCACCTTGGCATAGGCCTCGATCAGCCGTGGCGTGAACTCGTTCGGGTGGCTGGTGGTGTAGCGGATGCGCTCGATGCCGGGGATCTCGGCGACGTACTCGATCAGCAGCGCGAAGTCGGCGATCTCGCTCGTGCCGCCCATCGAACCGCGGTAGGCGTTCACGTTCTGGCCCAGCAGCGTGATCTCGCGCACGCCCTGGTCGGCCAGCCCGGCGATCTCGACCAGCACGTCGTCGAGCGGCCGGTTGACTTCCTCGCCGCGCGTGTACGGCACCACGCAATAGCTGCAGTACTTGGAGCAGCCTTCCATGATCGAGACGAAGGCCGTCACGCCGTCGACGCGCGCCGGCGGCAGGTGGTCGAACTTCTCGATTTCCGGAAAGCTGATGTCGACCTGCGGCCGGTCCTGGAGGTCGCGTCGGACCAGCATCTCGGGCAGGCGGTGCAGCGTCTGCGGCCCGAAGACGATGTCGACGTAGGGTGCGCGGGCGATGATGGCCGCGCCTTCCTGGCTCGCCACGCAGCCGCCGACGCCGATCTTCACACCGCGCGCCTTCAGGTGCTTGACGCGGCCGAGGTCGCTGAAGACCTTCTCCTGCGCCTTCTCGCGCACCGAGCAGGTGTTGAAGAGGATCAGGTCGGCCGCCTCGATGTCCTGCGTCGGCTCGTAACCCTGCGCGGCCTGCAGCACGTCGGCCATCTTGTCCGAGTCGTACTCGTTCATCTGGCAGCCGAAGGTCTTGATAAATACTTTTTTGGACATCGTGGGCACTCGGGAATCTTCGAATCTGGGGGAGGTGTGAAGGCGGTCAGCTGCCGTCGTCGGTGCCGGTGCCGGTGCTGCGCACGAACGGCCAGAAGTTCAGGAACGGCTTTTCGGCCGACACCCGGGCCGTCGCGGCCTCGGCCTCGGACAGGATCCACACCTGTGACACGAGATTCGACACGTCGCGTGCGTAGTTGACCGCCAGCAGCTGGCCCGTCACGGAGGCGGGCGTCACCAGCATGTTCTGCGCATTGCGGATGCGCGTGCCGGGCGCCATGCGATCGGCCTTGTCGTCGAGCCGGATCTCGGGCGCGTCGACCACCAGCAAGCGACCGCGCAAGGTGCCGATGGGAAAGCTGCGTCCGCCGACAGCGGCTTCGTTCTGGGTGGCAGTGCGGGCGAGTTCGGCGGCGGACTGGGCTTGCGCCAGTGGCGCCAAACCGAAAAGGCAGACGAAAAGGCGCAATGCACGGCGTCTCGGGACGTCTTTGCAGCGGTTCATGGTTCTTATCCAGAGGCTGGGGAACCGCGAATTTTAACGGTGGGTCGACCTCCGTCGAGCCACTTCACAGGACGACGCGCAGCGTGAACTAGAAGAGCGCGCCCGCTACCGGGGTTCTCTGCGCAGCCGTTACCCGCCGCGCACCCACCGCTGTCAATGCAGCCGGTTCGCCCGCCGCAGAAACAGGCACCGTCACGCGTGATGCGATGTCGAGCGCCCAGGCCGAGGCCCGCACCATGAAGGCCTGCTGGGCGGCCATCGAGATGAAGGTGTGGTCGATGTCGCGCGCGAATTCGTACTTCACCTTGGCCGCGAACGGCTCGTGCACCAGCACGCCGAGATGGTCGCGGCTGCGGTCGCGCACATGCTGCGTGCCCGAATAGAGCAGGTAGACGGCCACGCCGCGCTGCGTCAGGTCGTTCATCGACTTCTTGAACAGCACCAGAATCTCCGCCGGTGTTTCCTCGTCGACGCGAAAAATGTCGACCGGCACCGGCGTCGCGATGTTCAGCACCTTGCGGCGGAACCAGCGGACGGTCTTGCCGATCACGGCCGGGTTGGTCGGCGCGGCGACGGCACGCAGCAGGGCACGCTCCCAATGCCAGCGGCGTCCGGCGAAGCTGTAGCCGTCGAACATTAGGACCCCCACCACGCGGGAGTCGGCGACAGCCAGCCCCATCGCATGGGCCGTGCCGGAGCACAGTCCGACGACGACGAAGCGGCTGATGCCGAACTTCGCGCCGAGCAGGTCCATGCCGGCCTGCAGGTCGCGGATGCCTTGCACGAGATAACGCTCGCCGCTGCTTGCAGGGCCGCTGTCGCCGAGGCCGGCCAGGTCCATGCGCAGACTGGTCATGCCCAGCGATGCCAGCCGGTGGGCGAGCTTCACGTTGATGCGGTGCGGGCCGCCGCGGTGGTTGGCGCCCATGTTGAGCATCAGGCAGGCCACAGGCCCGCTCGCCTCCACGCCGATCGCAGGCGAGGTGATCACGCCGACCAGCGTCTGGTCGGGACCGAAGAGAACCGGTTCTTGCCGGAACGAAAGATCACTCATACATCGATGTCAAAAGTCGCTTCAATGCTTCTGCGGGCACCATGGCGTTGTTGCTGCTCGGGTCGGAATTCCAGATCAGGGGATGTTCGAACTCGAAAAACTGCAGGGGCGGCTCGCTGATCTGCAATCTAACCCACTGCTTGAGCGGCTCGTCATGCTGTGGACCCAAAACGAGGGTGCGGCAATCTTTGGGAATGCACAAGCTTGCGGGCTGAAGAGACGAAAATTGCTGACGCAGCAGGGGCGATACGGCGAAACCGGAGGCTTCGTCGGTGAAGGCATGCGCGTCGTCGGCCAGCCGTCGCCGCAGCGACGGCTCGGGAATGCAGTAGGACAGTTCGAGCGATTCCACATGCCATTCACGCAGATGCTGCGCATAGCGCATGCCGTCGACCACCGGCTCCCACAGCACGAGCCGCTCCAGCACCAGATGGCTCGACTGCACCGCCTGGATCGCCAATGTTCCACCCAGCCTGACACCCAGCCAGGCGATGCTGCGCGACGCCGAGGCCGAAAGCCGGCGCAATTCTTCGTGCGCGGCCAGCACGTCGCGGCGCCAACCGTCGAATTCGCCGTCGGCATCGTCGCCGAGCGAATCGCCGGTGCCGTAGTAGTCGAAGCGCAGCACCGAGAAGCCGATGCGCGCGAGGCGGTCGGCCAGCACGCGGAAGAAGCGGTGCGAGCGCAGCGCTTCCTGGCCGAACGGCGGGCAGATCAGCACGGCGCCCTTCTCGGGAGAGCCGCTTTCCGCCGGGTGGTAGATACCGAACAACCGGCGTGCGGGCGGACCGAACATCAGTGGCGTCATGCCTGGACCTCTGCCGGCGAAAACGCGCCGGCGTGGTGAAAACGGGAAGGCGCACAGCGCAGGGCGAGCGCGCCGAGCAGGTCGCCGTCGGCGAACGACTGCAACTGCAGGCGTTCGACGCCGTCGGGCGTGGCGATCTCCACGACCTGCGTCGCCGGCAGCGTACCGACCTCGAAGCCACGCGTCGCCAGATAGAGGCCGATGCCGAGCGCCTTCAGGCAGGCCTCCTTGCGCGTCCAGCAGGTGAAGAACGCACGGTCGCGCACCGCACCGGCCTCGCACGCCGCCAGTGCCGCCTGTTCGGCGGAGGTGAAGTAGGCCGCGGCCATCGCGACGGCGTCGGTCATCGGACGGACGCGTTCGATGTCGATGCCCAGTTCGCGGTCTTCCGACAGCGCCACCAGGCCCACGTCGTGGCTGTGGCTGAGGTTGAAATGCAGCCGGGCCGGTGCCGGCAGTGCCGGCTTGCCGAAGCGCCCGGCGACGAGCGTCAGCGATTCGCCCGCGCAGAACGGTTGGCCGACGGCTTGCCCTGCGTTCGCCAGGTGCTGCGCGAGCAACTGCCGCAGCGCCGCATGCGCCGCGACATAGCGCTGTCGGTCCTGCGGAAACACGAAGCGTGCCGCACGTGCCAGTTCCTCGGCAGACAGCCGTGCATGCGCCGCGGCCGGCACGTGCTGGTCGAGGTCGACGCGCCACAGTGCGTACGGCACCCCCAGCGGGGTGGGCGTGGCGAGTTGCAGAGCAGAGACGTTCATGCGCACCGCCGTCAACCCTTGCGACCGAGGCCGGAGAACATGCGGCCGAGCAGGCCGCCACGCTTGGCGGCGCGTTCGGGCTCCAGGGTGTCGCGACCGGTGCTGTGCCTCGCCTCGCTTTCGCCGTCCGCTGCGGCAGGAACGGACGGTGCCACGGCCAGCTGGCTCAGGCTCTCGAACACGTAGCGCCGGGGCTCGATGCGAAAACCGAGCGTCTGCTCCGACAGTTCGACCGCCCGCATCGCCTGCAGCGAATCGCCCCCGAGGTCGAAGAAGTTGTCGCTGGCGCGGATGTCGTTGACGTCGACGTCCAGCGCGCAAGCCCAGAGTTGCGCCAGACGCGCCTGTTCGGGCGGCAGCAGGGCCATCGGCGCGGCGGCGCGTTTTTCATTCGGTGCCGCGTCCGGCGTCGCGACCGGCTCGGCCGCCGTCGCGGCCAGCCGCGCGAGACGTGCAGCGCTCGACGAGCCTTCGGGCGCGATCAGCGTCGCGATCAGTGCCGCCGGTTGGGCCGCCACCTTGTGCATCAGCTCGACATAGCGGTCCTTGAAGGCCTCGCCGGTCTCGGGCAGGTAGATGTCGGCGTTGTACGTCACCGCGCCTTCGAGGCCGTGCGGCTTCTCCATCAGCCACATGCCGAGGTCGTCGGTCGCGCCGCTTTGCAGGATGTGAATCTGCTTGTGCGTCAGGCCGCCGAAATCGAGCGGCCGCTCGCGCGCATCCTGGAACGAGAACAGCGCCTGGTACAGGCCCACGCCCTGTGCGCGCTCGGCGAACTCGGGCTCCGCCACCAGGCGCTCGAACGGGATCTGCTGGTTGTTCATCACCGCCAGCAGCTCCTGCTTGACATAGCGCATGAAGCCGCCGAGGCCGGCCGCGCGGTCGATGCGGAAGGCCATCGGCAGCACGTTGTTGAAGAAGCCCATCACCGTCTCGACCTCGGGCTGCTCGCGGCCGCGCACCGGCGTCGCGACGACCAGCGCGTCGGTGTCGATCACGCTCGCCATCATCAGCACGTAGACGCCCAGCGCCAGCATGTTGAGCGTGACGTCGTGCTGGCGCGCGACCTCGCGCAGCCGTTCGGTGAGCGCCTTATCGATGCGGATCCAGTGCGTGCCGCCCTGGCCGCTCATGCCGGCCTTGCGCGGCCTGTCGGTGCGCGCGGCACGCGGTGCCGGCGCGGCGGCGAAGCGCGATTTCCAGAACCGCAGTTGCGCCTGCGCCTCGGGCGATCCGAGCCATTCGGCGTACCACTGCGCGTGGTCGGCCATCGTCACCGGCAGCACGGGCAGCAGCGGCGCCTCGCCGCGGACCAGTGCGCCGTAGAGCGCCGACAGCTCGGCCTGGTAGAGGTCGAACGACCAGCCGTCCCAGATCAGGTGGTGCGGCACGAACACGAAGGCATGGTCGTCGGCGGCCATGCGGTAGAGCGCGACGCGGAACAGCGGACCGCGATGGATGTCCAGCGGCAGGTCGATGGTCTCGCGCAGCAGCGCCTGGAGCCGTCCTTCGCGCTGCGCTTCCGGCAGCACCGACAGGTCGATCACCGGAAAGTCGAAATCCAGCGTCGGCACGACGACCTGGCACGGCGCACCCGTCTGCGGGTCGGTGCCCATCGAGGTGCGCAGCGCCGACTGGCGCGAGACGATGGTCCGGAACGCCGACTCGAACATCGCCGCGTCCAGCGGGCCGCCGAAGCGGTGCGTCGACGGCTGGTTGTAGACCGACCGTCCCGGGTGCAATTCCTCGATGAAGCGGATGCGCGCCTGCATCGGCGTCAGCGGCGCATCGCGGCGGCGCGGCACGTGCACCACGGGCTTGCGGCGCGGCACGTCGCTTCTCGCCAGACCGTCGATGGCCTGCGCCAGCCGCTCGGCGGTCGGCGACTCGAACAGCACGCGCATCGGCAAGGGAACGTCGAAGGCGGTGCCCAGCAGCGCGGCCAGGCGTGCAGCGAGCAGCGAATGGCCGCCCAGCGCGAAGAAGTCGTCGTGGATGCTCAGGCCCGGCAGGTGCAGCACCTTCTCCATCGTCTCCAGCACGATGCGCTCGCGGTCGTTGCGCGGCGCCACGCGCGCGGTGCCGTCGCCATCGGCGAGCAGGCTCGCGGGCGGCGGCAGCGCGCGGCGGTCGACCTTGCCGTTGGGCAGCAGCGGAATCGCCGCCAGCGGCACCAGGTGCTGCGGCAGCATGTACTGCGGCAGGCGGGTGCGCAGCGACTGCATGACCTGCGCCAGCGCATCGCGGTCGAGCGTCGCACCCGCGGCCGGCACCAGATAGGCGACCAGCCGGGCGTCGCCGGACTGGTCCTCGCGCACGACGACGACGCTGCGGGCGATGCCAGGTGCCTCGTTGCAGCGCGTCTCGATCTCGCCGAGTTCGATGCGGTAGCCGCGCACCTTGACCTGATGGTCGTTGCGGCCCAGGTGCACGAGCTGGCCGTCGTTGCGCCAGCGGCCGCGGTCGCCGGTGCGGTAGATGCGCGAGGGCGCGCCGTCGATGTCGACGGTCACGAAGCGGTCGGCGGTAAGCTCCGGCCGGTCGAGGTAGCCGAGGGCCACGCCGTCGCCGCCGATGCACAGCTCGCCCGGCACGCCGACCGGCAGCGGCCGCAGGTGGTCGTCGAGCACCCACACCGTGGTGTTGTCGATCGGCTTGCCGATGGAGATGCCGCCGCGCCCGATCTGCGCCAGGTCGACCCGCCAGACGGTCGACCAGATGGTGGTCTCGGTCGGGCCGTACATGTTCCAGACTTCACCGGCGGCGCGCAGCAGCAGCTGCGCCAGGTCGCTCGGCAGGCTCTCGCCGCCGACCAGTGCCTTGAACGGGCCGCGCCGGTGCCAGCCGGCGTCCAGCAGCAGGCGCCACATGCCGGGCGTCGCCTGCATCGCGGTGGCGCCGCTGGCATGCAGCAGCGCGCCGAGATCGGTGCCGTTGACCGCCACGTCGCGCGAGGCGATCACGACCTCGGCGCCGACGGCCAGCGGCAGCATCAGTTCGAGCACCGCGATGTCGAAGGACAGCGTGGTGACGGCCACCAGCACGTCGTCGGCCGCGAGACCGGGCTCGCGTCGCATGCTCTGCAGAAAGTTGGCTACCGCGCCGTGCGGCACCGCGACGCCCTTGGGCTGGCCGGTCGAGCCCGAGGTGTAGATCACGTAGGCGGGGTCGTGCGCGCCGGCGTCGAGACCGGACGCGGCCAGCGCATCGGCCGGTTGCCCCATCCAGGCGCGGTCGGTATCGATGACCAGCGTGCGGTCGGCCGCATCGGCGCACCAGTGCGTCGGCGCGGTATGGACCGAGGACACGGTCAAGAGCAGCGCGAGGCGCGCGTCTTCGGCATAGTAGTCCAGGCGCGCCTGCGGAAAATCGGGGTCGAGCGGCACGTAGGTGGCGCCGGCCTTGAGCACGGCCAGCAGCGCCACCACCATGTCGGCGTCGCGCGGCAGGCACAGGCCGACCAGCGCGCCGCGCTGCACGCCGCGCTCGCGCAGGGCACGGGCCAGGCGGTTCGAGCGCGTGTCGAGTTCGCCGTAGGTGAGCGCCGTCCTGCCGTAGCGCAACGCGTTGCGCCCGGGCGCGGCGGCGGCCGTGTCGCAGAACGCCGCGTGCATCAACGGCAGGCCGGCGAGCGGCCTGGGCGCCGGCTGCAGTGCGGTCAAGGCATGCGCTTCGGCCGCCGACAGCAGGTCGAGCCGGCCGACACTGCACGCCGGGTCCCGGACCGCACTGCGCAGCAGGCACTCGTAGACCTGCAGCCAGCGCACGATGGTCGCGGCGTCGAACAGGTCGGTGTTGTATTGCAGCTCGACCTTCATGCCGGTCGCGACCGGCACGATGTTGACGAACAGTTCGAAATTCTCGGCCGCGCGCGCCACGCTGCCCTGCTCGGCCTCGATGTCCGGGAAGCTGCCGGCGTGGGGCGCGGCGTCGCGGTCGACGTTGAACAGCACGCTGACCAGCGGCAGGCGGCTCGGGTCGCGCGTCATCGGCAGCTTGCGCAGCAGCGTGCCGTAGGTGAGGTTCTGGTGCTCGAAGGCGTCGAGCAGCTGGCTGCCCGACTGGCGCATCAGCGCGTCGAACGACAGCGTGCCGTCGATGGCGACGCGCAATGGCAGCAGGTTCACGCAGTGGCCGACCAGGCGTGGCATGTTGGCGGCCATCTGTCCGGCGGCAGCGATGCCGATCACCAGATCGTCCTGCGCGCTCAGGCGGTGCAGCAGCGCGGCGAAACCGCTGAAGAGCGCCGCGTACAGGCTCGCACCCGCGCCGGAACCGGTCTTGCGCAGCGCATCGATCAGCGAGCGTTCGAGCACGTGCTCGATGCGCTGCGAGGCGAAGGTGCGCACGGCCGGGCGCGGACGGTCGAGCGGCAGTTCGAGCACCGGCAGGCTGCCGCCGCTGAACTTCGACACCCAGTAGTCGACATGCGTCTTCATCTCCGGGCCGTCCGCCTCGGCGACTTCCCAGGCGACATAGTCGGCGTAGGCCGGTGCCGGATCGAGCGACGGACCCGCGCCGACGCGCTCGGCATAGAGGTGGCCCAGGTCCTCGGCGATCACGCCCCACGACCAGCCGTCGCACACCGCATGGTGCGCGGTCATGAGCAGCAGGTTGTCGAGCGTCGACAGCCGGTAGAGCGCGGCGCGGAACAGCGGTCCGCGGTCGAGCTCGAAGCGCTCGCGCACGGCGGCGTGCGCATCGGCGTCGACGATGCGCTGGCGCGACGTCGCATCGTGCGTGCGCAGGTCGTACTGGCTCAGCTGCAGCGGCGCCGGCTCGGCGATCAGCAGCTGGCTGCCGTCCGACGAGAACGTGGTGCGCAGCGACGGGTGCCGCTCGACCAGCGCGTCGAACGCGCCGGCCAGCGCCGTGCTGTCGAGCGAGCCTTGCAGGCGCAGCGTCAGCGATTCGTTGTAGGCCAGCGAGGCCTGGGGGCCGAGCTGGTCGGCCAGCCAGACCTCGCGCTGCGCCTCGGTGGCAGCGGTGGTCTGGGCGATGGCGCCCGAGGCGAACGGGTCGAATGCCGGCGCTTCGGTCGCTTCGGACGTCACGGATGCGTCGTCTTGCATCTTGATGCTCATGCCTGGAGCTTTACATATTTGCCTTGCGCTGCAGGATCGGGCACGAACCAGGCCGGCTGGCCGTCGCGGTCGCGGCCCAGGCGGGCATCGGGCACCGGCGGGTTGGCGGCGTCGAAGCCGCGGGCGGCGGCCGTGCGGCCCGGCAGGAACTCGGCCTGCTGCATCTCGGCGACCGATTCCTTGAAGGCCGACTTGATGGTGGCGATGTCGTCCGGCGTGTGGGCGGTCGTCATGAAGCAGGGGAAGTTGTCCAGGATGTGCACGCCGCGGCTGCGCATCATCGCGAACAGCAGGTCCTGCAGTGGATGGTCTTCCAGCCAGCTCACGCGCCAGAGCGACGCGAAGTAGCGGATCTCCAGCGGCGCGCCGACCTCGCGGCAGAACGCGGTGAGCTCGTCGGCCATGGCGGCGGTGTGCAGGTTGAGCTGCGTCTGCAGTGCGTTGCCCGACTTCGACAGGTGGTCCAGCGACGCCTTGGCCGCGGCCAGCGCCAGCGGGTGGCGCACGAAGGTGCCGGCGAAGTAGGTCACGCCGACGCTCGGGATCGAGTCGTCGCCGTAGTCCCAGGCGCCGCCGTCGAGCGCGTCCATGAATTCGCGCCTGCCCGCGATGGCGCCGATCGGCATGCCGCCGCCGATCACCTTGCCGTAGGTGGCGAGGTCGCCGCGCACGCCGAACAATGCCTGGGCGCCTCCCGGATGCGAGCGGAAGCCGGTGATGACCTCGTCGATGATCATGCAGGTGCCGCTCTTCGCGGTGATGGCGCGCACTTCCTGCAGGAATTCCTTCGGCTGGAAGTCGGGCCGGCGGCTCTGCACCGGCTCGATCAGCACCGCAGCGAGGTCGTCGGCGTTCTCGCGGATGAATTCGAGCGACTCGGGCGTTCCGTAGTCGAGCACGCGGACGTCGCCGAACATGCCGCTCATCACGCCCGGCGTGGCCGGGATGCCGCGTGCGCCGCGGCCGGCGCGTACCAGCACTTCGTCGAAGGTGCCGTGGTACGAACCGCTGAACAGCACCACGGTGCTGCGGCCGGTGTGGGTGCGCGCGATGCGCACCGCCGCCATCACCGCCTCGGAGCCGGTGTTGCAGAGCGCGGCGCGGTCGAAGCCGGTGAGTTCGCAGATGCGCGCCGTGACTTCGGCCGCCAGCGGATGCTGCGGGCCGATCTCGTAGCCGATGTCGAGCTGGCGCCTGACCGCGTCGTTGATGAAGTCCGGCTGCCAGCCGAACATGTTCATGCCGAAACCGTTGAGCACGTCGACGTACTCGTTGCCGTCGACGTCCCAGACACGCGAAGCCTTCGAGCGCTCGACCACGATCTGGTAGGTGATCTCCTTGGTGGCGGGGCGGAAGCCGTTGACCACGCGCGGGTCGGCCATGTGGCCGCGGTTCGCGGCGGTGAAGGCCTTGCTTTTCTGCGTGCGCTCGACGTAACGGCGCACGAAGGCGTCGAGGCGTGCCTGCTGGCGGCCGGTGATGTCGCGGTTGGGCGCGGTGTGGATGCGGGCGATGGCGCCGAAGGCCTTCTTGACGTCGTAGGTGACGTGGCCGGTCTCGCGCTCGGCGACAGCCGCGGGCTGTGCGACGGCCGCGACCAGCGCCTGCTTCATCACGACCGGCGCGGTTTGCGTACCCTGCGGATTGCCGGCGAGCAGCGCGAGCTGCTGCTGCATGAGCTGCATCTGCTGCTGGATCAGCTGCTGCAGCACCGGTGCATCGGCACGCATCGCCATCGGCACGATCTGTTCGGCGGCCGGCATCGGCACGACGGACGTGAGCGCAGGCGCCAGCGGTGCGGGCGCCATCGGCGCTGCGGGCACGGCGGCGGCCTCGGAGATCGGTTCCGGCGGCAGCATGCGGTCCAGATGTTCGACCAGCAAGTCGAAGCTGCGGCAGCCTTCCATCAGCTGGCGGAAAGTGATGTTGATCTTGAAGTGCTTCTTGACCTGCAGCGCGGCCTGCGTCAAGACGAGGGAATCGAGTCCCTGGTCGATGAAGGAGACGGTGCCTTCGGCCTGTGCCATCGGCGTGCCGGAGATGTCTTCGAACAGCTCGCGCACCTTCGCGTGGAGCGTGGCGCGGCGGGGGCTGGAGACGGCGGTGACAACAGGGACGGCGGACGTGGCGGACAGGGTGGGCATATGGTGCTCCGTGGTCGGGACGAGGGAAGGCAGGGAGGGGCCGGCTGGCATCGCCGCGAGCGCCGCGGGGTCGATATCGACCCAGTGGCGCCTGCGCTCGAAAGGATAGGTCGGTAGCCGCACGCGTGCCTTGCGGCCGCGTGTGTCGATCTGGCCGAGATCGACTTCGACGCCGGACGCCCAGAGCCGGCCGAGCGCCAGGTCGAGGGCGATCAGCTCTTCGGCGGGATCGGCTGCGAAAACGGAGACGGCCGCCGGCCCCGGCGAGCCTGAGGCGCCGTGCTGGCGCACCAGTGTCGCGAGCGTGTTGCGCGGTCCGAGTTCGATGAAGAGCGGCTGCGCGAACTGCGTCATCGCCGTTCGGACGGCCGGCGAGAAGCGCACCGTCTCGCGCAGATGACGTGCCCAGTACGCCGGATCGACGGCTTCGGCGGCGGTCAGCATGCGGCCGGTCAGCGTCGAGACGATGGCGCGCTGGGGTGCGCGCAACTCGACGCCGCGCATCAAGGCCTCGAACGGCACGACGGCCGCATCCATCATCGAAGAGTGGAAGGCGTGCGATGTCTGCAGCGGACGGCTTGCGATGCCGTCGACTTCGAGCCGGGCCTGGAGCGCGACGATGCGGTCGGCCGGGCCGGCGGCAACGCAGGCGGCGGGGCCGTTTTCGGCCGCGAGCGAGACGCCTTCGGCAAGGTACGGCGCCAGCTTCGCAGCGCCGAGCCGCACCGACAGCATCTGCCCGGCCGGCAGCGCCTGCATCAGCGCGCCGCGTTGCGCGACCAGCCGCGCGGCGTCTTGGAGCGACATCACGTTGGCGATCACGGCGGCGGCGAATTCGCCGACGCTGTGGCCGATCATGGCCACCGGGCGCAGGCCGAAAGCCAGCGCGCGCCGCGCCAGCGCGTATTCGAGCGCGAAGGTCGCGGGCTGGGTGACGGCGGTCGGCGCCAGCGCGTCGGCATCGTTCGCGAACATGCGCTCGCGCAGGTCGAAAGGCAGCACGCCTTCGAGTGCGACGGCGACTTCGTCGACCGCGGCACGGAAGATCTCGTCATGCACGTAGAGCGTGCGGCCCATGCCCGCGTACTGCGCGCCCTGGCCCGGGAACAGCAGCACGGGTTCGTGCTCGCGCGCACCCGTCGTGCCGACGATGCGACGCACGCAAGCCGGGTCGCGCAGCACGGCGACGGCTTCCGGCACGCCGTCCGCGACGATCGCCATGCGGTGCGAAAACAGTTTGCGGCCGACCTGCAGCGTATGGGCCACGTCCCCGAGGTTGATGTCGGGCGTGGCCTCGAGGTGGGCCACGAGTCGCGCGGCCATGCGGGCCAGCGCCGTCGGCGTGCGTGCCGACAGCGTCAGCAGCTGCGGCCCGGTGACCGGTTCCGATGGCACGGCAGGCGGCGCTTCTTCGAGGATCAGGTGCGCATTGGTGCCGCCGACGCCGAAGGAACTCACGCCCGCGCGGCGCGGCGCGCCGGCCTGGCGCGGCCAAGCGGAACGCTGGGCGTTGACCCGGAACGGCGTGCCGGCGAAGTCGATGGCCGGGTTCTCGGCGTCGAAATGCAGCGAGGCCGGCAGTGTTTCTTCATGCAGTGCGAGTGCTGTCTTGATGACGCCTGCCGCGCCGGCCGCCATCAGCATGTGGCCGACATTGCTCTTGACCGAACCGATGGCGCAGAAGCCGCTGTCGGCCGTATGGCGCGCATAGCTGCGCGACAGCGCCGCCACTTCGACCGGGTCGCCCATCGGCGTCGCCGTGCCGTGCGCCTCGACGTACGAGATGCTGCGCGCGTCGACGCCGGCCGATGCCAGCGCCATCGACACCACGGCGGCCTGGCCGTCGATGCTCGGCGCGGTGAAACTGGCCTTGACACCGCCGTCGTTGTTCACGCCGACGCCGCGCAGCACGGCATAGACCGTGTCGCCGTCGGCCTGCGCGTCGGACAGGCGCTTGAGCAGCACCACGCCCGCGCCGTCGCTGAACACCGTGCCCTGCGCCTTGGCGTCGAAGCTGCGCGTGCGGCCGTCGGGCGACAGCATCGCGCCCTCCTGGTGCAGGTAGCCGCTGTTGGGAGGGCAGGTGATGGCGACGCCGCCGGCCAGCGCCATGTCGCACTGGCCCGCACGCAGCGCGGCGAAGGCCTGCGCCATCGCGACCAGCGAGGTCGAGCAGGCGGTGTTCATGCTGATCGCCGGGCCGGTCAGGTTCAGCTTGTTGGCGACGCGCGTGGCGACGTAGTCCTTCTCGTTGCCGAGCATCACGGTGAATTCGCCGACCGCGTCGACCAGGTCCTGGCGCGGCGCGACGTGGCGCTGGAAGTAGGTCGCGTTGTGCATGCCGGCATAGATGCCGACCGGTGCCTTCTGGCGGTCCGGCGCGTAACCGGCGCGCTCCATGCATTCCCAGCAGATCTCGAGGAACACGCGCTGCTGCGGGTCCATCAGCGTGGCCTCGTTCGGGTTGATGCCGAAGAACGCGGCGTCGAACTGGTCGGCGTCGTCGATCACGCCGCGGGCGCGCACGTAGTCGGGGTCGGCGCGCAAGGCGGCACTCACGCCCGCATCGAGCGTGGCGTCGTCGAAGAAGCGGATCGTGTCGCGGCCTTCCATCAGGTTGGCCCAGAACGCTTCGACATCGGCGGCGCCCGGGAAGCGGCCGGCCATGCCGACGAGTGCGATGGGTTCCTCGGCGGCGCTGTTTCCCGAGCCGCCGGAACGCGCGCGCGTTTCGGCGATGGGCTGCAGCGCCACGCCGTCGAGTTCGCGCGCGATGGCCCGCGGCGTCGGGTCCTGGAAGAACAGGTTGGTCGACAGGCGGCGCGCGCTGGACGCCTGCAGGTCGGCCAGCACCTTGAGCACGCGCAGCGAATCGCCGCCCAGATCGAAAAAATTGTCGGCGCGACCGGCGCGGTCGATGCCGAGCGCGCGGGCGAAGGCGGCGCAGACGGTGCGTTCGGTCTCGGTGCGGCCTTCCTCGAAAGGCTCGGCCATCTCGGGGCGTTCGGCCATCGGTTCGGGCAGCGCGCGGCGGTCGACCTTGCCGTTCGGCGAGAGCGGCAGCGTGTCGAGCACGACGAACACCGACGGCACCATGTAGGAAGCCAGCGTCGCCTTCAGATGTTCGCGCAGCGTGTGCGACAGCGCCGCGCCGGTGACGACGCCGGGCTGGCCCGTCAGGTAGGCGACCAGGCGCGCATCGCCGCCGCCGTCGTGTCGCGCCAACACCGCTGCTTCGCGCACGGACGGATGCGCGAGCAGCGCGCTCTCGACCTCACCCAGCTCGACGCGGAAGCCGCGCACCTTCACCTGGTGGTCGTTGCGGCCGAGGTACTCGATCTCGCCGTCGGCGGTCCAGCGGCCGACGTCGCCGGTCTTGTAGAGACGCGCGGACGGGTCGGCATCGAACGGATCGGCGACGAAGCGCTCGGCGGTGAGTTCGGGCCGGTGCAGGTAGCCGCCACGCGCCACGCCGGCGCCGCCGATGTGGATCTCGCCGGCCACGCCGAGCGGCGTCGTGCGGCCCAGGCGGTCGAGCACGTGAATGCGGTTGTTGGCGATCGGCCGGCCGATGGACGGCAGCGCCGCCCAGTGGCGCGGATCGGCACCGAGCTGCAGCGCGGTGACGACGTGGCTTTCGGTCGGGCCGTACTGGTTGTGCAGGCGGCAGCCGGGCATGCGCTCGAAGAACGCACGCACCGCCGGGCTGGCGTGGAGCTGCTCGCCGGCGGTCATCACGTCCTGCAGCGCGGGCAGCGTCTCGCCGGCGGCGACCACGTACTCGGCCAGGTTCTGCAGTGCGATGAACGGCAGGAACAACCGCTCGACGCGTTGCGCGCGCATGACCTCGGCCAGCGCCTGCGGATCGCGCCGCACGCTCTCGTCGATCAGCACCAGCGTGCCGCCGGTCGACAGCGTGGTGAAGATTTCCTGGAATGCGACGTCGAATCCCAGCGCCGCGAACTGCAGCGTGCGCTGCGGCCGGGCGACCGCCGGATGCGTCGCCTGCCAGCGCAGCAGGTTGACCAGCGCGCCGTGGTGCATCGCCACGCCCTTGGGCGTGCCGGTCGAGCCGGAGGTGTAGATGACGTAGGCGAGGTTGGCGGGCGTGAGCGCATCGCGGCGTGCGGCGATGCCGGGGTTGCCGGTCGAGCAGGTCGCGTCGGCCGGCGTGTCGAGCAGGAGCGTCTCCACGTCGGGCGTCGCGGGCGTGGCGGGCAGCGCGGCGCACAGCGTCGATTGCGTCAGGATCACGCGCGGAAGCGCGCCGGCCAGGATCGTCGCCGTGCGCTCCGGCGGATGGCTCGGGTCCAGCGGCACATAGGCGCCGCCGGCCTTCAGCACGGCCAGCAGGCCGACCACCATGTCGAGACTGCGTTCCACATACAGCGCGACCGGCACGTCGGGGCCCACGCCGCGCGCACGCAACGCGCCGGCCAGCAGGTTGGCGCGTGCGTCCAGCTCTTCGTAGCGCAGCGATTGCGTGCCGAGCACCACCGCGACCGCGTCGGGCGAGCGCGCGGCCTGGGCCTCCACTAGCTGATGGACGCAGCAGGCGTTGCCCAGGTCTTCCGCGGTCGCGTTGAAGCTTTCGAGGAGGCGCTGCTCGCCCGGGCCGATCATCGGCAATGCGTCGACGCACGCATCGGCGTGGCCGGGCATGGCCGCGAGGATCGTCGTCATGTAGCCGGCCCAGCGCTCTGCGGTGGCGCGGGTGAACATCGCGTTGTCGTAGCGCAGCGAGGCCTCCACGGCATGTCCGGCGCCGGCCCGGCGCACGAGCGACAGCACGAAGTCGAAATGCAGGTCGCTTGCGGTCGTCGATCGGCCATCGGCCAGCGCGGCCCCGATGCGGGCGAGCACCGCATCGAGTCGCGGTGCCGGACCGGCCGTTTCATCGTGTCGGACGCCGAGGTCGGCGCGCACGGAGACGACGGCGCCGTCGTGCGAATCCGGCAGACGAACACCGAAGACGAAATCGGTCTGGTCGCCGAGCCGCGAGAGCACCAGCGCCCAGGCGGTCGCGCAAGCCGCCTCGACACTGCAGTTCCGGGCCTGGGCGAAGCTGCGCAGTGCGGTGCCGGCATCTACTGCCAGTGCGATGTCGTCGAACGCGGGGTCACGGCCTACCGCAGGTGCAGATCTGCACGGCACGTCCACCGGAAGCTCGATCGCAACCATACCTGTCGCGCCGACGCCTGACTTTGTAACAAGCGCCGCTGCCGAAGGCGCACGTTTTTGATCTTGCATGAGAGCTTTCCGTACGAGGTGTTGCTGGCGTAACGAATGATTTCGTACGCCACGTTCCGCTTCGATACCGATTCCTTGTAAGCAAAAATAGCTAATAAACAGTCTGCTTGCAAACAGATCACCGATTTCCATTGGCAATCCGACCATCCGCCGAAAGGAAGACAGCCGCTTCGCCATAAACCCAATTGTCACTTCGGTCGCAATTGGTTGCGATTGAAATCTTGACAATAGTCGTCGATCTGAATGCCTGATTCAGATTGTGCGCTTATTTGTAAGAAAAATGAATACTTAACACTCCGTTCCCGGCATCATTCGCCGAGACCGTGGGAAAGTTGACGAGCGTTTTCACAACAGTTGCCGAAACCGTACTCCGGTCAGGCGATGCGTTCATCGAGCGAGGGCTCGTCCACCAGGTGCGCGGTGTCGCCCCAGCCGATCATCGTGAAGCCCTGCGGCGTCCAGAGCAGGCGGTTGATCGCTGCATTGCCGAGGTACCAGGTGCGCGGTGCCTGGAGTTCCTGACCGGTCGCGGCGCGATACAGGATGTCCATCACGCCGCCGTGCGCCACCAGTGCGATCTGGCCGCCCGCATGGCGTGCCGCCAGTTCGGATGCGACCCCGACCACCCGCATCCGGAAGTCCAGCAGCGATTCGCCACCGCCGTCCGGTGCGAACGCGGGGTCGCGCGTGCGCCACATTCGCGCCTCCGTCGGCATGCGACTCTCGATTTCGGAGAAGGTCTGCCCTTCGAAACAGCCGAATGCACGCTCGCGCAGCCGCGGCTCTCGCAGCGGTGGCTGTTCGGGCAGCTGACGGCATGCCACGCTTTCCGCGGTCTGCCAGGCGCGCGAAAGATCGCTGGCGTAGATCGCGTCGAGCTCCTCGCCGGCGAGCGCACGGCCGAGTTGCGCCGCCTGCCGCAGCCCGGCGGCATTCAGGCCGATGTCGAGCTGGCCCTGGATGCGGGTGTCGACGTTCCAGGCGGTCTCGCCATGGCGCAGCACGATGAGGCGCGTGACTTCCATCAGGCGCGTGGGCTTTCTGCAGGCGTCACTTCGCGGCTTTCGGCGCGAGCTCGATGTCGACGCGGCGCTCGCCCTGCGGCGGCACCGGAAATCCCTGCAAGGCGGCTTGGAACATCACGCGCAGCACGGGCGCGTCGGAAGAATAGGGCCCGTCGTTGCGCGCGCGGGTCTCGTAGACGACCCGGTTCGTCGCGAGTTCGCGCAGCAGCACACTGACTTCACGCGAATACCAGGGCGTCGAAGCATCGTACCAGCCGCCGCCGAATCCGGGTCCGAAGCCCGCGCCGCCCCAGCCACCATAGCCCCCGTATCCGCGTCCGTGGAAACGACCGACGCCGACACCGACACCGAGGCCGGCGTAGGAGCGCGGTCCCCAGCCGCCGCCGAAGCCCCACGGACCCAGCCATGGGTCGTCCCACGGCGAGAGCGTCAGCCCGACACGGGCGCCGATCTGGACGCTGTAGCGCGGTGCCACGTCGTCGCGCGCCAGTCCGACGGCGTCGAGTGCCGGCGCGGCGAGCGCTTCGAGCGAATCCGCCTGGTGCGCTCCGCGCTCGTCCTGCAGTTGCGAGGGCAGCCGTTCGAAGCGATAGGTGGCGCCGGGCGCGACGCCCGCATCCGGCGTCAGGCTGGAGAAGCTGCGCACGTCGCTTTCGACCACCCAGCGGGTGGCGCAGCCGGTGAGCGCCAGGGTCGACGCGACGGCGAAAAGAAGGAAAGCGCGCTTGGGCATGTTCTGCATGTCTCCCGTCAAAGCTGCACGATGCGCAACGATGATGGCAGCGCCGGTGGAGCCGGCAGCTGCGGCGCATCGAAGGCCTTGTCGCCTTCGGGGTCGGGCACGCCGGTGGTCTTCAGGCCCTTGAAATCGAAGGCTCTTCCGTCGAGCAGGTGCGAAGGCACGATGTGCTGCAGCGCGCCGAACATGTTCTCGATGCGGCCCGGATGCTTCTTCTCCCACTCGCGCAGCATCTCGCCGACCTGCTTGCGCTGCAGGTTCTCCTGGCTGCCGCAGAGCGTGCACGGGATGATCGGGAATTCACGGTGCTGCGCCCAGCGCACCGTGTCCTTCTCGGCCACATAGGCCAGCGGCCGGATCACGATATGCCGGCCGTCGTCGCTCACCAGCTTCGGCGGCATCGACTTGAGCCGCGCGGCGAAGAACATGTTGAGGAAGAAGGTCTGCAGCATGTCGTCGCGGTGATGGCCCAGCGCGAGCTTGGTGGCGCCGAGTTCGTCCGCCACGCGGTAGAGGATGCCGCGCCGCAACCGGCTGCACAGGCCGCAGGTCGTGTTGCCCTCGGGGATCACGCGCTTGACGATGCTGTAGGTGTCCTGCTCTTCTATATGGAAGGGCACGCCCAGCGCCTCGAGGTAGGCGGGCAGCACGTCTTCCGGAAAGCCCGGCTGCTTCTGGTCGAGATTGACCGCCACGATGTCGAAATGGATCGGTGCCCGTGCGCGCAGCTTGAGCAGGATGTCGAGCAGCGCGTAGCTGTCCTTGCCGCCCGAGACGCAGACCATCACCTTGTCGCCGGCTTCGATCATGTTGTAGTCGACGATCGCCTGCCCGACCTGCCGGCACAACCGCTTCTCCAGCTTTTGCGTCTCGCGCTGGATCTTCAACCCGGCTGCCGCCGAACCTGCGGCCGCGGCTTCGGCCGCTTCGTCTTCGACCCACACTGCACTCATCTCATTTACTCCGGAAGACTTCCACGCCGACGGCTTCGCAATCGGGGTACACGTCGGGTTTGGCGGTCGATACGCGCGCGGCCTGCACCTTGGGGTGCGCCAGGATCTGCGTGAGGATGTCGTCGCAGAGCGTTTCCTGCAGTTGGATATGGCCCTGGCTGAGGCGCGCCGCGACGGTGCGGCGAATGAAGTCGTAGTCGACCACTTCGTCGAGTTCGTCCTCGCGCGGCGTGGAAAGTTCCAGCGGCACGTACAGGTCGACGTTGATGATCACGCGCTGCTCGGCGCGCTTCTCGAATTCGTGCACGCCGATGTTGATCCGCACCTCGTAGTTGCGCAGGAACACGCGGCGGCAGGACAGCAGGAGGGGATCGAGGGCCGCGGTGGTGGTCATGAGTCGGAATCTTTCTTGAGCAACTCGTCGACGACGAACATGACGTCGCGCTCGAGCGGCACCAGATGTTGGCCGTTGTCGACGCAAAGGGTGGAGCCGGTCACGCTGGGCGTGGCGGCGAGGAAGACGCAGGTGCGCGCCACGTCGGCCGGGTCGATCGGCCGGCGCATCAGGTTGACGCGGGCGGCGCGCACGAAGTTGTCGTGGTCCTGCGGACCGCTCTCGAACATCAGTCCCGGCGCCACGCCGCACACGCGCACGGCCGGCGCCAGCGCCTGGGCCTGCAGCGCCACCGCGCGCTCCAGCGCCAGCTTGGACACCGTGTAGGAGAAATAGTCGGGGTTGAGGTTGTAGACCTTCTGGTCGAGGATATGGAGGGCCGAACGGTCGACGCCGTCGCCCGCCACCGCACCCCGCGCGAGCAGGCGCGCGAAGGACAGCGGCGCGACCAGGTTGACGCCGAGCTGGCGCAGCGCGACGTCGGCATCGAAGTCGAGCGCGCTGTCCGGCTCGAACGCCGAGGCGTTGTTGACGATGCAGGCCAGCGGGCCGTCGGCCGAGACCGCCGCGACCAGCGCCGCACGGCCGGCCTCGGCGCCGATGTCGGCTTCGACCGCGGTGGCGTGCAGGCCCTCGTCGCGCAATCGGGCGCAGAGCGATTCGGCGGCTTCGCGCGAGCCGCGGTACTGGCACCAGACCCGCCAGCCCATGCGCGCGAAGGCATCGCAGATCGCCGCGCCGAGCCTGCGGGCACCGCCGGTCACGAGCACGCCGTGTGCACCGAACGGAAAGAGCGGGGACGGTCCGGCCATGCTGATAGATTTGCTGAGATGAATATGGATACAGAAACGGGGACCGGAAAACGCCCTGCAGGCCCCGATCCGCTGCACCGGATTATCGGTGCCGCGATGCAGCGCGCCGGCGGCTGGCTGCCGTTCGACCGCTTCATGGCGCTGGCACTCTATGCGCCCGGCATGGGCTACTACGCGAACGCAAGCCGCAAGTTCGGACACCTGCCGTCCTCGGGCAGCGATTTCGTGACCGCGCCGGAACTCACTGCGCTGTTCGGGCAGGCGTTGGCGGTGCAGGTCGCCGAGGCGCTGGAGAAGACCGGCACCGACGAGATCTGGGAGTTCGGCGCCGGCTCCGGCGCGCTGGCGCTGCAGCTGCTCGACGCCCTGGGCGCGCGCGTGAAGCGCTACCGCATCGTCGACCTGTCGGGCACCCTGCGGGAGCGCCAGCAGGCCACGCTGGCGAAGTTCGGCGTGCAGGTCGAATGGCTCGGCGAGCTGCCCGAAGCGATGCGCGGCGTCGTCGTCGGCAACGAGGTGCTCGATGCGATGCCGGTGCAGCTGCTGATGCGCACCGGCGGCAAGTGGTTCGAACGCGGCGTGGCGGCGGGAAAAGCACCGGCACCCTGGGCCTGGGAAGACCGCCCGACCGACCTGCGCCCGCCCGTCGAGATCCAGGGCACCCACGACTACCTGACCGAAATCCACCCGCAGGCCCAGGCTTTCGTCGCCACGCTGGCCGACCGGCTGGTGCAGGGCGCGGCCTTTTTCGTCGACTACGGATTTCCGGAGTCGGAGTACTACCACCCGCAGCGCCACATGGGCACGGTGATGTGCCACCAGGAACACAAGGCCGACAGCGACCCGCTCGCCGCAGTCGGACGGAAGGACATCACCGCGCATGTCGATTTCACCGGTATCGCGCTGGCGGCGCAGGACGCCGGGCTGTCGGTATTGGGCTATGCGAGCCAGGGCCGTTTTCTCATCAACTGCGGGCTGCCGGCGCTGGCCGACGCGGCAACGGTCGCGCAGCGCGCGCTCACCGGCTACCTGATCAACGAGCACGAGATGGGCGAGCTCTTCAAGGTGATCGCGCTGGGGGCGGGCAAAGGCATGGCGGCGTGGGAGCCGCTCGGTTTCGTCGAGGGCGATCGCAGCCACACGCTCTGAATTCCGACGTCCGACGGCCCCGATAATCCGCCGCATGAACCACGCACCTGCCACAGCCCCGCTCGCCGTCGTCGTCATGGCGGCCGGCAAAGGCACCCGGATGAAGAGCCGCCTGCCGAAAGTGCTGCACCGTCTCGGCGGACGCCCGCTGGCGCTGCGTGTGCTCGATACCGCGGCCGGCCTGGGCGCGCGGTCGGTGGTGGTCGTCACCGGCCACGGGGCGGATGAGGTCGAGGCGGCGCTCGGCGCTGCGGCGAGAGAGACCGGCCTCGGCGTGCAGTTCGCGCGCCAGATGCCGCAACTCGGCACCGGTCACGCGGTGCAGCAGGCGGTGCCGCTGCTGCCGGACGACGCCACGGTGCTCGTGCTCTCGGGCGACGTGCCGCTGATCGCCGAAGACACGCTGCGTGCGCTGATCGCGGCCAGCGGCGGCGAGCGGCTGGCGCTGCTGACGATCGACTTCGCCGACCCGACAGGTTACGGCCGCATCGTACGGTCGGCGTCCGGCGACGTGCAGGCCATCGTCGAGCACAAGGACGCCGGCGCGGCGCATCGCGAGATCCACGAGATCTACAGCGGCATCATGGCCGCGCCCGCCAAGCTGCTCAAAGCCTGGCTGGCGCGGCTGGACAACCGCAACGCGCAGGGCGAGTACTACCTGACCGATGTCGTCGGCTTCGCGAACGCCGACGGCGTGCCGGTGGTGGCGCATCGCACGGACGACGCCGCGCAGGTCGCCGGCATCAACAGCCCGTCGCAGCTCGCTTCGCTGGAGCGCGCGCTTCAGTTGCGCCAGGCCGAGGCGCTGATGATGAAAGGCGTGCGGCTGGCCGACCCGGCGCGTTTCGACCTGCGCGGCACGCTCGACTGCGCGGGCGATGTCGAGATCGACGTCAACTGCGTGTTCGAGGGTGCGGTGTCGCTGGGCGAGGGTGTGCGCATCGGCGCCAACTGCGTGATCGCCAACGTGCGCATCGCGGCCGGCGCGGTGGTCCATCCGTTCACGCACATCGACGGCGAAAACGCCGGCGTGACGGTCGGCGCCGACGCGCGCATCGGCCCGTTCGCGCGGCTGCGCCCGGGCGCGAAGCTGGGCGCCGAGGTGCATATCGGCAATTTCGTCGAAGTGAAGAATTCGACGCTCGCCGACGGCGCCAAGGCGAACCACCTGGCCTATCTCGGCGATGCCACGGTCGGCGAGCGCGTCAACTACGGCGCCGGCAGCATTACCGCCAACTACGACGGCGCCAACAAGCACCGCACCGTGATCGAGGCCGACGTGCACGTCGGCAGCAACTGCGTGCTGGTGGCACCGATCACCATCGGCGCGGGCGGCACGGTGGGCGGCGGCTCGACGCTGAACAAGAGCACCGAGCCGGGTGCGCTGACGGTGTCGCGGGCCCGGCAGGTGAGCTTTCCGAACTGGAAGCGGCCGAAGAAGCACTGAAGTTCAGGCGAGCGGCAGCCTGGGTGCGAACTTCGCGCGCTTCAGGCTGAAGAAGGCCTTCACGTTGCGCACGTTGGCATCGGCATTGAACAGGCGCTGCGCCAATGCCTGGTAGCCCGGCATGTCGCGCACGGCGACGATCAGCACGAAGTCCGGGCCGGGCGACACGCGCCAGCACTGCTGTACGCCGTCGTCGGCGACGACACGGTTCTCGAAGGCGTCGAGCGAGGCGGCGTCCTGCCGGTCGAGCGACACCTCCACCACCGCCTGCAGGCCGTGGCCGACCACGGCGCCGAGCCGCTCGGGCGAGAGCAGGGCGACCTCGCGCTCGATGAGACCTGCCGCGCGCAAGCGCTGGACGCGCCGCAGGCAGGTCGGCGGTGAGACGGCGAGATCGGCGGCGAGCTGCTGGTTGGTCCGGGAAGCGTCGCGCTGGAGTGCATCGAGCAGGCGCAGGTCCGTTGCATCGAGTGTAATAGATTCCATATTTAATTGAATTATGGAATTAAATTGCAATTTTTGAAATCGATGCAATTAAATTGCAAGTTTTACGAGTTTTAGAAATCATGTTTCTTTCGACTGCTTCTAGCATTGAAGAATCGTCATTGAAAGCGAACTTCTCATGTGTGGCATCGTCGGCGCAGCATCCCATCGCAACATCGTCCCCGTCCTCGTCCAGGGGCTGCAGCGGCTCGAATACCGGGGCTACGACTCCTGCGGCGTCGCGGTGCATGCGGGCGGGCTCGCCCGGACGCGCACCACCGCGCGCGTGGCGGACCTCGTCGTGCAGGTGCGCGACGACCACGTGGAAGGCACCACGGGCATCGCCCACACGCGCTGGGCCACGCACGGCGCGCCGGCGGTGCACAACGCGCATCCGCATTTCAGCCTCGGTCCGGGCGTCGCCGCGACCGATGCGGTCGGCGTGGTCAGGCAGGCGCACGTCGGCCTGGTCCACAACGGCATCATCGAAAACCACGAGGCGCTGCGCGCCGCGTTGCAGCGCAAGGGCTACGTCTTCGCCAGCCAGACCGACACCGAAGTCATCGCCCACCTGATCGACAGCCTCTACGACGGCGACCTGTTCGAGGCCGTCAAGGCGGCCGTGCTGCAACTGCAGGGCGCCTACGCCATCGCGGCGATCTGCCGCGACGAGCCGCACCGCGTGATCGGCGCACGCGCCGGTTCGCCGCTGATCCTGGGCGTCGGCACCGACGGCACCGAGAACTTCCTCGCCAGCGACGCGATGGCGCTCGCCGGCGTGACCGACCGCATCGTCTACCTGGAGGAGGGCGACGTGGTCGACCTGCAGCCGGGCAAGTACTGGATCGTCGACCGCGCGCACAAGCCCGTGGCCGACGGCCAGCGCCCGGTGCGCACGGTGCGGGCGCACAGCGGCGCGGTCGAGCTCGGCCCCTACCGGCACTACATGCAGAAGGAAATCTTCGAGCAGCCACGCGCCATCGGCGACACGCTGGAGGGCATCGAAGGCATCGTGCCCGAACTCTTCGACGGCATCGGGCAGGACGGCAGGACGGGCGCCAGCGCGCATCGCGTGTTCAGGGAGATCGACAAGGTGCTGATCCTGGCCTGCGGCACCAGTTATTACAGTGGCTGCACGGCCAAGTACTGGCTGGAGAGCGTCGCGAAGATTCCGACGCAGGTCGAGATCGCGAGCGAATACCGCTACCGCGATTCGGTGCCGGACCCGAAGACGCTGGTGGTCACCATCACGCAGTCCGGCGAGACGGCCGACACGCTCGCCGCGCTCAAGCATGCGCGCGGCCTGGGCATGGAACAGACGCTGACCATCTGCAACGTCGCCACCAGTGCGATGGTGCGCGAATGCAAGCTGGCCTACATCACGCGCGCCGGCGTGGAAATCGGCGTGGCGTCGACCAAGGCCTTCACCACCCAACTGGCCGGATTGTTCCTGCTGACGCTCGCACTGGCACAGGCCAAGGGCCGGCTCGGGGACGACGAGGAGGCCGCCTACCTCCGGCAGATGCGGCACCTGCCCGTCGCGCTGCAGTCGGTGCTGGCACTGGAACCGCAGCTCATCGCCTGGTCGGAGGACTTCGCGCGCAAGGAACACGCGCTGTTCCTGGGCCGTGGCCTGCACTATCCGATCGCGCTCGAAGGCGCGCTCAAGCTCAAGGAAGTGACGTACATCCACGCCGAGGCGTATGCCGCCGGCGAACTCAAGCACGGCCCGCTCGCACTGGTCACCAGCGAGATGCCGGTGGTGGCCGTGGCGCCCAACGATGCGCTGCTCGAAAAGCTCAAGAGCAACCTGCAGGAAGTGCGCGCACGAGGCGGCGTGCTGTACGTGCTGGCCGACAGCGACACGCAGATCGAGAACGCGCAAGGCCTGCACGTGATTCGCATGCCCGAGCACTATGGTGCGCTTTCACCGCTGTTACACGTCGTGCCGTTGCAATTGCTCGCATATCACACGGCTTGCGCACGTGGGACGGACGTAGACAAACCGAGGAATCTGGCGAAAAGTGTGACGGTCGAATGACTTTTTGATAACTATTGAAAAAGGTTTAGAAAGACTTTCGTGACAAACTGCGGACCTCGCCTGGCACAGGCCGCACGCCCGATGTCTCGAAAAGCGAGTCGCGCACTACGATCGACTCATGCAAACACTCCACACCGACAGCGACGATTACGCCGACCTCATGGACTTCGTGATGTCCGGCGGTCGCGTGAATGCGCAACTCGGTGCGCACATCGATCAGGCCGAGTTGATTTCGGAGATCTGGGCACCCCGCGCGCGGGCGATGACCAATGCGTCGGTGGCCATCGCGCAAGCCTCGATCGGCCGGCAGGCCTGAATCATTTCTGCGGTGCGACCGGCGTCACGGTCTCGCGGATCACGCCGCCGCCCATCACGCTTCCCTCGGTCGTCGTCTTCCCGGTGCCCTGGATTCGGGCTTCGCATTCGGCCTGCGCCGATGGGGGTTGCTGCCTGCAGCGGTCCAGGGCATTGCGGTCTTCGGCGCTGCCACCCGGGTCGGTCAGGCCATCGCGACGCGCTTCCTGCTGCGCGGCACCGGCTTCGCGAAGACATGCCGCGCGATCCTGCTGGTTGCCATCGCAGGCCGCACGCTCACGCTGCATGCGGGCATCGGTGCCGGGGGCGGCAAGCTGTGCGAACACGGGTGAGCCGGTCAGGCTGCAGGCGGCGGCGACGATGAGACTGAAGGTGCGAAATCGATGGTTCATGCGGAACTCCGTGTGGGGTGAACGACCGAGCGTAGGCCGTCGCGCTGCAGCTGTTCGCGGGAATTTGTAGCTTTCGGATACACCCGCTGCCGCCGAAGCCTGTGGGAGCCGTCCTTCATTGCACGGCACCTATTCTTACTTTGCTTATAGAATCGCCGTTCCTCATTGGGGAGTAGCCGGCTTCCGCCCTGCGGAAGCGCCTGCGTCAACACACTCGGGCCCGGTCCATCGGGCTCGTGGCGCAGGCAGCCGTTCAGGTTGGCGAGACCATTGGCATGTCGGCACGAACGAGTTCGGGCAGTGGCGACGTGCCTTTGCGTTTCTGCCCGACAGTTGAAGAACGATTCCCATGAATCCCGCTGCCATCGCCTTGCTCGCGCTCGCCATGTCGACCGACGCCTTCGCCGCCGCCGTCGGCAAAGGCACCGCCCTGCGTAAACCCCGCTGGTCCGAGGCGCTGCGCACCGGTGCCATCTTCGGCATCATCGAAGCGATCACGCCGCTCGTCGGCTGGGCCCTCGGCTATGTGGCTGCCGACTATGTGAAAACCTGGGACCACTGGATTGCATTCACCGTGCTCGGCCTGCTGGGCCTGCGCATGGTGGTCGCCGCCTCCCGCATGCCGGGCGAGGAAGAGGTCGAGAAGCCTTCCCGTCACGGCTTCTGGCTGTTGGCGGTGACCGGTTTCGCCACCAGCATCGATGCGATGGCCGTCGGCGTCGGCCTGGCCTTCCTCAACGTCAGCATCCTGCCGATCGCAGGAGCCATTGGGCTCGCGACCTTCGTCATGGTGACGCTCGGCGTGATGGTGGGACGCCTGCTCGGCAAAGTCGCGGGTCGCTGGGCCGAGGCGATCGGCGGGGTGCTGCTAATCGGCATCGGCGCGCTGATCCTCTTCGAACATCTTTCGGCGGCCTGAAGGGGTCTCGTCACAGGCGTTCGCTCAGGCGCTGCCGGGCGCCTCGGTCCTGGTCGGTTCGCGTATGTTCATCGGGGCCAGCGCCACCTGGGGCGCGACCGGCGCCCAACCACCGGTGTAGATGGCCCAGGCGACCACAGGACTTGCTGCCGAAAGAACCCCAGGGGCCGGTGCGGCGCCGGCCCGCGGATCTGTAGGCGAACGGCCATGCAAGGACCCGAATCAGGCCTCGGCTGCGGTCGTCGTGCATGCTTGCGCGATCCGTTTCGCAAGGTGCGCCAGCGCTTCTTCCACCTGATCGACCAGCACCAGCGCCAGATCGCCCGGCTGCAGACGCTCGAGCGCGAAATCGATGGCGATGAACTCGCCGCGAATTTCCTCGATATGCCGCGTGCGGCCAGCGCCCTGCAGGCCTTGTCGCAACAGTGCCATCACCTCGCCGTCGGCGCGGCCGCGCTGTGCGGCGTCCTGGTAGAGGATCACGTCGTCGAAGGCCTCGCCGAGGATGGCGGTCTGGTCGCGGATGTCGCTGTCGCGGCGGTCCCCGGCGCCGCTGATGACCACCGAGCGCTTGTTCGCGGGCAGGGTGTCGACGGCCGCGACCAGGGCCTTCATGGCGTCGGTGTTGTGGCCGTAGTCGGCGATCACGGTGGCGCCGCGGTAGTCCATCATGTTGAAGCGGCCGGGCACGCCCGCCGCATCGTTCTTGAAGCTGGCGAGGCCGCTGCGGATGGTGTCCCAATCGAGCCCCACGGCCCAGGCCGCGGCCACGGCGGCCATCACGTTCTCGACCTGGAACGGCAGCGTGCCGTTGCGGGTGATCGGTACATCGCGCAGCGGCACGCGCTCGCGCCACGAACCCTCTGCAGCGACCAGCGTGTCGTGGTCGATGTAGACGGTGCGCTTGCCCTGCGCGCGGTGCGTCGCCATCACCGGATGCTGGCGGTCGGCGGTGAAGAAGATCGTGGCGCCTGGGCACGAAGCCGTCATCGCGGCCACGTTCGGGTCGGCCGCGTTGAGCACCGCGAAGCCATGTTCGGACACGCTGCGCACCACCACGCGCTTGAGCACCGCCAGGTCCTCGACGGTGGTGATGTAGCTCAACCCAAGGTGATCGCCGCTGCCGATGTTGGTCACCACCGCCACTTCGCAACGGTCGAAACCCAGGCCTTCGCGCAGCACGCCGCCACGCGCGACCTCGAACACGGCAGCCTCGACGTCGGGATGCATCAGCACGTTGCGCGCGCTCTTCGGGCCGCTGCAGTCGCCGCTGTCGGTCTGCCGGCCGTCGACCCAGACGCCGTCGGTGTTGGTCATGCCGGTGCGCAGGCCACTGGCCATGAACAGGTGGTTGACCAATCGCGCCGTGGTGGTCTTGCCGTTGGTGCCGGTGACCGCGACGACCGGAATCCTGCCGTCGTCGCCGTGCGCGTACAGCGTGTCCATCACGGCGGCGCCGACGTCGCGGCCGCGCCCGAACGACGGCGAGATGTGCATCCGCAGGCCCGGTGCCGCATTCACCTCGACCACGCCGCCGTGCTGTTCTTCCAGGGGACGCAGCACGTTCTCGCAGACCATGTCCACACCGCAGATGTGCAGGCCGACCATCTGCGCCGCGTCGACCGCGCGTGCGGCGACTTCGGGGTGCACGGTGTCGGTGACGTCGGTGGCGGTGCCGCCGGTCGACAGATTGGCGTTGTTGCGCAGCACCACGCGCTGGCCGAGTGCCGGCACGCTGGCCGGCGTCAGGCCGAGCGATTCGAGCCGGCCGACGGCGATGGCGTCGAGCCGGATCTTCGTCAGCGAGGTCGCATGGCCTTCGCCTCGGCGCGGATCGAGGTTGACGGTGTCGACCAGCTGCTGCACGGTCGACGTGCCGTCGCCGATCACCTGCGGCGGATCGCGGCGGGCGGCGGCCACCAGCCGGTTGCCCACCACCAGCAGCCGGTAGTCGAAGCCGGGCAGGAATTTCTCGACCATCACTTCGCCGTGTTCGGCCGCTGCCGCGTAGGCCGCGTCGAGCTGCTCGCGCGTCACGATGTTGACCGTCACGCCCTTGCCCTGGTTGCCGTCCTGAGGCTTCACGACCACCGGCAGGCCGATATCCTGTGCCGCGGCCCAGCCGTCCTCGGCGTTCGTCACCGGCCGCCCGCGCGGCACCGGCACGCCGGCGGCGTCGAGCAGCTGCTTGGTCAGTTCCTTGTCCTGCGCGATGGCCTCGGCCACGCCGCTGGTGCTGTCGACCTCGGCGGCCTGGATGCGCCGCTGCTGCACGCCCCAGCCGAACTGCACCAGGCTGCCGCGCGTGAGTCGGCGGTGCGGAATGCCGCGCGCCGTGGCGGCGTCGACGATCGATCCGGTGCTCGGGCCGAGGCGCTCGGACTCGTCGAGATCGCGCAATTCGGCCAGCGCGGCAGCAGCGTCGAAAGTCGCGCCCTCGACCTGCAGCGCGGCTTCGATCAGTTCGACGGCGAGTGCGACCGCACGTCGGCCGACCGCTTCCTCGCAGTACTGCACCGCGACCTGGTGGACGCCGTCTTCGAGCGTGCGCGAAGTGTGGCCGAAGACCACCGCGCTGCCGGCCTGCGATTGCAGCGCGAGCGCGGCGTTTTCGAGCACATGCGCGAGCGCCAGCGGCTGGCCGAGCACCATCGGGTGCAGTTCGCCGATGGTCGGAAACAGCGAGCGCAGCCGCGTCTCGAAACCATCGAGTCGTCCGACGGCGTTCTCGTCGTCCCGGCAGGTAACGACGACCTCGATGGCGGTGTGGCGGCTCCAGAGGTTGGGGCCGCGCAGGGCGCGGATGCGGGTGACTTCCATGGGGCGATCAGGCGAGTTGGGCCTGGCGGGCGTCGTGGACGGCCGGGTCGGCGGATGGAACGGTCTGCGACAGCTGCAGCGACGCGAGCGCCGCCTGCAGGTCGGCTTCGAAAGCCTCGGCACCGGCGCCGATCAGGTTCAGCGGAATGCCCAGCGCCCAGCCGGCGGCGACCGCGGCCAGCAGGTTCTCGACGCTGACGCCGACGTGCGTGGCGCGCCAGATGGTCAGCCGGCCGAGGCCCGGCAGGAAGGATTCGCTGCTGCCGCTGGCCAGCACCACGCGGTCTTGGCGAACCAGCACGGCGCGGCCGCCGGCGCTCTGGTGCGCGACCAGCGCCGAGGCCTGCGGATCGGCCGCATAAAGCACCACCGCGCCGTCGCACAGCGGCCCGAGCGCTGCGACGCGTGGATCGTCGGCGTTCAGCACCGCGGTGCCTTCGGCCAGCACCACGTCGACCTGCGTGCGCACCACCCGCACCAGCTGGTCGCTCTCGGTGATGTCGAATTCGGCCAGCGTCTCGGCGCCGCCCAGGTCGGTCACGATGCCGACGTGGCAGCGGTCGTAGGGCAGGCCGTCGCGCAGGATGGTCGCGGCGCCGTTCTCGATTACCACGGCTTCGGTCGCGCGGTTGACCAGGAGGCGATGGCCGGCTTCCCAGTGCGCGCTGTCGCGGGCGTCGACCCGGCGGCGATCGAGGAACAGGCCGTCGCGGCAGGCGAGGCCGGTATAGCGCCCGCCCAGGCCGAGCAGCCAGGCGACCAGCCGCGCCAGCACGGCGGCGTCGCGCGACCCCGCCACGCCGACCACCGGGATGCGGCCGGCGAGCTGGCCTTCGCCGGCCTCGTCCGGGTACAGGTGTTCGCAGATCGCGCGGCCGACCGGACGCGGCGAGCCGACCGCCGGTTTCAGGTGCATCAGCAGCCCGGGGCCGGCGTTGACTTCGACGATCGCGCCGCGCTGGGCGCCGAGCGGCTTGCCGATGTCCTCGGCCACCAGGTCGATGCCGGCGATGTCCAGCCCGACCACGCGCGCGGCCAGCACGGCGGCATGCGCGACTTCGGGGTGGACCAGGTCGGTGCAGTCGACGCCCAGGTTGCCGTTGCGCTGGATCGTGACCACGCGGCCGGCGTCGGGCACCGCGGCGCCGTCGAGCGACTGGCGCCTGAGTTCGAGCTGGAGCTTGGCGTCGGTGGGCAGATGGATCAGGTCGAGCGGGAATTCTTCTTCGGCGCCGCGGCGCGGGTCGCTGTTGAGCTGGCTGTCGATCAGCGCCGCCACGTTCGAGGTGCCGTCGCCGGTCACCGAGATGACCGCGCCGCGCGCCGCCGCGACGACCTGTCCGCCGACCACCAGCAGGCGGTGCTCGAAGCCGCGCACGAAGCGCTCGACCATCACGTCGCTGCCCTCGGGCTCGGCGACGGCGAAGGCGGCCACGACTTCCTCGCGTGTCGTCAGTTCCAGCGACACGCCACGGCCGTGATTCGCGTCCGACGGCTTCACGGCCACCGGCAGGCCGATGTCTTCGGCGGCTTCCCACGCCTCGTCCGCGCCATCGACGATCCGGCCTTCGGGCACCGGCACGCCGCAGGCCTGCAGCAGCGATTTGGTGAGTTCCTTGTCGCTGGCGATGGATTCGCCGATGGCGCTGGTGTGGTCGGTCTCGGCGGTCCAGATGCGCTGCTGTTCGGCGCCGTAGCCCAGCTGGACCAGGTTGCCGGCGTTCAGGCGCAGGTGCGGGATGCCGCGGTCGGTCGCGGCGGCGACGATGGCCGCGGTGCTCGGGCCCAGGTAGCAGTCTTCGAGCTTGGCCTTGACCGCCTCGACCGCGGCCTGCACCTCGGTGGTGCCGAACGGCGTGTCGTTGATGGCCGCCATCAGCAGCCGGTGCCCTTCCGCCAGCGCGACCCGGGCGACCTGCTCGTCACGGGCGCGGAAGACCATCCGGTAGACGCCGTGCTGCGAGGTGCTGCGGGTCTGGCCGAAACCCGTGGGCATGCCGGCCAGGTTCAGCAGCTCGATCACGACGTGTTCGAGCACGTGGCCGGCCCAGGTGCCTTCGGTCAGCCGCTGGATGAAGCCGCCGCGTTCGCCGACGCCGCAGTGGTGCTCGATCAGGGCTGGCAGCAGCACGGTCAGGCGCCCGGTGAAGCCGTCGATCAGGTTGGACGGAAAGTCCTCCAGCCGGCCGAGGTCGAGCCACACTTCCAGCACCGGACGGTAGGTCCAGATGTTCGGGCCACGCAAATACGATGTGCGCAATAGCCGGATGTCGTCGAAACAGGGCATGGAAACGTTCGGAGTGCTGGAGCCGGACAGGCGGGTGATGCTCATGGCGATGACTCAGAATCGACAGGCACGACGCCGAAAAACACATAAACACAATGCAACATCACGATCCAGTCGATTCCCGGGAGGGCAAGGCAACGGCGGCGCCGGACGGTCTGGGAGACCCGCTGAAAGACCGGCTGACAATTGCGGAAAACGTTCTGGCGCGCCTGACGGTTGACCTCGACGCCCGATTACGCTTCGCCGACGGCCTCCTGGCACTCACCGACCAGCGCCTGATCGCCCGTGAAAGCACCGCCAACGGTGGTATCTGGCAGGATTGGCCGCTGTCGCATCCGGGACTCGCGTTGGTCGCGACCGACCATGCGGGCGTCGGCACCCTCGACCTGACGGACGGCAGCGGGCGGTTGGCGCGCTGGCGCTACACGCTGGCCCAGCAGCCCGAAGCGCTGCGGCTGCAAAAGGAATTCGAGCGCCACCTGGAGGGTGTGGAACCCGCAGCCGCCGACGACTCAGCCGACACCACCCGCTCCGGCCTCGCCGCGGCGCTGGAGGCCGAAAAGAAAGTGGTGCCGTCGACCTGGGTGCTGCTGCGTCTGGGCCGCTTCGCCAAACCCTATCGCAAGCAGCTGCTCGCCGGCTTCCTGCTGACGCTGGCGTCCACCGCGGCGACGCTGGTGCCGCCCTACCTGACGATCCCGCTGATCGACGACATCCTGATCCCGTTCCAGAACGGCCAGCAGATCGCGATCGAGAAGGTCGCGATGTTCCTGGGCGCATTGTTGATTGCCGCGCTGGCCGGCTGGGGCCTCGGCTGGGCGCGCACCTACCTGCTGGCGCTGGTGTCCGAGCGCATCGGCGCCGACCTGCGCACCACCACCTACGAGCACCTGCTGACGCTGCCGCTCGATTATTTCGGCGGCAAGCGCACCGGCGACCTGATGTCGCGCATCGGCGCCGAGACCGACCGCATCAACGTGTTCCTGTCGCTGCACGCGCTCGATTTCCTGACCGACGTGCTGATGATCGTCATGACGGCGACCATCCTGGTGTCGATCAACCCGCTGCTGGCGGTGGTCACGCTGGTGCCGCTGCCCTTCATCGGCTGGATGATCCACGTCGTGCGCGACCGGCTGCGCACCGGCTTCGAGAAGATCGACCGCGTCTGGAGCGAAGTGACCAACGTGCTGGCCGACACGATTCCCGGCATCCGCGTGGTCAAGGCCTTCGCTCAGGAGAAGCGCGAGGCCGACCGCTTCCGCGAAGCCAACAAGTACAACCTGCAGGTCAACGACAAGCTCAACAAGACCTGGTCGCTGTTCACGCCGAGCGTCTCGCTGCTGACCGAGATCGGACTGCTGGTGGTCTGGGGCTTCGGCATCTGGCAGGTGGCACGCGGGCGCATCACGGTCGGCGTGCTCACGGCCTTCATCGCCTACATCGGACGCTTCTACACGCGGCTCGACTCGATGAGCCGCATCGTCTCGGTCACGCAGAAGGCGGCCGCCGGCGCCAAACGCATCTTCGACATCCTCGACCACGTGAGCAACGTGCCGGAACCGGCGAACCCGGTGAAGCTCGACCGCATCTCGGGCCGGATCGAAATGAAGGGCATCGGCTTCCGCTACGGTTCGCGCGCGGTGATCCGCGACATGGACCTGACGATCGAACCCGGCCAGATGATCGGGCTGGTCGGCCACAGCGGCTCGGGCAAGAGCACGCTGGTCAACCTGATCTGCCGCTTCTACGACGTCACCGACGGCGCGATCGTGGTCGACGGCGTCGACATCCGCCGCTTCGCCGTCTCGCACTACCGTCGCCATGTCGGTCTGGTGCTGCAGGAGCCGTTCCTGTTCTTCGGCACCATCGCCCAGAACATCGCCTACGGCAAGCCGGAAGCGACGCGCGAGGAGATCGTCGCGGCCGCGCGCGCGGCGCATGCGCACGACTTCATCCTGCGCCTGCCGCACGGCTACGACTCGCTGGTCGGCGAACGCGGCCAGGGGCTCTCGGGTGGCGAGCGCCAGCGCATCAGCATCGCGCGGGCGCTGCTGATCGACCCGCGCATCCTGATCCTCGACGAGGCGACCTCGGCGGTCGACACCGAGACCGAGAAGGAAATCCAGAAGGCGCTCGACAACCTCGTAAAGGGGCGCACCACCATCGCCATCGCGCACCGGCTGTCGACGTTGCGCAAGGCCGACCGGCTGGTGGTGATGGACCGCGGCGAGATCGTCGAGGTCGGGCCGCACGATGCATTGATGGAGAAGCAGGGCGCCTACTGGCGGCTCTACCAGGCGCAGCTGCGCACGGCGGAAGACGAACAGGTGGCCCAGGGCGTCGCCGACGAGCGCCTGGGCGTGGCGGTGGCGATGACCGGCCACGCGGCCCATCCGGCGGGAGACGCATGACCATGACGAACACGATGCAGACTGATTTCAAGCTGGAGCGCGATGCCTTCGGCCGGCTGGTGCTGATCGACGCGCGCGGCGTGCGCCACGAGGGCGTGGTGCCGGTGCGGGCCTTTCCGCTGACCGCGCCCGGCGAAGGGCTGTCGCTGGTCGGTTCCGACGGTCGCGAGCGGCTCTGGATCGATCGCGCCGATGCCTTGCCGGCGGCGACGCGCGAGGTGCTCGACGCCGACCTCGCGGCACGCGACTTCGCGCCCGAGCTGTGCAAGCTGCACAGCGTGTCGAGCTTCGGCGTGCCGAGCACCTGGGCCATCGGCACCGACCGCGGCGACACCACCTTCGTGCTCAAGGCCGAAGAGGACATCCGGCGGCTCGAAGACGGCGCGCTGCTGATCGCGAGTTCGCACGGCCTGCAGTTCCGTGTGCCGGACCCGAAGGCGCTCGATCGCGCTTCGCGCAAGCTGCTCGAACGATTCCTTTGACGGCCCGCCCGGAGGCTGGCGATATTCGCCGAATCCAGGAGAAACGGCGTCGCAGGGCGCCGTTACCGTAGGCGCAAACCCGAAACGCTCAGGTCCCGTACTGGAGAAACCAATCGAACTGGAGAGTGCCGCAGCCCGTCGCGACGACGGGCCAGGCGGCCGCCGAAGGTGCAAGCCGGTCTTCCGAGACCGATGAATCTCTCAGGCAAAAGGACAGTGGGGCCGGCGACCGATCATGGTCGCCGGCCCTTTTCTTCGTCTTTTTCGAACCCGAGGGAAATGCACATGAAAGTCATCGTGATGGGCGCCGGCGTGATCGGCGTCGCCACCGCCTGGTACCTGAGCCGGGCCGGCCATGAGGTCACCGTGCTGGAGCGCAACGCGGGCGCGGCGCGTGAAACGAGTTTCGGCAATGGCGGGCAGATCTCGGTCAGCCATGCCGAGCCGTGGGCCAATCCGTCGGCACCTTTCAAGCTGCTCAAGTGGCTGGGCCGCGAAGATGCGCCGCTGCTGTTCCGCCTGCGGGCCGATCCGGCGCAATGGGCCTGGGGGCTCAAGTTCCTCGGCCAGTGCGGCAAGCGGCATCGACCCGCAACATGGTCCAGCTGCTGAACCTCGGCACCTACAGCCGCGCCAGCCTGCAGCAGTTGCGCGGCGCCACCGACATCGCCTACGACCACCTGACCAGGGGCATCCTGCACTACTACACCAGTGCCAAGGAGTTCGAGTCGGCGCTGGAGCCGGCGCGCATCATGCGCGAGCTCGGCTGCGAGCGGCGGGTGATCGACGCCGACGAGGTGGTGCGCATCGAGCCGGCGATGGAGGCGATCCGGCCGCAGCTCGCAGGCGCCACCTACACCGCCAGCGAAAGCGGCATGTACGAGGTGCTGACCGCCGACGCCTACGTGCTGGCGATGGGCAGCTTCAGCACGCAACTCGCGCGCGACGCGGGCGTGCCGCTGGACATCTACCCGGCCAAGGGCTATTCGGCCACGCTGCCGGTGCTCGACGCCAGCAAGGCACCGAGCGTGAGCCTGACGGACGACGAATACAAGCTGGTGTTCTCGCGCTTCGGCGACCGCATGCGCATCGCCGGCCACGCCGGGCAACGTGCCCTACATCGGACGCAGCCGGCTCGAAGGCCTTTACCTGAATGCCGGCCATGGCACGCTCGGCTGGACGCACGGCTGCGGCTCGGGCCGCGCGCTGGCCGAACTGATGTCGGGCCGGCAGCCGGAGGTGGACTTCGAGTTCTGCGGCTACACCCGGCGCGGCGCCGCGGTCGCGACCGGGCCCGCGATGGCGCACTGAGGCCGAGGCGGTCGGTCAGCGGCTGTCCCAGTCCTTGCCGGCGCGTCGCTGCCGTTCCTCGCGCTCCTTCGCCATCTGCTCGGCGAACTGCTGGCGGCCTTCCTTGGCGACGGCGATCAGCTTGGCGCGGTCCTTGTAGTGCGGATAGCTCTCCGCCATCAGCTGCTGGTTGCGCCGGCGAAAGGTCAATGCCGACTCGCGCGCCTCGTGCGCGGGCCAGCCCAGCACCTCGAGCACCGAGCGCGCGCTCCGCAGCGACGACTCGAAGAGTTCCCGTTCGATGAACCCCACCTTGCGATCCTGCAGCTGGTAGAGATGGCCGACGTTGCGGGCCCGCGCGACGATGCGCGCCTGCGGGAAATGCTCGCGCACCAGGTCGACGACTTCCAGCGACTGCTCGACATCGTCGACCGCCACCACGATCGCCGATGCGCTCGCGGCGCCCGCCGTGCGCAGCAGGTCGAGCCGCGTGGCGTCGCCGTAGAACACCCGGAAACCGAACTCTCGCAGGCCCTCGACCGTGTCCGGGTCGTGATCGAGCACCGTCACCTTGACGCCCTGCGCGCCGACCGCGCGGCCGACGATCTGCCCGTAGCGCCCGAAGCCGCAGATCAGCACCTTCGGCGTCTGCTGCTCCGAGATCTCGTCGAGCGCGGCGCCCGTTTCGCTGTAGCGCGGCAACACGAACCTGTCGATCAGCACCAGCAGCAGCGGCGACACCAGCATCGACAGCGCCACCGCGGCGATCAGGAACGACGACACGGCCGGCGCGAGCACGTCCGGGCCCGCGCCCTGGAACACGACGAACGCGAATTCGCCGCCCTGCGCCAGCAGCAGCGTGAACACCGGCCGTTGCTGGTAGGGCACCTTCATCAGCGTCGCCAGCCCGTAGATCACCGCGCACTTCAGAACCAGGAAGCCGACCACCACCAGCGCCATCAGCCCCGGGTTGGCCATCAGCACGCCGAAGTCGATGCTCATGCCGATGGCGATGAAGAACAGGCCGAGCAGCAGTCCCTTGAAAGGCTCGATGTCGGTTTCGAGTTCGCGCCGGTATTCGCTCTCGGCCAGCAGCACGCCGGCGAGGAAGGCGCCGAGCGCCATCGACAGGCCGACGAACTGCATCAGCGCCGCGATGGCCACCACCAGCAGCAGCGCGGTCGCGGTGAAGATCTCGGGCGTGTTGCTGCGCGCGATCCAGCGCAGCAGCGGGCGCAGCAGCAAACGCCCGCCGAGCACGATGGCCGCGATCACGCCGATGATCTTCGCGGCCTGCAGCGCGCGCGCGGCGCTCGACACGGCCTCGTGCGCATCGGCGCCGGCACCCGCGAGCAGCGGCAGCAGCGCGAGGATCGGGATCGCCGCCACGTCCTGGAACAGAAGGATCGAGAAACCGGCCTGCCCGCTCACCGTCGGCAGCAGGTTGCGTTCGCCGAAGACCTGCAGCGCGATGGCCGTCGACGACAGCGCCAGCCCGAGCGCCGCCACCAGCGCCACGCGCCATTCCGCGCCGGCCACGTAGCCGACGCCGAACAGCACCGCCGTGCAGCCGAGCACCTGCGCCGAGCCCCAGCCGAAGATCGGCCGGCGCAGGCTCCACAGCCGGTCGGGTTCGAGTTCGAGGCCGACCAGGAACAGCATCAGCACCACGCCGAACTCGGCGAAATGCAGCACGTCCTGGGGACTGGAGACCAGCCCGAGTCCCCAGGGGCCGATGGCGATGCCGGCCGCGAGGTAGCCGATGATCGATCCGAGCCCGAGGGCGCGCGAGAGCGGCACCACCAGGACGGCGGCGCCGAGGTAGATGAGGCTGCTGGTGAGCCAGGCGGGAGCGTGTTCCATGAATCTTTCCGGGCGGTCAGTGGGCCGGCGTCTCGACCGACACCGGTTCGGTGGCCTCGGGTCGGTCCCGCGCCGGCACCTCGCAGGTGGGGCAGGCGTCGAGTTCGTCCATCTCGGGCCAGTCCGGATAGCTCGCGAGCCGCTCGGCGAAGGTCTGGGCGTGGGCGTCGAGCGATTCGCGGTCCGTGCTGCGGGCCCCGTGAAGCACCAGCGGCGGCAGGAAGCGCATGCCGCACAGCGCCGCCGTCTGCTCGTAGGGCGGCAGGAAGGCGTCGAAGAAATAGCGGTTGTAGCCTTGCGGGTGGTAGCTGTCATCGGTGGCGCCGGTCGACACCACCAGCCAGAAATCCTTGCCCCGGAGTGCCGTGCCGCCTTCGCCGTAGGCCCAGCCGTAGCCCAGCACCTCGTCGAGCCAGAGCTTCTGCAGCGCCGGCATCGAGTACCAATGGATCGGGTGCACCAGCACCAGCAGGTCGGCGGCCTCGACCCGGGCCTTCTCGGCTTCGGCGTCGATGGCGTAGTCGGGGTAGCTGCCGTAGAGGTCGTTGATGTCGATCCGGGCGCCGGCGCCCGCCGCGTCCTTCGCGGCTTCCACCAGGCGGCGTGTCACGCGCGACTCGCGCCAGTGCGGATGGGCCGCGATCATGTAGATCCCCGGCGCGGTGGGCCGGCGCTGCCGGTCGTCCGGCGTCGTCGTCGTTGTCGTCGTTGTCGTCGTTGTCGTCGTTGTCGTCATGCCGCGAACATAGCGCGCTTTCGTGTTGTCGCCCCGTGGACATCGCCGGCGCGCGGGTCGCCCTACAGTGCCGGCCATGACCCGAACATTCCAGACCCTTCAGGATCTCGCCGCCTGCGTCGGCGAGGAGGTCGCGACCAGCGAGTGGCTGACGATCGGCCAGGCGCAGGTCGACCGGTTCGCCGAAGCCACCGGCGACCGGCAATGGATCCACGTCGACGTCGAGCGTGCGAAGGCGGGCCCGTTCGGTGGGCCGATCGTGCATGGCTTTCTCACGCTGTCGCTGCTGCCGAAGTTGTTCGAGAGCGCCCTGACGGTGGTCGAATCGCGCATGGGCGTGAACTACGGGCTCAACCGCGTGCGCTTCATGTCGCCGGTGCCGGTGGGCAGTCGTCTGCGGGGGCGGCTGAAGCTGTTGTCCACCGAGCCTATCGCCGGGGACGGTATGCAGATGACGTGGGAGACGACCGTGGAGCTCGAAGGCGCCGCGAAACCGGCCTGCGTGGCCGAATCGGTCGTGCGTCGCTACAGATAGGACGCCGCTACGCGAAGTCGATCTGGCGCCAGGCCTCGAACACCGTCACGGCGACGGCGTTCGACAGGTTCAGGCTGCGCTGGCCCTCCCGCATCGGAAGCTTCAGCCACTGCGCCGGCGCGAAGGTCTCGCGCAGCTCGGGCGCGAGGCCACGCGTCTCGGAGCCGAACACCAGCCAGTCGCCGGACGCGAACGGCACGTCGTGCACCCGCCGCGTGCCGCGCGTGGTGAGCGCGAACATCCGCCCGGGTGTGGGATTCTCGGCGTCGAGCAGCGCCTGCCAGTTGACATGGCGGCGCACCTCGGCGTGCTCGTGGTAGTCCAGCCCGGCGCGGCGCAGCAGGCGGTCGTCCATCGAAAAGCCGAGCGGCTCGACCAGGTGCAGCGTGCAGCCGGTGTTGGCCGCCAACCGGATGACGTTGCCGGTGTTGGGCGGGATTTCGGGTTCGACCAGGACAATGTGGAACATGGCGCGATTGTCCCGCAGCGTTCCGGCAGGCCGGCTGCGCTCCCGCTCCGATTCAGGCAGTGCGTGCCAGCACGACGGCCGCGACATGGGATGCGCCGGCCGCCCGCAGCACCTCCGCCGCCGTGAACAGCGAGGCGCCGCTGGTCATCACGTCGTCGACCAGCAGCATCCGGCGTCCGCGCGCGGCGTCCGGACGCAGGGGTTGGAGGACGAAGGCGCCGGCGAGATTGCGCAGACGCGCGGCGCGCGGCAGGCCGCTCTGTGCCGGCGTGTCGCGTGTGCGCAGTAACAGGGTCGCGTCGGTCTTCGCTGGCGAGAGCCGACGCGCCAGTTCGAAAGCCTGGTTGAAGCCACGCTCGCGCAACCGCTGCACCGACAGCGGCATCGGCAGCACCAGATCGCATGCCTCGATGGCCGGCTCGACCCAGGGCGCGCTGCGCATCAGCGTCGCGAACGGCGTCGCCCAGCCGGCGTCGCCCCGGAACTTGAAGCGCGCGATGTGTTCCGGCCACGGCCAGGCGTAGTCGCAGGCGGCGAGGCAGAGGTCGAGCGGCGGCGGGTACAGCACACAGTCGCCGCACTTTCCTTGGGCATCGCCCGTCGACAAGGGCAGCGCGCAGGTCGTGCAGCGCGACACCGGCGGCGCGAAACGGGCGACGCAGGCATCGCAGACCGTGCGGGACGGCCAGGCGCGGCACACCGCGCACTGGCTCGGCACGCGATCGACCAGGCGCGAGAACAGGGCCCCGGCCGAAGCGGCGGCCAAAGCGGAGAAGGCGGAGAAAGCGGAGAAAGGGCGTACACCCCGACCGGAGAACATCGCTCAATATACTGAGCGCGCCCATGCCCACCGAATCCGCACACCGCCCGCCGACCATCGACGCCACGGCGGCCGCACGCTGGGAGCGGCTCGCGCCGCCGGTGACATCGGCTGCACCGGCCTCGCCCTGGCTGCACGAGGAAATCGGTCGTCGCATGGCGGATCGGCTGCAGTGGATCACGTTGCAGCCCAAGACCTGGGCCGACTGGTCGCCGCTGCGTGGCGGGATCGAGGCCCACGCCCTGGTCGCGAACCGCTACCGCGATGCGCCTTCCCACGTCATCGAGCACGATGCGGCGCTGGCCGATCGCACGGCGTCGGTGCTGGCCGTGCCGTGGTGGAGCGCCCGACGCTGGAAGAACGCCCAAGCGCGCTTCGACGGGTTGCCGGAAGCGGGTGTCGACATGCTGTGGGCCAACATGGCGCTCCATATGGCGGCCGATCCGCAGGCGCTGATCGCTGCCTGGCACCGTCGCCTCGCCACCGACGGCTTCCTGATGTTCTCCTGCCTGGGGCCGGACACGCTGCGGGAGCTTCGCGGGCTCTACCAGCGCATGGGCTGGCCCGCCGCGGCCCACGAATTCACCGACATGCACGACTGGGGCGACATGCTGGTCGGTGCCGGTTTCGCCGAGCCGATCATGGACATGGAGCGCATCGTGCTCACCTGGGCCACGCCGGAAGCGGCATTGGCCGAACTCCGCGGCCTCGGACGCAACCTGCATCCCGGCCGCTTCCCGGCGTTGCGCGGGCGGCGTTGGCGCACGGAGCTGCTCGCCTCGCTGGCCGGGCTCGCCATGCCGGACCGGGAAGACGGCCGGATCGTGCTGACCTTCGAGATCATCTACGGCCATGCGTTCAAGCCACCGCCGCGCGTCGCGCTGTCCGGCGAGAGCGCGGTTTCGCTGCGGGAAATGCGCGAAATGCTTCAACGCGGACGCACCTGAATCCGGGTCAACCCGAGTAACCGACCCGCTACAATTCCCCGCTGCGTGAACTCCCGGGGATTTTCCCGCGTCGCACCGATTTGCCTTACGCAACCGTGTCGAATTCCGTGTTTCGTTTTGCCGTCGTTTCCGGCCAGAGCACCGACTGGATCCTGAAGCGCAACTGCTCCGTCGCGCCGAGTCAGCTGGGCTGGCTCTACGTGTCGCTGTGCGTGGTTTCGCTGGGTATCGGCACGGTGTTCTGGCTGCAGGGTGCGCCTCTGGTGCTGCCGTTCGCCTGGCTGGAGCTCGCGGCGGTCGGCACCGCCTTCGTGCTCTATGCGCGCCATGCGACGGACGGCGAGCGGATCGCGCTGACGCGGGGTCGCTTGGTGATCGAGCTCGAAAATGGCGGTCACCGCGAGCGCACTGAATTCCTGCCTCATCAGGTGCGGATCGAACCCCAGGCCGGTGACCGCTCGCTGATCGAGGTGTCGGCGGCGGGGCGGTCGGTGAAGGTGGGGCGCTATGTGCGCCCCGAGCTTCGTGCGGCGCTGGCGCGCGAGATCCGCACGGCGTTGCGCGCCGCCTGAATCTCAGGTGCACGGTGGGCACGGTTCGTGGAGACGGCGGGCCGGTGGGTAAAACGGAAAACGAAGAAGTGAACACGATGAAGAGCATTTGGCGCAACAAGTTCAGTCCGGCGAATCTGCTGCTGGTGGCCGGCGCGACGGCCGCCGGTGTCGCTCATGCGGTCGAGGACTTGGCCGGCGGTCCGATGGTGCGCCAGCTCAACATGCCCGTGGGCGTGACCAAGATCGCGCAGGAACAGCATTTCCTGCACACGGTCATGATGATCCTGTGCACGGTGATCTTCCTGGCCGTGTTCGCGGTCATGTTCTATTCGATCTGGAAACACCGCCGGTCGGTGGGCCACAAGGCCGCGAACTTCCACGAGTCGGTGGTCGTCGAAGTGATCTGGACCATCGTCCCGTTTGTGATCGTCATCCTGATGGCACTCCCTGCCACCAAGGTGCTCGTCGCGCAGAAGGACACCACGAACGCCGACCTCACCGTCAAGGTCACGGGCTACCAGTGGAAATGGGGCTACGACTACATCAACGGCGAGGGCGAAGGCCTGGGCTTTATCTCGACGCTCGACAGCTCGCACCGCGCGATGTCCAACAACGGCGCCAAGGGCGAGATACCGGTCGACTACCTGTTCAAGGTCGACAATCCGCTGGTCGTCCCGGTCGACAAGAAGGTGCGTGTGATCACCACCGCCAACGACGTGATCCACGCCTTCGCCGTGCCGCAGTTCGGCATCAAGCAGGATGCGATCCCCGGCTTCGTGCGCGACACTTGGTTCCGCGCCGAGAAGGTGGGCGACTACTACGGCCAGTGCCAGGAGCTGTGCGGCAAGGAGCATGCCTACATGCCGATCCATGTGAAGGTGGTTTCGGCCGCCGACTACACGGCCTGGGTCGCCGGCAAGCGCAAGGAAGCGGCCGCCAGGCTCGACGACCCGACCAAGGTCTGGGCGTTGCCCGACATCATGGCGCGCGGCGAAAAGGTGTACGCGGCCAACTGCGCCGCCTGCCACCAGGCCAACGGTAAGGGCGCCGGTCCGATCAAGCCGCTCGACGGCTCGCCGAAGGTGCTCGACCCTGACCATACCGACCAGATCAACGTGCTGCTCAGGGGGCAGAACAACGGCGCGATGCCGTCGTGGAAGCAATTGAGCGACACGGATATCGCCGCGGTAATCAGCTTCACCAAGAACAGCTGGTCGAACAAGACCGGCCAGCTGGTGCAGCCGTCCGAGGTCAAGGCCGAGCGCGCCAAGCTCTAAAGGAACAAAGACATGAGTGCAGTCCTCGACCCCCACGGCCATGCGCACGGCGCCCACGACCACCACCATGGTCACGGCCATGACGAGCATCACGACATGCCGACCGGCTGGCGCCGCTGGCTGTTCGCGACCAACCACAAGGACATCGGCACGCTCTACCTTCTGTTCAGCTTCACGATGTTGATGGTGGGTGGCGTGCTCGCGCTGCTGATCCGTGCCGAGCTGTTCCAACCCGGGCTGCAGCTGGTGAACCCCGAACTGTTCAACCAGTTCACCACGATGCACGGGCTGATCATGGTGTTCGGCGCGATCATGCCGGCTTTCGTCGGCTTCGCGAACTGGATGATTCCGCTGCAGATCGGTGCGTCCGACATGGCTTTCGCGCGGATGAACAATTTCAGCTTCTGGCTGATGATTCCGGCCGCGATCACGCTGGTGGCTTCTTTCTTCATGCCCGGCGGCGCACCGGCTGCCGGCTGGACGCTCTACGCGCCGTTGACGCTGCAGATGGGCCCGTCGATGGACGCCGGCATCTTCGCGATGCACCTGCTGGGCGCGTCGTCGATCATGGGGTCGATCAACATCATCGTGACCATCCTCAACATGCGCGCCCCCGGCATGACGCTGATGAAGATGCCGATGTTCTGCTGGACCTGGCTCATCACCGCCTATCTGCTGATCGCCGTGATGCCCGTGCTCGCCGGCGCCATCACCATGACGCTGACCGACCGTCATTTCGGCACCAGCTTCTTCAACCCGGCCGGCGGCGGCGACCCGGTGATGTACCAGCACATCTTCTGGTTCTTCGGCCACCCCGAGGTCTACATCATGATCCTGCCGGCCTTCGGCATCATCAGCCAGATCGTTCCGGCCTTCGCACGAAAGCGGCTCTTCGGCTATGCGTCGATGGTGTACGCCACCTCCTCGATCGCGATCCTGTCGTTCATCGTCTGGGCGCACCACATGTTCACCACCGGCATGCCGGTCACCGGGCAGCTGTTCTTCATGTACGCGACGATGCTGATCGCAGTGCCCACGGCCGTGAAGATCTTCAACTGGGTCGCCACGATGTGGCAGGGCTCGATGACTTTCGAGACGCCAATGCTGTTCGCCGTCGGCTTCATCTTCGTGTTCACCATGGGCGGCTTCACCGGACTGATCCTGGCCGTGGCGCCGATCGACATCCAACTGCAGGACACCTACTACGTGGTGGCCCATTTCCACTACGTGCTGGTCGCCGGTTCGCTCTATGCGATGTTCGCCGGCGTGTACTACTGGCTGCCGAAGTGGACCGGCGTGATGTACAGCGAGACGCGCGGCAAGATCCACTTCTGGTGGTCGCTGATTTCGTTCAACGTGACCTTCTTCCCGATGCACTTCCTGGGCCTCGCAGGCATGCCGCGTCGCTACGCGGACTACCCGATGCAGTTCGCCGACTTCAACGCGGTGGCCAGCGTCGGTGCATTCTTCTTCGGTTTCGCGCAGGTCTACTTCTTTTTGTTCGTCGTGCTGCCTGCGATGCGCGGCAAAGGCGAGAAGGCGGCTCAGAAGCCGTGGGACGGTGCGGAAGGTCTGGAATGGGAAGTGCCGTCGCCGGCACCGTTCCACACCTTCGAGACCCCGCCGCGTCTCGATGCGACCGCCACGAAGATCATCGCCTGAGCCGGGCGGATCGCAGGACATGGCAGCCACTCCCGAGCAGAAGAAGCGCAATCGCCGCATGGGGCTGACGCTCGCTTCCATCGCGTTGCTGTTCTTCATCGGTTTCATGGTCCGCATGGTCGTGATCGGACGCTAGATGAGCCTCGGACTGCGCATCCGCCGCGAGAACGTCCGCATGGTCGGCAAGCTGGTCGTGGTCGCGGCCGGCATGTTCGCCTTCGGCTACGGGCTCGTGCCGCTATACCGCGCGATCTGCGAGATGACCGGCATCAACGTGCTGGCGCGTTCGGAGCTGCAGGTGCCGGGCGGTGCCTCGGGTGGTACGGCTGTGAGTGTTCCCGACAACACGCAGATCGATCTGACGCGGACGATCACCGTCGAGTTCGATGCGAACGTGCGCGGGCTCTGGGACTTCAAGCCGGCGCAGCGGTCGATGCAAGTGCATCCCGGTCAGTTGAACACGGTGATGTACGAGTTCCAGAACGTACAGAACCGCCGCATGGCCGCACAGGCGATCCCGAGCTACGCCCCGCAGCAGGCAGCGCCGTACTTCAACAAGCTCGAGTGCTTCTGCTTCAACCAGTACACGCTGGACGCAGGCGAGAAAAAGCAGTGGCCGGTTGCGTTCGTGATCGATCCGAAGATATCGAAGGACGTGAAGACCATCACGCTGTCCTATACGTTTTTCGAGGTCGGTGGCAAGACGCCCTCGGCGCCCACGGCGGATGCGGTGCGGATCGTGCCGTCGGAGCAGCGTTCATGAACGGCGGCAATCGCGCGCCTGCGCTGCTGCGCACGGTCAAGGCGGTCGCCTGGGGTTTCTTCGGCGTGCGGAAGAACAGCGCCTACCAGGACGACATCGCCCGGTTGAGCCCGCTGCACATCGTCGTGGTCGGCCTGGTCGCCACGATGGTGTTCGTCGGTGGCCTGATCGTGTTGGTCAAGTACGCGACGGCGACTTGAGTACGACATGCGGCACGGCCCCGAAGAAACGACAACGAGAGAAGAAAGCCAGGAGCTGATATGAGTTCAACCACCCACGGCACCACGCCCTACTACTTCGTGCCGGGGCCGTCGCGCCATCCGATCATGGCGGCCATCGGCCTGTTCTTCGTGATCCTGGGCGCTGGTCAATGGATCAACGGTCACGACTGGGGTGCCTATTCGCTGGCGCTCGGGCTGCTATGGTGGTGGGTCGTGCTGTTCCAGTGGTTCCGTGAAGCCGTCGGCGAGAGCGAGAGCGGGAGGTACGGCAACAAGATCGACCTGTCCTTCCGCTGGAGCATGAGCTGGTTCATCTTCTCGGAAGTGATGTTCTTCGGCGCTTTCTTCACGGCGCTGTGGTGGACCCGTACCCATTCGCTGCCTGCGCTCGGCAGCCTCGACAACGCACTGCTCTGGCCCAACTTCAAGGCGGTCTGGCCCAGTGTCGGGGCCGGCATGACCGGTTCCCCGGCCGATATCGTCGAGCCGTTCCAGACGGTCGGCCCTTTCTGGCTGCCGACGATCAACACCGCGCTGCTGTTGAGCTCCGGTGTGACGCTCACCATCGCCCACCATGCGCTGCGTGCTGGTCATCGGGCGCAGTGCGTGCGCTTCATGTGGCTCACGGTGCTGTTGGGAAGCGTGTTCCTGTGCGTGCAGGGCTACGAGTACCACCATCTGTACACCGAGCTCAACCTCAAGCTCAATTCAGGCGCCTATGGTTCGACTTTCTTCATGCTGACCGGCTTCCACGGTTTGCACGTGTTCATCGGCACCCTGATGCTGCTGTTCATCACGCTGCGCCTGCAGAAGGGCCATTTCACACCGGAACGCCACTTCGGCTTCGAAGGTGCGGCTTGGTACTGGCACTTCGTCGACGTCGTCTGGCTCGGCCTCTACGTTCTGGTCTACTGGCTTTGAACGCCAAGACCGGCACTGTCGGAAAGCGCCGCAAGGCGCTTTTTTCATGGTCCCGCAGCGCGGGCCGGACCTGGAACTGGACCTGGAACGAGCACGACCTACTTGCCGACGGGGAGCCCGCCCGGCTGGATGTACCCCAGCCGCCACGCGAGCAGAAGGCACAGGAACAGGACCACCGAAAGTCCGATCCGGACGGTCAGCGCGCGCGCCATGCCGCCGCTCTTGGCCCGGCCATCGCGCCCGTCCTTCAACATGAAGAAGAGGGCCCAGCCGAGGCTTCCCAAAATGCCGACGAACGCAAGGCCGATGAGGTATTTCATGCGCCGAATTATCGAACGCCGGGTCCGTCCCCTGCAGTGACGCAGCCGAAGCCGAAGCCGAAGCCGGAAACGAGGCGACGCACGCGCCGCCGCGGCAGTTTTGCCGTGATCACCTTGGCGATGCTGCTCACGATCGCTGCGACCGTCTCGCTGGGGCGCTGGCAGCTCTCGCGCGCGGCTCAGAAGGAGGTGCTGCAGGCAGGCATCGACGCGCAGAAGCTGCTGCCGCCGATCGGCCAGGACGAATTCCTCGCCATTGCCGATGCTCGGCACGCGCGCACGGAAGATTCCGGCGTCGGCGGTCTGATGTACCGCCCGGTGAAGCTGCGCGGGCTCTGGCTCGCGCCGCAGACCGTCTACCTCGACAACCGACAGATGAACGGCCTGCAGGGCTTCTACGTCCTGACGCCGTTCGCCATCGAGGGCAGCGAGCAGACGGTGATGGTCCAGCGCGGCTGGGTGCAGCGCAACTTCAACGATCGCACGCAGCTCGCGCCGGTCGATACACCGGCCGGGCTGGTCGAAGTGACCGGTCTCATCGCGCCACCGCCTGCGCATCTGCTGGAACTGGGCAAGGCCGAGCCGTCGGTCGCCGTGGCGTCCTCACCGGCATCGGCATCTTCCGCCGCGGCGACGGCGACGGCGACGGCGACGCCCCAACTCGCCACACCGGCGAGTGCGGCGTCCGATGCCGGCCCGGCGGTTCCCGTGGGGTCTTATCCCATCCGGCAGAATCTGAACCTGCAGGCGTTCCGTACCGATTCCCGCTTGCCGCTGCGAACCGATCTTTCGCTGCAGCAGACCGGCACCGCCTCGGAAGGTCTGCAGCGCAACTGGCCGGCGCCGGCGCTGGGGGTCGAAAAACACTACGGTTACGCCTTCCAGTGGTTCGGGCTCTCGGCGCTCGTCGCCGTTCTCTATGTCTGGTTCCAGCTCATTGCGCCGTGGTTTCGACGGCGCCGCGAACGGCGCGAGCAGGCGCCGACGGTTTTCTTCACACAGCCCAACGATCCCCGATGAATCCTGCCGACGAACCCCTGGGCCTGACGGTGCATTCGATGCCATCGCCGACGCAGGCGCTCGACACGGAAGAGGCCCGGCGGACGGTCAGCGGGCGCTGGAAGATGCTGGTCGTGCTGGCCTGCTGCGCAGCGCCGGTGATCGCCTCGTACTTCACGTACTACGTGATCCGGCCGGAAGGGCGTCGCGTGTACGGCGAACTGATCGATCCGCAGCGTCCACTGCCGGCCACGGTCGCCACGTTTCCCGACGGAACGACGACCACGCTGCGTGCGCTGAAGGGCCAGTGGCTGCTCGTCACGGTCGCGGACGCCGCCTGCGACGCGCTGTGCGAACGGCAGCTCTACCTCCAGCGCCAGTTGCGTGAAAGTCTAGGGCGTGAAAAGGAGCGCATGGAGCGCGTCTGGCTGGTGAGCGATACGGCGCCCGTGCCTGCACGGCTGGCCAACGGCCTGCACGGCGCCACGGTGCTGCGGGTGTCGCCCGAGGCGCTGGCGCAGTGGCTCGCGCCGGCCGCCGGCCATGCGCTGGCCGAGCATTTCTTCGTCGTCGATCCGCTCGGCAACTGGATGATGCGTTTCCCCGCGCGCATGGACGCGACCGGCGCGGGGCATGCGAAGCGCGACCTCGATCGCCTGCTGCGTGCCTCGTCCTCTTGGGACGAGCCCGGCCGCTAGCGCGGAACCGTCGCACGACGCCATGGACACGAATTCCGCTCTTTCCCTCTACGACCTCAAGCCGGTCGCTTGGCTGATGGTCGTCGGCGTGCTGCTCGCGCTCGGGCCGCTGGTCTGGGTCTGGCGCCGCAACGCCGGGGTCGGCGCCGCGCGGCGGCTGCACGCGCTCACGGTGCTGACGCTGTTCCTCACCTTCGACCTGACGATGTTCGGCGCCTTCACCCGGCTCACCGACTCGGGTCTGGGCTGTCCCGACTGGCCCGGCTGCTACGGCAACGCGAGCCCCGTCGGCGCGCGCCACGAGATCGCGATGGCGCAGGCCGTGCAGCCGACCGGCCCGGTCACGCACGGCAAGGCATGGGTCGAGATGGTGCACCGCTACCTCGCGACCGGCGTCGGCGTGCTGATCCTGGTGCTGGCCGTGGCGACCTGGATCGCGCGGCACCGGCAGCGACGTCTTGCGGCTCCGACCGGCGTGTCGCAGCAGGTGCTCAGCGCCTGGTGGCCGGCGACGACGCTGGTCTGGGTCTGTCTTCAGGGAGCGTTCGGCGCCTGGACCGTGACGCTCAGGCTGTTCCCCGCGATCGTCACGCTGCACCTGCTCGGTGCCATCGTGCTGCTCGCATTGCTTTGCATCCAGGCCGTCCGCTACCAGCAGGCGGCAACGGGCCGGCGACCGGTGGCCGTGGCGTCGTCGTTGCGCTTTCTGATGATCGGCACCGCGGCTTTGCTCGCTCTCCAGATCGCGCTCGGCGGCTGGGTCAGCACCAACTACGCCGTGCTCGCGTGCACGCAGTTCCCTGTCTGTCAGGACAGCTTCTGGCCGCCGATGAACTTCGCGCAGGGTTTCCAGATCTGGCGCGAGCTTGGCGTCGATGCCGGCGGTGTGCCGATCGATTTCTCGGCGCTGACCGCCATCCACTACGTGCACCGGCTGATGGCCTATGTGGTGTTCTTCGCGATCGGCACGCTGGCCTGGCGCCTGCATCGCGAGGCGGTGGCGCCGCGGCCGCAGGCCCGCTGGCTCGCAGGGCTCGCGCTGCTGCAGCTGGCGACCGGCCTGGGCAACGTGCTGCTCGACTGGCCGCTCGTCGCGGCCGTGCTCCACACGGGCGGCGCGGCAGCGCTGGCGATCGTGCTGACCTGGACACTGTGCGAGAGCCGCCGCGAAAGCGCTTCGGCACGCCATGCAGCCGGCGCTTCGATGCCTGCAACTTCCCGCGAGGCGGGCGCCGCATGAGCACGCCCGTTCCCACCCCGGCACCGAATGCCGGATCGACGTCGAGCGTGCTGCGCCAGTTCTACGCGCTGACCAAGCCGCGCGTGGTCCAGCTGATCGTGTTTTGCGCGCTGATCGGCATGGTGCTCGCCGTGCCCGGCCTGCCGTCGCTGGCCGACCTGCAGCGCGGCCTGCTGGCCTGCGCGGGCATCTGGCTGGTGGCAGGTGCCGCGGCCGCATTCAATTGCCTGGTCGAGAAAGGCATCGACGCCAAGATGAAGCGCACCGCGTGGCGCCCGACCGCGCGCGGCCAGCTGAGCGACCGCCAGGCGCTGATCTTCTCGGCGGCTTTGTGCACGGCCGGTTCGGTGCTGCTGTGGTTCACGGTCAACCCGCTGACCATGTGGCTCACGTTCGCGACCTTCGTCGGCTACGCGGTGGTCTACACCGTGATCCTCAAGCCGCTGACGCCGCAGAACATCGTGATCGGCGGGGCCTCGGGCGCGATGCCGCCGGTACTCGGCTGGGCCGCGATGACGGGCGACGTCGGCCCCGAGGCGCTGATCCTGTTTCTCATCATCTTCCTGTGGACGCCGCCGCATTTCTGGGCGCTGGCGCTCTACCGCGTCGAGGACTACCGAAAGGCCGGCCTGCCGATGCTGCCCGTGACACACGGCAACGAATTCACGCGGCTGCAGGTGCTGCTCTACACCTTCATCCTGTTCGCGGCCTGCCTGATGCCCTTCGTCTACGGCATGAGCGGCTGGCTGTACCTGGCCGTCGCGGTGGCGGTGAGCTTCGGCTTCTGCGGCTATGCGTTCGCGCTGTGGCGCAGCTATTCCGACGCGCTCGCACGCAGGACCTTCCGCTTCTCGCTGATCCACCTGAGCGTGCTGTTCGCGGCGCTGCTGGTCGATCACTACCTCCTCTGATTCTCTTCGACAGACCGGCCGGACCATGAACAAGCGCGACCTCCTTCAACGCATCGGCGGCATTGCCGCGTGGATGGCATGGACGGGGGTCGCGGGCATGCTGGCCGTGCCGCTCGCGGGCTGCAAGGATGCGTCGGACGCGTCGCCGAAGGCGAGCTTCAACGCCGTCGACATGACCGGTGCCGACTACGCCAAGGACTTCGCGCTCAGCGACGCCGACGGCAAGCCGCGCACGCTGGCCGACTTCAGGGGTAAGGTGGTCGTGATGTTCTTCGGCTACGCGCAGTGCCCGGACGTCTGCCCGACCACGATGACCGAGATGGCGCAGGTCAGGCAGCAACTCGGCACGGACGGCGACAGGCTGCAGGTGATCTTCGTCACGGTCGACCCCGAGCGCGACACGCCCACCGTCATGAAAGCCTACGCCAACGCCTTCGACCCGAGCTTCGTCGCGCTGATCCCGACACCCGAGCAGCTCGCGGCGATGGCCAAGGACTTCAAGTTCTATTTCAAGAAGGTCGACGGCAGCACGCCCACCAGCTACACGGTGGACCATTCGGCCGCCAGCTATGTCTACGACATGCAGGGCCGGCTGCGCCTCTACGCGCGCTATGGCGCCGGCGTGGCGCCGATGGTGGCGGACGTGAAGACCCTGATCGCGCAGGGCTGACGAAACGTCGGTCAGCAGTTCAATCGGTGGTGATGCCGCGCGCCTTGATCACTCCACCGAGCAGCGCCGTGTCCGCCTTGATGCGGTTCGCCAAGCCCTCGGACGACGAGCCTACGGCCTGCCAGCCCTGCATGAACAGCTTGCTGCGCGCATCGGGCGTGCGCACGATCTCGCCGATCAGCACCGCCAGCTTGTCGACGATGGGCTTTGGCATCGACTTCGGCGCCGCGACCGCGTTCCAGATTTCCAGCTGGAAACCCGGCACGCCGAGCTCGGCCAGGCTCGGCAGCTCGGGCACCAGCGTGCTGCGGCCGGCGGATGTCGCGCCGATGGCGCGCAGCTTGCCCGCTCGCACCTGCGCCATCGCGAGCGCCGGCGGCAGCAACGCCCACTGCAACTGGCCGCCGATGATGCCGTTGATGACCTGCGGATAGCCGGGATAGGGCACGTGCACCGACCGCGCCGCGAGCTGTCCGTTGAGCAGTTCCATGCCGAGGTGGCCGACCGTGCCGACACCCGGCGTGCCGTAGCTCCAGGCCGATCCGGACGCGCGGGCCGCGGCGAGGAAGTCGCGTGCCGTGGCGCCGGGCGCGTTCGACGGCGCAGCCAGCACCAGCGGCGCCACGCCGACCAGCGCGATCGGCTGCAGGTCGGTCAGCGGGTCGTAGGGCAGGTGGCCGTTGAGCAGCTTCGCGATGGTCATGTTGCCGTTGATCATCACGCCGATCGTGTGGTTGTCGGTCGCATGCGCCACCACCTCGCCGGCGATGTTGCCGCCCGCGCCGACTCGGTTCTCGACGATCACCGGCTGGCCCAGCGCCTTCGACAGCGGCTCGGCGATCATCCGTGCCGTGAGGTCGGGCGTCGCTCCGCCGGGAAAGCCGACCACGATGCGCAGCGGACGGCCCGGCCAGCCATCGAGCGGCGACGCCGCAAAGGCACCGGGCGCGCCTGCGAGCAGGACGGCGGACATCAGGGCCGCGAACGAGCGGCGTGAGTGCGGAACGGTCATGGAAGCTCTCGAAAGGGGGTGCGGTCGCGAAGGCCGCGAGTATAAAAAAAGCCCGGCATGAGCCGGGCTTTTCAGTGAGAGCGCAAGGCGGTCAGAAGTCCGCCAGCGCCTTCTTCATCTTCTTCATCGCCGCCACTTCGATCTGGCGTATCCGCTCTGCCGACACACCGTAGACGGCCGCCAGATCGTGCAGCGTCATGCCGCCCGAGCCGTCGTCGTTCACCTTGAGCCAACGCTCCTCGACAATGCGGCGGCTGCGGTCGTCCAGCGTTTCGAGCGCGGTCGAAATGCCTTCGCTCGACATGCGGTCGTGCCGCTGCGATTCGAGCCGCGCGGTCGGTTCCTGCGTCGCGTCGGCCAAATAGGCGATCGGCCCGAAAGCGTCCTCGCCGTCGTCGGACGGGCTCGGGTCTAGCATCACGTCGCCGCCGGAGAGGCGCGTTTCCATCTCCAGCACTTCCTCGCGCTTGACGTTCAGCCGCGTGGCCATCGCGCTCACCTCGGACGGGCTCAGCGTCTCGCGATGCGTGCTCGCGTCGGCGGCCGCGGCGTCGGCCTTGAAACCTTGCTTCATCGAACGCAGATTGAAGAACAGTTTGCGCTGCGCCTTGGTCGTCGCGACCTTGACCATGCGCCAGTTCTTCAGGATGTACTCGTGGATCTCGGCCTTGATCCAGTGCATGGCGTAGCTCACCAGCCGCACGCCCTGGTCCGGGTCAAAACGCTTGACTGCCTTCATCAGGCCGATATTGCCTTCCTGGATCAAGTCGCCATGGGGCAACCCGTAGCCGAGGTACTGGCGGGAAATCGAAACCACGAGGCGCAGGTGCGACAGAACCAGGGCGCCGGCCGATTCGAGATCGTTGTCGCTGCGCAGCTTGCGTGCGAAACCTTGTTCTTCCTCGAGCGTGAGCATCGGCAGGCGATTGGCGGCCGAGATGTAGGCGTCGAGATTGCCGAGCGGCGGAACCATCGCCCACGGATTGGCGACGGCGAGCTGATGGGTCGTAGAGGCTCCGGACAGCGTTGTCATTGGGGAAACTCCTTCGTAATTCAACATATTAGCACTCGGTTAGTGCGAGTGCTAAGCCAAAGGTTCCGTTGCGATTGCCGGCTACCTGGCGTGCGCAACGGGTGAAACCCCGATGGCATGGAGCGATATTGATACGATCTGTGCACTCAAGTTCGTACGACGGCAGCCCGAAGGTGTTACGGCATGTCGGCCGGCGCGACCGTAGCGCCTTCGATGCCGTGGTGTCGGAGCGCATCGGCCACGAAGCCGTTGGCCTTCATGTCTTCGACATAGGCGTGCAGCGCACGGGCGGCTGCCTCTCCGCGCCCCTTGGGCAAGCCCATCGCCTGGCGGATCACCATGAAACGCCCCGGCAGGAGCCGCATGCCGGGCAGGTGGCGGATGTCCGCTTCCAGTTGCTGGCGCACACCGGCCGCGACTTCGAGGCCCTGTTCGACGAAGGTGGCGACCACGGTGGGCGAGGTCGGTGCGCGCACGATCTCCGCATGGCGCAGTTCGCGGCTCAGGTACAGGTCGTAGGCGCTGCCCTTGCCCACCGCGACGCGGTGACCGGCGCGGTCGACCTCGGCGTTGTCCCGCAGCGGCGACCCCTGCCGGACCATGTAGGCGCCTTCGATGAGCACGTAGGCATCGGTGAAGGCGATGCCGGCGCCGCGCAGCGGGTCGATGGCGAAGAAACCGACATCGGCTCGCTCGTCGGTCACCGCGTCCACCGACTTGCCGGCGGAATCGAACACGACCAGCTCGACCGGCACGCCCAGCCGCTGCGCGAAGCCGCGCGCGAGGTCGATCGATACGCCGGTCGGCACGCCGTCGGCATCGTCCTTGTTCACCAGGATCGGGTTGCCGCAGTTGATGGACGCGCGCAGCACGCCGGTGGGCGCGAACGCGGAAACGAGGGCTGCGTCGAACGTCATGGTCGGGTTCACCCCAGCAGTGCTTGCGCGAACTCGCGCGCATTGAAGGTTTCCAGGTCTTCCAGCTTCTCGCCGACGCCGATGAAGTACACCGGAACCGGCCTTTCACGGGCAATGGCGCACAGCACGCCCCCCTTGGCGGTGCCGTCGAGTTTGGTGACGATCAGCCCGGTCAGGCCCAGCGCCTCGTCGAAGGACTTGACCTGCGACAGCGCGTTCTGTCCGGTATTGCCGTCGATCACCAGCAGCACCTCGTGCGGCGCGGTGGCGTCGGCCTTGGCGACGGTGCGCTTGATCTTCTTGAGCTCGTCCATCAGGTGCAGCTGTGTCGGCAAGCGTCCGGCGGTGTCGACCAGTACCACGTCCTTGCCGCGCGCCTTGCCCGCGTGCACCGCGTCGAAGCTCACTGCCGACGGGTCTCCGCCCTCGTTGCTGACGATCTCGACCGTGTTGCGGTCGGCCCAGACCAGCAACTGCTCGCGCGCAGCGGCCCGGAAGGTGTCGGCGGCGGCCAGCAGCACCGATGCGCCTTCGGCTGCCAAGTGCTTGGTCAGCTTGCCGATCGACGTGGTCTTGCCGGCGCCGTTGACGCCCGCGACCATGATCACTGTCGGCGTGGATTGGCCGATGACCAGCGGTTTCTCCAGCGGCTTGAGGAGGTCGGCGACGGCGTCGGCGAGCAGCACGCGCACCTGTTGCGCGTCGCGCGGCATCTGGAACTTGACGCGGTGGCGCAGGTCGTCGAGCAGGAATTCGGTCGCCTTGACGCCGGTGTCGGCCATCAACAGCGCGGTTTCGAGCTCTTCGTAGAGCGCGTCGTCGATCTGGGCGTTGAGGAACACCGCCTGGATGCCGGTGCCGGTCTTGCGCAGGCCGGTCTTCAACTTGTCCAGCCAGCCCTTGCGCTCCGATCCGGCCGGCGGCGGGGCAGGTGGCCGGATCGCAGGCGCGGCGGGCACGGGCGGCGGAACGTAAGCGGGTGGCTGCGCTGCGGGAGGTGCGTGGACCGGTGGCGCGGAGACGGGTGGGGCAGCGACGATCGGCAAAGGCGCCGCGACCTCCGGCTTCTGGAACCAGTTCGATGGCGAGAATACCGATCGCGAAGGCGCGGGCGATCCGGCGGGCGGAGCGACGGGTGAGGCGGCAGGGGCTGCGACCGGTGCGACGGGTGCCGCAACAGGCGGCGGCGCTGCTGCCGGTTCGGGCTGCGGTTTTTTCTTGAAGAAACTGAACATCGGTACTTTTTTACAATCCGACCCATTCTATGAAACACCCCCTGCCACGCCTTACGGCGTCCGGCGCAGCGATGGTCCTGGCGCTCTCGGCGTTCTGGGCATCGTCCGCCGTCTCCCAACCCTCTCCCTCGCCGACCCCGACCGCCACTGCCGGCAACTCGCCGAACGTCGCCGGCCCGGTCCGCGCCCAGCAGTTCACGCTGGCCAACGGCATGACGCTGATCGTGCAGCCCGACCGGCGTGCGCCGACCGCCGTCAACATGGTCTGGGTGCGCGTCGGCTCGATGGACGAGGTCGACGGCACGTCCGGTGTCGCGCACGCGCTGGAACACATGATGTTCAAGGGCAGCAAGCGCCTGAAGCCCGGCGAGTTCTCGCGCCAGGTGGCGTCGCTCGGCGGCCAGGAAAACGCCTTCACCACGCGCGACTACACCGGCTACTACCAGCAGATTCCCGCGGGCAAGCTGGAAGACGTGATGAAGCTCGAAGCCGACCGCTTCGCCGACAACCAGTGGCCCGACGACGAGTTCAAGCGCGAGATCGAGGTCATCAAGGAAGAGCGCCGCATGCGCACCGAAGACCAGCCGCGCGCCCTGCTCGGCGAGCAGCAGAACGCGGTAGTCTTCACCGCCTCGCCTTATCACCGGCCGGTGGTCGGCTGGATGAACGACCTCGAAGCCATGACGCCTGGCGACGTACGCGACTTCCATCGCCGCTGGTACGTGCCGGCCAACGCGGTCATTGTGGTGGCCGGCGACGTCGATGTCGCCAAGGTACGCGCACTCGCCGAATCGACCTACGGCCGCATCCCGTCGCATGCGGTTCCCGCACGCAAGCCGCGCGAGGAACCGGTACAGCGCGGCATCCGCCGGATCGAGTTCAAGGCGCCGGCCGAGCAGGCCTACGTGGCGCTGGCGTTCCGCGCGCCGAAGTTCGACGTGGCCAGTCTCGATGCGCCGGCGCCGGCCGCAGGCGCGGCAGGCACAGAGAGCGACGACGCGCTCGCGCTGGTCGTTCTGTCGGCGCTGCTGGACGGCTACCCCGGCGCCCGGCTCGACCGCGCGCTGACGCAGGGCCCGGACCGGGTCGCCGACTCGGCGGGTTCCTATGCCGGCCTCGCCTCGCGCGGTCCGCAGCTGTTCGAACTCGAGGGCATTCCCGCCGCCGGCAAGACGGCAGAAGCCGTCGAGGCCGCGTTGCGCGCCGAGGTGGCCCGCGTGGCGCGCGACGGCGTCGGCGCGGCCGAGCTGGCGCGCGTCAAGACGCAGTGGGTGGCGAGCCAGACCTACAAGCTCGACTCCGTCATGTCCCAGGCGCGTGAACTCGGCGCGAACTGGATCCAGGGCCTGCCGCTGGACGCCAGCGCGCGGCTGATCGCCAAGCTGCAAGCCGTCACGGCCGCGCAGGTGCAAGCGGTGGCCGGCAAGTACTTCGGCGACGACCAGCTCACCGTCGCCACGCTGCGGCCGCTGCCGCTCGACCCGACCCGGAAAAGCCGCCCGCCGATGCCCGAAGGCGCGGCCGGCGGCATGCGTTGACCGAAAGATCCGAACCATGCTCTCCATCCTGTCTTTCAAGAAAACCGGCCTGGCCCTCGCGGCTTGCGCCTCCCTGCTGGCGTGCCTCGACGCCCGTGCGGCGATACCGATCGAGCACTGGACGCTCGCCAACGGCGCCAAGGTCTACCTGGCCGCAACCGATGCATTGCCGATCGTCGACGTGCAGGTCGATTTCGACGCCGGCAGCCGGCGCGACCCGGCCGCGCAGGCCGGCCTGGCCGGCGTCAGCGCGTCGATGGTCGAGAAAGGCGTGCGCGCGAGCGGCGGCGAGCCCGCGCTCGACGAGAACGCGCTCGGCGAAGCCTGGGCCGATCTCGGTGCGAATTTCGATGCCGGTGCGGGTTCCGAGCGCACCAGCTTCACGCTGCGCTCGCTCGCCGATCCGGTCTTGCTGGGCAAGGCCGTCACGCTCGCGGCTCGCGAGATCGGCGAACCGTCGTTCCCGGCCGACATCTGGGAGCGCGAGCGCCAGCAGATCGACGCCGCGATCAAGGAAGCCAACACCAGGCCCGGCACGATCGCCGGCCGCACGTTCGCGCGGATGGTGTACGGCAGCCAGCCGCTCGGCCAGGAAACCACCGAAGCCACGCTCGCGGCCATCGATGTTGCGACGCTACGCCAGCGCTACGACCGGCTGATTCGGCCGTGCCGCGCCAAACTTAGCATCGTCGGCGCCGTGACGCGTGCGCAGGCCGATGCGATCGCCACGCAACTGCTGTCGCGCCTACCGGCCACGCAGGCCGGCGGCGCCTGCGAACCGCTGCCGGCGGTGCCCGATGTCGCCGCGCTGGCCGCGCCGGCCGAGGAGGATGTGCCCTTCGATTCGGCGCAGGCGCATGTCGTGATCGGCCAGCCGGGTTACGTGCGACGCGATCCCGATCACTTCGCCATGACGCTGGGCAACTACGTGCTCGGCGGCGGCGGTTTCGTGTCGCGGCTGATGAACGAAGTGCGCGAGAAGCGCGGCCTGGCCTACAGTGTCTACAGCGGCTTCTCGCCAGGGCTGCAGGCCGGCGCCTTCCGCGTCGCCTTTCAGACCCGGCCCGACCAGGCCGCGGCGGCGGTGAAGGTGTCGCGCGAGGTGCTGGCGAAGTTCGTCGCCGAAGGCCCGACGCAGGACGAGCTCAAGGCCGCTAAGGACAACGTGATCGGCGGCTTTCCGCTGTTGCTCGACAGCAACGCCAAGCTGCTGGGCAACGTCGCCAACATCGCCTGGAACGACCTGCCGCTGGACTATCTCGACACCTGGACGGCACGCATGAACGCCGTCACCGTGGCCGATATCAAGGCCGCATTCGAGCGCAAGCTGCAGCCCGGGCGAATGGTGACGGTGGTGGTGGGCGGCAAGCCCTGAGTGCCAGGCTGCGCGGGCGGCGCCCGTGCAGGCTAAGCTCGGGCGGATGAAGAAGGTCTCCTCCCCCAAGCAGCCGTCCGGGCAACCGTCGAAGCAACCGTCGCACAAGGACAAGCGCCCGCACGAAGTGCGCATCATCGGCGGTCAGTGGAAGCGCACGCGCCTGGCCGTCGCCGACAAGCCCGGCCTCCGCCCCACGCCCGACCGGGTGCGCGAGACGCTGTTCAACTGGCTCGCGAGCATCGCCGGCGTGGGCGGCGGCGAATTGCCCGGCTGGACCGCGATCGACGCCTTCGCCGGTACCGGCGCGCTGGGGCTCGAGGCGGCTTCTCGCGGTGCGACATCGGTGTTGCTGTGCGAGCAGGAGAGCGATCTGGTCGCGCAGCTCCACAAGGCCAAGACCAGGTTGAAGGCAGAGACGGTGCGCATCGAGCGCGGCAACGGCGTCACCGCGGTCGAACGCGCGGTGGCCGGCAGCGTGCATCTGGTGCTGCTCGACCCGCCTTTCGAATCGCCGGCGATCTACGAACCCGCGTTGCGCGCCGCGGCACGCGCGCTGCATCCGGACGGCGCGGTCTACCTGGAAGCGCCACGCGCCTGGACCGATGAGGAACTGGCGCCGCTCGGGCTGCAGGTCTACCGCCACCTGAAGGCTGGTGCGGTGCATGCGCACCTGCTGCGGGCGCTGGCTGCGGCGAGCGCTCCGGCCGATAGGGAAACGTTAGCCAAAAGTACGCCTGCATAATTGGACACATTCGAAGCAGCGTGGCCGCGATGGCCCAACGAGGAGTCCACACGATGTCCAACGTGATCGCGGTTTATCCCGGCACATTCGATCCCATGACGCTCGGCCACGAAGACGTGGTCCGGCGCGCAACGCAGCTCTTCTCGCACGTGATCGTCGCGGTGGCGGCGGGTCATCACAAGAAGGCGCTGTTCCCGCTGCACGAACGCATCGACATGGTCAAGCAGGCCGTGCGGCCCTACAGCGCCAGCGTCACGGTCGAGAGCTTCTCCGGGCTGCTGCGCGACTTCGTCGTGGGGCGCGGCGGCAAGGCGATGGTGCGCGGCCTGCGCGCGGTCACCGACTTCGACTATGAATTCCAGCTCGCCGGCATGAACCGCTCGCTGATGCCCGACGTCGAGACCGTGTTCCTCACGCCGAGCGACAAGTACCAGTTCATCTCCAGCACCTTCGTGCGCGAGATCGCGATGCTCGGCGGCGAGGTCGACAAGTTCGTCTCGCCCTACGTGCAGGAAAAGCTCGAAGCCAAGGTGCGCAGCCTGGGACGCGAATAGTGCCCCGCGCGCCGCTGCCCCGCCTGCACTCGCTGGGCGACGCCGCCCTGCTGTGCGAACTGCCGCCGCCCGCCACGCTGGCGCAGCAGCGCCAGATCTGGGCGCTCGCCGAGGAAGCTCTGCAATGGGCCGCCGTGCACGAGGTGCTGCCCGGCATGAACAACCTCACGCTGCTGTACGACCCGCGGCTGATCGATGCCACGGAACTCGAGATCCAGGTGCTGGCCGCGTGGCCGCAGCTTGCCGTCACCGCGGGCTCGGCCGACGGCCAGGCCGTCCGGACGATCGAGATCCCGGTCGTCTACGGCGGTGTCGACGGCCCCGACCTCGCCGACGTGGCCGCGTACACCGGCCTCGCGCCCGAAGAGGTGGTGCGCCGCCATTCGGAGGCCGACTACGTGGTCTACCTGCTCGGCTTTCTCCCCGGCTTCGGCTTTCTCGGCGGTTTGCCGCCGGAGCTCGCTACCCCGCGCCGCGCCGAGCCGCGCGCCGCGGTGCCGGCGCGTTCGATCGGCATCGGCGGCTCGCAGACCGGTGTCTATCCGCTGGTGTCGCCGGGCGGTTGGCAGCTGATCGGCCGCACGCCGCTCGCGATGTTCGATCCGCAGGCGGCCGAGCCCACGTTGCTGCGCCCCGGCGACCGCGTGCGCTTCGTCGTCGAGAGCATCGAAACATGATCGTCGTCGCCAAGCCCGGCCTGCTCGCGTCGGTGCAGGACCTCGGTCGGCACGGTCACCGGCAGCGCGGCATCTGCCCGGGTGGCGCGCTCGACGCGCTCGCGATGACGCTGGCCAACCGCCTGGTCGGCAACGCCGAGGATGCGGCCGGGCTGGAGCTGACGATGGGCGGCTGCACACTGCGCTTCGAGACCGCAACACGCATCGCGCTCGTCGGCGGCGACTTCGGCGCGCGTCTGGACGGCGTGCCGCTGTTTCCCAACTGGAGCGTGCCGGTGAGAGCGGACCAGACGCTGGTGCTGTCCGGCGCCGCATCCGATGTCCGGTCGCTGCGCACCTGGCTGGCCGTGGCCGGTGGTGTCGACGTTGTGCCGGTGCTGGGCTCGCGCAGCACCGATCTCAAGGCCGGCTTCGGCGGGCTGCAGGGGCGCGCTCTGAAGAAGGGCGACCGGCTGCCGCTCGGCGCGATGTCGCTCGATGCCCTGCAGCTCATGCGTCGCCCGTTCGGCCTGCACGGCCCGGAATGGGACATCGACGGCGCGCCGGAAGATATCGGCGACGCGGTCGCGCTGCGCGTGCTGCCCGGCCCGGAATTCCATCAGTTCACGCCCGAGTCGCAGATGGCCTGGTTCAGCGCGCCGTGGCGCATCACGCCGCAGAGCAACCGCATGGGCAGCCGACTCCATGCGGTCGACGAGGGCGTGTCGCTGCAGCGCACGCTGAAGGCCGACATGCTGTCGTCCGGCGTGATCCCGGGCACCGTGCAGGTGCCGCCGTCGGGCCAGCCGATCATCCTGATGGGCGACGCCCAGACGACCGGCGGCTACCCGCGCATCGGCGTGGTGATCCGTGCCGATCTCTGGAAGCTCGCGCAGGCGCCGCTCGGCGGCCGGCTGCGCATGGTGCGGGTCGACACGACCGCCGCACTGGCGGCCTGGAGCGCGCAGCAACGCTATCTGGCGCAGGTCCTGCAAGGGCTGAAGGCGGCCGACTGGCCGGTGCGACCGACGCAGACATCGAACCCAACTTGAGGACCATCCCATGCAGATCGACCTGAACGCCGACCTCGGCGAAGGCGCCGGCAGCGACGAAGCGCTGCTCGCGCTCGTGAGTTCCGCCAACATCGCCTGCGGCTGGCATGCCGGCGACGCGTCGACGATGCGCCAGTGCGTGCGCTGGGCCATCGACAACCATGTCGCGATCGGCGCTCATCCGAGCTTTCCCGACCGCGAGAATTTCGGCCGCAGCACGATGAACCTGCCGGTGCAGGACATCATCGACGGCATGCTCTACCAGATCGGCGCGCTCGCGGCCATCGTCAAGGCCGAGGGCGGCACGCTGGCGCACGTCAAGGCGCACGGTGCGCTCTACAACCAGGCGGTGAAGGAGCCCGAACTCGCCGCCGCGCTGTGCGAGGCGGTGCGGCGCTTCGACCCGGGCCTGCGCTTTTTCGGCCTGGCCGGCAGCGGCATGATCACGGCCGCCGAGCGCGCCGGCCTGGTGCCGGTCGAGGAAGTCTTCGCCGACCGCGGCTACATGCCCGACGGCAGCCTGGTGCCGCGCACCCAGCCCAACGCGCTGATCGTCGACGAAGAGCAGTCGCTGGCGCAGACGCTGTCGCTGGTGCGCGACCACCGGGTGACGGCCATCGACGGCAGCGTCGTCGCGGTCAACGCGCAGAGCGTGTGCCTGCACGGCGACGGCGCCCATGCGCTGGCCTTCGCGCGCCGCATCCGCGAGACGCTGGAGCGCGAGGGCATCGCGGTCATGGCGACGGGCGCCTGACCCGCTCCAGCCAGTCGAGCAGCGCGGTGTTCACCAGCGCCGGCTTCTCCATCGTCAGCATGTGGCCGCATTGCGGCAGGAAGCGCAGCTCGGCGTGCGGCACGAGGTCGGCGATCTCCTGCGAGCAGTCGGGTGGGGTCAGCCGGTCGCCGTCGCCGCACAGCACCAGCACCGGGCAGCGCAGCGCGCTCAGGTGCTTGCGCGCATCGGGCCGGTGCATCACGGCGCGGTTCTGGCGCACCAGCTGGTCGACGCCGGCGTCGAGCACCAGTTCGACGTAGCGCCGCAGCAGCGCCTTGTCCGTCACTTGCGCGGGATGGAACGCGAACACCGAATTGAATTCGATCAGCTCGCGCGCGTTCCCGCGTTCGAACATGCCGATCGCCGATTCGCGCAGCCTGAACATGTCCGGCGTCTCGGGCCGCGGGTTGGTGCCCAGCAGCGCCAGCCCGGCGATGCGCTCCGGCGCCTGCCGCGCGGCTTCCATCGCGACCATGCCGCCCATCGACGTGCCGCAGAGGATCAGCGGGCCGGCGTGCTCTGCGAGCACAGCGGCCGCCATCGCCTCGATACGCTCGTGGCGCGTGTGGACGTCGCTGACGCTGTTTTCGATCGGATGCGGGAGCGCGGCCACGGCGGCCAGCTGGGACTGCCAGATGCGGGCGTCGCAGGCGAGGCCGGGCAGGAAGACGAGTCGGGGCGAGGGTCGAGACGTTGAATTCATCCGTGCATTCTGAGCGAGGACAATCCCGAAGCATGTCCACACCGAACGCCACCACCGCTTCGACCGCCACCGAAATCATCCTCGTCCGACACGGCGAGACCGCCTGGAACCGCGAGCTGCGTTTCCAGGGCCATGTCGACATTCCGCTCAACGACGCCGGTCACGAACAGGCGCGCCGCGTCGGCCTGCGGCTGGCCGGCGAGCCGGTCGATCATGTGTTCAGCAGCGACCTGATGCGCGCCCAGCAGACGGCTGCGCCGGTGGCGCGGCAGCTCGGGTCGAAGGTGGTGACGCAGGCCGGATTGCGCGAGCAGCACTTCGGCGTAGTCGAGGGATTGCGCGGCGAAGACATCCGCCAGCTGCATCCGCGTGCCTGGGAGGAGTGGCTGGAGTTCCGCGAGGATCATGCGATGCCCGGAGGCGAATCGGCGCAGCAGTTCCATGCGCGCGCGATCGGCGCGCTCGGCGCCGTCGCGGCTGCGCATGCCGGGAAGATCCTGCTGGTGGTCACGCATGGCGGTGTGCTCGACATGGTGTGGCGCACCGCGCGCGGCCTAGGCCTAAACGGCCCGCGCCAGAGCGACATCCCGAACGCCGGCATCAACCGCATCCGGCTCGCCGATCCGGCCAGGCCGACCGAGATCGAGATCCTCGACTGGGCCGACACGCGCCATCTGGCCGACCTGCCGCCGCAGCCGGTCTACGACCAGCGGCGGCATCGCGAGGTCAAGTGAGATTCAGAGCGCCGCAGTGACGACGCATGAAGGCCTCGACGCCGGTCCAGGCGCGGTTGAGGCCCAGCGGCTGCAGATGCAGGAAACGGGTCGGCCACGGTGCGGACGCTGTCGGCGAGCCTGGGCATGTCGACCTCGCCGACGCCAGTTCGCGGCTGGCCGACCGCGCCGTGATCTTGCCGACGGACCTCGAAGGCGAGCGCTTTCCGCCGTCCTCTGCCCGCCGTCGACGATCCGTTGAAATCCGTATCTAGGCGAGCGACTGCAGCCCGAGCGCCTTGTAGACGGTCCCGGTCTGCCGCCGCAACCGCAGCGACTCCGGCTGCCCGTTGAGCTGCTGCTGCAGGATGCCTTGTGCAGCTGTCAGCGTGCGTTGGGTGCCCGCACGCACCAGCGCGTCGAGGTACACCTGCTCGAACAGGTCGCGCTGCGCATGGCTGCCGCCGATCTCGGCCATCCGCGGCAGGGCCGTTCCGAGCCCTTCCATGGCGCCGCTGAAATCGCCGCGCGCATGCGCCAGCAGGCCGTGCGCAGCGGGCACGCAGACGTGCTCCCACACCAGCCTTGCCGCACCAGGCGCCTGCGATGCGAAGACCTCGATGTTGCGCAGCAGCGCATCGGCCTCGGGCCGGCCGGCGCGCGCCAGTCCGTAGAGATATTGCAGGTCGAGAAACGGCAGCACATGGTCGTCGAGTCGTCCGCGAAGATGCACCGCGACACCGTCCCACCGCTCGCCGACATCGATGCCCGACAGCTCGAACCGCGCCAGCAGCGACACCGCGCCGATCTGGTCCTGCGAGTAGTCCTTGGCCACGCCCCACACATGGTCGTCGTAGACCGCGAGCGCCTCGTCGTCGCGGCCGAGATCGATCAGGAACAGCGCCACGTGCCACCAGTTGTGCGTGACCATGAACGAGTTGAGTCCGGCCCAGGTGTCGCTCACGCTGTGCATGAACGCCAGCCCCTCGGCCAGCCGGCCCTCGGTCAGCATCACGTGACCGAGCGCGTGGTGCGCCCAAGGTTCCTTGCGACGCATGCCGATCGCACGGCGCGCACTGGTCTCGGCCTCGCGCATCCGGTGGCACTGCTCGTAGCCGAAGGCGGCCATGCCGTGCACGTACGGCACGTCGGCGGCGGCGGGCAGGGCGGCGAGCGCGAGCCGCAGCATGCCGGGGCAGTCGCCGGTGTTGAAGCAGTGGTACTGGCCGAGCTTGACCGAGACCAAGTCGCGCGGTTGTTTGCGCGCCTGTTCCTGATGCAGCGCGATCGCGCCGGTGACGTCGCCGTCGATCCAGGCTGCGACGGCGGCGATGAAGCGCCGCTCGCGTTCGGTCGCACGTGCAGCCCCGGTCTGCGCGCGTTCGATGAAGCCACGTGCGCCGGGCGCACCGTCGCGCGACTCCGAGAACATGTGCAACGCGGCGCAATAGGCCTGGATCAACGGGCTGTCGTCATGCTCTGCGGCCAGCACTTCGGCAGCGCTGCTCTCGCACGAAACGAAGCCGTGCACGAAAGCATCGACGGCGCCGAGCGACGCCGGGTCGTGCAGCGTGACCGGGTTGCCGAGCGCGTCGACCTTCATCGGTTCAGCCTTTCGCCTTCATGGCAGGCGGCACCGGCCACGGCCGCTGTGCCTCGCGGATCAGCTCGAACGCGCGCGCCACCTGCAGCACGCCCAGATCGTCGAAGCGCTTGCCCGCGATCTGCAGGCCGATCGGCAAGCCGGCGCCGGTGTAGCCGCAGTTGATCGACGCGGCCGGTTGCTCCGACATGTTGTAGGGCACCGTGAAGCCGATGTGCTCCAGCGGGCGCAGCGGATCGTTGGTGGGCGAGGGCAGCTCGGCATCGGCGGGCGAATTCGGCGCGGTCGGTGAGATCACGAAGTCGTAGTCGGCGCAGGCTTTCACCGTCGCGACGCGCACGTCGTGGAACCGGCTGAAGGCGCGGAACACGTGCTCGCCGCTGAAGCCGGCCGCGCTGTCGGCCCAGTCGCGGATGTACGGCAGCACCTTGGCGCGCTGCGCTGGCGGGAGCGTGTTCAGGTCGGTGAACGAGCGCATGCGCCACAGGTGGTCCATGCCGTCGAGCATCTGCTGCGTCATGAAGGGCTGCATCGGCTCGACCGTGGCGCCGGCCTTCTCGAACAGCCTGGCCGCATGTTCGACCGCCTCGCGGATCTCCGGCTCGACCGGCAGGCCGCAGCCCGCGTCGAGCAGCAGGCCGATGCGCAGACCCTGCAGCAGGCCGGTGCCGACGTCGAAATCGTCCCAGGCGATGTCCTGCGCGGGCAGGCTCATGCTGTCGCGTGCGTCGGGCCTCGCCAGCGCCTGCATCATCAGCGCGGCGTCGGCGACGGTGCGCGTCATCGGGCCGGCGGCGCGACCCATGTAGGGCGGGTCGATCGGCACGCGGCCCAGGCTCGGCTTGAGCGTGAAGATGCCGCACCAGCCGGCCGGCAGGCGCAGCGAGCCGCCGATGTCGGTGCCGATGTGCAGTGGCCCGTAGCCGGCCGCCGCGGCCGCGCCGGCACCGGCGCTGGAGCCACCGGGGGTCTTCGTCGGGTCCCACGGGTTGCGTGCGAGCTCGTGGAAGCTGGAGAGTCCGGACGACAGCATCCCGTAGTCGGGCATTGTCGTCTTGCTGACCAGCACGATGCCGGCTTCCTTCAGCCGCGCGGCGGGCGGCGCGTCCTCCCGCGCCGGGACCAGCGTGACGGCCGCCGTGCCGGCGGGCAGCGGGTCGCCGCGCGTGGCGATGTTCTCCTTGATCGTCGTCGGCACGCCATCGAGCGGGCCGAGCGCATCGCCGCGACGAAAGCGTGCCTCGGAGGCGCGCGCCTGCTCGAGCGCGGCTGCCGGGCGCAGCAGGTAAGTCGCCTGCAGCCGCGGCTCCCAGGCGTCGATGTGATCGAGCACCGCCTGCGTGACTTCGACCGGCGACAGCGAGCGTTCGCGGTAGGCGGCGCCGAGTTCGGCCGCGCTCAGCTCGTGCAGCGCGGCGCTCATGACCAGGACAGCGCCGACAGGTCGTTGGCGAAGATCGGCAGGTCCTTCCACAGGCCTTTCACGTTCTTCTTGGCGATGGTCGGCCACTGCGGCTGGAACAGGAAACCGTTGGCGGCGTCGACGGCCAGCATCTTCTGCGCATCGCCGAGCAGCCTGTTGCGTTCGGCGGCGTTGCCGGTGTTCCTGATCTTGTCGAACAGCGCGTCGAAGGCCTTCGACCGGTAGCCCCAGTAGTAGTCGGCCTTCGCGTAGTTGCCCAGGTCGAAGGGCTCCACGTGCGAGATCACAGAGAGGTCGTAGTTCTTGCTGCCGTAGGTGCCGCTGAGCCACTGCGCCCACTCGACGTTCTGTGGCTTCACGACGATGCCGATCTTCGCGAGCTGGGCCATGATCATCTCGCCGCCCTGGCGCGCATACGGCGTCGGCGGCAGCGTCATCGTGAGTTCGAGCGGCGTCTTCACGCCCGCCTCGGCCAGCAGCTTCTTGGCCTTCTCGATGTCGAACGGGTTGGTGCCCGTGGTGTCGACATAGCCGGGCGCGCTCGGCACGTAGTGGCTGCCGATCGGCACGCCGAGCCCGTCGACCGCGCCTTCGATGATCGTCTTGCGGTCGATCGCCGCGAGGATCGCGCGGCGCACGCGCACGTCATCGAGCGGCTTGCGCGCGTTGTTGATGGCCAGGATCGTCTTGGCGCGCGAGCCCGCCAGGATCGTCTGGAACTGCGGGTTGGACTTGAACTGCGCGACGATGCGCGTGCCGGGCCGCAGGAACACGTCGACGTCGCCGGACAACAGCGCCGCGGCCTGCGCCGCCGGATCGGAGATGAAGCGGAAGGTGAATTTGCCGATCTTCGCCAGGGCTGGATTGCGGAAGCCGTCCCACTTGCTCAGCACCAGCGATGCGCCCTTGTTGTACGCGTCGAGCTTGTAGGGGCCGGTGCCCACCGGCTTGGTGACGTTGGTGTCGACGCTCTTGGGTTCCACGATGATGGCCGTGGCTTGGCCGAGCAGGAAGGGCAGGTCCGGGTCGATCTCCTTGTTGAGCAGGACCACGGTGGCATCGTCGACCACCTGCACGCCGATGCCCGCGAAGGTGCGCTTGTCCTTGTTGGTGCTCTTCTCGCCGCCGGCGCGCTCGAAGCTGAACTTGACCGCCTGCGCGTTGAACGGCTCGCCGTTCTGAAACTTCACGCCCTTGCGCAGGTGGAAGGTGTAGGTCTTCAGGTCGGTCGACACGTCCCAACTCTCGGCCAGCAGCGGCGTCACGCTGCCGTCGGCATTGATCTTGGTCAGCGTTTCGTAGATGTTGTAGAGCGTCACCTCGGCGATGGAGGACGCCGCGGCGACCGTCGGGTCGAGACCGGCCGGCTCGAGGATCATGCCCAGGACCATCGCGTCCTTGCGGTTCTGCGCGAAGCTCGCGAGCGGCGAGGCCAGTGCCACGGCGGCGCTGCCGGTGGCGAGGAGGGTGCGGCGATTGAGCATTCGAAAAGGTCTCCAGGTTGAATTCAGGGCATGTGCGGCACGGCGTCGAGCAGGCTGCGGGTGTAGGGGTGCTGCGCGTCTCGGAACAATCGCTCGGGCGGACCCTGCTCGACGATCTTGCCCTTGAGCACCACGGCCACGTCGTCGCACAGGTGGTTCACCACCGCGAGATCGTGGCTGATCAGCAGGTAGCTGATGCCGAACTGCTGCTGCAGGTCCTGCATGAGGTTGAGCACCTGCGCCTGCACCGACACGTCGAGCGCACTCACCGGCTCGTCGGCGACGATCAGCTTCGGCCGCGTGATCAGCGCCCGCGCGATGGCGATGCGCTGGCGCTGGCCGCCGGAGAACTCGTGCGGGTACTTGTCGAGATCGGTGGTGCGCAGGCCGACGGCCGAGAGCGATTCGGACGCGCGCTCGCGCTGCTCGGCTCGGTCGCTTCGCGCCAGCGCTTCGAGCGGTTCGGCGACGATGCGCGCCACGGTCTGGCGTGGGTCGAGCGAGCCGTACGGGTCCTGGAACACCATCTGGAAGTCGCGTCGCGCGGTGCGCAGTTCGGTGGGCGATATCGTGTGCAGGTCGCGACCGAGCAGCTTTACGCTGCCCGACGTCGGCCGGTCGAGCGCCATCACCAGCCGCGCGATGGTCGACTTGCCCGATCCCGACTCGCCGACGATGCCCAGGCTGCGCCCGGCCTGCACCGCGAAGCTCACGCCGTTGAGCGCCTTCACCGTCTGCACCGGGCCGAACGGCGATTCGCGCGGCATCGGGTAATGGCGGACCAGGTCGGTGACCTGGAGCAGCGATGCGGTGCCGGCGGTCATGCGACAAGGCCTCGAGCAGCCGCGACCTCGTCGAGCCGGATGCAGCGCACCGCGTGGTCGTGCGCAAGCAGCGTGGCCGCTGGTCGCGTCGTCGCACAAACGTCGACGGTGAACGCGCAGCGGCCCGCGAACGGGCAGCCGGGCGGCATGTCCATCAGTTCCGGCACGCTGCCGCGAATCGTCGCGAGCCGCCCGCCACGCGGCGCACCCAGCACCGGCCGGGCCGCGAACAACCCCTGCGTGTACGGATGCGCGCGCTCGGCGAACACGGTCGCGGTCGGGCCGCTCTCGACCACCGTGCCGCCGTACATCACCAGCATCCGCGACACCGTGTCGGCGATCACGCCGAGGTCGTGCGAGATCAGGATCAGCGCCATGCCGCGCTCGGCCACCAGGTCCTTGATGAGGTCGAGGATCTGCTTCTGGATGGTCACGTCGAGCGCGGTGGTCGGTTCGTCGGCGATCAGCAGGTCGGGCCCGCAGGCCAGCGCCATCGCGATGCCGATGCGCTGCCGCTGGCCGCCCGAGAACTGGTGCGGATAGGCATCGAGGCGCATCGCGGCGTCCGGAATGCCGACGCGTTCCAGCAGCGCGAGCACTTCCTTGCGCGCCGCGGCACCGGTCAGGCCGCGATGCAGCCGCAGCGGTTCGCCGACCTGCCGCGCCACCGTGTGGACCGGGTTCAGCGCCGTCATGGGTTCCTGGAAGATCATGCCGATGCGGTTGCCGCGGAGCGCGCACATCGCGCGCTCGTCCAGGCCGACCAGCTCGGTGCCGTCGAAGCGGATGCTGCCGCCGACCTTCGCGCTCGCCGGCAGCAGCCCCATCAGCGACTGCACCGTGATCGACTTGCCGCAGCCCGACTCGCCGACGATGCCCAGCGTCTCGCCGCGCTCCAGCGCGAAGCCGATGCCGCGTACCGCGTCGGCCGGACCGCGCTGTGTCTGCAGGCGGATGTGGAGGTTGTCGACTTCGAGGAGGGGCATGTCAGCGAACTCTCGCGATGCGTGGATCGAGCAGGTCTCTCAGGCCGTCGCCGAGAAGATTGAGGCCGAGCACCGCGAGCGCGATCGCCACGCCGGGGAAGACCGCGAGCAGCGGCGCCTGGAACATCAATGTCTGCGCCTCGCTCAGCATGCGGCCCCAGGAGGGCTGCGGCGGCTGCGTGCCGAGGCCGAGGTACGACAGCGCGGCTTCGGCCAGGATCGCGATGGCGAAGCGGATCGTGATCTGCACGATCAGCACCGCCGAGATGTTCGGCAGCACGTGCTGGACGGTGATCGAGAACGCGCCCTTGCCGCAGGCGCGCGCCGCGGCGATGTATTCGCGCGACCAGATCGCGTTGGCCGAAGCGCGCGTGATGCGCGCGAAAGTCGGTATGTTGTAGACGCCGATCGCGACGATTGCGTTGACGATGCCCGGCCCGAACACCGCCGTCATCATGATGGCCGAGAGAATCGCCGGGAACGCGAGCGAGAAATCGGAGAACCGCATGATCGCTTCCTCGACCCAGCCGCGCCGCGCCGCCGCCAGCAGGCCGAGCGCCGTGCCGACGACCAGGCCGATGCCGACCGCGATCACGCCGACCAGGATCGACGCCCGCGCACCCACCAGAAGCAGCGACCCCACGTCGCGCCCGAAGCTGTCGGTGCCGAGCCAGTGCGCCGCGCTCGGCGACTGCATCTTGCTCGGCATGTCCATCTCGTAGGGCGACCACGGTGTCCAGACCAGCGACACGGTCGCGGCCAGCACCAGCAGCAGCGTCAGCACCGCGCCGATCGCGAAGCTGCGGTGGTGCAACGCGCGGTGCCAGAAGCCGGGCGGCTTCAGCGCGACGGCGTTGGGCGCGAGGGCGGGGAGAGCGCTCATATGTCGGAGGCCTTGATGCGCGGGTCGATCACGGCATACAGCACATCGACGACGAAATTGACGATCACGACCATCGCCGCCAGCAGCATCACGCAGTTGCGCACCACGACCAGGTCACGATTGCTGATGGCCTGAAATATCAGCCGGCCGAGTCCCGGCAGGTAGAAGACGTTCTCCACCACGATCGTGCCGGCCAGCAGCTCGGAGAACTGCATGCCCATCACCGTGACGACCGGAATCATCGCGTTGCGCAGCACATGGGTCCAGAGCACCGCGCGCTGGGACACGCCCTTGGCGCGTGCGGTCCGCACGAAGTCCTCGCGCATCACTTCGAGCACCGCCGAACGCGTGATGCGCGCGAGAATCGCCGCTTGCACCACCGCGAGCGACAGCGCCGGCAGGAACAGCGACCTGAGCCCGGCGAAGACGCCTTCGCTCCAGCCGTCGAAGCCGCCGGCCGAGAACCACTTCAACTGCACCGAGAACACCAGGATCAGCAGGATCGCGAACCAGAAGTTGGGTATCGCGATGCCGACCTGCGTCATGCTCATCAGCCCGACATCGCCCAGCTTGTTGTGGCGCGCCGCCGCGGTCACGCCGACCAGCAGCGCCAGCACGGTGGTCATCGCCATCGCCATCAGCGCGAGCGGCACGGTGAGCGCCAGGCGTTCGAGGATCAGGTCGAGCACCGGCGAGCTGTAGGCGTAGCTGTCTCCGAGGTCGCCGGTGAGCAGGCCGCCGACCCAGTGCCAGTAGCGCGTCCAGGCCGGCTGGTCGAGGCCGAGCTTGGCGGCAAGCGCGGTGACGGCGTCGGGTGCGGCGTCCGGCCCCAGGAGCAGTTGCGCGGCATTGCCGGGCAGGATTTCCAGAACCAGGAAAACGATGACCGAGGCGCCGATCAGGGTGCCGATCAGCGTGGCGAAGCGCTTGAAGATGAAGAGACTCATGAGGCGGGGCGCAGCATAACCCGGGCCGATGCAGCATCCGTGCCTGCCGCCGATAATCGGGCATGGCCCTCATGATCACCGACGAATGCATCAACTGCGACGTGTGCGAGCCCGAATGCCCGAACGACGCGATCTACATGGGCGTCGAGATCTACGAGATCGATCCGAACAAGTGCACCGAGTGCGTCGGCCACTTCGACGAGCCGCAATGCGTGCAGATCTGCCCGGTGGCCTGCATCCCGGTGAGCCCGGGTCATGTGGAGACGCGCGAGACGCTCTACGAGAAGTACCTGCGTCTGCAGTCGACCGCTCGGGCCGAGGCAACGGCGCCAGATGTGCCTGCTAGCGCGCCGACCTGACCTTGGTGCGCTTGTCGTGGATCGTGCGGGGTTGCCGACGCGCTTCGTCTTCGCGGTCGATCTTCCGCTGTGCTGCCTGCAGCGCCAGCCGCTCCCTGCGCTCGGCGATGCGCGGGTCGGCAATGACGGTGACGTTGCCGCGAGCCGCTGAATTTTCCAGACGCTCGCGATCGCGCGCCATCGCATCGGCCTGACGCTGCATGCGCAACGTGGCTGCGTCTGCAGCGCTTCGATTCTCGGCACTGCGCTGGTCGTCGGTCTCGATGCGGCGGCCGCCTTCGCAGGGATGGTCTGCGTAGGCGTTGCCGCAGCGCCATGTGCTTGTCGACGAGGATGCCGCGACCGCGTTGGGGGCGGTGAACAGGAACGATGCGGTGCAGGCGCAAAGAACGCTTGCGAAGAAGACGGCGCGGGTGCGAGGCGAAAGGCTCATTCTTCTTCTGTTTTCCGGTTCGAGACGGTGCGGATGATGGTCAGGCGGTTGACGGAGGTCCTTCACCGCCTTCAGGCTCCTTGCGTGGCGGCTTCGGCCTGGGTGGCTTGCTGGTGTGGATCAACAGCGTCGCTTTTTCCATCTCGCCGGCGAGCAATGCCGGGACCGCGTGCAGGGTGCGGATGATGGCATCGTTGATCGCCTCGCGCTGGTCTTTGAGAGGTTTCTTCAGAACCCAGCCGACGACCTCCGATTTCGCGCCTGGATGGCCGATGCCGATGCGCAGGCGCCAGTAGTCGGCCGTGCCGAGTTGCGCGTGGATGTCGCGCAGGCCGTTGTGCCCGGCATGGCTGCCGCCGAGCTTGAGCTTGACCTGCCCCGGCACCACGTCGAGTTCGTCGTGCACCACTAGGGTCTCGCCCGGCTCGATCTTGAAGAAGCGCGTCAGCGCTGCCACCGACTTGCCCGACAGGTTCATGAAAGTCTGCGGCTCCAGCAGCCAGACCGGGTTGCCGGCGATCTGCGTGCGTGCCATCAACCCGTGACAAACCCGCTCGGGTGCGAGCGAGAGCTTCAGGTCGCGGGCGAGTGCGTCGATCCACCAGAAGCCGGCGTTGTGCCGCGTCGCTTCATATTCAGGACCCGGATTACCGAGCCCGACAAACAGCTTGATCATGGAAAGGAATTATCTTCACCAACGAAAACGGCCCGCACGAGGCGGGCCGTTCGAATCCGCGACAAATCGGAAGGATTACTTCTTCGCGGCTGGTGTCTTCGCAGCCGGGGTCTTCGCGGCAGGCGTCTTGGCTGCGGGCGTCTTCGCAGCAGCGCCCTTGCCACCCTTGCCGGCCGGTGCGGCAGCGGCTGCAGCAGCGGCAGCTTCGGCGGCTTCGACGGCCGGATCGACTTCCTCGGCAGCCGGCGGCGTCGCCGATGCGAGCACCGGGTTCTGCTTGCCGTGGCTGACCCAACGCACACCGCGCGGCAGCTTGATGTCCTTGAGCGTCACGGTACCGTTCTTCTTGAGGCCGGACAGGTCGACTTCGATGAATTCGGGCAGTTCGGCTGGCAGGCAATTCACTTCGAGTTCGGTCATCACGTGCGTGACGAGGTTCATCTCGAGCTTGACGGCGTCGGACTCTTCCTCGCCCTTGTAGTGGAGCGGCACCTTCATGGTCATGCGGGTACGGGCATCGACGCGCTGGAAGTCGATGTGCTGCACCAACTGGCGGAACGGGTGGTACTGGACGTCGCGCAGCAGCACCTTGCTCACTGCACCGTCGACGTCCATCTCGAGGATGGAGGAATGGAAAGCTTCCTTCTTCAAGGCATGCCACAACGCGTTGTGATCGATCTCGATCAGCTGCGGAGTGGCCTCGCCACCGTAGACGATGCCGGGGGTCTTGCCCGAGATGCGGAGACGGCGGCTCGCACCCGTGCCCTGCTTGGCGCGCTCAAAAGCGACGAATTTCATAATCAACTCCTTGGAGCGACGGCGGAACTGCCATTCGCTTCTTGAGCGCCGACCGCGACCAGTGCGGCGCCGGTTTCAAAATGGCCTCCGACACGCCGTGAAGCGCAAGGAGACCGGCTTTTTTTCTCAGAACAGATTGTCCTGATCCGAAAACAGACTCATCACCGACTCGCCCTTGGCAATGCGCTGGATCGTTTCCGCGATCAGCGGCGCCACGGAGAGCTGGCGGATCTTTCCGCAGGCGCGAGCGCTGTCGGAAAGGGGAATGGTGTTGGTCACGACGACCTCGTCGAGGGCCGGACCCTGCGCGATGCGCTCGATCGCCGGACCCGAAAAGATGGCGTGCGTGCAGTACGCGTAGACCTTCTTGGCGCCGCGCTCCTTGAGTACTTCGGCCGCTTTGACCAGCGTGCCGGCGGTGTCGATCATGTCGTCCATGATCACGCAGTTGCGGCCGTCGATCTCGCCGATCACGTTCATCACTTCGCTCACATTGGCACGCGGGCGGCGCTTGTCGATGATGGCCAGATCGGTGTTGAGCTGCTTGGCCAGCGCACGTGCACGGACCACGCCACCGACGTCGGGCGACACGACGATCAGGTCTTCGTAGTTCTGCTGGCGCAGGTCGCCGAGCAGCACCGGCGACGCATAGATGTTGTCCACCGGAATGTCGAAAAAGCCCTGGATCTGGTCGGCATGCAGGTCCATCGTGAGCACGCGCGACACGCCGACGGTCTGCAGCAGGTCGGCGACGACCTTGGCCGAGATCGGCACCCGGCTCGAACGCGGGCGGCGATCCTGGCGGGCATAGCCGTAGTAGGGGATGACCGCGCTGATCCGCTCGGCCGATGCGCGCTTGAGCGCGTCGACCATGATCAGCAGTTCCATCAGGTTTTCATTGGTCGGCGCGCAGGTCGACTGGACGACGAACACATCGCGGGCACGGACGTTCTGGTTGATCTCCACGGTCACTTCGCCATCGGAGAAACGGCCCACGCGTGCGGCACCGAGCGTAGTGCCCAGATGCTGCACGATCTCGGCGGCCATACCCGGATTGGCATTTCCGGTGAAAACCATGAAATCGGGGGGTTGGGCCTGCATGTGTGCGTCCAGCATGGAAAGACCCTTCAGGGAGTCGTCGGTGTTCTCGTGGTCTTTACGGCCTGGACCGTGACTGTCTTTCACAGTCCTGCGGCCCAAAGGCCACACGTCGTAATTTGGCAGGGGAGAAAGGATTCGAACCTTTGCATGCTGGAATCAAAATCCAGTGCCTTAACCAGCTTGGCGACTCCCCTACACGGGTCGAAGGCTTGCACCTCCAACCGATATATGTTCGATAGGTACCCGATCGGTATCGGTCTATCGGACTGCCCAGCCTTCGAGAGGGTGGACAGCCAAGTTGCTGCATTCGCGAACCTTCCAACCCCTGGGGGCATCGGCAAGCGACATATCGCTGAACGAATCCGGTGTCGATGCGGTCGCAGGGACCGCCGAAAACACCGCACTTCCGGAGCCTGTCATACGGGCTTTCAGTCCTCGGCGATCGAGCCATTCGATGGCATCGGTAACCGCTGGACAGAGGCGCTCGGCAACAGGCTGCAGGTCGTTGTGTCCGAATCCGAAGATTTCGTTCACGTTCGTCGCATCAGCTACGCTGTGTGCAGCAAAGCCAGAGAGTATAGCAGCCGGTGTGGCGCGTTCAAGGTCGGGCGCAGAAAAAATTGCTGCGGTGTCGAGCCCCGCTTCGGGTTTCGCCACCAGGAACCGTCCCGGTGGAAGATCGACTGGCGTGATTCGCTCGCCGATGCCTTCGACCCAGGCGTTGCGACCGCCGAGAAAGAACGGCACGTCCGCGCCCAGCGAAAGCCCGATCCGCGAGAGCGTCGCGAGCGGCAGGTCGAGCTTCCACAACCGGTTCAGGGCCAGCAGGCAGGTCGCGGCGTCCGACGAGCCACCACCCATTCCGGCCTGCGAGGGAACACGCTTCTCGACTCCGATGTGCACGCCCATGCCGGGCTGCGCATGCAACTGCAACGCACGCGCGGCGCGGACGACGAGATCTTCCGGCGGCAGCGCGGTGGTGAGGTCTTCGCGGGATACGACGCCGTCGTGGCGAATCTCCATGTGGAGCATATCGCTCCAGTCGATCAGCATGAAGATTGATTGCAGCAGGTGATAACCGTCGAGGCGTCGTCCTGTGATGTGCAGGAAGAGATTGAGCTTGGCGGGAGCCGGCAGATCGTAGAAAGCCTTCATGGCCGATCGAAGATCACGCGCAACTCGGCGCGGGGCGACGGCGTTTCGCGCACCGCGTTCAGCCTTCCGGCGGCAATCCGGGAGAGGTCCGAAATCCACCCCGCAACGTTTTCCTCGCGCCCGTCGAGCCATGCGAAAAGCGCGCGCACCGGCACAGCAGCGCCGGTGGCCGCGGTCACGAGTGCGTCGACCGAGTCGTAGCGTCGCGTCTGGCTGCCGTTCCTGAGCAGCGCTTCGGTCGGCGTCCAGCTCAGATCGGCGAGCGTGCTGCCGATCGGACTCGTCAGTGACAGCGCACCGCGCTCGGGCGTCCCGCGCAGTTCGAAGAGCGCGGCGAAGCTTTGCGATGCCTCGCCTTCCACGCGCAGGGAAAGTCGTCCGCTCCATGTCGAAACCGACGCGCCTTGCGCCGTATCCAGGGATCGACGCGGCGTTGTGCAGCCAGTCAGCAGAAAGGCGAGGGCCGCACCGGTACCGACCAGCAGATCGCGCCGCGAGCGCATGTCAGGGCTTCACGCGCAGGCGCTTCAAGGTTTCTTGAAGCGTTTCGTTGTCGGCATCGGCCAGCGTCGACTCGCGCCAGATCCTGAGGGCTTGATCGCGTTCGCCCGCGCTCCAGAGCACTTCACCCAGATGGGCGCCGATTTCCGGATCAGGTCGGCGCTGGTACGCCAGTTCGAGAATGCGCCGTGCTTCTGCCGCATTCCCGAGCTTGAACTCGACCCAGCCCAGGCTGTCGGCGATGAACGGATCCTGCGGCGCCAGGGTGACTGCTTTCTGGATCAGGGTGCGCGCTTCGTCCAGGCGGATGTCGTGATCGGCGAACAAGTAGCCCAGCGCGTTGTAGGCGTTCGGGTTGTCCGGGCGGAGTTCGATCACGCGGCGCAGGAGGCGCTCCATTTCGCCGAGCCGGTTGAGCTTCTCGGCCATCATGGCCTGGTCGTAGACCGCGTCGGCATCATCGGGCGATGTCGTGGTGGCCTGGGCCAGCAGATCGTAGGCAGCCTGGTATTCCTTGGCATCGCGCAACACCTGGAACTCCGCCTGCTGCCGCTGCTTGACCTCGGCTGGCGTCGTCTGGGGCAGGGAACGGATAATTTCGCGCGCCTGCTGGGCTTTGCCCTGGCGCGCCAGCAGACCGGCACGGCGAATCTCGCCGAGCGCAGGCTCCTCGGAACTGTCGATGCGCGCCAGCCATTTTCCGGCCGCGGAGAAATCTTTCCGGCGTTCGGCTATCTGCGAGAGCAACAGGTAGGCCTGCGGCAGGCCGCGTCTCGCTTCGTCGCTTTCAGCACGTGCCTGAACCAGATCGACATAGCGCAGGATCGACTTCTCGGCCTCGATGTCCTGTCTTGCCTGGACCTGCATGATTCCCAGCAGGATCCACGGACCTGGAAGCGCCGGATACGCCGTGGTCAGCGTCGTGAGCTGGGTGGTCGCTTCGGCATAGCGCCGGGTTTCCATCAGCGTGCGGGCATAGGCGATGCGGATCTCGGGCAGCGCTTCGGGTTCCGAAAGATAACGCTTGACGATGGGTTCGGCCAACGGTTGGTCCGGTCCCATCAGGTCGAGCGCCAGCAGCGACGGACCGTCGAACTTCGGGTCGGCGGCCTGGGCCTTCAGGGCGGCGTCGAGTGCGCCGGCGGTGTCGCCGGCGACGAAGCGCATGCGCCCCACGGTCGTCCAGGCGAGGCCGGCCGTCGTCGGATTCGCGAGATCGTCGACCAGTGCCTTCTCGACGACCGACGACGCCAGCTTCTTGTCCGTCGCGCGGCTGTAGTTGCGTGCGATGACCGACATCAGCAGCGGGCGCTCCGGCAGCGGCGTCGCCGCGATCTCGGCACGCAGCGGCTCGGCGGTTTCCTCCAGGCGATTGAGCGCGACGAGTATCTGCAATTCGTAACGACGCCCATCTCGGCTGTCCGGAACCGACTGCTGCCAGGCGCGAGCCGCAGCGAGTGCGGCGTCGCCGGAACGGGACTGCAGCGCGATCTCGATCGCACGTTCGAACAGCGCGCTGTCCTTCGTACGGCGTGCGGCATCCAGAAGCAGCGCGTAACCGTCTCCCGGATCGCCACCGTTCGCGGTCAGTTCGCCAATCAGTACCTCGTAGAACAGCGTGGCCGTGAGCGCGGAGGGTTGCGGGGTTTCCTTGGCGGACGGCGTGATGGACGGCGAAGCCACACTCGGCACGTTCGTCTGTGCCTGTGCTGCCGCGGCGATCAGCATGAGGGAAATGGCTGCTGCTAGGCGAAGGCGGCGGGGCGTAGGGGTCATCCAACTCATAATAATCGAGGCTTTCGTGCGAGCGTGGTCGATATCGGGGGTCCCCTTCGCATCTTCGTGCCGTCCAAAGTCGACGGTCGCCTCGCTCCTCAATCCACCGTCCCAAGCGAGCAGACATGCCAGAACTCCCGGAGGTCGAAGTCACGCGCCGTGGCTTCGTCGATCGCATCGCAGGTGCGCGCATCGAAGCGGTTCGCGTCGGCAAGCCGCTGCGCTGGGCGCTCGGGGTCGAACCCGGGACGCTGGTCGGCCGTACCGTGCACACCGTGCGGCGGCGCGGCAAGTACCTTCTGGTGGAACTGGACGTCGGCATGGTGCTGATGCATCTGGGCATGTCGGGAAGCCTGCGTTTCGACAGCGTGCTTCCTTCGCCCGGCACGCACGACCATTTCGACTTGGTGACGACGCTCGGCACCCTGCGGCTCAACGATCCGCGGCGCTTCGGCGCGGTGGTCCATGTCGAGGGAGAATCCTCGCCATTGGCGCTCAAGCTGCTCGGCGGCCTGGGCATGGAGCCGCTGGAAGACAGCTTCGATTTCGAGGTGTTCCGCGCCGGCCTGCAGCAGCGTCGTGCACCGATCAAGCAGGTCTTGCTCGCCGGAGACATCGTGGTGGGTGTCGGCAACATCTATGCGTCGGAGGCGCTCTTCCTGGCCGGCATCCGTCCGACGCTGACGGCTTCCCGCCTCAGCCGGCCCCGCATGCTGCGGCTGCACGCGGCGATCAGGGAAATCCTTGCGAGGGCGGTGGAGCGCGGCGGCAGCACGCTGCGCGACTTCACGAACATCGACGGCCAGACCGGTCATTTCCAGCTCGAGGCGACCGTCTACGGTCGGGCGGGTGAGCCCTGCCGTGTTTGCACGACCCCGATCCGGCAGATCCGTCAGGGCCAGCGTTCGACGTTTTTCTGCCCAAACTGTCAAAAGTACTGAAAGGGTCGGTAAGAAAGCGCACCATTCACGGGATGACCCGGTGCGCGGGTGCTATATTTTGTAACCAACTCTTACGCGTCCACTTGATCCGCTCTTTCAATCAGCAATTCGACCAGCACGGCGCCTGGCGCCGCAGCTTCGCGAAACGCCTCAACGGTCTTGCCGGCTGGCTGCGTGACAACGACCTTCTGGACCAGGCGGTGGCCGAGCGCCTGGGCGAGCTCGAAGCGCAACTGCGCACGAGCAAGGTGATGGTGGCTTTCGTGGCGGAGTTCTCGCGCGGCAAGTCCGAACTCATCAACGCGATCTTTTTCGCCGGTTATGGGCGTCGGATCATGCCGGCGAGCGCCGGGCGCACGACGATGTGTCCGACCGAACTGAGCTACGACGCCACGAAGGCGCCGAGCCTGCAGTTGCTGCCGATCGAAACCCGCCTGGAACCGCGTTCGCTCGTCCACTGGCGCAACGAACCCGCGCGCTGGACGCACGTGACCATCGACGTCACCGACGCCGAGCAGCTGTCGCAGGCGATGGGCAAGGTGGCGGAGGTTTCGTGGGTGCCCCTCGAACAGGCGCGTGCCCTGGGATTCTGGAACGACGGCGCGCCCGAGGACAACCCGCTTCCCGACGGCGAAGGCCGGGTCGAGATTCCGCGCTGGCGCCATGCGGTCCTCAACATGCCGCATCCGCTGCTCGAGCAGGGCCTGGTGATCCTCGACACGCCCGGCTTGAACGCCATCGGCGCCGAGCCGGAGCTCACGGTCAGCCTGATCCCGCAGGCGCACGCGGTGGTGTTCATCTTGGGCGCTGACACCGGCGTAACGCGTTCGGACCTCTCGATCTGGCGCGAGCACCTGATCACCGAAGGCGATCCGGCACGCCGCGGCGACACGCGCATCGTCGTGCTCAACAAGATCGACACGATGTGGGACACGCTCAGTACGCCCGCGCAGACCGACCTGCAGATCGAGCGCCAATGCAAGGGCGCTGCCAAGCTGCTCGGTGTGCCGCTCGCGCACGTGCTGCCGGTGTCGGCGCAGAAGGGGCTGCAGGCGAAGATCCGCCGCGATGCGCCGCTGCTGGCGGCCAGCCGTCTGGCGGCGCTCGAATCGGTGCTCGGCGAGGGCCTCCTGGGCAAGCGCGAGACCATGCTGCGCCTGGCTGTGGAGGCCGGCGTCGACGCGCTCAGCGCGGAGGCGACGCGCATCCTCGGCGTGCGCCAGCGCGACCTGTCGGAGCAGGCGCTGGAGCTGCAGGGGCTGCGCGGCAAGAACGTCTCGGTGATCAAGCACATGCGCGTGCGTATCGAGCAGGAGCAGGACGAGTTCGAGAACAGCAACGGCCGCATCCTGGCCTTGCGTTCGGTGCAGGGGAAGCTGCTGCGCGAGGTGTATTCGGTGCTCGGCACGACGGCGCTGCGCAACGACATGGGCAAGCTGGCCGCGTCGCTCAAGCGGCCCGGCATCAAGCTCAACGTGCGCAAGGTCTACGGCGAGACCTTCGACGCGCTGCGCGACAATCTGAATGAAGTGCAGACGACGACCGGCGAGATCCAGTCGATGCTGCACGCCACCTTCCGTCAATTGAACGCCGAGCACGGCTTCACGCTCAAGGCGCCGGCGGAGCCCGACCTGGTCGGTTTCCAACAGCAACTGAGCGACATCGAGAAGAGCCACGTCCACTACCTGGGCGTCGGCAACTTGCTGAAGCTGGCCCAGCCCGACTTCTGCGACAAGCTGGTGCGTGCGTTGGCGAGCCGCCTGCGCGTGGTCAACGAGGCGGCCATGACCGAGGTCGAACGCTGGAGCAAGGGCGCTGCGGCGCAGCTCGATGCGCAACTGAAGGAACGCCGCCGCAATTTCGGCCGGCGCATCGAATCGGTCGAACGCATCCAGGGCGCGGCAGGCAGTCTGGAGGAGCGGCTGTCCGAACTCGCGCAGCAGGAAGGCAGCATCGCCGGCATCCAGGAACGTTTGAGCGAACTGATCGCATTGCTGAACACCGACGATGCCGATGAAATGCTCGACGCGGACGAGCTCTTCGAGGAGCCGAGCGCGTCGAGCGCGCTCATGGAGGCAGACACGCCGGACACATTCGGTACGGCCGGTGTCCGCTGAGGTCGTAGCGGCGCGGCCGACCGAGACGCCCGATTTCGCGACCCGCCTCGTCGACTGGCAGCGCAGCCACGGCCGCAGCACGCTGCCCTGGCAGAACACGCAGGACCCCTACCGTGTCTGGCTGTCCGAAGTGATGCTCCAGCAGACCCAGGTCACGACCGTGCTCGGTTATTTCGAGCGTTTCCTGACGCGCTTCCCGGATGTCGCGACGCTCGCGGTCGGCAGCGAGGACGAAGTGTTCGGCCTGTGGAGCGGGCTCGGTTACTACAGCCGAGCGCGGAACATGCATCGTTGCGCGCAGGACGTGATGGCGCGTTTCGGTGGCGTGTTCCCGTCGACCGCGGCCGAACTCGTCACGCTGCCCGGCATCGGCCGCTCGACCGCCGCGGCCATCGCGGCCTTCTGCTTCGGGGAGCGCGTCGCCATCCTGGACGGCAACGTCAAGCGCGTGCTCACGCGTGTGCTGGGTTTCGAGGGCGACATGTCTTCCGCGTCGCAGGAGAGGGCGCTCTGGGAATTCGCGACCGACCTGCTTCCGCCGGCCGACCGGCGCGCGGACATCGCACGCTACACGCAGGGCGTGATGGACCTCGGCGCGACAGTGTGCCTGCCGCGCAATCCCAGCTGCATCCTGTGTCCGATGGTGGACGTCTGCATCGGCCGGCGCGAAGGACGGCCCGAGCGCTACCCGGTGAAGACGCGCAAGCTCAAGCGCAGCGCGCAATCGCTCTGGATGCTGCTGGCGCAGGACGCGCAAGGCCGGGTGTGGCTGGAAAAACGTCCGGCGCGCGGCATCTGGGCGGGCCTGCACGCATTGCCGGTGTTCGACAGCCGCGAGGCGCTGTTCGATGCGCTGCTTCCCGGGGAGCGGAGCGTGGCGACGGACGAGGACGCGTTCGTCGCCACGCTGACGCACAAGGACCTGCACATCCACCCGGTCGTGCTGCACGGCGTCGCGCCGCGCGCGCCGGGCGAGGGCGGACGCTGGCTCGCACGCAGCGAATGGGAGCCGCTCGGCCTGCCCGCGCCGGTGCGCAAGCGGTTGCTTCAGCTCGGCTAGTACGGCCCCGGCCCGGAAGGCGCTCAGGCGCCGTCCAGCTCCCGATGCCGCTTGAGCGCGGCCCAGCGCGCGCCGAAGCGGTGGGCGAGCTGTTCGACCAGGAACACCGACCGGTGCTGCCCGCCGGTGCAGCCGATCGCCACCGTCACGTAGGCGCGATGGTCGCTCGCCAGCGCATCGAGCCAGCGGCCGAGAAACTGCTCTATATCGTCGTACATCCGTGCCACGTCGGCATGCTCGCGCAGCCAGTCGATCACCGGCGCATCGCGACCGGTGAGCGCCCGCAGCGCAGGCACGTAGTGCGGATTCGGCAGCATGCGCACGTCGAACACATAGTCCGCGTCGAGCGGCACGCCGCGCTTGAAGGCGAAGGATTCGAACACCAGCGTCAGCGAACTCGCGGGCGCCGAGATCAGCGCCTTCACGTAGCTTTGCAGCTGCGACGGCCGGATGATGCTGGTGTCGATCACGTCGGCGCCGTCGCGCAGGTCGGCCAGCAACTCGCGCTCCAGGTCGATCGAATGCACCAGCACGCGTTGCTGCTCGGGCACGTCGGTTCGGCCTTCCTGGCGCGACAGCGGATGACGCCGGCGCGTTTCCGAGAAACGCCGCACCAGCGCATCGGTGGTGGCGTCGAGGAACAGCGAGCGCAGCGCGACGCCCTCGCGACGCAGACCTTCGAGCTGCTGCGGCACCAGCGGCAGCGACACGCCGCTGCGCACGTCCATCGCGATGGCGACGCGCGTGGCCTGCTGCTCGCGCTGCAGCGCGACGAAGGGCGCGAGCAGTTCGGGTGGCAGGTTGTCCACGCAGTAGTAGCCGGCGTCTTCGAGCGCATGCAGCGCGACCGACTTGCCGGAGCCGGACATGCCGGTGATGAGCACCAGTTCGAGCCGGCCTCGTTCGATACCGCTCAAGACGTCGCTCCGGCCGCGACCGTGTCGGATTCGCCGGCAGCGGGCTTGTCGAGCATTTCGCGCGCATGGGCCAGCGTCGTCGCCGAGACGCGTTCGCCGCCGAGCATGCGCGCGACCTCACGGGTGCGGCCTTCCTCTTCGAGCGGTGTCACGCTGCTCTCGGTGCGTGGGCCGTCGCCGGACCCTTCGGTAGCGGCGGGCCGCTTGGCTACCAGAAGATGATGGTCCGCGCAGGCGGCCACCTGCGGCAGATGGGTCACGGCCAGCACCTGGCGGTCGTGCCCGAGCTGCTGCATCAGCCGCCCGACCGTCTCCGCCACAGCGCCGCCGACGCCCGAATCGACCTCGTCGAAGATCAGCGTCTGCGCTGCGCCGAGTTCGCTGGTCGTTACGGCGATGGCCAGCGCCACGCGCGACAGTTCGCCGCCCGACGCGACCTTGCCGATCGGCCGCGGCGTGCTGCCCGCATGGCCGGCGACGAGGAATGAAATTTCCTCCAGCCCGGCGCGACCGGGTTGCGCCAGCGGTTGCAGCGCGACCTCGAAGCGGCCGCCCTGCATGCCCAGGCCCTGCATCGCCTGCGTCACGGCCAGCGACAACCGCGGCGCGGCCTGCTTGCGAACCTTGCCGAGCACCCGGGCTTCCTTCATGTAAACCTGCTGCGCGCTCTGCTCGGCACGTTCCAGCGCATCGAGATCGCTCTGGGCGTCCAACGCCTTGAGTTCTTCCTGCCAGCTCGCGAGCAGGGCAGGGAGGTCGGCCGGCTGACGCTTGTAGCGACGTGCCATCGACATCCAGGTGCCCATCCGCTCGTCGAGGTCGGCGAGGCTCTGCGGATCGGCGTCCGAGTGGCGCAGGTAGCCGTGCAGCGAATGGGCGGCGTCCGATGCCTGCGCCACGCTCGACGCCAGCACTTCGGCCAGCGCCTTGAATTCGGGTTCGATGTGCTCGCAGCCCTGCAGCAGGGCCAGCGCGCGGTTGAGCGCGGGCAGCGCGCCGGCCTCGTCGTCTTCGAGGGCGGTGCGGGCGTTCTCCGCCGCGTCGATCAGCGCCTGCGCGTTGGACGCGCGCGTGTGGCTGGCCGACAGCTCCTCCCACTCGTCGTCCAGCGGTGCGAGCTTGGCGACCTCGCCGACCTGCCACTGCAGGCGCTCGCGTTCGCGCTGCAACGTGTCCTGTGCCAATCGTGCGCGGTCGAGCGCGCCGAGCGCCTGACGCCAGCCGTTCCATGCGCCGTCGAGCGTGGCGGTGTCGACGCCGGCGTAGGCGTCGAGCAGCCCGCGCACGGCGTCGGGCCGCGTCAGGCTCTGCCAGGCATGCTGGCCGTGAATATCGAGCAGCCGGTCGCCGATCTCGCGCAGCTGCGTCGCGGTCGCGGGGCTGCCGTTGATCCAGCCGCGGCTGCGTCCCTGCAAGTCGACGGTGCGCCGCAGCAGCAATGCGTCGGACACCTCGAAACCGCCCGCATCGAGCCATGGCACGAACTGCGGATCGGCATCGAACTCGGCGCTGACGTCCAGGCGCTCCGCGCCTTCGCGCACAGCACCGGCATCGGCACGGCTGCCGAGCGCGATCTGCAGCGCATCGATCAGGATCGATTTGCCGGCGCCGGTTTCGCCGGTGAGCACGGTGAAGCCCGAAGAAAGGTCGATGTCGAGGGCGCGCACGATCACGAAGTCGCGCAACGCGATACGTCGCAATGCCATCAGCGCTCCAGCAGGTTCAAAAAGCAGCCATGGTGCATGGTCAGGAGCCTCCCTCGTTCCAGTGCAGTTTCTTGCGCAGCGTGTCGAAATAGCTCCAACCCCTGGGATGCAGGAACCGCACCCTGAACTCCGACCGGCGCACCACCACGCGGTCGCCGATTTCCACCGAGGCCAGCGACTGCATGTCGAAGTTCGCGCTCGCGCCACGGCCCGCCACGAGCTCGATCACGATCTCGTCGGCGTCCGGCAGCAGGATCGGGCGGTTCGAAAGCGTGTGCGGCGCGATCGGCACCAGCACCCAGCCGGGAATCGACGGGTGCATCAGCGGCCCGCCGGCCGACAGCGCGTAGGCGGTCGAGCCGGTCGGCGACGCGATGATCAGGCCGTCGGCGCGCTGGCTGGCCACGAAATGGTTGCCGACCGACACCCGCAATTCGACCATCCCGGACGTCGCGCCGCGGTTGACCACCACGTCGTTCATCGCGAGCGCGTCGAACACGCAGGCGCCGTCGCGCATCACGTGCGCATGCATCAGGCTGCGGTGGTCTTCCTCGTACTCGCCAGCGAGCATCGGCACCAGGGTCGACTGGTAATTGTCGATCGGGATGTCGGTGACGAAGCCGAGCCGGCCGCGGTTGATGCCGATCAGCGGAATGCCGTAGGGCGCGAGCTGGCGCCCGATGCCCAGCATGGTGCCGTCCCCGCCGACGACCAGGCCGAGGTCGCAACGCTCGCCGATTTCGTGCGCCGTCAGCGATTCGTAGCGGCTGACTTCGGGATCGTCCGCGGTCGGGCGTTCGACCACCACCGTGCAACCCTGCGCTTCGAGGAAGGCGCCGATGCCCGCCATGACGCCGTCCTGCGGTCCGGCCTGCGCACGCTGGCCGGATGCTTGGTATTTGCCGATCAGAGCGACATGCCGGAAGCGCGAGGTCATATTCAACAAATTACAACATTAAAATCCGCCCATGCTGGACGACCGCGCCAAGTTGCTTCTCAAGACGCTTGTCGAGCGCTATATCGCCGAAGGGCAACCCGTCGGGTCACGCACGCTCTCGCAGGCATCGGGGCTGGAACTGTCGCCGGCGACCATCCGCAACGTGATGTCCGACCTCGAATCGTTGGGGCTGATCACCAGTCCGCACACCTCCGCCGGCCGCATCCCGACGGCGCGCGGCTACCGGCTTTTCGTCGACACCATGCTCACCACCGGCGAGCACGAGCAGTTCGCGACGCCGAGCCTCGCACCCGACCAGCCGCAGAAGGTGATCGCCAATGCCGCGCACCTGCTGTCGAGCCTGTCGCAGTTCGTCGGCGTGGTGATGGCGCCGCGCCGGGCGTCGGTCTTCAGGCAGATTGAGTTCCTGCGGCTGTCGGACCGCCGGCTGCTGGTCATCATCGTTTCGCCCGACGGCGACGTGCAGAACCGGGTGATCTTCCCGGACACCGACTATTCGCAGTCGCAACTCGTCGAGGCCGCCAACTACATCAACGTGCACTACGCCGGGCTGTCGATCGAGCAGGTGCGCGACCGGCTGCAGTCGGAAGTGGAGAAACTGCGCGGCGAGATCGCCTCGCTGATGCAGGCGGCCGTGCAGGCGAGCACCGAGGTGATGTCGGAGAGCCAGGACGAGGTCGTGATCTCCGGCGAGCGCAACCTGCTGGCGGTGAGCGATTTTTCCAGCGACATGGGCCAGCTGCGCCGCGCGTTCGATCTCTTCGAGCAGAAGGCGCAGCTGATGCGGCTGCTCGACGTGTCGAGCAAGGCCGAAGGCGTGCGGATCTTCATCGGCGGCGAGAGCAAGGTGGTGCCTTTCGAGGAGCTGTCGATCGTGAGCGCGAACTACGAAGTCGATGGCCGGGTCGTGGGCACGCTGGGCGTCATCGGGCCGACGCGGATGCCGTACGAGCGCATGATCCAGATCGTCGACATCACGTCGCGTCTCCTGACCAACGCGCTGAATCATCGCAAGTGACAGGCCACTAGAATAACGGCGCGTGGGCCGTTAGCTCAGTTGGTTAGAGCAGCGGACTCATAATCCGTTGGTCGATGGTTCAAGCCCATCACGGCCTACCACCCACCCCCCGTCAAACTACTGGCGCAGTCGCCGGTGGCAGCCGACCCTCGCGTTCATGGGTCCCTGCGACCCATGCTGGGTAACACCAATACCCGGCTCGGGCATATCGTCATAAGGTATCGAGGCTGCGTTTACCGATGCAGCTTTTTGGTCTGTGCTTTATCCGGCGCAGCGCCCACCCACCGAACGAGACACGCTACCGCGTGCGGAGTCCACCATGAATGCGCGTACAGCCTTGCGGCTGCATGTGCCAGAGCCCTCAGCGCGCCCTGGCTGTGCCACCGACTTTTCCTATCTCCACCTCTCCGGCGCCGGCACCGTCCGCAAACCGCCGATCGATACGCTCCCCGCAGAAACCACGGACCTCGCGAACTCGCTGATCGGCGTGCTCGACCGAGACGGTCGCGCGCTCGGGCCGTGGGCGCCCGATGTCGACGGCACTTTGCTGCGCAAGGGTCTGCGCTCGATGATGAAGACACGCATCTTCGACCTGCGCATGACGCTGGCTCAGCGCCAGCGCAAGACTTCTTTCTATATGCAGTGCTTCGGCGAGGAAGCCATCGCCGTCGCGCATGGCGCGGCCCTGCAGAAGGGCGACATGTGCTTTCCGACCTATCGGCAGCAGGGATTGCTGCTGGGCCGTGACGACGTGTCGATGAGCGAGCTGATGTGCCAGCTCATGAGCAACGAGGGCGACCCGATGAAAGGGCGCCAGCTGCCGGTGTTCTATTCAAGCAAGCGCGCCGACTTCTTCACCATCTCCGGCAACCTGGCGACCCAGTTTCCGCAGGCGGTGGGCTGGGCGATGGCCTCGGCGATCAAGGGCGACACCCGCATCGCATCGGGCTGGATCGGCGACGGCGCCACGGCCGAAGCCGATTTCCACACGGCACTCACCTTCGCGCATGTCTACCGCGCGCCGGTGATCCTGAACGTGGTCAACAACCAGTGGGCGATCTCCACTTTCCAGGCGATCGCCGGCGGCGAGTCCACGACTTTCGCCCAGCGCGGCGTGGGTTGCGGCATCGCGTCGCTGCGCGTGGACGGGAACGATTTCCTCGCGGTCTACGCGGCCACGCGGTGGGCGGCGGAGCGTGCGCGATCGAACGCCGGCCCCACGTTGATCGAGTGGGTCACGTACCGGGCCGGCGGCCATTCGACGTCCGACGACCCGTCCAAATACCGTGCCGCCGATGACTGGGAACGGTTTCCGCTCGGCGACCCGATCGCGCGGCTGAAGAGCCATCTCGTGAACTTGGGCGTCTGGTCCGACCAAGAGCACGAGCAGGTCCACAAGGAGCTCGAAGCCGAGGTCGCCGCAGCGCAGAAGGAGGCCGAAAGCCACGGCACATTGCTCGACGGCCGCAGCGCCAGCGCCGCCACGATCTTCGAGGACGTCTACGAAACCATGCCGCCGCACCTGCGTCGGCAACGCCAGGAACTGGGGATCTGACCGATGTCCGCACTGCTTGAAAACGACGGCGTCGAGACCGCGGCGACCGCAGCCGCCACCGCTGTCGACACCCGACCGATGACCATGATCCAGGCACTGCGTTCGGCGCTGGACGTGATGATGGAGCGCGATCCGGACGTGATCGTCTTCGGACAGGACGTCGGCTACTTCGGCGGCGTCTTCCGTGTGACCGAAGGCCTGCAGGCCAAGTACGGCAAGACCCGCTGCTTCGACACGCCGATCAGCGAAGGCGGCATCGTGGGCGTGGCCGTCGGCATGGGTGCCTACGGCCTGCGCCCGGTGACCGAGATCCAGTTCGCCGACTACTTCTATCCGGCCGCCGACCAGATCGTGTCGGAAGCGGCGCGCCTGCGGCATCGCTCGGCGGGCGACTTCACCTGCCCGATGGTGATCCGCATGCCCTGCGGCGGCGGCATCTACGGCGGCTAGACCCACAGCCAGAGCCCCGAGGCGATGTTCACCCACGTGTGCGGCCTGCGCACCGTGGTACCGAGCAATCCGTACGATGCCAAGGGCCTGTTGATCTCCGCCATCGAATGCAACGATCCGGTGATCTTCCTGGAGCCCAAGCGGCTCTACAACGGCCCGTTCGACGGTCACCACGACCAGCCGGTGGTTCCGTGGTCCAAGCATGCGCTGGGCGACGTGCCGGCGGGCCACTACACCGTGCCGCTCGAGTCGGCGAAGGTTTTCCGCCCGGGCGCCCAGCTGACCGTGCTGACCTACGGCACCATGACCTGGGTTGCCGAATGCGCAGCGCGCGAGACCGGCATCGACGCCGAGATCATCGACCTGCGCTCGATCTGGCCGCTGGACCTGGACACCATCGTGCAATCCGTGCAGAAGACGGGCCGCTGCGTGATCGTCCACGAGGCGACGAAGACCAGCGGCTTCGGCGCCGAACTCTCGGCCCTGGTGCAGGAGCATTGCTTCTATCGGCTGGAGGCGCCGATCGAGCGCGTGGCCGGTTGGGACACACCGTACCCGCATGCGCAGGAGTGGGCGTATTTTCCCGGGCCGGGCCGCATCGGCGCCGCCTTCAGACGCGCGATGGAGGCATGACCATGGGACAGTACGCGATCAAGATGCCCGACATCGGCGAAGGCATCGCCGAGGTCGAACTGGTGGTCTGGCACGTGAAGCCGGGCGATACCGTCGTCGAGGACCAGACGCTGGCCGATGTGATGACGGACAAGGCCACCGTCGAGATTCCGTCCCCCGTCGCAGGCACGGTGGTGTCGCTGGGTGCGAAGACCGGTGCGGTCATGGCCGTGGGCAGCGAGCTGATCCGGCTCGAAGTCGCCGGTGCGGGCAACGTGCAGCCAGGAGCGGCACCGGTGGCTGGCGCCACTCATGCGACGGCGGTTGCAGCCGGCCCGGCGCCCGTTACGACAGCGCAGCCGCAGCGTGCGGCGCTCGCTCCGGTGGCTCTGCCCGCGCAAGCGTCTGTTGCCCGATATGAAGCGCCGGTCCGTACCAAGCCTCCTGTCGCGGCGCCGGTGGCGATGCGCGCCCCGGGCGACAAGCCGTTCGCGGCGCCCGCGGTGCGGCAGCGCGCGCGCGACCTCAGCATCGAACTGCAGTTCGTGAACGGCAGCGGTCCGGGCGGACGCATCACACAGGACGATCTCGACGTCTATCTGCTGGCGGCCAGCCAGCCGCGCACGGCCACGCGCGCCGGTGGCTACGAGCAGTTGCACGGGGAGGAGTCGCATCCGGTGGTCGGCCTGCGCCGGAAGATCGCGCAGAAGATGCAGGAGGCCAAGCGCCGCATTCCGCATTTCAGCTATGTCGAGGAGATCGACGTGACCGACATCGAGCTCCTGCGCGGCAAGCTCAACGAGCGCTACGGCGCGCAGCGCGGCAAGCTCACGCTGCTGCCGCTGCTGGCGCGCGCCGTGGTGATCGCGCTGCGCGATTTTCCGCAGATGAACGCCCGCTTCGACGACGACGCGGGCGTCGTCGTGCGCCACAAGCCGGTGCACTTGGGCATCGCGACCCAGACCGACGCCGGCCTGTTGGTGCCGGTGATACGTCATGCGGAATCGCTGGATCCATGGGCCTGCAGCGTCGAGATCGCGCGGCTCGCCGAGGCGGGCCGCTCCGGCAAGGCCGGCCGGGACGAGCTGTCCGGCTCGACCCTCACCATCAGCAGTCTCGGTCTGCTCGGCGGCATCGTCACGACGCCGGTGATCAACCATCCGGAGGTGGCCATCGTCGGCGTCAACCGCATCGTCGAACGCCCGGTGTTCCGCGGCGGCGCCGTGGTCGCGCGCAAGTTGATGAACCTTTCTTCCTCGTTCGACCACCGGGTGGTCGACGGCATGGACGCGGCGTTGTTCATCCAGGCGATCCGGGCCCTGCTCGAAACGCCGGCCCTGCTTTTCGTGGAGTGAGCATGACGACGACATTCAAGACGACGACGCTGCTGGTCATCGGCGGTGGTCCCGGCGGCTATGTCGCGGCCATCCGCGCAGCGCAGCTGGGCATCGCGACCACGCTGGTCGAAGGCGAGGCGCCGGGTGGCACCTGCCTGAACGTCGGCTGCATTCCGTCGAAGGCGTTGATCCACGCGGCGGAGGCGTTCGACGGCGTCCGGCGGGCCACTGCGGGCTCGCCGTTCGGCATCAGGGCCGAGTCGGCCTCGATCGACCTGCATCTCACACAGGCGTGGAAAGACGGCGTCGTGTCGAAATTGACCGGCGGCGTCGCGGCGTTGCTGCGCAAGGCCGGTGTGCAGTACGTTCAGGGCTGGGCGAAGGTCGTCGACGGCAAGACCGTCGACGTCGCGGTCGAGGACGACGAGCCGCTGCGGCTGCAATGCGAACATCTGCTGCTGGCCACCGGTTCCGAGCCGATCGCGCTGCCGCAGCTGCCGTTCGGCGGCCGGGTGATCTCCTCCACCGGCGCGCTCGCGCTGATCGAAGTGCCGCGCCAACTGGTGGTGGTCGGTGCCGGCTACATCGGCCTGGAACTGGGCATGGCTTGGCGCAAGCTGGGCGCCGAGGTGACCATCGTCGACGTCGCGGACCGCATCCTGCCCGGCTACGACGAAGACCTCGGCCGGCCGGTGATGGTTTCGCTCCATCGCATGGGCGTCGTCGTGCACCTGGGCTGCACCGCCGAAGGCATGACCGAGCCGGGCGACGGCTTGCGGGTGCGCAGCAGCCAGGCCGACGATTTCGTGCTGCCCGCCGATCGCGTGCTGGTGGCCGCGGGCCGCCGCCCGCGCACGGCGGGGCTCGAATCGCTGCAGCTGGAGATGCAGGGGCGCGCGGTGAAGGTCGACGCGAGCTGCCGCACGTCGATGCGCAACGTCTGGGCCGTCGGCGACCTCACGGGCGAACCCATGCTGGCGCACCGCGCCATGGCGCAGGGCGAGGTGGCGGCCGGGTGCGTGGCCGGGCACAAGCGCAGCTTTGAGCCGTTGGCCATCCCGGCGGTGTGCTTCACCGATCCCGAATTGGTCGCCGCGGGCCAGACGGCGGGCCAGGCGGCGCAAGCCGGTATCGAAACCGTCACCGCGGTCTTCCCGTTCGCGGCGAACGGCCGCTCCCTGACGATGGAAGGCGGCGAGGGTTTCGTCCGCGTCGTGGCCCGAATGGACAACCACCGGTTGATCGGCTGGCAGGCCGTCGGCGCCGGTGTGTCGGAACTCGCCGCAGCGTTCACCTATTCGATCGAGATGGGTGCGCAACTCGAGGACGTCGGCGCGATCGTCCATGCGCATCCGACGCTGGGCGAGGCAATGCAGGAAGCCGCGTTGCGCGCGCTGGGCAGCGCGATCCACGTCTGACCCTGATCGGATTCGATTCGCCCCGCCCGGGGAGATCGTCCGGACCCTGACCTTTTCGATGTAGACGCGCAGCATGCGACGTGCTGGCGTCGTCGATGAAGCTCGTCCGGATTTCGTCGATGGACGCCATCGCCGATTCGCCGGCTGTCGCACCGAAGCGGTCGTCCGGTCGGTTCGCCCGATGGGCGATCCACCCTCACGGTCCAAGCATCGCCCACCAGCTGGGCTTTGGCCGTCCTTCGCAGACCAGCGCCACGCTTGTCGTGGAAGGCGGCGTTGCAAATGTCAATGCATATGCCAATTGCACGTTGGAGGCGTCGATCGGGTAATACAAATCTCCTATTGATAATACTAATTAGTCATCGAATATGTCCGAGACAAGAAGAATTCAAAAAAATGTTCAATCTTATTGCCGAGAAAACCGATAAAGGACAGAATAGATATTGTCAATAAGAGGAGTTCGATAATGGCTGTAATTATAAAATATTCGTTGGTTGATTCGCGTGTAACGAATTTGGATTCATTTGTCCGCAATTGCTTTTCCATGATTTCCGGCATGTCGAAGGCAGTGGCCACAGCCGCGTAGACATCCCTGCCGACTCGGAGTCGCCCCAGGCATTTGCCGGGTGCGAATCCCTCGTTTTCCCTCTGCGACCCGGCCTTGAAGCCGGGTTTTCCGTGAACGGCTTTGCATCAGCTCGTGGCTGCGCCCTGCGCGCAATTTCTTTAATTCTTCTTTACGGGATATCCTGTGTCTAAAGTATTAATTAATACCTGTT
>JBPBPG010000007.1:0-280361 GCA_050954325.1 Janthinobacterium lividum | reverse complement strand
GTACACCATCGTGTAGCCCAGCGCGATCAGGGCATACATGCTGCCCAGGACCAGCCCGTTGATGATCTGCTGCAGCAGGATTTCCATTTGCGTCCCTTGAAACGGCGTCACGCGGACGGCCGGCGATAAATGCTGTTGTCGTTCGTATGTGCAGGCCGAGTCCTCGGCCGGCTGCGTGCCAGCGGTGCTGGCGCCCTGTCTTCAATCCATCACGAGATAGGCATCGACCTCCGGAATGTTCTCTTCGCCCGCGCCGCTCTTGGGAAGCGGCCAATCGACGCCTGCGGTGGAAAGGGAGTCGGCAAAGCTCGACTGCCGGAGCCGGCCGAAACGCGCGTCGAGACGGCCGTCGATCAACGCGTCGAACTGCATCGCAAGTTCCGTCGTCAGTCCGGTCAGGTGCATGACGTGCCGGCTGACCTTCACGAAGGCGCCGGAGGTGGCGCCCGAAACGGCCCAGGGAACCGTCGTGAAGCAGACCCGCAACTCGTGCGGCGAGCCGTTGCTGTCGAGGTAGACGAAGCGGTCTTCTTCGCCGGTACCGCGTCCCGGCGGCGGCTCGATGCTCTGCGAGAGCATGACGTTGGTGAGGGTCTTGTCGGTCGCGTCGTTGCACAGTTCCGAAGAGCCGCCGAGCCCGTGGACCATGTTCGTCGGCGCGATGGGGTTGTCGCCCGGCACTACCTTGGCCTGGGTGGTGTAGGTACTGAACGCATTGCGCCATCCGGTCACGAATTCGGAGAAGATCCGCTGGCCCGACGCCTGCCGCAGCAGGTCGCCGCCCGAGGTCACCGCACCGAGAACCACGGCGATGATGACCAGCACGACGGAGATTTCGACCAGGGTGAAACCGTGTGCGTGTCGTCGCGCTGCGCGAAACCGGTCTGTCGTCATGGTGCGGGTTGCGACCATTTGTCTTCCAGGAAGAAGGCGCTCGAACTGCCGATGACCGCACGCCCTTTGATCTCGACTGCGGACTTTTCGGTTTCCTGCTTGAGCTTGGTCAGTATCTTGTTATGCTCTTCGGCGCGTGCCAGGTTGGTGACGAACCGGGCGACGTTGAGTGTCAGTGCAGCGGTATAGATTCCGGCTGCAAGAGTCTTGTACGTTGCCATTCCGAGCGCCGCGGAATTGGCGCCGTTCGATGCCTGGGATGCAGCCAGCGCTCCCAATCTCTTCGTATTGGCGGTCGCGAGCGAATCGATCGAACTCGCCTCGAAGTAGAGCCCTTGCAAGAGGTCGTAGGAATACGTGTACTTCAGCAGGAGGAACTGCGCCAGGATGTCGTCCATCGCACGGTCCATAGTGTCTGCGGCCAAGGCTGTGTTGAAGTGCGCGCGGCCCGCGACTGCGAGATTGCCGCAGTGGAGCTTCGCTGCCAGTTGCGCACGGCCGACGGTCTGGGTCGGGGCTAGCGGGCCTGCCGTCGGCGTGCTGCTGCTGCTTGGCGATGCGGCAACGCCGGGGTCCAGCGCCAGGGCATAGGCAATCTCCGCGCTGTGTGTCGACGAACCGAGTGCTTGGCAGAGATCCAGGAGCGGCTCATGGCCGTCGAGTGCGATGCTAGCGAGCGGCACGGCTTGCGCGAAGAGCTCGTTGAACTTGCCGGAACGCTGGCCTGCAACGATCCGGTACGGATGGCTCGCCGCAGGCGCGCTGGTGTCCGGCGCCATGCGGTAGCGAACGCGTCCTGCCCCCGAATCCGGCAGTCCCAAGGTGAGGTAAGGCAGGTAGCCATCGCTTTTGCCATCGCAACTTTCGATGCCTGTCGTGACCTGGGCCGGACACGGCAACCGGCCGTGCAGGTACGCATACGCGAGGATGGTGTCGTGGGCGCGGTCGATCATCGAAAGCGACTGATTTCCGCTCGCGACTTTCGTCTGGCGATCGATCAGTCCCAGAAGAAACACCCCGCATGCGCCCAGGATCATCGAGGCGATTGCCACCTCCACGAGCGAGACGCCGCGCTGGCGCCTCCGAAGTACCTGCTTCATTGTTCGAGGCCTTTGTCTTGCGCCTGATTGGCGAGCAGCGTCTGACGCTTCGTTTCGATGTCGAGTGCGTTTCGGTAGCTTTTCGCCGTAGCGACTGCAGCTTCATCGACCTTTGCAGCTTCCACGCCCGCGATGATGTTGTCGGTCGTGTACTTCACGAGGTCCGCTGTGCCGGCGACGACGAGCAGCAGTCCGGCTGCAGCAAGGTCGCCGGCGATCGTCGCGTCAGGCGATGTGAGCGACGTAATCGTCATCATTCCCGCATCGACAGCGAGCTTCAACCCACCGGTCGACCAGACGGCCGCGCGGATCTTGTTGTTGATGCGCGAGGCGTCGCCGATCTCCTTGTTGACTTCGCGAAACGCCACCTCCTGATCGGCCAGTCTGCGTAGATCGATCGCCACGGCGGTCGCGCGCACGTCGCGGGACAGGGTCGCGAAACGGGAGAAGCAGTCCAGGCCGGTCGCAAGCTCGCCGAAACCACGCGTCCGCGTATCGAGCCGGACATCGCTCGGCAGTGGACCGGGGGCAGCATCGCCCAACCAACTCTGGGCCAATCCCGCCGGCACGCTGCTTGCAGTGCTGACGGTCTGCTGCAGTGCATAGCTCAGACGCATGCCGCCGGGAAGTGCGGTGCCGGCGTTTTCCTGTCGCATCAGCGTCGCGCAGAAATCCAGTCCGTTCGCCGCGGTCCGCTTCTTGATGGCACCTTGGCCGAGGCCGCCAGGATCGGCGAGATAGATGGCCTGCGGTACGGCGAGCGTCTGTGCGACGACGTACCGGATGCGCCCGGTCAGGCCTTCGACCCCGAGCACCTGGAGCGGCAACCAGCCTTCGATATAACCCGGCCGCGCAGGGCTCGCCGCAGCATCGTCCGGCGCAGGCAGGCGGGCGTTCGCCTTGAGGTAGCCGAACAGCGCGTTTTCCGCCCTTTCGGTGTCGCTCGTCGTGCGTCGCAATTCGGCATCGTTCGTGGCCTTGCGGGCGGTCGTGACGACGGCGACGACCATCAGACCCAGCAAGGCGGTTGCGATGGCGGTCTCGATCAGCGACCAACCATGCTGCCTTTGGCGAGATGATGATTTCATGGCGAAATGCCCATTGTGTCGGCCGCAGTCAGGATTGCGATCGAATCCTTCCAGACATGCGAATTCGTCGCCTTTGCCTCGGCCACCCTGTATTCCACGAGACTTCCCGCTTCGACTCCTGCCCCCACTACCGATTTGCCAAGATCGACTTTGGCTGACGCGATCGTTGCAGTCGCCGTGACAGCGCCGGCAGTTCCCGAAACGACCGCCGCCACTGCGGGCGGCCATGGCTCAAGCGGCGTGTTGACCGCAATGGTCGTCGTAGCCACACTCAAGCTCGTCATGGCATTTTTCAAGTCGAGGCCAGACCCTATCGCCAGGAGCCCCGACCCTGTGACGATAAGCGCCTCGATCTCGACGACTTTCTTGGTGGCTTCGATCGCCCCTTCTCGGGCGCCGACGGAATCCGTTGTCCAGGACGCAGCCACTGCGAGCCCGTCCAACGATGCCGTCGTCATGCCACAGGCAAGGGTGTCGTACAGCACACCGAATTCGACGGCGCGAACGATGTCCCGGTAGCTGCCGTTTCCAGTGCGGTACGGACTTTCGAAATGTGGACCGGCAGCGGCATTCAAGCCCGAGTTGTCGTCCGCCGTGCCGACCGGCGACACGGCGAGGGCGTACGCGACGTTCATGGAGCCTCCGCCGGTGGCCAGCGGCACGTTGGCACGATCGGCTCTGGCGGACGAGCCGGAGGGTCCGTGGCCCGGTGTCCAACGGCTGGCGGCATCGGGAAGCGATGCCGCATGCAGCTGCCCGCACAGGTCTGCGCTACTCACGAGCGCCGGATAGCTCTTGGGCACCGAACCATCGGCGCCGGTTGGCTGGAACGAATCTGTGGCGACTGCAAGATCGGGGTCGGCTCCGCCGTCCGCTCCGCGGTAAACAAGATAACGGATCTGCATTCTTCCGCGCGCGGACAAGGGATGCACGAACTGTTCGATCGAGGCGACCGGCAGCCATCCCTTCGCGATGCCCGGCGCGCAATTCTCGGCGCCGTCGCGCACGCTCGCCGGGCACGGCAGCCGCCCTTGCGCGGTCGCGAACCCGGTGATCGCCTCCTGGGCCCAACGCAGCGACTCGACCTGCTCGTAGCTCGTCGCCGACGACGCGCTCTGGCTGCCGACGTAATAGCTGCCTGCCAGCGTGGCGCAGAAGACGACCATCAATGCCGCCAGGATCAGCGCCGCAGCGCCGCGTTGGGAGTTCAACCGGGTGGAGGCGTGCTTCGTTCTCATGGTTCTCGTGCTCGGCATGAACGTCGTGGTGTCAGCGGGCGGCGGACATCGTCTGGCGGACGAGGTCGTAGACGGGCAGCAGGAGGGCGACGATCAGCAGCAGGAACACCGCGCCGGCGATGACGACGATGACCGGCTTGATGACTTCGGCCAGCATCCCGACGGTGCGCTTCAGGCGGGCGGAATACTCGTCCGACAGGTAGGTGAGCTGCCGGTCCAGCGTGCCGGAATCCTCGCCGACCGCGATCATCCGGACCATCATCGAAGGGAAGCCGCCGACCTGACGCATCGCGAACGAGATGCGATCGCCGCGTTCGACGAACCGCCGGATCGAGGCCACCCGTTCCTTGTAGTAGATGTTCTGCAGCGAGCGCTCCAGGATGCCGAGGCTCGCGATCACGTCCAGTCCCGACCGGATCAGCAGCGACAGGTACTCCGCGAAGAAGGCGAGACCCGAGGAGACCAGCAGGGTCTTCGCGATCGGTGTCTTGTGCAGCAGGTGCATCACCCGGCGGCGCAACGCCAGGTTGTTGCGCCACGCCGCCAGCGCGACGACCAGGATGGCCACCGAAGCCGATACGACCAGCAGCCAGTGCGCGTTCATCCACTCGGAGAACGCCATGACCGCCACGGTCAGCGGCGGAAGCTTGGCGTTCATCTGCTTGAAGAGTCCGACCAGCTTGGGCAGCACGTAGGAGATCCAGAAGGCACCCGCGCCGAGGATCGCCAGGAACGAGAAGGCCGGGTAGATCATGGCCTGGCGCGCGTCGGCCTTCAGCGAGATGAGCCGGTCCAGGTGGCTCGCGGACTCCATCAGCATCTGGTGCATGGTGCCGGTGGCGTCGCCGATCTCGGCCAGGCTGCGCACCGTGTCGGGAAACACGTCCGGCTGGCGACCGAAGGCGACGCTCAGCGCGCTGCCGGCATTGAGGTCTTCGAGCAACTGCGTGCATACCCGCTCCACGCGCCGGCCCGACTCGGATCCCTCGTCTTCGGCAACGGCCTTGACCGCTTCGAAGATCGGAATGCCGCTCGACGTCATGACGGCCAGGTCGCGCAGCAGCCCCGCGAGTTCGGCCGGCTTGATCGCGCCGCGAAAAAGGCGTCGGCCGCCCTGCAGCAGGTCCGAAGCCCACGACGGAAGACGGTAGAGCTGGAGCACGATGCCGTCGAGGTTCTTCTCGAGCCACAGGCGTGCCGAAGCATCCATCTCGACGGAGATCGCGGCCAGCCCGCGCCGGGCGCGGCCGGTGGACATCAGCACCTGGTAATAGTAGAAGGCACTCATTTCGCCGGTCCTTCGCCGATCACCCGCAGCACTTCCTCGGAAGTCGTCTGGCCGAGCTTCACGCGGCGCTTGGCCACCTTCACGATGGTCTCGAAACCCTGTTCGGCAGCCAGCGTCCGGATCGCCTCGCGGCCTGCGGAATCCGCGATGGCGTTGGCCAGGTTGTCGTCGATCATCAAAAGCTCGTACAGCGGCAGCCGGCCGTGGAAGCCGGTGAGGCGACAGCGCTTGCAGCCGCGGCTGCGCCGGCCCAGCGTGCCTTCCTCGACCCCGAGCCAGTCGCATTCGGCCGGCGTGAAGGCCGTGGGTTCGGTGCAGTGGCTGCACAGCCGGCGCACCAGACGCTGGTTGATGACCAGCTTCAGGTTCTCCGCGATGACCTGCGCAACGAGGCCGAACGGCGTCAACCTCGGAACCACGCCGAATACGCTCGTGACATGCAGCGTGGACAGGACCAGATGCCCGGTCGCCGCCGCGTCGACCGCGGCCTGTGCGGTTTCCGCATCCCGCATCTCGCCCACCAGGATGACATCGGGGTCGTGCCGCAGGAAATGCCGAAGCGCGGTACCGAAGTCGTAGCCGGCCCGACGATTGACCTCGGTCTGGCCCGCCATCGGAACGCGATATTCGAGCGGGTCTTCCACCGTCAGCACGTTGCGCTCGATCAGGTGCTGCATGCGCAGGCCGGCGTGCAGCGTGCTGCTCTTGCCCGAACCCGTCGGGCCTGTGATGAGGATGAGGCCGGCAGGGTTGGCCATCGCCGCGGCGACGATCTCGACGTCTTCCGGAAAGAAGCCGAGCGCGGCGAGGTCCTTGACGTCGTGCGCCTCCGGCAGCAGGCGCATCACCATGCGTTCGCCGTGCTCGGTGACGATGGTCGACACGCGCACCGTCAGCGGGTCGTCCAGGACCACGGCCCGAAAGCTGCCGTCCTGCGGCCGCCGCGCCTCGGAGATGTCCATCTCCGCGGTGATCTTGATGAAGCCGATCAGGCGCCCGAGCGACAGCGGCAGCGCCCGGATCGGCTGCAGCACGCCGTCGATGCGAAACAGCACGTGAAGACTCGCGATGCCCGAGGTGATGTGGATGTCGGTCGCGCGCTCGCGCATCGCCAGATGCAGCAGATGGCTCAGCAGGTGCTCGGGCGTGAAGGCGTGATCGCGGTCGGAGGCGAGCAGCGTCACTTCCTGCGCGAGCAGCTTCTCCGGCGGATTCCGCGCGAAATAGTAGGCGTTGCGGATGAGCCGCGCGACCTGCGAGAACGGCGCCAGGCGAAAACGGCAGCGCACCCCGAGTCGGCGCATGACCAGTTGCGCGATGTCGTCGGGCATCGCATCGCCCAGGAGCACCGTCAGGTCCCGATTCTCGAAACCCAGCGGAAGGAAGTTCGACGTCAGGCACTGCTCCTTGTTGAACAGCGCGAGGACTTCCTGCTCGGGGTACTCGATCGATTCGACGTCGAGGAATTCGATGCGCAGCACGTCGCTGAGCAATGCGACCACTTCGCGTTCGCCCGCGAGCCCCTCGCTGATGACGATGCGCCAGAGGGCCTCGCCGCGCACGGCGTGCTTCTGCCGCGCATATTCCAGTTGCACGGCGTCGAGGAGTCCGGCCTCCAGAAGCTTGGCCGCGAGCACATCCGCCAGGCCGGCGGCCGCAGGGGAGTCGCGCGTATCGGATGCAGGCATCACATCGCCCGCGCGCGCAACACGACCACCAGTTCGCGCGCGTTGTCCACGGACCGGTCCGACGTGAAGAGTTTGCCCACCGTCGGCACGTCGCCCAGACCGGGCACCGCGCCGCCGGTGCCGCCTCTTTGCTGATCGATCAACCCGCCGATGACGACCGTGTCGCCGTCCTGGATGTTGAGCGTGGTGGCGATGCCCTTGGTGCTGACCACCGGCAAGGTCACCCGGTTGCCGGCGCCGACGTCGACCAGTGCGAGGCTGGCATCGCTCACCTGGGTCTGGCTCGGATGGATGAACAGCTCGATCAGGCCGTTCTTCTTGACCACGGCGCTCACGCCGACCACGACGCCGGAGAAGATCGAGTCGGTCACGACGTCGACCGAGGTGGTCGATCCGGAATTGGTGTTGTTGACGGTGTTCGTGATCTTCTGCACGTAGCGGATGCTGTTGCCGACGCTGAGGTAGGCGGGCATGCCGTTGCGTACCAGGACGCTCGGATTCGACAGAACCCGAACGGCACCGAAGGTCTTGAGCGCGTTCACCGCGATGGAGAAGTGATTCGACCGGTAGCCGATGCCGCCCGACGTCGTGCCGGTCCTGCCGATCGTCTGCGCGGGAATGGTCACGATTCGGTTGTCGGGAAACACGTTCGCTGCAGTGGTCGTCGTTCCGCTGGCGATGCCGATGCCGCCGGTGCCCGCGCTCGCCATGATCCGGCTGCCGAACACGTTCCAGTCGATGCCGAACTCGGAGGCGTCGTTCAGCTGCACGTCGACGAGCTGCGCGTCGATCTGGATCTGCTTCTGCCTGAACGAGGACTCCTGCAGCACGATCTTCTCGATCGACTGCACGACCGACGGGCGTGCGCGAACGTAGAGCGTGCCGTTGGCGCGGTTGATCGAGGTGCGGGGTTTCTCCCGCCCGTCGGTCGCGGCGGCGGCCGACGTTGCTGCCGCGGTGCCGCCGAGGATCGCGTCGACCGACTTGGCGATGTAGTCGAAGCCGTCGCCCTTGTCGCCGAGGTCGCTCTTGATGGTCAGGCTGCTCTTGAGCCCGCTGCCGCCGTCTTTCCCGTTTCCGAAGACATCGCCGCCGCCGTTGAGTTCGAGCGTGCTGCGGCCGATGAGCATGCTCAGGTCGAAGACGCGCTCCTCGTCCATGTGCACGACCAGCACGTTGTCCTTGCCGAGGCTGCCGTGCACGTCGAAGACGCGCAGGATGTGCGCAAGCGCCTCGCGGCCGGTCACCTGCTGCAGGTGGAGGCTCGCGACCTGCGGCATCTTCAGCACGGCCGGGTCGACGGCGAGGCTGATCTTGTATTCGGTCGAGAGGATCCAGAGCAGCTGTCCGATGCGGGCGTTCTGCATGCTGATGCCGATCCGCTTGCGGTTGAGCGGACTGTCATCGGGAACGAGCTCCTCCACGGGCGCCACGGGCGCGCGGCGTTCCAGTCTCTCCAGGAGGTCGGCCCGCGATTCGGCGAGTTCGCGGGCGCCCTCGACCACGCTCGACTGCGCCGCTTCGCTTCTGGCCGGGTCGCTCTTGGCCAGCTGCTGCAGCGACGTCGACCGGGGCGGTGCGCTGCAGCTGCACAGCAGCATCGCCAGGACACCGACGGCCAGCCCCGTGCGAGGCGAGGGCGAACAACGGGAGGAATGCGTGGTCATGCGATTCAGTTCACGGCGCGGAATTTCGATCGGACCCATCCGACCAGTTCATGGCGGCCCATGAAAGTCGATGCGTTGCGCGTGGGGTCGGGCATGGGAAAGCAGGCTGCGACTCCGAGCTCTTCCCGCACCCCGACGGCGATGACGAAGGCCGGGTTGTCGCCGGGTGCCTGGCAATTTCTCGCAAGACCGAGGGCGTCGGTCTTCGGCACGTACGGTTGGCTTGCGGTCGACGGGTGCGCGGCGGCGCGTTCGGCGCGTGCGAGAAGCCGGGTCGCGGGATCGGGAATGCCGGCGGACGCGCTCGCGCCGAGATCGGCGTCGGGCGCCGTGCGGGATATGCCGTAGCGCAGATGGCGATCGGATGCCTGGGCCGACACGCCGTCCATTCCCAACGTGCGGGTCGGCAGCAGGCCGACGCTTTGTGCGAACGGGCATGCGCCTGTCGCATCGCCCTCGGCACCGCTTCCCGTGAGGTCCGGACACGGAAGTCGCCCGTTGGCCAGTGCGAATTCGAGGACCCGCTGTTTCGCCTGCTGCGCCAGGTCGGCCGCTGCACGGCCCTGCCGGGCCTGGTCGACGTCGCGCAGGACGCCGAACGAAGTCGCGGCCAGCAGGCCGAGCACCGCGACGGAAGCGGCGACCTCGAGCAGCATGGAGCCCGCTTGTTTGGTGCGCATCACGGCCTGGCTGCGCCGTCGGGCGATTGCATGAGATCACGACGCAAACGCGAACGCAGGATCGCCAACTCGGCCGTCTTGGCCTGGATGAGCGCGGCCTGCTCGGGCGTCTGCGAAGCCGGCGCCTTCTCCAACTGCTGCAGCTCGTTCGCCGTGGTTTGGATCTGGCTGGCGACTTGCATGTTCTCGCGCAGCACGTCCAGCCGGATGCCGCTCATGACTGGCGATCCGTTGATCTGTTCCAGTTCCGCGATGACGGCGATCGCCTCCTTGGCATCGATGGTGGGCCGTGCCTGCAGCCGGTTCAGCTTTTCCAGGACGGCGTTCAGCTTCGCCATCTTTTCCTGCGATGTCAGGCCCTTCGTCGTGTTCGCCGCATTTGCCGGATTCGTGGGCGGATTCGTCGCACCAGGGCGCGGCGTCGGCAGCAGCCACGCCGGCGTCTGTGCGTCGGCCGCCCTGCCTTCGGGCGATGCGGCAGGCTTGGCGGAACCGGCAGGCGGCAGGGTCGAAGCCGTGGCGCCGGCGATGTCGTCTGCCGGGACCGTCGCCGTGTCTGCGGCGCTGGACGTATCCGGCTCGGGATCGCGCAGGAACAGAAAGGCCGCGGCGCCGAGCAGGACCGTCGTCAGGAGGATCACCAGAACGCGCTTCATCTGTCGGTCGCCGGTACGGTTGTGCGGGGGGATGCCGCCGGGTCGTCGGCGGCACGCGGTGCGTCCGGGCGCACGAAGCGGTCCCGGATGTCGACGGTGCGTCGTGCGCCGGCGCCGTCTTCGATGACCACGCCGGTCTTCTCGATGGCTCTCACGACGCCTCCGCTCGGCGTTCGCTCGCCCACGCGAACAGGCACGCCTTCGATCATGGCGGTGCGCCTGCGGGCGTTCTCCAAGATCACGACGTTCAGGATCGACGCGTCGATGGGTTTCGATTCGGCCGACGCAGCGCTGGCCGCCGTGGGCGAGAAGAGTGCGACGATCGACTCGCTGCCGTCCTCGCGAACGGTTCGCTGCGTGCGTTCGAACATCGCCGCCTGCCGGAGGTTCTCGGTAGCGCGTTCGATGCGGAGCGTTTCGGCGTCCTGGACCTCGGCGACCGATCGGCGCACGGGCGGGGCGACGGGCAGCCAGCGTGGAACCCAGGTGGTCGCAGCCATCGCTGCGACCGCGAGCGCCGCAACGGCCAGGACGTATCCGAGGCCGTTGTATTTGGGCAGCCAGCCTCTCGTGGACTGCTTCATGGCTTGCTGCCTGGCCGCCGCATGCGCTCTTCCTTGCGCGTCAGCCGGTAGGTGAGAAGCTGGCCGGATACGGCCGAAGCGGCTGCGGTTGCGCGCGTTTCGACCGGCTCGGCTGAATAGCCGACTGCGGCAAGCGCACGAACGAACGACGACAGGGTTGCGCTGTCCTGATTGCCCCTGCTGTCCTGCAGCACGCCATCGACCAGGACGCCGCGTGCGGACGCCTCGCGCTCCGGCTGGATCTCCTCGGCGCGCACGGAAAGAATGCGGATGTCCGCCCCCGCTGCGGCTTTCAGCGCCAGCAGCATTTCTCCCACATCGAGCCCGCCCTGCAGCCGGGCCACGGTATCGATGAAGGAGAGTTGTTCCTGGTAGGCCGTTTCGGCAGCGGTTTCCGCAGGCAGCCGGTCCTGGCCGTTCATGGCGGAGATGCGTTGCTCCAGCACTTCGGTTTCGGCCGCGATGCGGCGTGTTTCCAGGGTTTTCTGTATCGCGATGCCCAGGAAGACGCAGGTCGCGACGAGGGCGGCGCCGAAGGTCATCGAGCGATGCCGGTCGGCCAGCAGCAGGAGCCGTTCGCGCTGCGTGTTCAGGAGGAGGCGCGCCGGCGGACGCAGCGCGAGCCGCGGCAGCGCCGTGCGCGTCGTGGTCTCGACGGTCTCTTCGCCGCCGTCGTCGAGCGCCCATGCCAGCAGCGTGTCGGCCGGTACGACCTGCAGGCCGCTGGCCTGCGCGAACGCGCGCATCATCGCGGCATGGATTCCGGCCGAGCAGGGGTCGTTCGCGGAGAGCCATTCGACGATCGGCAGAGCGCCGCCTGACGCGGCGGTGCTCTGTGCCCATTCGGTACGGATCCGGTCGCCCAGGGCTCGCGTCGCATGGGCGACGCTGTCCTCGTCGGCCCCGAAAGCCATCGTGTTGGCCTGCACGATGCGCAGGCCGGTCCGGCCCATGAAGATGAACGAGTTGTCGACATGGAGGACGATCGCGGTCCGCGCATCGACGCGTGACCAGGCGACCGCGCACAGCGACGTCCATGCGCAGTGTTCGACCTGCGCGCCGACCCATCCCTGCATGCGGTGCCACTCGTCGAGCGATGCGGAGCTATAGAGCGCCTGATAGGTGCGCCCCGTGCTTTCGACGTGGTGGATGAATATCTTGGCTTCGGCCTCGATGGTGCCTTCCGTGCGCAGGCGTCGCTCCACAAGCACCGCCGCATGCCGGACGTCGCCTTCGAAAGACGCGATGCCGATGGTGGAGTTCGATGGGTGCCACACGACGGTGGCGGACGTCGTCAGCACGGGATAGCGCTCGACGCGACGCACACCCGTCGCGTGCATGGCCAGCCAGGGGTCTCCGGATGCATAGAGGATCATTTCGATCCTGCCTTCGCGCGGTAGAGCAGGCTTCCGCGCAGGGACACGATCAGGTCCGAATCCGGCGCTGCGGGGCTGGTGAACAGGCCGTCCTGCGGCTCCTTGACCGACAGTTCGAACTGTTCTGCGGCAAAGATCTGTCCGCGTGCGCGCGCGATCTCGCCCAGCAAGCGGTTGGCGGCCTTGCGCGTCATCGATGCCTGACGGATGCCGAACCTGCGCTCGTCCCATGACTGGACCGAAAGGTCGGTCATGGCGGCCTCCTTCATCAACGTCTCGATGGCGAGGCGGCGGCGCATCTCGGCGGCCCTGCCGGTCTCGAGCTGCTTGGCGGCGCTCCATGCCGCTTGTGCGCGAGCGGCTACGCTGCGCTGCTTGACCAGTGCGACCTGTGCGCCGACGAGCAGGAGGGAGGCGCCGATCAGCGATGCCAGGCCGATGACCGATGCCGTACGGGTTCGCAGTCGCGCCGAGGTCCGCTGCGCGAGCCGGGCGGCGAACGGCGGGTGGGATTCGGGTGACGGGATCGACGAAACGGGGGTATCGAGCGTGGTCATGGCCGCCAGCCGCTACTGGTTCATCTTGTAATAGGCGACGACGGTCATGACCTGCGCCTCGCGGTTGATCGTCGTGCCGTCGTAGGCCAGCGAGTTGTTCCCGATCCAGTCGAGTCCGCCGTTGTTGTTAGTGGCGCCCGCCGCCGCGCCGGCAACGACCAATTGCTGGCGGAAGACGCCGCTGGATGCATCCGCGTTGCCCTTGATGGCGGAGGCCAGCGAGCGGGCGAGGTCGGGCGTCAGGCCGGTGATCACCATCATGTTGCCGGTTCCCGACCGGGTGTTGGGCCGGTTCCACTGGAAGCAGACCTGCAGTTCCTGCGGATTGCCGTTGGTGTCGAGGTAGACGTACCTGTCTTCCATGCCGGCGCCACGTCCGGCGGGCAGTTCGATGCCCGCCTGCAGCACTAGATCGCGCAGACTGACGTTGGCCTGCATGCCGCGTGTCATCTGGGGACCGGCTGCGCCCTGGCAGATCGCGGGCGGCTCCGTGGCGCCGCTGAGGTCGCCGCCGCCGGTAGTGACGAAATTCTGGCCGTTGACCATCAGGCGAGGGGCCTGGCGGTTGTCGCCGATGGGAACGCCGGTTCGCTGGACGTAGGCGTTGTAGACGACCGCCCACTGGTTGACGAAGGTCTGCCGGATGCGCAGGTATTCGGCGTTGCGCTGGGCGTCCTTGCCGATCATCACCGCGCCCAGGATGACGCCGATGATGACCAGGACGACCGCCATCTCGACGATGGTGAAGCCGGAATGACGACTGCGCGGGCTGTGAAAAGTTCGTAAGGGGCGTGTCATCGTGAGCCTCGATGTGATCTTTTGGCGGGGTCCGAAAGACGCTTCGGCACTCGGTAGTCACAAAGCTTAGGTGGGCTGCCCAGGCCGCCACGGAACGTCTCAACCATTGTTAAGAGTTGTAAGTCGCGCAATGCCGACAACGTTCGAAACTGCGCTTTCGAAGTCTCTCGCTATCGATACGAGCGCTATGTTTTCCATAGCGAAGTTGGTGAAGCAATGCACAGATGTCGCAAATTGCTTCCTGAAAATGAAACTCAAAGTATTCAATGTGTACAAATGTATGTAATCCTTTCGTACACGCCGAGTACCTGACGTCCAGGAAGAGGCACTACCAACCAACTTTTGAGCTTTCACATGAACAAGTCTTATCGCAGCATCTGGAATCACGCTCTGGGCGCCTGGGTCGCGGTTTCCGAGGTCGACCGCCGACGCAGTGGAGGCGTCCGCTCCGCTGTCGTTGCCGTCGTGGCGGCGCTCGGTGCGATGGGCGTCGGCGCGCAGACGATCCACTATGCGGACGGCGACGTGCGCGCGGGGGGCTTGGTGACCGTGGCCGGAACGACGTCGCTGGAAATCGCCGGCGCCACCGCGTCGGCACGGCAGCTCGGCGTGGTCTCCGGCGCGGGAAGCATCGCGAAGATCGGATCCGGCATGCTGGTCCTGGGCGAGTCGAACCCTGCCAGCCCCGCTTCGGGTTCCGCGGTGGTGAATACCTATTCCGGCGGCACGTTCCTGAACCAGGGCGTGCTGGAGGCGACCGGCAACGCATCGCTCGGCACCGGCGTACTGACGATCGACGGCGGCACGCTGCGCGGCGGCGTGACGCTCGCCAACGACATCGTGGTCAAGGGCGACTTCAGCGTCGACCCGCTGGAAACCGATCGCGCACCGCAGCGCGGCCTGACGCTCTCGGGCAACATCGCCTTGCAGACCGACGCGACCATCCGCTTCACGCCGCCTTCGTCGGTGGCCTACCTGCTGCAGGTCGGCGGCGTGGTGTCGGGCAACCACGGCCTCACCATCGAAGCACCGACCTCGTCGGTCTATTGGGGCGACCTGGACTTCGTCGGCAACCAGTCCAACACCTACACCGGCCTGACCACGGTACGCGGCAGCACGGTCCTGGGTCTGCTTCGCACCGGCGGTGCGACCTCGATCGCCGGGGACCTGCTGGCCCAGGGCAACGCCACCGTCGTCATCGGCCAGAGCGAGCAGATCGCGAACACCGCGACAGTGACCATCGACAGCGCCGCCGGCCCGACCATCGGCGGCATGCAGCTGCCGGGCCTGCTGTTCCTCGCACCCCAACTGACCGAGACCGTCGGCGCGCTGTACGGCAGCGGCGCCGTCAACCTCGGATCGAGCACCTTGCGCACCGGCGCCGGCGACTTCAGCGGCACCATCGCCGACAGCGGCGTTCCGGGCATAGCCGCCGACGGTCGGATCGTCAAGTACGGCCCGGGCGTCTTCACGCTTTCGGGCGCCAACAGCTACAGCGGCGGCACGGCGGTCGAAGGCGGCACGCTGCGCGTCGCCAACGACAGCGCGCTCGGCACCGGCGGCCTGACGCTGGCCGGTGGCACCACGCTCGACTACGACACCCGCGGCGTGGCGCAGATCGCCAACGCGATCACGCTGACCGGCAACGCCACGCTGAACGTCGACGCGCTCGGGGTGCGCCAGTCCGGCGCGATCACGCAATCCGGCGCCCGCGCCAGCCTCGCGAAGACCGGTGCCGGCGCGCTCGAACTGGTCACCGCCAACGGCTACACCGGCGGCACCGACCTGCAGCAGGGCTTCATCGATATGCGGGCCACGGGCGCGCTCGGCAGCGGTGCCGTGGCCATCGCCGCCGGCGTGGTGCAAGGCGCGACCGGCCTGCGCGTCGGCAACGATGTCAGTTTGGCGAACATGACGGTGACCAACGCCGGTTTCGTCGACGTGTCGCAGGCCGCGACCGGTACCGCCATCGGCTCGCTCGACGGCAACGGCGACGTGTTGCTCGGCGCGAGAACGCTCGCGCTCGGCGGACTCGGCAAGGACAACGCCATCGGCGGCGTGATCCAGGACGGTGGCGTGGCCGGCGGCACGGGCGGCAGCATCGTGAAGACGGGCGCCGGCACGCTGACGCTGTCGGGCGCGAACAGCTATACCGGGACGACGACGGTGGCCGGCGGCACGCTTCGCACGGCTCGCACCGACACGCTGAGCGCCGCATCGGCGCACACGGTGGCCCGCGGTGCGACGCTCGACCTCGCCGGTTTCAGCCAGACGGTGGCATCGCTCGACAACGCAGGCACCGTGTCGCTGCTGTCGGCCGCACCGGGCACCGACCTCACCGTGACCGGCGCGTATGTCGGTCGCGGCGGCACGCTGTCGCTCGGCACCACGCTCAACGCCACCGGACCTTCGGACCGCCTGGTCCTCGACGGCGCCGCGGCCAGCGCCATCGGCACCACCACCGTGAAAATTTCCAACATCGGCGGCCTCGGCGCGCTGACGACCGGCAACGGCATCGAAGTGGTCGCTGCGCGCAACGGCGCCACGACGACCGCTCAAACCACGAAGAGCGCCTTCACCCTGGCCGGTGGCCATGTCGATGCCGGTGCGTACGCCTACACCCTGCATGCGGCGGATGCCAACAACGCCGGCGAGAGCTGGTACCTGCGCTCGGACACGGCGGCGGTCGTTCCGGCCACGCCCGCCGTGCCTGCAACTCCCGCAACTCCCGCAGCACCCGCAGCACCCGCGACGCCGGCGCTGCCAGTGGCGGCCACCCCCGCCACGACACCCGCTGCGACCACCCCCGCCACGACACCCGCTGCGTCCACCCCCGCCACGACACCCGCTGCGTCCACCCCCGCCATCCCTGCGCTGGCGAATCCGACGGCCACCGGCACTGCCGCGCTGGCTGCCCCGGCGGTCACGGTGTCCGTCCCGAACTACCGTGCCGAGGTCCCGCTCATGGCCGCGCTGCCCCAGCAGCTGCGCCAGGCCGATCTCTCCATGCTCGGCAACCTGCACCAGCGCATCGGCGACGCACCGGTCGGCAGCATGTCCGTAACCGGCGACACGGCATCGCGCAACGCCTGGGGCCGCGTCATCTCCACCAGCATCGACGTGCGCCAGGAAGGCACCGTCGCGCCGGCCAGCAAGGGTCGCGTCGACGGCTTCCAGGCCGGCACCGACCTGTTCGCCAACGCCAACTGGCATGCCGGCGTCTACGTCGGGCAACTCGACGGCAACGTGAACACCAGCGGCTTCGCCAACGGCACCTGGGCGCATGTCGGCCAGAACGACCTGCGCGCACGCTACCTCGGCGGCTACGCGACCTGGACGGGTGATTCGGGCGTCTACGCCGACGCCGTGCTGCAGGCCGGCGACCACCGCTACAGCGTGCATCCGCAAGGCAACGCCAGCGTGAGCGGCAAGGGCAGCAGCCTGCTGGCCTCGATCGAGGCGGGCAAGTCGTTCGCCCTGGCGCCGAACTGGAAGATCGAGCCGCAGGTGCAGTTGATCCACCAGCGCGTCGACATCGACGACGTCACCATCTCCGGTGCACGCGTCCAGCAGGACAGCGACAACGGCTGGATCGCACGCGTCGGCGTGCGGGTCAAGGGCGAAATGTCGACCGGCCTGGGCATGCTGCAGCCCTACGGCCGCGTGAATCTGTACCGTGCCTCCAGCGGCACCGACATCGCGCGCTTCGTCGGCCCCGCCGCATCGACCGACATCGCGAGCCGCACCGGTGGCAGCTCGGCCGAAGTGGCCGGCGGCTTCACGCTGGCGGTGGGCCGCGCCTGGAGCGTCTACGGCGAGGTCGGCCGGCTGTACGCGACCGGCGGCGACGCCCGCGTTCGCAGCGCCGTGCAGGGCTCGGTCGGCGTGAAGGCGCGCTGGTAGTAGATCTCGAAGTCGGGCTCAGGTTGCTGAGGCGAGCACGCCGGCGAAGACCGAAGCGTCGACGTTGCCGCCGCTGACCGTGATGCCCACCGACTTCCCGCGCCAGCGATCGCATTGCTGCAGGGCCGCGGCGAGGGACGCCGCACCCGCGCCCTCGGCCACGTTGTGGGTGTCGGTGAACAGCGCCCGCATGGCGCCGGCGATCTCGTCGTCGGTGACCGCGACAACGTCGTCGGCTTCGCGCCTCACCACCTCCAGCGCTTCGGGCACCGGCGTGCTGCAGGCCATGCCGTCGGCCAGCAGGGTGGCCACCGGCGAAGTGACGACCCGACCGGCGACGAAAGAATCGCGGTAGGCGGTGGCATGGGCGGACACCACGCCGACCAGCCGCGTCCGCACGTCGCAATGCGCGCGTGCCGCTGCCGCGCCGGCAAATCCGGAGCCCAGCCCGATCGGCACGAACACCACGTCGGGCACGCGGTCCTCGCGTTGCAGGGCCTCGAAGAACTCGATCCAGTACGTGGCGACGCCGACCACCAGTTCGCGGGCGAACGAAGGCACGCGGTGCAGCCCGTCGCGCGCAGCGAGCAGCGTGGCATGGTCGCTCGCCGCCTGGAAATCGTCGCCGTGCTCGACCAGCCGCACGCCGAGCGCGCGCATCGCGGCGTTCTTCTCGACCGAATTGCCGTGCGGTACGACCACGGTCGCACGGAGGCCGTGGCGCGCCGCGGCGAACCCGATCGACTGCCCGTGATTGCCGCGCGTGGCGCTGACAACCTCGCGCACCTCCGGTTGCCGGCGCACGAGCGCATCCATGCAGGTCAGCCCGCCGCGCACCTTGAAGGCGCCGAGCGGCGTGTGGTTCTCGTGCTTCGCCCAGACCTCGCAGCCGAGCCGTGCGCCCAACTGCGCCCAGGCGTATTGCGGCGTCGGCGGCATGGCCGCATAGACCACGCGCTGCGCTGCTTCGATCTCTTCCCGATTGAACTTCATCTTCTGGATTCCTGCCGGACGCGCCGGAGCGGGTCTACGAATACGACGTGATGCGCGAGCCCAGCGTCACGATGTCGCGCGGCATCCGCAGCCTGGCGACGAAGTCCGGTGCACCTTGGCGCAGGGCCATCGAATCGAAGCCGATCGCATCGAGCGCCATGCGAAGGGTCTCGATGCGCGGATGCGTCGCTTCGAGCGACAGCAGCGCACCGTAGAACAGCCGCTGGCCGTCGTCGCGCACGGCGATCTGCCATTCGAGCCGACCGCCGCCGGCGGCAACGGGCAATTCGCGGGAAGTCTGGACGACGGGGCCGCGGTCGATGCGCAGCGGATCGCCGGCCAGTGCGCGTACCGCGGCCTGCAGCGTGGCGTCGTCGAGATCGAACCAGCGTTTGAGCGGCGCGGCGCGCGATCGACAGCAGCCGGTCGTGCGTGCCCATCGATGCGTGCGTTCATGGCCAGGGCGTCGGCCTCACAGCGCCACGCGGCCTTCGATGCACGTCACGGCATCGCCGCCGACCCAGACCTGGCCCGAAGCATCGCGCTCGAGATGCACGCGCCCGTCGCGGCCGAGGCACTGGCCCTGGCCGGCGACATAGCTGGCGGGCAGGTGACCGGCCTCGATCAGCCACTGCGCGAGGCTCGCGTTGAGGCTGCCGGTCACCGGGTCCTCCTCGATGCCGATGCAGGACGCGAAGGCGCGGACCTCGAGGCCGACCGGCACGTCCGGCAGCACGCCCGGCGCACCGGCCGTGCTGCCGGCGAAGGCACGTGCCTCGCGGTTCGAGCGGCCGATCAACGCGCTCGTGGCCGGCGCGCCGGGAACGGCGGCGATCCCGACCTTCTGTCCGAGCGCCTTCAGCGCACGGTGGTCGGGCGCCAGCGCCAGCACGGTGTCGACGTCGTCGAGCAGCAGGCCGAGCCAGGTCGTGCCGTTGTCGAGCGACTGCGCGGCGACGATTTGGCGCGCCTGCAGACGGAGCGCGGCGGCGATCCGCGCCAGCTGACTGGGGCTCGGTGCGCTGCGCTGCATGGCGGGTGCGGCGAAAGCGAGTCGCTCGCCTTCGCGCCGCATCGGCACCAGGCCGACATTGCATTGCTGCACGACCTGGCCGGGCGCCCGGGACTTGCCGCCGGCGCGCAGCCACGCATGGCAGCTGCCGAGCGTCGGATGACCGGCGAAGTCCAGCTCGCAATTCGGTGTGAAGATGCGCACGCGGTAGTCCGCGGCCGGGTCGGTCGGCGGCAGAAGGAAGGTCGTTTCGGACAGGTTGGTCCACTGCGCGAAGCGCTGCATGGCCGCGTCGTCGAGCGCGTCGCCGTCGAGCACGACGGCGAGCGGGTTGCCACGGTACGGATGCGTGGTGAAGACATCGACCTGCTGGAAGGGGCGGGACCGGATCACTGGGAGCGTTCTTTCATTCGAGGGTGAGGTCGAGCACGCCGCGCGCGGCCTGGCGTGCCTTGAGTTCGGCGAACCAGCGTTCGACGTTCGGCCAGGCCGGGCGCGTGTAGTCGGTCGGTGGCAGGCCGAACCAGCGGTGGGCCTCGCAGCCGAGCGGTATGTCGGCCATGCCGAAGCTGTCGCCGAGCATGAACCGCCGCGTCGCCAGGTGCGCGTCGAGCAGCGCGAACAGCGGCTCGGTGGCTTCGACCGAGCGCGCGATGACGGCGTCGTCGCGCTCGGCCGCCGGGGTGCGGATCCATTGGCGGAAGGCACCGCCGCTCACCGGGTTGAGGGTGGTCTGCTGCCAGTCCATCCACTGCTCGGCTTCGAAACGGGCCGGCAGCGCGGCCGGGTAGAGCGCAGCTGACGACTCGACGGGATGGCGTGCGCACAGATAGCGCACGATCACGTTCGATTCCCAGAGCGTGACGCGTGCGGCGCCCTCGCCGTCGTCGATCGCGGGCACCATGCCGTTCGGGTTCAGCGCCAGGAAATCGGGCGTGCGAACCAGCCCGAAATGACCGCCGGCCTCGGTGCGCTGGAAATCGAGCCCGAGCTCCTGCGCGCACCACACCACCTTGCGCACGTTGATCGAGCTGATGCGGCCCCAGATGTTCAGCATGTCAGTTGGCCGCGAGTTCGCGCTGCACGCGCGCCGCCGCGTCGTCGGCCAGCTGCCCGCGCAGCGTCGCGGCCAGCGCCGCGATGGCGATGTCGATCTGCTCGACGCTGGCCGTCACGAACGACAGGCGCAGCGTGCGCGCGTCGCTGGCGCCGTCGGCGTAGAACGGCGCGCCGGGCACGAACGCGACACCGCGCGCGATGGCCCTGGGCAGCAGCGCGGCGGTGTCGATGCCGTGGGGCAGGCGCAGCCACAGGAACATGCCGCCGACCGGCGTCTGGAACTCGACGTCCAGGCCCTTGGTCTCGCGTTTCAGCGCCGCGATCATGGCGTCGCGCTGGCGCTTGTAGAGCGCACGGATCTCCGGCACGTGACGCGACAGGAAACCGTCCTTCATGACCTCCACCACCATGCGCTGCGTGAAGATCGGCGTGTGCAGGTCCACCGCCTGCTTGGCCTGCAGCAGCTTGCCGTAGATCGCCTTCGGCGCGACCAGAAAGCCCAGCCGCAGGCCGGGCGCCAGCACCTTCGAGAACGAGCCCAGGTAGATGCAGCCCTCGGGGTTGCGCGCGGTCAGCGGCAGCGGCGGCGCCTCGTCGAACCAGAGGTCGCCGTAGGGGTTGTCCTCGATGATCGGCAGGCCGGCCTGGGCGGCGGCGGCGGATACCGCGGCGCGGCGCGCCTCGCTCATGGTGCGGCCGGTCGGGTTCTGGAAGTTGGGCAGCAGGTAGACGAAGCGCGCCGCCTCCTCGGACGCTTCGCCGCGCGCCTTCGCCACAAGGTCGTCGACGACCACGCCGTCGCCGTCGCTCTGCACGCCCACGGGCGTCGGCTCCATCGGCGAGAAGGCCTGCAGCGCGCCCAGGTAGGTCGGCATCTCGACCAGCACGCGGCTGCCGGGATCGAGCAGCACCTTGGCCACCAGGTCGAGGCCCTGCTGCGAGCCGGTGGTGATCAGCACCTGCGACGGATCGACGTTCCAGGGCAGCATGTCGGCCACCGCCTGGCGCAGCGGGCCGTAGCCTTCGCTCGCGGCGTACTGCAGCGCGGCCGGGCCGTCGTTGGCCAGCACGTGGGCGCAGGCGTCGGCGAAAGCCGCGATCGGGAAGGTCTTGGGCGACGGCAGGCCGCCGGCGAGGCTGATGATGCCCGGCTGGTCGGCCAGCTTGAGGATCTCGCGCAGCACCGAGGGGTTCATTTTCGCGGCCCGTGCGGCCATTTTCCAGTTCGTCATGCCATCTCTCCTTGAATGTTGTTGAGGCCGTCGTCGATTGAACCAAAAAGCGCGCCGCGCCGGACTACACGCCGACCATCCAGATCGCCGTCAGCACCAGTATTGCCGCCATCGCCCGGTTGAACCACAGGAGCCGCCGGCCTTGCGCGAGCCAGTTCCGCAGCAGCGCGCCGACGAGCGCGTAGGTGAAGTTGCTCGTGAAGCCGTAGACCAGCATCACCGGCGCGACGATGGCGAAGCGCCGCAGCGCATCGGGCTGGCCCGCGATCCATCCGGCCACCAGCGTCAGCGCCAGCAGCCAGCCCTTGACGTTGACGAACTGCAGCATCACGCCCTGGCCGAAGCCGACGTCGAGCCGCGCGCCGTCGGCCGTGCCGAGCGTCCCGCTGCGGCTGAGCTTGTAGGCCAGCCACAGCAGGTAGCCGATGCCGAGTGCCTTGAGAAGCAGACGCATCGCCGGCGCCGCCACCACCAGCGCACCGATTCCGGCGGCGCACAGTGCCAGCAGCAGCGTCCAGCCGACCGGCACGGCCAGCACGAAACGCATCGCGCGCGGCAGGCCGCCGTTGGCCGCGAGGGCGGTGGAGAGCGTGGTGTTGGGACCGGGAGAAAAGCTCATCGCGGTGGCCAGCACCAGCAGCGCGGTGAATTCCTGCCAGTTCATGGGACACGACTGTAGACTTTCGACCATTACAGTGCCGGTACAGTCATACAGACAAAGGAAGATTCTGTACCGGCTTTCGTCTCGGCACAGATCGCGCAGAAGGACCACGATGCTGACCCGCACCACCACCCAATCCCTGACCAGCCAGCTGGCCGCGCGCTTCGCCGAGCGCATCCGCACGCGGCTCCTCGCACCGGGCGCACGGTTGCCGTCGGTGCGCGAATGCGCGCGCCAGCAGGGCGTCAGCCCGCACACCGTGGTCGCGGCCTACGACCGGCTGCTGGCGCAGGGGCTGGTCGAGGCGCGGCGCCAGCGCGGCTTCTACGTGCGCGATTCGGCCGCCGCGACGCCGGCCGGCGATGCGCACGGTGATGCAGCGACCGGCGGCCCGACGTCCGATGCGATCGGGCGGTCGTCGTCCGCGGCGTCGACGCTGCCGCGCATCCCGGCCGATGCGAGCTCGCTGATCCGCGGCATGTTCCATCGCCAGAGCGACAAGCCGCAGCCCGGCATGGGCGTCTTCCCGCCCGACTGGATGGACACCACCTTCATGCCGACATCGCTGCGGCGCCTGACCGGCACGCGCGCGCTGCAGGAACTCTCTTTGCAGTATGGCGAACCGGCCGGCGACGGTGCGCTGCGGCGCAGCCTCTCGCAGAAGCTGGTCGCGCTGAACATCCCGGCCGCGCCGGAGCAGATCGTGACCACCATCGGCGCGACGCATGCGCTCGACGTCGTCAGCCGCACGCTGCTGCGCGCCGGCGATCCGGTGATGGTCGAGGAGCCGGGCTGGGCGATCGAGTTCGCGCGGCTCGAGTCGCTGGGCATGCGCATCCTGCCGGTGCCGCGCCGCCCCGACGGGCCCGATCTCGACGTCATGGCGCAGTACTGCGCGACCCACGCGCCGAAGTTGTTCGTGAGCGTCAGCGTGCTGCACAACCCGACCGGCTACAGCCTCACGCCCGGCAGCGCGCACCGCGTGCTGCAGCTCGCGGCCAAGCACGACTTCCACATCGTCGAGGACGACACCTACAGCCACCTCGCGCCCGAGCACGCGACGCGGCTGTGCACGCTCGACGGCCTGCGTCGCACCATCTACGTCAGCGGCTTCGCGAAGATCCTGGCGCCGAACTGGCGCATCGGTTTTCTCGCCGCGTCGCCGGAGCTCCTGCCGCGGCTGCTCGAAACCAAGCTTCTCACCACGTTGACGACGCCGGCGCTGTTCGAGCGGGCGCTCGCCGGCTGCATGGACTCCGGCCAGGTGCGGCGGCATTCGGAACGCGTTCGTCTTCGGCTGGACGCCGCGCGGACGCGCACCGTGAAGCTGGCGCTGTCGCACGGCTGCACCTTCGAGTCCGAACCCGCGGGCCTGTTCGGCTGGGTCGACACCGGCGTCGACACCGACGCGCTGACCCAGCGCATGCTCGACGAGGGCTACCTGCTGGCGCCGGGCTCGCTGTTCTACGCGCGCCGGCCGCCGAGCACGCTGATGCGGATCAACTTCGCGACCGCACAGGACGCGGCGTTCTGGAAGGTGTTCGCGCGGCTGCGGGACGCGAAGAAGTGAGCTAGCGCGCGAGCGACGCGCCGCCGTCCACCACCAGCGTCGCGCCGGTCACGTAGTCGCCGGCGCGCGAGGCCAGGAAGATCGCGGCGCCCGCCATGTCCTCGGGCTCGCCGATGCGGCCACCGGGGATGCGGTTCTTCACCTTGTCGCCGTTGTCGCGCGCGTCGCGGTTCATCTCCGACGCGAAGGCGCCGGGCGCGATCGCGCTGACAGCGATGCGGTCCTTGGCCAGCCGCACGGCCATCCGCTTCGTCAGATGGATCAGTCCGGCCTTGCTGGCCGCGTACGAATAGGTCTCCAGCGGATTGACGGCGATGCCGTCGATCGAGGCGATGTTGATGACCTTCGCGGGATGGTCGGTCGCGGCCTCGCGCAGCAGCGGCGCGAGCGCCTGCGTGAGGAAGAAAGGCGCCTTGAGGTTCAGGTCGACCACCTTGTCCCAGCCGTTCTCGGGAAACTCGTCGAAGGGCGCGCCCCAGGCGGCGCCGGCGTTGTTGACCAGGATGTCGAGCGCGGATTCGTGCTGCGCATAGGCATCGGCCAGTGCGCGCACGCCGTCGGCGGTCGACACGTCGGCCGGCAGCGCGATGCAGGTGCCGAGTGCCGACATCTCCCGCGCGGCCTGCGCGCAGGCCTCGGCCTTGCGCGCCGAGATGTAGACGCGCGCGCCCTGGCCGAGAAAGCCCTCGGCGATCATGCGGCCGATGCCGCGCGAGCCGCCGGTGACCAGGGCCGTGCGGCCTGCCAGCGAGAAGAGATTCGAGGTGTCCATGCGTTGTCTCCGGGGATGTACTTGTGCTGTCGCGGGCAGCTTAGTGCGCGGCATGGACGCGTCGCGTCGCCGACGTGCCAGCGCCGCCGGTCGTGCGGGCGTGGTCAGCGCAACGGCGCGAGCGCTTGGACGATCTGCGCGAACGTCGGACGCGCGGCCGGCATCTCGTCCATGCAACGCAGCTGCAGGGCCTTCAGGGTCGCGAGCGGCTCGCTGGCGCCGCCTGCCGTCGCGTGGTCGCAGCGTTGCGCGAGCTCTTCGAGCAGGCAGCCGAAGGCACGCGCCTCGATGCGCTGAAGCGACGCTGCCGATGCGCCGTCGGTCCCGTCGGCCTTGTCGGCCGTGTCGGCCGCATCGAGGAACGACGCGGCACCGAAATCGCCGAGCAACGCTTCACCGCCCTGGCGCAGGATGTTGTGCGCATACAGGTCGCCGTGCAGGATGCCGCGCGCATGCAGGTGCGCGACGGCATCGGCGATGCCCGACGCGATCTGTACGGCCTGCCGTGGCGTGAAGCCGACGCCGTCCGCGTAGACGTCGCGCGTGCACGTTTCGAGGCTCGGCGGACCGGCCAGCACTTCGAACGCCGGGTCGATCAGGCGCATCGCCAGCGCGTCTGTGGCGGTACCGGACACCACGCGCGCCGTGGCGCCGATCAACCCGGCATGCATCCCGGCCGCGATGCAGGCGGCCATCTCGCTGCGCGGCGTGCCGTCGCTGGTGATCGCGCTCTTGAAATGCTTGACGGCGATGGCTTCGAGCGCCGTGTCGTTGCCGTCGTCGCGCCGCCACAGCGCCCGGTGGATCACGCCCGAGGCGCCTTCGCCCAGCTTTTGCTGGAGCGCGACGCACGAAGCGTCGATCGTCGGCAGGCCCTGCGTCGCGAGCGCCGCGAGCTCGCGCGCAGCGCACACCGGATTGCCGCCGAAAGCCAGCCATGCGAGCCGCGGCAATGCAGCCAGCCAACCCGGCAGCGCCTCGAAACGGTTGGCGGCGATGCGCAGCAGTTCGAGCCGTTCGCAGCCGGCGAGCGTGGCGGGCAGCGCCTGCAGCCGGTTGCCGGCCAGCATCAATTTCTGCAGGTGCGGGCGTCGTCCCAGTTCGTCGGGCAGCTCGGCGATCTGGTTGTCGGTCAGGATCAGCCAGCGCAGCGACGGCGGCAGCGACGCGGCCGGCACGTGGGCGATGCGGTTCGCCTTGAAGCCGACCATCTCCAGCACCGCGCAGGCGCCGATGCTCGCCGGCAATCCGGTGAAGGCGTTGTTCGAGCAGAACAGCACCCGCAGCCGAGTGAGCCGATGCAGGTCGTCGGGCAACGTCGTCAACGCGTTGCCGGAAAGGTCGAGGATCTCCAGCGAATCGGCCAGCGTGAATATCTCGCGCGGGAACTCGTCGAGCCCGGCGGCGATGGCGATGCGTCGGGCACCGGCGAGTTCGCCCGCACGCAGGCACCGGAGGGTGTCGGTCATGAAGGTTCAGGCCGCCACGCCGAAGCGGTAGATGCCGTCGTCGCCGAGCCGGCGCTGCAGCTGGCCCGCGTACCAGAGCAGGTGCAGGTGGGCCACCGTCTCCCCCATCGCGAAGGTCAGCTGGTGCACGTCGAGATCGCGCTTGAACATGATCGGCACCGCCTCGGCCGCGCTCAGCGGTCGTGCGACGCAGCCGGCCAGCACCTCGGCCAGCCGGTCGCGATGATGTTCCTGCAACTGCTCGATGCGCCGGTGCACGCCGGTGAACGGCTTGCCGTGCGAAGGCAGGGCCAGCACGTCCCCGGGCAGCCCGTCGAACTTCACGATGCTTTCCAGGAAGAGCCGCAGCGAATCCGCCTCGGGCTCGTCGGCGTTGACGCTCACGTTGGTCGAGATGCGTGGCAGCATCATGTCGCCGCCGATCAGAACGTTGCCTTCCTCGCAATAGAGCGCGATGTGCTCCGGCGCATGGCCGAAGCCGCTGATGCAGCGCCATGCGCGGCCACCGATGGTGACGGTGCCGCCGTCCATCAGGCGGACGAACTGCGCCGGCACCGAGGGCACCATGTCGCGGTAGTAGTGCGTGCGCTCGCGGATGCGGGCGATGGCTCGGGCATCGACCAGGCCGTGCATGGCGAAGAAGCTCGCGGCCCTGTCGCCGCCCGCGCCGTTGTCGGCGGCGCCCGGCCCGGTGAGGTTGCGCGCGACGTAGTAGTCGGTGGCGCTCATCCAGAGCGGTGCGTTCCAGCGCCGGCAGATCCAGTCGGCCAGGCCGACGTGGTCGGGATGCATGTGCGTGACGAGCACGCGCAGGATCGGCAGGCCTTCGAGCTGTGTCGCGAACACCTGCTCCCACTGCGCGCGCGACTCGTCGCGGGCGATGCAGCAGTCGACCACCGTCCAGCCCTGGACCTTGCCGTCCGGGCCGTCGAGTTCGTCGTGTATCAGCCACAGATTGACGTGGTCGAGCGCGAACGGCAACGTCATGCGGATCCACCGTATGCCGGGCGCGACCTCGATCGTCTCGCCAGGCCCGGGAAGCCGTTCGTCGAAGGGGTAGTGGAGTTCGCGTTCGAGGTGGTTCATGTAGGATTGACGTTGACGTAAACGTCATGGTGAGGGCCCGGTTTCATTCTAGGCAGGGCGTCGCCGGCCCGCTGTCCCGTCCGCAACCCCGTCACGCAAACCGTCCTGACTCGAATGCTTGCACAGACCTTCACCATCGGCGAGCTCGCGCGCGAATTCGCGCTCACGACCCGGGCGATGCGCTTCTACGAAGACGTCGGCCTGCTGTCGCCCGACCGGTCGGGGCCGGGCGGAACGCAGCGCGTGTACAACGCTCGCGACCGCACGCGCCTGGCGCTCACGCTGCGCGCCAAGCGCCTCGGGCTGAGTCTGAACGAGGCCAAGGACATTCTCGACATGTACGACAGCCCGCGCGACACCGCGGCGCAGCTGCAGAAATTCCTGGTCGTGCTCGGCGAGCATCGCGCGCAGATGGAGGCCCGGCTCGCCGAGCTGCAGGCTAACCTGGCCGAAGTGCGGGCGCAGGAAAAGCAGGCGCGCTCCGCGCTGGCCCGCACGCTGAAGAAGCCCGCGCCGCGCCGCGCTGCCGCCTGAGCCCGCCGGCATCTCCGAAGAAATTCCATCGCCTTCACGCAAACCATACCCATGTCACAAACCCCCTCAGACCTGTTCGCCCACAACCGTGCCTGGTCCGCGCAGATGCAGCGCGACCGGCCCGGCTTCTTCACCAACCTGGTTAAGCAGCAGACGCCGCGCTACATGTGGATCGGCTGCTCCGACAGCCGCGTGCCCGCCAACCAGATCACCGGGCTGGAGCCGGGCGAGGTGTTCGTGCATCGCAACGTCGCCAACATCGTCGTGCACTCCGACCTCAACGCGCTCTCGGCGATCCAGTTCGCGGTGGAGCGGTTGAAGGTCGAGGACATCATGGTCGTCGGCCACTACGGCTGCTCGGGCGTGCAGGCCGCCATGGAAGGCGCGCGCATCGGCATCGCCGACAACTGGCTGCGCCACATCCAGGACGTGCGCGACCGCCACCGCGTGATGCTGGAGTCGCTGCCGCTCGAAGTGCGCGCCGATGCGCTGTGCGAGCTCAACGTGGCCGAGCAGGTCGTCAACGTGGCGGTCAGCACGGTGATGGTCGACGCCTGGAGCCGCGGCCAGAAGGCGACGATCCACGGCTGGGCCTTCGGCGTGCACGACGGCCTGCTGCAGGACCTCGCCATGACCGTCGACGGCAGCAAGCCGCTCGACGGCCTGTATCGCGCCGCCGTGCAGCGCATCCGCTCGAAGTGGACGAAGCTGGCCGGTGCGCTGCCGGGACAGATCGCTTCGCCGGCCGCGGCTGCGGCCGCCGCCGAGATCGCCGGCAACGACGGCAGCGGCCCCGCCACCCAGTTCTAGTCCCGACATTCCGTTTCATCCACTCCAGGAGACCTCCATGTCCGAATCCATCGTCATCGTCGGCGCCGCCCGCACGCCCATGGGCGCGTTCCAGGGCGACTTCTCATCCCTGTCGGCGCACGACCTCGGCGGCGTCGCGATCAAGTCGGCGGTCGAGCGTGCCGGTATCGCGCCGGCGTCGGTCGGCGAAGTGCTGTTCGGCAATTGCCTGATGGCGGGCCAGGGCCAGGCGCCGGCGCGGCAGGCGGCCTACAAGGGCGGCCTGCCCGACAGCGCGGGGGCCGTCACGCTCAGCAAGATGTGCGGCTCGGCGATGAAGGCGGCCATGATGTCGCACGACATGCTGCTGGCCGGCACGCACGACGTGATGGTCGCGGGCGGCATGGAGAGCATGACCAACGCACCCTACCTGATGCTCAAGGGCCGCGGCGGCTACCGCATGGGCCACGACCGCATCTTCGACCACATGATGCTCGACGGGCTGGAGGACGCCTACCAGCCCGGCCGTTCGATGGGCACCTTCGGCGAGGACTGTGCCGTCAGGTACGACTTCACGCGCGAGCAGCAGGACGCCTTCGCCGTCGCCAGCGTCGAGCGCGCCCGCCAGGCGACGGCCGACGGCCTGTTCGAGGCCGAGATCGCGCCGGTCACGGTCAAGGGCCGCGGCGGCGAGACGATGATTTCCATCGACGAAGGCCCGGGCAAGGCCAAGCTCGACAAGATCCCGACGCTCAAGCCGGCCTTCAAGAAGGACGGCGGCACGATCACCGCGGCGTCGAGCTCGTCGATCAACGACGGTGCGGCCGCCCTGGTCATGACCACCGCGTCGCACGCCGGGAAGATCGGCGCGAAGCCGATCGCGCGCATCGTCGCCCATGCCACGCACGCGCAGCAGCCCGAATGGTTCTCGACCGCGCCGGTCGGCGCGGTGCGCAAGCTGTTCGCGAAGACCGGCTGGAGCGTGAAGGACGTCGATCTCTGGGAGGTCAACGAGGCTTTCGCGGTGGTGCCGATGGCGCTGATGAAGGAATTCGGCGTCTCGCACGACATCGTCAACGTGCACGGCGGCGCGTGTGCGCTGGGCCACCCGATCGGCGCGAGCGGCGCGCGCATCATGGTCACGTTGATCCACGCGCTGCGGTCGCGTGGCCTGGAGCGCGGCGTCGCGACGCTGTGCATCGGCGGCGGCGAGGGCACGGCCGTCGCCATCGAACTGATCTGACCAATCTGACATACGGAGTGCTCATGCTTTCTTCTTTCCGTTTTTCGGTTATCGCCGCGCTGGCAGGTGCGGCGTTGCTCGCGGTACCTGCCTGGGCGCAGAAACGCGACAACGCGCTCTTCGACGCGGCCACCGGCGAGCAGCCGGCCGTCGTCAAGACGCTCGAACATCTCGTCCACATCGAGACCGGTACCGGCGATGCCGAGGGGTTGGCCGCAGCGGGCCGGTACTTCGAGGATCAGCTCAAGGCGCTCGGCTTCGTCGTGACGCGGCACAGGGCGGCGAGCCCGGTCGTCGGCGACAACATCGTCGGCCGGCTCAGGGGCGCGCTCGACGGCCGGGGCGGCAAGAGCCTGCTGCTGATCTCGCACATGGACACGGTCTACCCGCGCGGCATGCTGGCGAAGGCACCGTTCCGCATCGAAGGCAATCGCGCCTATGGCCCGGGCATCGCCGACGACAAGGGCGGCAACGCCGTGATCCTGCACACGCTCAAGCTGCTCAAGACCTACGGCTTCCGTGACTTCGGCGCGATCACGGTGCTGTTCAACACCGACGAGGAGAAAGGCTCCTTCGGCTCGCGCGAGCTGATCCAGGAAGAAGCCGGCAAGGCCGACTACGTGCTGTCGTTCGAGCCGACCTCGGCCGAGCGCGAGAGCATGACGCTCGGCACCTCGGGCATCGCCTACGTGCAGGCCGACATCACCGGCCGTGCCTCGCATGCGGGCGCGGCGCCCGAGGCCGGCGTCAACGCGCTGGTCGAGGCGTCCGACCTGGTGCTGCGCACGCTGGACATCGACGACAAGGCCAGGGGCTTGCGCTTCAACTGGACCATCGCCAAGGCCGGCGGGGTGTCCAACATCATTCCCGCGAGCGCGACGCTCAACGCCGACGTGCGCTATGCGCGCAACGAGGATTTCGAGGCCGCGATGAAGACGCTGGAAGCGCGCGCGCAGATGAAGAAGCTGCCGGAGTCGGAGGTGGCGATCGTCGTCAAGGCCGGCCGGCCGGCCTTCAACGCCGGTGCCGGCGGCCGCCTGCTGATCGACAAGGCGGTCGGCTTCTACAAGGAAGCCGGTGGCGCCCTCGCGATCGACGAGCGCACCGGCGGCGGCACCGACGCGGCCTATGCCGCGCTGTCGGGCAGGCCGGTGATCGAGAGCCTCGGCCTGCCGGGCTTCGGCTATCACAGCGACAAGGCCGAATACGTGCTGCTCGACGCCATCCCGCGCCGGCTCTACATGGCCACGCGCATGGTGATGGACCTCGGTGCGGGCAGATAAACAAGCAACGCAGAGGGAGACGGCATGCTGCTGACCACCGACCAGGAAGCCATCCGCGACGCCGTGCGCGACTTCGCGCAGGCCGAGCTCTGGCCGCACGCACCGCAGTGGGACCGGGACCATTCGTTTCCCAAGGCCGCGCACGAGGGGCTCGCCAGACTCGGCGCCTACGGCATCTGCGTGCCGGAGGAAGACGGCGGCGCCGGGCTCGACCACCTGACGCTCGCCCTGGTGCTCGAAGAGATCGCGGCCGGCGACGGCGGCACCAGCACCGCGATCAGCGTGACCAACTGCCCGGTCAACGCGATCCTCATGCGCTACGGCGACGTCGTGCAGAAGAAGCAGTGGCTCCGGCCGCTGGCGCAGGGCCGGATGCTCGGCGCCTTCTGCCTGACCGAACCGCAGGCCGGCAGCGACGCGTCGAGCCTGCGCACCACCGCGCGCCGGGACGGCGACGCCTGGGTGATCGACGGCGTGAAGCAGTTCATCACCAGCGGCAAGAACGGCCATGTCGCGATCGTGATCGCCGTCACCGACAAGGGCGCGGGCAAGCGCGGCATGAGCGCTTTCCTGGTGCCGACCGACGCGCCGGGCTACAACGTCGCGCGGCTCGAGGACAAGCTCGGCCAGCACAGCAGCGACACGGCGCAGATCAACTTCGACGCCTGCCGCATCCCGGCCGAGAACCTGATCGGGAAGGAGGGCGAGGGCTACCGGATCGCGCTCGGCGCGCTGGAGGGCGGGCGCATCGGCATCGCGGCGCAGAGCGTCGGCATGGCACGGAGCGCCTTCGACGTGGCCCTCGCCTACGCCAAGGACCGGCAGGCCTTCGGCGGCAGCATCTTCGGGCAGCAGGCGGTGGGTTTTAGGCTGGCCGAATGCGCGACGCAGCTCGAAGCGGCGCGCCAGCTGATCTGGCATGCGGCCGCGCTGCGCGACGCCGGCCGGCCATGTCTCAAGGAAGCCGCGATGGCCAAGCTCTTCGCCAGCGAGATGGCGGAGAAGGTCTGCAGCGCCGCGATCCAGACGCTCGGCGGCTACGGCTACGTGAGCGACTTTCCGCTGGAACGCATCTACCGCGACGTGCGCGTCTGCCAGATCTACGAAGGCACCTCGGACATCCAGAAGCTGCTGATCCAGCGTGCTCTGGCCTGACGGCGATATCCGGGTAAGCGCTACCCGAGGAAGATGTTCCAATGGAGGTCGTGATGAGCAGCTCGACCCCTCCTACCAACGGCCCTTGCCCCTGTGGCAAGACCGATCGCCGCGACCGGCCTTTCGCCTACGCGCTCTGCTGCGGACGCTACGTCGACGATTTCGACGGTACGCCCGCGCCCGACGCCGAATCGCTGATGCGCTCGCGCTATTCGGCCTTCGTGTTCCAGCGCGCCGCGTACCTGCTCGCGACCTGGCATGCGTCGACGCGGCCGGCGTCCATCGAGTTCGAGCCCGACATCAGGTGGCTCGGCCTCGACGTGCGGTCGCGCTCGGTGCTCGACGCGGAGCATGCCGAGGTCGAATTCGTGGCGCGCCAGCGCAGCGCGGCCGGTGTCGCCACGCGGTTGCACGAGCGAAGCCGCTTCGTGCGCGAAGGCGAAGAGAGCGCCTCGCGCTGGTTCTACCTGGACGGCGAGCGACGCTGAAGGCGTCGGCGTCTTCGACCGTTCTCAGCGTTCGTCGGCGACCGGAAGCGCTTTTGCTTTCCCGCCGGGCAGCGCAACGGCGTCGCTGCGATCCTTGAGGTGCACGCCCGTGAGTCGCAGTCGTTTCGCTTCCTGCGCCAGCCACCAGAAACGGCTTGCCGCGGCTTCGGGCGCGAGGCCTTCGGCGCGGATGTTGGAGATGCAGTTGCGTTGCGCGTCGTGACGGCCCGACGCCGGATTCCATGTCATGTAGAGCCCCAGGCTGTCCGGTGAACTGAGACCCGGCCGCTCGCCGATCAACACTGCGACCATCCGCGCGCCGAGCAGGGCACCGACCTCGTCGCCGAGCGCGACGCGCGCCTGGAGTGCGATCACCACCGGCCCGAGGCGCCAGTCCGCCGGTGCCTGCGCACGGACGGCGGCGATCAGCATCCGCGCGTTGCGGTCGACCGCGAGCGACGAGAGACCGTCGCCGACCACCATCAGCAGGTCGCAGCCGGCCACGGGGCTCGGCCCGGCCGCCTCCCGCAAGGCGACCGCGCTGGCGTCGTCGAGCCGCCGACCGAGGTCGGGGCGCAGCAGGTAGGTCGCGCGGTCGGTCGCGGCGCTGCGCACCTGAAGGGATGCGATGCCGTCGGCCTCGAACGCCGCGGCCAGCGCGTCCGCGTCGAGCTCGGCATGCACCGCGTCGCGCGCCTGCGCGTGCGCGAAACCGAAGCGCAGCAGCTCGGCCGTGGGCATGCTCGATCCCGCGCGTCCGAGCGCGAGCCGGGCCGAGGTGCAGGCGCGCAGGTCCTCCCAGGGGTCGGGCGTGGCGGAAGCGGTCGTGGTGTCGGTCATGGGTTTCAGGCGAGACGCAGCTGGCGCAGCCGCTGCAGGGCCGGGTGTGCGGCCGTTACCGGCCGGATGCGGCCCTGCGCATCGGTCAGCTGCATCGCGTGCAGCCAGGCTTCGAATTCCGGCGCCCTTTTCAGGCCGAGCACCTCCCGCAGGTAGAGCGCATCGTGGAACGACGTGCTTTGGTAATTCAGCATGATGTCGTCGGCGCCGGGCACGCCCATGAGGAAGGTCAGACCGGCGGCGCCGAGCAGCGTCATGAGCGTGTCCATGTCGTCCGAATCGGCCTCGGCATGGTTGGTGTAGCAGACGTCGCAGCCTAGCGGCAGCCCCATCAGCTTGCCGCAGAAGTGGTCCTCCAGCCCGGCGCGCACGATCTGCTTGCCGTCGTACAGGTACTCCGGCCCGATGAAGCCGACCACCGTGTTGACCAGCAGTGGCCGGAAGGCACGCGCCACCGCATAGGCGCGCGCCTCGCAGGTCTGCTGGTCGACGCCGTGGTTCGCGTTGGCCGACAGCGCGCTGCCCTGGCCGGTCTCGAAGTACATGACGTTGTCGCCGAGCGTGCCGCGCCGCAGCGACAGCGCCGCGTCGTGCGCCTCGCGCAGCAGCGCCAGGTCGATGCCGAAGCTCGCGTTGGCCTTCTCGGTGCCGGCGACCGACTGGAACACCAGGTCGACCGGCGCGCCCTGCTCGATCATCTGCACGGTGTTGGTGACGTGCGTGAGCACGCAGGACTGCGTCGGGATGCCGAGCTTGCCGATCAGCTCGTTGAGCATGTGCACCAGCCGGGTCAGCGCCGGCACGCTGTCGGTGGCCGGGTTGATGCCGATCACGGCGTCGCCGGCACCGTAGAGCAGGCCGTCGACCATCGATGCGGCGATGCCGCGCAGGTCGTCGGTCGGATGGTTGGGCTGCAACCGCACCGAGAGGTGGCCGGGCAGGCCGATGGTGTTGCGGAACTTCGTGACGACGCGGCACTTGCGCGCGACGAGGATCAGGTCCTGGTTGCGCATCAGTTTGCTCACCGCCGCCGCCATCTCGGGCGTGATGCCCGGCGCCACGCGCGCGAGCATGTCGCCGTCGGCCGCCTCGGAAAGCAGCCAGTCGCGGAAGTCGCCGACCGAGAGGTGCGCGATCGGTGCGAAGGCGGCGGCGTCGTGCGTGTCGACGATCAGGCGCGTGACTTCGTCGCTCTCGTAGGGCACCAAAAGCTCTTCGAGGAAACGCCCGAGCGGCACCTCGGCCAGGCACATGCGCGCGGCCATGCGCTCGACCGCGGTTTCCGCGGCCAGCCCGGCGAGCACGTCGCCCGAACGCGCGGGCGTCGCCTTGGCCATGAGCGCGCGCAGGTCGGCGAACTGCCAGGTGGCGGTGCCGACGGTATGGCGATAGGGCATGGTGCGTTTCCCGGATGCGATGTCGCAACGATACGCAGAAGCACCATCCATGCCACGCCGATACGAATTCCAGGCCTGCCCGGTCGATTCGACTGGCTACCATCGGCCCATGACACCTTCTTTCCCCTTCGATGCCGTGCTGTTCGACTGCGACGGCGTGCTGGTCGACTCCGAACCCCTGACCAACGGCGTGCTGCGCGACATGCTGCAGGAGCGCGGCTGGACCCTGAGCCCCGAGGAGTGCATGCGCCTTTTCGTCGGCAAGGCGGTCAAGGACGAGCGCGCACTGATCGAGGCGAACACCGGCCTGCCGGTCACCGACGAATGGCTCGCGAGCTTCTGGGCGCGGCGCAACGTGGTGCTCGAACGCGATCTGGTCGAAGTCCCCGGCTCGCCGGCCGCGGCGCGCGCATTGCATGCCGCGCTCGACGGCCGCATCGCCTGCGCCTCGGGCGCGGACCGGAACAAGGTCGAACTGCAGCTGCGCAAGATCGGCCTGCTCGACGCGTTCGACGGCCGTGTCTTCAGCGGCCACGAGATGCCGCGTTCCAAGCCGGCGCCCGACGTCTATCTGGCGGCGGCGAAGGCGCTCGGCGTCGATCCGGCGCGCTGCGCGGTGATCGAGGACACGGTGACCGGCGCGACGGCCGGCGTCGCGGCCGGCGCCACGGTCTTTGGCTACAGCCCGGGCGGGCCGGGTCACAGCGGGGCCGACGCGTTGCGCGGCGTCGGCGTGGCGGCGATTTTCACCGACATGGCGCAGCTGCCGGCGCTGCTGGCCGACTGGCGCGGGGCTGCGGCATGAAGGCGCCGCCGCGCCTGCAGTCGCTGGTCGACGAAGGCCTGATCGATACCGTCGTGCGCCAGCTTATGAGCGGCAAGGAGGCGATGGTCTACGTGGTGCGCTGCGGCGACGAGACGCGCTGCGCCAAGATCTACAAGGAAGCGACCAACCGCAGCTTCCGCCAGGCGGTCGACTACACCGAGAACCGCAAGGTCAAGAACACGCGGCTGCAGCGCGCGATGGCCAAGGGCACGAAGTTCGGCCGCCAGGCCACCGAGGCCGCCTGGCAGAGCGCCGAGGTCGATGCGCTCTACCGGCTGGCCGCCGCCGGCGTGCGGGTGCCCGAGCCCTACAACTTCTGCGACGGCGTGCTGCTGATGGAGCTCGTCACCGATGCCGAAGGCGACGCCGCCCCGCGCCTGAACGACGTCGTCTTCACGCCCGGGGATGCGCGGCGCCATCATGCGAGCCTGCTGGTCGAGGTGGTGCGCATGCTGTGCGCCGGCGTCGTGCACGGCGACCTGTCGGAATTCAACGTGCTGCTGGCCGCGGACGGGCCGGTGATCATCGACCTGCCGCAGGCGGTCGACGCGGCCGGCAACAACCACGCCCGGCGCATGCTGCTGCGCGACGTGGCGAACCTGAAGATCTTCTTCGGTCAGTTCGCGCCCGAGCTGCTCCAGACGCACCACGGGGAGGAAATCTGGAGCCTCTACGAGCGCGGCGAGCTGTCGCCCGAATCGGTGCTGACCGGCCGGTTCGCCCATGCGACCGGGCCGGTCGACCTCGGCGGCGTGCTGCGCGAAGTCGACGATGCGCGGGCCGAGGAAGCCGCCCGGCTGGTGCGCATGGCGGCACGCTGACGGCGTCTCCACCGACCGGACCACCTTCTTCGACGCCTTAACGTCGAAGCCATGATCACCATCCACCATCTCGGGAAATCCCAGTCGGAACGCATCGTCTGGCTCTGTGAAGAACTCGGCGTCCCGTACGAGCTCGTGCACCACGTGCGCGATCCGGTCACGATGCTTTCGCCGCCGGAACTGCACGCGCTGCATCCGCTGGGCGCCGCGCCGGTCATCACCGATGGCGAACTGGTGCTGGCGGAATCGGGCGCGATCGTCGACTACATCGTCGGCAAGTACGGCGCCGGGCGGCTCGCGCTCGGCCCGGCGCATCCGGACTTCGCGCAGTACTTGTACTGGTTGCATTTTTCCAATGCCAACCTGCAGCCCAACATGGGTCGCAACATGATCCTGCGGCGGCTTGACCTCCCTGCGGACAACCCGGTGCTGGTCGCTACGAGGGGGCGGCTCGACAAGGCGCTGGCCCTGGTCGACGCGCGCCTGGGCGAGGCCGAGTATCTGGCGGGCAACGAGTTCACGGCGGCGGACATCATGATCGTCTTCACGCTGACCACCATGCGCTATTTCATGCCGCTCGACCTGTCGCCGTATCCGTACATCCTCGCCTACCTCCAACGCATCGGCACGCGCGAGACCTACCGACGTGCGATGCACAAGGGCGATCCGGGCATGGTATTGCTGCTGACCTGAATCTTTCGGAACGAGCCGATTGCGTCGTATAATTCGAGACGCAGAAAATTGCGGGATTAGCTCAGTTGGTAGAGCGATACCTTGCCAAGGTATAGGTCGAGAGTTCGAGTCTCTTATCCCGCTCCAGATTCGATCGACGAAAAGGGCCCGGAAATTTCCGGGCCCTTTTTCATTTGCAGCGTTTCATTCGCGCAGCCCGAAGTGCCGCTGCAGCAGTTCGCCGAAGCGGTCGTAGGCCGCGAATGCCCCCTCGATCACCGCGTCGTGCGATTCCTGCGGCAATGCTTCGTCGTCCAGCGACGCGACGAACCGGCGCCAGGCCTTGGCCCGGCCTTCCGGATAAGCCGCCAGGTTGCGCGCACCGAAGCCGGCCGAGAGCCCCAGGTGGCGCTCCGCTTCCTTGACCAGGAACGCGGCGCCGAGCGTCGATCCCTCCGAAACGTACAGCCAGCCCAGCGCCTGCGGCATGCCCACGCCGATGCTCGCCAGCGCGTCGTGCGGCACGGCGGCGCCCAGGTCGGCGAGGTCGCCGAGCGAGGCGGCTCCGCGGCCGCGTGCGTCCAGGTCGGGCACGGCGGCCTTTACTGCGGGGTCGGCGAAGAGATGTTCGACGTCGCGCTGGAACAGGTACTGCGCGGCGACGAACGCGGCGTAGTTCACGCGGTTGGCGAAAGGCTGGCCGAGCTCCATCAGGTGGTGCATGCGCAGATGCTGCGGCTCGGTTTCGGTCTTGAGACGTTGCGACAGGGCGGGATGAAAGGAGATAGGCGTCGTCATTGATTCCGAAGGATAGGCGCTGCGGCACTGCATCAGCGCGCCGCGCGCCGGAATGCCCCCGGCGTCGTGCCGGTCCAGCCCTGGAACGCGCGCGAGAAACTCTTCTCGTTGCGAAACCCCACGGCCAGCGCGATCTGCTTGATCGGGCGTGCCGTGCGGCGCAGCTGCTCGATCGCCTTCGCATGGCGCACCTGGTCCTTCAGCGCCTGCAGCGACAGCCCTTCGTCGTGCAGTTGCCGGTGCAGCGTCCGCGCGGAGATATGGAGCAGTCCGGCGATACGTTCCGCGTTGCAGGCTTCGGCGCCGCGCGACTGGAGCAGCTCGCGCACGCGTTCGCCCAGCAGCCGGTCGCGCCGGTACTGCAGCACCGTCAGCGGCAGCGCGCGCCGGAGCATGGTGCGCAGCGCGCGCTCGTCGCGCTGCAGCGGCAGGGCGAGGTAGCGCTCGTCGAAGCCGTAGCTGCAGCGCGGCGCGTCGAAATGCAGGACGCCGCCGAACATCAGCGGGTACGCGTCGCCGTGCGCCGGCAGCGTGTAAGGGAAATGCGCGTCGTGTAGCGAGATGCGCGAGTCGATCGCCCACGACGCATAGCCGTGCAGGAAGCGCAGGCTCGATACCAGGCAGAGTTCGCGGAAGTCGCCCAACGCGCGGCGCTCGTCGATCGATACCGTGGCGACGCCGCCGCCGACGTGGAGATCCAGCACGATGTCGTCGGTGAGCAGCCGGTGATGCCGGCACCAGCGCCTGATCGCCACGCCCAGGTCCGGCGACCCCAGCGACGCGCGGCAGAGCATGCCGTAGCTGCCCCAGGGCAGCTTGCGCGAAAACCAGCCGAGCGCTTCGTCGTCGAGCTCATGCATCGCATGCGCGCTCAGCGCTTCGAACTGCGCGGCGGTCACGCGCGCGGCCAGGTCGGCGACCGCATGCGGCGCGATCTGTGAGGCCTGCAGGGCGTACGCCGCGTCCATGCCATACCGCTCGTAGGCACGAACGATCGCCCGCACGAAGGCCATCGGCGTCGCGGCGCGGGCGGATTTGAGGAACGGTGTAGAAGCCATCGGCGGTGGACGAAACCCGGGAAAACGTGGCTGGATTTGCAACCATTGTGGCGGCATCTGCGCCGGCCTCGGGCGTAAGCTGCGCTTTTGCGAGCCGCAGAGGAGACAACCCATGCCATCGACGACCCTTCGGGGCCTGAACTTCGACCTCGGCGACACCGTCGATTCCCTGCGCGACGCGATCGTCGATTTCGCCGATCTCGAAATCGCGCCGCGCGCCGCCCAGGTCGACAGCGAGAACCTGTTCCCGGCCGATCTCTGGAAGAAGCTCGGCGACCTCGGCCTGCACGGCATGACGGTCTCCGAGGAATACGGCGGCACGCAGCTCGGCTACCTCGCGCACATGGTCGCGATGGAGGAGGTGTCGCGTGCTTCGGCATCGGTCGGCCTGTCGTACGGCGCGCATTCCAACCTGTGCGTGAACCAGATCCACCGCAACGGCAGCAAAGCGCAGAAGACGAAGTACCTGCCGAAGCTGGTGAGCGGCGAGCACGTCGGCGCGCTGGCCATGAGCGAACCGAACGCCGGCTCCGACGTGGTCGGCATGAAGCTGCGCGCCGAGAAGAAGGGTGACCGCTACGTGCTCAACGGCGGCAAGATGTGGATCACCAACGGCGGCGACGCCGACACGCTGGTGATCTACGCCAAGACCGAACCCGAGATGGGTGCGCGCGGCATGACGGCCTTCATCGTCGAGAAGGGGTTCGCGGGCTTCTCGGCCGGCACCAAGCTCGACAAGCTCGGCATGCGCGGTTCCAACACCTATCCGCTGTTCTTCGACGACTGCGAAGTGCCCGGGGAGAACGTGCTCGGCGGCGAAGGCATGGGCGCGAAGGTGCTGATGAGCGGGCTCGACTACGAGCGCGCGGTGCTTTCGGGCGGTCCGCTGGGAATCATGGCCGCGTGCATGGACGCGGTGGTCCCGTTCGTGCACGAGCGCAAGCAGTTCGGCCAGAGCATCGGCGAGTTCCAGCTGATGCAGGGCAAGCTGGCCGACATGTATTCGACCTGGCAGGCCACGCGCGCCTACGTCTACGCCGTGGGCAAAGCCTGCGACCGCAACGACCATGCGCGCAGCTTTCGGAAGGACGCGGCCGGCGCGATCCTGTACTCGGCCGAGAAGGCGACCTGGATGGCCGGCGAGGCGGTGCAGGCGCTCGGCGGCGTCGGCTATACCAAGGATTTTCCGGTCGAGCGGCTCTGGCGCGACGCCAAGCTCTACGAGATCGGCGCGGGCACCAGCGAGATCCGCCGCATGCTGATCGGCCGCGAACTGTTTTCCGAAACCGCCTGAACCCGATCACTGCGATGAGCAAGCTCGAAACCAGACTCAACGCCCGCTCCGCGGACTTCCAGGCCAACGCCGCCGCGATGCGTGCACTGGTCGACGACCTCCATGCGCGGTTCGCCAAGGTCGAGGCCGGCGGCGGCGAGGTCGCGCGCGCCAGGCACGTCGCGCGCGGCAAGCTGCTGCCGCGCGACCGCGTCGCCGAACTGCTGGACCCGGGCACGCCGTTCCTGGAGATCGCGCCGCTGGCGGCCTGCGGCATGTACCTCGACGGCAAGGGCGTGGAGTCGGCGCCCGGTGCGGGCCTGATCGCCGGCATCGGCCGGGTCAGCGGCGTCGACTGCATGATCGTCTGCAACGACGCGACGGTGAAGGGCGGCACCTACTATCCGATGACGGTCAAGAAGCACCTGCGCGCGCAGGAGATCGCCGAGCAGAACCGCCTGCCCTGCATCTACCTGGTCGACTCCGGCGGCGCCAACCTGCCCAACCAGGACGAGGTCTTCGCCGACCGCGAGCATTTCGGCCGCATCTTCTACAACCAGGCCAACATGAGCGCCATCGGCATCGCGCAGATCGCGGTGGTCATGGGCTCCTGCACCGCGGGCGGCGCCTACGTGCCGGCGATGAGCGACGAATCGATCATCGTGAAAGACCAGGGCACGATCTTCCTGGGCGGCCCGCCGCTGGTGAAAGCCGCGACCGGCGAGGTCGTGACGGCCGAGGACCTGGGCGGCGGCGACGTGCACACGCGGCTGTCGGGCGTGGCCGACCATCTGGCGCAGAACGACCTGCATGCGCTGTCGCTCGCGCGGTCGGCGGTGGCGCATCTGAATCGACCCCGGTCCGTTCGCGCTGAACCTGTCGAAGCGTTGGATCCGGCTTCGACAGGCTCAGCCCGAACGGTTCCGAAGGCTCCGGCGTTTCCTTCGGAAGAGCTCTATGGCGTCATTCCCGGCGACACCCGCAAGCCCTTCGACGTGCGCGAGATCATCGCCCGCATCGTCGATGGCAGCGAGTTCCACGAGTTCAAGCAGCGCTTCGGCGCCACGCTGGTCTGCGGCTTCGCGGAGATCGAGGGCATGGCGGTCGGCATCGTCGCCAACAACGGCATCCTGTTTTCCGAGTCGGCGCAGAAGGGCGCGCACTTCATCGAGCTGTGCTGCCACCGCAAGATACCGCTGGTGTTCCTGCAGAACATTACCGGCTTCATGGTCGGGCGCAAGTACGAGAACGAGGGCATCGCGCGCCATGGCGCCAAGATGGTGACGGCGGTGGCCACGGCCAACGTGCCGAAGTTCACGATCATCATCGGCGGCAGTTTCGGCGCCGGCAACTACGGCATGTGCGGCCGCGCCTATTCACCGCGCTTCCTCTGGATGTGGCCCAACGCGCGCATCAGCGTGATGGGCGGCGAACAGGCCGCGAGCGTGCTGGCCACGGTCAAGCGCGACGGCATCGAGCTCAAGGGCGGCAGCTGGAGCAAGGACGAGGAAGAAGCCTTCAAGGCGCCGATCCGCCAGCAGTACGAGGCGCAGGGCCACCCGTACTTCGCGACCGCGCGGCTGTGGGACGACGGCATCATCGATCCGGCCGACACGCGCCGCGTGCTGGCGCTGGGGCTGGCGGCTTCGCGAAACGCACCGATTCCAGAGCCGAAATTCGGCATCTTTCGGATGTAGCCGGGTGGAGCGCGCCGACGGCGTGCTCCGTGTGCGACCCCGACGCAGGCTTTCCGAACGAACTTGAGGACCCCCCATGCCATTCACCACGCTCGACCTCACCATCGATGGCGCCGTCGCCCGCATCCGGCTCGACCGGCCCGACACGCGCAACGCCTTCGACGACATCGTGATCGCCGAACTCACGCAGGCCTTCCTCGAAGCGGGCTCCGCACCTCAGGTGAAAGCCGTCGTGCTCGGCGCCGACGGCCCGGCCTTCTGCGCCGGCGCCAACCTCAACTGGATGCGCCGCATGGCCGACTACACCCGCGACGGGAACCTCGCGGACGCCGGCAAGCTGGCCGCCATGCTGCGCACCATCGCCGAATGTCCCAAGCCGACCATCGCGCGCGTGCAGGGCGACGTCTACGCCGGCGGCATGGGCCTGGTCGCCGCCTGCGACATGGCGGTGAGCGTCGACACCGCCTGGTACTGCCTGAGCGAAGTGAAGATCGGCCTGATCCCCGCGACCATCAGCCCGTACGTGATCCGCGCGATGGGCGTGCGCGCGTCGCAGCGCTACTTTCTGACGGCCGAGCGTTTCACCGCCGCGGAGGCGCATCGCACCGGCCTCGTGCACGAGGTGGTCGCGGCCGACGGGCTGGACGCCAAGGTCGACGAACTGCTCAAGGCGCTGACCGGCGCCAGCCCCGCCGCCGTGCGCGCCTGCAAGACGTTGATCGCCGACGTCGCGGGCCGCGAGATCGACGACGAATTGATCGCGAAGACGGTCGAAGGCATCGCCGACATCCGCGCCAGCGAAGAAGGCCGCGAGGGCGTGCAGGCCTTCTTGCAAAAACGCAAGCCATCATGGCTCGCATGAACGGAAGCTGAGACATGCCCGAACTCGACATGACCCAACTGCTCGCGCTGGCCGCCGCCATCGGATGGGCCAGCGGGATCCGTCTCTACCTGGTCGTGCTGCTGACCGGGCTGGCCGGCCACTTCGGCTGGGTGCCGCTGCCCAGCGGACTGCACCTGCTCGTGAATCCGGTGGTGATGGCGGTCGCCGGGTTCATGGTGTTCGTCGAATTCTTCGCCGACAAGATCCCGGGCCTCGATTCGCTCTGGGACATGATGCACACCGTGATCCGCATCCCGGCCGGCGCCGCGCTGGCGGCCGGCGTCTTCGGCGGCGACCATGCGGTGATGGCGCTGGTCGCGGCGCTGCTGGGCGGCGGCTTCGCGGCGACCGCGCACGCGGCCAAGGCGACCACGCGCGCAGCGATCAACACCTCGCCCGAGCCGTTCAGCAACGTCGGCGCCTCGCTGGTGGAAGACAGCATGGTCCCGGCCGGACTCTGGCTGGCGGTCGCGCATCCGCTGGTGTTCGTGGTGCTGCTCGTCGTCGTGCTGGTGGCGAGCGTCTGGCTGATCCGCAAGAGCTGGCGTTTCCTGCGCGGACTGGTCGCGCGTGTCACCCGCATCTTCAGCGGCAGGCCCGATCCGGGCGTCGTGTCTGCCTTCACGTTCAATTCGAAAAATCCAGAGCAGCTTCCCGGAGACCCGCCCCATGTTTAAGAAGATCCTCATCGCCAACCGTGGCGAGATCGCCTGCCGTGTCGCGGCCACCGCGCGCCGCATGGCGATCCGCACCGTCGCCGTGTATTCGGACGCCGACGCGAACGCCAACCACGTGCGCGCCTGCGACGAGTCGGTGCACCTGGGCGGCAGCGCGCCGAAGGACAGCTACCTGCGCTGGGAAAAGATCCTCGAAGCAGCCAGGGCCACCGGTGCCGAGGCGATCCATCCGGGCTACGGCTTCCTGAGCGAGAACGAGGAGTTTGCACAGGCCTGCGCCGACGCGGGGCTGGTCTTCATCGGCCCGCCGCCGTCGGCGATCAAGGCGATGGGCCTCAAGGCCGAATCGAAACAGCTGATGGAGAAAGCCGGCGTGCCGCTGGTGCCCGGTTACCACGGCCACGACCAGGACCCGGCGTTGCTGCAGCGCGAGGCCGACCGCATCGGCTACCCGGTGCTGATCAAGGCCAGCGCGGGCGGCGGCGGCAAGGGCATGCGCGCGGTCGACAGGTCGGAAGACTTCGCGGCGGCGCTCGCGTCGTGCCGGCGCGAAGCCATCGGCAGCTTCGGCGACGACGCGGTGCTGATCGAAAAGTACGTCCAGCGCCCGCGTCACATCGAGATCCAGGTCTTCGGCGACACGCAGGGCGACTGCGTCTACCTGTTCGAGCGCGACTGCTCGGTGCAGCGCCGCCACCAGAAGGTGCTCGAGGAAGCGCCCGCGCCCGGCATGACCGAGGCGATGCGCCAGCAGATGGGTGCGGCGGCGGTGGCCGCGGCGAAGGCGGTGAACTACGTCGGTGCGGGCACGGTGGAGTTCATCGTCGAGCAGCGGGGCGGCGGAGCGATGCGGTTTTTCTTCATGGAGATGAACACGCGCCTGCAGGTCGAGCATCCGGTGACCGAAGCCATCACCGGGCTCGACCTCGTCGAGTGGCAGCTGCGCGTGGCGTCGGGTGAACCCCTGCCGCTGAAGCAGCATGAACTGAAGATCCACGGCCACGCGATCGAGGCGCGCATCTGCGCCGAGAACCCCGACAACGACTTCCTGCCCGCCACCGGCACGCTGCAGGTCTACCGCAAGCCGCGGGCCACCGCGTTCGAGCGCGGCCCGGTGCGCATCGACGACGGTGTGCGCGAGGGTGGCGAGATCTCGCCGTTCTACGACTCGATGATCGCCAAGCTGATCGTCCACGGCGCGACGCGCGAGGAGGCGCTCGCCCGGCTCGACACGGTCCTGGCGCAGGTACACATCGTCGGCGTGCAGACCAACGTGCAGTTCCTGCGCGGCGTGCTGGCCACCGGATCGTTCGCGAAGCCGAACCTCGACACCGCGCTGATCGACCGCGAGCGCGCGGTGCTGTTCGACCGCGAACCGCTCGGCCTGCCGCTGGCCGCGGCCGCTTCGGTCGCGCGCACGCTGCTCGACGAGGCGACCCGGTCGACGCCGGACCCGTTCGGCCGGCGCGATGGCTGGCGCTCGCTCGGCACCACCGCGCGCATCTTCGCGTTCGAGTTCCGTGGCGCGCTGCGGACCGCCACGCTGCGCTACCTGCACGACGGCACGCTCGCGCTCGATGTCGGCGGCCCGGACGGTGCCCGCGGTCCCCTGGTCGTCGACCGCTTGCCCGACGGCCGGATCGCGCTGTCGTTCGACGGCGAGCGCCAGACGCTGGACGTGTACGAGCGAGATGCGGTCGCCCATGTCTTCGCCGGCAGGGGCGCGACGCGCATCGCGGCCATCGACCGGCTCGCGCATGCCGGCGACGCGCAGGCCGAAGGCGGTCGCCTGACCGCGCCGATGCCGGGCAAGGTGGTGTCGTTCGCGGTCAAGGCCGGCGACAAAATCACGCGCGGCCAGCCGCTGGCGGTGATGGAGGCGATGAAGATGGAGCACACCATCGCCGCGCCTGCGGACGGCACGGTCGAGGAATTGCTGTACGTGCCCGGCGACCAGGTCACCGAAGGCTCGGAGCTGCTGCGCATCGCCGCCTGACCGGGGCAGCGAAAATCGCGCCCATGCGAATCACCGTCTGCCTCACCGACATCCGCCCCGATCCCTGGATCACGGGCCTGCGCGCTGCATTGCCCGGCGCCGAAATCGACAGCTGGAAACCCGGCGCGCCGCAGGCCGACCATGCCGTGGTCTGGATGCCGCCGCAGGCCTTCGTGGACGACCAGCCGGCGCTGCGCGGCATGTTCAACATCGGTGCGGGCGTCGATGCGCTGCTCGCGCTCCGGCTGCCGCCCCAGACCCGCATCGTACGGCTGGACGACGCGGGCATGTCGGTGCAGATGGCCGAGTACGTGTGCCACGCGCTGATTCGCCATTTCCGCGAGTTCGATGCCTACGAAGCCGAGGCGCGCGAGGGCCGATGGACGTTTCGCAAGCCGCGCGCGCGGGCCGATTTCCCGGTCGGCATCATGGGGCTCGGCGTGCTGGGCGAGCGCGTGGCCCGCGCCGTGGCGCAGTTCGACTTTCCGGTCAATGGCTGGAGCCGCACGTCCAAGGAAATCGCCGGAGTCCGCGGCTTCGCGGGGCCGGCGGAATCCGATGCGTTTCTGGCCGCGAGCCGCGTGCTGGTCTGCCTGCTGCCGGTCACGCCGGAGACGCAGGGCGTGATGCGTCGCGAGAACCTGCTCAAGCTCAACGGCGGCGAGCCCGGCGGCTACGTGATCAACGTCGCGCGCGGCGCCCATCTGGTCGAGGACGACCTGATCCCGCTGCTCGATTCGGGCCGGCTCGCCGGCGCGACGCTGGACGTTTTCGACCAGGAACCGCTGCCGCCCGAGCATCCGTTCTGGCGCCATCCGAAGATCGACGTGACACCGCACGCGTCGGCACGCACCCTGCGCGACGAATCGGTGGCGCAGATCGCGGGGAAGGTCCGGGCGCTGGCGGCGGGTGTGGGTTTCGATGCGCTGCCCGGCGTGGTGGATGCGGGCCGGGGATACTGAAAGTCATCCAATCCGACCCCAGGACATCCCATGAAAGCCGTCGCGTTCAACCAGCCGCTTCCCATCGACCAGCCCGGTGCCTTGCAGGACATCGAACTGCCGTCACCCGTTCCCGGCCCGCGCGACCTGCTGGTGCGCGTGAAGGCCGTGTCGGTCAATCCGGTCGACACCAAGGTGCGCAACAGCGCGAAGCCTGCAGACGGACAGTTTCGCGTGCTCGGTTGGGATGCGGTCGGCATCGTCGAGGCGATCGGCGACGCGGTACAGAACTTCGCGCCGGGCGATCGCGTCTTCTATTCCGGCGACATCACCCGGCCCGGCACCAACAGCGAACTGCATGCGGTCGACGAACGCATCGTGGCGCTCGCACCGACGACGCTGTCCGACGCGCAGGCCGCGGCGCTGCCGCTGACGACCATCACCGCGTACGAACTGCTGTTCGACCGGCTCGGCGTGACGCAAGGCGGCGGCGAAGGCCGGACGCTGCTGGTCGTGGGCGGCGCGGGCGGGGTCGGCTCGATCCTGATCCAGCTGGCACGGCAGCTGACCAAGCTGCGCGTCGTCGCGACGGCGTCGCGCGCCGAGACGCGCCGGTGGTGCCTCGATCTGGGCGCGCACCTCGTCGTCGACCACGCCAGGCCCCTGGCCGCCGAACTGCGTGCGGCCGGCATCGAGAACGTCGACCTGGTCGCCAGTCTCACGCAGACCGAGAAGCACTATGCGCAGCTCATCGAGGCGCTGGTGCCGCAGGGCAAGCTGGCGCTGATCGACGACATGAAGGTGCTCGACGCCATGCCGCTCAAGAGCAAGTGCATCTCGCTGCACTGGGAATTCATGTTCGCGCGCTCGATGTACCAGACCGCCGACATGCACCGCCAGGGCGAACTGCTGGCCGAGGTGGCCGCGCTCGTCGATGCGGGCAAGGTGCGGACCACGCTCGGCGAAACCTTCGGCACCATCGACGCCGCCAGCCTGACCAAGGCCCACGCCTTCATCGAGAGCGGCAAGGCGCAGGGCAAGGTGGTGCTCGAAGGCTTCTGATCACTCGACAAGCACCAAAGAGGCAATCCGATGAAGCTCCCCACCCGCGTCAACCTCGTCGATGTCGGCCCGCGTGACGGCCTGCAGAACGAGAAGCTTCCCGTACCCGCCGAAGTCAAGATCGGCCTCGTCCACCGCCTGCAGGACGCCGGCCTGAAGGACATCGAGGTCACCAGCTTCGTCAGCCCGAAATGGGTGCCGCAGATGGCCGACAACGCCGAGGTCATGCACGGCATCGCGCGCAAGGCCGATGTGCGCTATTCGGTGCTGACGCCCAACATGAAGGGTTTCGAGGCCGCCGTCGTTGCGCCGCGCGAGGAGTGGCCCGACGAGATCGTGGTGTTCGGCGCGGCCAGCGAGGCTTTCAGCCGGAAGAACATCAACTGCTCGATCGCGGAGAGCATCGAGCGCTTCGCGCCGGTGGTGGCGGCCGCGCGCGAGCGGGGCATCCACGTGCGCGGCGCGATGTCGTGCACGGTCGGCTGCCCGTACGAAGGCGAGATCGATCCGTCGCGCGTCGACATGCTGGCCGGGCTGATGAAAGACATCGGCGTGCAGCACGTCGGCGTGGCGGACACCATCGGCGTCGGCACGCCGGTGAAGGTGCAGCGGGCGATCGAGGCGACGTTGAAGCATTTCGGCATCGACGCGGTGTCGGGGCACTTCCACGACACCTACGGCATGGCGTTGGCGAATACGCTGGCGGGGCTGGAGATGGGCGTGTGGCAGTACGACACGTCGTCGGCGGGGCTCGGCGGGTGTCCGTATGCGAAGGGGGCGACGGGCAACGTGGCGACGGAGGACGTCGTCTACATGCTGGAGGGGATGGGGATCGAGACGGGGATCGACCTGGACCGGCTGATCGATGCCGGCGTCTACATCAGCCAGGCGCTGGGGCGGGAACCGAATTCGCGGGCTTCGAAGGCGATCCGGACGAAGCGGGCGGGGTGAACCCAGCCGAATACGAGCCCCTGATGTCTCCTGCACGCATCGCCATCCGGACACGCGACGGCCACTGCCCCGCGCACCTCGTCACGCCGATCGGCGAAGGACGTTGGCCCGCCGTCCTCTTCTACGGCGACGCTGGCGGTATCCGGCCTGCCATGGTCGATATGGCGCAACGCCTCGCCGATGCAGGGTATGTCGTCCTGCTGCCCGATCTCTTCTATCGCTTCGGGCCCTACGGACCGCTCGTGCCCGAGGAGGTCTTCAAGGGAGACGTGATGGCCGTGCTCGGGCCGCTGATGGCCACCACCGGAAACGACAAGGCCGCCGCGGATACCGAAGCTTTTCTCGCGTACCTCGAGGGATGCGACGCGGTCGTGGACGGCAAGGTGGGCGCGGTCGGCTTCTGCATGGGTGGCGGGATGGCGATCGCTGCCGCAGGCAGGTTTCCGGATCGCTTCGCAGCGGTTGCGAGCTTTCACGGCGGCAACCTGGCGACGGATGCGTCGACAAGCCCGCATCTGCTCGCACCGAGGATCGAGTCCGAGGTCTACGTGGCCGTCGCCGACGACGACGGGAGCTGTCCGCCGGCGATGGTCGAGCGTCTGGAGCAGGCCTTCCGCGGTGCGGGCGTGAACCACCGTACCGAAATCTACGCGGGCGCGGTGCACGGATGGATGGTTCCCGACTTCCCCGTGTTCGACGCCGTGTCCGCACAACGGGGTTGGGATTCGATGCTGGCATTGTTCGCCCGGACCCTCGCTCCGGATTGAAGCAGCCGATTTGCACTTCGGGTCATGAACATCGGGCAGTGCATCAAAAAGATCCGGAGTGTCCGCAGCCGCCTCCCGGCGGAAGTCGCACCGTACGGATCCAGCTGGCAAGGAGCACCTCATGCATGAAAGCCATGGCGCCTCGGCGTCGGGAAACGATGTCCGCGAACCTGCGATGCGTACGGCGAGCCTGGCTTCCGTTTTCTCCCGGAGGCTGCCGAGACCCCACAGCGTCACGGTCGTGATCGAGCAGCGTCCGTGTCCGGATGCTGTCGCCGTTACGAAGTCTGGTTGAAGCGCATCGTTCATGTCGCGGAGAGATTGCCCGGGCACCGGGGGTGCACGTCATTCGGCCGGGAGGCAGTCACGGGGTCTACACGGTCATGCTGCGGTTCGACTCACCGCTGCATGCCGAGGACTGGTTTCAATCCGATGCGAGGCATGAACTGCCCGAAGAAGCGGCACCGCTGCTCGCGGATCCGGATGCATGGCGGACTGTCACCGGACTGGAATTCCGGTTCGATGCGGCGAGCGGCGTGAAGCCGGCACGCCGGTACAAGCAGTCCTGCTCAGGCTGCTCGTTCTCCAGAACTATTTCTTGGCGCATTCCATTGCCGCCGTGATCGTCGTCGCGCTCATGGCGTGTCGTGATGCCGCGCCTCACGCGGTGGGCTGCGTCTTGGCTCTGCAGGTGATCCGACCCGACCTGCAGCTTTTCCCTCCCCGCATCCTGCGACCTCTCGCGCACCCGCCTATCCGGCCTCTGCGCCTTCCACGGGACGTTGCCCCAGGATCGCCTCGATCAATCCGGGAAATCGCCCGTCCAGTTCAGCCCGCCGCAAACTGTTCATATGCGTGGCACCGGAGCATTCGGTCTGGACCAGGCCGGCTTCGCGCAACACCCGAAAGTGGTGCGATACAGTCGACTTCGGCCGGCCACCATCCAAATCGCTGCAGCTTGCCATCGCCACGGCGGCCAGACGGCGCACGATGCCCAGGCGAACCGGGTCGCTCAGCGCGTAGAGCACCCGTTCGAGAATCAGCTCGTCGGCGCTGGGATGTTTCAGGGGACGCATACCGACGATCATAAACCTTGGGGTAGACTCTATCGATAGTTCGATAACTATCGAACGTTCGAAGCTCCTCTCAACCTCAAATTTTCTCAAAGAAGCGCCATGTCCGCCTTGTTCCAGCCCTTCACGCTCAAATCCATCACTCTGCGCAATCGCATCGCAGTGCCGCCGATGTGCCAATACTCGGCAACCGACGGGCTGGTAGGCGATTGGCACTTGAGCCACTATGCTTCCATGGCACGTGGCGGCGCCGGGCTGGTCATCGTCGAAGCGACCGCTGTGGCCCCGGAAGGTCGCATCACGCCGGGATGCACAGGGATCTGGAACGACGATCTGGCTCAGGCGTTCGTGCCGATCGTGCAGTCGATCAAGGCGGCCGGTTCGGTGCCGGGCATCCAGATCGCTCATGCAGGCCGCAAGGCCAGCGCCAACCGTCCCTGGGAAGGCGACGACCATATCGCGGACGAGGATGCACGTGGCTGGCAGACCATCGCGCCGTCGGCGCTCGCCTTCGGTCCCGGGCTGGAGAAGCTGCCACGCGCCATGACGCTCGACGACATCGCCCGTGTGCGCCAGGACTTCGTCGACGCCGCAGAACGCGCGCGCGACGTTGGCTTCGAATGGCTGGAACTGCATTTCGCACACGGGTACCTGGCGCAGAGCTTCTTCGCCTCCGAGTCGAACCAGCGCGACGATATGTACGGTGGCAGTGCCGAGAACCGCAGCCGCTTCCTGCTGGAGACACTCGATGACGTGCGCAAGGTGTGGCCGGAACATCTGCCGCTGACAGTGCGTTTCGGCGTGTTGGAGTTCGACGGCCGTGACGAGCAGACGCTGGTCGAATCGATCGAGCTGACGCGCCGTTTCAAGGCGGCCGGCTTGGACATGATGAGCGTCAGCATCGGTTTCTCGACGCCGACGGCGAAGATCCCATGGCGCACGGCCTTCATGGGTCCGATCGCCGAGCGCGTGCGGCGCGAGGCCGGCCTCCCGGTTTCGTCGGCCTGGGGCTTCGGATTCCCGTCCGTGGCGGAGCAGGCCGTGCGCGACGGGCAGCTCGATGTGGTCATGGTCGGCAAGGCACATCTGGCCAACCCGCACTGGAGCTACGCGGCCGCCAAGGAGCTGGGTGTCGAGCGCGCTTCGTGGACGCTCCCCGCGCCGTACGCGCACTGGCTCGAGCGCTATTGAGCTAGACACGGGCGGCACCGAAACGCCGCCCGCACCGTGCCCGGCTCCTGCACCCGGGGCGCTCCGCGAAGCGCAGCCCCGTTCCAACCCGTCGTCAACCTGCCAGCGATCGACCCAGCTTCCTCAGGAACCCCTCGCAAGCCGCAAGCTGATCGACGGCCACGAACTCGTCCGGCTTGTGCGCATGCTCGATATGCCCCGGCCCGCAGATCACGGTCGGAATGCCGGCCTGCTGGAACAGGCCGCCCTCGGTTCCGTACGCGACCTTCCGCGTCTTCCGGTCGTCCGTCAGCGCGCGCACCAGCTGCGTGATCGCCTCCTGTTCCGCCGTCTCCATCCCCGGCGCCGACGCGGTGCCCGTGATGTCGATCGACGCCTCGGCGTACTCCCTGCGCATCTTCGGCAGCAGCTCGTCCTGCACGAACTGCTCCACCTGCGCGCGGATGCCGTCGACCGACATGCCCGGCAGATTGCGGAACTCGTACTGGAACTCGCACAGCGACGGGATCGTGTTGACCGCGATGCCGCCGTGGATCTGGTTGGTGGTCAGCGTGGTGAAGGGCACGTCGAAGCACTCGTCGTACGGGCCGTTGGCGCGGTAGTGGTCGGCGATGTCGCGGATGCGGCAGATCAGCCGGGCCGCATATTCGATGGCGTTGCAGCCCTGCGGCGTGAGGGACGAATGCGCGGCCTTGCCGTGCACGCGGCAGCGAAACAGGTTGATGCCCTTGTGCGCGACCACGACCTGCATGCCGGTGGGCTCGCCGACCACGCAGCCCTCGGCGCGCAGGCCGCGCTGCTTCAATTCGGCCAGCATCACCGGCGCGCCGACGCAGCCGACCTCCTCGTCGTACGAGAACGCCAGGTGGATGGGCTTCCTGCGCGGCATCGCGAGGAATTCGGGCACCAGCGCGAGCGAGGTGGCGATGAAGCCCTTCATGTCGGCAGAGCCGCGCGCATACAGCCTGCCGTCGCGCTCGTCGATGCGGAACGGGTCGCTCGACCAGTCCTGCCCGTCGACCGGCACCACGTCGGTGTGGCCCGACAGGACGATCCCGCCCTGCGCCTGCCCGTCGGCGGCGGGAAGGGTGGCGAACAGGTTGGCCTTGCGGCCGTCGGGCGACGCGATCACGTCGGCGCGCACGCCGTGGCCGGCCAGGCCCTCGCGCACGGATTCGATCAGGTCGAGGTTGGAATTGCGGCTGGTGGTGTCGAAGGCGACCAGGCGTTCGAGCCATTGACGGGTGTTCATGGGTAGGCGCGTTCAATAGAAAGTCAACCAGTCTAGGCCGCTGTCGATGCCGCAGCCGGGCGCATCGGCATTCCTGCGGGGCATGATGGGCCTCTTTCTTGCAGGTGTACTTTCGTTTGTGCACCTTTCAACTTCAGCAAATCCAATGCAAACAAACGTTGTTTCCAAAAAAAGCATCCTCGCGGCCGTCATCGGCAATGCGCTGGAGTGGTACGACTTCCTGGCCTTCGCGTTCATGACGCCCATCGTGGCCAAGCTGTTCTTCCCCAGCAACCCGGCCGACCCCGACAACAACATCAACCAGATCCTGCTGACCACCGCCGTCTTCGGCGTCGGCTTCTTCATGCGTCCGGTGGGCGGCATCGTGCTGGGCCTCTACGGCGACCGCAAGGGTCGCAAATCCGCGATGGTGATGGTCACCGGGCTGATGGCGGTGGCGATCGCGCTGATCACCTTCGCGCCCACGTACGCGGCGGTCGGCATCCTGGCGCCGCTGTTCATCGTGATGGCGCGGCTGCTGCAGGGCTTCGCCGCCGGCGGCGAGTTCGGAACCTCGACCGCGCTGCTGATCGAGATGGCGCCGCCGGGCCGGCGCGGCTTCTACGGCTCGTGGCAGATGACCGGCCAGATGATCGCGCTGCTGCTGGGCGCCGCGGCCGGCACGCTGATCACCGAGATCTTCACGCAGCAGCAGCTGACGGCCTGGGCCTGGCGCCTGCCGTTCGCGTTCGGCCTGCTGATCGTGCCGGTGGCGATCTACATCCGCCGCAACGTCGAGGAGCCCGAGGCGTTCAGGGAGATGAAGGCCGCGCAGGCCGCCGGCACGGTGCGCCAGGCGACGCTGGGCGAAATGCTGAAGAACCACATGCGCGAGACGCTGGTCGGCATGGGCCTGGTGGTCACGCTCACGGTGTCGATCTACATCACCTTCACCTACCTCACCACGTTCTCCACCGTCACGCTCAAGCTGCCGCTGCGCGACACCTTTCTGGTGCAGATGGCCAGCGCCGCTTTCATGATCGTGCTGATGCCGTTCTGGGGCGCGTTTTCCGACCGGGTCGGTCGTCGGCCGCTGATGATCGGCTCGCTGATCGGCTACCTGCTGGTGCTCTACCCGGCCTATTCGTGGCTCACGTCCGAGCCGTCGATCACGCGGCTGCTGGTGGCGCAACTGTCGATCTGCGTGTTCGTCTCGGTCTACTTCGGCGTCTTCAGCACCGTCATCGCCGAACTGTTCCCGGCCAACGTGCGCTCGCTGGGCATGTCCCTGGCCTACAACATCGCGGTGATGATCTTCGGCGGCTTCGCGCAGTTCATCGTCACCTGGCTGATCCGCGCCACCGGCTCGCCGATGGCGCCGGCGTACTACGTGATGTTCGGCGTGGTGGTGGGGCTGGTGGCGGCGTTCTTCATCCGGGACCGGACGCACGAAGCGTCGATCCATTGACGACGGTGCCCCGTGCGCGCCGCGAAGCTCACGGGGCCGCGCCCACCAGATCGCCGATCACGACGACCGGGCTCTTGTTGCTGAAGTTCGGGACGTCGCCGAACACCGGACCCGACTCCGCCGCCACCGCGTCCAGGAACTGACTGGCGCTGTCGAATTCCAGGTTGGCGATGACGCTGTACGCCGGCTTGCCGCCGAAAGGCGCACCGACGGCCTTCAGCACGCGCCAGCCCGTCATGCCGAACGGCTTGAACTTCTCGTCCACCAGCGGCATGTGCCTGGCCATGTAGTAGTCGAGATCGAAGGTCGCGTCGTCGACGTTCTCGTAAAGCACGGTGATCGTTGTCGTCATCGGTTTCTCCTGTGATGCGCTGACTTCGCAAAAAGTAGGCCACTGGTCGGACGAAGGTCGAGCCAGCGGCGGCGCAGGAGCTGCGCGTCAGCGTCCGAAAACGCGCAGGCCGAGCAGCACCACGACCACCAGCGCCAACAGCACCGTCGTGCACTGCCAGAACAGCACCGGCCGCCGCTCGATCAGCGGCGGCGCCCGCGACCGCAGGAACTCGGCACCCGGCGACTTCAGGTCGTGCGCGAACTCCGACACCGCCTGCTGCCGCTTCGCCGGATTCGGATGCAGCGCCTTCTGCAGCACCGCATCGACCCACGCCGGCAGTTCGGGCCGGAAGTGCCGCACCGGCGTGCAGCGCAACCGGTTCGCATCCGCCGCCGTGCGCACCTGCGTCGGCTGCAGTCCGTACGGCAGCTGCCCGGTCAGCAGCCGGTAGGCGATCACCGCCAGCGAGAACAGGTCCGACCGCGCGCTCCCGCCGTCGCCGGTGAAGTATTCGGGCGCGGTGTACTGCAGCGTGCCGTCGATGGCCAGCGCCCGCCGTTCGCTCTCGCTGTCCGCCAGCCCGGCGACGTGCGCAGAGGCGAGGTCGATGATCTTCACCGTGCCCGCGCGGTCGATCATCACGTTCTCCGGCCGCAGGTCCTGGTGCAGCATCTCGCGCCCGTGCAGCGCCTGCAGTCCGCGTGCGAGCTGTTCGACGATGCCGCGCACGGCGTCGAGCGACGGCCTCGGATGGTCGATGGCCCACTGCGCGAGCGTCTGGCCGTCGACGTGTTCCATCGCGACGTAGAGGTGCGCGCGCGGGCGGTCGATGGCGCTGGCCTTGAGCACGTGCGGGCTGTCGACGCGGCGCGCGACCCATTCCTCCAGCACGAAGCGGTCGAGGTGGTCGCGGTCCTCGCGCAAGTCGACCGAAGGCAACTTCAGCACGACCTGCATGCCGGTCGCGTCGTCGACGGCGAGATGGACGTGGCTGCGCGAGCTCACGTGCAGTTCGCGCACCAGCGTGAAGCCTTCGAACTTCGCGCGCGGTGCGAGCGGCGGGGCCAGCGCCAGGCCTTCACGCTGCAGCAGCAGGTGCGCGGCGTCGGCGTCGGGCAGCGCGTCGATGCGCAGGATCTGGACGGTGCTGTCGTCGTCGCTGCCGCGGGCCTGCGCGGCCTCGGCGATGACGCGCGCAGCCGCGTCCAGATCTTCGCCGCAGCGGGCGAGGGCGTCGTGCACGGTCGCGGCGTCCAGGTGCGCGCAGCCGCCGTCGCTCGCCAGCAGATAGATTTCGCCGACCTCGGCGTCCCAGCAGCGGTAGTCGATCTCCACGCTCGGCCCGGCGCCGAGCGCGCGGCCCAGGTACGACTCGGACGACGAGACGTGGACGCGATGGTCTTCGGTGAGCTGCTCCAGCGCATTCGGATGCAGTCGGTAGACCCGCGCATCGCCGACATGCAGCAGGTGCAGCTCGCGGCCCTTGAGGATCAAGACGTCGAAGGTACAGACGTAGCCGCTGTCCTTGTCGAAGCGCGCGTCGCTGCGCATCGTCTGCGCGTGCAGCCAGGAGTTGGTGGCGTCGAGCACGCGCTGTGCCGAACGGCGCACCGACCAGGCGTCCGATGTCGCGTAGTAGTCGTCGAGAAAACCGCGCACCGCCGCCGCGCTCGCGACCTGGCTGACCTTGCTGGAGCCGATGCCGTCGGCCAGCGCGACGGCGATCCCCTTGGACCGACGCTGCGCGCCCTGCGGCAGCATCGCGCCGTGGAAGTCCTGGTTGACCGTCGACCTGCCGCCCGCCAGCGAATGCTGGCCGAGCGTGACGCGCAACGCGGACCTCGGGACGGCGCCCATGAAAGGAAGCGGCTTCCTTTCGACTTCTAACGGACGACGCGCTTGGCGGCCGTCTTGTAGTGCGTCGCGTACAGCGTGAGGCCGACGAAGGTCAGCCCGCCGACCAGGTTGCCCAGGACGGTCGGTATCTCGTTCCAGATCAGGTAGTCCATGAGCGTGAACTTGCCGCCGAGCATCAGGCCGGTGGGGAACAGGAACATGTTGACGATCGAGTGTTCGAAGCCCATGTAGAAGAAGATCATGACCGGCATCCACATGCCGATGGCCTTGCCCGACACGGTGGTCGACATCATGGCCGCGACCACGCCGGTCGACACCATCCAGTTGCACATCACGCCGCGGATGAACAGCGTCAGCATGCCGGCCGCACCGTGCGACTGGTAGCCCAGCGTGCGGCCTTCGCCGATGTGGCCGAGCCGCTCGCCGATGGCGTTGGGCGCCTCGCTGAAACCGAAGGTGAAGATGATCGCCATGAACACCGCCACGGTCAGCGCGCCGGCGAAGTTGCCGCAGAACACCAGCCCCCAGTTGCGCAGCACGCCGGCCCAGGTAGCACCGGGGCGTTTGTCGAGCACGGCCAGCGGCGCGAGCGTGAAGACGCCGGTCAGCAGGTCGAAGCCCATCAGGTACAGCATGATGAACCCGACCGGGAACAGCATCGCGCCGACCAGCGCGTTGCCGGTGTTGACGGTGATGGTGACCGCGAAGGCCGCGGCCAGCGCGAGGATGGCGCCGGCCATGTAGGAGCGGATCAGCGTGTCGCGCGTCGACATCAGCAGCTTGGATTCGCCGGAGTCGACCATCTTGGTCACGAATTCGGCGGGGGCGAGATAGGCCATGTGGTTCCTTGAAAGACTGGAAACGGGAGTGCGGGCGGTCAGCCCAGCGCGACCTGCACGCCGCCGGCCTCGACGCGCACCGCATGGGCGCGCACCGAATGCTCGGGGGATTCGAGGCATTCGCCCGTCCGCAGGTCGAAGTGGTTCTTGTAGATCGGCGAGGCGACGACCACGCGGTCGCCCAGGTTGCCGACCAGGCCGCGCGAAAGCACGCTGGCGCCGGATTTCGGGTCGACGTTGTCGATGGCGAAGAACTGCTCGGCCTGGCCGATGCGAAAGACCGCGACATGCACGCCGTCGATCAGGGCGCAGACGCCGGTGTCCGGCAGGATGTCGTCGGCCGCGCACACGGCGGTCCATTGAAGGGTCGTTTCGGTGGTCATGGGGGTTCTGTGTTCCTCGGTCAGACGAGCGCGGGCGCGATGTCGACGCGTTCGTCGAGGCGCGCCGGACGGATCTGGCCGCGTTCCTGCACGAAGACGACGTGCTCGTCGGGCTTGTCGCTGTTGACGAAGGAGCGGAAGCGCCGGCGCACCGCGGGGTTCTCGATGGCGGTCTTCCATTCGCACTGGAAGCCGTCGACCAACGACTGCATCTGCATTTCGAGTTCGGCCGCGATCCCGAGCGAGTCCTTGACGACGACGTCCTTCAGATAGTCGAGCCCGCCTTCGAGGTTGTCGCGCCAGGTGCTGGTGCGCTGCAGGCGGTCGCCGGTGCGCACGTAGAACATCAGGAAGCGGTCGATCAGACGCACCAGTTCGGCCTTGGTCAGATCGACGGCCAGCAGCTCGGCATGGCGCGGTTTCATGCCGCCGTTGCCGCAGACGTAGAGGTTCCAGCCCTTTTCGGTGGCGATGATGCCGACGTCCTTGCTCTGCGCCTCGGCGCATTCGCGGGTGCAGCCGGAGACGCCGAACTTGATCTTGTGCGGCGAGCGCAGGCCCTTGTAGCGGTTTTCCAGCTCGATCGCGAGGGCGACCGAATCGTCCACGCCGTAGCGGCACCAGGTCGAGCCGACGCAGCTTTTCACCGTGCGCAGCGACTTGCCGTAGGCATGGCCGGATTCGAAGCCGGCGGCGATCAGCTCTTCCCAGATCGCAGGCAGCTGCTCGACGCGCGCGCCGAACATGTCCACGCGCTGGCCGCCGGTGATCTTGGTGTACAGGCCGTATTTCTTGGCCACCTGGCCGACCGCGATCAGGCCGTCGGGCGTGACTTCGCCGCCGGTCATGCGAGGCACGACCGAATAGGTGCCGTCCTTCTGGATGTTGCCGAGGAAGTAGTCGTTGCTGTCCTGCAGGCTGGCCAGGTCCTTGCGCAGCACGAAGTCGTTCCAGCACGACGCGAAGATGCTCGCCGCGGTCGGCTTGCAGACGTCGCAGCCCATGCCGCTGCCGTGCTTGTGCAGCAGGTCGGCGAAGGTGCGGATCTCGCCCACGCGCACCAGGTGGTAGAGCTCCTGGCGCGAATAGGGGAAGTGTTCGCAGAGGTGGTTGTTCACCGCCATGCCGCGCTTGGCCATCTCGGCCTTCATCACCTGCGTCACCAGCGGCACGCAGCCGCCGCAGGTCGCGCCGGCCTTGGTGCAGGCCTTCATCTCGGCGACGGTGCAGGCGCCGCCGCCCACCGCTTCGTTGATCTGGCCCTTGGAGACGTTGTTGCAAGAACAGATCTGCGCGGAATCGGGCAGTGCCTCCACGCCGATGCCGACCTTGGAGTGACCGTCGCTGGAAGGTAGGATCAGGAACTCCGGCTCCGCCGGCAGGGCGATGCCGTTGAGCGCGATCTGCAGCAGCGTGCCGTATTCGGCCGCGTCGCCGATCAGCACCGCGCCGAGCAGCTGCTTGCCGTCCTCGCTGACCACGATCTTCTTGTAGATCTGGCGGTGCTCGTTGACGTACTGGTAGGAGCGCGCGTTCGGCGTCTTGCCGTGCGCGTCGCCGATGCTGGCCACGTCGACGCCCATCAGCTTGAGCTTGGTGCTCATGTCGGCGCCGGTGAAGGCGGCGTCCTGCTGGCCGGCCAGGTGCTTCGCGGCGATGCGGGCCATCTCGTAGCCGGGTGCGACGAGGCCGAAGGTCTGGTCGTTCCAGGCCGCGCATTCGCCGATGGCGTAGATGTCGTGGTCGCTGGTGCGGCAGTGGGTGTCGATCGCCACGCCGCCGCGCGCGCCGAGCGCCAGCACCGACTGGCGCGCGAGCTCGTCGCGCGGCCGGATGCCGGCGGAGAACACGATCATGTCGGTCTCCAGGTAGGTGCCGTCGGCGAACACCATGCGGTGCCGCGCCGTCGCGCCGTCGACGATTTCCACCGTGTTGCGGCCGGTGTGCACGTGCAGACCCAGCGCCTCGATGCTGTGGCGCAGCACGCGGCCGCCGCCCTCGTCGACCTGCACCGCCATCAGGCGCGGTGCGAATTCGACGACATGCGTCTCCAGGCCCATGTCGCGCAGCGCCTTCGCGCATTCGAGGCCCAGCAACCCACCGCCGACGACCACGCCGGTCTTCGAGCGCGCGCCGCAGGCCTTCATGCCTTCGAGGTCCTCGATGGTGCGGTAGACGAAGCAGTTCGGCCGGTCGCGGCCCGGTACCGGCGGCACGAACGGCGTCGAGCCGGCCGCGATCACCAGTTTGTCGTAGTGCACGACTTCGCCGTCGAGCGTGGTGACGGTCTTGTTGCGCCGCTCGATGGACGCGGCCTTGGTCGTCAGGCGCAGCGTAAAGCCGGAGCGGTCGAAGAAACCTTCCTCGACCAGCGAGAGGTCCTGGGCGGTCTTGCCGGAGAAGAATTCGGAGAGGTGGACCCGGTCGTAGGCGGCGCGGGGCTCTTCGCACAGCACCGTGACCTGGGCGTCCGCGATGCCGAGATCGTGGAGCTGTTCGAGAAACTTGTGGCCCACCATGCCGTGGCCGATGACTGCGATTTTCATGTCGACTCCTGTGCGGGTTCTGCGGAACGCACACCCATCAGGTTGGAACAGGCGAAGGGCGGCAACGTCGCTGCCGGTCCGCTCGGATCCCGCCTTCATTAGCGGAGGTACTGTGAATCCGCGGCAACGGCGCCGGCAGAGCAGTAGGTTGATGGCAAGCAACTTCCATGCCGCCCTGGGACGGCGGTGGGCGGCCGAATCCGTACCGACATGGCGCACCGTTGCGCGCGATTGGTGCGTGCCGCACCGCATCGTCTTCCGTATGCTCGGCCGATGCGCCACGAAACGAACCTGCCAACCTCCGAACTGCGCATCGCGCTGGCCGCGAAAGCGCGCCTGGCGCAGGGGCAGGCGTCCGATGTGCCCTCGCCGTGCATGGCCGTCTGCCGCATCGACGCCGCCCGTGGTCTGTGCGAAGGTTGCCTGCGCACGCTCGACGAGATCGCCGCCTGGAGTCGCCTGGACGACGCAGGCAAGCGCAACGTCTGGCGCACCATCGAGGTCCGTGCATGCCAAGGACCGCCGACATGAAACACGTCGCCTTCTATCTCGACTTCATCTCGCCCTACGCCTACCTGGCGTTCGAACAGCTCCCCGAAGCGCTCGAAGGCCTGAGCTACAGCGTCGACTACAGGCCGCTGCTGCTCGGCGCGTTGCTCAAGCATCACGGCCAGGCCGCGCCGGCCGAAACGCCGGCCAAGCGCGCCTGGACCTACCGGCACGTGCTCTGGCTCGGCCATGCGCACGGCGTGCCGCTGCGGATGCCGGCTTCGCACCCGTACAACCCCCTGCCGCATCTGCGGATGGCGATGGCGACGACGCACGACGGCAGCGTCAGCCGCCACGTGGCCGAGACGATCTTTCGCGACATCTGGCACGGCGGCGAGGAGGCGACCGGTCCGGCACGGCTCGCGGCGCTGGCCGAGCGGCTGGTCGCGGTGCGCGACGGCAACGGCGACGCGGCGCGGACCAGCCTGCGCGACAACGCCGCCGAAGCCATCGCGCAGCAGGCCTTCGGCGTGCCGGCCTTCGCGGTCGACGGCCGCGTCTTCTGGGGTCTGGACAGCCTGCCGATGCTGCGTGCTGCGCTCCAGGACGACGCCTGGTTCGGCGGCGATGCATGGGCCGAAGCCGACCGGCGGCCTTCGATCCTTCAGGTCCGGACGTAGTTTTCCTGCATGGTGAAACCCGTTGCACGGGTTTCACCCTAGATCGTCAGCGGCGGCAAGCTTCGCGAAAGGCTCGGGTCAGTCGCTGCTCCAAGAATGCCTCACCGGTCCACGCAAGAAAGGCCGCATCCGTTCACAGTAGACAAAGCAAATGGCAGCCGCGCTGGATGCGCGAGGGGGTCCGCATCCCGCGACTCGGCCCATGTCCTCGGAGAAGAAGAGGATCATCTTCGCGCTGCTGGCCCTCGCGGCCGGCTCCTCGTCAGGACCTTTCGGCGCCATCGTGTTCGGCCGCCTGGGCGACATGATCGGGCGCAAGTACACCTTCCTGGTGACGATCCTGGTCATGGGCCTGTCAGCCTTCATCGTCGCCTGCTGCCGAACTACGCGACCATCGGCGTCGCGGCGCCGGTGATCCTGATCGTCTGGCACACCGGGCAGTTCTACGCGCTGTTCTTCCTCACGGCCCGGCTCAAGGTCGAGGCGACCTCGGCCAACCTGATGATCGCCGCCGCGCTGCTGCTCGGCGCGCCGTTCTTCGTGATTTTCGGGTCACTGTCGGACAGGATCGGCCGCAAGCCCATCATCATGGGCGGCTGCCTGCTTCACCGTGATCACCTGCTTCCCGGTCTTCAAGATGCTGGCCGAGGCGGCCGACCCCGATCCTTCCCGGGCCCAGGCCACGGCCGGCGTCACCGTCACCGCCGACCCGCGACCTGCTCGTTCCAGGACAACCCGGTGGCGCGCGAGATCGATTTCGGCAACTCCTGCGACATCGCCGAGCGCTACTTGGCGCAGAACTCGGTGAGCTGCGAGAACATCGCCGGTGCGTCGGGCTCCGACGCCGTCGCCGAGATCGGCGACAAGACGGTGACGGCGCCGGTCGGCAACGCGGTCAATCTGAAGTTCGACGGGACCTCGGCCAAGCAGAACGCGGCCTTCAAGAAGGAGGTCGGCGACGACCTCAAGCCGGCGACCTGTCCGGTGAAGGCCGATCCGGCCAGGCGTCACGCTGACGGTCGGCACGCTGCTGATTCGCGAGACCAAGGATGTCGAGGTCTGCGCCAACGACTGAGCTGTTTGTTCATCTTTCCCCGATTGATTTGTAAGCGCCTTCTTACAACAATCGGGCACCCCGCTGCGGGGTGCAAAGGGAGAGAAAAAAATGAAGGCATCGCATGCAATCAAGGCCGTACTGGCCTTCACGGCGCTCTCGGGCGCCGTTTTCGCGTCCGCGCAGAGCAGCGTCACGCTCTACGGGCGGGTCAACACGACGGTCGAGCGCCAGAAGATCGGCGACGACACCGTCACCGGGCTCTTCAACAACTCGTCGCGTTTCGGGTTCACGGGCAGCGAGGACATGGGCGGCGGATTGCGTGCCGGCTTCGCCCTCGAAAGCGGGTTCGCATCGGACACCGGCGTGAGTTCGAGCACGTTCTTCGGTCGCCGGAGCGAGGTCAACCTGTCAGGCGGCTTCGGCACCGTGCGCATGGGCAGGTGGTTCGCCGAGTCGTACTACGCGACGGCCGACTACGTGAGCCTGCACAACCACGACACCGGTTCCTCGTCCGACGCGCTCTACGCCTACGTGATGCGCGACACCAACAAGATCGCCTACCGCACGCCGAGCTTCGGCAACTTCACGCTCGAAGGCGCGGTCGGCCTGCACGAGCAGGACAAGGGCGCCGGCGGCAAGAACGCCTACGACCTGGCCGCGAACTACACGATCGGCAACCTCGCGCTGGGCGCCGGCTACACGTCGCTCGACCAGGCCAAGCAGGTCGCGATCCGTGCGCTCTACACGATCGGCCCCTTCGTCGTCGGCGGCTACGTGCAGCGCGACCAGAACGCGATCATTCCCGACGGTGGCAAGCGCAACAACGTGCGCCTGTCCGCCGCCTACCTGGTGGGCAACTCCGAGTTCCACGTCAACGTCGGACGCGCGGGCAGCTATTCGCGCGTGGCCGACACCGGCGCGTCGCAGTACACGCTCGGCTACAACTACAACCTGAGCAAGCGCACCAAGATCTACGGCTATTACACGCACGTCAACAACCAGGCGGTCGCGGGTTACCAGACCGGCGACTCCGGCGTCGACTTCAGCTCCATCGCGGTGGGCGTGCGCCACAACTTCTGACCGCTTCGAGCGCCCTCGCCGACAGGCGCATGCGCAAGACCCCTGCACGTCAGCGCTGGCGGTCGCTTCCTAGAATGTTTGCCCCTGTTCCCCCGATCGGCAGACATGACATCCGGCTCCATCCGCATCCGCGGCGCACGCCAGCACAATCTCCAGAATCTCGACCTCGACATCCGCACCGGCGAGATGACCGTGGTCACCGGTCCGAGCGGCTCGGGCAAGTCGAGCCTCGTGTTCGACACCCTGTACGCCGAAGGGCAGCGCCGCTACGTCGAGACCTTCTCCGCCTACGCCCGCCAGTTCCTCGACCGCATGGACAAGCCGGCGGTCGACAAGGTGGAAGGCGTGCCGCCCGCCATCGCCATCGACCAGACCAACCCGGTGCGCTCCTCGCGTTCCACGGTCGGCACGATGACCGAGCTCAACGACCACCTGAAGCTGCTGTTCGCCCGCGCCGCGAACCTGTTCGACCGCGAGACCGCGCTGCCGGTGCGGCACGACTCGCCGGACTCGATCTACGCCGCGATGGTCGAGCGTGCCGCCGTTGCCGGCGACCCGCGCATCGTCGTTACCTTCCCGGTCGAACTGCCGGCCACGACGACGCCCGACGAAGTCACGCAATGGCTGTCGGCCAGCGGCTTCACGCGCGTGCAGGCGGAGCGCGAGGTCGCCATGCCGACCGGCTCGCGCAAGGTGCTCGACGTGGTCGCCGACCGCTTCCGGCTCGCAAGTGCCGAGCGCGTGCGCGTGCTCGAAGCCATCGAGACCGGGCTCAAGCGCGGCGGTGGGCGGCTGACGGTCTACGCGGTGCCGGCCGAGGAGGGCGCCGAGCCTGAAGTCTGGAAATTCTCCACCGGCCTGCACTGCCCCGAGAGCGACATCCGCTACGCCGACCCGATCCCGTCGATGTTCTCGTTCAACTCGGCGGTCGGCGCCTGCGAGACCTGCCGCGGCTTCGGTCGCGTGATCGGCGTCGACTTCGGCCTGGTCATTCCCAACGACCGGCTCACGCTGCGCGCCGGCGCGATCAAGACCATCCAGACGCCGGCCTGGAAGGAGGCGCAGGACGACCTCATGCGCCATGCCGAAGACGCCGGCATCCCGCGCGACACGCCCTGGGCCAAGCTCACGCAGGCTCAGAAGGACTGGGTCATCGACGGCTCGCCGAACTGGAATGGCAAGTGGAACCAGCAGTGGTTCGGCATCAGGCGCTTCTTCGGCTATCTGGAAAGCAAGGCCTACAAGATGCACATCCGCGTGCTTCTGTCGAAGTACCGCAGCTACACGCCGTGCCCGACGTGCAGCGGCGCACGGCTCAAGCTCGAACCGCTGCTCTGGCGCATGGGCAGCAAGGCCGACGCCGACGCGGTGCTGGCGCCCGCCAAACGCTTCATGCCGGTCGGCGTCGACTGGTCGCGCGAGCAGCTGGAGGCCTTGCCCGGGCTGTGCCTGCACGACCTCATGATGCTGCCGATCGAGCGGCTGCGCCGCCTCTTCGACGGCATCGAGAGCCACGGCAACGACTCGACCGCGAACGAGGGCGACGCCCAGGCACTCAAGCTGCTGTTCGAAGAGATCACCACCCGCCTGCGCTACCTCCACGACGTCGGCATCGGCTACCTCACGCTCGACCGCCAGAGCCGCACGCTCTCGGGCGGCGAAGTGCAGCGCATCAACCTGACGACCGCGCTCGGCACCTCGCTGGTCAACACGCTGTTCGTGCTCGACGAGCCCAGCATCGGCCTGCATCCGCGCGACATGAACCGCATCACCCAGGCCATGCTGCGCCTGCGCGATGCCGGCAACACGCTGGTGGTGGTCGAACACGACCCGGCCGTGATGCTGGCGGCCGATCGCGTGATCGACATGGGTCCGGGCCCGGGCATCCGCGGCGGGCGGATCGTGTTCGACGGCACCACCGATGCGCTGCGCAATGCGCACACCCTGACCGGCGACTACCTCGGCGGGCGCCAGCAGATCGGCATGGGCTTCAAGCGGGCGGTGACCGACGGCACGCCGCGCCTGATTCTCGAAGGAGCGCGCGAGCACAACCTGCAGAACGTCACGGTCGAGTTCCCGCTGCAGCGGCTGGTGGTCGTCACCGGCGTCAGCGGTTCGGGCAAGTCGACCCTGGTGCAGGACGTGCTGGCGCCGGCGCTGATGCGCCACTTCGGCAAGGCGACCGAAACGCCCGGCGCGCACGACCGCCTGCTGGGCGCCGACCACCTGAGCGAGGTCGTCTTCGTCGACCAGTCGCCGATCGGCAAGACCGCGCGTTCGAACCCGGCCAGCTATGTCGGCGCCTGGGACGCCGTGCGCGAGATTTTCGCGACCGCCGCGCTGTCGCGCCAGCGTGGCTACACCGCGAGCAAGTTCAGCTTCAACAGCGGCGACGGCCGCTGTCCGACCTGCGGCGGATCGGGCTTCGAGCATGTCGAGATGCAGTTCCTGAGCGACGTCTACCTGCGCTGCCCGGACTGCGACGGCAAGCGCTACCGGCCGGAGATTCTCGAAGTCGCCGTCGAGCGCGGCGACCGCACGCTGAACGTCGCCGACGTGCTCGACCTCACCGTGGCCGAGGCGGCGCAGGTCTTCGCGGCCGATCGCGAGGTGCTGCGGACCTTGCAACCGATCATCGACGTCGGCCTCGACTACGTGAAGCTGGGCCAGCCGGTGCCCACGCTGTCGGGCGGCGAGGCGCAGCGGCTCAAGCTGGCCGGCTTCCTGGCCGAGGCGGCGAAGAACAACACCGCCAGCAAGCAGTCGCTGGCGCGCAAGGGCACGCTGTTCCTGTTCGACGAACCGACCACGGGTCTGCATTTCGACGACATCGCACGGCTCATGCGCGCGCTGCGCAAGCTGCTCGACGCCGGCCATTCGCTGGTCGTGATCGAGCACAACCTCGACGTGATCCGCGCCAGCGACTGGCTGATCGATCTCGGGCCCGAAGGCGGCGACGGCGGCGGGCAGGTGGTCGCGGTCGGCACGCCGGAGCAGGTGCGCGAGATGGCGGGGTCGCTCACCGGCGATGCGCTGCGCGACTACGAACTGTCGATCGGGCCGTCGCGCTTCTCGGCGCGCGAGCCGCAGCCGCGCGCGTTGCCGGCGTTCGGGCGCGACGCGATCCAGATCGTCAATGCGCGCGAGCACAACCTCAAGAATCTCAGCGTCGACATCCCGCGCGGCAAGTTCAGCGTGGTGACCGGCGTCAGCGGCTCGGGCAAGTCGACGCTGGCCTTCGACATCCTGTTCAACGAAGGCCAGCGGCGCTATCTCGAATCGCTCAACGCGTACGCGCGAAGCATCGTGCAGCCGGCGGGCCGGCCCGAAGTCGACGCGGTCTACGGCATTCCGCCGACGGTGGCGATCGAGCAGCGGCTGTCGCGCGGTGGCCGCAAGAGCACGGTCGGCACGACCACCGAGGTCTGGCACTTTTTGCGCCTGCTCTACGTGAAGCTCGGCACGCAGCACTGCATCCACGACGGCGCCGCGGTACAGCCGCAAACGCCGGACAGCATCGCCGCACAGCTCATGCGCAGCTTCAAGGGGCAGCACATCGGCCTGCTGGCGCCGCTGGTGAGCAATCGCAAGGGCGTCTACACCGAACTGGCCGACTGGGCGCGGCCGCGCGGCTTCACGCACCTGCGCGTGGACGGCGGTTTCCTGCCGACGAATCCGTTTCCGCGGCTCGATCGCTTCAAGGAGCACAGCATCGAGCTGCCGGTGGCCAGCCTCGACGTGACGCCCGGCGACGAGGTGCAACTGCGCGAGGCGCTGACCAGGGCGCTGGAGCACGGCAAGGGCGTGCTGCATGTCATGAGCGACCTCGACGGCCTGCGCGAAGCGATCGCCGACGGCACGCCGACGTCGGGCATCGGCCGCACGCAGGTGTTCTCGACGCTGCGCGCCTGCCCGGTCTGCAGCACCAGCTATGCCGAGCTCGACCCGCGCCTGTTCAGCTACAACAGCAAGCACGGCTGGTGCCCGGACTGCGTGGGCACCGGCGTCAAGCTGACCAAGGACCAGCGCAAGGTGTTCGACGACTCGGTGCTGGCGGACGACCAGAAGGGGCGCGAGCAGACCTTCGCGGAGCCTGAGGCGGAAGACGTCGGCGACACGGTGTGTCCGACCTGCGAGGGAACGCGGCTGAACGCGGTGGCGCGGGCGGTGCTGTTCACGCCGCCGATCGCGCAGGCGTCGGGCGAGCCTGCAAGCGGCTTCGGCTTCGGCAGCGGCGGCATCGGCATCACCGAGATCGCACGCATGAGCGTGACCGACATCCGCAAGTGGTTCGAATCGCTCGCGCTGACCGGGCGCGCCGCCGAGATCGCCCGCGACCTCGTACCCGAAATCAGGAGCCGCCTCGAATTTCTGGAGGAGGTCGGCCTCGGCTACCTCACGCTGGACCGCGGCGCACCGACGCTCTCTGGCGGCGAGGCCCAGCGCATCCGGCTCGCCGCGCAGCTCGGCAGCAACCTGCAGGGCGTCTGCTACGTGCTCGACGAGCCGACCATCGGCCTGCACGCACGCGACAACCAGATTTTGCTGAACGCGCTGCACAAGCTCGGCGACAAGGGCAACACACTGGTCGTCGTCGAGCACGACGAGGACACCATCCGCCGCGCCGACCACATCATCGACATCGGTCCGAGCGCGGGCAAGCGCGGCGGGCGGCTGGTGGCGCAGGGGAGCGTCGCGGACATCCAGGCGGCGGAGGAATCCCAGACCGGGCGCTACCTGCGCGATGCGATCCGGCACCCGCTGCAGACGCGGCGGCCGGTGCCGATGCCCACGCCCGAGGCGCCCGACTGGCTCACGGTGCGTGGCGCCGACCTGCACAACCTGAAGGGCGTCACCTCGACGCTGCCGCTGCACCGCCTGGTCGCCATCACCGGCGTCAGCGGATCGGGCAAGTCGACGCTGGCGCGCGACGTGCTGCTGGCCAACGTGCAGTCGATCGTGATCCAGCGCATGACCAAGGCCGGCCGCGACGCGGATGCGGCCGGCAAGCGGCCGTCGTGGACCGGCTGTACCTCGGTCGAAGGCTACGAGACCATCGACCGCGTGCTGGAAGTCGACCAGACCCCGATCGGCAAGACGCCGCGCAGCTGCCCGGCGACCTACATCGGTTTCTGGGACACTATCCGCAAGCTGTTCGCCGATACGCTCGAAGCCAAGGCGCGCGGCTACGCACCGGCGCGCTTCAGCTTCAACACCGGCGAAGGCCGTTGCCCGGGCTGCGACGGCGCGGGCGTGCGCACCATCGAGATGAGCTTCCTGCCGGACGTGAAGGTGCCGTGCGAGGTCTGCCACGGCGCGCGCTTCAACCCGGAGACGCTGGCCGTGACCTGGCGCGGCAGGAGCATCGGCGACGTGCTCCGGATGGAGGTCGACGAGGCGGTCGGCTTTTTCGCCAGCATGCCCAACATCGGCCATCCGCTGCAGCTGCTGGTGGACGTCGGCCTGGGCTACCTGACGCTCGGCCAGCCGTCGCCGACGTTGTCGGGCGGCGAGGCGCAACGCATCAAGCTCGTGACCGAGCTGAGCAAGGTGCGCGACGACATCACGCGCCGCGGCCAGAAGCCGCCGCACACGCTCTACGTGCTCGACGAGCCGACCGTCGGCCTGCACATGGCCGACGTGGAAAAACTCATCCGTGTGCTGCATCGGTTGGTGAACGGCGGCCACAGCGTGGTGGTGATCGAGCACGATCTCGACGTGATCGCCGAAGCCGACTGGCTGATCGACCTCGGGCCGGAGGGCGGCAACGCCGGCGGGCGCATCGTCGCCGCGGCACCGCCGGAGGAGGTGGTGGCGTTGGGGACGCATACCGGCGTGGCGTTGGCTCCGGTGCTTTCGCGAACCTGAAAGGCGACGGCAGCGCGAACGGTTTTAGGACGATGCCGAGCCCACCCGAGGATTCGCGCCACGAACATCGCTACCGCCATCGGGACAGCAATCGCAGTTCCGGTGGCAGTTCCTTCCACTCGGGTAACCCTCATGTCAAGACTCACGCATCTTTCTGCCGCATCCGTGCCGGCTTCGTCGTCGGCTTCGAACCGGATTCCTGCAAGGTCCGGCGGCACTCCACCCGGCTTCACCCGGACCTCGATCGCCCGGCCGGATGCAATGAAGCGCCCTGCCAACGACGACATCAATCCTGGTGCGCGCAAGCGCCATGCTCCGGATGCGCCTGCGACAGTGCCTCGTCCTTGCACCACCGCCGCCATGTACGACCCGCGCACCACGCCGCCAAGCAACCCTTTCTACGATCCCTCGCTCGATCAGTACCTGGGACTGCATGCCAATGCAGGTTACGACGCCAGCTTCGACCAGTACCTCGGGTTGCCAGGGCCGGATCGTCGGTGACGCCGACGTGACTTCATAGGGGAGGCACCGATTGTGGGTGCCGCGCCGGCCCGGTCCAATGGGGTTGTGAAGTTATGAAATCCCATTTTCCAGGACCACCGCGCATGCACCGTCGTTTCGCACTCTCCCTTGGCGCTGCCGCCGCGGCCCTGGCCGCGGTGGTTTTTCCGCTGATCGCCCAGGCGCAGCAGACGTTCCCGGCACGCCCCGTCAAACTGGTCATCGCCTTCCCGGCCGGCGGACCCACCGACATCACGATGCGGCAACTCGCCGACAACGCCTCCAAGATCCTCGGCCAACCGGTCATCGTCGACAACAAGCCCGGCGCCGGCGGTACGCTGCCGGCGCAGACGCTGCAGAGTTCGGCGGCCGACGGCTACACGGTCGCGCAGATCCCGCTGGGCGTGTTCAGGCTCGGCTACACGACGAAGCTGAACTGGGATCCGATCAAGGACATCGGCTACGTCATCAACGTCACCGGCTACGCGTTCGGTCTGGTCGTGCCGGCCGGCAGCCCGTTCAAGACCTGGGCGGATTTCGTCGCCTACGCCAAGGCCAACCCGGGGGCGCTGACCTATGGTTCCACCGGCAACCTGACCAGCCCGCACCTGACCATGGAAACCGTCGCGCAGCGCGCCGGCATCCAGCTCCAGCACGTGCCGTACAAGGGCAGCGCCGACCTGATGCAGGCGGTGGTCGGCGGGCACCTGATGGCTGCGGCCGACAGCACCGGCTTCGCGCCGCAGGTCGAGGCCGGCAAGCTGCGCGTGCTCAACACCTGGGGTGCCACCCGGCTCGCCAAGTTTCCGGACGCGCCGACCCTCAAGGAGCTCGGCTACGACATCGTGCAGAACTCGCCCTTCGGCATCGGCGCGCCCAAGGGCACGCCGCCCGAGGTCGTGAAGAAACTGCACGACGCGTTCAAGCAGGCGATGGAGGAGCCGAGCTATGTCGCCTCGCTCGGCCGCTACGACATGCTGCCCAACTACATGAGTTCGGCCGACTACACGAAGTTCGCGCAGGAGACGATGGGCAAGGAGAAGGTCATCATCGAGAAGCTGGGGCTGGCGAAGGCACCGTAGGCCCGCCGCCTCAGTCCAGCGTCACTCCGGCGTCCTTCACCAGCTTGCCGAGGCGTTCCGAATCGGCGCGGATCAGCTTGCCGAAGCTTTCCGCCGATCCGGCGACGACCGGCGTGCCGATGGCTTCCCAGCGGATGCGGAAGGCCGGGTCCTGGAAGATGGCGAGGACCGTCGCGTTGAGCTTGTCGACGATCGGTTGCGGCGTGCCGGCGCGCACGGCGATGCCGTGCCAGGCCGTGATCTCGTAGCCCGAAACGCCGGCTTCGGCCATCGTCGCGACCTGCGGCAGCGTCGAGCTGCGCTGCGGGGACGTCACGGCGAGCGGCACGAGCTTGCCGGTCGTCAGGTACGGCAGCGAGCTGCCCAGGATGTCGAACATCACGTTGACCTGGCCGCCCAGCAGATCGTTGAGCGCCGGCCCGGCGCCGCGGTAGGGAATGTGCTTGATCTGCGTCTGCGCGATGGTGTTGAAGAGCTCGCCGGCCAGGTGCTGGGGCGTGCCGTTGCCGGCCGACGCGTAGCTCAGCGGCACCTTGCCTGCCCTGGCCAGCGCGATGAGGTCTTTCACGGTCTTGATGCCCAGCGACGGATGCACTTCGAGCACCAGCGGAAAAGCCGACAACTGCGTCACCGGTACCAGGTCCTTCAGCGGCTCGAAGGGCATGCTGCGGTAGAGCGACGGATTCACCGCCATCGGACCGCTGGCCGCCAGCAGCAGCGTATGGCCGTCGGCCGGCTGCTGGCGCGCGACTTCGGCGCTGCCGAGGTTGCCGCCGGCACCGCCCTTGTTGTCGACGATCACCGTGCCGCCCAGGCGCTTCTGCAGCTCGGGCGCGAGCATCCGCGCCATCAGGTCGGTCGGCCCGCCGGGCGGGTAGGGTACGACGAAACGGATGTTCTTCGACGGGTAGGGCGCGGCTTGCGTCTGTGCCGAGGCGTTGTCCAGCGCGCCGAACGCGGAGAGCGGCAGCAGGGCCGCAGCGAGCGCGCGGGCAAGGGTTCTTCTGTTCATGATTTTTGTCTCCTTCGAAATTCGATCGTTCTGCGTTCCGTGTTCTGCGTTTTCCGCGCCGGGGTTTCAGCGGCCGCCGAAGTGCTGCCGTATGTCGGCGCCGGTGGCCAGCGGTCGGCCGAGCGCCGATGCCGCTTCCGCCACCTGCCGCACCAGCGCCGCGTTGTCCGGCGCGATGCGGCCGTCCTTGCACAGCAGGTTGTTCTCGAAGCCGACGCGTGCATGGCCGCCGAGCGCTGCCGCGGCGGTGATGCAAGCGTTCTCGGTCGCGCCGAACGCGCAGACGGCCCACGGCTCCGGACCTTCCTGTGCCTCGAGGAACGGCAGCAGGTCGCGCGGATCGGACGTCTGGCCGGCGGTGTAGCGGCCCAGCACGAACAGCAGGAACCACGGCGCCTCGGGCACCACGCCCGTGCTGCGCAACGCGTTCCAGCGTTTCACGTCCGCCGCGTCGTACAGGATGACCTGCACCATCACCCGTTCGCGTGCCAGCCAGCCGAAGAATCGCTGCAGACCGGCTTCGCCGATCTCGGGCTTGTCGATCTCGCGCAGGCCGATCGAGACGGCCTCGGGCCGCAGGTCGCGCACCATCGCGATCTGCGCCGGCGCCTGGTAGCGGCCGGCGGCTTCGCTGGTGACCTGCAGCACCATGTCGTCGCCGACCGCACGGCGTACGACCGCGAGCGCTTCGCGATAGCCGTCGGCGTCCAGGCTGTGACCGCCCCCGGCGTCGCGGATGTGCATGTGCAGCATCGCGGCGCCGGCGTCGCGACACGACCTGGCCGTGGCGGCGAGCGTCTCGGACGTGATCGGCAGCGCCGGGTGGTCGGACGGTTGCTTGTAGGCGCCGTTGGGGGCGACCGTGACGATCAGCGGATCGATGTCATTCATGCGTGTGGTTCCGGTGGAGAGGGAAGGTCGCTGCGGTCGATCGCCGGCAGCTCGGACGCCAGCAGCGCCAGCCCGTGACGCAGCAACGCGTCGTAGCGCACGCGTTCGGCGATGCGCTTTTCTGTCGGCCAGTCGTAGAAGCCCTGACCGGTCTTCATGCCGAGATGGCCACGCGCGACACGGTCGCTGAGCGCGCGGGCCGGCTCGGCCGTGTTCGACAGCGTCGGATACATGGTCGCTGCGGCCGCGCAGTGCACGTCGATGCCCGCATGGTCGCGCTGCATCACAGGGCCGGCCGCCAAATAGCGGAATCCGAAGCCGAAACGCACTGCTGCATCCACGTCTTCGGCCGAGGCGACGCCTTCGTCGATCAGCGCGAAGGCCTCGCGCGACAGCGCGTGCTGCAGGCGGTTGGCGAGGAAACCGGGCTTGTCCTTGCGCACCAGCACCGGCACGCTGCCGCAGGCGCGCATGAAGTCGCACAGCCACCGCGCGCGTTCGGGGGCGCTGTCGGCGCCGCAGACCACTTCGACCAGCGGCACCAGGTGCGCGGGCATGAAGAAGTGCAGGCCCAGCATGCGTCCGGTCGTCGGCAGCCCCTGCGCGATCGCGCTGATCGGGAAGCTGGAACTGTTGCTCGCGAGCACCGTGTCGGCCGGCGCGCGTTCGGCCAGCGCGCAGAACAGTGCCTGCTTGGCGTCCAGGCGTTCGGTGATGCATTCGACGACGAGCGCGACGCCGCTCCAGTCGACCGTTTCGAGGGTCTCGACGCTGCCGATCAGGCTCGCGCGATGGCCCAGTCCTATCGCGGCGAATTCCGCCGCGACGTGCGGGCCGAGTCGCTCGCGCTGCGCGGCGTTCGGGTCGACCACCGTGACGCTGGCGCCGCCGCGCGCCAGCACGACGGCGACGTCGGCGCCCATGGTGCCACCGCCGACGACGACCGTGCGGGCACCGCGCGGTCCCTGGAAATGAATGGAGGTGCTCATGTCTGCGTGTCTCTTTTCTGCGCGCCCCGTGCGCTGATTGAGGCGAAGTCTAGGCAGGGTCGATTGCAAGGTCCAGACGATTCTTTGGATGGACTGATAAGTTGTGAAGATCAATTGGATCGCCGGCGAACTCGACGTCTTCCTGACGTTGGCGGAGACCCTGAGCTTCCGGCGCACCGCGCTGCAGATGCACATGTCGCAACCGGCGGTGTCCGGCACGGTCGGCAGGCTGGAGACGATGCTGTCGGCACGGCTCTTCGACTTCGCGCTGTCCGCGGCGAATGCGGCCTATGCCGGTCTCGACTATCTGCCGCTGGCCTCCGACGCCTTCGTGCTGCTGGCTGCTTTCGGCCCATGCGCGCGCGCGGCAGGTCGCCGCTGGAATGGGCCGCTGTCGTCGGATTGCCGCACATCTCGATGCCGGCCGGTACCAGCGTGCGCCAGTACGCCGACGCGGCCCTGCTCACGCACAAGCTGCGCTTCACGCCGTGCGACGAGGTCGAGACACCTCGCGACGATCGCAGCGATGGTGGCCGCGGGCGTCGGCGTCAGCGCGCTGCCGGAACTCGCAGCGCGTCGTGGCGCAACGCTCCGGCGTCGTGCAGCGCCGGTTGCGCTCGCCGGTGCTGCGTCGGCCGATCGGGTTGGTGCGCCTTCGCAACCGGAGCCTGTCGCCGGCGGCCCAGCGGATGGTCGAACCGCTGCGCACCGAGATCGAGGCCGCGGGCCTCGGCCGCTAGCGCGCCGCGAGCACCGCCCGCACCACCTCCGCGAACCCTGCGCCGCGCTCGCCCTGTGCCACGTAGCGCGGCAGGTGCGCGAGCTTCGGCACGAAGCGCGCCACGTTCGCTACGCCGATGCCGTTCGCGAACGCCCCGAACATGACCTGGTCGTTGGTCGAATCGCCGACATAGGCCCAGCGGTCCATCTCGGCGTCGAGCGGGCGTTTCCAGAGTTCGTCCACGATCCAGCGCGCGCCGGAGAGCTTGTCGTTGTCGCCGTACCAGCCGTTGACGTGGATGCTGCTCACCGTCGCAGTCATGCCTTCGTCGCGCATCAGTGCGACGACCGCATCGATCTGCGCCTCGGTCAGCCGCACGAATTCGCTGTGATCGATGGCGATGTCCGTCTCCCGACCGGTCGAGTCGGTGGCGCGGCGTGCGCCGGGGATTTCGCGCTCGATGCGTGCGAGGACTTTCTGCATCCGGGCATGGTGGGCCGCGCGCGTGGACGCATCCTGCCGGTAGCGCTTGCCCGCGGCCGGATGCTGCATGTCGCCCGGCCGCCAGGGCGCGGGCGGAATCAGCGCGACGGCGCCGTTCTCCGCGACGATCGCGTCCACCGGCCAGGCCGCCGCGAAAGGTTCGCTCCAGCCGACCGGCCGGCCCGTGATCGCGACGACATGCAACCCGGCGGCCTTGAGGGCGGCGAGTGCCGCCAAGGCCTCGGCGGTGATGGCACCGTCGGTGGTGAGCGTGTCGTCGATGTCCGTGAAGACGCCGATGAGTGCGTGGCGTGCCTGCGCGGGCCACAGGCGCAGCGGCTGCATCGTCGCTTCCGCTTCCGCCACTGCTTCCAGTGCCGCTGGCTCCGGCAACGCATCTCCGAACACGAAATACCGTGCCGCGACGAAGTTCAGCGACATGCCTGCCAGACTGCCCAGCGCCACGCCGAGTGCCGGCGCCCAGGGCAGCCGAGCGAATTGCAGCGTCAGCACGTAGACCGCATAGTTCACCACCGCGCCGCCGAGCATCGAGCCGATGTAGCGCGCGTATTCGCGCCGTGCCGGCATTGCCGGGCGCGTCGCGGAAGTCGCGAAGGTGAAGCGCCGGTTGAACCACCAGGTCGCCGACGCCGCAACCAGGAACGACGCCATGCGGGCGGCGTACCAGCCCAGCAGTGGTGCCAGCAGGAAAAGCACGGCCATGTCGACCAGCAGCCCGACGATGCCGGCCGCGCCAAAACGCATGAGTTGAAGCAGCAACCGGCGCCGTGCCGGCGATGCGCCGGCGGTGGCGTGGGATTTGAATGTCATGTGCGAGCGGGCCGCGGGGGCCGGCGGATCAGCCTGCGTTCTGCAGCGAGAGGCCCGCGTGCTCTCGCAGCGGGTGGAAATGGATCTTCGGAAAGCGCTCCTGAGCCAGCCGCACGTCGTAGGGCGAGGTGCAGAGGTAGGCCAGCGTGTTGGCCGCGTCCAGCGCCATGCGCACCGGATACGCGTTGACGAACTCGCGCAGCTCGGCCGGCGTGTCGGCGGTGATCCAGCGCGCGCCGGTGTACTGGCAGCCCTCGAGCCGCACGTCGCAGTCGTACTCGCCCTTGAGGCGGTGCTGCACCACCTCGAACTGCAGCTGGCCGACGGCGCCCAGCAGCATCGGCCCGCCGATTTCGGGGCGGAACACCTGGATCGCGCCTTCCTCGCCGAGCTGCGCCAGCCCTTGCTGGAGCTGCTTCGTGCGCAGCGGGTTCCTCAGGATCACGGTCATGAAAAGTTCCGGCGCGAAGAACGGCAGGCCGGTGAACATCAGGTTGGCGCCATCGGTGATGGTGTCGCCCAGCTGCACGCCGCCGTGCGTGGTGAAGCCGACGATGTCGCCCGCGTAGGCTTCTTCCACCGCCTCGCGGCGCTGGCTCATGAAGGTCACGACGCTGGTCGGGCGCAGTTCCTTCGACGTGCGCTGCACCTTGAGCTTCATGCCGGGCGTGTACTTGCCCGAGGCCATGCGCACGAAGGCGATGCGGTCGCGGTGCGCCGGGTCCATGTTGGCCTGCACCTTGAAGACGACGCCGGCGAAATCCTTGTCCTCGGGCTGGATTTCCTTGACCACCGGCTGGCGGTTGACCAGCACGGTGCTGGTGCGCGACTGCGGCGACGGCGCGAGGTCGACCAGCGCGTCGAGCACCTCCATCACGCCGAAGTTGTTCACGCCCGAGCCGAAGAACACCGGCGTCTGCCTGCCGGCCAGAAAGGCCTCGCGGTCCCAGGCGGGCGACGCGCCGGCGGCGAGTTCCATGCTCTGCTCGGCGTTCTCGAACTCGGCGCCGAAGCGCTTGATGAGTTCGTCGCGGTCGTCCAGGCGGATCGTCTCGAATTCCTGCGGCAGGCGCTCCTTGCCGGAGTCGAACACCGTCATGGTCTGCGTGCGCAGGTTCATGATGCCGCCGAAGCTCTTGCCCTGGCCCACCGGCCAGGTCATCGGCACGCACGGCATGCCCAGCTCGCGCTCGATCTCGTCGAGGATGTCCAGCGGCTCGCGCACTTCGCGGTCCATCTTGTTGACGAAGGTGATGATGGGCGTGTCGCGCTGGCGGCAGACCTCGATCAGGCGCCTCGTCTGCGCCTCCACGCCGTTGGCCGCGTCGATCACCATCAGGGCCGAATCGACGGCCGTGAGCACGCGGTAGGTGTCCTCCGAGAAGTCCTTGTGACCGGGCGTGTCGAGCAGGTTGATGACGTGCTCGCGATAGAGCATCTGCATCACCGACGAGGCCACCGAGATGCCGCGCTGCTTCTCGATCTCCATCCAGTCGGACGTCGCGTGGCGCGTCGCCTTGCGCGCCTTGACCGAGCCGGCGATCTGGATCGCGCCCGAGAACAGCAGCAGCTTCTCGGTCAGCGTGGTCTTGCCGGCGTCGGGGTGGGAAATGATCGCGAAGGTGCGGCGGCGACGGGTTTCGGACAGGAAGGACACGAACTGGTTTCCGGAGACAGGCGCGTTGCCGCACGTCGGGGCGCGGCAGCCTGTGAGGGTCGGGGGAGGGCGCCGATTATCGCCGCACAGGCGTCGGGCGTCGGGCGCCCGTCGCCTTACATCGGTGGCACGAATCCGTTCTTGCCCGCCATTACCCGCAGCGCGGTCGGAACGCCGTTGCGCTCCTGCGCGTTGACCAGCACCCTGGCGCCGGGCACCAGCAGCGCCTCGTCGCCCGGACGGAAGGTCACCACCGGCACGTCGGCCGGCACGATCACCACTTTCTCCCCGCCCTTGTAGCTCAGCCGCATCTGCTGGCCGCCGCGCACGTTCGACGGGGCCGAAGCCATGTCGGCGACGGTGGCGTTGGTCATGGTGCTCTGCGGCTCCAGGTCCCACGGGAAGTGGCCTTCGCCGGTGCCGCGTGCGGCTTCGGGGAAGACCAGCACTTCGCGCGCCCGCTGCGTGCCGTCGGGCTGCGGCATCGCAGCGGTGCCGATGTAGCTTCCCGGCTTGATGTCGTTCAGCTTGATGCGGTAGACCTCGGAGATCGGCAGGTTCGGCGCGCGCGCCAGGCTCACGACCTCGCCGCCACGGTCTTTAACGATGATGCTTTTGGCATCGGCGAACACCACGGTGCCGCGGATGCGGACGGTGGGTGCGGCCGGTGCGGCCGGTGCGGCAGGCGTTGCGGGTGCCATCGCGCCGGCGCGCGGGGGCATCGGTGCGGGCTGGGCCGCTGCGAGGTTCGGCACGGCGGTCAGCGCGGCGATGGTACAGAGCGTCGCAGCGGCAGCCATCGTGGACGAGGAGATGCGGAAAACGGAGTGCATGGAGGGGACGCCTTGAGTCGGAACGCGCCAGTCGCCAGCGGCACTGCCACGCGGTCCGTCGGCGAATGTAGTCCGGGTCGCGGGCCCGCCGCGTCGGCCCCGTGCCCGACCCGCGCGGTTGTAGGGGTTGGTGGCGGTCGCGGGCGTTGGGCTAAAATCCGGGGTTCCGAGGAGCGTTGCAGCGCCGAACAGGCGTGAGGCTCGGACACAGTCGCAACCACGCTCATCCGCTGATCTCGCGGTGAGTCCTTTCCATTCGGAACTCCCTTGAACGGCGGCTTGTCCGAAATCATCCGAAACCGTCTGGAGTTCTCATGAGCGCTGTTCTCAATCGCCCCGTCGCATCCGCCGTTCCGTCCGCTGTGCTGACCCAAGCCCAGTTGGCCGACCAGGCCATCGCCGACATTTCCCTCGCCGCCTGGGGCCGCAAGGAAACCCGCATCGCCGAGACCGAGATGCCCGGCCTGATGGCCATTCGCGAGGAATTCTCGAAGACTCAACCGCTCAAGGGCGCGCGCATCACCGGCTCGATCCACATGACGATCCAGACCGCCGTGCTGATCGAGACGCTGCAGGCGCTCGGCGCCTCGGTGCGCTGGGCTTCGTGCAACATCTTCTCGACGCAGGACCACGCCGCTGCCGCCATCGCCGCCGCCGGCACGCCGGTGTTCGCGGTCAAGGGCGAGACGCTGAAAGACTACTGGGACTACACCCACTCGATCTTCGAATTCGGCCCCAAGGGTTCGGCAGGCGAAGGCCCGAACATGATCCTGGACGACGGCGGCGACGCCACGCTGCTGATGCACCTGGGTCAGCGCGCCGAGAAGGACCTGTCCGTTCTGGCCGACCCGACCAGCGAGGAAGAACGCATCCTCTACGCCGCGATCAAGGCCAGGATCGCCGTCGATTCGACCTGGTACACCCGCAAGGCCGCCGAAATCATCGGCGTGACCGAGGAAACCACCACCGGCGTGCACCGCCTGAACGAGATGTCCGCCAAGGGCACGCTGCAGTTCCGCGCGATCAACGTGAACGATTCGGTCACCAAGAGCAAGTTCGACAACCTGTACGGCTGCCGCGAGTCGCTGGTCGACGGCATCAAGCGCGCCACCGACGTGATGATCGCCGGCAAGGTCGCGGTCGTGGCCGGCTACGGCGACGTGGGCAAAGGCTCGGCGCAGGCGTTGCGCGCGCTCAGCGCCCAGGTCTGGGTCACCGAAATCGACCCGATCAACGCGCTGCAGGCCGCGATGGAAGGCTACAAGGTCGTGACGATGGCCTATGCCGCCGACAAGGCCGACATCTTCGTGACCACCACCGGCAACAAGGACGTCATCACGCACGACACCATGGCCGCCATGAAGGACCAGGCGATCGTCTGCAACATCGGCCATTTCGACAACGAGATCGACGTCGCGTCGATCGAGAAGTACGAGTGGGAAGAGATCAAGCCGCAGGTCGACCACATCACCTTTCCGGACGGCAAGAAGATCATCTTGCTGGCCAAGGGCCGCCTGGTGAACCTGGGTTGCGGCACGGGCCATCCGAGCTTCGTGATGTCGTCGTCGTTCGCCAACCAGGTCATCGCGCAGATCGAGCTGTTCACCAAGTCGGACGTCTACGAGGCCGGCAAGGTCTACGTGCTGCCGAAGCACCTCGACGAGAAGGTCGCGCGCCTGCACCTGAAAAAGGTCGGCGCGATACTGACCGAACTGACCGACGCGCAGGCCGCCTATATCGGTGTCGACAAGGCCGGTCCCTACAAGGCCGACACCTACCGCTATTGATCACGCACGGCATTCATGCGCGCTGATCAATTGTTGGTGGAACGCGGCATGGCGGCCTCGCGGTCGCAGGCCGTGCGGCTGATTTCGGGCGGATTGCGCTGGCGCGACGCGGGCAGCGCCGACGCGTGGCGCAGCGTGGTCAAGAACCGCGACGACGTTCCCGAGTCGGCCGAACTCGAGCTCGACGACGCGGCGGAGTCGCGCTACGTCTCGCGCGGCGGGCTGAAGCTGGAAGGCGCGCTGGCCGCCGCGGGCATCGACGTGCGCGGCAGGCATTGCCTGGACGTCGGCCAGTCGACCGGCGGCTTTACCGACTGCCTGCTGCAGCACGACGCCGCGCACGTGGTCGGCGTCGATGTCGGCCACGGCCAGCTGCATGCGCGCATCCGCGACGACGCACGCGTGACGGCGATCGAGCAGGTCAATGCGCGCGCACTGAGCGCCGACGACCTGGCCGATCCGGAAACGGACGATGCGGACGAAACCGGACGCGACGATTTCGACCTGGTGGTTGCCGACCTGTCCTTCATTTCGCTGACGCTGGTGCTGCCGGCGCTGGTGCCCTTTCTCGCGTCGCGCGGCGACATGCTGATGCTGGTCAAGCCTCAGTTCGAACTGCAGCCGGGCCAGGTCGGCAAGGGCGGCATCGTGCGCGACCCGACGATGTACGCGGTGGTCGAAACGCGCCTGCGCGAGACCTGCGCCGCGCTCGACCTGCGCGTCGTGCGCTGGCTCGACAGCCCGATCGCGGGCGGCGACGGCAACCGCGAATTCTTCATCCACGCCGTCCATGCCTCCGGTGCCGACGGCCATCCAGGAGACGCGCATGCGCCTTCCGCTGAGCTTTGAGTTCTTTCCGACCAAGACCGCCGAAGGCGCGGTCAAGCTGCGCGCGGTGCGCCGGCAGCTGTATGCGCTGAAGCCCGAGTTCTGTTCGGTCACCTACGGCGCGGGTGGGTCCACGCACCAGGGCACTTTCGACGCGGTGAGGGAAATCATCTCCGAGGACGTGCCCGCGGCGAGCCATTTCTCCTGCATCGGCGCCACGCGTGCCACCGTGCGCGCGCAGCTCGCCGAACTCAAGGCGATGGGCGTGCGTCGGCTGGTCGCGCTGCGCGGCGATCTGCCGAGCGGCTACGGCATCGGCGGCGAGTTCCAGTACGCAAGCGATCTCGTGACGTTCATCCGCGAGGAGACCGGCCGCGATTTCCATGTCGAGGTCGCCTGCTATCCGGAGATCCATCCGCAGGCGCGCTCGCCCGAAGCCGACCTGCAGGCCTTCGCGGTCAAGATGAAGGCCGGCGCCGATTCGGCGATCACGCAGTATTTCTTCAGCGCCGAGGCCTATTTCCGTTTCGTCGACGACGCGAGCAAGCTCGGCGTCGACGCGCCGATCGTGCCGGGCGTGATGCCCATCACCAGTTCGGCGCAACTGCTGCGTTTCTCCGACGCCTGTGGTGCGGAAATCCCGCGCTGGATCCGGTTGCGGCTTCAGGGCTACGGCGACGACGTCGAATCGATCCGCGCCTTCGGCCTCGACGTCGTGGCCAGCCTGTGCGAGAACCTCTGCGAAGGCGGCGCACCCGCGCTGCACTTCTACACGATGAACCAGGCCGCGGCGCCGCTCGCCGTGCTCGATCGGCTCGGCTGGAGCGCATGAGCGCCTTCGGACGCGGCGACGCGGCGCGGCGCACGATCGCCCGGGCAGCGTCCGCCGTGCTTTTCGTCGCGGGAGCGTTCGTGCTGGCAGGTTGCACGGTCACGCCCGATCCCGCTGCGTCTGCGATGACCGGTCCCACGCCGCCGGCTCCGGCGAGCGCCTCGTCGGGCACTGGCCTGCGCCCGCTGGCGCGCGATATCAACGTTCCGCCGGGCGCTCCGCCGCGGTCGACGGTGACGGCGGTGAACTACGAGCTTTTTTCCTCCGGCAGCGACGTGCCACTCGAAGGCGTCAACGACGGCATTCCGGGCGACAGGTCGCCGGCCGAGTTCTTCCAGCGCGGCGGTGCCTCCTGGTACGGCATCCAGTTCCACCAGCGTCGCACGGCCAACGGCGAACGCTTCGACATGTCGGCCTTCACGGCCGCGCACCGCACGCTGCCTTTCGGCACGCCGGTGTGCGTGCGCAGCCTGACCAACGGACGCGAAGTCCTGGTACGCGTCAACGACCGCGGCCCGTTCGGTCCGGGCCGGATCATCGACCTGAGCCGCGCGGCGGCCGATGCGATCGACATGGTCGGCCTGGGCATCAAGCAGGTGGCCATCACCGTGATGGACGGTGCCGGTATGCGTTGCGGCGGCGCGCCGGTGGACCGGGCGGCGCTCTCGGTGCTGGGAGGGACCGGCGGCGAGGCTGCAACGTTGCCGACGCAGCCAGCAGCCGCGCCGCGTCGGTTGTCCAGGGCGCGCAGCCAGCGCTAGATGCGCCCGCGCCGTCAGCCGCCTGCGTCGAGCGAGAAGGTCGCGTTGCGGTCCTGGGCCAGCCGCTCGACCAGCTGCGGCAAGGCCGCCGCCAGCTTCGCCTTGAGCGTGTGCGGCGGATTGATCAGGAACATACCGCTCGCCGGCAGGCCGGGGCGGCGTGTCTCGCCGGTCGGGTCGGTGACGATCTTGCTCGATTTGACGGTCAGCGTCGCATGCAACCACGACTTCCCGGCCTTGGTCGCCATCGTCTTCAGGCGGCGCGGCAGGTCGTGCGCCTCGGGGCGGGGAATGATCGGGTACCAGACGGCGTAGGTGCCGGTCGCGAACCGCTTGAGCGCTTCGGCGGCGAAGCCGAGGACGCGCGCGTAGTCGCTCTTGACTTCGTAGCTGGGGTCGCAGAGCACCAGCGCGCGCCGCGACGGCGGCGGCAGGAACTTGGTCGCGCTGCCGAAACCGTCTTCCATCAGCACGGCGATCTTCCGGCCGGCTTCGAGCTGGGCGATGTTCGCGGCCAGCGTGCGCGAGTCGGTCGGGTGGAGCTCGAACAGCTTGAGCTTGTCCTGATCGCGCAGCAGGTGCTGGACGATGAAAGGGGATCCGGGGTAGACCTTGGCGCCGCCCTTCGGATTGAAATCGCCGACGACCTCGAGGTAGCGGGCCAGCGCAGGTGCGAGCAGCGTGGCTTCTGCGGCCGCCTCGAACTCTGCCCGCAGACGCAGAATGCCCTGCGCTGCTTCGCCGCTGGTGTCCGCATAGTCGCCGTCGAGGCGGTAGAGGCCTGCACCTGCATGGGTGTCCACCACGGTGAGTGGTGCATCCTTTTCGAGCAGATGGTCGATCGTTGCAATCAAAACCGTGTGCCTCAGCACGTCGGCATGGTTGCCGGCATGGAATGCGTGGCGGTAACTGAACATGGGTCGATGGTAACTGCGGTGCTCGTCCGGCTGTACCGAATGCCTGCCCGTAGGCGAATGCGCCTTAAACTGGTATGGGTATTGCTTACACTTGGATGCGCCTGTTTCGCGCATCGCTTCGATCCAACCAGCCATTCCAGCCACAGACCACGAAACACCCATGAAAAATCATCTGATCGCCCTCGCCGCCAGTGTGCTCGTCGCAGGTGTTGTCGCGCCGGCTCAGGCGCAGTCCAGCGTCACGCTCTCCGGCCTGATCGACGCCTATGCGGGTTCGATGCGCATGGCGGGTGACGCCGGGCGTACGGCAGTGGTTGGAAGCGGCGGCCTCACGACTTCCTGGTGGGGTGTGCAGGGCACCGAAGATCTCGGCGGCGGCCTGAAGGCATCGTTCCTGCTGAACTCCTTCCTGCGGGCCGACACCGGTCTTCCCGGCCGCTACAACGGCGACCCTTTCTTCGCGCGCGACGCGAATGTCGCGCTGTCCGGTAATTTCGGCTCGTTTCGCCTCGGCCGCGGCACGGCGCCGAACTTCGTTCCGAGCATCCTGATCAACCCGTTCGGCGACTCGTTCACGTTCTCGCCGCTGATCCTGCATTCCAACGTCAACACGGCGGCCTGGGGTTACGGCACCACGCCAGCCGATACCGGCTGGAGCAACGGACTGGCCTACACGACGCCACGTTTCGGGGGGCTGACCTTCACGCTGCAGTACCAGTTCGGCGAACAGTCGTCGACCACGGGCAACGATAACAAGAAGAACGTCGGCATCAATTTCATCTACATCTCGGGCCCGTGGAGCGCCGTCGGCTACTACGAGCGCGACCAGATCAGCAACCCGGTCGCCCCCGGCCTGCTGACGACCACCGTGGGCGGCGTCGCCCTGCCGGAAACCAAGAAGGACTGGCTGCTCGGCGGTGCGTACGACTTCGATTTCGCCAAGTTCTTCCTGACCTACGGCGGTGCCAAGACGGACATCGCCGACTACGACGCCAAGACCACCTCGATCGGCGTCAAGATCCCGCTGGGCACCGGCGCCATCCTGGGCGGCGTGGCGAGGACACGCGTCACCGGCACGTTCGACGGCACGCGCACCACCGGCACCATCGGCTACGACTATTACCTGTCCAAGCGCACCGATCTGTACGCAGTGGCGATGCAGGATCGCGTGACCAACCGTTCCGACGGCAACAGCTATGCCATCGGAATGCGTCACCGTTTCTGATTTCGTTGATTCGTAATAGAATCGAGGGCTTCGCAGCGCTTTCGCAGCCCCGCGGCGAAGTTCATAACCCACCTAAGAGATTCCCGTCAGAGGAACGCCGACCGTGGAAAAGGGCTCGGCAAACCCTCTTCAACGAGAAAACTCATGACCAAAACGTTCAGCGCCAAGCCCGCTGACGTGACGCACGAGTGGTTTGTGATTGACGCGACCGACAAGGTCCTCGGACGAGTAGCCAGCGAAGTTGCTCTCCGTTTGCGCGGCAAACACAAGGCCATTTACACGCCTCACGTCGACACCGGTGACTTCATCGTCATCATCAATGCAGCCCAGCTGCGTGTGACCGGCGCCAAGCCGATCGACAAGATCTACTACCGTCATTCGGGCTACCCAGGCGGTATCTCGGCGACGAACTTCCGCGACATGCAAGCCAAGCATCCGGGCCGTGCCCTGGAAAAGGCCGTCAAGGGCATGTTGCCCAAGGGCCCGCTCGGCTACGCGATGATCAAGAAACTCAAGGTCTACGGTGGCGCAGAGCACCCGCATACCGCCCAACAGCCCAAAGCGCTGGAACTGTAAGGAGCCTTGAGATGATTGGTGAATGGAACAACGGAACCGGCCGTCGCAAATCGAGCGTCGCCCGCGTCTTCCTGAAGAAGGGCACCGGCAAGATCACGATCAATGGCAAGGACATCCAGGCTTATTTCGGCCGGGAAACCTCCATCATGATCGCGAAGCAGCCGCTGTTCCTGACGAACAACGTCGAAACGTTCGACATCATGATCAACGTGAACGGCGGCGGCGAGTCCGGCCAGGCCGGCGCGGCGCGCCACGGCATCACCCGTGCGCTGATCGACTACGACGCGTCGCTCAAGCCGGTGCTGAGCCAGGCCGGCTTCGTGACGCGCGATGCACGCGAAGTGGAACGCAAGAAGGTCGGCCTGCACTCCGCACGTCGCCGCAAGCAGTTCTCGAAGCGCTGATCGCAGCAAGGATCGCGTCTTCTCCGGCGCGATCTCTCTGCAGGAACCGCCTTCGGGCGGTTTTTTTGTGGGCTGTCGGTTGGGTCGAAGTCCGCACTGCCAGGCACGTCAAATCGTTGCGGTCGTCTTGCAACGGGCGGTTGCGATAGCATTTACCTCTTGCGTTTGGACTCGATGGCGAATCGAGGCCGAACCAGCATCCACCGGAGTGAACCATGAACGCTGTTGTCAAAAATATTCCTGCCATGATGCCCGAGCCGATCCTGTTCACCGACAGCGCTGCTGCCAAGGTGGCCGATCTGATCGCCGAGGAGGGCAACAACGATCTCAAGCTGCGTGTGTTCGTGCAGGGGGGCGGTTGCTCCGGTTTCCAGTACGGCTTCACCTTCGACGAAATCACCAACGAAGACGACACGACCATGACCAAGAACGGCGTGTCTTTGCTCATCGACGCGATGAGCTATCAATATCTCGTCGGTGCCGAGATCGATTACAAAGAGGATCTCCAGGGCGCCCAGTTCGTGATCAAGAATCCGAACGCCACCAGCACCTGCGGTTGCGGTTCCAGCTTCTCGGCCTGACCGCCGTTGACCGCGCACGTCGCGATCCAGTCAAACCGCCTTCGGGCGGTTTTTTGTTGCCTGCCGTCGACGCATCTTCCCCATGACGACTGAAACCTCTTACCCGAAGAGCCTGCTGTGGCTCGTCGCCGTCGGCTTCTTCATGCAGACGCTCGACGCCACGATCATCAACACCGCATTGCCGGCGATGGCGTCGAGTCTGGGCGAGAGCCCGTTGCGTATGCAATCGGTGGTGGTGGCCTACTCGCTCACGATGGCGATGCTGATCCCGGCTTCGGGCTGGATCGCCGACCGGTTCGGTACTCGCCGCATCTTCTTCTGCGCCATCGTGCTGTTCGTCGCTGGCTCGGTCGCCTGCGCGGTGTCCCAGGGGCTGGGTCAACTCGTCGCCGCCCGCGTGGTGCAGGGACTCGGCGGGGCGCTGCTGCTTCCGGTCGGACGCCTGGCGCTGCTGCGCACGGTGCCGCGCAGCGAATTCCTGCAGGCCATGAGCTTCGTCGCAATTCCGGGACTGATCGGGCCGTTGCTCGGGCCGACGCTGGGCGGGTGGTTGGTGGAGTACGCCTCATGGCACTGGATCTTCCTTATCAATGCGCCTGTCGGCTTGGTCGGCTGCCTGGCGACATTGCGGTTCATGCCGGACTTGCGCGGTGCCGTACGGTTGCCGTTCGACGCCGGTGGTTATTCGTTGTTGGCGATCGGCATGGTGACGGTCTCGCTGGCGCTCGACGGCATGGCCGAACTGGGTCTGCGCCAGGTCAGCGTCTTCGTGCTGCTGGTCTTCGGCTTCGCCAGCCTGACCGCGTACTGGCTGCGCGCGAGTCGCCGGCCCGATCCGCTGTTCTCGCCCACCCTCTTCAAGGTGCCGACATTGAGCATCGGACTCGTCGGCAACCTGTTCGCGCGCCTGGGAAGCGGCTGCATGCCGTTCCTGGTACCGCTGCTTCTGCAGGTGTCGATGGGTTATTCGCCGCTGCATGCGGGGCTGATGATGTTGCCCATCGCGATCGCCGGCATGGCGATGAAAAGCGCGACCACGCCGCTCATCACGCGCTTCGGCTACCGCACCGTGCTGGTCACCAACACGGCGCTGGTGGGCATCTCGATGGCGAGCTTCGGACTTACCGCGCCCGGCCAGCCGTTGGCACTGCACATCGTGCAGCTGATGCTCTTCGGTGCGGTGAATTCCCTGCAGTTCACCGCGATGAACACCGTCACCTTGCGCGACCTCGACGGCAGCATGGCCAGCAGCGGCAACAGCCTGCTGTCGATGGTGCAGATGCTGGCGATGAGCCTGGGCGTGGCGGCGGCGAGCTCGGTGCTCGGTGGCTACACCGGCGTCTTCGGCGCCGCGTCGACCGTCGACGCGATCGACACGCTGCATGCCTTCCAGGCGACGTTCGCGACCATGGGACTCATCACGCTGGCGTCGTCGCTGATCTTCTGGCACCTGCCGCCCGAAGCGCGCGCCGTGCAGCCGCCGCAGCCCGAAGTTTCGGGTCACGGTTAGTTGCCGCCGGCGCCCACTGCGCGCGCCGTTCCTTCCTTTCAGGCTGGGTGGACCGCACCCAGCACGCGGGCACCGCGCGCGCCGGTCGCACTGGCCAGGTTGCCTGCGCGGCGCTGCACCGCCGCGCAGGCGAGCCACGCGAAAGCCGTCGCCTCGACCTGTTGCGGCGGCAGGCCACGATCGTCCGACGATACGACCTCGATGGCCGGCAACAGCGCGGCGAGACGTGTCATGAGGTGTCCGTTGAAGGCGCCACCGCCGCAGACGATCAACTGCCGGCAGGCGTGGCCATGGCGCAAAAGGTCGTTCGCGCAAGTGGTTGCGGTGAGCTCGGCCAGCGTGGCCTGCACGTCGACCGGCGAGACCGACATTCCCGAGAGCCGGGCGGCCAGCCAGTCGGGATGAAAGAGATCGCGACCGGTGCTCTTGGGTGGGTCGCCGCCGAAATAGGGGTCCGAAAGGCACCGCGCGAGAAGCACCGGCTCGACCGTTCCGCTCGCCGCCCAGCGACCGCCCGCATCGAAGGGCTGGCCGGTATGCCGCTGGCACCAGTGGTCCATCAGCGCATTGCCGGGGCCGCAGTCGAAACCGAGCACCGATGCTGCCGCGTCACCGTTGCCGGTGGCCGGCAGCAGGCTGATGTTGGAGATACCGCCGATGTTCAATACGGCGACAGCCTGGTCGGGTTGTCCGAAGACCGCCAGGTGGAATGCCGGAACGAGCGGCGCCCCTTGGCCGCCCGCAGCGACATCGCGGCTGCGGAAGTCCGCGACCACGTCGATGCCGGTCGCTTCCGCGAGGAGGGCGGGATTGTTCGACTGGATCGTGTAGCCGACGCCGTCGAAGGCGCCGGGCCGGTGGCGCACGGTCTGGCCGTGCGCGCCGATGGCGGTCACGGCCGAAGCCGGCAGACCGGCCTGACCGAGCAGACGCTGTACCACGTCGGCATACAACCCGACCAGGCCGTTGGCGGCCAGTGCTGCACGATGGAGTTCGTTGTCGCCCGGCGTGTTGAGCGCCATGAATTCGGCACGCAGCGCAGCGGGGAAGCCGGCACTCGCATGGCCGGTCACGCGAACGGTGCCGCCCGACAGGTCGACCAGCACGCCGTCGACGCCGTCGAGCGAGGTGCCCGACATGAGGCCGATGTACATCATGTACGAGGCCCCGCGTGCCTGCGGATCAGTCGGCGCTGGCCTGGACGACCGACAAGGCGGCCGAGAGCTCGATGCGCGTGGCGCTGGCCAGGCGATCGAATGCCGGGCGCGATGCGGCGCTGAGCACCGCACCACCGGTCTGTTTCGCGATCGCGACGAGCGGATCGACGAATTCGCCGGCGACGCGAAATTCGAAATGCAGGTGCGGTCCGGTGGCCCAGCCGGTGGAGCCGACCGCGCCGATGAACTGGCCTTGAGACACGGTCTGCCCGCCCCGGACGTCGATGCGGCTCAGGTGCGCATAGACGGTCTGCTGGTTGTTGCGGTGCTGGATGACGACGATGTTGCCGTAGCCGTTCTGCTGGCCGGCGAAATCGACCGTACCGTCGCCGACCGCGCGCACGGCGGTGCCGGTCGGCGCCGCGAAGTCCGTGCCGTTGTGCTGGCGCCAGCTGTTGAGGATCGGATGCAGGCGCATCGAGAAGCCGCTCGACACACGGGAGAACTCGACCGGGGAAGACAGGTACGCGCGAATCAGGCTCTCGCCGTTCGGACGGTAGTAGCCGCCTTTCTGTCCGGGTTCCTGGAACCACATCGCCTGGTGTTTCTGGCCGTTGCTCTCGAACTCGGCGGACAGCACGCGGCCGGTGCGCAGCGACTGGCCGTCGGCCTCGAAGGTCTCGTAGACCACGGCGAAGCGATCGCCCCGGCGCAGCGCACGGAAATCGACGTCGCCTGCGAAGACGTCGGCCAGCTGGCTGGCGACGGCATCGGGAATGTCGGCCTTGTCGGTGGCCTCGAACAGGGTCGAGCGCACCACGCCGCTGGCGAGCCGGCTGGAAGCCGTGAGCTTGTCTTCCTCGCTACGCAGCGTGAAGTTCCGGCCCGTCCACGACACCACCAGGCGTTTGAAGCCCAGGCCGTCGGGAATCCAGCGCGCGCTCAGACGCAGCAGCGTGTTGTCGCGCGTGGCTTCGGCGGTGACGGTGCGCCCGGGGCGGCCGAGCAGTGCATTGCGCGCTTCGGCATTGCCGCGCAGAAACGCAGCCGCTGCGGGGTCGGCGATGCCAAGGCGTCCGAGCAATGCCTCGACCGTATCGCTCGAACGCGTGATCTCGGTGCGGAACAGGGTGAAGGCATGCGTGTCGAGCGCTTCGGCCTGGGCATCGAAATCGATCGGCTTGACGGCTTCGAGCACCTGCTTGATCGGCAGATCGGACGCGTCCGTACCGAGCGAAGCCACGGCGAAGGCGCCTCCACCGGCGCAGAGCAGCAAGGCGCCGATCGCGGCACCGATCTGCTTCGGATAGGACTTGAAAACACGCGCCAGGCGGGAAGCGAACAGTTCCTCGGCAGCAAGAATGGCTTTGATCAACTCTGGAAAACCCCGTATCGATTCGGCTGGTCCGCGCCGCAAGAACTCGCGTGGCGAGGTGGTAGGACGGTGCGGAAGGAAGCGCCGCTTAGAATCCGGCGCTTGAGAAAGTCGGGCTGAGTATAGCTTCGGCGTCAGTCAAAATCGCCAGAAACCAATGCCAGTTCAAGTTGTTACAAGCCAAAATCTCTCGGACGGTGTAGGACGTTCGCTCGAAATTTCCCTTCGGGGTGCGGATGAACTGCTTCCGCGCGACGAATGGGTGCGGAAGTTGCAGCGCTCGGAGAAAACCGGCAAGCCATTGCGGATCAAGCTGGGCCTGGACCCGACCGCTCCGGACATCCACATCGGCCACACCGTCGTCCTCAACAAGATGCGGCAGCTGCAGGATCTCGGCCATACCGTGATCTTCCTGATCGGCGACTTCACCACCACCATCGGCGACCCGTCCGGCCGCAACAGCACCCGCCCGCCGCTGACTCGCGAGCAGATCGAGGCCAACGCCCAGACCTACTACCGCCAAGCCAGTCTGGTGCTGGACCCGGCGAGGACCGAGATCCGCTACAACTCCGAATGGAGCGATCCGCTCGGCGCGCGCGGCATGATCCAGCTCGCGGCCAAGTACACGGTGGCGCGCATGATGGAGCGCGACGACTTCACCAAGCGCTTCAAGGCCGGCCAGTCGATCTCCGTGCATGAATTCCTCTACCCGCTGATGCAGGGCTACGACTCCGTCGCGCTCGAGTCCGACCTCGAACTCGGCGGCACCGACCAGAAGTTCAACCTGCTGATGGGACGCCACCTGCAGCAGGAATACGGCCAGGAGCCGCAGTGCATCCTGACGATGCCGCTGCTCGAAGGACTCGACGGCGTCGAGAAGATGTCCAAGAGCAAGAACAACTACATCGGCGTCGCCGAAGCGCCCAACGCGATGTTCGCGAAGGTGCTCTCGATCAGCGACACCCTGATGTGGCGCTGGTATACGCTGCTGAGCTTCAGGTCGATCGCGGAGATCGCCGCGCTCAAGTCCGAGGTCGAGGCGGGGCGCAACCCGAAGGACGCCAAGGTCGCGCTCGCGAAGGAGATCACGGCGCGCTTCCACAGCGCCGCAGCGGCGGAGGCGGCGGAACAGGATTTCGTCAACCGCAGCAAGGGCGGCGTGCCCGACGAGATCGCCGAAGTCACGCTGGCCGGCGCGCCGCTGGGCATCGCGCAGCTGCTCAAGCAGGCCGGGCTGGCCGCATCGACGTCCGAAGGCAACCGGCTGATCGACGGCGCCGGCGTGCGGGTCGATTCGGTGGTCATCGCCGACAAGGGTCTCAAGCTCGAAGCGGGCAGCTATGTCGTGCAGGTCGGCAAGCGCAAGTTCGCACGCGTGACGCTGGCCTGACGGCCGGTCCTGCGCCGAAATCGGGATTCTTCTTGTCCACGCCTGCCGCCGGCAAGTCGCTCCGGGATCACCTCTCCGACCCGCAGTCGCTGCTGCGCCTGTCGATCGCGGTGGCGCTGGTGACGATCGTCATGAAAGGCACGGCGGGCTACGTCACGCATTCGATGGGCCTGATCTCGGATGCGATGGAGTCCTTCGTGAACCTCGCCAGCGCGATCTTCGCGCTCGCCATGGTCACCATCGCCGCCCGGCCGGCCGACGAGGATCATCCGTACGGCCATCACAAGGCGGAGTATTTCTCCTCGGGCTTCGAGGGCATCCTGATCATCGGCGCGGCCATCGCGATCGGCGTGGCCGCGGTGTTCCGGCTCTTCTCGCCGCAGCCACTGGAGCAACTCGGCTGGGGTCTGGTGCTGTCGATCGTGAGCTCGGGTTTCAACGCGGCGCTGGCCTTCGCGCTGTTCCGGGCTTCACGCGCGCACCGTTCGATCGCGCTCGAAGCCGACGCGCGGCACCTGGTGACCGACGTCTGGACTTCGGCGGGCGTGATGGTCGGCATCGTCGCCGTTCATTACACGAACTGGCTCTGGCTCGATCCGCTGCTCGCGATCGGCGTGGCGCTGAACATCGCGCACGAAGGTGGCAAGCTGGTGTGGCGCTCTTCACAGGGCCTGATGGACCAGGCGCTCGATGCCGAATCGCTGGCGGCACTCAACGCCACGCTGGCCGCCTTCGGCGAACGGGTCGGCAGCGAGCAACTGCGCTTCGACGACCTGGTCACGCGCAGTGCCGGTCAGCGGCGCTTCGCCGACCTGCACATGCACGTGCCCGGCGACTGGTCGCTGCAGCGTGCGGCAGGACTGCGGGACGCGGTGGAGCACGCGCTCATGGAAGCGGTGGACGGGTTGACGGTCACGATCCAGCTGCTGCCGCTGGACATGGAGGCGCGCTCGGTGCAGCTGGCGCAGATTGCCCAGACCGCGCAGACGGCAGGCGCCGAGTGAAGGCGCTCCTGCAGCGCGTGCGCGAGGCGCGCGTCGAGATCGAGGGCCGTGTCGTCGGCGAGATCGCCTCCGGCCTGCTGGTGCTGCTGTGCGCGGAACAGGGCGATACCGACGCGACCGGCGACCGCCTGCTGACGAAGATCCTCAAGCTGCGCATCTTTTCCGACGACGCCGGCAAGATGAACCGCAGCGTGCAGGACCTCGGCGGCGGTCTGCTGGTCGTGAGCCAGTTCACGCTGGCGGCGGATGCGACGAGCGGCAACCGGCCGAGCTTCAAGCAGGCCGCGCCGCCCGACGAGGGACGCCGCCTCTACGACCGCTTCGTGGCGCGGGCGCGCATCGCGCATCCGGTGGTGGCGACCGGTGTGTTCGCGGCCGACATGCAGGTGCATCTGGTGAACGACGGACCGGTGACGATCCCGCTGCAGATGGCCTGAGCGATTCAGGCGCCGTCGTACGGGTCGCGGATGCCGAGTTCCGCGAGGATCGCCGTCTCGTAGGCCTCCATCTCCTCGGCGTCCGCGTCGCCGGTCTCGTGGTCCCAGCCTTGAGCATGCAACGTGCCGTGCACCAGCAGATGCACGTAGTGCTCGGCCAGCGGCTTGCCCTGTTCCTCGGCCTCGCGCGCCACGACCGGCGCGCACAGCACCAGATCGGCCGACACCACCGGCTCCTGCGCATAGTCGAAGGTCAGCACGTTGGTCGCGTAGTCCTTGCCGCGGAACTCGCGGTTCAGGCGCCGGCCCTCCTCGACGCCGACGATGCGCACCGTGATCTCGCCGTCGACCGCGAGCGCATGTCGGATCCAGCGTGCGACGCTGCGACGCGGCAACGCGGCGCGGTGCCGTGCGGCGTCGTCGAAGCGCGCGAACTGCAGCGACAGCGACAGCTGTTGCAAGGCCGGCTTCGCCATGCTCAAGATGTCCCGCTGCCGCCGCGTATGGCGCGTGGACGCGCACCGTCGTAGGCATCGACGATGCGCGCGACCAGCGGATGGCGCACCACGTCGGCCGTCGTGAAGCGCGTGATCGCGATGCCCTTGACGCGTTTGAGCACGCGCTCGGCGTCGACCAGGCCCGACAACTGGGTCTTCGGCAGGTCGATCTGGCTCACGTCGCCGGTCACCACGGCCTTGGCGCCGAAGCCGATGCGCGTCAGGAACATCTTCATCTGCTCGGGCGTGGTGTTCTGCGCCTCGTCGAGGATCACGAACGCGTTGTTCAGCGTGCGCCCGCGCATGAATGCCAGCGGCGCGATCTCCAGCGCGTTGCGCTCGAAGGCCTTCTGCACCTTGTCGTAACCCATCAGGTCGTAGAGCGCGTCGTAGAGCGGACGCAGGTACGGATCGACCTTCTGCGACAGGTCGCCCGGCAGGAAACCCAGCCGTTCGCCGGCCTCGACCGCCGGGCGCGTGAGCACGATGCGCTGCACCGCGCTGCGCTCCAGCGCATCGACCGCGCAGGCCACGGCGAGGTAGGTCTTGCCGGTGCCCGCCGGGCCGATGCCGAATGCGATGTCGTGCTTGGCGATGTTGTCGAGGTATTCGGCCTGCGTCGGCGTGCGCGCGCGCAGGTCGGCACGGCGCGTGACCAGCATCGGGCCGGCCTCGCCTTCTGCGGTCATGCCCGAGTCGCTGGCCAGCGTGAGCTGCACCACGGCCGGGTCGATCGGGCGTTCGGCGATCTCGTAGAGCGCCTGGAGCACCTCGAGCGCCTGGTCGGCGACGGCCTTGGGACCGTCGACCTTGAACTGCTCGTGGCGGTGCGCGATCGTCACACCCAGCGTGTCCTCGATGCGCCTCAGGTGCGCGTCGAGCGGGCCGCACAGGTGGCCGAGGCGCACGTTGTTGAGGGGCTTGAAGGTGTGGCGGACGATCAAAGGATAATTCCAGGCTCTTGAAGGGGTACCCATGATAGGCAAGTTGACCGGCACGCTGGTCGAACGCAATCCGCCGCAGGTGGTGGTGGACTGCAACGGCGTCGGTTACGAGGTCGATGTTCCGATGAGCACCTTCTACAACCTGCCCCACACCGGCGAGCGCATCTCGCTGCTGACGCACTTCGTGGTGCGCGAGGACGCGCAGATCCTCTACGGATTCGGCACCGTCGAGGAGCGCGTCGCCTTCCGCCAACTGATCAGGATCTCGGGCGTCGGGCCGCGCATGGCGCTCGGCTTGCTGTCGGGCCTGAGCGTGAACGAGCTGGCGCAGGCGATCACGCTCCAGGACGCCGGCCGGCTGGTGAAGATTCCGGGTATCGGCAAGAAGACCGCCGAGCGTCTGCTGCTCGAATTGAAGGGCAAGCTCGGTGCCGACATCGCGCTGCCGGCGCATGCATCGACCGACGCGCAGGCCGACATCCTGCAGGCGCTGGTCGCGCTCGGCTACAGCGACAAGGAAGCCGCGCTCGCGCTGAAGGCGCTGCCCAAGGACGTGGCGGTGGGTGAAGGCATCAAGCTGGCGCTGCGGGCGCTGGCGAAGTAGGGCGGTCCGACCTACTCGGTGCGCACGGCCAGCGACACCGTCTGCAGTCCCCAGGGATCGCCACGCTGCGCGACCTTGCGGAACCCGGCGCCTTCGACCAGCACGTCCAGCACGGCCTGCGTGCGGCGCCGCCCGTGCGCAGGATCGTCCTGCGGATGCCACGGCGCCGCGGTGTAGATCAGGTAGCCGCCGTCCTGCACCGCGTCGCCCACGCCGGCGAGCGACCGGCGCACGAGCGCATCGTCGCCCAAGCGCTCGTACAGGCCGGAAGCGACGGCGATGGTCGGCCGCGGGAAGATGCTCGCCAGGCTCAGGCGGTCGAGCGCGTCGGCCACTTCGTAGCGGGCTACGTCCTGCATCTCGAAACGGGCGATCCAGGCCTGGCCGGCGCGCACCTCCGCCTCGCTGGTGTCGCGCAGCACAACGCCGCCCGTTTTCACAGGGCTCGTCCGCACCGCATCGAGCAGGTATCGGCCCGGCCCGGCGGCGATATCGAGCACGCGCACGTCCCGGCGCCGCTCCGCGAGCCGCTCCATCGACTCGTGGACGAAGCTCCGGATGTGACGCTCGCGCTCGCGCAGTGCGCGCGCCTCGACCGTATCGAGGTAGCGTGCGTCCATGCGGCGTCCGATGCCGCCGTGGCCCTGCGGTTCGTTGCGGTAGACGTAATCGATGGCGCTGCCGGTGTCGAAACCGGCTTCGTGGCCGAGCCGGATGCCGTTCGACAGGCGACCGCGCCATCGGCTCGGACGACGAAGCGGCGGCGGAGGCGGAAGTGCTGCGGCGTCGGTCGCCGCGGGAGCCTCCGCTGCGTCCGCGGATGGACCGGCTTCGAACCGCTCCAGGACGAAGCCCCGCACCGCGAGCACGGCGGCGGTGCTGTCGGGCGCACCGAACACGTCGTGGGAATGGCCGGCCAGCTCGACCAGAACCTTGACCTCGCTCCCCAGACGCTCGAAGAAACGGCGCTGCGGCGCAGGGTCGGCGGCGCGGTCCGCACCCGCGATCAGCAACTGCACGGGCCGGACGATGGCGGCGGCGTCTTCCACCGTGCGCTCGACAGCGGTCTCGCGCGGATCGGAAAAGGGCCCGTGCCATGCACGCTCGAGCCACGTCGCGACACCTGCGAACGGCAGGCGGTTCCGCCGTCCGAAGGACGGTGCGACCAGGCTGAACCCGCGGACCCGGGGCGCGTGGTCGTGGGCCCAGACCGCGAGCCGCACGGCACCTTCGCCGTGGCCGATGAAAAAGAGATCGGCCGCGGCCACGCCGTGCGCCGCACCGATGCGGTCGACGACGGCCTGCAGGTCGTCCGGATTCGCCGCGTCGAAGGCGAAGAAGTCGATGCCGGGCAGGTCGAGCGCGTCGACCAGCATCGCGAGTTCCGTGGGCCGGGCCGAGCCGTCGTGGACCAGTGCGACGGCATCGCGACGGGCTGCAGGCGCGAAAGCAGGTACGGAGGCGGGCCAGTGGCGGTAGGGGAGGAAGACGCCTTCGGGCGTCTGCAGATCGTGCGTTTGCGGCACGCGGGGAGGCAACATGTCGTCCTTGTCGAAAACGCGGTGGCATCGCTGTGCGCCGACCCGCGGGGACTCTTCATTCTGCCAGCGGCCCCAGGGCCGACGATGCCGGCGGACGCCTACTAAACTGTCCTGCACTCTTTCCGCGCCATGACCATCCAGACCGACGATTTCGCTCCCGCGCCGCCCCGCGTGGTCTCCGCAGCCCCCGCCTCGCCCAACGAGGAGGCGATCGAGCGCGCCCTGCGGCCGAAGCTGCTCGACGAATACGTCGGCCAGGCCAAGGTGCGCGAGCAGCTGGAGATCTTCATCGGCGCGGCGCGCCAGCGCGGCGAGGCGCTCGACCACGTGCTGCTGTTCGGCCCGCCCGGCCTCGGCAAGACCACGCTCTCCCACATCATCGCGGCCGAGCTCGGCGTCAACCTGCGCCAGACCTCCGGTCCGGTGCTCGAGAAACCCAAGGACCTGGCGGCGCTGCTGACCAATCTCGAGAAGAACGACGTGCTCTTCATCGACGAGATCCATCGCCTGAGCCCGGTGGTCGAGGAAATCCTCTACCCCGCGCTGGAGGACTACCAGATCGACATCATGATCGGCGAAGGCCCGGCCGCGCGCAGCATCAAGCTCGACCTGCAGCCCTTCACGCTGGTCGGCGCCACCACCCGCGCGGGCATGCTCACCAACCCGCTGCGCGACCGCTTCGGCATCGTCTCGCGGCTGGAGTTCTACACGCCCGAGGAACTCGCGCGCATCGTCACGCGCAGCGCCGGCCTGCTCAAGGTGCCGATGGATGCGGCGGGCGGCTTCGAGATCGCACGCCGCTCGCGCGGCACGCCGCGCATCGCCAACCGGCTGCTGCGCCGCGTGCGCGACTACGCGCAGGTCAAGGGCCAGGGCCGCATCACCGAGGACATCGCCCACAAGGCGCTGGCGATGCTCGACGTCGATCCGCAGGGCTTCGACCTGATGGACCGGAAGCTGCTCGAAGCCGTGATCCACCGCTTCGACGGCGGTCCGGTCGGGCTCGACAACATCGCGGCCAGCATCGGCGAGGAGCGCGACACCATCGAGGACGTGATCGAGCCCTACCTGATCCAGCAGGGCTACCTGCAGCGAACGCCGCGCGGGCGCATCGCCACGCTGGCGGCGTACCGGCACCTGGGCGTCGCGCCACCCAGCCGCGACGGCGACATGTTCGCGACCTGATCCGAAACGCGATCCACGACCTGGAGCCTTCCTCATGCACACCCATGACCTGACCCGTTTCCAGCACACCCACCGCTTCGACACCGACAGCCACCGGGCCGAGCGCAGCACGCGACTGGTGATGTGGATCACGGCCGCGACGATGCTCGTCGAGATCGGCGCGGGCTGGTGGTTCAATTCGATGGCGCTCCTGGCCGACGGCTGGCACATGAGTTCGCACGCGTTCGCCATCGGGCTCAGCGCCTTCGCGTACGGCGCGATGCGGCGCCACGCGAGCGACCCGCGCTTCGCGTTCGGCATCTGGAAGATCGAGGTGCTGGCCGGCTTCGCCAGCGCGCTGTTCCTGGTCGGCGTGGCGGTGCTGATGGTGGCCGGGTCGCTGGAACGGCTGTGGTCGCCCGCGCCGATCCTGTACCGCGAGGCGATCGCGGTTGCAGGGTTCGGGCTGATCGTCAACCTGGTCTGCGCGTGGCTGCTGGGCGGCGCGCACCACGGACACGATCACGATCACGATCACGGCCATGCGCACGGTCACGACCCTGCACCTGCGCATGCGCATGCGCACGAGGCGGCGCCCGACCTCAACCTCAAGTCCGCCTACGTTCACGTCCTCGCCGACGCCGCCACATCGGTGCTCGCCATCGCCGCGCTGGTCGGCGGCTGGATCTGCGGCTGGGCGTGGCTCGACCCGGCGATGGGCGTCGTCGGCGCGCTGCTGGTGGCCAACTGGGCCCGCGGCCTGCTGATGGAAACCGGCCGCGTGCTGCTCGACCGCGAGATGGACCATCCGGTGGTCGAGGAGATCCGCGAAGGCATTGAGCGCGGTCTGGCCGGTTCGCACACGCGCGTGGCCGACCTGCACGTCTGGCGCGTCGGGCGCCATGCGTATTCGTGCGCGCTGACGGTGGTCACGCATTCATCCACGCTCGGAGCCGAAGAAGTGCGCGCGCAGTTCTCGATGCACGAGGAGATCGTGCATTCGACGGTGGAGATCCAGCGCTGCGCCGACGAACTTCCGCTCAGCGGCCGGCAGCACGCATAGCGCGCGGATCCGGCACCGCCGCCATCGGTTCGCTGGTGCCGCCGGACGGTCGCCCCTGCGACCCGGTGGTGAAGGACGGCGTGAGGAATTCCATCTCGTGGCCGACGGGGAGGGCGACCGGGCCTTCCATTGCCACAAGAGCCACCACACGATGAACGCGACGTGCCGCGGCGTGCCGACCATGATCGGCGTCGACCGGCAGGACCTGACAATCCGGATCGCCAACCTGTGGTGCCCGGCTGCATGCCGACGGGCGGCATGATCAGCATGCTCAAGGTGCGCCGCGACAGGAAAGCGGGCGAGCGATGCGGCACCGACCGGTTCAGGCAACCGCCCGGAACGGTGGCGCACGAGGTCGCGAACCGCCTGCCGCCCGAGGCGTCGAAGCATCACGATGCCGGTGCGGCGGCGATGCCTTCGCGCGACATGCCGGCCGGCAGCATCGGGGTGCAGGTACGCAAGCCCGCAGGGGCGCACCACGGGCACCGAGGCGCCGGTCACGACAATGGCGGCCATGACCTCCATGTCCACCACGCCCATCCAGGCGATCGCCGCCGCCGTCTTCGCCATCGCGCTGGTGCACACCTTCGCCGCGAAGCGGTTCGAGCGGCTGGCGCATCGCCATCCGCGTCATGCGGGGCTGTTCCACCTGCTCGGCGAGGTCGAAGTGGTCTTCGGCTTCTGGGCCATCGTGCTGGTGCTGGCGATGGCGCTGGTCGTGGGTGGCGGCCCGGCGCTCGACTATGCGGAGTCGCGCAACTACACCGAGCCGCTGTTCGTCTTCGTGGTGATGGTGATCGCGGCCTCGCGGCCGGTGCTGGGGACGGTGATCTCGGCCGTCGATGCCGTGGCGCGCATGCTGCCGGTGCGCACGCCGCTCGCCACCGCCTGGCTCGGACTGGCGGCGGTGCCGCTGCTCGGCTCCCTCGTCACCGAGCCGGCGGCCATGACCATCGCGGCGCTCATGCTGGCACCGCAGGTCTTCCGTCCGTCCGTGCCCGAACGCGTGAAATACCTGGCGCTCGGCGTGCTGTTCGTGAACGTGTCGATCGGCGGCACGCTCACCTCGTATGCGGCGCCGCCGGTGCTGATGGTCGCGACCACCTGGCAGTGGGACGGCACCTTCATGTTCGCGACCTTCGGCTGGAAGGCCGCGCTGGCGGTGATCGTGAACGCCACCGTCGCCGCCTTCGTGCTGCGGCGTCATCTGCTCGCCGCGCCTGCGATCGACGCGGATGCGGTGGCACAGGATCGGGTTCCCGTCGCTGTCGTCGCGTTCCACCTGCTGCTGCTGGCCGGCGTGGTGCTGTCGGCCCATCACCCGGTGATATTCCTCGGCCTGTTCCTGATGTTCCTCGGCTACACGCAGGCCTACGCGCGCCACCAGAGCCCGCTGATCCTCAAGGAGGCGCTGCTGGTCGGTTTCTTCCTCGCCGGGCTGGTGGTGCTGGGCGGCCTGCAGCAATGGTGGCTGCAGCCCCTCGTCTCCAGCCTCGCGCCGCTGGCGCTGTTTCTCGGGGCGATCGGCCTGACCGCCGTCACCGACAACGCCGCGCTGACCTACCTCGGTTCGCTGATCGCCGGTATCTCCGACCAGTCGAAATACATGCTGGTCGCGGGCGCCGTGGCCGGCGGCGGGCTCACGGTGATCGCCAACGCGCCCAATCCCGCCGGCGTGGCACTGCTCAGGCGCGGCTTCGCGGACGAGACGATCGGCATGACCGGGCTGCTGCTCGGTGCGTTCGGGCCGACGGCCGTGGCCGCGGCCGCCTTCCTGTTCCTTTGAGCGCTTCGGGCGTCTAGTCGAGCAGCTTGTCCAGCGTGATCGGCAGCGCCCGCACCCGCTTGCCGCAGGCGTTGAACACCGCGTTCGCCACCGCGGCGCCGACGCCGGTGATGCCGATTTCGCCGACGCCGTGCGCGCCCATGGGCGAATGCGGGTCGGCAATGTCGGTCCACATCACCTCGATCTCCGGCACGTCCATGTGCACCGGCACGTGGTACTCGGCAAGGCTCGGATTCATGATGCGGCCGTTGCGCTCGTCGAACTGCGTCTCCTCCATCAGCGCCATGCCCAGGCCCATGACGATGCCGCCGCGGAACTGGCTCGACGCTGTCTTCGCGTTGAGGATCCGTCCGCAGTCGAAGGAGCCGAGGAAACGGCTCACGCGGGTTTCGCCGGTCACCTCGTTGACGCGTACCTCGCAGAACATCGCCCCGTGCGAGTGCATCGACCAATGCTGCGTCTCCAGCGGTGGCGGTGCACCGGTCTCGACGACCAGTTCGTCGCGTCCTGCACGTTCGAGGATGGCGACATAGGTCTCGAACACATCCGGTGCATCGACCTGGCCGATGCCGCCGTCGCGTCCTTCCACTTCATCGGGCCTGAGGGCGTGCAGCGGAGACGTCTTTCCGACCAGCCTCAGCAATTGATCGAAGAGTTCGTGCTGCGCGGCCATGACCGCGCTGCCGATCGAAGCCGACTGCTGCGAGCCGCCGGCCAGCACCACGCCCGGAAAGCGCGAGTCGCCGTGGCAGAACTTCACCTTGTCCATCGGCAGGCCGAGCCGTTCGGCGGCGACCTGTGTCTGCGCGGTGGCGGTGCCCATGCCCATCTCGTGGGCCGCGATCTCGACCTTGGCATGCCCGTCCTTCGTCAGCGTGATGCGCGCCGCGCCGCCGGGCATCCGGTAGTACGGATAGGTGGCGGTCGCGCAACCCATGCCGATCAGCCACTCGCCCTCGCGGCGCGACCCCGGCGTCGCGTCGCGCCGGTTCCAGCCGAAGCGCTCCGCACCCGACCGGTAGGCCTCGACGATGTGACGCGAGGAGAAAGGCGCTCCGGTGGTCGGGTCCTTCTCGGGCTCGTTGCGGATGCGCAGCTCGATCGGGTCCATCTTCATCGCGTCGGCCAGCTCGTCGATCGCGCTCTCGAGCGCGAAGGTGCCGACGGCCTCGCCGGGCGCGCGCATGAAGGTGTTGGCCACCATGTCGAGCGTCACGGTCTCGACGTCGAGCTTGAAGGCGCCGGCCGCGTAGGCCGACTTGGCCGGCAGGACGAACGGTTCGGGCAGGTTGTTGTGCTCGGTCATCGCGACCGTGCCGGTCTGGATCAGCGCGTCGAAGCGGCCGTCGGCCTGCGCGCCGAGCGCCACGCGCTGCTCGGTCAGCGTGCGACCGCCGACCACGCGGTAGACGCCTTCGCGCGTCAGCATGATGCGCACCGGGCGCCCGGCGAGCTTCGACGCCGCCGCGGCCAGTACGTGGTGGCGCCACAGCGTCTTGCTGCCGAATCCGCCGCCCACGTAGGGCGACGTGACGTGGACCTGCTTCTCGTTCAGGTCGAAGATCTGCGCCATCGACCACGCCATGTGCGCGACGCCCTGCGACGCGTCGTGGATGGTCAGTTCGTCGCCTTTCCAGGCCAGTGTCGCGGCATGCAGCTCGATCGCGTTGTGCGTGTGGCGCGGCGTCGCATACGTCACGTCGACCCGGTGCGGCGCCGCGGCGAGCGCCGCTTCGGCATCGCCGATCTCCAGCTTCAGGGGCTCGCCCTGGAAGGTGCCGGGCTTCGACCCCTTGGCCTTGGCCGCGGCGAGCGACGTCGTCGCCGGTTCGGTCTCGCAGGTGACGCGGATCAGCGATTTCGCATGGTCGGCCTGCTCCTGCGTGTCGGCGAGCACCAGCGCGATCGGCTGGCCGTTCCAGTGCACCTTGTCGTCCTGCATCACCGGCAGATCGTCGCCGCCGGCGGCCTTGGGCTTGGACATGAAGACGGGCATCGGCTTGAGTCGCGGCGCGTTCTCGTGCGTCATGACCAGCACCACGCCCGGTGCGGCCTGCGCCGCGCCGGTCTCGAGCGTGGCGATGCGCCCTTTCGGCACCGTGCTGTAGACCAGCGCGGCATAGACCATGCCGGCCATCGGGAATTCGGCTGCGAAGCGCGCCTGGCCCTGTACCTTGACCGGCCCGTCGAGACGCGAGATCGGCGCACCGATCAGGCCGTGCTTCTCGCGCGCGATCAGCGGGTCGGCCTTGCCGCCCGGCATCCACGCATCGGGAGCGAGCTCGATGGCCTTCTTCATGACCGTCTGGACGGTCTCCTGGATGATGTTCATGACTTCGTCTCCATCAGTTCGGCCAGTGCGGCGACCACGCTGCGCTTCGCCAGTTCGACCTTGAACGCGTTGTCGCGCAACGCTTGCGCGTCGGCCAGTTCGGCTTCGGCGGCGGCGCGGAAATTCGCCGTGGTGGCCGGTCGGCCGCGCAGCGCGGCCTCGGCCTTCCAGGCACGCCACGGCTTGTGTGCCACGCCGCCGAGCGCGATGCGCACGTCCTTGACGACGTCGCCGTCGAGTTCGATGGCGGTCGCGACCGAGATCAGCGCGAACGCGTAGCTCGCACGGTCGCGCACCTTGCGGTAGGTCGAGCGCGCGGAGAACGGCAGCGCCGGCAGTTCGACGGCGGTGACGAGTTCGCCCGGCCCGAGCAACGTCTCGATCTCCGGATGGTCCCCGGGCAGGCGGTGCAGGTCGGTCAGCTCGACCGTGCGCTCGCCGCCCGGACCGCGCAGGTGCACGATGGCGCCCAGGGCCGCCAGCGCGACGCACATGTCGGAGGGGTGCGTCGCCACGCAACTCGGCGAGGCGCCCAGGATCGCGTGGATGCGGTTGATGCCCTCGGCCGCATCGCAGCCCTGGCCGGGATCGCGCTTGTTGCAGCGCGAGCCTTCGTTGTCGTAGAAGTAGGTGCAGCGGGTGCGCTGCAGCAGGTTGCCGCCGACCGTCGCCATGTTGCGGATCTGCGCCGACGCACCGGCGGTGATCGCCCGGGCCAGCACCGGGTAGCGCGTGCGCACCGCGAAATGCGTGGCGACCGCGGTGTTGCGCGCCGCGGCGCCGATCAGGAGGCTGCCGTCGGCGCGTTGCTCGATCTCGGCCGACAGGCTGGTCACGTCGACCAGTGCGTCCGGACGCTCGATGGTCTCGCGCATCAGGTCGACGAGGTTGGTGCCGCCGCCCAGGTACTTCGCACCCGGGGCCCCGCCGAGCCGCAAGGCGTCGCCGGCGTCCTGCGCGCGGCTGTAGGTGAAGGGAATCATGGCTGCACCCCGGCGCTTTCGGCATGGGTCTGGGCAATGGCCGCGACGATGCCGTTGTAGGCGCCGCAGCGGCACAGGTTGCCGCTCATGCGCTCGCGCAATTCGTCGTGACTGAGCAGGATGACTTCAGCGCAAAGGTCCTTCGTCACATGGCTCGGGACGCAGCGTTTCAGCTCGTCGGCCATGCCCACCGCCGAACAGATCTGGCCCGGCGTGCAGTAGCCGCACTGGAAGCCGTCGTGTTCGATGAAGGCTTTCTGCAGCGGATGCAACGCGCCTCCGGATGCCAGTCCTTCGATGGTGGTGACCGAGCGGCCGTCGAACTGTACTGCCAGTGCCAGGCACGACAGGACGCGTTCGCCGTCGACCAGCACGGTGCACGCGCCGCAGGCACCCTGATTGCAGCCCTTCTTGGCGCCGAAGAGATGGAGGTTCTCGCGCAGATGGTCGAGCAGCGAGACCCGAGGGTCGTCGGGCAGCGCGGCCGGCGAGCCGTTGATGGTGATTGTCATGAGCTTCCTCGTGGATGAGGGGAATTGGACAGTCGTCGGGTCGTTGCGTAAGGCCCGACTGACCGGCCCGACTGACTTGGGAACTTAATTCTTAGCACGACCCTCTGCGGCGCGCCATCAGCATCGGCAGCGACTCCGAAAAAGGAAACCCCCCCGCTCGACGATCCGCGCACTTTCCGGTCTGTCGGCTAGAACGGCAGAATCTTCAGGTCGAAGATCCGTTCGACGAACCAGATCGTCGCCAGCAGGAAAGCGACGATCGAACCCCAGCGCAACACGATCGCCGGGTAGCGCAGCCACCTCCGCATCGCGAACAGCACGCAGAGCGCCGTCGTGACGATGGCCAACTGCCCGACCTCCACGCCGAGATTGAACTGCAGCAAGGCGGTCACGAAACCGCTGGCAGGCAGATCCAGTTCGCTCAGGACGCCCGCGAATCCGAAGCCGTGGATCAGTCCGAAAAGAAAGGCGAACAGCCTGCGGCGACCGCGCAGGACCGGCACCAGATTGTCCAGCGCCGCGACCATGATCGTCAGCGCGATGGCCGGCTCGATCACTCGCGGCGACAACGCGATCAGTTTCAGCCCTGCGAGCGCGAGCGTGATCGAATGCGCGATGGTGAACATCGTCACCATCCCGAAGATCGGCCATGCCGCTTCCCGGAATCTGCTCACGGGGGTCCAGGTGCGGCCGGTGCGCCGCAGCACGGCGGGCAGCATCAGGGCGATGAGGAACAGCACGTGGTCGTAGCCGATCACGATGTGATGGATGCCGTCCCTGAAGAAGCTCGACGTTCCGCCGCCGCCCCCGCCGGTCCAGGCAACGGCCACCGGCCCGCCGGCCGGGTTCAGCGACTGCACGACCGGCCCGGCGCCGTTCGTACCCTCGATGCGCAGCAGGCCGCGATGGGTCGGGTCGACTTCCCTGAAGAGACGGTAGTCGGCGATCAGGGTCGGCCGGGGATCGCAGCGGCTCTGCAACTGCAGCACCAGGTAGGCGCCGTCGATGCGGTCCTCGATCGCCGGGGCCCCGATCACGGCCAGCGCGCACCGGCCTTCCTGCAACGTCAGCCGCGAGAGCGAATAGGCCTGGATGTCGGGCATGCGCGCGCGCACCTCGCCCCAGGTGAGCTTGCGGTCGCCGTCGGCGTCGAGGTCCAGGACGGCGTCGAGGTCGCGCAGCGCGATGTCCCAGCGCACGGACAGGACGTCGCCCGAACGCTCCAGTTGCAGGTAGGCATCGCTGGCCTTGTGGGCGTGCGCCTGCATCGGGAACGCGACTGCGATCGTCCAGAGCAATGCCGCCCATGCCAGGCGCCAGCCCACTTCAAAGAATCGAGTCGATTCGCGCATCGCGCAGGCCCATCTGCTGCATCAGCATCTTGACGTCTTCCCTGGCTTTCGGATCGCCGGCCGCGACGGCCGCGCGCGCGTAGATCAGGAGATCGATCGGCTCCCGCTGGACTTCGACGTTCGTTCGTGCCAGCGTCAGCGCCCTGGGCGCGTCGCCCTGGACGGCGAGTGCGAACAGCGCTTCCTCCCGGGCGTGCGCGGCGGTCGACCCCGGACGAAGCGCGGCCGCTTCGAAGCGCGATCGAAGCTCCTCGGCCGCGGGCCGCGTTTTGTCGGCCGCGCCGTCGAGCCGTTCGGCGATGGCCAAGCGCAGCAGCACGCTATCGCTGCGTGCTTCCTTGGCGAGCAGCGACGCGACCGAAGCCGGGCGTCGCTCGTGAAGCAGGAAATCGACGTACGCGAGCAGCGTGTAGCCCGACCGGTCCAGGTCGAGCGCCTCGCGATAGGCGGCTTCCGCGGCGGTCGGTCGCCCGGCCAGTTCCTCGATCTCGGCCAGGCTGGTCAGCAACCACTGCCGCGTCCCTGCCTGGTTCGGACCGGCTACCGCGGGATCGTCCAGCAACCCGCGCAGCGCCCGTCGGGCTCCGGCAGGGTCGCCGCGCAGGCCGGCGTTCTCCGCCAGGCACGCGACGCCATAGGACACGGCGCCGGCGCGACCCAATTCCCTGCAGGCCGCATCGGACTCCGCATAGCGGCCGCGCACGCGCTGGATGGTCGCCAGCGTGATCCAGGCCTGCGCGTTGCCCGGCTGGCGAGCGAGCGCGGCACGAAGCATGGTTTCGGATGCGTCGAAATCGTGCAGGAACTGCGCGACCGTGGCACGCATAACGAGGACGCCGACCGGCACCTGTGCCAGTGGCAAGGCATCCCAGGCCTGCAGCGCGCCCGCCGCATAGCCGGCGTAGCGGGCATCGCCCTCGGTGCGCGCCATCGTCAAATAGGAACGGGCCGCCGCTACGGCGACCCGTTCGTCCTGGGGGCGCTGCGCCAGTTCGCGTCGCAACGTGCGTTGCCGGCCCGACCAGCCCGACACCAGAGGCAGCGATTCGACGACCTCGCTGTCGCCGGCGGGTGTTCGGGGCGCCGCGGACAGCGACTCGCTGCAGGCCACGAGAACGGCGACGATCGACGCGATCCGGCGAAATTCGCGCTGGAAGCGGCGTCGCCGCCGATCGTCCGCACCCATCGACAGCGATCAGAGGCCGGAAGGCTGCGCCGTGTCGCTCGTCGGTGCGACCTCGGTGCCCAGCGAAGCCGGCGCCGCCGTATCCGAAGAACTGGCGATCACCGTTTTCACATAGGCGATGAAGCTGTCGGTGCTCACCGTCGCCGACGCGGGGATCGCCGTCGACGCCGAGCCCGCACCATCTCCACCGACGCCTGCGGAACCATTGCCGCCACCGCCCCCTCCGCCGCAGCCGGCCGTCGCCAGCACGGCGACCAGCGCCGCGACACGCCACAGATTGTTTCTGACATTCATGATCGTGTCCTTACGGGTAGGTGGTGCCAGCCGGTGCCGGTGGATTGAAGTTGCCCGGCATCGGCGTCGTCAGGTAAGGAAAGGCGGCGCCGTAGTTGGCCGCCGTCTTGCGGACGCCGTCGGTCAGTGCCAAGCCGCCCGCAGGGGCGTCCGAAGGCTTGCAGCCGACCTGCAGTGCATCGCCGGCACCGGTCAGCACGCACAGCGCACCCATCGAGACGCGCAGCGACAGGTCGACGACGTCGTCGCCGGGACGGCGGCCGTTAGGAAAGCCGGCCTTGTCGCCGCCCGCGACGCCGAGCGGATTCTGTGCGCCAGCCTGGACTGCCGCTGTCATGGTGTTGAGTCTCAGCATTTCGGCGGGAACGACGTTCGCCGGCTGGTTCACGCCGTTGATGCCCTTGAGGAACACGGTCAGCAGGTCGCTGCGGGGGAAGTTCGTCGGTGCCTTGGCCGCCGGGAAGAGCTTCTCGATCAGCGCCGGCAGGACCGGGTTCGTCACATAGTCGGCAAAATTCGTCGGATCGTCCTTGGGTCGCGACGCGTTGAACTTGTCCTTGTCGTCCAGCCCGATGATGACTTCGTTGACCAGCGGCATGCCCAGGCGGGAGACCTGGGTCCAGGCACCGCCTTCGATCGTCGCCTTGTTGAGGCCGGTGGTCGGCGCGGGGTTGATCAGGCGGCCCTGGCGCACGCTCGCGGTCGTGAAGGCGCCGATCACCGGCTCGGCACCGGCCGTGACGCAGGCGATGGGCAGTTCCATGGCGAGCGTGCTGACGTTCTTGGCTTCGAGGTCGTTGTTGTTGCCGCCGCTCTCCGCGCCCAGCGGATTCAGGTTGAACAGGTCGAAGATCTTGCCGACGGCGATGTAGAACGGCTCCTTGCGCTGGCCGACGAAGACGCGGCCCGGAACGCTGCAGCCCGGGATGTTGACGTTGTAGATGTGCTGGTTGGCATAGGTCGCATAGCCGCCGGCGCTGCCGAACGACTTGTCGCCGATGTTGTCGACCGGCTTGTCGAATTCCGCCGCGCCGCTTGCCGCATTCACGACCGACGACCGGGTATTGCTGCGCCGGGCACCGCGAACCATGTCGACGGTGAAGGTCTCGCGCACGTTCAGCGACGCCGCATTGACCGAATCGATCACGCCGCTGTTGATCAGCGGAATCTTGACGGCCTTGCCGCCGACCGTCAGCGCCGTCGCCTTCGACGTGTTCTTGAAGCGGAACTGGAAGGTCAGGTCCTCGACGCCGTCGCCATTGTTGTCGACATGGATCTCGTACAGCGCGTTCGGGTTGAACATGAAGAAGTTCGGACCGCCCTGCGGATCCTGGAACGGCTGGTAGTTCGCCAGGATCGTCACGAAGTCCTGCCGGTTCGGCTCGTAGCTTCGGAACATGTACAGGTCGGTCGCGTCGACCTGCGGCTGGCCGCTGATGAACGGCGCTTCGCGGTGGCTCGAGGCCATCGATGCGCCGGCCAGCGCGAGCAGCACGGCGGCGGTGCAGGCGGAGATTCTTGGTGTCATTGTTTGCTCCAGGGATTGATCGAAGATTCGGCTAAGGGAACTACGCGCTCGCCAGCGGATCGGATTCAGGTTTGTCTGCCTGTTTCAACCGGTAGCAACTGCGCTGCAAAGGTGCGTTTGCTTGCGACGATGCACGTAGGAATTTTCCGAATCCGGTTGTCGGTGGTCGACGTCAGAAAGTCCATCGCGCGCTCAGCCGGGCCGTACGCGGTTCGATCGGATGGACATGGCGGTCGACGATGCCGCCGCCGCAGACGCCGCTCGCGGCTTCCCCGCTCGTGCACGAGGCGTAGAGGTACTCGATGTCGTTGCCTTTGCCGCTCCGGCCGGCGATGTTGAAGACGTCGAGGCCCAGCGTCAGTTGCTTGTTGACCGCATAGCGGGCGCCGAAGTTGAGCAGCGTGGTCGAGCGGGATCGAACGGTGTTCAGGGTGTCCAGTGCGCGCGGCCCGAGGTAGCGCAGGCGCAGCGAGGCGATCCACCGCCCGTCGATGTAGCTCAGGCCGGCTGCGAACACGCGCTCGACCGCGTTGTCGACGGCGTCGCCTTCGCCTTGCGGCGCCGCGCCGCGAAAGCGTGCCCTCGACAGCGCGCCGTCGAGTTCGAGGCGCCAGGCGCGGTCGAGCTTCCAGCGCAAGGTCGCCTCGACGCCCCGCCGGCTGCTCGCACGACCCGCCTCGGTCGCACCGGCATCACCGACGTAGACCAGTTCGGACTCGAGCTTCAGCTGCCACAGCGCGATCATCGCGGTGAGGTCCTCGTTCGGCTGGAAGCGCCAGCCGACCTCGGCGCCGCGTCCTTTGACCAGTGCCGGGACGCGGTCGGCCGGCAGTCCGCTCTGTGGGTCGGTGGAGATGGTGGCGCCGCGCACGTCGTTGCTGTGGAAGCCGACGCCGCCGTTCAGATAGAGCTCCTGCTGCGGCGTCAGCGTGAAGGCCAGCCCGGCCTTGGGGCTGGCGAGAAAGTCCTGGCCATTGCCGCCGTTGGCTTGGCCGTAAATGGGTTCGCGCCCCCGCACGTCGTAGCGGAGCAGGTCGCCGCGAAGGCCCGCATAGCCGCGCCAGCGCTCGCTGAAGTACACGAGCTGCTGCCCGTAGACCGAGAAGAGATCCTGGGACGCCTTGTCGTCCCGCACGGTCGACAACCGCTCGCGCGCCTGCGTGCCGTAGAGGCCGACTTCGCCGATCCGGTCGCCGCGCCATTGCGCGCCGAAGCTCAGGACGCCGTCCAGTCCGCCGAATTTGGTCGGCAGCGTGCGGGCGGCCTGGGCGCCGAACACGCGGCGCCGGTCGGTTTGCTCGAACTGGTCGCCACGCACCGGGTTTTTCAGGAAGTAGGTGAAGTCGGAGAACAGGTCGAAGGTGTAGTCGACGGCGTAGGCGCTCAGGGTGGTCTCGCCCTCCGGTCCCTTGTCGAACCACTTGCCGGACAGGCTCAGGCGCTGCGTCCTGCCGCCGTCGCTCGGGTCGAGCGAGCCGAAGCGCGGCAGCTGGGCGCTGTCGAGCAGCCGTTCGGGCACTTGGTCGGTCGAGGTCCAGCGGCTTCTGTAAGCCATGCCGGTGATGCTGAAGCCGCGGGTCTGGGAGCCCTGTGAATACCGGAGCACCGCGTTGACCTTCCTGAGGTTCTCCGGCACGTCCCAGGGGCCGTCGTTGCCGGCGATTTCGATCGCGCCGAGCCAGGTCTGGTCCTGGACGGTGCGCGAGCCGGCGGCGAGCAGCCGGCGGAAACCGTTCGGTCCGAACGTGAGTTCGGCATAAGGCGCCTCGAGCGTGCTGAAATAATCCATCGAAGCGCTTCCCGCGAGCGAGAAGTCGCCGCTGTCCGCGAAGTAGGGGCCCTTGCGGTACCTGACGCCGGAGACGAGTTCGGGAATGAGGAAGTTCAGGTCCGCCTAGCCCTGCCCGTGGCCGTGCGTGGGCATGTTGACGGGCATGCCGTCCACGCTCACGGCGAAGTCGGTGCCGTGATCGAGGTTGAAGCCGCGCAGGAAGTACTGGTTGGCCTTGCCGTCGCCGGAGTGCTGGGTGGCGACCACGCCCGGCACCGCCTCCACGATGTCGCCCGGCCGCAGCTTGGGACGGCTCTGGAAAGACGCCCGCTCCGCCGCGCCCTCGCTCGCGCTGTCGGCCGACCCGATCGTGGCATCGCGCGGGCCGCGCACTTCGATTTCGGGCAGGTGCGAATCCTGCGCGCAGACGGCGCCGGTTCCGAGAAACAACCCGACGCCGATGAGACACCGGTCGAGAATGGAAAGCGCCGCCGACATCAGCGATTTCGCGAACGCATCGCCACACAGTTTCGATCGTCGATGCCGATGCCGACCGGTTGTCGGAAGTCGGTCGGAGCTAGCAGGCGGCGCAGCATGGGAACTTTCTCGATGAATGCGTCGCGCATCGCCTCGAGCCGGCGCGCTCGACAAGGGTCTTTATTTCGGGTTGTGCGTCTTGTCCGTAGAAGCTCGTCTTCCATTGCTTCCGGTCTTTCGCAGCGATCTGTGCGAATCGGGTCCTGCGGACGAGCGCCAGCATGGTGCTGTTGAACATGCGTGGCGGCAGCGGCCGTAGAAACTCCACGAACAGCGCGATGCGCCATTCCGTCGCTCGGTTCCAGGCCTCGTGCAGACAGGTGTCGTCGAAGATCAGGCGCTTCTCTTCGACAGGATGCGGGTCTGGTTGTCGACACGGATCGCACAGCGCTCGTCCGACACCGGGATTCGCAGGCCGAGGTGATAGCCAAGCACGCCGTTGTAGGGGCCTCGGTGTGCAGGTAGCACCTTGCCCGGAGCGACGATGGAAAAGAACGCGGTCGACATGCCGGAAGTGAGGTCGAGCAGGTCTGTGCCGCAACCTGCGCAGTCCATGGAAACTGAATCGCCCCGGCTTTCGAGGAGGCTCAACACTCTGAGAGGATTGAGCCATGAAGAAGTCGAACAAGTTTTCGCCGGAGGTGCATGAGCGCGCGGTGAGGATGGTCCAAGATCGAAAGGATCAAGGTGGAAAAAGTCGATAGAAGAGCACCTGAGAGTTGCTCGGAAAATTCGCGAACATTGCTTGATAAGACGGTGCGTACTGCGCCAGCACTAATTAGTTAAAAGAACTTGGTCAGCACAACGATACCTTTCAATTTTGCTGGAACCGAGAAGGATCGAATGGTGACAAATTCATCATTCCTGCCGTGCCAGCCATTAATTGTGCTGCCAACAAGCCAGTCCGCGCCGAAGAGCCTAGGCCTACATGGCCATGACCAAAAGCCAGCACGACATCGCGCGTGGCAGCCGAGGGACCGATGCAGGGCAATCCGTCTGGCGTGCTGGGTCGGTGTCCCAGCCAGCGCTTCACGCCGGGTGCTTCCACTGTTGGCGGCAGGCCATCGAACATAGAAGATAGATGACGATAGAGAACGTCTGCGCGACTCCAGTTGGGTGCTGCAGCCAATCCCGCAATCTCCACTTGTCCGCCAGCACGCAGGCCACCGTCCATCCAGTGAACGATCAACTTGCCGTCTGAAGCCATCATCGGGGTGCGCGGACCATGCGTCGGCGCGATGACTTGTACGTGGTAACCGCGCTCTGTTTCGAGCGGCACCGGTGAACCAGCAAGTGCAGCGAGTTCGGCTGAATGGGCGCCGGCGCAAATTGCAGCCGCGTCACATTCGGTCTCGCCGTGTTCCGTCATAACGGCACACAAATGCCCAGCTTCGATTCGAAATCCCGTCGCGCGAGTGCGCACGAGCACTGCACCGAGAGATTGAGCATGATGTGCCAACGCGCTCACATATGCACCTGGGTCGCGGCAATGGCCAGCCTCACCAACGAAGATGCCAAGGGTATATCGCGCATCGAGGTCAGGCTCGTTCTGCCGAAGCTTCGCGGCATCCCATTCCTGCCAACGCACCCCAGTGCGATGACGTACCCGCCAAGCAAGCGCCTCACCTTCAAACTCTTGCCGCGAGCGATACACATGCAGCAGCCCGCGCTGCTCGATCAGATGCGGCACACCAGCTTCATGCGCCAGTCTACGATGTAGCTGCGGCGCATTTACCAACAGTGAGCGTAACGCGTGGGCCGTGCGTTGCACGCGTTCCTCCGTCCAACCCGCTGCCAGATACTTTAAGAGCCACGGCATGGCCTTTGGCAAGTAACGCCAGCGCACCGACAGCGGCCCCAAGGGATCAGCCAGCCAACCAGGCACCTTGCGCCATGCCCCAGGCAACGCCGGTGGAAGAACAGAGTGTGTCGACAGCCAGCCTGCATTGCCATAGCTCGTCGCGTGCGGCCCACCCGCGTCATTGGGCTCGATCACTGTAACGCGCATACCCGCGCGAATCGCCTCGATGGCGGTGACGCTTCCCACCGCCCCCGAGCCGATCACCACTGCATGTCGTCGGCTGTCTTTGTCCAAGTTCTTCATGCTTCGTTTTGACTACTTACTAGCATAGTCCTCGGCTGGCTTGTCGTTCGGGTTGGCAATTGCATTTTTCAAAGCGGCGCTCATCGGCATGCCTACTGCCACGCTGCGAGGAGGAATTGGCTCGACAAACCATTTGTTATAGATTTTCTCGATATCGCCCTTGCGCATCGAAGTGATCACGGCGCCGTCGACCACTTTCTTGAACGCCGGATCGTCCTTGCGATAAACAATTGCACAGGGTTCTTCACTCAACGTCTCGCCGACAATTTTAAAGCCCGCAGGATTGGCCGCACTCGTCTTCACCCCGGCCAGGATGTTGTCGTCCATCACGAAAGCGTCAGCGCGACCGGATTCAAGCAATAGGAAACTATCGCCATGGTCCTTGCCGTAGATGACGTTGTATTTCAAGTTCGCGGCACGCTCATTCTTGCGCAGATGCTGTACGGAGGTTGTGCCCGCAGTTGTTGCCACGTTCTTGCCATCAAGCTGTGCGATGGAAGTGATGGGTGAATCAGCGCGCACCAGCATGCGCACATTGACGACGTAAGTGGTCGGTGCAAAAGCCACTTGCAACTTGCGCGAAGCATTATTGTTCGTCGATCCGCATTCAAGGTCTATGGTGCCGTTCATCAGCAACGGCAAACGATTCTGTGAGGTGACGAGCACGTATTCCGTCGTGATGTCGGGCGATTTCAGCTCTGTCTTGATGGCATCGACAACGCCGCTGCAAATATCGAGGTGATATCCGACGTAATTTCCAACTTGCCCCGTTGTGTAAGCCAGCGGCGCCGACGCGTCACGCGTACCAATAACGATCTTGCCTGATGCTTTGATTTTCGCAAGTGTATCTTCCGGGTTTTGCGCATGCGCGCTCAGACCAATTAACATCCACGCAATCCCACCGAGCAAATACCGTTTCATGTAATTCCTTTAGACGAGCTGAGAATGCTCTGACACTGACTTTAGTAAAAAGCGGCATTGCACGCGTTGCAAATTTTGCATGGCAAGGCGGATGGAAACACCCTAAATACAGCACCTTATGCATTTAATGCAAAAGGCGCCTTCGCTTGCCGCGTGACACGCACTACAGTTACAGGCTGCGATCCGCAAGAGAGTTGCACCCTATGGAACTTCGATGGCTTCATGATTTTCTCGCCGTGGTCGAGACCCGAAACTTCACGAAGGCGGCGGAATTGCGCCACACTTCGCAAGCTTCACTGAGCCGGCGTATCCAGCAGCTGGAAACTTGGATCGGCGTACGGCTCATCGACCGGGCCGTTTATCCCAGTTGCCTTACTGCGCATGGGGAGCGCTTCGTGGCACAAGCTGCCGAGATGCTTCGACTGGCTGACGAGTCACGCAGTGGGCAGACCAAGACAAACGATTTCCTGCGCATCGCGTTGCCATTGACCGTCGCAATCCACCTTTTGCCACCGTGGTGGCGAAGCTGGTTCGCGAAGAGTGCTGCACCGAACTGCGAAGCGATTCCTAGCAACCTGCATGACGCGGTAACGGCGCTGGTCTCAGATTCAGCCGACCTGTTGCTGTGCTACTACAGCCCACTGCTGCCGATGCAACTTGAGCCCGACCGCTTTGAATGCAAGCTGCTGATGCGCGATATCCTGCGCCCGTATGCAGCGCCCTCGCTGCTACGGAAGCTGCTCACGCCGGCAGACACTGCATTAAGGACACATTGCGCGGACCTGCTGCTTTATGCAGACGGCACATACCTTGGCCAGTTGGTGCGCCGGATTTTCGAGACGCAAGATCTGCCGCCAACCGCGCCAAAAGTGTTCCGCAGCGACATGGCGGATGTCTTGTGCGGGATGGCGATACAAGGCTTGGGCGTGGCGTGGCTACCTGGCTGCAGCGCCCACAAAGCTGTCTCGAGAGGAGAACTGATGCCATTCGGCAGCGACCGGTGGTCGCTCGAACTTTCCTACGTGGCATACCGCACCTCTACCAACCGCAATCCCGCCTTGGTCACGGTCTGGAACGCCATGCCCACACTGGCTTCGCATACAAAATTCTTTCTTGACGCATTGCGCGAATGATCGCCAAAAGGCTTTCAAGAAAGCAATGGCGCGACCTGCGCTCCGTTCAAGTTGTCCTAGACACCAGTAACCTCGCAGCTACGGATGCACCCAGGTCCATTGCAGCGGCCACATCCACCAGAACCTGGCTGATTGATCGCGCTCGGTAATGCTGAGGTGTGGCCTATGTGCGTGCACGGCCTGTGTCGTATGGCGAAGCGACCGAAGCCGCCCCTGCCCTAGACTTCGCACATGAACGTGCGATTTCTGGAAGCATTTGTCTGGGTCGCCAAACTAGGCAGCTTCAAGGCGGCTGCCGAGAAGATGCACACCACGCAGGCCGGCATTTCCGGCCGCATCGCGACGCTGGAAGAGCAGTTCGGCGTACGCCTTTTCGATCGCGAGCATCGCGGTGTCATGCTGAGCTACCACGGCACCGAACTGATGCCTCATGCCGAACGCATGATCGAAATGCAGGCGCGCATGATCGCCGCGATGGTCCAAGCCGACGCGTTCTCCGGAATGTTGCGTATCGGAGTCATCGAAACCGTCGCCCACACATGGCTGCCCGACCTGCTGTCGCGCTTCGCCGAAAAATATCCCAATGCCACGCTCGAACTCATCTCCGACATCACACCGCGCCTGCGCGACGACCTGCTGCGCGGCCTGCTTGACTGTGCCATTCTTTCGGAGGAAATAACGCAGGGCTTCATCGACAACCGCCGCATTGCCAACTTTGCGATGCGCTGGGTGGCGAGCCCTCGACTGGCGCTCAAGTTTCCGTCGCGCGAAATGCTGTCTTTCGCCGATCTTGCGGAGCAGCCGATCATCTCTTTTCATCGCGATTCCAGCGTCTATCGGAACATTGCGCAGAGTTCCAGCGGCATCGCCAATCTGCGAGTGAGCTACTTTTCGTCGATGGGCGCGATGGTCGACATGGTTCGCGCCGGTTTCGGCACCGCGCTGTTGCCGGTGGCCGTGATCCAGGAGGATCTGCTGCAAGGGCGGCTCGTGATCCTCGACGTGGCGCCGGTGCCGATCTCGCTGCCGCTGGTCGCCAGCATCCGGCTCGAACCGGCGTCTCCACTGGCTGAAGCGTTGGTCAGCATGGCCATGGCAGCCTGCGACGACTTCATCGCGAACAGCCGCGAAGACGTGCTCGCGCCCTGATCGGGCGCACAACGCGCCCTCTGGTAGGGCAGGGCGATGCGCCAGATGCGTGCATCACGAAACCCTATCGCAAAGCGAAAGAATTTCCCGTTTGACCCCCTTGAGTCGCGCGTTAACACTGCGCGCCATGCCACAGGTCCTGACCAAACTTCATCGAGAATTCTTTGCGATCCAGCCCGATTTCGACTCGACCGCTTGGTCGCCCGTCAGCGCGTCGGCCGGCCTGATCGAGGAAATCCTCTTGGCCGACAACCTCGACGGCGCCGCCCGCACCGGTTCCCGGACGCGGCTCGCGCGCTGGAGCGCCGGCGCGCTGATCGACCGTTCGGTCGTTCACGATTTCCATGAGGAAGTCTTCATCGTCGAAAGCGATCTCGCGGTCGGTTGCGACGCGCAGGGCGAGGGCGGCGAATCATTCGGGCCATACACCTTCGCCTGCCGTCCGCCCGGTGCCATGCACGGGCCTTTCGTGTCGCGCACCGGCTGCACGTTGCTCCAATTCCAGTACTACGCATGACGGCTTCGCTCACCCCTCTCAACTTGGCCAGCCGCGAAGCCCGGCTCGCCGCACGCAACGGTAGCCACCGTGGCCACACCGCCGGCATTGCGCCGGGCCATGTCCAGGGCAACCTGGTCATCCTGCCGAAGGCGGATGCAGACGATTTCCTGCGCTTCTGCCAGCGCAATCCGCAGTCGTGTCCGCTGCTGGCGGTGTCCGAGCCCGGCGACCCGGCGCTGCCGTCGCTCGGCGAAAACATCGACATCCGCAGCGACGTGCCGGAATATCGGGTCTGGCACGACGGCATGCTCGTCGATTCGCCGCACGACGTGCGAGACATATGGCGCGATGACCTGATCAGTTTCCTGATCGGCTGTTCCTTCTCTTTCGAGCAGGCGCTGATCGAGGCTGGCGTGCCGCTGCGGCACGTGACCGACGGTCACAACGTCGCGATGTACAAGACCTCGATCGAAAGCGTTCCCGCCGGACGATTTCACGGCCCCATGGTGGTGTCGATGCGCCCGATGAAGGCGGCCGACGCGATCCGCTCGGTGCAAGTAACGTCACGCTTCCCGACCGTGCACGGTGCGCCGGTTCATATCGGCCGGCCCGACCTGATCGGCATCGCTGATATCGCTGCGCCCGACTTCGGCGACCCGGTCGCAGTCAAGGACGACGAGCTACCGGTGTTCTGGGCCTGCGGCGTGACGCCGCAGGCGGTAGTGATGGCGGCGCGGCCTGCTTTCTGCATCACGCATGCACCGGGCTGCATGCTGGTCACCGACCTGCTGAACCACCGCATCGCCAGTTTCTAGCGTTTCGCGTCTTTTTTCGTTTCCTTCCCATCTTTCAGGAGTTCCAGATGAAGCCGTCGCTGCTTTCCACTGCATCCTTCGCATCCGTTGCGATCGCCGTCATGCTGCTCGGCGGTCATGCCGCAGCGCAGGTGCCGGCCGGCCCGAAGATCGCCGTACAGGCGATCACCCAGGTGTCGCCGAACCTGCCGCAGTACACCAAGGTCGACCAGCCGCTGCTGCGCGACGGCATCGCCAAGGCGACCAACGGCCGCGTCGAAATGACATTGTCTTCCTGGCCGGAGCGCAACGTGAACGGCCCTGAAGTCTTGCGCATGGTGCGTTCGGGCCAGGTCGACATCGCCGCCGCGCCGCTGACTACCGTGTCGGGCGACGTTCCGATGCTTGACGGCGTCGATCTGGCCGGCATGAACGCCGACATCAAGCAGGCTCGCAAGGTCGCCGACGCGATGGGGCCGGTCGCGAACAAGGAGCTGGAGCGCCTGGGCATCAAGCTGGTCGCCACCTATCCGTTCTCGGGCCAGATGCTGTTCTGCCGCAAGCCCGTCATGAGCCTGGCCGATCTCAAGGGTCTGAAGGTGCGCACCAATGGCCCTTCTTCGGCCGACCTGATGAAGGGACTCGGCGCACAGCCGGTGTCGCTGGCTTTCGGCGAGGTTTACACCGCGCTGGAACGCGGCACGGTCGACTGCGGAATCACCGGCGCGGGTTCGGGCAACGGCGTGAAGTGGCCTGAAGTCACAACGCACCTCTACACGTTGCCGCTGTCGTGGTCGACGTCCGGCTACTTCGTGAACCTGGCCTGGTGGAACAAGCTGGACCCGGCGATCCGCGCGCAGTTTGAAAAGACGATGAGCGAGGTGCAGGAAGCACAATGGAAGCTCGGCGTGGAAGCCACTGACGACGGCATCGCTTGCAATGTCGGCCGCGCCGCCGACTGCAAGCTGCACACGCTGGTGCGCAAGCCGATGATCGAAGGCAAGCCGCAAGCTGACGTCGCCGCCACGCTCAAGAAAGAGCTGACCGACGACGTGCTGCCTGGCTGGGTCAAACGCTGCGGCGAGCGATGCGCGGTTGTCTACAACGAGGTGATCGCCCCGATCACCGGCATCAAGTACGTGAGCAAGTAATGTTCCGCGCGCTCGAATGGGTCAGCGGCAAGGCGATGACCATCGCAGGCTGGTGCTACCTGGTGATCACGCTGCTGATCTGCTTCGACATCGCTGCCCGGCGCCTGCTGGGTTTCTCCAGCGAGGCGACGACGGAAGTCACCGGCTACCTTATGGCCATCGGCATGAGCTGGGGCCTGGCCGGTACGCTGTTCGAGCGCGGCCACGTACGCATCGACGTGCTGGTGCAGAAGATGCCGCTGAAGGTGCGTGTCTGGCTGCACCTGGCGTCGCTGTGTGCGTTGATCGTCGCCAGCGGCTTCTTCGCCTTCGGCGCGTTCTCGCTGGCGAAGGACTCCTTCGACTTCGGTGCGACTGACTTGTCTGCGATGCACACGCCGTTGGCAATCCCGCAAGGCTTGTGGGCCGGCGGCCTGATGCTGCTGCTTCTGGCCGGTGTTGCGCTCGCTGCGCGCGCTGTGCGCCAGCTCGCCGTCGGTGACGCCGACGGCATGGACCGAATGCTGATGGCGCGAACCTACATCGACGAAGCCGCCGAGACGCTCGAAGCCGTCGCCGAAGCGCAGCAGGGCATGCAGCCCGTCGCGTCGGGGGCAAAACCAATCTCTTCAGGAGCCGCCCGATGATCGCCATCGTCTTCATCGTGCTGGTCGGCCTGCTGATCGGCGGTGCCTCGTTGTTCGGCGCGCCCGGTCATGCCGCGCAAATCGCCTCGGCCGGTGTGCCGTGGTGGGCGCTGGCCGCCGTGCTGGTGGCCTTCGTCGGTTTCTTCGCGGGCGGCATCTATGTCGGTGCGGCGCTGGCGGTGCTGTCGCTGCTGGCGGGCTTCGGCCTGTCGGACCGGCCGTTCTGGAATTTCATCGGCGAGATGATCTGGGGGCCGTCGACCAATTTCGTGCTGGTGTCGGTGCCGCTCTTCCTGCTGATGGGCGAAATCATGCTGCGCGCCGGGCTGTCGGAGCGGCTCTACCGCGCACTCAATGTCTGGATGGGCCGGCTGCCGGGCGGCCTGCTGCACACCAACATCATGGCCTGTGGCGTGTTCTCGGCCGTAGCCGGCTCGAGCGTGGCGACCGCCGCGACGATGGGTTCGGTGGCGCTGCCGTACTTCGAGAAGAGCCACTACCCGCCCAAGCTGGTACTCGGCTCGCTCGCGGCCGGCGGCGCGCTCGGCAACCTGATCCCGCCGGGCATCACCTTCATCATCTACGGGCTGATCACCGACACCTCGGTCGGCGCGCTGTACCTGGCGGCCATCGGGCCGAGCATCCTGGTGGTGCTGCTGTTCACCGCGGTCATCCTGTACTACAGCTACAAGCTCAAGCTTCACGGCGATGCAACGGCCATGGCCATCACCTGGAAGCACCGCATTGCCAGCCTTTCGGACCTGGTACCGACGGCGCTGCTGATCGGCCTGGTGCTGGGCACGATTTACGCGGGCTGGGCGACGCCGACCGAATCGGCTGCGCTGGGCGTCGCCGGTAGCCTGGTGCTGGCGGTGGCCGACCGCAAGCTCAAGTGGAAGATGCTGGCCGAATCGATGCGCGCAACCGCGCGCACGACCTCGATGATCGCGTTGATCCTGTTCGGCGCGTACTTCCTGAACTACATCCTGTCGTCGTTGGGCATTCCTCAGATGCTGGCGAAGTTCCTGACCGGACTGCCCTTCCCGGGCTGGGTGATCATGCTGGTGATCATCGGTTTCTACCTTGCGCTGGGCACCTTCATGGAAGGCATGTCGATGGTCATCACGACCATTCCGCTGCTGTTCCCGGTGGTGACAGCGCTCGGCTACGACCCGATCTGGTTCGGCGTGGTGATCACGATGCTGGTGGAGATCGCGATGATCAGCCCGCCCGACGGCACCGTGCTCTACGTGCTGCAAGGCATGCGAAGACAGCCAGGGCCGATTACCGATGTCTTCGCCGGCGTAATGCCCTTCATGTTCGTCTACATGCTCGCGATCATCGTGCTGATGCTGTTCCCGGCCATCGCGCTCTGGCTGCCCGGCTATCTGATGTGACCTCTCAGAAATCGAATCCTCAATGGCCCATCCGATGCCCCTCTCTTTCGCTTGCGAATCCGTGGCTTCCGACGGCACGCGCACCGTCCGGCTCCTTCATGTGGCGCCGCGCCAGCTGGTGATCGCCGACTGAACAGGAGACGCGACGCCGCCGCCATCCGGCACCACATCGACGAACTGCAGGCCATCGGCGTGCCGCCGCCGTCGAGCGTGCCGCTGTACTAACTATCGCGTCGGCGCCAACCTGCTGACGCAATCGGCGTCGATCGAGGCACTTGGCCCGGACAGCTCCGGAGAGGCCGAGCCGCTGCTCTTCTTTGCTGACAGCGAGTGGTGGCTGAGCGTCGGCTCCGACCACGCCGACCGGAAAGTCGAGACCTATTCAGTCGTCGTCTCCAAGCAGCTGCGCGCCAAGCCAGTGGCGAACACCGCTTGGCGCTGGGCCGATGTCGCGGTTTATCAGAACGAACTGGAGCTGCGCTCGCGCATCCTCGAAGACGGCGAATGGATGTCTTACGAGAAAGGCACTTTCGGCTCGATCCGGCCGCTGGCCGCGTTGCGCGACAGCATCTATAGGGCGGGAGGGCGCGCAAGAGCGTTCGGAAGGCCGCTTCATGACCTGCGGCACGCTCGGTGCCGTTCCCAACGCCAAGGGCGAGGGCATCCGTCCAGCCACCGAGATGGAAATTGAGATCCGCGATCCGCGCATGAAGCGCAGCATCGTCCACCGCCATTCGGTGCAGGCACTGGAAGTGGTCGCCGGATGGCCGCCGTTGCGGCTGCTACGCCAATCGAAGCGGACATCGCTACCCTGCGCGCGCATCGCTGGTAAAAAGTTGTCGCATGAAGCGGTCGTGTCGGCGGCGCTCGAAGGCGCTTCGAAAGCCGCCGCCGAGCACGTCTTCACACACCCGTACGTCAATGCGGCGTTGGCTGCCGCGCGCCATGCGGATGCGGCGCAACGTGCCGTCAGGGTCGCCGTCCGATTTATCGCGCATCGTTCGATCACATGAACGCGTTGCTCGGCTATCTCACGGAGAACTGCTGGCAGGGTGTATTAGCGGACCGGCGTGAACGCCTTGCGCAGATCGAGCAGGTCCGTGAATTGAGTGTTGCAGCCGACTTCCCGAAGCAATAATCGCCATCGCGTCCTGAATCAGGATCGGTTTATCTGTAATGAGGTTGACCCCGGCTGGATCGAATGCCGTCTGCCGCAGATCACCTTCTAAAAAAAGTAATGAAATGAAAATGCAAGATTTGACCGGTAAAGTGGCGGTGATCACCGGCGCTTCCAGCGGTATCGGCGAGGCCACGGCACGTTTGCTGGTCGCTGAGGGCGTGAACGTCGTGCTGGTGGCACGCCGACGCGAGCAGATCGAAGAGATCGCCGCAGAACTCGGGGCCTTAGCCTCCACGATTTGCGCCGACGTAGCTGATTCCGCACAGGTATCGCGGGTGTTCGACGCCGTTCGCGATCGCTTTGGCGGACTGGATTTACTTTTCAATAACGCCGGGCTTGGAGTGAATGCACCGTTCGAGACGAGCGATCCGGCTGACTGGAAGCAGATGATCGACGTGAACCTCTATGGTGTTCTTCATTGCACCCAGGCCGCGATCCCGCTGCTGAGGGGGCGACCAGGTGCGATGATCTCGTCCGTGTCGAGTGTAGGCGGGCGTTACGGTGTTGCATCCTGGTCGGTGTACAGCGCCACAAAGTTCGCAGTCGTTGGGTTTCACGATGCGTTACGTAAGGAGTTGGGACCGGAAGGTATACGTGTCGCCGTGATCGAACCAGGTGCCGTTTGGACCGAGTTCGGCCACAACGTCGCCGAGGCGATGCGTGACCGGCGCGAGAGCCTTGACGCACTGACTGCCGAAGATGTTGCACAGGCATTGGTCTATTCGTTCGCGCAGCCGCCGCGCGTGCTGGTCGAGGAGATCCTTATCCGGCCGGTCAGGCAGATCGCCCCATGACGGATGGACGGCACGACCGTGTACGACCGTTTTGAGATACGCGACGATGGCCGTCCTTATGAACGACCATCGCTGCCGTTCTTGATTGGGGTGCTTGGAAAATGTTTTCCGTGTTAATCGAACTGTCGCACTCAGGTTGAAGTTACCGCAACATCTCCAGCACCAATGACCTGATCAGGCAGTTCTTCACCCGGCAGCTCGCCAGCGCTGACCTGACGCAACCAATGCTCGCCCTGGTTGTATTTCGCGTCCTGCACCTCTTCGATGGCCTGCTTGAAGTTGAGCGTAATACCCCAGACGTCGGTGTGAAAGCGCTTTTCGGCCTTCATGCGGTCGAAAAAGTCCACCGCCTCACCCCGAGTCATCCCGCCTTGGCGTTGGGCGATGGTCATCAAGGCATCGAACACATCGTCTGCCATCTTGGCGTCGCCACAGATGTAGTAATGGCAGTTCGGCACACTGAGCACCTGCCAAATCTCATCGCCATGCTCGGCAATCAGGTGCTGGACGTAGGTTTTCTTCTCACTCGCCCGGGAGAACGTAACCGCCAAGTGACTGATCAGTCCTTGATCACGCCACGCTTCCAGGTCATCCTGGTAGAGATAGTCGTTAAGGTCACGGCAGCCAAAGTACAGACGTGCGTCGCCCAGGCTGGCTTCCGTTCCCGCCTCTTTCACCTGCTTCACTTGCGCACTGCGATGCTGCATGAAGCCGATCAGTGGCGACAGACCTGTGCCCGGTCCGACCATGAGCATGGGCGCGTTCAAGTCCAAGGGCGGGCGGAAAGTCGAGGTCCGCATGACCACCCGCGCGGTGTCGCCACGCTGTGGGTCCAGTGAAGCCAGGAAACTTGAGCACACCCCTGCCGCATCCGGCCTTCGGTCGTCTTGACCTGCACCACACCGATGGTCACTTGCACCTGCTCAGGGTGCGTCAGGCTGCTCGACGAGATGAAATACAGACGAGGCTTCTGCTTGGGCAGGATTTCCAGCAGGGAGGCCAAGTCAATTTGGCAGGACGGGAACGCTTCGAGCAGGTCCATCACCGTCAGGTAGGTGTTGACGATGTGCTGCGACAAGGGGTCCCCCTGGTCTGCCTCGGCGACGGAGGCGAGGTCTTCGACCCACTTTTGAAGCTTGGCTTTCTCGTCCGGTGCCTGTGCGCCTTCGGTCATGACACGCAGCAGGTTGCCCACAGGCTCCCGCAACGACAGATCGACGTCCTCGCTCAGAATCCGGCGCAGCAGGGTCGGTTGAGCGTAGGGGGTGTCGTCTTCCATCGGCGCGCCATCGCCGCTGACCAGATCGGTTACGACCCACGCATCCGGTTCGACCCGCAGCAAGGTGCATAACCGCTCCACGGCTTCCAACGCATTGCGTGGGTCGGCTGGAGATCATTACCTCCTCACTGACATGAGCCCGCGCTGTGGCCTGGCCCGTGGCACGCGCAACGCACCTCCCATACGCAGTTAGCTCACCAGCTCGTGCTTGAGGGCACCTCGACCCTGGATGTAAAGGGCCTGGTAGATCGCTTCGTGGAAAATGCGCATGGACTGATCATCCGGGAAGTCGACCTGCAAACGGTTGCAGTGACCTCTCGCCCATGAGCAATCAGCTCCCGTGAAACCGTCGAAGGACTCCGCCCGATAAGCCGAGCGATCTCCCGCACCCCGACGTCTTGGGCCCGCCGAAGAGCGATCTTTTCTCGCTCGGCGAATGACAGATACCTTCCCGATGTGGGATGCGACATGAACAATGGCATGCCCCCACGATGACGCAACCAACGCCCGCCTACTGGCTGCGACACGCCAACGGCCTCAGCCGCTCCACCTCTTGCCGAAGCGAAGGAGCACCGGGTGAGCGCATCGCCGCGCGACCCGTTAACTTCTGTATCCACCCTGCAGGTCTTCCCATAACACCTCCATGATTGAAGGTGTTGCGACGACCGGTTGAATCCGCCTCCTGGTTCAACCACCAACGCCTGCTCGAACCCATCGGCTACATCCCGCCTGCAGAAGCTGAGGCAAACTCAAACTATTACCGGCAACTCGCCAGTCAATCTACTGTGGCAGCAGCCTGACTTAAACCAACCAGCCTCCACGAAAGCCGGGGCGTTTCAGATCGTCGTCGGCAACTGAAACATTGCCAACGGTCCACGTACTGATCGTATTCTGGAAATCGTTGAAGGCAGACGGGCGGTGCGGCATTGGAACTCCCTCGATGAACGCGTTGAGCACTGCCACAAGTCTGCGGGCTTGGGAAGGGTCTTTTGTTCGAAGGGAGCTGCGCAGCTCACTAGGGAAAACACTTTTGCCTAGGAGCACTCGGACGAAGTGAACGCCCGTTTTCTTGCGGTATGAGCGCGGGGATGAAAATCCCATCTGGTGGCACCCTCAAGTGGCAGCCCCGAAAAACAAAAAGCCTTGTAAGTCGTTGACTTACAAGGCTTTTCTTGACTGGTGGCTCTTCACGGATTCGAACCGCGGACCTGTGGATTATGATTCCATCGCTCTAACCGACTGAGCTAAAGAGCCGAGCCAAAGATTATAACCAGCTTTTTCGGCCTGTTCGAGACGTCCACGGCTGGGACCGATATCACGAACGCATCTCCCATTTCTTAAGCAACCTTTCATGCTTTGGCCGCTCAGGCGAAAATCGGCCAATGCATGCTCCTACCGCCGTCGAAGTTCCTGCGCTCCACGCCGCCATGCCGGACGACCAGCTGATGCGCGCCTACGCCGGCGGCGATACCCTGGCCTTCGACGCGCTCTATGCGCGCCACGAGAGCGCGGTGTTGCGATTCGTGCAGCGCATGCTCGGCACGCGGCTCGCGGGCGAGGTCAAGGACGTGTTCCACGAGACGTGGGTGCGCATCGTCGCGGCGCGGGCGCATTTCTCTTCGCAGGATGCGGCCTGGAACGTCTGGGCCTTCACCATCGCGCACAACCTCGCAATGGACCGGTTGCAGGTCAGCGGGCGCGACGTGCGCTTCAGCGCACGTGACACCGACGAGGACGGGGATGCGCGTGAAGTCGCCCCGATGGCGCGGGCCGGCGGCGCGAAGCCGATCGACCCGACCATCGACGATGTCGAATTCTGGCGTTCGACGGGGCGGCATGTCGTGCCCTGCATCGACGCCCTGCCGGACGTGCAGCGCGCGGCTTTCCTGCTCCACAACGAAGACGGTTTCACGGTGGAGCGACTCGCGCACACACTCGACGTCGGCCTGGACACCGTGCGCAACCGCCTGTTGCACGGCCGTATGAAACTGCAGGCTTGCATGGAACGCAAGCTCGCCGAGCAGGAAGACGACCGATGAGAAACCGCGATCTCGACCGCGCCGTGCCCGACGATCTGGCGCCCGACATGGACTCGGATGTCAGCGACATCGACGGGCCCGAAGACGGCGACGGCGCATTCCATGACCCGGTGCTGCGCCGCGCGCTCGCCCATGCATCCGACCGTGCCGTCGTGCCGATGGACGAGACGCGGGAATCGATCCGTGCGTTCGCGCACGAAGCCGTGGCGCCGTCGCTGCCGGCTGCGCCTGACTCGGCACGGCGCAGCGTGCTGCAGCGCGTGCTCGGGTCGCGTGGCGGCGCCGGCATCGGCGCGTACATTCCGTGGAACGCGGTGCTGGCGACGGTGGTCGTCGGGGCGGTGCTGGTCTGGCGGGACCGGCAACCGGCAAGCGGCACGGCGCAGGAGAAGCCCGAACCGACGATGGCGGTTGCCGAGGCGCCTTCGATGCCGGACGCGATGTCCGCACCAGCTGTACCTTCGGCGGCGACGGCGACCGCCGCGTCTGCATCTCCTGCTTCGTCGTCCGATTCCTCGACGACGGCCCCGCCGGCACCGAGTCCGCAGCCTGCGGCGGTTCCACCGCCGATGATCAGCCTGCCCACGCTCGCGACGCTGCCCGTCGAATCTCCCGCCGACGCCACGGCGCGCATCCAGATGGAGCAGAAGTTGCAACGCCTGGAAGCCGCCGAAGCCAAGGCGCGACTCGCGCAGCAGGCCGAATCTGGCGGCGTGCCCACAGCTCTGTTTCCGGGTGCGTTGCCGAAAACGGCGATTCCGGTCGAGGTACCGCGTGCGGGCCGGACCACGGCAACACCAGACGGGGCTGGCGCGCCGGCCGTATCGTCAGCTGGCGCAGGCCGTGTCGAAAACTCGTCGCCGTTTCCCAACTTCGTCGCGCTGTCGCAGTGGACCCGCCTCACGATCACGCCTGCTGGTGGTGAAGGCCGCAGGGTGGCGCGCTCGGAGGCCGGCGAACTGGGCGCTCTGGTGGGTTCGGCCGCATTGGCGGGCGTGGGCACGCAGCCGTTGTCGGGACGGGTCGACTGGCGCATCGTCTTCGAACGCAACGGCGAGCCGCTTGCGACACTGGAGACGGCCGGCAACCAGATCCGCTGGAAGGAGGGCAGCATGCCCGCGGGCACCGGCGTGCCGTCGGGCAGCGCGTTGACCTCGCTGCGTCAGGCGTTGAAGCAGGCGCAGGCCGAACCAGCCAGCAGGCCCACGGCGCCAACGATGACTGCGCCAGCAGCCACTGCGGCGCCTGCCGCATCGCCGGCACCGGCGCAACCGGAGACGTCGCCCGCAACTTCCGCACCTGCGACGCTGGCTGCACCTGCGTTCGAGATGCCGCGCTGAGTCGGCGGCCCGCTAGCCGCCGTCGATCAGCCGTGGGTGAACACGGCCTTGCGCTTGTTCACGAACGCATTCATGCCTTCCTTCTGATCGGACGTGGCGAACAGCGCGTGGAACAACCGGCGCTCGAACATCACGCCGTCCGAAAGCCCGCTCTCGAACGCGCGATTGACCGATTCCTTCGCCGCCATCACCGCGACTTGCGAGAAATCCGCGATCAGCAGCGCCGCGCCCAGCGCCTCGTCGGCGAGGTTGTCGAACGGTACGACGCGGCTTACCAGCCCGGCGCGCTCGGCCTCGATCGCGTCCATCATCCGGCCGGTCAGGGCCATGTCCATCGCCTTGCTCTTGCCGACCGCGCGGGGCAGGCGCTGCGTGCCGCCCGCGCCGGGAATCACCCCGAGCTTGATCTCGGGCTGGCCGAACTTCGCGTTGTCGGCCGCGATGATGAAATCGCACATCATCGCCAGCTCACAGCCGCCGCCCAGTGCGAAGCCGCTCACGGCCGCGATGACCGGCTTGCGGATCGTGCGGATGGTTTCCCAGTTGCGGGTGATGTAGTCGCCCTTGTAGGCATCGACGAAGCTGTAGTTGGCCATCGCGCCGATGTCGGCGCCGGCGGCGAACGCGCGCTCGCTGCCGGTGACGATCATGCAGCCGACGGCCGGGTCGGCGTCGAAGGCCTTCAGCGCGTCGCCGAGCTCGGTCATGAGCGTGTCGTTGAGCGCATTGAGCGCCTTCGGGCGGTTCAGCGTGACGATGCCGACCTTGCCGGCTTCGATGCGCACTTCGATGTTTTCGTAGCTCATGATGTCTCTGTGAAGGTGGTTGAAAGATCACTATAACCAGCGGCCCGTTGCAGTACCGATGCCTCTATTTGAGAACTTCCCTCATCCAGAATGCATGGCGACCGGCGTCACCCTGGAAGAACACGGCGTACTGCTGCACGTCTATGCCAAAGCGCAGGACCGCTGCTGCGCCTGCTCGCCGAGCAGACCGCGGAGATCGTCAGGCCCGACGCGCCGGCTGGTCGAGGTCCACTGGCGGCGGACCGGCAAGCCATGCGTGATGAGCGGTGTCGGTGATGGTGCCGACGCCGGCGTTCAGGTCGCCGCCATCCAGGCGGCGAGCTTCACCGCGTCGTGCGCGAACAGACGGCATGTCGTCACGTCGGCTGGCATCGCGAGCGGTAATCGCAGCAGGCGCCGGTCGCGGGCCACGAGTGCCGTCAGCTTCTTCTCGTCGCCGAGGTAGAGCGCCAGATCGTCCAGCTTCGTCAGCCGCCAGCCCTGCGCGGCGCGGCCCTTGGTCGCGGGCAACTCGATGCCGATCCATTCGTCGTTCGCTGAAAAGCCCGCCTTTTCTGCAACACCGTCACGCAGCACCATCTTGACCTGCACGCTGCCGCCGGCTTCGGCGACACGCAACCCGAGCACCTGGGCACGCTGTGCGGCGTCGTCCAGCGATGCGACGCCGTGCACGCGCAACAGATCGGACAGCGGAAGTTCGCCAGCCGTGTGCGCCCATTGCGCGAGTTCGTCGGCATACGAGCGACCACCGACGGTCTCCAGCGCCGCCGCGACATCGGCTTCGGCGATCGGCCCGCCGCCGCTTCGCGTCCACAGCAGGCGCATCACGTCGTCCAGCGTGCCGTGGCCTTCATGGCGCAGCGTCAGGTCGAGGCACATCGCGACCAGCGCGCCCTTGGTGTAGTAGCTGACGGTCTGGTTGGGCGTCTGCTCGTCCTGGCGGTAGTACTTGACCCAGGCGTCGAAGCTGGCGTCGGCCACCGACTGCACCAGCCGGCCCGGCGCCTGCTGCACCTGGTTGATCGTCTTGTTGACCAGTCGCAGGTAGGTCGCGTCGTCGATGCGGCCGGCGCGGCGCAGCAGCAGGTCGTCGTAGTAGCTGGTGAAGCCTTCGAAGAACCACAGCAGCCGCGTGTAGTTCTCCCGCGCGTAGTCGTAGCGCGCGAACTCCGCCGGCCGCAGGCGCTTGACGTTCCAGGTGTGGAAGTACTCGTGGCTGATCAGCCCCATCAGCGTGGTGTAGCCCTCGGGCTGCTTCTTGACGTTGCGTCGCGGCAGATCGTGCCGCGTGCAGATCAGCGCGGTCGAATGGCGATGCTCCAGCCCGCCGTAGCCGTCGTCGACCGCGTTCAGCATGAAGACGTAGCGGTCGTGCGGCGGCTTGCCGCCGCCCCGCTTGCCGACCTTGTCGCCGTGCCAGAAGCGCATCTGCGTCTCGCAGATCGCGCGCGCGTCGGCGATCAGCCTGTCGCCGTCGAAGGACGGCGGTGCGCCGGCCACGACGAAGCGGTGCGGCACGCCACCCGCCTCGAAGTCGGCGCTCCAGAAGGTGCCCATCTCGACCGGACTGTCGGCCAGTTCGTCGTAGTCGGCGGCGACGTGGCGGCCGAAACCCTGCGCGTCGACCGCGGTCGGCCGCAGCGACGTCGCGCACTGCCAGCGTACCGCGCCATCGAGCGTCGGCGGCGCGACGATTTCCATCGAATGCGGCGCATCCGTCTGTCCCTCGACGCGCAGGCACAGGCTGGTGCCGTTGAAGAAGCCGCGATCGGCGTCGAGCCAGGCGGTGCGCACCGAGTTGTCGCAGGCGCAGATTTCGTAGCGCACCACCAGCGGCTTGCCGGCGACGCAGTCGATCTGCCAGCTGTGCTTGTCGCGCTGCGTCGGGTCGAGCTTCCTGCGTCCCTGCATGGCACGCAGTCCCTGCAGGTTCTTCGCGAATTCGCGGATCAGGTAGCTGCCGGGAATCCACACCGGCAGCGACACGCACTGCGATGCATCGGGCGCGTCGATCGTCAGCGTGACGGCGAACAGGTGTGCATGACGGTCGGCGCACTCGACGCGATAGCGGACGCGCGGCTCGGGTGTCATTTGCCGGCGGTCGCGACGAGTTGCTTTTCCACCTGCGCGGCAGGGATCGCACCCGGCGAGCGGGAGCCGTCGGCGAAGATCAGCGTCGGCGTGCCCGTGATGTTGTACCTGCGCCCGAACTCGACGTTGCGCTGCAGCGCGGCGACGTCGCAGCCGGCCGTGGCGGCGTCGGGCTTGATCTCGGCGCCCATCCAGTCGTTCCAGCTCCTGGCCTTGTCCTTGGCGCACCAGATGTTGCGCGACTTGGCGGTCGAATCGGCGCCGAGCACCGGATAGAGGAACAGGTACACCGTCACGTTGTCGACGTTCTTCATGTCGCGCTCGAAATGCTTGCAGTAGCCGCAGTTCGGGTCTTCGAAGATCGCCAGCTTGCGCTTGCCGTTGCCACGCACGATTTTGAAGGCGTCTTGCAGCGGCAGCTTGTCGAAGGCGATCTCGGAGAGTTTCTCGACACGCGCCTCGGTGAGGTTCTTGCGCTCGCGCACGTCGATCAGGTTGCCCTGCATCAGGTAGTCGCCCTGCGCATCGGTGTAGTAGAGCTCGGCCCCGTTGATGCGTACTTCGAAAATGCCGGCCATTGGCGTTTTCGAGACTTCGTCGATGGTCGCGAACTGCGGAATGCGCGCGGCGAGGTTCTTGCGGATATCGGTCTCGCCGGCATGCGCAGGAACGACAGCCGAGGCGGCCAGCGCGCCCAGCAGTGCGGATGCGGCGCGGGCACGAAGAAAAGTGAAACGGTTCATCCAGGTTCCAGTCATCGGATTCGGTTCAGAGATGCAGGCCCATGGCCTGCTGTGCGATCCAGCGCTTGACGAGCCGCGAACGGTCGAACCCGCGCATGCCCCAGTTGCGGATCGCTGGCAACGGCTCCATGCCGTTCGAGAAAAGCTGCTGCAGGCCGTCGGTGGCCAGGCTCATCGACAGCACGTCGGTGCGCCGGGCCCGCTCGTAGCGCCGCAGCAGGCGCGCGTCGCCGACGTCGCGCCAGTAGTCGCGTGTCTTGATCACTTCGGCCAGCGCCGCCGCATCGGCCAGGCCCAGGTTCAGGCCCTGGCCCGCGAGCGGATGCACGGTGTGCGCGGCATCGCCGGCCAGTGCCCAGGCCCTGCCGGGCCTGCCGTCGGCATCGGGCGGAAACCGGCCGATCCAGCGGTCGGCGACGGCGCGCTGCAGCGGCCACGAGGCGCGCTCGCTGTTCAACGTGATGGTGCCGAGCGCATCGCCGCTGGCCGCGCGCAATGCGGCACCGAAACCTTCGGCGTCCTGCGCGAGCAGCTCCGGCGCGCGCAACTGGTCGACCGACCAGACCAGCGCCAGATCGCGGCTTTCGGGCTTTCCGCCGAGCGGAAGCAGCGCGAGCACGTCGCCGCGCGCGTCGAACCATTGCCGCGCGATGCCTTCGTGCGGGCGTTCGGCCTCCAGCCGCGCGGCGATGGCGTGCTGCGGGTAGCGCGTCACGTCGTAGGTCACGCCGAGCGCCTCGCGCGTCGCGCTTGCCTTGCCTTCGCAGACGACGGTCAGCGCGGCCGCGACCGGTGCGTCGACGATGTCGATCTGCGGCTGGAAGCGCACCGCGTCGGCCAGCCGGCGTTCGAACGCCGGGACGTCGACGATCCAGGCCAGCGCGTCGACCTGCTGCGCCTGGGCGCTGAACCGCACGCGGCCGCCGGCGTCGCCGTCGACCTGCATCTCGCGCACCGGCGTCGCGCAGGCCGCGTCGGGCCATGCGCGCAGCGATTCGAGTAACGCCTTCGATGCCGCGTTCAGCGCGTAGGCGCGAACGTCGTCTCGGGCTTCGGCGACCGGCGCGACCAGCGCCACGCGGACGCGTTCACGCGCCAGCAACAGCGCCAGGGTGCGGCCGACGATGCCGCCGCCACGAATGCAAACCTCGGGGGAAAGTGCCATCCCGGGATTGTAGGAGTGGCCCTCCGGGGCTCGGCGATTGGGGACAATGGGGTCTTCGCTGCCTTCCGAGACCGCCGACCGTGACATTCCCTTCGACCGAGTTCGACCTGCACGCCACCATCGCCCGCCTGATCGTCTACCCGTCAAGTCCTGCGCCGGCGTCGAGGTGCCGGAGGCGCTGCTGACCGAGACCGGCCTCGAGTTCGACCGCGCCTGGATGGTGGTCGACGCGCAGGGCGAGTTCGTGACGCAGCGCGAGCTGCCGCGCATGGCGCTGATCCGGCCGCAGCTCAAGCAACTGGAAATGGTGCTGCGCGCGCCCGGCATGCTGGGGCTGCACGTGGCCTTCGACCGTGTCGAGGCGCCGGTGCGCGTGAAGGTCTGGCGCGACGAGGTGGCGGCCTACGACATGGGCGACATCGCGGCGCAGTGGTTCAGCGATTTCCTCTCCGCACCCGGGTGGCCGCGCAAACTCCGCCTGGTGCGCTTCGACCCGGCGCAGAAGCGGTTGTCGAGCCTGAAATGGACCGGCGGCCTGGAGGCCGAGAACCAGTTCTCCGACGGCTTCCCGGTGCTGGTCGCGAGCGAGGCGTCGCTGGCCGACCTCAACGAGCGGCTCGTCGCGGCGGGCCAGGACGCGGTCGGCATGGCGCGTTTCCGACCCAACATCGTGCTCGCCGGCATCCAATCGCACGACGAGGACCGCACCGGCACGCTGCACATCGCGACCGACCAGGGCGCGGCGCGCCTGCAGCCGACCAAGCCATGCACGCGCTGCCCGATTCCCGACATCGATCCCACGACCGCCATCCGCGACACGGCGGTGGGCGACGTGCTGCGCACCTACCGCGCGGACGCGCGCGTCGACGGCGCGATCACCTTCGGCATGAACGCCATCTTGCGGGATGGCGTCGACCATCTGCTGAAGATCGGCCAGCCGGTCGGCGCGAACTACCGCTTCGACTGATCAGAAGGTCACGCCGGCGACGAGTGCGATGTTGGCGTAGGGCGTGCATTCGCCGGTGCGCACGACGGCCTTGGCCTGCGCACTCAGGCGCTTGAAATCGACGTGCGAGACGGCTTCGGGCACCACGACGAGTTGACCTTCGCACCATGCCGGCAGCTTGCCGCCGTTCGCATCGAGCGCTTCCTGCGCGACGACGGCGCGCTCCACCTGCATCTCCGACAGCACGACGCGCAGCACGTCGGCCACGCGCGGTATGCCGGGCGTCAGCGCCAGGTCGATGCGCAGCGGGCCGTCGGGCACCGGCAGCCCGGCGTCGCCGATCACGATCATGTCGCCGTGGCCGAGGGCCGCGATCGCGCGGGACAGTTCGGCGTGGAGGAGGGTGGTGCGTTTCACAGAATGGTCCAGGCGGGAGGAAGCGGGCTGCGCAGCACGGCTTCGCGCTGCGGGATGGAGGGCTGGGCGCCGGGCTGCGTGACGCACAGCGCGGCGGCGCGGATGCCCAGGCGCACCGCCTCGTCGAAATCGCCGTTCCGCGCCAGCGCCACGGCCAGCGCGCCGAGGAAGGTGTCGCCGGCCGCGGTGGTGTCGACCACCTCGACCACCGGCGCCGTGTGATGGCGCGCACCCTGTGCGTCGACCGCCACCGCGCCGCGCGAGCCCAGCGTCACGACCACGCGCGCGATGCCGCGCGCGCGCAGCGCCTGCCCGGAGGCGGCGGCTTCGTGCGGCGTGTCGACCGCCTGCCCGCTCAGCATGCCGGCCTCGACCTCGTTGACCACCAGCGTGTCGACCAGCGGCCAGAGCGCGTCGCCGACCGGCCGGGCCGGCGACGGGTTCAGCAGCACCTTGCAGCCGCTGCGCCGTGCGGCCTGCATGGCGCGCGCGATCTGGGCGAGCGGCGTCTCGAACTGCGCGATCATGAAATCCGCGCCTTGCAGCTGCCGCGCGAAGGCGTCGTCGTCGAGCTCGACTTGCGCATTCGCGCCGGCGATCACGACGATGCGGTTCTGCCCGCCGTCGTCGACCATCACCAGCGCGGTGCCGGTCGTCGCCTGTGCATCGACGCGGACCGACGTGGTGTCGACGCCGTCGCGTGCCAGCGCCTCGCACAGTGCGCGGCCGTTCGCGTCGTCGCCCACGCAGCCGACCAGCTGCACCTGTGCGCCGTGCCGCGCGCAGCCGACGGCCTGGTTGCCGCCCTTGCCGCCGGGAACGTGGTCGATCGAGCGGCCCTCCAGCGTTTCGCCGGCGGCCGGCGCGTGAGGCACGCGCAGCACCAGGTCCATGTTGAGGCTGCCGAGCACCACGATGCGGGGCCTGGCATGCAGCGCGGTGCCTGAGGAGGAGGTCGGGAGGGAAATCACGGGTTCGCGGTCGTCGAATGAAAGGCAGGAGGGGGCGCGGTCGACGAGCGCACGCGCAGTTCGGGTTGCAGCATGACCTTGCGGGTCTCGACGCGCAGACCGCGCAAGCGTTCGAGCAGCATGTCGACCGCGAGGGCGCCGATGCGGTCCTTGGGCTGGGCCACGGTGGTCAGCGGCGGGCTGGTGTAGGCGGCGAGTTCGATGTCGTCGAAGCCCATGACCGACAGCGCATCGGGCACCTGCACGCCGCATTCGTGCGCGGCGCGCAGCGCGCCGATCGCCATCAGGTCGTTGCAGACGAAGACCGCCGACGCTCGCCGGTCGACGGATTCGCCGCGCAGCATCGCGTGCATCGCTTCGTATCCGCCCTGGCTGGTGAAGCCGCCGCGCGCGGGCGGTGCGACCGGCCGCAGACCGGCGTCCGCGAGCGCCTGCCGCCAGCCTTCGACGCGCTCCTCGCCGGCGCTCACGTGGGCCGGACCGGCGATGCAGGCGATGCGCGCATGGCCGAGCGCGATCAGGTGTCGCACCGCGAGCAGCGCGCCTTCCTTGTGCGCGGTCTCGACCAGGTCGCAGCCCGGATCGTCGATCTCGCGGTCGAGCAGCACGGTGGGCATCTGCAGGCCGCGCAACTGCGCGACGAGCGCATCGTCGCCGCCGGTGGACACCACGACGAGCCCGTCGATGCGGCGCTCGGCGAGCACCTTCAGGTAGACGCTCTGGCGCTGCGGCGCGTCGTCGGTATTGCACAGGATCAGCGTATAGCCGGCGGCGAAGCAGCGGTCTTCGACGGCGCGCACGATCTCGGCGAAGTAGGGGTTGGAACTGTTCGGGATCAGCATGCCGAGCGTGTGCGTGCTTTTGCGCTTGAGGCTGCGCGCCACCGCGCTGGGCACGTAGCCGAGCTCGCGGATCGCGAGGTCGACGCGCTCCGACACCGCCTTGCTCACGTGCCGTGTCGTGTTGACGACATGCGACACGGTGGTGACCGACACGCCCGCGTGCTGGGCGACGTGCTTGATGGTGGCCATGCTGCGTCGAAGCCGTCCGGCGCCTGGGTTTCAGTGACCGCCGCCGCGGCGGTCGGCGCGCCGCTGGCGCACGGTGTCGATGATCACGGCCACGACGATGACGGCGCCGGTGATGATCCGCTTGCTCGGCTCGCTCGCGCCGATCTGCGCCAGCCCGGCTTCGAGCACCGCGATGATCAGCACGCCGAAGAAGGTGTTCACCACCGACCCGCGCCCGCCCATCAGGCTGGTGCCGCCGATGACCACGGCCGCGATCACCTGCAGCTCGATGCCGACGCCCGCGTTCGGGTCGGCCGCTTCGAGCCGCGCCGACTGCATCAGCCCGGCCAGCCCGGCGAGCAGGCCGGTCAGCGCGAACACGATGACGCGGATCGGTCGCGGGTCGACGCCCGCGAGACGCATCGCTTCCTCGTTGGTACCGATGCCCACGACATGGCGACCGAAGACGGTGCGCGTGAGCACCGCCTGCCCGATCACGACCAGCACCACGGCCAGCACGAAGGCCGCCGAGATGCCGCCGATCCAGGGCGCGGCCAGGCCGGAGATCGCATCGCCGACGTACTGCGTGCGTGAGTCCGTCACGAGGTAGGCGCCGCCCCGCACCGCTTCGAGCATGCCCAGCGAGACGATGAACGACGGCAGCCGCCAGGCCACCGACACCGCGCCGGTGACCGCGCCGCAGGCGAGTCCGGTGGCGAGCCCGAGCGCGGCGGCGGCCGGCACGCTCCACTTCAGCTGCAGGATCGCGGCGGCCGTCGCGGCCGCGCTCAGCGCCAGCACCGAGCCGACCGACAGGTCGATGCCCGCGATGATCAGCACGAAGGTCATGCCCACGGCCATCACGGCCAGCGCCGGGATCTCGTTGGCGATGGTGACGAAGGTCTCGCGCGTGAGGAAATATTCGCTCAGGCTGCCGAACAGCGCGATCATGCCGATCAGCACGGCGGCGAGCCCGAGGTAGGTGCCGAGCTGGCCGCGCAGCGCGGAGCGCTTCGGTGCAGCGGCGTCGGGTGGGGCGATGGGTCGGGCGGTCGTGCTCATGGCTTCGAAGAGGAGAAGGGAACGGCGGATGACACCGGGGCGGACGCCGGCAGCACCGCCGCGTCGCTGAAGGCTGCGGCGAGCAGCGACTGTTCGGTCCACTGGCCGCGCTCGAACACCGCGACCAGGCGACCGGCGCTCATCACGCCGATGCGGTCGCACATGGCCATCAGTTCGCGCAGGTCGCTCGACACCATCAGCAGCGCCTTGCCGGCGTCGGTCATGCGGTCGAGTTCGGCATAGAGGTCGGCGCGCGCGCCGACGTCGACGCCGCGCGTCGGCTCGTCGAGCAGCAGCACGCGGCATTCGCGATGCAGCCAGCGTGCGAAGACCACCTTCTGCTGGTTGCCGCCGCTCAACGTCGACACCGGCTGCTCGATGCCGTGCGAGCGCACGCGCAGCCGTTCGACGAAGCGTCGGGCGATGCCGCGTTCGAGCGCCGGGCGCAGCCAGCCGCCGCGCGAGATCGCCCCGAGGTCGCTCAGCGTCGTGTTGACGCGGATCGATTGCGGCAGCAGCAGGCCCTGCGATTTGCGGTCCTCGGTGACCAGGCCGATGCCGGCGCGGATCGCCTGTATCGGCGAGCGCCAGCCCTTGGGCAGACGGCGCACGGCGGCGCTTTCACCGACGCCCGGATGCAGCACGATCTCGCCGCGGTCGGCCCGGTCGGCACCGAACAGCAGGCGCGCCAGCTCGGTCCGGCCGGAGCCGACCAGGCCGGCCAGGCCCATGACCTCGCCCGCGTGTAGCGCGATGTCGACGTCGCGCACCGCGTTCGCGCGGCCGATGCCGTGCGCCTGCAGCAGCACCGGGCCGGCGACGCGGCGTGGCCGGCCTTCGTGCTCGTGCACCGCGCGGCCGACCATGCGCTCGACCAGTTCGGATTCGCGCACGCCGGCCATCGGCCGCACGTCGACCAGCCGGCCGTCGCGCAGCACCGCGACGCGGTCGGCGATGCGCTGCAACTCTTCGAGCCGGTGCGAGACGTAGACGATCGCCACGCCGCGCGCCTTGAGCAGGTCGATCTGCGCGAACAGGTGCGTGGTCTCGCGCGGCGTGAGCATCGCGGTCGGCTCGTCCAGGATCAGCACGCGCGTGTCGTCCTGCAGGTTGCGCGCGATCTCCACCATCTGCTGTTGTCCGATGCCGAGCGTCCCGACCAGCGTGCCCGGGTCGATGCCCTGCATGCCGATCTTGGCGAGCTGCGAGGCCGCCCGCGCGTGCAGGTCGTCACGACGCAGCCAGCCCGCGCGGTTGGGCAGGCGGTCGAGCAGCAGGTTCTCGGCGACGGACAGGGTCGAGACGAGGCCGAGCTCCTGCATCACCATCCGCACGCCCACGCGTTCGGCGTCGCGCCGCGAGGTCGGTGCGAACGGCTGGCCGCCCAGCCGCATGCGGCCGCGCGTCGGCGTCGCCAGGCCGCAGACGATCTTCGACAGCGTGCTCTTGCCCGCGCCGTTCTCGCCGGTCAGCGCCAGCACTTCGCCGGCGCGCAATTCGAGCGTGACGCCGTCGAGCACGGGCGCCGCGTAGTCCTTGCCGACCGCGTCGATCGTCAACATGGAATTTACTTGCTGTCCTTGGTGACCAGCACCACGTCGGTCTTCACCACGGCCGGCATCGCCGATTGCGGCTTCTTGTCGGCCAGCGCCTTGAGCGCGGTCTCGATGCCGAACACGGCCTGCTGGGCGGCGAACTGGTCGGCGGTGGCGAGCACGCGGCCGTCCTTCAGCATCGGCTTGATCGCGTTGATGTTGTCGTAGCCGATGACCATGACCTTGCCGGTCTTGCCGGCGGCCTTGACCGCGGCGACCGCGCCCAGCGCCATGCTGTCGTTGCCGGCCAGCAGCGCCTTGAGGTCCGGATGCTCGCGCATCATGCCGGCCGCGACCGTGTTGCCCTTGTCGATCTCCCACTGGCCCGACTGCACGCCGACCACCGTGATGCCGGCCGCCTTCATCGCGTCCTGGTAGCCGAGCGTGCGCTGCTGGGCGTTGAACGTGGTCGACACGCCTTCGATGATGCCGACCTTGTCGCCCGACTTCAGGTTCCGGGCCAGATGGTCGCCGACCAGCTTGGCGCCGGCGCGGTTGTCGGGGCCGACGAAAGGCACGTTGATGCTTTTCTCCTTCAGTGCGGCGGCATCGAGCTGGTTGTCGATGTTCACGACCAGGATGCCCTTGTCGATCGCGGCCTTGATGACCGGCACCAGCGCTTTCGAATCGGCCGGCGCGATCACCAGCGCGTTGATCTTCTGCGCCACCATCTGCTCGACCATCTTGATCTGCGCCGAGGTGTCGGTCTCGTCCTTGATGCCGCTCGCGATCAGCGTGTATTCGGAAGCGTGCGCCTTCTGGTGCGCCTTGGCGCCGTCTTCCATCGTGCGGAAGAACTCGTTGGCGAGCGACTTCATGACCAGCGCGACCTTGGGCGTGTCCTGCGCGAGGGCAGGGGAGGCGGCGAAGGCTCCCAGCAGGGTCAGGGCGATGGCGTTCTGGACGGCGCGACGGGTGAATTGCATGGATGTCTCCGGAGTGAAAAGGGATTCCGGTCTCGGCCGGGGGGTAGCGATTGTTCAATAAAGCAAACGTTTGCGCAAACGTTTGCCGTACAGGGATTACCCGGTGGGAGGTCGTGACCTTAAAATTGCGTGTTGACTCCAGAGGACATCCATGAGCTTGAAGTGCGGCATCGTCGGCCTGCCCAACGTCGGTAAATCCACCCTTTTCAACGCGCTGACCAAGGCCGGCATCGCGGCGGAGAACTATCCGTTCTGCACCATCGAGCCGAACGTCGGCGTGGTCGAGGTGCCTGATCCGCGGCTCGCGGCATTGAGCGACATCGTGAAACCGGAGCGCATCGTTGCGGCCATCGTCGAGTTCGTCGACATCGCCGGCCTGGTGGCCGGCGCCAGCACCGGCGAAGGCCTGGGCAACAAGTTCCTCGCCCACATCCGCGAGACGGACGCCACGGTGAACGTGGTGCGCTGCTTCGAGGACGACAACGTGATCCACGTCGCCGGCAAGGTCGATCCCATCTCCGACATCGAGGTGATCCAGACCGAGCTGTGCCTGGCCGACCTGTCGACGGTCGAGAAGGCCCTGCACCGCCACGGCAAGACCGCGCGTTCGGGCGACAAGGAGTCGATCAAGTTCGTCGCGCTGCTGGAGAAGTGCCAGGCCGCGCTCAACGAGAACATTCCGGTGCGCGCGTTGGAGTTCAGCAAGGACGACCTGCCGCTGATCGCCGGCTTCACGCTGATCACCGCCAAGCCCGCGATGTTCGTCGCCAACGTGGCGGAAGACGGCTTCGAGAACAATCCGTTCCTCGACCGCCTCACCGAGTACGCGAAGAAACAGGGCGCGCCGGTCGTGGCGATCTGCGCCAAGATCGAAGCCGAGCTCTCCGAGATGGACGACGAGGACAAGACCATGTTCCTCGCGGAGATCGGCCAGGACGAGCCGGGGCTCAACCGCCTGATCCGTTCGGCCTACAAGCTGCTCGGCCTGCAGACGTACTTCACCGCCGGCGTGAAGGAAGTGCGCGCCTGGACCATCCATGTCGGCGACACCGGCCCGCAGGCGGCCGGTGTGATCCACACCGATTTCGAGAAGGGCTACATCCGTGCCCAGACCATCGCCTTCGCCGACTTCGTCGCCTTCAGGGGCGAGCAGGGTGCGAAGGACGCCGGGAAGATGCGCGCGGAAGGCAAGGAATACGTCGTGAAGGATGGCGACGTGATGAACTTCCTGTTCAGCCCGGGATAGACGGTTTCGTCAGCAGATGCGGGTCGAGTCGCGCCGGCGAGTCCACGCTGACGATGGGCTGGCCGGCAGCGAAGATCCGTGCGGGCCAGGGGCCGTGGAGGTGGGTATCGGCGTCGCCGACCCTGAGCCAGTCGCCCTCCGGGAGGCCGACGACCCGCGCATCGGGATTCGCCACCAGAAACTCGGCCAGCCGCTGCGTGCGGGTTTCGCCCTGGTGCCCGGCGGGCAAGGCATCGGTGAAATGCGGGTTCAGCTGGAACGGTACCAGGCCCAACGCATCGAAACCGCCCGGATCGACGATCGGCATGTCGTTCGTGGTGCGGATCGTCGGCCCCGCGAGGTTGGCGCCGGCGCTCCAGCCGATGTAGGCCGCGCCGGCCCGCACCCGTGCGGCGATCAGCGGCAGCAGGCCCGTTTCGCGGCAGCACTTCAGCAGGTTGAAGGTGTTGCCGCCGCCGACGAGGACGATCTCGGCCTGCCGCACCAGCGCCTGCGCGTCGTCTGCGCGATGCACGGACGCGACGTCGATGCCCAGCGGCGCGAGCGCGTCGACCACGTTCCGTGTGTAGTCGTCCCATCCGATCGTGACGCCGGCATAGGGCACGAACACCGCGTGTTTCCGACCGGCGGCGATCTCGGCGATGGCTTCGAGGGCATGGGTCAGATAGGCGCCGTCGGGGCCGCGCGAATTGCTCAACAACAAGAGATCCATGGGTTCTCCTCAGGACAGCAGTTCGGCCGTCAGTCGTGCGATCAGCGAGTTCGACAGGATCACCGGCAGCCCCGAGGCGCGTGCCGCGACGTCGCGATGGGCCTCGACGAAGCCCATGCAGTCCATCACGAGCAGCTCGGCGCCCCGGTTCTTCAGGTCGCGGGCGCTCTGCGCCAGCGCGACGAAGTCGTCCGAGTAGGGCGAGGCGACGGCGCAGATCGGCGCCCGTTGCAAGGCCCGCCATTTGCGGGCTTCCGAAGCGATCTGCGCCTGCAGCGGCACCACGATGCCGACCTGGCGATGGCCGGCGATCGCCGCCACGCTGGGCGAGACGACGAGGTCGGGCTCGATCAGCCAGGCGTCGTCGCAGACCAGACCTTCGAAGGCGCCGGTGCACAGCAGCAGGATCACGTCGCAGCCCCGGCCTTGCAGTTCGGCGAGCTTGCGGTTCATCAGGTCCAGCGCTTTCGGCTTGCCGACCACGACCGCGCCGCCGTCGAGCAGCCGCGTGATCAGCGTGGCCTGTCCCGGCTCGGGCGCGTAGAGGCGCTCGATGTCGGCGCGCGTCAGCCCGTCGAGCAGGCCGGCGTGCAGGCACCGCGTGGCGGCTGGCAGATGCTGCGCCAGGATCGGCGTGATGTCCGGCCGGGGCGCTTGGCCGATGGTCAGCGTGCCGAGCGTGGCGGTGCGGGCGTCGTCGGCGTCGGCGTCGGCGTCGCGGGTCATCGCGTGCTCCCCGTCATGCCGGCTGGCGGCGCTGCAGGTGCGCGAGCGAGCCGTAGAGTTTCTGCAGCAGCGCGTATTCGTCCGCATCGAAGAAGGTGCAGGTGCCGCGCGTGAATTCCTTGGCCACCTCCACCGCGAATTTGACGGCCAGCGCGATGTCCGTCTCGTGGCTCGCGCCGGTGCCGCAGCCGGGCACCACGCTCTCCGACGTGATGGCCACGCCGACCGTCGGTGCCGAGGTCGCGATGGACGGCTGCAGGATGCTGTTGAGGTGGTAGACGCCGTTGCCGTAGGGCGTGATGTCCTGCGTGGTGATCGGGAACGTCACCGCCGGGCGGCCCGAGGTCGTTTCCATGATGCGCAGCAGGTCGTCCGACACCCGCAGGATGTAGCCCTCCTTCACTGTGGGCGAGATCGCGTAGCCCTTGTGATTGACGATGCGGTTGCCCTTGGTCGTGTCGATGGAGAGCACGGCGTCCATCTCGGCACTGACTTCCTGCTCGTTCATGTCCTCGGTTTCCACCGGCGAATCCATGAAGTCGACCGGCTCGTGCGGCCGGGTCGGCGCATCCGGACAGATGTGCGTGGCCACGACGACGTCGCCAGGCAGGCCGTCGCCCTGGGTTCGCATGTGCGCGAGCTTCAGGGCCGTCGCCACGGCCGCGATGGCGCCGTCCGCGTCCGAGACCAGGCCGATGCGCGTCGGCCGCGCGCCGATGCCGCCGAGACGGCCGACGATGCCCAGCGTGGGTGCGGTGCCGCCAGCCAGCTTGCCGGCGGCACCGGGGATGACGATGCGCACGAAATCCGTCGAACCCTTCTTGCCGCTGATCGTGGCGACGGTGACTTCCACCTCGGTGTAGGCGGCGAGCAGCGCCACCACGGTATGACCGCCGGCATGGGCCGTGTCGAGGGCTTCGAAAACCTGCAATGTCTGAGCGAGGCTCATGGGAACACCTTTCTACTTGTTGCCGAACTTGGCGGCGATCGTGGCGTTGAAGAAGCTGAACAGCGCATCTCCCGCGATCACGCCGCCGGCGAAAACTTCCATGTGGCCGCGGGCCTCGTCGCCGCCGAACTTCTCCAGCAGCACGCGAAGCACGATGCCGACGGCCACCGCCCAGCCGGCCATCGGATTGAGGATCAGCAGGCCGGTGGCCAGCAGCACGCCGAGCTGGCGCTTCGGTCCGCCGACCAGCTGGATGAGCGCACCGGGAATGGCCCACAGGAGCAGTTGATGCGCGATGCCGGCCACCGCGCCGGCCTTGATGGTCGCCACGTACACCTTGGCCACCGGCGGCACCAGGCCCTGGGAGAAGTAGATGTCGTGGGCGATGTAGACCACCGGAATGGCGATCACGAACGCCAGCATGGCCGCGATCAGCTGCTGCCTGCGGCCTTCGAGTTCGAAGGCCGGGTCGCCGCCGTGGCCGCGAAGGATGAAGCCCGCCTTCAGGTCGTAGCCCATGTCGGCGAAGGCCGGACCCGTCGCCACCGAGAAACCGCACAGCACCGCCAGTGCCGTGACCGGGAAGCCCAGCAGCAGTCCCAGCAGCAAGGTGATCAGCGCGACGGCGAAGGCCGGGAACCAGCCCGAATGCATGGCGGCGATGCCGACGATCATCTCGTGCACGAAGGCGGCGAACGCGGCGTAGAGGATGAAGGCGGTCAGCATGCCGATCGACATCTCCGCATAGAGCCCACCCAGCACCGAAACGCCCGCTGCCAGCAGGATGTAGGCCAGCCCGCCCATGCGCAGCGTGGTGCCGACGCTGCGGCCGGGCATGTTTTCCTCGGTCGCCTCGGCGGTATTGGCCGACTTCCTCATCAGGACCATGGCGACCTGCACCAGCGCCACCAGGCCCGCGCCGATCATCATCCCGTGCGGGATGTAGGCCTTGTTGATGTCGTAGCCGAACAGCGGTTGCGCGTAGCCACGCAGCAGCAGGCCAACGCCGAACATGCCCAGCGCCCAGATGTTGCCGATGAAGGCCGTGCCGAAAGCCGACATCGGAATCTTGAACCACGACCCCACCGCGCCGACCAGCATGCCGGCGCCCAGCAGTGCCGCCTGCCTGCCGCCCTTGTCACCCGCCTTGATGGCCTCGGCCGCGGCCACGCCCGGCGGCCAGGCGCCGGAGGCCGGGAAGATCTTGGTGTTGAACATGCGGTAGAGCATGTAGCCGTCGAGCAGCATCGCCAGTGAGACGCCGATGAACATCGGCATGACCAGGTCGGGCCGTCCCATCAGGAACGGAATCGCGATGGGCAGCAGCAGGCTGTTGGCGGCGCCGAAGGTCGCCGAGGAAATCGCGCTTTGCGCCAGGTTCTGGAAGTGGACGGACCGGTAGCCGGCCATCATCTGCAGCGGCACCCGCGCCAGGATCATCGCGACCAGCGCGCCGATGATGGACGTGTTGGGCGTCACGCCCAGCGTCACCAGCAGCTGGATGCCGATCACCGCCCCGAAGACGCTGAGCAGCGCGAGCAGCATCAGGTTTCCGCCGGACAGCGTCCGAGGGTGGGAATGCGGTGCCGATGGCATGACTGGACCGGTGCTGCCCAATGAAGGATTCGGACGGGATGGCGTGGACATGAAGACCTTTGCGGGTGAATGTTGGCGTTGGCGTTGGCGCCTGGGCGGACAGGCGAGCGCTAGCGACCCCACGACGGGTCGCCCACGAGACGACCGATGCCGGCGGCTTCGGTCCGGAGCTCCATTCCCAGCGCCCGGACGCGCGCGGCGTCGGCGCTGGCACTGGGAAAGGAAAGGCACAGGGCGAGGTGCTCGCCGGTGGTCGGGTCGCCGACCGCGCAACTGACCGATCCGACGCCGGGGATCGATTCGTCGAGCGCGTCGGCGAAGCCCTGGGCCCGCACTTCCGCGAGACGGGCCAGGAGGGCGTCCGCATCCGCGGGCGCGTTCGCCGACACGGTCGGCAAGGCCGCGCCGAAACGCTGCCGTACCTCGTCATCGCTCTGCCGGGCCAGCAGGGCACGGCCGGTCGACGTGGCCCATGCCGGGGCGCGGTGCCCCGGATAGGTCAGGAGCTGGAGCGGATGCGAGCCCGACCGCACGAACAGCACCAGCACGTCGACGCCGTCGAGCATCGAGACGTAGCCGGTGTGGCCACTGCGCAGGCAAACTCCCTCCAGCGCCTTCTGCAGCAGCGGAAACAGCTGTGTGGTCGAGCGAACCAGCCGCGAAAGCTCCAGGATGATGAGCGCCGGGCCGAAAGCGCGGCTCAGCGGATCGCGCTCGAGAAAGCCCTCTTCGGCCATCTGCCGAAGCAGCCGGGATGCCGAGCTCTTCGGCATGCCGAGGTTGTCCACCAGGTCGGTCACGGTGACCTGCCGTTTCAGCCTGTTGATCAGCCGGAGGATGACGCCAGCGTTTTCGAGTGATGCCATGCGAAAGTTCCAGAAAATGGAACATAGTTCCAGAATATGGTTTTCAGCACGCAAGACCTGTGCCGTGTTTTCGAGATGTCGCGTACGAAGAGGGCGCAGGTACGCGCCTCGGGGAGGCGTCCACGTGACGCGGCGCTCGGTCTAGTTCGGCCAGATGTACAGCAGTGCCACCGTCATGCACACATACCGCGCGAACTTGCCGATCGCCATGTAGCCGACGCATGGCCAGAACGGCAGCTTGAGCCAGCCGGCGACCGCGCACAGCGGGTCGCCGACGAGCGGCAGCCAGCTCAGCAGGCAGGCCTTCGGCCCCAGTCGCTCCAGCCAGCCGAGCACGCGGGTGTGGTGCCTGGAGTGCGCGTACTTGTCGGCGACCTGGTGCGCGCCGTAGCCCATCCACCAGGTGACCATGCCGCCGAGCGTGTTGGCGATGGTCGCCACCGCGATGGCTTCCCAGAACAGGTCCGGACTGAGTTTCAGCAACCCGAACAGGATCGGCTCCGAACCGACCGGTATCAGGGTCGCCGAAACGAAGGCCGCGATGAAAAGCGTGGAAAGACCGAACTGCGGAAGCGCGAGCAATGCGAGGAAAGATTCGAGCCAGGCTTCCATGAGTGCGAATAAGTATAGGAAGCGACTCGTGCCCGCCGCGTCGGAAAAGGCGCCGCAGCGCCGGACCGGCCCGGGTGGCTGATCGCGTGCAAACCGTTTCAGGCAATGAAATGCGCGCTGGCTACAATAGTGCCTCATTTTTCAGCAGCGTCGTGACGTCCTCGACGCCTGCTCCGCCTCCACAAGATCATGCACATCGGCCCTCACGCGCTGGAAAACCGCCTTTTCGTCGCGCCCATGGCCGGCGTGACGGACCGGCCTTTCCGCATGCTGTGCCGATCGCTCGGCGCGGGTTACGCGGTGAGCGAGATGGTGACTTCGCGCAAGGACCTGTGGCATTCGCTCAAGACTTCGCGGCGCGCCGACCATACCGGCGAGCCCGGTCCGATCGCGGTGCAGATCGCCGGTACCGATGCCGCCATGATGGCCGAGGCCACGCACTACAACATCGATCGCGGTGCGCAGATCATCGACATCAACATGGGTTGTCCGGCCAAGAAGGTGTGCAACAAGTGGGCCGGCTCGGCGCTGATGCGCGACGAGCCGCTGGCGTTGGAGATCGCGCGCGCGGTGGTCGACGCGGCCGCGCCGCACGGCGTGCCGGTGACGCTTAAGATGCGCACCGGCTGGAGCGCCGACCACCGCAACGCGGTCAAGCTGGCGCGCGACTTCGAAGCGGCCGGCGTGCAGATGCTGACCGTGCACGGCCGCACCCGCGAGCAGGGTTACAGGGGCGACGCCGAATACGACACCATCGCCGCGGTCAAGGCCGCCGTGCGCGTGCCGGTGGTGGCCAACGGCGACATCACGACCCCCGAGAAGGCGCGCGACGTGCTCGCCGCGACCGGCGCCGACGCGGTGATGATCGGCCGCGCGGCCCAGGGCCGGCCCTGGATCTTTCGCGAGATCGAGCATTTCCTGCGCACCGGCACGCACCTTGCACCGCCGTCGGTGTCCGAAGTGCGCAGCCTGCTGCTCGACCACCTGCCGGCGCACTACGCGCTCTACGGCGACTACAGCGGCGTGCGCACCGCCCGCAAGCACATCGGCTGGTATGTGAAAGCACTGCCGGGGAGCGAGGCGTTCCGCGGGGCGATGAACGGCATCGAGGATTGCACGCTGCAGTTGCGTGCGGTCGCGGACTATTTCGATGCACTGGAAGCCGCGATGGTGCGGTTGCCGGCGCACTGAACACAACAAGAAGAAGGCCATGAGCAAGAAGAACATCGAGGAATCCGTTCGCGCCAGCCTGGAGAGCTATTTCCGCGACCTGCACGGCATCGAGCCCGACGGCATGTACGACATGCTGGTGCGGGTGGTGGAGAAGCCGCTGCTCGACGTCGTGATGGCGCGCGCCGAGGGGAACCAGTCCCGCGCGGCGCAATGGCTGGGGCTCAACCGCAACACGTTGCGCAAGAAGCTCCTCGAACACAAGTTGATCAAATAGGCATCGCACCAGAGAAACCCATGGCACTGACCGCACTCATCTCCGTCTCCGACAAGACCGGCATCCTCGAATTCGCGCAGGCGCTCGACGCTTTGGGCATCAAGCTGCTGTCCACCGGCGGCACCGCCAGACTGCTGGCCGACGCCGGCCTGCCGGTGACCGAAGTCGCCGATCACACCGGCTTTCCCGAGATGCTCGACGGCCGCGTGAAGACGCTGCATCCGAAGATCCACGGCGGCCTGCTCGCGCGGCGCGATCTGCCGGCGCACGTCGCGGCCATCGAGCAACACGGCATCGACACCATCGACCTGCTGGTGGTCAACCTCTATCCGTTCGAGTCGACCGTCGCCAAGCCCGGCTGCACGCTCGAGGACGCGATCGAGAACATCGACATCGGCGGCCCGGCGATGGTGCGCAGCGCTGCGAAGAACTGGAAGGATGTCGGCGTGCTGACCGACGTGTCGCAGTACCCGACCGCGCTCGCCGAACTCCAGGCCGACGGCAAGCTCTCCGAGAAGACGAAATTCGCCTTCTCGGTGGCCGCCTTCAACCGCATCGCCGACTACGACGGCGCGATCAGCGACTACCTCTCGGCGATCGATTTCGAGGCCAGCCAGGATCAGGCCGCGCCCACGCGTTCGCAGTTTCCGGCGCAGAGCAACGGCCGCTTCGTGAAACTGCAGGACCTGCGCTACGGCGAGAACCCGCACCAGCGGGCCGCGTTCTACCGCGACCTGCATCCGGCCCCGGGCTCGCTGGTCACGGCGAAGCAGTTGCAGGGCAAGGAGCTCAGCTACAACAACATCGCCGATGCCGACGCGGCATGGGAATGCGTGAAGTCCTTCGACGTGCCGGCCTGCGTGATCGTCAAGCATGCGAACCCGTGCGGCGTGGCGATCGGTGCCGATGCGCTGGAGTCGTACGGCAAGGCCTTCAAGACCGATCCGACCTCGGCCTTCGGCGGCATCATCGCCTTCAACCGTCCGGTCGACGCGGCCGCCGCGCAGGCCGTGAGCAAGCAGTTCGTCGAGGTGCTGTTGGCGCCCGGCTTCACGCCCGAGGCGATGGCAGTCTTCAAGAGCAAGGTCAACGTCCGCATCCTGGAAATCGCGCTGCCGCCGGGCGGTGCCACCGACTGGGACAACGGCCGCAACGCGATGGACGTCAAGCGCATCGGCTCAGGGCTCCTGATGCAGACCGCCGACAACCGCGTGCTCGCCGAAAGCGAACTCAGGATCGTGAGCAAGAAGCAGCCGACGCCGGAGCAGCTGCAGGACCTGACGTTCGCCTGGAAGGTCGCCAAGTTCGTCAAGAGCAACGCGATCGTGTTCTGTGCCGGTGGCATGACGATGGGCGTGGGCGCAGGCCAGATGAGCCGGCTCGATTCGGCACGCATCGCCGGCATCAAGGCCGGGCACGCGGGGCTGTCGCTCGCGAACACGGCGGTGGCGAGCGACGCGTTCTTCCCGTTCCGCGACGGGCTCGACGTGGTGGTCGAGGCGGGCGCGAGCTGCGTGATACAGCCCGGCGGCTCGATGCGCGATCAGGAAGTGATCGACGCGGCCGACGAGCGCGGCGTGGTCATGGTTCTCTCGGGCGTGCGCCACTTCCGACACTGAGCACGGTTCGCCGGCTCAGTCGGCGAAACGGTATTTGAGCTGGAAGGTCAGCGCGCCGTAGAGGCGGTCCTTGTACGACGGAATGACCGCGATGTTCAGGCCCCAGCGCCTGCCTTCGATGGCGGCGGTCGGTATCACCGCCGGAAACCAGTTGCCGTTGCGGTAGTTCGGATAACCGTCGAAGCCGCCGACCACGGCGCCGAACTTCACGCCGTGGAATTCGAAGGGCATCACGTAGACACCGACGTAGCGCGAATGCGCGCGGTCGCTGTTGCGGAACGCGCCGGCGGTGAACGAGAAGGTCTGGTCGATCGGATATTCGAAGCCCAGGCCGGGGTTGAAGTCTTCCAGGCCCTTGTCGCGGTCGAAGTGGTACGAGTAGAAGCCGGGGTTGAGCCAGACCTTGCGCAGTTCGCGCAAGAGGTCGAACGCGCCGGCCTCCGGCGCGATGTCCGTCTGCGCGAAGGCCGCCGTCGGCAACGCTGCGAGCCCCGCGAATCCGAGGCTCCGCCACGAGCAGCCCGACATGCGATGCCCAGCGTCGCGATCCCGTCACAGCCATCGATGTTCTCCCTTCAGAGCGTCTTGAAGATCTGGCGCGCGGCGTCGACGGTCGCGGCGATGTCCTCGTCGCTGTGCGCCGCGCTCACGAAACCGGCTTCGTACAGCGCGGGCGCGATGTAGACGCCGCGGTCGAGCAGGCCGTGGAACAGCGTGTTGAACTTCGCGTTGTCGGTGGTCATCACGGTCGCGTAGTTCTGCGGCAGCTGGTCGAACAGGAAGAAGCCGAACATGCCGCCTTCGCTGTCGACGCTGAAGGGCACGCCTTCGGCCTTCGCCGCCGCCTTCAGGCCGTCGACCAGCGAGCGTGTTTTCTGCGACAGCGCTTCGTAGAAACCGGGCTTCGCGATTTCCTTCAATGTGGCGAGCCCGCAAGCTGTAGCGACCGGGTTGCCCGACAGCGTGCCGGCCTGGTACACCGGGCCGAGCGGCGCGAGCTGCTCCATGATCGCGCGCGGTCCGCCGAAGGCCGCGAGCGGCATGCCGCCGCCGATGACCTTGCCGAGCACGGTGATGTCGGGCGTCACGCCCAGCACGCCCTGCGCGCCGTGCAGGCCGACGCGGAACCCGGTCATGACCTCGTCGAACACCAGCAGCGCACCGTGCTGCGTGCAGAGCTCGCGGCAGCGCCCGGCGAACTCCGCTGACGCGCGGATGAAGTTCATGTTGCCGGCGATCGCCTCGATCATCAGGCAGGCGATCTCCTTGCCGTGCAGCGCGAAGGCTTCCTCCAGTTGCGCGACGTTGTTGTATTCGAGCACCAGCGTGTGCTGCACCACCTCGGGCGGCACGCCGGCCGACGTCGGGTTGCCGAAAGTGGCAAGACCGGAGCCTGCCTTGACCAGCAGGGCATCGGCATGGCCGTGGTAGCAGCCCTCGAACTTGATGATGTATTTGCGGCCGGTCGCGCCGCGCGCCAGGCGCAGCGCGCTCATCGCGGCCTCGGTGCCGGAGCTCACCAGCCGCACCATCTCCATCGACGGCACCAGCGCCAGGATGGCCTCGGCCAGTTCGATCTCGCGCTCGGTCGGCGCGCCGTAGGAAAAACCCTCGAGCACGGCCTTCTGCACCGCTTCGACCACCGCGGGGTGGCCGTGGCCCAGGATCATCGGGCCCCAGGAGCCGATGTAGTCGATGTGGCGCTTGTCGTTGGCGTCCCAGAAATACGCGCCCTGCGCGCGCGTGACGAAGCGCGGCGTGCCGCCGACGGCCTTGAAGGCGCGCACCGGCGAATTGACGCCTCCGGGAATGACGGCGCGGGCGCGCTCGAAAAGAAGATGGTTGCGGTCAGTGTCTTGTGTCATGGGGCGGCAATGCAAAGTCGTCGGGGGCGGAGGGCAGTTCGGGGCCGTCTTCGTCGTCGTCGTCGTCTTCATCTTCGGGCTGGGCCCAGAAGAGGCGATCGGGCAGCACGTGGCCCATGCCGGGGCGGAAACCCGCATCCAGGCAGCGGTCCATGTAGCTCAGCGCCTCGGACGCGGCGGCGGGCAGCTCGGTGCCGCTGGCCAGCAACGCTGCCAGCGCCGCCGAGAGCGTGTCGCCGGCGCCGGCGAAGACCGCTTCGAGGCGCGCGAATTTCTCGCTCGCCAGCACCGCCTGCGGCGAGGCGAGCACGTTGTCGATGAACTGGTCGGCCAGCACGATGCCGGTCACCAGCGTGTAGGGGGCACCGGCCTCGCCGGCCGCGCGCGCGATGTCGCGCGCGCTCGGCGGCTTGTCGCCGGTCCAGTCGGGCAGCAGCCAGCGCCAGAGCGTGCTGTGGTTGCCGACCAGCACGGTGGTCTGCGGCAGCAACAGTTCGCGGAAGGCGTCGAGGTACGGATCGATCAGGTTCTCGTCCCACCACGACAGGTTGGGCATGTAGGCGACCACCGGCACGTCCGGATAGTCGGTCGCGGTCTCGGCGATGGCGGCCAGCGTCTCGGGCGAGCCGACGAAGCCGACCTTGATCAGCTGCACCTGGACGTCTTCCAGAATGGCGCGTATCTGCTCGGCGACGGCCTCCTCGTCGAAGGCGAAGTGGTCGAAGATCTCGGCAGTGTCGCGCGCGTAGGCGCCGGTCACGACCGGCAGCACGTGAGCACCCACCGACGCCATCGCCAGCGTGTCGCCCGCGAGCCCGCCGGCACCGCTCGGATCGCTGGCGTTGAACACCAGCACGCAGGGTGGGTCGAGGGACAACCCCTCGTCCGATGCGTCTTCCGGGGGGGCCTCGTTAAGATCGGCCATGCTGCTCGCGCACCTGCGCGGTAGTAAGTAAGTTGTCTTCCGCGATCATGCCGGCCGATGCCGAGGCGGCTGAACAACGCGAATCGCCTGAGGTTGTGATACGCATGGATACAATAATTGCAAATTATGAACAGGGACTTTAAGCTGCGATGAACACGAAAACCTGGATGTGCCTGATTTGTGGGTGGATCTACGATGAAGCTGCCGGCGTGCCGGAGGATGGTATTGCGGCGAACACCGCCTGGGCCGACGTGCCGATGAACTGGACGTGTCCGGAGTGCGGCGCACGCAAGGAAGATTTCGAGATGGTCGAGATCTGAAGCATGGCATAGGGCCGCATCGGTCGCGTGTCGGAATGCGGCGCGGGATCGAATGAAGTCTTGTACGAGGAGGGGGGTCGATGAGCACGAACGGATCGGCGAACGGGTCAGGCTTCAGGGTGCTGGTCATCGACGACAGCAACACCATCCGGCGCAGCGCCGAGATCTTCCTCAAGCAGGGAGGCCATGAGGTGGTGCTCGCCGAAGATGGATTCGACGCGCTCGCCAAGGTCCACGACCACAGGCCGCACCTCATTTTCTGCGACATCCTGATGCCGCGTCTCGACGGTTACAAGACCTGCGCGATCATCAGGCGCAATGCCGAGTTCGCCGGCGTGCCGGTGGTGATGCTGTCGTCGAAAGACGGCGTCTTCGACAAGGCGCGCGGCCGGATGGTCGGCTCGCAGGACTTCCTCACCAAGCCGTTCACCAAGGACCAGTTGCTGCACGCCGTGCGGCAGTTCGGCACCCTGCAGATCGAAGGGGTGCCGTGATGGCCATTCACAACGTGCTGGTCGTCGACGATTCGAAGACCGAACTCCTGTTTCTTTCCGGATTGCTGCAGAAGAACGGCTTCGCGGTCCGCACGGCCGAGAACGCCGAGGACGCCATGCGCCGGATCGAGGAAGCGCAACCCGACCTGATCCTGATGGACATCGTGATGCCCGGCCAGAACGGTTTCCAGCTCACGCGTGCGATCACCCGCAACCCGCTCTATGCCGGCGTGCCGATCATCATGTGCACCAGCAAGAGCCAGGAGACCGACCGGGTCTGGGGTCTGCGCCAGGGTGCGCGCGACTACATCGTGAAGCCTGTCGTCGCTGCCGATCTGCTCTCCAAGATCAGCGCGCTGGGCTGAGCCGATGGCCAACCGAGACGCGCTGCGCGCTTTCCAGGCCCGGCTCGCCAGCCGCCTGCAGGACGCGCGCACTTCCGACGTCTCGGCGTCGTGGCTCGCGGTGGAGGCGGGCGCCGGCCGATACCTGTTTCCCCTCGGCCATGCCGGCGAGATATTCCCGTGGACGCCGCCGCATCCGGTGCCGCACACCGAGCCGTGGTTTCTCGGCGTCGCGAACCTGCGCGGCGGACTCTACGGCGTGATCCAGCTCGCCGGCTTCGCGGTGACGGACGCGGCGCCGCCTGCGCGATCGTCCGCCGTGGCCATTCTGCCGACGACGATCCCCGCAACGGGCGATGGCCTGCGCACGCAGGCGCGGCTGGTGGCGTTCAACGAACTGCTCGAAGTGAACTGCGCCCTGCAGGTCGACCGCCTGGTCGGTCTGCGCGGCGTCGAGGCCTTCACGGCGTCGCAGCCGCCCGCTGCCGGCACCGCGACGTGGCTGGGTCACGTCTACACCGATGCCAGGGGCGAGCAATGGCAGGAAATCGACCTGCAGGCGCTCTCCAGGCAACCCCGATTCCTGGACATCGGCGCCTGAGCAGCCATCGCTGCGCCGCCCTACAGTGACGACAACGTGAAGGACCGACCGTGAGTTCGACCGCCGACGAGCCGAAGAAAGCCCTGCCCGCAGGCGAAACCGAGGCCACCGCGCCTGCGCGCGCGTCCGACGGGCCGGCATTCGACAACCCAGCCCCGGCCACGTCGCCCGCCGCGCTGCACGCACGGTCCGACTTTGCCGACGCCTCGCCTGCCGCCGATTTCGTTGCACCCGTCGCACCCGTTGCACCTTCCGCGCCGGCGCACAACGACCCGGCGCGCCAGCAGCGCCTCTTCACGATCGCGTTGGTCGTCGTCGTGCTGGTGCTGCTGCTGGTCGCAGCTTTTTCGATCCTGCGGGCCAACCGGCTCGCGCAGCAGGTGGCGTCGACCGGGCAATCGCTGATGCAGTCGCAGCGGCTGGCCAAGTCGGTGTCGCAGGCGCTGGTGGGCAACAGCGCGGCCTTCGTCGAGGTGCGCGAGAGTTCCGACGACCTCACGCGACGCGTGCAGGGCCTTGCGCAGGGCGACGGCGGGCTCGACCTGGCGCGCGTGGGCGGTGCCTACGATGCCGAGCTCGAGAAGATCCGGCCGCTGGCCGAACGTGCCGATCGCAGCGCCAAGGCGGTGCTGGCCCAGCAGGACATCCTGACGCGCGTCGGCGCCGCCTTGCGCGACGTCAACCGGCGGTCGAACGAGCTGCTCGAGATGACGCAGGTGGTGGCGTCGCTCAAGGCGCAACAGGGTGCGGGCATCCCGGAAATCGCCGCGGCGGGCCAGCTGGTGATGCTGACGCAGCGCATCGGCAAGTCGGCGATCGAGTTCAACACCGTCGAAGGCGTGAGTCCGGCTGCCGTGTCGCTGCTCGGGAGGGACCTGAACGCCTTCCAGGACATCGCGCGCGGCCTGCTCGAAGGCGATGCGCAGCAGCGACTGCCCGGCACGCGCGACACGCAGACCCGCAACCAGCTCGAGGCGATCCTGAAGGGCTACGAGCGCATGCGCGCGCAGGCCGGCGCGATCCTCGGCAACATGCAGGGCCTGGTGACGGCGCGCGAGGCGCAGACCGCCATCCTGGCCGACAGCGAACCGCTGCGCCTGACGCTCGGCGAGCTGCAGAGCCGGCTTTCGGCGCGCACCGGCCTGGGCGTGGGCACGATCGCGCTGCTGTTCGTGCTGTCGATCGTCGCGCTGGTGCTGGCCGCCGCGATCGGTCTCGTGCAGGTGCGCGAAGGTCGCGAGCGCGCGGCCGCCGCCGAGGGCGAACGCCTGGACGCCGAGCGCCTCGGCGACGAGGTCGGCCGGGTCAACGCCGCCAACCAGGCGGCCATCCTGCGTCTCATGAACGAGCTGCAGTCGGTGGCCGAGGGCGACCTCACGCAGGAAGCGACCGTCACCGAAGACATCACCGGCGCCATCGCCGATTCGGTCAATTACACCGTGGAGGAGCTGCGCCTCCTGGTGGGCAACGTGCAGAACACCGCCAGCCGCGTCGCCCGCACCACCGCGCAGGTGGAGAACACCTCGACCGAACTGCTGGCCGCATCGACCGAACAGCTGCGCGAGATCCGCGAGACCGGACAGTCGGTGCTGATCATGGCCGAGCGCATCAACGGCGTCTCGTCGCAGGCGCAGGAATCGGCCACCGTGGCGCGGCAGTCGCTCAGGGCCGCGTCGTCGGGCCTGCAGGCGGTGCAGAACGCGATCGGCGGCATGAACTCCATCCGCGACCAGATCCAGGAAACCTCCAAGCGCATCAAGCGCTTGGGCGAGTCGTCGCAGGAGATCGGCGAGATCACCGAACTGATCTCGGACATCACCGAGCAAACCAACGTCCTCGCGCTCAACGCCGCGATCCAGGCCGCGTCGGCCGGCGAGGCCGGGCGCGGCTTCTCGGTGGTGGCCGAGGAAGTGCAGCGCCTGGCCGAGCGCTCGGCCGATGCAACGCGCCAGATCGCCGCGCTGGTGAAGGCGATCCAGAGCGACACGCAGGACGCCGTCGGCGCCATGGAACGCTCGACGCAGGGCGTGGTCGAGGGCGCGCGGCTGTCCGACACCGCGGGCACCGCGCTGTCGGACATCGACCGCGTCTCGCGCCGGCTGGCCGAACTCATCGAGCAGATCTCGCAATCGGCATCGCGCGAAGCCGATTCGGCCAACGTCGTGGCGGCCAACATCCAGCACATCTTCGCCGTCACCGAGCAAACCGGCGAGGGCACGCGCACCACGGCCCAGCAGGTGCGAGAACTCTCGCGCATCGCCGAGGAACTGCGCCAGTCGGTCGCGCGTTTCAAGATCGCCTGATGACTTCGAGCCCGACCGTCGATCCGGCCGTCGCCGAGGACCTGGGGCCTTTGGCCTGGGTGCTCGACGAGATCCAGAAGACGCTCGACAGCGTCGGCAAGGCGCTGCGGCGCGTGGTGCGCGAGTCGTCCGCCACGTCCGATTCCGAGACGCTGCGCATGGCGAGCCGGCAACTCCACCAGATCGGCGGCGCATTGACCATGGTCGGTCGGCCGGCGGCGGCGCTGATGGTCGGCGCGATGGAGTTCGCCGTGCAATCGCTGCTGCTCGAGCCCGCGCGCTGCGACGAGACGGCGGTGCGGAAGATCGAGCGCGCCGGTTTCGCCGTCTCCGATTTTCTCGGCGCGTTGCTGGCGGGCAAGCCGGTCTCCACGCTCGCGCTGTTTTCCCAGTACCGCGACGTGCTGGAGATGGCCGGCAGCGACCGCGTGCATCCCGCCGATCTCTGGGAACACGCATGGCGCCGGGTCGATGTCGCGCCGCTGACCGATCAGCCCGCGCTGGTCTACGACACGGCCGTGCGTTCGCGCTTCGACCGCGACGTGCTCCGGCTGGTGCAGGGCAACGACGCCGAAGCTGCGCGACGCCTGCATGTGCTGGCGATCGGTCTCGCGAGCGGCGCGTCGGTGCCGCAGGTCGCGAGCTTCTGGATGCTGGCCGGCGCGTTCTTCGAGGCCGTCGGCCTCGGGCTGCTGCCGGTCGACGCCTATGTCAAGCGTGCCGCGTCGCGCGTGCTGATCCAGTACGCGACGCTGTCGCGCAACGACCAGGCGGTGTCCGACCGGCTCGGACACGACCTGCTCTTCTTCTGCGCGCAGGCCGCGCCGCGCCAGCACGACGTGGCGTCGGCGTTGCGTGCCGTGCGCGCGGCGTGGGGCGTCGGCGTGGATGCGGGCGTCGACTACAACTTCGAGCAGTTCGGCCGCTTCGATCCGCTCGACCTCGCGCAGGCCCGCAAGCGCCTGGAAACGGCCAAGGAGATGTGGACCGCGCTGGCGGGCGGCGACGTGTCGCGCACCGGCCAGGTCGCCGAGGCTTTCGCGAAGCTCGGCGAATCCATCGGCAAACTGCATCCGCCGAGCCTGCCGATGGCGCAGGCGCTGAACGACGCCGTCGACGCGTCGCTGCGGTCCGGCGCGGCACCGACGACGGAACTGTCGCTCGAGGTCGCGACCTCGATGCTCTACCTGGAAGCGGCTTTCGACGACCTCGATCCGCACGACCACCAGCTCAGCCTGCGCGCCGTGCAGCTCGCGGGGCGCATCGACCGTGCGCGCGAAGGCGGGCGTTCCGAGCCGCTGGAGCCGTGGACGGAAGAACTCTACCGCCGCGTGAGCGACCATCAGAGCATCGGCACCGTGGTCGACGAACTGCACGGCCACCTGCTCGAACTGGAGAAGTCGCTCGACCAGTTTTTCCGCAACCCGCTCGACCAGGGCCCACTGCGCAGCGTGCCGGGCCGGTTGACGCAGATGCGCGGCGTGTTCTCGGTGCTCGGCTTCGACCAGGCGGCGCACACGGTGCAATGCATGCGCGACAACGTCGACCGCCTGATGCAGGCCGATGCGCTGGACGTGGTGACCGCAGACGTCGACACGCTGGGCAACAACCTCGGCGCGCTGGGCTTCCTGGTCGACATGCTCGGCTACCAGCCGGCGCTCGTGAAGCAGCTGTTCGTCTTCGACGAAGCCGCCGGCGAACTCCGGTCGTCCATGGGTCGGCGGGCCACGCGGGCCGTCGCAGCCGATGGACCCGCCGAGACCGCGAAGTCCGAAGACCTCCTGGGGCCTGACACCTTGCCGCCCGAGCGCAGCGCCGCCGAGATCGATGCCGAGATCGCCGCCAAGGTCGCGGCGCTCGCGACGCCGGGCCGACGTGCCGCCGCGCCGATCGAGGCCTTCAGCCTGGCCGCGGACAGCTGGAACGCCGACGTCGGCGGCGTTGCCAGGCCGCCGGTCGCCGACACCGAAGTCACGGAGCTGGAAGACGACGACCTCCAGAACATCTTCCTCGACGAAGCGCGCGAGGTGCTGCGCAACGGTCGTGCGGCCATCGCCGCGCTGACCACGGCGACGGACGCGAAGACAGACGGCGGCGGTGGCGAACTCACGGTGCTGCGGCGCGCCTTCCACACGCTCAAGGGCAGTGCGCGCATGGTCGGCCTCACGGACTACGGCAAAGCGGCCTGGGCTTTCGAGCAGACCTTCAACATCTGGTTGGCCGAGCAGCGGCCGGTGACGCCGGCGCTGCTGTCGACCACCGGCGCCGCGCTGGACGATTTTTCGCAGTGGGTCGATGCGGTCGCGCAAGGACAGCCGCACGGTTGGGAAGCCGGCGCCTTCGTGCGCACGGCCGACGCACTGCGTAACGGAGAGCTGCCCGAAGCCGCGCCAGCCGGCGATGCCGCAGCGCCGAACGAAGTCGCGGCCGATCCGGGTACGGATGCGACCGCGGACCTGGATGCCGTCGATCCGCGGGAGCTGCATGCGCTGCAGTCGCTCTACGAGACGCCGTCGGACGCGAATCCACCCGAGCCGTCGACCGACGACGACTTCGCGGCCACCGACTTCCCGGAACTCGACCGCGCACCGCCCCCTGTATCGCCGTCGCACGCCGTCGGCGAAATGCTGCCGCCGTTCGGCGACGACATCGACTTTCCAGAGACCGCGCATGCGGCTTTCGCGCATTTGCCGCAAAGGCCTCGGGAACCGGACCTGGACCTGGACCTGGACCTGGACTTCGACCTCGATGCGGACTTCGTCGACGCACCGGCCGCACCGATGCTCAAGCTGGTATCGAGCACGCACGGCACGGACGGCGTCGGCGATCCGGTCAAGGCCATCGGGCCGCTGCGCATCGGCATCCAGCTCTACAACGTCTACCTCAACGAGGCCGACGAATGGTCGCGGCAGCTCGCCAACGAGCTCGGCGAATGGGCGCTGGAGACGCAGGAACGTATCGCGGATTCGACCATCGGCTTCGCGCATTCGCTCGCCGGAAGCTCGGCCACGGTCGGTTTCCAGAGCCTGTCGGGCATGGCGCGGCTGGTCGAGACGGCGTTGCAGCATCTGCGGCGCCAGGGCCGCGGCACGCCGCAGCAGGGCGCGGTGCTGGTCGCGGCGGCGGACGAACTGCGCCAGTTGCTGCACCAGTTCGCCGCCGGCTTTCTGCGCGATCCGGCGGAAAGTACGCTCGACGCGCTGCGCGAGGTCGCCGAGGCGCCCGCCTCGCCGACCGGGCCGGCGCCCCTGGATGCGTGGCAACCGTCGATGAACGCGATGCCGGTCGCGCCTTCGGTTCCCTTCGAATCAAACGCGCAATGGTCCATGCCGCGATCGGACGGCGCGGCCGCCGACGTGACGCTCGACGACGCCGAGGAGAGCTTCGACGTCGCCGATGCGATCGATCCCGAGCTGTTCCCGATCTTCGAGGAAGAAGCGATCGAACTGCTGCCCGCGCTGGGCGGCGCGTTGCGCGAATGGGCACGGGAGCCCGATGCCGTCGGGCCGCGCGCATCGACCTTGCGCACGCTGCACACGTTGAAGGGCAGCGCCCGGCTGGCCGGTGCGATGCGGCTCGGCGAACGCGCGCATCGCCTGGAGTCCGAGATCGAAGCCATCGGCCGTGCTTGCGGCGGCGTCGACAGGCAGGCCGTCGAGCGGATGCTGGCGCGTTTCGATGCCTTGCAGTCGGGCTTCGACGCGATGCGCGGAAAGGCAGGCGGCATCGACGCCGTCGCGAGGCCGGCGCCCGTCGCGCAGGCCGAACCGCAGCGCTCGCGCGCAATGGCGGCACCGGGCGTCGCGATGCCGATGTGGTCGGTGCTGGCGCCGCTGCGTGCCATCGCCGGGCAGGCCGTGCGCATCCGCACGCACCTGCTCGACCGGCTGGTGGCGCAGGCCGGCGAGATCATCATCACGCGTTCGCGCATGGAGACGCAGCTCGTCCGGCTGCGCAGTTCGCTCGGCGAGCTGACCGGCAACCTCGACCGGTTGCGCCAGCAGCTGCGCGACGTCGAGGTGCAGGCCGAAAGCCAGATGCAGTCGCGCCTCGCGCAGGCCAAGGATTCGCAGCAGGGCTTCGATCCGTTGGAATTCGACCGCTTCACGCGGGTGCAGGAACTCACGCGGATGATGGCCGAGTCGGTCAACGACGTCGCCACGGTGCAGCGCACGCTGCAGAAAACCGTGCAGGCGACCGAAGACGATCTGAGCGCGCAGGCACGCCAGGCGCGCGAACTCCAGCGCGGGCTGCTGCGCACCCGCATGGTGGAGTTCGAGGGCGTCTCGGAGCGGCTCTACCGCGTCGTGCGGCAGGCGTCGAAGGACAGCGGCAAGCAGGTGCGGCTGGACATCAGCGGCGGCTCGATCGAGATGGACCGCGGCGTGCTCGAGCGCATGACGCCGGCTTTCGAACAGCTGCTGCGCAACAGCGTCGCGCACGGCATCGAGGACGTCGCGGCGCGCGAGTGGGCCGGCAAGGAGCCGGGCGGTCTGATCTCGATCGAACTGCGCCAGGAAGGCAACGACGTTTCGGTCAGCTTCCGCGACGACGGCCGCGGGCTCGACGTGCAGCGCATCGCCGACCGCGCGGTGTCGCTGGGGCTCGTCGGCTACGGCGAGCAGCTGTCCCTCGACCGCGCGGCCGAGCTGATCTTCCACCCCGGTTTCTCGACCGCCCCGCAGGTCTCGGAACTGGCCGGGCGCGGCATCGGCATGGACGTGGTGCGCGCCAGCGTCGTCGCGCTCGGCGGTCGCATCGAGACGCAGACCGCGCCGGGCCGGGGCACGACCTTCCGGCTGGTGCTGCCGCTGACCACCGCAGTGACGCACGTCGTGATGGTCCGAGCCGGCACCATGACCATCGGCGTGCCGTCGAACCTGGTCGAGGTCGTGCAGCGCGTGACGGCCGACGAGCTCGATGCCGCCTACGTCGCGCAGCACCATCGCTTCGACGGCGAGAACGTGCCGCTCTACTGGGCCGGCGCGCTGCTGCAGTCGTCGGCGCGCAGCGAGCAGCCGGACGTGCGCGGCCATTCGGTCGTGATCGTGCGCAGCGCATCGCAGCGGCTCGCGCTGCACGTCGACGACGTGATCGGCAACCAGGAAGTGGTGGTCAAGAACCTCGGCCCTCAGCTGTCGCGGCTGCCGGGCATCGCGGCGGTATCGGTGCTCGCGTCGGGCGCGGTCTCGCTGATCTACAACCCGGTGGCGCTGGCCGCGGTGCACGGCGAGACGGCGCGGGAATGGCAGCGCGGCGCCATGGCGCAATGGGCGCAGGGCGGCGACGCGGCGGATGCCGAGGCGCCCCCGGCCGAAGCGCCGCTGGTGCTGGTGGTCGACGACTCGATCACCGTGCGCCGTGTCACGCAGCGCCTGCTGCAGCGCGAGGGCTGGCGCGTCGCACTGGCGGTCGACGGGCTGCAGGCGCTGGAGCGGCTGCAGCAGGAACGCCCGGCGATCGTGCTGTCGGACATCGAGATGCCGCGCATGGACGGATTCGATCTGGTGCGCAACATCCGCGCCGACGCGAACCTGGCCGGCCTGCCGGTGATCATGATCACCTCGCGCATCGCCGCGAAGCACCGCGAACTCGCGATGGAGCTCGGCGTCGATCACTACCTGGGCAAGCCGTATTCGGAGGACGAACTGGTGCGGCTCGTGCGCAGCTGCGTGAAGGTCGAGCCGCCCGCGCTCGGCTGATCCGCGTGCGCGTCACTTGCGAGGCTTCCTGATGGCCTTTGCCTTTGCATCGTCCGCGGACGCCGGTGCACGCACCACGCCGTAGCGTTGCAGCGTGGCGTCGCGTGCCTCGGCATGGTCGACGACCGGTCGGGGGTAGTTGTCGCCCAGCTTCACGCCCGCCGCTGCGAGTTCGAGCGGCTTGGCGTCCCACGGCGCATGGATCGCCACGTTCGAGAGCTTGCCGAGCTGCGGCAGGTAGCGGCGGATGAATTTGCCTTCGGGGTCGAAACGCTGGCTCTGCGAGACCGGATTGAAGATGCGGAAGTAGGGCTGCGCGTCGCAGCCGCTGGAGCTCGCCCACTGCCAGCCGCCGTTGTTCGACGACATCTCGAAGTCGTTGAGATGGACCGCGAAGTAGGCCTCGCCGCGCCGCCAGTCGACGCCCAGGTCCTTGCAAAGGAAGCTCGCGACGACCATGCGAAGGCGGTTGTGCATGTAGCCGGTCTGGTTGATCTGCATCATGGCCGCGTCGACCAGCGGATAGCCGGTGCGGCCCTCGCACCAGGCGGCGAACAGCGCATCGGCCTGCTTGCCGCGCTGCCATGCGATCCGGTCGTATTCGGGCTTGAAGCTCTTGCCTTCGGCGACCTGCGGGTTGTACGCCAGCACCTGGAAGTAGAAGTCGCGCCAGACCAGTTCGCTCAACCACGTCGACGCACCGGTATCGCCGCCCAGAGAGAGCTTGCGCGCCACGCCGGCCAGTTGCCGGATCGACACCGTGCCGAAGCGCAGGTGCACGCTCAGGTAGCTCGGGCCGCGCACCGCCGGGAAGTTGCGCGCCTCGTCGTAGCGGTCCATGCGCTCGAAGAAATCGTCGAACAACGCCTCGCCGCCCTGCGTGCCGGTGGGGATCTCTAGCTCGACCAGGTTGGTGGTCTCGAATCCGATGTCGACGAGCGACGGCACCGGTGCGTCGTGCGACCCGGGCGGCTTCACCAGCGCGTCGGCATGGCCGCGCACCGGGTAGGGCTTGACGAAGAAATCGTCGAGCTTGGCCAGCCAGGCGCGCTTGTAGGGCGTGAACACCGTGTACGGCTGGCCGACCTTGGTCAGCACTTCTTCGCGCTCGAAGATCACGTGGTCCTTCGAAGTGTGGAAGGCGATGCCGACGTTGGCGAGCGCGCCGAGCACCTTGGCGTCGCGCGCGACGGCGGCGGGCTCGAAGTCGCGGTTGGCGAACACCACCTGCACGCCGAGCGCCGCGGCGACGGCAGGCAGTTCGTCCTCGGCCACCGCATGGCGCACGACCAGTGCGCCGCCGAGCGTGCGCAGGTCGGCATCGAGCTGGACCAGCGATTCGCGGATGAACTCCACCCGCCGGTCGGCGCGCGGCAACGGATCGAGGATCGCCCTGTCGAAGATGAAGACGCAGACCACTTCGCGACAGGTTCGAAGGGCGTGCCAGAGCGCTGCGTTGTCGTCGACGCGGAGATCGCGGCGGAACCACATCAGGCCCTTGGGATAGGTCTTGTCGACGGCCAGTAAAATCGGAGGCATGTCCTCCGATTCTGCCCTGATGAACCTCACGCATCATTTCCTGATCGCGATGCCCGGGATGGAAGATGCCACTTTCAGTCGCAGCGTCGTCTACCTTTGCGAGCACAGCGAGCGCGGCGCGCTCGGCCTGGTGATCAACAAGCCCAGCGACATCGACCTCGCGGCGCTGTTCCAGAAGATCGATCTGCATCTCTCGCGCCCCGAGCTCGGCGCGTTGCCGGTGTTCCAGGGCGGGCCGGTGCAGACCGAACGCGGCTTCGTGCTGCACGAGCCGGTCTTCGCCGATGCCGACCGGCCGGAGGAATCGGTCTACGCCTCGACCATGACGATTCCCGGTGGGCTGGAGATGACGACTTCGAAGGACGTCCTCGAAGCGCTCGCGACCGGCGCCGGTCCGCGCAAGGTGTTGGTGTCGCTCGGCTATTCGGCCTGGGGCGAAGGGCAACTCGAATCGGAACTCGCCGAGAACAGCTGGCTCACCGTCGGCGCCGATCCGGCGGTGATCTTCGACACGCCGGTCGCACAGCGCTACGACAAGGCCCTGATGCTGCTCGGCCTCGAAGCATGGACGCTGTCCCCCGACGCGGGACATGCATGAGCGCCGAAGCTCCGGCCGTTCCGTCTCATTTCCGGAATTTCCTGGCTTTCGACTACGGCCAGAAACGCACCGGCGTGGCCACCGGCAACCGGCTGCTTCGCACCGCGTCGCCGCAGGCCACCATCAAGGCCGAGGGCGACGCGCGCTTCGTCCAGGTCGAGGCGCGCATCAAGGAATGGCAGCCCGACGCTCTGGTCGTCGGCGTGCCCTATCACCCCGATGGCGCGAGTCACGAGAACACGGCCAGGGCGCTGAAGTTCGCGCGCCGGCTGCACGGCCGGTTCGGGCTGCCGGTGTACGAGGTCGACGAGCGCTACAGCACCACCGAGGCCCTGACCGCCGGCGCGCGCGATGCCGACGCGGCGTCGGCCTGCATCATCCTCGAGCAGTTCCTGAGGGCTCTCCCGTGAACGCCGCAGGCACCGTGATTCCCGATGCCGAAACGCTCTATGCCGAGCTGCTGCGCGGCGTGAAGGCGTTGATGCGCGACGACACGCACCTGGTCGGCATCACCTCGGGCGGCGCCTGGCTGGTCGAGCGCCTGCAGCAGGACCTGGGCCCGGCCGGCGCGCCGGGCGTGATCTCCTCGGCGATGCACCGCGACGACTTCGCGCGCCGCGGCCTGTCGGCCAGCGCGCAGACCGCGCTGCCTTTCGAGGTCGACGGCGCCGACGTGCTGCTGCTCGACGACGTGCTCTACACGGGCCGCACCATCCGCGCCGTGCTCAACGAGTTGTTCGACTTCGGGCGTCCGGCCTGCGTGCGGCTGGCGGTGCTGGTCGACCGCAGCGGTCGCGAGCTGCCGGTGGCTGCCGACTTCGCGGCGACGCGGCTCGCGCTGCCGGCCGCGCGGTCGCTCGCGCTAGCGCGGGCCGCCGACGGCACGTTGAGCCTCGAAGTGGAGGCCGCCCGCTGATGCTCTACAAGCGCAATCCGCAGCTCAACAGGCACGGCGAGCTGGTGCACCTGCTGTCCGTCGAGGGCCTGCCCAGGAGCATCCTCACGCACATCCTCGACACTGCCGCCAACTTCACGAGCGTGAGCGACCGCGAAGTGAAGAAGGTGCCGTTGCTGCGGGGAACAAGCGTCTTCAACCTGTTCTTCGAAAATTCGACCCGCACCCGCACCACCTTCGAGATCGCAGCCAAGCGCCTGTCGGCCGACGTCTTCAACCTCGACATCGCCCGCTCTTCGGCGAGCAAGGGGGAGTCGCTGCTCGACACCATCGCCAACCTGAGCGCGATGGCGGCCGACATCTTCGTGGTGCGCCACGGCGAGTCGGGCGCGCCCTACCTGATCGCGCAGCACGTCGCGCCGCACGTGCACGTCGTCAACGCCGGCGACGGCCGCCATGCGCATCCCACGCAGGGGCTGCTCGACATGTTCACGATCCGTCACTACAAGAAGGATTTCGCCGACCTCACGGTGGCCATCGTCGGCGACGTGCTGCATTCGCGCGTCGCACGCTCGGACATCCACGCCCTCACGACGCTCGGCTGCGCCGAAGTGCGAGTCGTCGGTCCGAAGACACTGGTGCCCTCCGACATGGCCGGCATGGGCGTGCGCGTCTGCCACACGCTCGAAGAAGGCATTCGCGACTGCGACGTGATCATCATGCTGCGCCTGCAGAACGAGCGCATGACCGGCGCGCTGCTGCCGTCGAGCCAGGAGTTCTTCAAGACCTACGGCCTGACGCCCGAGAAGCTCCGGCTCGCGAAGCCCGACTGCATCGTGATGCACCCGGGGCCGATCAACCGCGGCGTGGAGATCGACTCGGCCGTGGTCGACGGCGACCAGAGCGTCATCCTGCCGCAGGTCACCTTCGGCATCGCGGTGCGCATGGCCGTGATGAGCATCGTGGCGGGGAACGAAGCGTGAACATTCTCATCACCGACGGCCGTGTGATCGACCCCGCTTCGGGGCTCGATCGGCAGTGCGATGTCGCGATCGCCGAAGGCAGGATCGTTTCCATCGGCGGGGCGCCGACCGGTTTCGCTGTCGAGCGCACCATCGACGCGACCGGCTGCATCGTCGCGCCGGGTCTGGTCGACCTGGCCGCGCGGCTGCGCGAGCCGGGCCATGAGCACGAGGGCATGCTCGACAGCGAACTCGCCGCTGCGGTCGTGGGTGGCGTGACCAGCCTGGTCTGTCCGCCCGACACCGATCCGGTGCTCGACGAATCCGGGCTGGTGGAGATGCTGCAGTTCCGTGCCCGCAAGTTGCGTCGCGCGCGCCTGTTCCCGCTCGGCGCACTCACGCGCGGCCTGGCCGGCGAGGTGCTGAGCGAGATGGCGGCGCTGACCGATGCCGGTTGCGTCGGTTTCAGCCAGGCCGACGTGCCGCTCGGCGACACGCGGGTGCTGCAGCGCGCGCTGTCGTACGCGAGCACCTTCGGCTACACGGTGTGGCTGCGGCCGCAGGACCGCGATCTCGGCCGGGGCGTGGCCGCCAGCGGCGCGCTCGCGACGCGGCTCGGGCTGGCCGGCGTGCCGGTCGCGGCCGAGACCGTCGCGCTCTTCACGATCTTCGAACTGATGAAGAGCAGCGGCGCACGCGTCCACCTGTGCCGGCTCTCGAGCGCGGCCGGCGTGGCGCTGGTGCGCGCAGCCAAGGCCGAAGGCCTGCCCGTGAGCTGCGACGTCAGCATCAATTCGCTGCACCTGACCGAGAACGACATCGGTTTCTTCGACAGCCGCGCGCGGCTCGAGCCGGTATTGCGCCAGCAGCGCGATCGCGATGCACTCTCCGCCGCACTGGCCGACGGCACCATCGACGCGCTCGTGTCCGATCACACGCCGGTCGAGGCCGATGCGAAGACGCTGCCCTTCGCCGAGAGCGAGCCGGGTGCCACGGGGCTCGAGCTGCTGCTGCCGTTGGCGCTGCAGTGGGGGGCGCAGAGCGGCACCGGCATGGTCCGAGCGATCGAGGTGGTGACTTCGGCGCCGGCGCGGCTGCTTGCCTCGGGGCCTGGAGCCCGGATCGCGCCGTCGCTGCAGGAGATCGGTCGTCTGGCCGTGGGTGGCGTGGCCGACGTCTGCGTGTTCGATCCCGAGCTCGAATGGCAGGTGCGGCCCGCCGCATTGCGCAGCCAGGGCAAGCACACGCCGTTCTCGGGTTATGCGTTGCGCGGTGCCGCGCGATACACACTCATCGACGGTCGACCGGTCCACGGCGGCTGAATCGGCGGGCCTGCGCCGTGTCGAATTTCCGTGCTGCCATCAAGCTGGTCCATGCCTGCGCGCACATCCTGCGCGGCTGGTGGACGATCCGCGTGCGATTTCCCGGGCTGACGTCCGCCGAGCGCTCGGTCCAGGTCCAGCAATGGGCACGACGCATGCTGGTGCTGATGGACATCCGGCTCGACGTGCAGGGCATACCGCCGGTCGAAGGGCCGGTGCTGCTGGTCTGCAATCACCTCTCGTGGCTCGACATCCTGGCCATCCACGCGGCGCGGTACGTGCGCTTCGTGTCGAAGTCGGGTGTCCGGCACTGGCCGCTCATCGGCATGCTGTCGGACGGCGCGGGCTCGCTGTACATCGAGCGCGAGCGGCGCCGCGATGCCCTGCGCGTCGTCCATCGCATGGCCGAGGCGCTGCGCGACGGCGACCTGATCGCCGTGTTTCCCGAGGGCATGACCAGCGACGGGCGCGGTTTGCTGCCTTTCCATGCCAATCTCCTGCAGGCGGCCATCGTGTCGGGCGCACCGGTGCAGCCGATGGCCCTGCGTTTCATCGATGCCGCGAGCGGCAAGGACAGCGCAGCGCCACGCTACATCGACGACGACAATCTGTATGTCTCCCTCTGGCGCACCTTGAAGGCGCCGGCGCTGGTCGCCGTCGTGCGTTTCGGCGACATGCAGCCATCCGAAGCGCGTGATCGACGGGCATGGGCCGAGTCGCTGCATGCCGATGTCCTGGAATTGCGCCGGCGCGCATGTTGATCCGGTCGGGATCGGCGTTCAAAGGACGAAAAAAAGCGCCCCGAAAGGCGCTGTAGAACGACACCCGAGGGCATCGTGAGGAGGAACGGGGGCTGGAACAGGTGGCTCAGAAGACACCGAAAATCTTGAGGGCGATGATGACCACGACCGGCACACCGCAAAGCCAGAGAATGATACTTTTCATGAGAGTCTCCCGGAGTTGTTGGACGTTCTCGACGTCTGTTCGATACAAGTGAACGAAGATACCGTTCTTCTTGCCTGTATCGCGCCGGATAAGGCAAGCGCTTGTCGTGAGCGTGTGCCTACAATCAGGATCGATTTTCAAAGTACTACTTTTTGAGTACGGCAAATACTCATTTTGAGAAAAAATGCGAACTTAAGAAGTGGTTAGCACTTGTAAAAATCAGCTCACATAATCACAATTGATTACATGAGCAGATCCATACAGCAAACACACGAATGGTGGAAAGACAGCTTGGGCCACAATGAGTCCCGGGAGCGTCTTGCGGCGATTCGCGCTGCCCGTCACTTCGAATATGCGGCCGCCTGGCGTCGGAACTTCCTGCGTCTGGGCTTGGTGATCGCGATCCCCGTGCTGGTCCGACTGGTGGTGACGCTGTGATCGCGATCGGCCACAAACGCAGCTTCGCACGCTTGAGCGAAGCGCATCTCATCGATATTGCCAGTTCTTTGCGCACACGTTCGCACCACGGGGACAGCACGGCGGCAGCCGTTGCCGATGCTGTCGAATCGGTGATTCGTGTCCGATGCGATGCCAACGAAATTTACCAGCGGACGCCGGCGGTGAGAGTCCGGCGTGCGCTGAACAAGATCGTACGATGGGTGGCGCCACGGGTTGCACCTTTTCAGAGAAGGGTTGCACCTTTGGGTTGAACGTCATTACGATCCGGTGCAACTCAACTTGCGCCGGAGTGTTTTCATGTCGACCACCACCATGGGCGTGAAGCTCGACGAAAGCGTCCGCGATCGTCTCAGGGCCGCGGCGATCAAGGTCGGGCGAACGCCGCACTTTCTCATCAAGCAGTCGATCGCCTCGCACCTCGAGATGCTGGAGCGCGGCCTGCCGGCGACCGACACGTTCGACGGACCCGGCACGGTGCTCCCGACGACCTCGGGCAATGAATTCGACGGCTCGGAGCGCGAACGCCCGCCCTTTCTGGACTTCGCCGAGAACCTGCTTCCGCAGAGCGTCCTGCGTGCCGCTGTCACGGCCGCCTACCGCCGTCCGGAGCCGGAGCAGGTCGCGATGCTGCTGCCCCAGGCGCGATTGCCTGCCGGCATGAAGGCTGCGACGCACCGCCTTGCCTGCAAGCTGTCCGAAACGCTGCGCGATCACCAGGTCGGCGGTCGCGCCGGCGTCGTGCAGAACCTGCTGCAGGAGTTTTCGCTGTCCTCGCAGGAAGGCGTGGCGCTGATGTGCCTGGCCGAGGCGCTGCTGCGCATTCCGGACAAGGGCACGCGCGACGCTCTCATCCGCGACAAGATCAGTACCGGCAACTGGCAAGCGCACCTCGGCAAGAGCACCTCGCTGTTCGTCAATGCAGCGACTTGGGGCCTGATGCTCACGGGCAAGCTGGTCTCGACGCACAACGAGTCCGGGCTCACCAGTTCGCTCGGCCGGGTGCTGGCGCGCGGTGGCGAGCCGGTGGTGCGCAAGGGCGTGGACATGGCGATGCGCCTGATGGGCGAGCAGTTCGTCACCGGCGAGACCATCGGCAAGGCGCTGGCGAACGCCGGCAAACTCGAAGCGCGCGGCTTCCGCTATTCGTACGACATGCTCGGCGAGGCCGCGCTCACCGATGCCGACGCGCTGCGCTACATGGCGTCGTACGAGCAGGCGATCCACGCGATCGGCATGGCGTCGGCCGGCACCGGCATCTACCGCGGACCGGGCATCTCGATCAAGCTGTCGGCGCTGCATCCTCGCTACAGCCGTGCCCAGCACGCGCGCGTGATGGACGAGCTCTACCCGCGCCTGCGCACGCTCACGCTGCTCGCGCGCCGCTACGACATCGGCCTGAACATCGACGCCGAAGAGGCCGACCGGCTCGAAATCTCGCTCGACCTGCTGGAGCGCCTGTGCCACGAGCCTGCGCTGGCCGGATGGAACGGCATCGGCTTCGTGATCCAGGCCTACCAGAAGCGCTGCGCCGGTGTCATCGCTTTCCTGGTCGACCTGGCGCGCCGCAGCCGCCACCGGCTGATGATCCGGCTGGTCAAGGGCGCTTATTGGGACAGCGAGGTCAAGCGCGCCCAGATCGACGGCCTGGAGGACTATCCGGTCTACACCCGCAAGGTCCATACCGACGTGTCCTACCTGGCCTGCGCGCGACAACTGCTGGCGGCGCCCGAGGCGGTCTATCCGCAGTTCGCGACGCACAACGCCCACACGCTGGCCGCCATCTACCATCTGGCCGGACCGGACTGGGAAGAGGGCCGGTACGAGTTCCAGTGCCTGCACGGCATGGGCGAGCCGCTGTACGAACAGGTCGTCGGGCCGGTGGCCGAGGGCGGGCTCGGGCGCCCGTGCCGCATCTACGCGCCGGTCGGCAGCCACCAGACGCTGCTGGCCTACCTGGTGCGCCGGCTGCTGGAGAACGGCGCCAACACTTCGTTCGTGAACCGCATCGCCGACAGGAGCCTGCCGATCGAAGCGCTGGTGGCCGACCCGGTGGCGGTGGTCGAGGCCGCTGCGGCCGATACGGGCATCGTCGGCCAGCCGCATTCGCGCATTCCGCTGCCGCGCGACCTCTACCGGGCATCGGGCCGCGGCAACTCGGCCGGGCTCGACCTGTCGAACGAGCAGCGGCTGGCATCGCTGTCGGGTGCATTGCTGCAAAGCGCGAGCGCGGCCGAGGCCTGGACGGCGCGGCCGATGCTGGCGAACGACGGTACCGAAACGTCGGCCGTTCGCCAACCGGTACGCAATCCCGCACGCCACGACGACATCGTCGGCCACGTGCAGGCCGCCGTCGCGGCCGACGTCGAAAACGCCCTGAATGCGGCGCAGGACGCCTTCCAGATCTGGCAATCGACGCCGGCCACCGACCGCGCCGACATGCTCGACCGCGCGGCCGACCTGCTCGAAGGCCGCATGCAGCCGCTGCTGGGCCTGCTGGTGCGCGAATCCGGCAAGACGCTGGCCAACGCCGTCGCCGAAGTTCGCGAGGCGGTGGATTTCCTGCGCTATTACGCGGCGCAGGTGCGTGTCGGTTTCTCCAACGACACCCATCGCCCGCTCGGGCCGGTGGTCTGCATCAGTCCCTGGAATTTTCCGCTGGCGATTTTCGTCGGGCAAGTGGCGGCGGCGCTGGCCGCCGGCAACACCGTGCTGGCCAAGCCGGCCGAGCAGACCCCGCTGATCGCCGCGCAGGCGGTGCGCATCCTTCATGCGGCGGGTCTGCCGCCGGGCGTGCTGCAACTGCTGCCGGGTGCCGGCGACACCGTCGGCGCCGCGCTGGTGGCGGACGCGCGGGTGCAGGGCGTGCTGTTCACGGGTTCGACCCAGGTCGCGCGCATCCTCCAGCGCGCGATCGCCGGGCGGCTCGACGCGCTCGGCCATCCGGTGCCGCTGATCGCGGAGACCGGCGGCCAGAACGCGATGGTGGTCGACTCCTCCGCGCTGGTGGAGCAGGTCGTGAACGATGTCGTCGCGTCGGCCTTCGACAGCGCCGGCCAGCGCTGCTCGGCGTTGCGCGTGCTGTGCGTGCAGACCGATATCGCCGAGCGGACCATCGAGATGCTCCGTGGCGCGATGGCCGAATGCACCATGGGCAATCCCGAGCACCTGTGCGTGGACATCGGACCGGTGATCGACCGCGAAGCGCAGGAAGCGCTCGAGCGCCACGTCGACGCCATGCGCGCGAAGGGCCGGCGCGTGTTCCAGATCGCGCGCGGCCATTGCGCGGAAGGCGCGACGACCGACGATGCGTCGCTGGGCACCTTCGTGCCGCCGACGCTGATCGAGATCGAGCGCATCGACGAACTCACGCACGAGGTTTTCGGGCCGGTGCTGCACGTCGTGCGCTACGAGCGCGGCGAGCTGGATGCATTGCTCGCGCAGATCGACGCCAGCGGCTACGGGCTGACGCTGGGCGTGCACTCGCGGATCGACGAGACGATCCAGAAGGTGGTGACGCGCGCGCGGGTCGGCAATCTGTATGTGAACCGCAACATGGTCGGCGCGGTGGTTGGCGTGCAGCCGTTCGGTGGCGAAGGGCTGTCGGGCACCGGGCCGAAAGCCGGCGGGCCGCTGTATGTGCATCGGCTGCTGTCGGGCGGACCGGCACCGGTGCTGATTCCTGCCGACGCCGGCGCCGGATCGGCAGGCCGCCCGATGGCGCCGGCGCTCGCCGCGCTGAGGGCGTCCGGCCTGTCTTCGTCGCTCGCGCGGCACTGCGAAGAATTCGCCGCGCTGTCGCCGGGCGGCATCGAACTGCTGCTCGAAGGCCCGACCGGCGAGCGCAACGTCTACCGGTTGTCGGCGCGCGAGGAGGTGCTGTGCCTGGCCAATGCCGAATCCGACCTGCTGTGCCAGCTGGCGGCCGTGCTGGCCGTCGGTGCGCGGCCGGCCTGGCCCGACGAGACCGGGCCGCGTGCTCTGGCGGCACGGCTGCCTGTCGTCGTGCGCGATGCGATCCGCTGGGTGCGGTGGACGATCGCCACCGACGACGCATCGCAGGCCGGCATCGTGGACGGCGAATTCACGGCCGTGATCCATCACGGCGACTCCGACCAGCTGCGCGCGGTCAACGAAACCCTGGCCCGGCGGCCGGGCGCGATCGTCAACCTGCAGGGTCTGGCGCCGGGCGAGACCGGCATCGTGCTGGAGCGGTTGCTGATCGAGCGCAGCCTGAGCGTCAACACGGCCGCGGCAGGCGGCAATGCGAGTCTGATGAGCATAGGCTGAACGGCATGGTCGCATGCCTGCGCCACCCGCGTCAGGTGCCTGACAGGTGTCGGCCCGACAAAAGGAATACTCGACGACCAGCGCGCCGGACGACAGAATCCGGCAACCCCACACGAAATCGTCAGAAGCAGGAGCCGATCCATGGAGACACAGCATCTCGACGATGAGGAACTCGCAGCGACCGCCTACATCTGGCGCGAGAAGGCCCGTGTCGGCGACCGGCATGCATCGCGCGTCGCCGACGAGCTCGACGCGGAACTCTTCCGCCGCCTCGGGCCGACGCCGTCCCACTACAGCCCGTTGGACGAGAAGCGTGCGGTGCGTCGGCCCTGGTGGCGTTTCTGGTGAAAGCCGCGCACCCCGATCCTCCTTTCGACATAGCCATCGAGCCGCTCCCGTGCGCTCGCCGGCATCTGCCGGTCATTTTCATAGGACGATCGCAGCAGCGCGCCGACGCCCGGCACCGACGTACGACGCCCGGATGGACCGGATCGACATGAAGAGCGGACGTTGATGAAGTCGCTCGCCGCCTGGCCGAAGCTGAGGCCGCGTCTGGGCAGTATCCATGCGCGGCTCGGGCTGGTGCTCGGCGCACTGGTCCTCGTGGTGGCCGTCTCCCTCGCGTTGCTGCTGTCGAAGGCCGCCGAGACGCAGGTCATTCGGCAGAGCGGGAACAATCTCGAAGTGTTGTCCCGCCAGCTGGCGCGCGAGCTGTCGACCGGCATGGACCGGTTCGCGCAGGCCGTGGCGACGCAGACCTATCGCGACCGCTTTCGCGATCCGGATGCGACGGCGAGTTCGATGCGCGAAGGTGTCGAGGAGTTCGTGAGGACCAACAGCGATTTCTCGTATGTCGCCATCGTCGACGCCGCGACCGGACTCGTGCTGGCGGCCAACGGTGGCCTGTTCGAAGGCAGGAGCCTGGCCGGCAGGCCGGTGCTGGAAGAAGGGCGTCGCGGGCTCTTCGTCGGCGACGTGCACGATGCGGTCCGCCTGGCCGAACTGATGCCGAAGCCGGCCAACGGGGAGGCCCTGCGTTTTCTCGATGTCGCCGCCCCGATACGCGATGAAGACGGCAAGGTGTTTCGCGTGTTCGCCACGCACATCGCCTGGCAATGGACCGCCCGGCTGCGCACGAACACCTTCGGTCCGCTGCAGTCCAACCACGGCGTCGATGCGGTGCTGGTGGACACGCAAGGCAAGGTGGTGCTGGCGGCCAGTTCCGACATTCCCATCGGCACCGACCTGCGCGCGCTCGCCGACCTGCAGGGCAAGCCGGCATCCGTCGTCCGCTGGGCCGATGGTGGCGACTACCTGACATCGGTTTCGACAGCGGGGCCGCACGGCGCGTTTCCGGGCTTCGGCTGGCGGGTGATCGCGCGCCAGCCCAAGGCGTTGGCCGCGCAGGCGGCGAGCGATCTGCGGTTCGCGTTTCTTCTGGGCGCCATCGTGCTCGGCTTCGGCGGGGCGCTGCTGGCATGGTGGGCGAGCGGACGGCTGCTGCGGCCGATCCGGCAGCTTGCCCAGAATGCCGACGACAGCAAGACCGCGGCGCTGATGACTTTCGACAAGCGCTCGCAGGCGCTCAGCGAGGTCGTCGGCGTGCAGCGTGCCATGGAGCGCATGGCGCGCACCACGCGCTCGCAGACCGCGGCACGGCACCTGAGCGAACGCCAGTTCTCGGTGCTCGCGGATTCGATTTCGCAGCGGGTGTTCCAGACCGATGCGTGCGGCAAGGTCGAGTACGTGAACCAGGCCTGGCTTCGGATTTCGTCGACACCCGAGCAGTTGCTGCGTCGTCCGCTGGAGACGCTGTTCGAGCAGGACACCGGCGCAGTGCTGCTCGAAGCCTGGCCGACCAGCCTGCAGTCCGGCCAGCCGCTCGACATGCGCTGCCTGCTCATGCCGCATGGCCAGTCCGAATCGCGCTGGTACGACCTCACCGCGCGCCCGGTCGTCGACGAGTCAGGCTCGACCACCGCATGGGTCGGGACGCTGGTGGACGTGCACCAGATCGTGCTGGACGCCCAGACCGCACGCCAGGCGCTGCGTTTCGAGCGTTCGGCGCGCGAGGAAGCCGAACAGATGAGCCGGTTGCGCGACGACTTCCTGGCGATCGTGTCGCACGAGCTGCGCTCGCCGCTGAACGTCATTTCGGGGTGGGCGGAAATTCTCCGGCGCAAGGGACAGAACGATCCGACCGCCATCAAGGCGGCGGAGATCATCCGTACGCATGCACGGCAGCAGGCCGCATTGATCGACGACCTGCTCGACGCGACCGCCGTGGCGGCTGGCAAGCTGGTGCTGAACCTGGAAGCCGTCGACCTGTCACAGGCGACGGAAGACAGCGTCGCGAGGCAGCTGCCCGCAGCGCAGAAGAAAGGCGTCGTGCTTCGTTACGCGTCGTCGCCGGCCTGCATCGTCCGGGGCGACCGGCGCCGAGTGATGCAGATGATCGCGATCCTGCTGGACAACGCGATCAAGTTCACCGACGCGGGCGGCACGATCGACGTCAGGGTGCAGGGCGCGCAGTCGGCAGCCAGGGTCTTCGTCCACGACTCGGGGCGTGGCATCGCTCCCGATTTCCTGCCACACGTCTTCGAGCAGATGCGGCAGCAGGATTCGTCCAAGACGCGCCTGGCCGGCGGTCTGGGACTCGGCCTCTCCATCGTCCAGGGGCTCGCGTCGCTGCACCGTGGATCGGTGGTGGCACTGAGCAAGGGGCTCGGTCGAGGTTCGACCTTCATCCTCGATTTGCCGCTGGACGCCACCGGCATCGTTCCTGCCCGACCGTCGCTTCCGGCGGGCGGAGGTGCCGAAGGCGATGCGATCGAACTGCTGGGCTGTCGCATCCTGCTGGTCGACGACGAGCCCGACGCGCGCGAGATGGCACAGGTGGCGCTAGGCAGCCTGGGCGCCCTCGTGAGCGTGGCCGCATCCGGTGCTCAGGCCCTGCGCATGCTGGACGCCGAGCGCTTCGACGTGCTGGTGTCGGACATCGGGATGCCCGAGATGGACGGGCTGATGCTGATTCGCAAGGTGCGCGGCAAGGCCGCGGTGCGGAACCTGCCGGCCGTGGCGCTGACGGCGTTCGCGATGGAATCGGACCGGCTCGCGGGGCTGGACGCGGGCTTCCAGGCCTACGTGACGAAGCCGATATCGCTTCGGCGGCTGTCGGAGGCGGTGACCCAGGCCCTGACGGGCGGCAAGGGCGCGAAGCGGTCTACCGCCTGACCGCCATCGCCACGATCGCGGCTCCGGCGGCGACGATCAGCGCGTCCTCGATCAGGCCGCTGCGCGTCTGACCGATGCGCGCCATGGCCTGTTTGCGGGCGGCCAGGGTCAGGTAGGCCAGAGGTACAGCCGTCGCGACGGCCGCAGCGGCACCGTAACGCTCCTGTCCGCGAGGCGCCAATGCGGCACCGGCGATGCCTGCGCTCATCACGCGCGCCGAGAGTCCCAGGAAAACGGTGCGGTCGGGCGCGGTCTTCATCTTGTCACCGAACAGCTCGCCGACGCCCATGCCCACCGCGCCGTACTTGAAGAGCGGGCGGTCGAGAAGGAAAAGTTGCCCGGGTGTACTGCGGCCCAGGAGCCGTGCCGCTGCGATGCTCGCCATGGGCGTCATCGATCGCGCGCTGGCCACGGCGCCGATCAGGATGGAAGGAAGCAGTCCGAGAAATTTCATGGGTCGACTCAAAGCAGTGATGAGGCGGGATCGTGACGCGTCCTGCCAGCGGGACTGGCGGGGAATTGTCGGACCGGCTGTAGGACGCCGACGCCGTGCGCTGGCCGGTGCCGAGTCCCGCCGGCGAGCCGAAGGCGCCATGCGGTCGTGCATCCGCATCCCGTTTCTTGGGGATGCCCAGTCCCTAACCGGGCTGGCCATGGCGATCTCGATACCGTCACCCGTTCCCGTGTGCCTCCAGGCAGGCGGCCGTGTCGACCGCGCCCATGCTTCGGGCCAGATCCAGCGCGGACAGACCTTCGGAACTTCTGGCATTCCCGTCGATTCCCTGCGCCAACAGAACCTTCACGATCTCCAGCCGGTTGAACATGGCTGCGAACATCAACGGCGTCTTGCCGCCAGGCGGCGCGAAACCGGGCCGGGCGCCATGCGACAGCAACAGCTCCACGATCGGAAGGTAGCCTTTGAAGGCGGTCGCGGCGAGAGGCGTCTGCGCCATGTCGTTGTAGCGGTCCGGTTCCGCGCCGGCTTCCAGCAAGGCCTTGGTCGCCTCGACCTGGCCGTGGTATGCAGCAAGCATCAGGAGCGTATCGCCCTTGTGATTGCTCATGTTGGGCGGCAGGCCCTTCTGAAGCAGGCGGACGAGGGTTTCCGCGTCGCCGCTGCGTGCAAGCTGAAAGACCTCCTGTGCGAATTGGATGAAATCTTGATCTGGAGGCGTGGGATCGGTGTTCGACGAGGTCATCTTTTCTTGGGTTTGATTCGACGCACGGTACGCCGCCATCCTATTTTGCGGACTTCCTCCGGTGCGCGGGGCAGGACATGCACCCCGTCTGCGCCGTTTCGGGCGGGAATGCCGCTTCCTTTTCCGCTTCGCAGCCCGCAGAGCGCGAAGACCTACAGCTTCCTGTCGCGCGACAGAGAGAATTTCGACGGTTCGCTGCGCGGGTCAGCGCGATGCCTTCCGGGCGTCGTCAGTCTTCGAAGTCGGCTTCCCGGGCCTGCACAAAATCACAAGGTGCCTATGACACGCAGAGACCAGATGCTTCACGAATTCGACGGCTTGGCCGCAGCGGAGCTCGACGACATCGCGACGGTGGGGCGCAGCGAACCGGCGCGGTCCGTATCGACGCGGCCGGCGGTGCCATCGCGACCTTCCAGGCCGGCGTCGCGCGGCTGGGATTGGCTCGTCGGAGTCTGCGTCCTGGGCCTCGTGGTTCTTGCGGCGCGCCGATGAAATGACGGGTCCGCTCCGTTCGATCGCCGTGACCGTCGTCGAGCCGGAGCCTGGCACCTTCGTCTGGGAGCTCCTCGAACACGGCGGCGCATGGCAATCCCTGCAGCGTGCCGAGCGCAAGGCCCGGACCTACTCCGAGGCAATGGCCGACGGGCTCCTCGCGCTTCAGGCGCTGGTCGACGATCTGGATGTCGGGCCGCGCGAGCGCGAGGCAGAGGATGCGACGGCGCAGGAGCCGAAATTCGGTTTCGGCTTCGGGGGCCTGAAGCAGATGCTCTAGCAGCCGGTACTCAACCCCGCCACCCAGCCACCCAGCCCATGGGCTCGGCGCATCGATCCTTGTGGCACGTTCGCAGATCGCCATGGCACGGTCTCGCTACTTGTCTGAAATGATCGCAGCCTTCTGTGGTGCGCCGACCGACACCTGGCGGGCATCGAGAGGACTCCACGATCCCCACGCCAAGGCCCGCGCAGGCCGACTCGCAGGCCGCGAAGGCTTGTGCAACCCGTTCCAGATCACCCGCGCGACAACACCAGGCCGGGCGGCAGCGACTCGCCGAACACCCGGCGTTGGTCGGCGTCGTCCAGCACCCGCGTTTCGCGCACCATCGCGGCCCAGCCCGGCGCCGCATGGGCGGCCTGCAGCTGCTCGGCGATCTGCAGGCGCACGGCCTCCGGCAGGTCGCGCGCGCGATCGCCTGTGGCGCGCGCGATCTGGGCCACGGCGAAAGCGGCCGCTTCCTGGCGGGCCCAGTCCGGTGCGATGACGGCAATCTGCGCGAGCCAGTCCTGCGCGGTGTCGGGTGGCAGCACATGGTGCAGGCTGGCGTACAGCGGCTGGCGCGCACCCAGGCGGCCCAGCGCCCACCAGAGTTCGGCCGTGGCGCCTCGGCGCAGCCGCTGCAGCAGCCAGCGGCCGAACTGCACCTTGTCGGCCGGCCGGATGCGCTCGAACGAGGCCGCCATGCGCAGCAATTCGTCGAGCGCCTGCATGGACGGACCCTGGGGCGTGGCGATGTCGGCGCCGCCGGGTGGCTGCAGGTAGTAGGCGACGGCCTCGTAGACCATCTGCTGCTGCCCGGCGTCCAGGCCGCCCGCGATGCGGCGCCACAGCGTCCACCATTCCGACCATTGCTGGCGGTCGTCGCTGTGCGCGATGCCGGGGCCGAACAGTGCCCACATCTGTTCCATGCGCCAGCCGTCGAGCGGATCGCCGAAGCCCGGCCGCAGCGTGAAGCCGACCAGATTGAACCAGGTGCGCTCGTGCTGCGACGAGCGGCGGCGGCGCCTGGCGCCCTGCAGCAGCGCGCCGAACAGCGTGCGCAGCAATGCGGCATCCCAGATCGCGCGTTCGCCGAGCAGGCGTTCGAGCGTGGCGCGCAGCTGGCGGACTTCCCTGGCGTCCACGTCTTGCATCTTGCCGCCGTAGACGCGGGCGATGGCGGCCAGCGCCTCGGGCAGGCGCGGATGGGCGGCGACGGGTGGGTCGGCATTTTGCGCGGCCGCATCGCCGCGCAGCTGGAATTCGAGTTTCCAGCGCTGGCGCGGCGCCTTGCTCGCATCCACGGCCGCGCAGTGCATCTCCAGCGTGCCGACTTCGGTGATCCGGGCATCGAGCAGCACCTGCACTTCGCCGGCCACGCCGGCCTCGGGCTCCAGCACGGTGGCGATGGGGGGCAGGCGCTGCAGGCCGTCCTGCAGCGCCACCAGGTCGCCGGCGCGGTGCTGCAGGTCGACGGCACTCGTGGCGAGGTTGAAGCGCACCGGTCGACCCACGCGCAGGCCGAAGCGCCGGGCTTCGAGCCGCACGGTCTCGCCCTCGGGGGTGCCGTGCGGCAGCACGCAGACCCCCTGACCGTCTTCGAGCGCCAGGTAGTAGGCGCGCGCGGCGGCGCTGCGGATGCGCGGCGCGCTGCCGGCGCGGGCCATGGCGTAGGCGACCGCGCCGCGCGCGACGGCGGCGTCGAGTCGGGGCGCATCCAGCAGGCGGACCGGCGGGGCGCCCGCCGGCTGCCAGCCGCGCAGCGTGGTCAGCAGGCGCTCGCGCAACGCCGGCGCATGGAACACGCCGCCGTTGAGCAGCACCGTGTCGGGCAGGTCGCCGCCCTGGCGCTGCAGGAAGGCGGCGATATGCCGCGTGATGGCGGCGTCGTGGGCATAAGGCAGGCCGAACTCGACCAGGGCGCCACGGGCGCGCCGGGGCCGGGCGTCGGCCGCGACCTGCGGGAAGAAGCCTTCGACCAGCAACCGGTCCACGTCGGCCCGCGTGAGCGGGGCCGAGCGTGCACCACCGATCAGCCGGCTGCCGCCGCCCTGCAGCGTGACCGTGGTTTCCACGGGTCCGTTCGGGGCCAGCAGGCGCTCCTTGGCGCCGCGGCAGCGCTGGGTGAGTTGCGCCAGCTGGATCGCGCCGAGTCGCTGCCCCGGCTGCCCGCCCGACAGCCGCGGCTCGATCCAGCGTGCGAGCGCGAGGTCCATGTTGTCGCCGCCCAGCACCAGGTGGTCGCCCACGCCCGTGCGCGCGAGCTGCGGCCGGCCCGCCGCGTCCAGCGTGACCTCGATCAATGTGAGGTCGGTGGTGCCGCCGCCCACGTCGACCACGAGCAGGCGCCGCGTGTCGGCCAGTTGCGTTTCCAGGTCGGCCCGATGGGCGAACACCCAGTCGTAGAACGCGGCCTGCGGCTCCTCGATCAGGTGGACCGTGCCCAGGCCGGCCAGCGCGGCGGCCCGCAAGGTCAGCTGGCGCGCGCCCTCGTCGAACGAGGCCGGCACCGTGAGCACGGTGGGTTGCCGCGCGAGCGGGGCCTCGGGGTGTGCATGGTCCCAGGCCCGGCGCAGATGGCGCAGGTAGCTGGCGCTGGCCTCCAGCGGGGAGACCTTGGGCACCTCGTCCGGCGCGCCCCACGGCAGGATGGCGGCGGTGCGGTCGACCGACGGATGGGACAGCCAGCTCTTGGCGCTGGCCACCAGCCGGCCCGGCGTCTGCTGGCCCAGCTCGCGCGCGAAGGCGCCGAGGATGGCCGGCTCGTCCGAGGGCCATGGCAAGGCCAGGTCGACCGCCGCCAGTGCACCTTCGGCCGCCTGGAAACGCAGCGAAGGCAGCAGGGGTCGCGGCGCGACCTCGCCGGCCGTGATGCTCTGCGGGACCGTGAAGACCCGGATTTCGTCCGCACCGACCGGCGCGAACGCCAGCACGGTGTGGGTCGTGCCCAGGTCGATGCCGATGCGGAAGGCGGCCGCCATCACGCGTCGCGGACGTCGAACTCCACTTTCCAGTGCGCGCCGCCCGCCGCTTCGGCTAGCAACTCCAGCGTGCCGATGTCGGTCACGCGCGCGCGCAGCTGCACGGGCACGACCTCGCCCACGGCACGGCCTTCTGCCGGCAGCGTGGCCTCGATCTGCGCGAGCTCCTGCAGTTCCTCGGGCGACCAGAAGTCCAGCAGCGTGCCGGGCCGGTCTTCGCGCCGCACGGACGAACCGAAGAAGCGGAAGCGCACCGATTCGCCCACCACCAGGCCCAGCTGCTGCGGCGGCAGCGGCGCCTCCGAGCCTTCCTCCATGCCGAACGGCGCGACGCACAGCGCCTGCACGGGCGGCTCCAGTCCCGGCACGGCCGGCATGCTCGACTCGATGCCCACGTAGTAAGCCTGGGCCGTGCCGCCGCGGATGCGGATGCCCTGGCCCTGGCGCACCTGGCCGTAGTAGGCCGCGCCGCGCGCCACGGCGTGGTCCATGTCGGCGCCCTGCAGCAGCCGCGCGGCGGGCGCGCCGTCGGCGGCGAGCCAGGCGTTCAGCGTGGACAGCACGCGATCGGCCAGCAGTTCGGACTTGAACACGCCGCCGTTGAACAGCACCGCCGTGGGGTGCAGGAAGCTCGCGCCCTCGGGCTGCGCGAATCCTGCCAGTTGCGCCGTGGCGCCGAGCTGTCGGCCCAGCAGCGCCGCCAGGTGGCGCGTGACGGCGGCGTCCTGCGCATAGGGCAGGCCGATCTGCGTGAGGCCGGCGCGCGGGCGACTGACGGGTCGGGCGCTGCGCTCCACGGCGGGGAAGAAGCCTTCGAGCAGGAGGGCGGTCAGCAGTTCGCGCTTCAGCTCCGTCTTGATCGAGCCGCCGATGAGTCTGGAGCCCCGGCTGGGCACGACCAGCGGCACGCTCTGCAGATCGGCGTCGCCGAGCAGCTGTTCCTTGGCCAGCCGGCAGGCGTAGGTCAAAGCGCGCATCTGCCAGGGGTCCAGCGGCTTGCCTTCGGCGGCCAGGCCGCGCGCCACGCCGTGGGCCAGCGCGAGGTCCATGTTGTCGCCGCCCAGCAGGATGTGCTCGCCCACGGCCACGCGGTCGAGCTGCAGGTTGCCGGCGTCCTCGGTCACGGCGATCAGCGAGAAGTCGCTGGTGCCGCCGCCCACGTCGACGACCAGGATCACGTCGCCGACCTGCACCTGCTTGCGCCAGTCGCCGGCGCTACTGGCGATCCAGCTGTAGAGCGCGGCCTGGGGTTCCTCCAGCAGCGTGACGCCCTGGTAGCCGGCGGCCCGGGCGGCCTCGGCCGTCAGTTCGCGCGCGGCCGGATCGAACGAGGCGGGAATGGTGACCGTGACGGCCTGCCGGTCGAACGGCGCCTCGGGATGGCTGTGGTTCCAGGCGTCGCGCAGGTGCTGCAGGTAGTGCGTGCTGGCGTCCAGCGGCGAGATGCGCTCGACCTCGGCCGGTGCGTCGGCCGGCAGGATGGCGGCGCGCCGGTCCACGCCGGCATGGCCGAGCCAGCTCTTGGCGCTGGAAACCAGGCGGATCGGCGTCAGCGCGCCGTGGCTGCGCGCCCATTCGCCGGTGATGCGGTCGGGCGCGGCGTCCCAGGGCAGGGCCAGGTCGCCGGCGGCGAACTCGCTGGCGTGCGGCAGGTAGAGGAAGGACGGCAGCAAGGCGAAGTCCTGCACGGCGCCGGGTCCGCTCTGCTGGGCGATCGAGAGGATCTCGGGCACTGCGCCCTCGGTCTGCAGGTCGACCCAGGACAGTGCGCTGTGCGTGGTGCCCAGGTCGATGCCGATGGCGTATTTCACGTCGTTCAAAGCTCCACCTCCGCGGGTGCGATCACGTGCGTGTCGTGTCCTTCGGTCAGCGCCGGCAGTCGCACGCCCGTGGCGCGCCAGCCCTTGTGCTGCAGCGTGCCCGCGAACGGCGGCTGGCCGACCACGTTGCCGGTCACGCGCACGGCGGCGGCGTCGAAGCCCGCGGGCAACGTCAGGCGGCTGCCTTCCGCTTCGTTGCGCACGGCCTCGAGGTCGAAGGTGTCCTGGAGCACCTTGCGCGCACCGCCATGCAGCAGGCGCGCGGCGCCGCCCACCTCGGCATCGGAGTAGGCCGCGATGTCCTCCTGCAGGAAGTCGACGAAGCGCGACTCGCGCTGCAGCAGGGCCAGCAGCTGCAGGGCGGCGTCGACGTCGGCGGTAGCGCGCACGGGAGCCGGCGGCGGCGGCGTCTGCACGGCTGCGGGCACGGGCGGCGGCACCTCGCTGGCCAACGGAGCGCCGTCGCGCAGCGTTTGCACGCGCGCGGCCAGACGACCGTCGCCCAGCAGCGCGAAAAAGCTGCCGATGGCCACGGACAGGCGGCAAAAGAATGGAAGGGCTTGTGGTTCGGTCATGGGCAATGGGGCCCCATGGAGGGGCGCAACAGGCGGTGGACCGGTCGAACGCCGGGCCGTGTGGTCGCTATTGTCTTCAATGCGGGAAAGCAACCGCGAAACATGAGGATTCCACGGGGTGCTGCCACGGGATTCGCACCGGGAGACGCGCGACGCCAGGCCGGTTGTCATGCCGCGAAATCGAAGGGCATGATATGAATGCCGCTTGGTGCCTCGACAGGAATCGCAGACTGGCCTGAAACCCGCATGAATGCTTGAAGTCGTCATGGTGGGAGCAGAATGTGCCCCCGAAAATGCCCCCAGACACGAGGGATGACTATGAAACTGAACGACATCAAGATTCGCAGACTGGCAGCGGCTGGTAAACATGTCCCCGGCAAGCATGCCGATGGCGGCGGACTTTACCTTGAAATCACGGAGGCAGGTGGAAGCTACTGGCGCCTGAAGTATCGCTTCGCCGGTAAGGAAAAGCGCTTGGCTTTCGGTGTGTATCCGACCGTCGGCCTCAAGGATGCGCGTGAGAAGCGCGAGACGGCGAAGAAGGTCTTGGCTAAAGGCGATGACCCTGGCGAAGTTCGCAAAGCCGAGAAGGAACGCACCAAAGTCGAGGCCGCAAACACCTTCGAAGCTGTGGCCCGCAGCTGGTTGGAGAAGACGGCCGCGAAGCGCGAGCCCATTACCCAGGCCAAGGTCAAGACATGGCTGGAGAAGGACGTGTTTCCTTTCATCGGCAAGATGCCCATCGCCAGCATCGGCCCGCGCGACGTGCTGGATCGCGTGCTGCGAAAGCTGGAGGGGCGCGGCGCCATCGATACCGCGCATCGGGTCAAGCAGCTATGCGGACAAGTGTTCCGCTTCGCTGTCGTGTCGGAACTCGCTGAGCGAGACGTGACCGCCGACCTGAAGGAGGCGTTGGCGGCCAAGTCCGAGAAAAACCATGCCGCCATTACCGAGCCGAAGCAGGTCGGTGAACTGCTGCGCTCGATCTACACCTACACGGGCCATCCCTGCACCGTGGCGGCGCTCAAGCTGGCCCCGCTGGTGTTCGTGCGCCCTGGTGAACTGCGCACGGCAGAGTGGGCGGAAATCGACCTAGAGGCCGCTGAGTGGCGCATACCCGGCGCGAAGATGAAGATGAAGGTCGATCACATCGTGCCTCTATCGACGCAAGCGGTGGAGATCCTGCGCAGCGTGCAACCGATTTCCGGGCATGGGCGCTATGTGTTCCCCAGCATCCGCACGGGCGAACGCCCCATGAGCGAAAACACTATCAACGCCGCCCTGCGCAGCATGGGCTGTAGCTCTGAGGTTCATACCGCTCACGGCTTCCGAGCGACGGCGCGCACCATCATGGATGAAGTTCTCGGGGAGCGCGTGGACTTCATCGAGCACCAACTCGCGCATGCGGTGAAGGATACGAACGGTCGGGCATACAACCGCACGGCGCACCTACCGGCGCGCAAAGAGATGATGCAGCGGTGGGCCGACTACTTAGACAAACTCGCCGCCGGCAATGTGGTGGAGCTTAAACAAGCCGCCTGACTTTTCAGGCTGGCAATGCTTCCGCGCTGTGAACGGGGGTGCGGCTCCTCGCGCATTCAGGGGAACGATTGTCGATGCTGCGGAATTGGCTCGCTGCGCGCTCAACTTAAAGAGAAAAAATGGCCTTTGATTTTGAAATCATGATCCCTGCCGACGCCCACTGGATGAGGGCCTGGGACGACGCGATGGCGCCGAGCATCCGCAGCAGCAACGGGGATTCTTTCATGATCCGAAGCGCCGAAGCGCCGATACGCGGGTCGAGGAGGGGAGCGTCTATCTCGTCGAGCATGGCGGCGAATCCGTGGTGCGCCGCCTGTTCACCGACGCCAGCGGCGGCGTCCGCATGGTGGCGAGCAACACCGACGGCGGCTTCCCGGAGGTCGAATTGACGGCTGCGCAGGCAAAGGCCATGAAGGTTTTCGGTCGCGTGGTTCAACGGGTCGGCAAGGTCTGACTGAGTTTTCATGCCGTTGAAAAGCGATCCCTACGACGAGCACGGACGCTGGCTCGCAGCGCTGATCCTTAGCTACACCGACCCGGTGGCTTCGGATGTGCTCGGTCGCCTCGCGATCTTGCATGCGCAATACACGGCGCGTCTCGACGGCGGCATGCTCGACCTGATTGCGCGCGCCTGGGAAGTCCACGACGAAGCGGTCGCGCGCGCCGAGGAAACCGCCGATCGCGCCTACCTGAATGGCCTCCTCGAAGGCATCGAAGACATTCTGAGCGAAGACACGTTCTCGAAGCTCGAACCGATGTTCACGCGCTACGCCGAGGGCACTGAAATGTTCGCGCTTCTCGAAAAAGCGGCCGAGGCCTTCGGAGCGGCTGTGCATGAAGTCGCGGCGCAGGCACTTGCGAGGTTTGCCATCGACGAAGCCCGGCGTGGGTCAACAGGAGGCGAAGAATGACGATCAATATCAGCGTGGCGACGGATGCCCGTCGAAGGCAGTGCGACATGCTTGCCGCACGTTCAATGGGGCATGGGTTTTCTGAGCGCAACGTATTGCTCATACTGTCCGAGTCCGTGCTTTCGGGCGCGCCGATTGAGCCCGAATTTCAAGCGCTTGCAAACGCAATCATGGCGAAGTCAATCATCAAAGACCGGCTTCCTCTCAAGCGAAAGGGGGCGAAGAAGGGTAGCGGTATCGAGTACAGCCCGATCGTGCTCACCGAGCAGTATTTCGACCTTCTGGACGATGGAATGTCTATCGGCGAGTGCGAGTTGGAGATCGCAAATTTGTACAAGCTGGACCCAAGGCAAGTCCGCCGCGTCGTCGAGGAAAACAAGTGGCTTTTCGGCGATCACAAGCCCGCCCGTGATCAGCGACGCGCTGACCCGGAATGGAAGGGCATCGAAGAGCCAGAGGCAGACGAAGGGGGAGTCGAACTGGCGCTTCTTGAGAAGGGCTCGGCGCTCGAAAAATTGCAGTCCATCATCGGCGGCGTATAGCGCTGCCATCGCCACGCGCGCGCCGCCTTTGGGCGGCTTTTTTCTTTCTGTGGCGAACGCCCATCTTTGCCCAGGACATGAAATGCGCGGCAATTCGCGTCATGGTCATTTTTGGTCCACGTCTCTATCGTCGCGGCCCATGAATACCTCCAGTACCCACCAAACCCGTGCTTTCACGGCCCACACGATCCAGCGCCTGCAAGCCGTCTTGGCTGAGCGCGGCATCTCGCGCAGCCAGCACTATTTCGACATCAAGAACGGCCTATGGGTGCCTCCCGTGAAACTGGGCATTAAGGCCTCGGGCTGGCCGACAGGGGAGACCTCCCAACTCAATGCAGCCCGCATCGCTGGCAAGACGCCCGACGAAATCCGCATCCTGGTGACCAAACTCATGGTCGCCCGCGCGGCGATGGCGTAAGCGGCGGAATCATGCAGAAAATCATCCTGGTCGGCCGTCACTCGGCGACCCTGAAAAAAAATTCCCCGACTGCGGGCAATCCGGCAGTTTCCGAAGCGCCAACCGGCTGGCTGTCCGACTTCCGCGACCTGATCAGCACCTACGAAAAGGTGCGCTGGCAAGGCCTGAACGACGGTACGGAATCGCGCAAGTTCGTGCCGAGGCGCATGCGCCTCGCTAAGCACTACTTCGACCTCTTCGACAACGCTCGCCTCGCCAATGACGAGGCCTCGGCCGCAATCATGAAGTCGCGACTGGAACGCATGGCGTTCAATCACCCACGCTGGGGAGCCCTGCTGTAATGCCGCGCACTTCTGCCAACCGCGACTACGACCGCGCGTCGGGCAATATGGCTGAAATTGCTGGCGCGAACATCGGCTATGCAATGACCGAAGCCATGCGTTGTGCTCCCAGCCAAGCCTCGCGCCTGCGACTGCTCTGTGCAGCCATCGAAGAGGTCGCCGAAGAGTGTGGTTGCCGCGAACGCGCAATCGGTGGCTTTGCGGTCCAGCTTATTGCGTACCTCGATAGCGGCATGGGAATCGCGACGTGAGCATTCTTGTCATGAGCCGCGTGTGGGAGAAGTCCCAGCACGGCGGCGCCAATTTGCTCATGCTGCTCGCGATCGCCGACTTCTCGGACGATCGCGGATGCGCATACCCCAGCGTCAACACCCTAGCACAGAAGTGCCGTGTCAAGCCGCGTGCTGCGAACTACTCGATCGCCGAACTGCGCGATAGCGGTGAACTGCGCGTCTTCGTCGGCAAGGGGCCACGCGGCTGCAATCTATTCCGTATCGCGCTCGACCGGCTGGGGATGCAAACGAGTCCAGGGGTGCAAGAAACTGCAGGGGTGCAATTCGATGCAGGGATGCAAAAAGTTGCACCCCTGCAAAAAGGTGCGCGGACCCCTGCAATATCTTGCGCGGACCCCCTGCACCCGGTTGCACCCAAACCGTCATTTAACCATCAAGAACCGTCAAAAGAGACTATCGCCTCTGTCGGCAAGATCGACATGCCGGCATGCCGGGTACAGGATGTCGTCGACGCGTACCACGCTGCATTGCCCGAGCTGCCGGCCGTGCGGCTGATGAACGATGGTCGCTGCAAGGCCATCGCGAAGCTCTGCACTTTCGCGCTGACTTCCAAGAAATCCGACGGATCGCGCCGAGCGACAACGGCAGGTGAAGCCCTAGCCTGGATCAAGACATACTTCGAACGCGCCCGCGACAACGACTTCTTGATGGGTCGCGGCACGAAGGTGCCTGGGCATGAGGGCTGGCGCTGCGACCTGGACTTTCTGCTCACGAGCCGGGGCATGAAGCACGTCATCGAGCGTACGGAGGCTTCGCAATGAGCGCGCGCGACGACCACCGTGCCCTTGCGGCGATAGAGGCCGAGCAAGCCATCCTCGGCGGCTTGCTGCTCGACAATTCCGGATGGGACCGCGTAGGCGACATGCTGCGTCCCGAACACTTCGCGCTCGACCTGCACCGCGTGGTGTTCGCAGAACTCACCCGCCAGATCGAGGCCCGCCAGCCGGCCGACGTGATCACGGTTTCGAGCGCACTGGACGAGCGCGCCAGCATGGCCGATGTTCACGCCCTCGCGCAGTACGTGCCCAGCAATACCAGCCTGCATCGCTACACCGGCATCCTGATCGATCGCCACCGATCGCGTAAACTGCTGGCCGCCAGCGGCGAGGTTGCCGACATCGCGCAGCAGCATGACACGCCGATCGGCGATCGCATCGACGCCGCGCAGGCCGCTCTTGCCAAACTGGCCGTAGACGCCCCGCGCGACGAATGGCTCGGTGCCTACGAAGGCATGCTGGCGCACACGGCTGTGCTGGAGGCTCGCGCGGAAGGCCGAATCTTGTCGTTTCCTACCGGGCTGCGTGATTTCGACGAGCAGACCGATGGAGGCTTCCGTCCAGGTCAGTTGATTGTTCTTGCCGCCCGCCCGGCGATGGGCAAGACCGCGCTCGTGCTTTCAATTGGGGCCGCGATGGCTGCTGTTCGACCAGTCGGCGTACTGAGCATGGAGATGTCGCACGCTGACATCAACGACCGACTGATTTCGCTGCTCGGGCGTGTGCCTCTGTCTGCCGTGCTGCGCCCCACTAAGGGTGAGGGCCTCGAATGGAGTCGAGTTCTCGACGGCACCGAACGCGCGAAGTCGCTCAAGTTTTTCGCTTCGGATCAGCCCGGCTTGAACGTGCGGCAGGTTGCCGTCAAGGCGCGGGCCTCAAGCGGCGCCATGGACTGAGCGTGCTGTGCATCGATTACGTGGGCTTGATGAGCGGCACCGATCCGAAGCAATCGCGTGCTTATCAGATCGAGGAAATCACGCGCTCTTTGAAGATTCTGGCGAAGGAACTCGGGATCGTCGTTGTACTCCTTGCCCAACTTAATCGCGGTGTCGAGCAGCGCGCCGACCAGACGCCGGTTCTGAGCGATCTGCGCGATTCGGGTGCCATCGAGCAAGACGCCGACATCGTGATGCTGCTCCATCGCCCAATCGTCAGCAAGCCCGACCTGGGCTTCGAATGGAGTGAATACGCAAAGCTGCGCGTCGCGAAAGTCCGTCAGGGCCGTACCGGCGACATTCACCTTCGCTTCGTTGGCGAGCAGACGCGCTTCGAAGACTGGCAAGGACCGCTTCCGAAGCGCGGCATATTTCCTTCAAAGGGCGCCGAAATATGACCTCAGCGGACATTGAAAAGCAGGCGGCCTTCGTCGTAGAGGCCCGCCGCATCGCCGTCGCTGCCGTACAGGCCGAGTTTCGCTAACGAGCCGCATCGATGCGGCAGCGGCGTTGATCCTCGACGGTCTGCGCGCCCTGCTGTGGCTTGACAGCGGCACTCGCCGCGCTGCCTCGATGGCGTTGATTGACGCCCTCATTGCAGAGCACGGCGTTGCTGTAGTCCTGCGTGTCGCGATCGAGGCGTGCGCCTCGCGCCCCATCGGCCCCACTGCCTGGATGCGGCATGCCTGCCGCCATCACTCGACGCAGGTCAATCACCCCATCATCAAAAGAGAAATGTAATGACCACTAAGACCGGGCTCGCCGCCCGCCTGCGCCAACGCGCCGATGAACTCGATGCTGTCGAGCGCCAGGAGCGCGCGCAGGCTGCTGCTCGGAAAGGCGTCATGTCGCTGGCTTACGGCGCCTTACACCTTCTTGACACCATAGACCTGCATGTTGGCCCGCCAGACGCGCTGTACCTCCGGAACCAGCACATCGTCTCGCCAAACCCGTGCGCAGCGCATGTGAGGTTCTCGCTGCACAGCGCCATGCCGCCGATACGTTGACCGGGCGATCTGCAGAACCTTGCAGACCGGCTCGACCCCGAATGTATCGCGATGCCTATCGATGAAGTCCCTCAGGACTTGAGCCGGCGGTCGAGCTCCGCATGGGCGAAAAACGCGCTGGCCAACTTCAGGATCTCGTTGGCCCGGCGCAGTTCCATGTTCTCGCGCTCCAGTTCCGTCATCCGCTGGGCCTCACTGGTCGTCACGCCTTCGCGCATGCCGGCATCGACCTCTACGCGTTTGACCCACTTGTGCAAGGTCTGCGGCACGCAACCAATCTTGGGCGCGATGGACTCGATGGCCGCCCACAACGACGGGTATTCCCCGCGGGGTTCTTGCACCATCCTCCCCGCACGCTCGCGGACCTCGGGCGAGAACTTGTTCGACTTCTTCATCGCTCAATCCACTCAGAGAGTTGAGCCTCCTGAAAAGCCGGGGCGATTCACAATCTTGAAAGTCGCCCCCGGCACTTTGAAGTGGTGGTCAGAGGGCACCTCAAGCAGCTCTCGCGCCTGTTTGAACTGGCTCAAAAAAGCTAACTTTTGCTAATATTTTTTGTGGTCGAACTGGCTCGCACAATATCGCCTCGCTGGTTGAATGCAGCGTCGCCGCTGCGTTAATTCAGGTTAACTTTCGCCGGCAATTCCTGGGTTGAACAATGTTCCGCCGCGCGCAGGTTGCGGTGAGCTTCAATGTCGACGTGGAGAGCCGCGTCAGGTAACGACGATCCAGGCGCCGCGCAAGGTGGCCGGCAAGTTGCAGTCTGCGCGCATGCCAGGACTTCCCAGTCAGGGGAGATGGCGCTCACATCGAGACCGACGCTGCCTCCGGGGCTTCTGAACTCAGTTGCTCGACCAAGCTCCCTAAGCTTTGCCCCGCGGAAGACGACTGAGCAGAGGCGTCCGCTTCCAGGGCGTCAATGGTGGGGTGGTCGTGATGGGAAAAGCCGGCGCGGTTTAGGCCCTTCACTACGCTTTGAAGCGTGTCCATGAAGCGGTGGCTAGCGGTGAAAACGTAGGAAACGTTCAGCAGGTCATTGCCGTGTTGCTGTACATGGGGCTTGCGCAGGACGCGGCCGAGGATCTGCTCCACGTGGACAGCCGACGACTTGTCCGCCAAAGATGCCAGACATAGGCGAAAGGACAGTCCCAACCTTCTTTGAGCGCGTTGACTGTAATGACGAACCGCACCTCGCAGTCGCGGCTCATCAGGTTGACAGCCCTTGAGTTCGTTGATCTCGGCAGTCTTGATCTTAATCTGCTCCGCAGGAATCTTCAGCTCGACCAGCTTGTGCCGAATCTTCTCAAACATGGTTTTGTCATCGTCCGCGCGGCTGCGCCTGAAAGAGCACGATAGGGCGACTGTGCTTCCCGCCCGCTGCCTCTTCCTGCTTGGCAATGTCTTCGAGCTGTCGCCGCAAGATCAACGCCGACTCGATCACCTCGGCCCGGCTGTTGCGCCGAATAGAAGAAGTGGGCGGCCGACTATCGCGCGTGGCTGCAGGACCAGAAGGACCATGCCGACTACCCCGAATTTCGAGAGGCTGAATAGGATCGGCGAAGCGGTCGACCTGCACGGGGAGAAGACCGTGCACAGCAACCCCAAGTACGCCGGCCTTTTCGCCGACCTGAGGCTCACCGCACCGCCCCGTTTCAAAGCAAAGGCCGACCGCATTGTGGAGCCGCTGCTGATCCCGAACGCCACGCACGTTAACGCCTGGAGCAGCTCAGCGAAACTCTCGGCGAGTCGATCGAGAAATTGCAGGCATTTGTTGACGAGCACCTCGACCCGATTCAGCTGCATCGCGGCCAGATCCATCCAATTCATTAAGGAAGCATCATGCAAACTTTTTCCACGTGCTTCCCCGCCAGCACCGCCCCAGCCCATGCCACCGTTGTTGGTCTCCTGTCTGGCGATCTCGCGTCCGCGCAGGCCCCGACGATTGTTGCGACCAACGCCTTCGACCGGAACCAGTACCCCTTCACCGCGCCGGAGCAGCTGGCGATTCCCTCGATGCCGACCGTTGGCAAGATCGAGTTTGAAGCAAACGAGCCCATAGATGCCACGATCCCGGCGCCAGTTGGCAACCCACTCGAAGTCATGATGCCGTCGGCCGCTCGTGCTGCACAGCCTGCCGCGGACGAAGAAGTTGCTGAGGACGAAAGCGGCTCTTCGGACGACTTGGGCACCGCACGCGACAAGCGTCGCGGCGACGAGGGCCGGAAACTGCGCCGCATCGTTGGCCCGCGCTTGGTCCGTGCGCGCGCTCTTTCTGGGTTCACGCAGACCGAGGCCGCGACGGCGATGGGCTACAGCACGCCCGCGCAGGTGAACTTGTGGGAAATGGGACACCGGCTTCCGCCGATTTTCGAGTTGATAAAGGCGGCCGAGATTTATTCGGTCAGCCTGGACTACCTCATTGGCGTGAGCCACGAGCCCGACCGCGATCCTTCAGTCGCCACTCGTCATGCGCTATTGAGGGGTGTGCGCGGCATGCTTTCGCAGATGGCCGAACTTACGGTCGGTGAGATCGACCGTCAAGTGCACTTGATTGGCCCGCACGCTAGCAATACGCGCGCGCTGCTTAAAAGCGGTGATGGGCTGCTTGAAGCATTCGGCGCCTTTGTTCGACATAACCACGTCGCCTTCTCAAACATGCGTGGGGGGGCCACCCTCCAGCGCCTGTCTTGCGAGTTCGAAGCGGCCTTGGCTGAAGCGCGTGCTGCGATCCGCCTGCATGATGCCCGCGGTGCAAATCTCGTGCGCGCCCTGGCCGCGCTCAACGATGCCGATCCGCTTTTGGCCGAAGACGACGAGGCGGCGGCCTGATTCAAGCCTTCGTAGCAGCCCGCCCCGCGCGGGTTTTTTCTTGCCGCTTTGGATGCATGAACCGATCCAGAAGCAGCGGCCAGCAGCTTGTAAAGGCTTCTTCGGTCGGCTGAAGAATGAGCTGTTCTATCCTCGAGACTGGAAGAATGTCACCATTGAGCGATTCATAGAGGCGGTCGACTCGTACATCCGTTGGTACAACGAGAAGCGGATCAAAGTCTCCTTTGGCGCTCTCAGCCCGAGCGAATACCGGGTGAGTCTTGGACTGGCGACATAAAACCAGTCCAAGTTTTTATCTGCACTCCCTCACCGGGCTTAGTGGGTCACTTCTGGATTGGAAATCAACAGTGCATGTCGGTAAAAAGAGCGTTTCAGCGCGAGCACGCACGGGGCTGAACGTTCGCTTGCGAAGCAAGAATGCAAAAGCGGCTGAGCTCGAGGAGCAAATTAGCAAGTTGATGCGGATGCGCGCGCGGCTAGCCGCCAGGGTGGTCATGGAGGTGGCGGATCAGTCTGCTGACGACATGCGCGCCCCATCAACGAAGCACCAGAGTCGCGCGGATCGGCGCGGTTCCCGCGCAGCCGAAGATATCTTGGTCGAACTGTCCCCGTGGCGGCGCCGAGAAGGCTTGCGGCTGAATTCTTAAAGCTCTGTTACGCCTAGCGTAACCGGATTCGATGGCTCAAATCCTGAAGCCCGCTCTGATGGTGGCCCCGTAGAACCTTTGCGTCGGGTCCCGGGCCGTTCACGGCGCTGATCGCCCAGTAGCTCTGACCGTCTTCATCAGTTTGTAAGTTTGGTGAATGCACGATGGTAAAATGCATGCATCGAATGCATTCGAGGAGATCGCCATGGCCATGCTGACAGTTCGAAACCTTTCTGAAGAGGTGCACCGTGCTCTGCGCGTCCGCGCTGCCCAGCACGGGCATAGTATGGAGGCCGAGGTCCGCGAGATCCTGGAATCCACGATCAGCCACAAAGGGCGCGTGAAGCTGGGTTCGCTTCTGGCCGACATGGGCCGCCAAGCCAAGCTGAGCGATGAAGAATTCGCTGTGTTCGAGCAGGTGCGGGACAAGACGCCTGCACGCCCGGTGAGCTTCGGGTGATCTTGCTCGACACCAATGTGATGTCGGAGCCACTCCGGCACGCTCCCGAGCCGCGGGTGATCGAGTGGATCGACGCTCAGGCAATGGAGACCTTGTTTCTCTCCGCCATCACGGTGGCGGAGTTGCGGGCAGGTGTCGCACTGCTGCCGGCCGGTAAGCGGCGCGCCGGCCTTCAAGAGAACTTGGAAAGGCGGGTGCTACCTCTATTCGCCGGCCGCGTGCTGCCCTTTGACCTAGCCTGCACCCAGGCCTATGCGGCGCTGATGGCCAAGGCCCGCAGCGCGGGCTTGGCCGTTGCCATGGCTGATGGCTACATCGCGGCGATCGCCGCGGCCAATGGATTCGCTGTTGCCACCCGAGACACCAGCCCGTTCAAGGCGGCGGGCGTCACCGTCATCAACCCATGGGGTCAGGCGTGAACCCGCGCAGGCCCACGGCGAGCTCGCACCCGTGCTTTTTTATCGCGGCTGAAGCCGCGCCCGTTCCGCAAGGGCGGGATCTGGATCGTGTCAGCCCATGAATGCAGTAGAAATCGAACAAGCCATTTCAGAGCTGGCTCTACAACCCTTTGACGCGGCGGAATTCCCGTTCACGTTTCTGGCCGCCTTCGGCAACAAGGACACCACGCTCAAGCGCCTGCGCACCGGCAACAACAATACCTCGGACGTGCCCGGCGGCGTGCTGCTGCGCAACAACATCCACCTCGCAGTGTGTGCGGCCGGTACCGCGGGCGACACGCTCAAAGCTCTGCGCGCCAGCCTGGCCACGACGAAGGCCAAGGCCAAGTTCATCCTTGCCACTGATGGACAAACCCTGGAGGCCGAAGAGCTGGCCAGCGGCGAAACCATCGCCAGCGCCTTTCCAGACTTCCCAAACCACTTCGGTTTCCTGCTGCCGCTGGCCGGCATCTCCACCATCAAGGAGATCAAGGACAACCCCGTAGACGTGCGGGCCACGGGGCGCCTGAACAAACTCTACGTCGAACTGCTGCGCGAGAACCCGGCTTGGGCCACGGACAAGCGCCGTAGCGACATGAACCACTTCATGGCGCGTTTGGTGTTCTGCTTCTTTGCTGAAGACACCGACATCTTCAACGGCAATGGCCTGTTCACTCAAACCGTGGACCAGATGAGCGCCAGCGACGGCAGCAACACCCACGAGGTGCTGTCCGAGATCTTTCGCTCCATGAATGTCAAGGTGGCCGACCGCGCCACTGCCATGCCGCATTTGCCCAACTGGGCCAACGGTTTTCCTTATGTGAACGGTGGCCTGTTCTCGGGCAGCACCGAGGTGCCGCGCTTCACGCGCATGGCGCGAACCTACCTGCTGCACGCTGGCGCATTGACTTGGCGCGAGATCAATCCAGACATCTTCGGCAGCATGATCCAGGCGGTTGCCGACGACGAGGAGCGCGGTGCCCTGGGCATGCACTACACCAGTGTGCCGAACATCCTGAAGGTGCTGAACCCGCTATTCTTAGATGACCTGCGTGTGGCGTTGGCCGAGGCCGGCGACAACGAGCGCAAGCTGCTGAACCTGCGCAAGCGCATGGCGCGCATTCGGGTGTTCGATCCAGCCTGCGGCTCGGGCAACTTCTTGGTTATTGCCTACAAAAAGATGCGCGAGATAGAGGCGGAGATTAACCGCCTCAGGGGGGAGATTTATCTGGGCAGCGAGATTCCGCTGACCAATTTTCGGGGCATTGAGCTGCGCAACTTCCCCGCTGAAATCGCACGTCTGGCATTGATCATTGCAGAGTTCCAATGCGACGTGCTGTATCGCGGGCAAAAGGATGCACTGGCGGAGTTTCTCCCACTTGATGCGCAGAACTGGATTGTTTTTGGGAATGCGTTGCGACTGGATTGGCTGTCTATCTGTCCGCCCACAGGTACGGGCGTAAAGGTGACGTCGAATGACTTGTTCGAAACGCCGCTGAACCAGGCAGAGATCGATTTCGAAAATGAAGGCGGAGAAACCTACATCTGCGGTAATCCACCGTATCTTGGTTCGCGCGATCAGCAGGACGAACAGAAGGCCGACTTACAGTTTCTTTTCGACAAGCGAGTTCAGAATTGGAAGTCGCTTGACTATGTATCCGGTTGGTTCATAAAAGCTGCCGACTATTTGACCAAAACTCAGTCCATTGCAGCCTTCGTCACCACGAACTCCGTCTGTCAAGGTCTACAGGTTCAGATTTTATGGCCCGAATTGCTTCGTCTTGGCTGCCAGATCGAGTTCGCTCATACTTCTTTTCGGTGGGCAAATCTCGCCAGTCACAACGCGGGTGTCACGGTAGCTGTTGTTGGCTTCACAGGGCGACCACGAAATCCCAGACGCCTATTCTCTGTTGATAAATCTGGCATTACCGTTGAGCGCCAATGCGCGAACATAAACCCGTACCTTGCTGCGGGCGAGACCATCATTGTCGAAAAGGCGAGTAAGCCACTGAGTGAACTCAGTGAGATGACCTTTGGAAACACGCCAATTGATGGCGGTCATATGTTGCTTTCGCGAGGCGACTATGACGCATTAAGACTCACGCCCGATCAACAGCGCCGCTTCGTCCGCAAGATTTTTGGATCGGCGGAGTTCATCCGCGGTCTCGAACGCTACTGCCTTTGGATCGAGGATCAATACTTGGCTGAGGCCTTATCCATCGAACCCATTGCGCGACGTATTCGCAACGTGCGAGCACTTCGGCTTAACGGTGGGAAGACGGCAAGAGACATCGCTGAACGATCCCACCAGTTCCAGCGGATGTTCATTGGCAAGCATTCGACGCTCATTGTTCCTGGTGTCTCTTCCGAATCTCGGGAGTACCTGCCTTGCGGTTTTGAACCCGCAGGGATGGTGATATCGAACCTCGCCTTCGCAATCTATGACGCCCCCTTGTGGAACATGGCACTCCTAGCCAGTCGTCTGCATTTGATATGGATCGCCACTGTCTGCGGCAAGATGAAAAATGATTTTCGTTACTCAAACACTCTCGGTTGGAATACTTTTCCAGTCCCATTGTTGACGGAGCAAAACAAGATCGACTTGGAGCGCTGCGCAGAAGACATCCTTTTGGTCCGACAAGCGCATTTTCCCGCCACAGTCGCCGACCTCTATGTCCCAGATGCCATGCCGGACAACCTGCGTCACGCCCACGAGCGCAACGACGAGGTGTTGGAGCGCATCTACATCGGCCGCCGATTCAAGAATGACACCGAACGGCTGGAGAAGCTATTTGAGCTTTACACCAAGATGACGGCGGCCGAGAAGGCTAAGCCCGCTGCGAAGGCAGCCAAGGGGAGAAAGAAAACATCATGAGCGAGCACGCCAACAACCCGACCAACGCCTACACCGTGCCGTCGGTGTCCATCGCCACCGCACGCACGGGAGCATCGAGCAAGGCCAATGAGCTGGGCATGCGTGCCATGCAAGTGCGCGCCTATGACAAGCGCGGAGAGCAGTACCTGTTGATCAAGTCGCCGCCGGCGTCTGGCAAGTCCCGCGCCCTGATGTTTATTGCGCTGCACAAGCTGCACGAGCAGGGCCTAAAACAGGCGATTGTGGTTGTGCCCGAGAGGTCCATCGGCGGCAGCTTTGCGGATGAAGCTCTGACACGATTCGGCTTTTACTGGGATTGGCATGTGGTGCCGCAATGGAACCTGTGCAACGCGCCGGGTGGCGACGAGCCCCGCACGGCTAGGTCCAAAGTGGATGCCGTGCGCCAGTTCTTGGTTAGCAGCGACAGGGTACTGGTCTGCACGCATGCGACCTTCCGCTTCGCGGTGGAGGAGATGGGCATCGCGGCTTTTGACAACCGGCTGATCGCCATCGACGAGTTCCACCACGTTTCCAGCAACCCGGACAATGTGCTGGGCAGCCAGTTGGGCGCCTTCATTGCCCGCGACAAGGTGCACTTGGTGGCCATGACCGGCTCGTACTTCCGTGGTGACAGTGAGGCGGTGTTGGGACCGGCGGACGAATCTCGGTTCGAGACCATCACCTACACCTACTACGAACAGCTCAACGGCTACCAGTGGCTCAAGTCGCTGGACATCGGCTACTTCTTTTACACCGGACCGTATGTCGATGCCGTGACCAAGGTGCTGGACCCGGCGCTGAAGACCATCGTCCACATCCCCAACGTCAACGCGCGCGAAAGCCTGAAAGACAAGCAGCGCGAAGTTGACGAGATCATGCACGGCCTAGGCACCTGGACAGGTGTTGATCCCGTCACCGGCTTTCATTTGGTTCAGACTAAAGAGGGCCGCGTTTTGAAGGTGGCAGACCTGGTCGACGACAGCGATGCGGCCAAACGTACGCGGGTGCTGGGCGCGCTGAAAGACCCGGCGCACAAGGACAACCGCGACCATGTGGACGTGATCATCGCGCTGGGTATGGCCAAGGAGGGCTTCGACTGGATCTGGTGCGAACACGCTCTGACCATCGGATACCGCAGCAGCCTGACCGAGATCGTGCAGATCATCGGCCGCGCCACCCGCGACGCCAAGGGCAAGGAGCGCTCGCGCTTCACCAACCTGATCGCAGAACCTACGGCCGAGCAATCCGCAGTGACCGAGGCTGTGAACGACATGCTTAAAGCCATCTCGGCCAGTCTGCTGATGGAGCAGGTTCTGGCGCCGCGCTATGAGTTCACGCCCAAGAATACGGGTGCTCAGGATGGCTATGTGTACAACGGCGGCGAGGGCTACCAAGAAGGCCGAACCAACGTCGGTGTGAACGAGGCCACAGGCCAGTACCACATCGAGATCAACGGCCTAGCCCAGCCTGAAACACCCGAGGCCACCCGCATCTGCAAGGAAGACTTGAATGAGGTAGTGACGAGCTTCTTGCAGGACAAGACCGCACTGGAACGCGGCCTGTTCGACAAGGAAAACACCGTACCCGAAGAACTGACGCAATTGCGCATGGGAAAGATCGTGCGCGAGCGGTACCCGGAGCTGAGCGAGGCTGACCAGGAAGCCATTCGGCAGCACGCCATCGCCGCCATGAACATCACTCAGCAAGCCAAGCTCGCCTTGGCCCAGGCGGACGCCGGCGGCAGCGCGGTGCAGGGCAGCACAGCCTTGCTTGACGGTGTACGAAAGTTCGTCAACGTGCGTGATCTGGACATCGATTTGATCGACAGCATCAATCCGTTTGAAGCCGCCTATTCGGTGCTGGCCAAGGCGATGGACGAGAAGTCGCTGCGCCAGGTGCAGGCCGCCATTGCGGCAAAGAAAGTAAGCATCCCCGAGCAGGAAGCGCGCGACCTATCGAAGCGGGCCCTGCAGTTCAAGAATGAGCGTGGCCGCCTGCCCGACATCAACTCGGCCGACGCTTGGGAGAAGCGAATGGCAGAAGGCGTGGCAGCCTTCGTACGCTATCGCGCTCAGGCCAAGGCAGCACAGGCGCAAGGGGAATCCAGCAATGGCTGAAATGGACGATGACAAGCTGCTGGACGCTCTCGGCGTCGACGCGATGCCACTCAAGACCTCAAGCCACACGCCGCGCGAGGAACGCATCATCGCGGGCTTTGAGGACATCCTGCGTTTTCACCAAACGCATGGGCGGGCGCCCCAGCACAGCGAAGGTGGTGACATCTTCGAGTGGCTGTATGCCGTGAGGCTGGACCAGTTGCGCAAGTTGCCGGAAGCGCAAGCGCTGCTGGCAGGGCTGGATGCCCCGGGGCTGCTGAGCGGCGGCGGCGCCGCAGCAAACACTGATGTCGATGCTTTGGACGAAGATGCACTGCTTGCTGAGCTGGGCGTGAGCATGGAGCCTGCGGACGACAGCGACATCACCGTGCTTCGGCACGTCAGATCCAGTGTTGAGAAACGCGCGGCTGAAGAGGTGGCAGACCGCACGCCGTGCGAGGACTACGAACATTTCCAACCCATGTTTGAGCAGGTGGAGCGCGAACTGAAATCCGGCGTGCGCCAAGCCCTTCCCTTTAGCCGCGATGCCAGCGTTTTCAATGGCAACTACTTCATCGTCGGCGGCCAGCTTGCCTACGTGGCCGAGGTCGGCGACACGATCAAGGCCCCGAATGGCGAGAGCGATGCGCGGTTGCGCGTCATCTACGCCAACGGCACCGAAAGCAACCTGCTGCGCCGCTCGTTGCAACGGGCGCTCTACAAGGACAAGACAGGCCGGCGTCTCTCTGATCCCGACATCGGTCCCTTGTTCGGTGGCGAAGCCGAGCCCGACGACATCGAGTCCGGCACCATCTACGTGCTGCGCAGCAAGTCCAGCCATCCGTTTGTGGCCGAACACCGCGAGTTGATCCACAAGATCGGCGTGACCGGCAGCAAGGTAGAGACCCGCATCGCTGCTGCCGACAAGGACGCCACCTACCTGCTGGCCAATGTCGACATCGTCGCGACCTACAAGTTGCACAACCTGAACCGCACAAGACTTGAGAACATCTTTCATCGCCTGTTCGGTGCCGCTCAGCTGGACCTGACGATAGAGGATCGCTTTGGAAATCCGGTCAAACCCCGCGAGTGGTTTCTAGTGCCGCTCCACGTGATCGATAAGGCCGTTCAGCATATTCGTGATGGCTCGATCACTGGCGTGTCATACGACATCAGTACCGCTCGGCTGATTGATAGCGCACAGTAGGCCTGTACGGTGAAAATAATTAGTTCATTGGCGTACGCTAACCGTACAAACTACCTCAATTGCTCGGTAACTGCGAAGTTCTTTGAGCATGATAGATATTTGAGAGGAGTATGAAATGTCTGAGCAACCGCCTTCTGATCAGGATAACTCTGCCAACAAGGCTGCGGCCAACCTGCGCAGGGTCGGCCTGCGAAGCTTATTTCTGGATCCGAACAACTTTCGTATCATCCACGAACCAGACCAAAGGCAGGTACTGGATGCTGACGTTAAGAACCGCGATGTAATGCAGCGGACTATGCGCCTGCTGTGCGGTGACAAGAATCAGAGCATTCAAGATCTGATCGAAAGCTTCAAGGCTAACGGTTACCTTCGGGTGGACCAGATTCTCGTTCGAGACCTTCCAAGCGGCGGCATGCTAGTGGTTGAAGGTAACCGTCGAGTCGCGGCGCTGAAGTTCCTGCAGCAGGAGTACGACTCTAAGGGCATCGACCTAGGCCAGCTAAGCCCAGAGACATTTAGCCAAGTGCCCGTGGTTCGTTACACCGATGGCGACGAGGTTCACCACCTTACGCTGATGGCACTGAAGCACATCAGCGGCAACAAAAAGTGGGGGGAGTGGAATCAGGCCCAACTATTGGAGAGCCTGCACAAAACCCATGGTCTGGGGGAAGATGAAATCTGTAAGCGCATCGGAATTAGCAAGGTCGAACTAAGGCGCAGCCTGCGAGCGCTGTCGATGGTGGCCGAGTATCAAAATTCGGACTATGGTGATCAATTCGACGAGGCCATGTTTCCGATTTTTCGCCATGCCGTCCGTAGCGCAGCGTTGAAGGACTGGCTGGACTGGGATGATGGCGACCGCCAGATTCACAACACTGCGAACCGCGACTTCTTTTTTTCGCTGCTGTCGAGCGAGCCAATGGAAGAGCAAGACGATGATGGCTCCGTGGGCTATGGCGGAAAGTACCACGAACCAGTGATTACGCGGCGGGATGACGTGGACACCCTTGCGAAGGTAATTTCCGACGAGCGCGCGTTGGACTACTTGAAGAAGAACCGCGACCTGAGTGGAGCCTATCGCAGTAGCGACTTGGTGTTCCGGGAGCGGCAGATCTCAGCAGTGCGGTCGGTTGCTGCGGACATCGATACGTTGGCACAATTGGCTATCAACCCGCAGAATCTGCCTGAACTGGAAAGCGTGCGCGGCAGGCTGCAATCGATCATCGATCGCGCACGTGCCTCTGGCCTGAGCGGCGTGGAGCAGAAAGCCGTTTTTCGTGACCGCGTTGATGCGCACTTTACCCAAGTCCACGTGAAGCGCTACAGGCGCTTGGCTGGCCTAGATATGAAGCAGCTCGCTCGCATTAATCTGATTGCAGGAATCAACAATTCCGGCAAGACTTCACTGCTGGAGGCTATCTACTTGCTGGCGAGGCAAAACGACCTTGATGGTTTGCTCGAGGTGATGCGCCGCCGCGGTAAGGTGGCCACGGATCAACTCGATCCGGAGTGGATGCTCGAGCAACTGGGAACTCAGGCCCTTGAAATCGAGGGCACCTTTGATCAGTGGAAGGCTTCGGTGGAGATCACTCAACGTATCGAAGAGGATCCCTCAATTGAACGCACGAGGTACTTGGGATCAGTTGAGATTGAATCCCAATTCGGCACGACGAAGTTAGCGTCTATGAATCGCATCTACAAGGGCCAAGAACGGGAAACTCACGCGGATAGTCTTCGCCTGCTGTGTCCCGTTATTTTCAGCAGCCCGTTCTTCTTCAACGAACCTCACCGCTACACAGGCTTCTATCACAAGAGCGTCCAGTCCAAGGCTCTGCCGGAAATTTTTGAATTCCTTCGCACTAACCTGTTGCCGACGCTTGAAGATATTCGTTTGACGGATGAGCGGCAGCGTTTTTTGGTGGTCGATAGTCAATTTGCTGCAGGTGTCGACTTGTCCTGCTATGGCGAAGGGCTGCAAAGGATGTTTTTGCTTTCGTTGCTGTTCGCTTCCGCGCAACATGGGGTTGTGCTGATTGATGAGTTTGAGAATGCGTTGCACTATCGATTAATTGAACCGTTCTCGCGCTTTGTGCACCAATTGGCTCTAAAATTTAACGTGCAGGTCTTTATAACGAGTCACTCCAAAGAGTGTATTGATGCTTTCATTTCGGCGGTTCCGCAACCTAAAGATTTGTCGTGCCATGCAATCGTCAAGACACCTGAAGGCATCCGGACTCGTGACTTCAGTGGTCCAGCGTTCAAGAAACTGGTTGAAGTCGGCGACGTCGATCTTCGAGGGGCTCAGTGATGCCGCAGTGGTCCACCGCCCACCTAATGTTCTGCGAGGGCCCTCACGATGCGGCATTGCTGAACCGGCTGCTTAGGAAAAACCTTGGCTTTGTGCAACAAAAACTGAAACTCTCGGAGTTGCCGTACCCGCTTTCCAACGTGATGCAAACAAGTTTTAAGTCTCGCGCTTCGGAAGACCTGAGACTTGATTTGGCGAAGAAGTTCTTTCTGCCGGAATATGTCTTAGCGAAAGGTTCGGTGCTTGTTCTAGTTTTCAGTTATGGCGGCTCCAACAGGCAGGCCAGTATGCTGCCATTCCTGGAGAACGTATTCACTCTGTTGGCAGCGCCTAATTTCTCAAGCTTAGAGCAGGCCGCGGAGCGGCCAGCATACACGTATACGGTTTTCGCGGACGCTGATGGGCGGGGCGAGGCGAGCACGCGAGACCTTATCGGCAATGAGTTTGCTACGGTTGGTGATTCGGCTTGGCTGACTAATTCATGGGTTCGTCACAAGGCTACCAAGGGAGCCTCACAAACCACCGGCTTTGGACCAACTGCGGCATATGTTTGGCGCAAGAGTGCAGAAGACAGCGGTACGCTTGAAGATTTGATCTTGGAGTGCCTGGACGGGGATCCTGAGCTCCAGAAGACACTTGGGTATTTAGATTCTCGCTTTAGTTGGTTGCCGCCGGCAGAAGCAACTGCAGAGCAGGTTTGTGCAATTTCGGCAAAGCGCTTGAAGGCTGCATTCTGCGTTGAAGGCCAGAAGCAGAAGCCCGGAGGCAGTCTAGCCGTCATTCTTGATCAGAGCGATCTTCTCGGCGCGGACAGGCTTCAAAAGTCAAACGCTGTTCAGGATTGCTTGGCTTTCCTGAAAGAATGGCTAGAGTTTTCCGCAGTCAAACCAGCTGATAGTGTTTGTTAGTTCAATACCGCGAATTCTGGGAATGCCAGGGGCGGACGCTGAATTCTCTTGTTTGTTCGCCATCTGATTTCTATTGCAGTTCTGGCCCGCTTGCTATCGGCAGACTTCTGTGACATTGCATCGCAGTTCTGCAGCCCTGTGACGACCGGCATCCTTGATTGGAATACACAGCGAACTGCACGCGGGGCGCGGGGCCAACGTTGCTACAAGGCAACCACAGAAACGGTCCAAAGCCGGCACAAGGAACTATTACTTCCCCTTCACCTTAACTATTGGGCTGGCTCTGATCGGGCAGCAGTTCATCGTCTTGCTGGTGTGCGTTCTAAACGCCGCACTTGCTTGCGCAGACTGCTACCGCTGCCTTGGCATCAAAGTTCTGTGGAGCTAGGACATCCCTTTCAAGCACAGCGATCCGCGTACTGAACACGCCCCATGCAACGGTCATCCAAATGCCAGTGAGCTTCGAAGAGAAGTACGCCTTAAGAAGGCGGATGTGAAGGCAGGCAGGGGTGACAATATCAAGCTGTTCCGCGATGCGAACCGCATGATGAAAACAGCTACGAAGTGACGTCGACCGAATTCTTGCCGGTGCCTAAACTGCTGCCGCACAGCGCGCGGTAACGATCACCATCGTCGTTATAACGGCCAATACAAACGGGTTGCCAGCTGTTTCGCGCAGCGCTAGCGTTGCGGTCTAGACCGTGAATTTGCTTACGGTGCGTGGCACAAACCTGCCTTCCTGATTGCTTTACAGGATTGCCGCGCCAACGTTCAAGTGTCATCAAAGCTGCTATTACGGCGTAATCGCCGACGGGGGCAGCGGGCAAACACCATACCGCGCAAGATTGGTCAGAATATCTACCAACTAGGCACGGCTCTTGTTACTTCCGAAGCCTTTGGTCCCTAATCATCCGACATGTTTTCACTGCAATCAAGCATTTATTAAACCATCATCACTAACAAGAAAGTTCTAATTTTAAGTAAATCGAATCTCAGATGAAACCTTAGCCGAGGTTTTCAGGTTCGAACTCTGTGCCCGGGTTAACGAACTGAAGTAGCGAAGTTGCAATCTTATTCACGATTTTCGAATTGAGAGAAAGTCGTATCTCTCCATTGCCGTCGACAACCTGCACAAGTGGATCGCCAACATTCTTATCTATTAAGGTAATAATAAAGGGTTTACCATCAAACGTTCTTTTGGCAGAAATGCAGTGGCAAAGCAAATTTGTACCAAATTTCAAGTTTTCGAAGTCGCTTATGTCAACTTTAGCTGGCGGCATTCCCATTGGAAAAATTACATGTCCTTGCTCATTAGTAATTTTGAGTGCTTCTGCATCCGATCCAATGAAAGCACTTTTCATAAGTAGAGTATCTTGCTTATATGCCTGTCGGAGGAGAAATTTAGGCATAGACAGTTCGATCTCGGATGCGCTCTTAACTACAGCTTCCCAGAGAATAATTGTAAAGTCTCCGATTTTTTTGAACTTTCCTTCAAAAAACATTGCTAGTTCATAGCCGCCACCAAAAAAATTACGCAAGGTTGCTGCTGCATCTCTACCATCGTGTTCAGCACGAATCAAAAGCGTAGCAATAGTTAGAGTCATACAAAGAGCATACCCGGCTGGTCCATTGTCGCCGTCTATTTCTTGCTCGTTTTTAATGAAAAAATCGACCAACTCCTGAAGTGCAGAAAATCCGCTGCCTCCGCATTGCACATAGCCAAGACGGGTTCCCGTGTGAGAGGCACTCACTCCGTCCCCGAAGCTAAACGGTATAAATCCAGGCGTAGCTTTGAACCATCCTACTAAATCTATTGGGCGAGCTTTAATGTCCTCGTCCTCAACAAAAAAAAGGTGAAAATCTTCGAGAGTAAATTTACCTTGGCTCTCCATCTCGCGCATTTTGGCTATAGCAACACTGGCGCTTAAAAAATTTCCAGACCAAGCAACGACCAAACGCTCAGAAATTACACATACCTTTTGGCGCATGCCGTGAATAACAATTCCAGAGCCTCCAAAAAAATCGCCTACGCCTTCTGCCAGCGAAGGTATTGCAACGTCTGGAATAGAGTCGCTAACGCCTGAGATCAACAAATCGCCAAATATCACTGGTACACCGCGCGGGGTTAGTGTCGCAATTAATGTCATGACTGTGCATTAAAAAAGCTAATGTAAAAAACCAACTACACTGTTAGCCTTCGGGTACGAGCCAGAAGTGGAAGCGGGTTCGAATGAAGTGGTTTTCGACTGAGCCGCCACCGTCGCGCACTGCCACGTTAATGGCCATCAAGTTGTCAATCGTTTTGACCGTGTCATAGGCAGCGAAACTGCACTTCAGCAGAGGCGTATGTTCCAAGTCCCGAATCAGTCGATGTCGAGTTCATTGGCTGGACTTCCTTGCCTTGCTTAACACAAAAAGCGCCAGCCTCTTTGTACAACTCGGCTTTCACACCACCACCCGAGTAGTCCAGCATTCCTCCCATCTTGGAAGACATGTACGTGCCGTTTCCGATTGGCACGATCCCAGTAGGCGCTACGCAGCCTCCTAGTGCCGCTGCAGTAATGGCGAAGGAAAAGTAAACCAAGTTCATGTTGAACGCTTTCTTGCTTGTGAACTAAGATCGCATGAGCCTCAAATCGTACCTCTAGATCGATTATAAATTTCCGTAATACGGAAACTTTGAACTTTAGGGCCATCTAGATTTCGGTTACAGCGTGAAGAAGTCAGGCGCGGCTCATGCGTACACGTTTTGGATGCTAGGAAAAACTAAGTTTCGGACATATTTGGCCGTCCCTGCAAAGCCGATGGTTGCCTTTCACTTTCGTCGACTTCTGCTCGTGCATTAAATACTTTATCACCCATAAACATCGACTTCATTGACGTGGTTCGGGTCGCACAAGTGACTGCGCGCTGCTACCGACGCGCGCGGTAGCACTCAACATCGAGTTATACAAAAGAATTTCTTGCCGCAGCAACTATTAACAGTTTTAAGTTACTAATTGTCATTTGTATCAACTAATTCCATTGACTTTCAAGATCATAGTTGTTCTCACTTAAAGATTTTCTATAAGGCTTCGGAGTTGGTCGTACGTCTGACGGATTTTCAGCAAGATCTTTGAAAGCTTTTCGAGCCGCTTCAGAGTAAAAAGATCGTTCTGTATAAGGAAGTGGACTGTGCGGATGGTTTTTAAAATATCCAAGCGCAGATAAATCTATTAAAACATCTAGCCCATTTTTAATGTTTTCAAACAACGCGTATTTCTCGCAGTAGTACACAAACTTCACGCCGTCGCTTAAAAAGCCATTGTAGAATAATATGATCAATTCCGACCAAGATAGTTGAGCGCGCACCAAAGCAGCATATTTCCATTGTTCTTCTGGAGTCAATTCTTGATGGTCGTCAATCCATTGAAATAGCTGATGCAGGGTCTGGGTGTAAGGCCCAAAATGGTGTTGATAGTCTCTCGCTAAAAATGAAAAACCGCTGATTTTTAAAGTTAATGCGCTATATGACAGCTCAATTGAACCTGTAGCATAAGCACGATTGCCTGCATCTGCACCCATGTGGCGATCATATATCTCCTTAAAAAATGCGCGCCCTTTGTAATTCTTTGTGTGCTTCGGGTCGCCGTGGACCCATCCGCGAGGTGGTAAATCCTGCTCGATCGCTTGAAGAAGTGCTCTGCAATTGGCAAGCAATGAAAAGAAAGATTGCTCGAAAACTTGCAGTGATGTTTGCTTGTTAGAAAGTTTTAATGCCTCAGACGTCTCACTTAGTTCTTTTCTTTGAACTATTAAGCTGATAAACAACAGGAAAATTGTTGCAAATCCAATCAGTGGATTTAGCGAGCCTCCCAGAAAATCTCCTGTTTGGCCCCACCTATCAAGTGCGTCACTAGGGCCGTAAGCGAAATATACATAAAAATATAATATGATTAGTATTCCAGCCATCAACGTGACTAGAAATACCACGGCTGCCCAGCGTAGAAGGCGGTCTGCAGATGCAGTGTGCGGAGAATTATTGTTTTTTGTGTCCATATGCATTAGTTGAAATTTCAGAACGGATATGTCATCTCCGGCTGTCGTCACGAATGTTAAAGACTTTCTAAAACCGTCACTTTTAATTCAAGTGGACTGTAAGCTTTGATGCATTCGGCGATTTTATATACGGATGGACCAGATTCCTTTTTGCAATTAATGTCGCGCAGCACAAAAAATCGGCGATATGTAGCTAATTCAAAGGTGCTGGCTTGTTTGCGGCAAACTCACCTCGCGACCTCAAAGCTTCGCAGAGTTGTGCCGGGCCCAGTAGGATGTCTTTTAGGCCATCGCATACTCGTTCCGAGTCCAGTGCCTGCATGCTCATGGTCGTATTCGCTGTAAACGCATCCATGCTCGCGCTCATCAACTCTGTGGCGAGGTCGGGGGAGCTGGAAACTGCCACTTCGACTTATTCATGGCCTGCTGCACCGGTACGGCCGACTCCAGCAGCTTGCTTTTAAGCACGCTGTTCACATAACCAGCTTGTCGTCGTCGGTCAGGTCGCCGTCAAATAGGTAAGCATCATAGAAATGTGGGGTTCTGTTTGGGGTAGCGCACCGCAATCCGCCTGTAATGGCATGAGACTTCGAGAGTTGGTGGAAAGGATGTCAGCTTTCAATGAGCATTCCGACGATGCCCCCACCTCAACTCTCGATGCCCCCTAAGATGCCCCCATGTGCCCCCATGTGCCCCCGGATGGTGATACATTGCTTCGGACGGCTTCGGACGTTTTTTGGTGCTCCGCACAGGTAAGTGAGAGTGTGGCCGGACGTATGTGGACTTGTTTAGACGCCGACATGGTGCCCTCGACAGGAATCGAACCTGTATCTGAGTCTTAGGAGGACCCCGTTCTATCCATTGAACTACGAGGACTTCAGGCAGCGGCGACTTTAGCAGTTACCGGGCTCGTTGCGCCTCAGTCGTACTTCACCGTGTAGATCACATCCAGTGCGCTCGACTGGCCGGCCTGACCGCGCAGGGTCAGGCGCTGGGTCAGGTCGTAGAAGATGTAGACCGTGCCGATGGCGCCGGCCAGGCTGCTCTCGTAGGTCAGGTAGAAATCCTTCGACAGGCGCTTGCCCAGCGTGACGCCGGATTCGCGCAGGTCGCCGCCGGTCGGGCCCTTGAAGCCGATCTCGTCCAGGCCGAGCCGGCTGGCGAGGCTGCCGCCGGAGCCGCCCTTGCCGAAGCCGCCCAGCAGCGCGAGCGCGGCCTGCTGCATCAGCACCGATTCGCCGCCGCTGCTGGCCGACGCCCGGCCCAGAACCACCCACGACAGCGTCTCGACGTCGGAAAGCGCGGGCTCCGAATACAGCTTGACGCGCGGCGCCTGCGCCGTGCCGGTGACCTGCACGCCGGCGCGGTGGCTGATGTTCGGGCGGATGGCGAGGATGTCCAGCGACGGGTTGTCGTACGGTCCGTTGAAGCGCGCGAGCCCGGTCTCGACGTCGAGCTGCTGGCCGTAGGCGCGGTACTGGCCCTTGACGGTGCGGACCTCGCCGGTGATGCGCGGCGGCGCGTTGGCCGAGTTGCTGCGGATATCGAGCGCGCCTTCGAGTCGCGTGGTGATGCCGCGTCCCTGCACCGCGAAATCCTTGCCGAGGTCGAAGGTGATCGCCACGTCCGGCGGCTTGGCGGTCTGCGGGCTGGCCGCCTGCGCATCGCTGCGCGCGGCCTCTTTCTGTACCTTGGCCGCGGCCTCGCGGTCTTTGGCGGCCGACCGCACGACGACATCGCTGCCGAGGCTCGGCGCGGTTTCGTCGGGCAGGATGATGACGGCACGGTCGGTGGCGAGCTTGCCGCGCAGGCTGAACTGGCCGTCGTCGAGTCGGGCCTGCAGATCGCCCGACAGCGTCACCTGTCGGTCGGACCGTACCAGCACGCGCAGGCTGCGCACCTGGGCCTGCAACGCCATGCGGATGCCGGAACCGCTCGCGCCGCCTGCGGCCGGAGGTGAACCCCAGCGCATCTCGCCGCGTGCCGACAGCGTTCCGCCGTCGCGTGCCGCTTCGCTCGAGGTGGTGCTCAGGTTGCCGCTCTGCCCGGCGATGCGCGCACCGCTGCCCATGCCGCCCTTGAGCGTGAATTCGGTGATCTCGACCCTGTCCCCCGACAACGTGGCGCGCAGCCGGCCGTCGCGCAGGTCCAGGCCCTCGACCAGCGCGCGCAGGGCCAGCTTGTCGGCGCCGAGCGTGCCGTTCCAGCGCGGCGCCGCACGGTTGCCCGACAGCGTGGCGTCGGCGTCCAGCGTGCCGGCGATGCGCCAGCCCGGCGGCGCCAGCATCGACCAGACGCCCAGGCTCGGCATGCTGGCCTTGACGCTGCCGCTGAGCGCTGCGTCTTGCGGCCATTGCCAGCCGCCGTCGCGCTGCGCGACGCGTGTTCCGGCTTCGGCGCGGATGGTGCCGGCGCGCTCGCTGGCCCAGACCAGCTTCGCGGTGACGGCGTCGCCCAGCGCATCGAGGCGCAACTCGGCCTGGCTCAGGCCTGCCGGTGTGCTTGGGTTGCCGCCGCCGGGTCCGGCGGCGGAATCCATCGTGATCTCGCCGGCCGTGCCGGTACCGCGGCTCTGGATGCGCGTGACCAGCGCGGCTTCGCCGGCCTGCACGCGGATGTCGCCGCTGCGCCGCGCGAGACGTGCGTTGGCCCGCAGGGTGTCGCCCGCATCGACGTCCCATTCGCCGTCGAAGACCAGATCGCCGGTGATGCCGAGCGTGCCGAGCGACTTGCTGGCGTCGAAGGCTTCGGCCCAGGCCATCGGCAGGCCCTGCATGCGGCCCTTGGACTGCACCCGGATGCCGCCCTGCGCGCCGCTGCCGGTCTGGCGGAGACGCATCGGTTCCCAGTCGAGCCGCACGGTACCGGGCACCGGGCCCTGCAGCGTCACGCCGCCGGAGGAGGTGTCGATCTCCAGGCCGCCGGCCGCGGTCCGCACGTTGGCCGACAGCGGCTCGCGCAGCGCCACGTTCCAGGGGCCGGGGCGGGTGCCGTCCATCACCTGCAGCTGGAGGCTCGCGACCGCGGCGCGCCAGCGGTTCGCGCTTTCGAGTGCGCCGCTGGCGCGCGTCGCGAGGTTGACCTTCTGCGTGCCGCGCGTGGCCTCGCCCTTGAGCGACAGCATGGCCTGTGCCAGGCCCCCGGACAGTTCGGCATTCACGCCGCGCAGCTGGATCGGCTGGACCGTCGGGGCCGGCGTTGCGCCGGTCGCCGCGACAGGCAGACGAATGTCCAGCCGCGGCGCCGTCAGCGTGGCTTGGACGGTCGGCTCGACCATGCCGTGGGGTGCCGGCGTCGTGGCGTTCTGCAGGCGCCGTTGCACCGCCTGCCAGCCACCTTGCCAGCGCGCGTCGAGCTGTGCGGCGCCATCGGCAGCCACGCCGCCGAAAGCCTTCGACAGGCCCGGGAGCCGCTCGATCCATCGTTGGGCGACGGCCGCATCGTCGATCCGCGCTTTCAGCTCGCCGTTGCCCTTGGCCGGCGCGATGCTGCCTTTGACCTGCGCATTGCCGCCGGGCACGACCACATCGAGATCGCCGGCGCCCGCCTGTTCGGCGACACGCAGCTGCAGCTGTCCCTGCACGCTGGCCTGCGCGGCCTCGATGCGCAGGGTGCGCAGGTCGAGGACCTGATCTTTCCATTGCCCCTGTGCCAGTGCGCGGTCGAGCCGGACGCCTTGTAGCGCCGCGGTGCCGGCCTGCCCCTGCGCCTGCAGTGCGACGTCGAACAGCAACGCGGCGTCGCTCTTGCGTTCGACGCTGGCGCGTCCGCTCACCGGCGCGCCGGCGAGCCGCGTGTGGATCGCGCCGAGCTGCACGTCGGTCACCTTGGCCTCGATGCGCCAGGGCTCGGGTGCGGGGCTCCATTCGCCCTTGGCCTCGATGCGGCCGCGGCCGGCGCGCACGGTGGCTGCGGGCACGGTCCAGGTCCTGCCGTCGAAGCTCGCACGCGCCTCGACCTGTTCCACCGGAAGCCCGCCGCGATCCCACGGACCGGGCTTCGCATTGCGGATGTCGGCAGCGATCTCCCAGACGAAGGCCGCGCCTGCGGGGCCTGCATGCACCTTGCCCGTGAGCAACGTCGCGGGCGCGGTGGGGACCAGCACGGCGAGGTCGATGTGCTTCAGGTCGGCGTCGGCGTCGACGACCGGCTGCGTCCGCCACGGCGCGATGTTCGCGCGCAGGCGAGCCTGCATCGGTGCGGTGGCGTCGGGCCTGGCGGGATCGATCGCAGCGGTCACGCCCAGGCGCGCACCGGCGCCGGCCAGGTCGCCCTTGGCTGTCGCCCGCGCCACCAGGTCGATGGTTCGGCCTTCGGTCAACGGTGCCCTCACGGTGCCGTTCACGCTGGCGTCGAGCGCCATCGGCGCATCGCCCTGCAGTGCGACCTTCGCGTCGTATCTACCGTCCTGGATATCGACGTTGTCGACGACGAGCGTGTGCTGCGACGGTGCCCGCACGTAGCGGTAATTGCCGGCGAGATTCCTGGCTTCGAGCACCGGCGGGCCGGCCCAGCGCAGCGTGTCGATGCGAAAGGGCAGTTCGATGTCGATCGGAAGCACGAGCTGTTCGAGCGGCGCCAGCGGTTCGGCCGGCTTCTCGTCCACAGGACCGCGGCGCTCCAGCAGCACCTGCGACGCCCGCATTTCGCCGAGCCGCAGCCTGCGGTCGAGCAGCGGCGCGAGTTGCCAGTCGATCTTCGCGTCGTGCACCTCGACCGACAGCGTCGGACTCTGCCACCGCAGAAAGCCGATGTTGCCGCCGGTGCGCAGCGACCCGGTGACATCGCGGCTCTGCAGCGTCTGGCCCGCGGGCAGATAGCGCGCGGCCTTGGTCAGCGCGAAAGCCAGCGACTGGTTCGATCCGAGCCACCACCAGGCGCCTGCGCCGAGTGCCAGCACCAGCACCAGCAGGACGCCGACGGTCCAGGCCAGTGCGCGCAGGAAGCGGCGCGGTCGGCGTTTCGGCGAAGCGGCGGGCTCGGACTTGGCGGTCGAAGGCGTTTCGGTGGGCTCCATCGGCAGGGGATCGTCTTTGCGTGCGTTGATATGAATGGATGGAAGATGGGCTAGAACGTGAAGCCCAGGCGCAGGTGCAGCCGGAACCTGCGCGTGTCGACGCCGTAGCCGATGTCGGCCTGGACCGGCCCGACCGGGCTGCGCCAGCGCGTACCGACACCGACGCCGACCTTGGCCTTGAGTTCGCCGAAATGGTCGGCGACCGAGCCCGCGTCGACGAAGGCCGTGCTCTCGAAATCGCTCAGCTTGCCGTTCCAGACGATGGGGCGCTGCCATTCGACGCTGGCCACGCCCAGGTAGCGGCCGGCGACGACGCTGCCGTCGTCGCGCACCGCGCCGATCTGCTGGAAGCTGTAGCCGCGCACCGTGGTGTCGCCGCCGGTCAGGAACATCAGCGTCGACGGCACCTGCGCGCTCTCCTTGGCGAACACGGCGCCGCCCTCGAGGCGGAACTGGAGCCGGCTGCTGCGGGCGATGCCGCCCTCGGTGCCGCGCACCTGGCCGATCGGCAGGATGCCGAGGTAGCGCGCATAACTGCGAACGAAAGGCTCGCTCGAGCCGATGAGTGTCTGGCCCAGGCCGATTTCGATCGCCAGTCCCTGGCCGCGCGTCGGGGCACCGTTGTCGTCGAAATAGCGACCCGTCCAGCCCCAGTTCGCGCTCAGCGCGGCGGCCGAAGGCGGTGCGTCGTCGCCCCGGTTCTGCGAATAGTCGTACTGCAGGAAGTAGCTGCGTTCGATGCGGTCGCCGAGCTTGGCGATACCGCCGCGCACGCGTCCGCTGTCGACGTCGTAGGTGCCCGCGTTCTGGCGCTGCAGCCTTCCGGAGCCGAACTTGCGCCAGCCGTTGTCGTCGGGAATCGAATTCCAGTCGGTGGTCAGCGACTGGGTCACACGGTCGACGGAGACCTTCGACGCCGCGCGCCAGCCGAGCAGCGGCATCTGGTTGTCGACATGGTCGAGCGAGACGCGCGGGCCGCCGTCGGTGGTGAAGCCGAGGCCCAGCACCACCTTCTGCAGCGGCGCCTCGCGCACCTGCGCGAGCACCGGTGCGGCATCGGGGTCGGTGCCGTCGGTGTCGAGCGTCAGGAAGACGGAGTCGTAGTAGCCGCTGCTGGCCAGCCGCTGCTGCGCGTCGAGCAGCTTCTGCTGGTCGTAGTCGGCACCGGTCGGCACGCGCGCGATGCGGCGGGCACCGTCGGCCGCATACCGCTCCGCACCGTTGACCTTGATCTGCCCGAAGCGGTAGGCCGGTCCGGATTCGTAGGTCACGCCGAGCTTGGCTTCGCTGCGGTCGGCATCGACGTCGGCGCGGCTGTTGCCGACGCTGGCCGTAGCGTAGCGCTTGGCGGTGAGCGTCCGCAGGCCGACGGTCTTGGCATTGTCCCAGCCGAGCTGGGTGAAAAGCTGTCCGCTGTGCAGCGTCCAGGCGGAGCGGATCGCTTGCTGTTGGGCCGCGGCCAGCGCGTCGCCGGGACGGGTGACCGCGCCAGCGAAACGGATGTCCACGGCGGCGACGCGTGTCTGCTCGCCGGGCTCCACCGTCACGATCACCTCGCGCGGTGTCTTGGCGCCTGGTGTTTCCTTCAGTTCCAGCGTCAGCGTCGGCGTGAAATAGCCGAGTGTTCCCAACAGTTCGCGTGCGTTCGATTCGGCAGCCACCATGAGGCGCGACAGTTCCGTGGCACCGAGGTCGTGGATCTGCCTGTAGCGCTGGATTTCAAGGTGCAGCGTCAGGTACTCGCGCACGGCGGTCGGGCCGCGCACTTCGAGGGCAAACGCGTCTCCGATGCTGCGCACCGACGATTCGCCGCCGGCAGACACCGGTTGCGCGCCGGTCTCGGTCGCATCCTTCTTGGGCAGCAAACTGCAGCCCTGGAGGAGAAGGACGCTGGACACAAAAAGCAACGCCGGCACGAACGCCGGCGTAGATACGGAAGCCACCCTGAACATGCGGGCATTCTGCCAGCATGCTTGAAATCGCCTTTTCGGCGCCGAGACAAGCGTGTATCACCCGCCTGCGCACATCGAAAGCCTAACGACCGCTCAATCTGCGCGCCAGCTTCCATGCGATCGGCGGCGTCAACGCGCGAACCGCGGCTTTCGCCTTGTCGATGCGACGGGGCTTCATGAAGATCGAGACCGAATCGTCGGTCGAACTCTTGCCAGCGCGCGGGCTCGTGTAGAAGTAGGCGGCGACCGAGCGGCGAGGACGCCCGTCCGGCGCATTCAACGGCTTCGGATGGCCGTGGAAACTGGCCGGCCCATGTGGCATCAGCAGCGTGTGGCCGAACTCGGGCATCACGCGAGCGACGCAATTTTCCTTGCGCGCGTCCCAGAGTTCGAGCGTCGAGCCCCACTCGCGTTGCCAGCCGCGGTTCAGGTAGGTGATGAACACCATCTCGTTCTTCAGGCCGACATGCGGATGCACGTTGAAATCGCGGTGCACGGCGAACGAGCCGCCAGTACGGCTTTCGTGCAAGCCGCCGCCGAAGCGCTGAGGATCCGGCAGCAGATAAGGTGTGCCGGTGACATCCGACAGCCAAGCCGTGAACCAGCCGGAGTTGACCGTGTCGAAATACAGCTGCGAAGCCGGGCCGAGACTGGCGCCGAGCGTCGAGCGACGGGTGCTTTCATAGCTGCTTTGCACATCGCACCAGCCGGAATCGGCGCGAATGTCGAATTCTTCCCGGACCAATTCGAGCAGCGCCGGATGGAACAGGTTTTCCAGCACGAGATGCGGAAAGGGAGCTGCAGCCAGCAATTGCGCGTTCAGGCGCTGACGGGCTTCCGCCGAGAAGAGCGACCGATCCACCAGCTCGTCCATTGCGAGGCGCACACCACGGATGGTGATGAAGTGACCAGATGCGTTGTCGGACACGACACGAAGTTGTGGCATTGGCAACGGAAACGAGAGCAGAGCGGACATGGTGCGCCTCCAAAATAGGCAGTGACTAAAACTTTCTTCTTATATTTATTGCAATCTCAGTGACGAATGTAACTGAAAGTTCTCTAAATATTAAGTGTTTTTGTCATAGCCCCTTTGATGTACACCAATCGACTGCAGAAACGTGACTTATTTGGACAAAAGCCGCATTGCCTCCTCCAGACCTCGCAGCGTCAGCGGATACATCCTGTTCGACATCAGCTGCTGGACGACCGAAATGCTTTGTCGGTACTGCCAGACGCCTTGCGGCTCGGGGTTGATCCAGGCGAACTGAGGAAAGGCATGTGTCAGGCGCTGGAGCCATTCCGCACCGGCCTCCTCGTTGTTGTATTCGACGCTTCCGCCAGGTTGCAGGATCTCGTAGGGACTCATGGTCGCGTCGCCGACGAAGATGAGCTTGTAATCCTTGTTGTATTTGCGCAACACGTCCCAGGTCGCGAACTTCTCGGCGAAGCGGCGCCGGTTGTTCTTCCACATGAAGTCGTAGACGCAGTTGTGGAAGTAATAGAACTCGAGATGCTTGAACTCGGTCTTGACGGCCGAGAACAGTTCCTCGATGCGCTGGACGTGCTCGTCCATGGTGCCGCCGACATCCATCAACAGCAGCACCTTGACGTTGTTGTGCCGCTCGGGCCGCATCTTGATGTCGAGGTAGCCGGCGTTGGCCGCCGTCGAGCGGATGGTGTCGTCGAGGTCCAGTTCCTCGACGTTGCCCTGGCGCGCGAACTTCCGCAGCCGGCGCAGCGCCACCTTGATGTTGCGCGTGCCGAGTTCCTGGGTGTCGTCGTAGTCCTTGTAGGCGCGCTGATCCCACACCTTGACCGCGCTGCGGTTCTTGCCCGCACCGCCGATGCGCACGCCTTGCGGGTTGAAGCCGCCATGCCCGAACGGCGAGGTGCCGCTGGTACCGATCCACTTGCTGCCACCTTCGTGGCGCTCCTTCTGCTCTTCGAAGCGCTTTTTCAACGTCTCCATGAGTTCGTCCCATCCCAGCCTCTCGATCCTGGCCTTTTCCTCGGGGCCGAACTCGCGCTCCAGCGTCTTGCGCAGCCAGTCGAGCGGGACCTCCATGGTGAAGTCGGTCAGGACCTCGACGCCCTTGAAGTAGCTCGCGAAGGCACGGTCGAACTTGTCGTAATTTTTCTCGTCCTTGACCAACGTGGTGCGGCTCAGGTAGTAGAAATCGTCCATGCCGAAAGCGCCGTCCGAGCCCGGTCCGACGACGTCGGCCCGAAGCGCTTCCAGCAGCGTGAGGAATTCCTTCACCGACACCGGAAGCTTGGCCGAGCGCAGCGTGTAGAAGAAGTCGATCAACATGGCGTCAGGCCTGCCGGCTGGCAAGCAGATAGTTCAACTGCACCTTCACCTCGGGCCATTCGCCCGCGCTCAGGCTGTACATCACCGTATCGCGGATCGTGCCGTCGCGCCGCAGTGCATGGCCGCGCAGCACGCCGTCTTTCCTGGCCCCGAGCCGCTCGATGGCGCGCTGCGAGGCGAAGTTGAAGTTGTCAGTGCGCCAGCCGACCACGTTGCAGCCCAGCACGTCGAAGGCGTGCGTGAGCATCAGCAGCTTGCAGGTCGTGTTGACATGCGTGCGCTGGCAACGCTTGGCATACCAGGTGAAGCCGATCTCGATCCGCTTCAGCGCCGGAACGATGTCATGGAAGCTGGTGCTGCCCAGCACGGTGCCGGTGGCTTCGTCGGTCACCGCGAAGGCGAAACGATAGCCCGTCTCGCGTCCCTGCAGTGCCGTCTCGATGTAGTTGCGCGTTTCCTCCGGCGCGGGCACGGAGGTGATGCGCAGAGCCCAGAGTTCGCCGTCGGCGGCGGCAGCGCGCAGACCGTCTTCGTGATCGAGCGACAACGGCACCAGCGCGATGCCGCGTGATTTCAGAAAGACCGGTTCGACGAATGGCATGCCAGGGACCCGGTCACCTGTTGTTGCGTTGCATGAAGACGAGTTTTTCGAACAGCGTCGCATCCTGTTCGTTCTTGAGCAGCGCCCCGACCAGCGGCGGCACGGCCACCTTGTCTTCCTTGCTCTGCAGCGCCTCCAGCGGGATCTCCTCGGCCACCAGCAGCTTGAGCCAGTCGAGCAGTTCGGAGGTCGACGGCTTCTTCTTCAATCCCGGCAGGTTGCGCACGTCGTAAAAGGTCTTCATCGCCGACGCCAGCAGCTCCTGCCTGAGGTTCGGGAAGTGCACCGCGACGATGCGCTTCATGGTCTCCGCGTCGGGAAACTTGATGTAATGGAAGAAGCAGCGGCGCAGGAAGGCGTCGGGCAGTTCCTTCTCGTTGTTCGAGGTGATGAATACCACCGGGCGATGCTTGGCGCGGATGAGTTCGCGCGTCTCGTAGCAGTAGAACTCCATGCGGTCGATTTCGCGCAGCAGATCGTTCGGAAATTCGATATCGGCCTTGTCGATCTCGTCGATCAGAAGTGCCACCGGCTCGTCGGCGGCAAAAGCCTGCCAGAGCACACCCTTGACGATGTAGTTGTGGATGTTCTTGACGCGCTCGCCGCCGTCGACGCCGGCCAGCTGCGAATCGCGCAGGCGGCTCACCGCGTCGTATTCGTAGAGGCCCTGTTGCGCCTTGGTGGTCGACTTGATGTGCCATTGCAGCAGCGGCAGGCCGAGCGCTTCCGAGACTTCCTCGGCCAGCATCGTCTTTCCGGTCCCGGGTTCGCCCTTGACCAACAGCGGGCGCTTGAGCGTGATGGACGCATTGACCGCGAGCATCAGGTCCTGCGTGGCGACGTAATTGTCCGAGCCCTTGAATTTCATGGATGACTTCGCGCTGGATGGAGAAAACGGGAGGCCGTTTCGCCGGGTTTCCGAGGGGGCCGCGGCCCGTGGTCGAGGTAGGCCCCCGCTTATAATCGAATGTCGATTCGAAACTGTTTCTCCATGAGATTGTGCGCGCAAAATGAACAAGTTGAAGACCACGATGTTTGCCCTCGCTGTCGCTTGCGTGACGGTTTCGGTCCCGGCGCAGACGCTCACCGGCAATGCGGAGAACGGTGGCAAGAAGACGTCGATGTGCATCGGCTGCCATGGCATCGTCGGTTATCAGTCCAGTTTTCCCGAGGTGCACAAGGTCCCCAAGATCGCAGGCCAGAGCGCGACGTACATCAGCGCGGCGCTCGGTGCCTACAAGGCCGGCGACCGCAAGCATCCGACGATGCGCGCCATCGCCGATTCGCTCACCGAGCAGGACATCGCAGACCTCGCGGCCTACTACGCGCAACTTGGCATCAGGGAAGGCGATGCACCGCCGGCCACCGTCGCCAAGGTACCGAACGATCGCGTGCAGACGCTGATCGCGCGCGACAAGGACAACGCCTGCACCAAGTGCCATGGCGCCAACTTCAATACGCCCAACGACGGCACGGTGCCCAAGCTCGCAGGGCAGTATTCCGACTACCTCTACGTCGCGCTCAAGTCGTACAAGATCGAGAACCACGCCCAGCTCGGACGCTCCAATGGCGTGATGAGCGGCCAGGCCAAGAAGTACAGCAACGCCGAGCTCAGGGACCTGGCGAGCTACGTCGCCTCGTTGCCCGGCGAGGTGAAGACGGTGCCCGAGTCGCGCTTCCATTACAGCGCCAGCGCGAAGTAGTCGCAGTCGCTCGCCCGAGCGCTCGCGTTTCAGTCCCGCGTCGCGTGGCGCTGGACGCAGTCGATGTAGGCGTCGCCGTCGGGCGGACGCCCGGCACGCCGGCTCTCCCACATCATCCGGCCCAGGCACTCCATCGCATCGTGATGCGCATCGAGCAGTGACCCCCGGCGTGCTGCCAGAAGTTCGACCGCTTGCCGGATGCCGCGCGGCTGGTCGATCGAGCATTGCTCGCTGATCGACAGGTGCATCGACAGGTGCAGGAACGGGTTCTCGCGACCGTCCTTGCCGTCGTAGACGCGCGTTACCGCAGCGTCGGCGTCGGCCAGGTCGGCGGCGTATTCGGGATGGGCGTCGATCCAGCCGGCGGCGATGGTTTCCAGCGCCTCCATCGGCTGGCCCTGGCGGGACTTGACGAAGACGTTGCAGAAGAAGCGGCGCACTTCTTCCTGGGTGGGATTGAACATCGGACGAATCTAGCACCGCCCGCAGACGGGTACGTCTGCGGCCGCGGTACCGGCGGTCAGTCCAGCAGGTCCGAATAGTCGCCCCGGTCGAACTTCTCGCTCGCAATCCACGGCGCGGCCAGCGGACCCGGCAGGCGTGAGGCGGTCACCAGGTCGTGGCTCAGGCCGTGCGCGCCGGTGCGCTCGATCCGCCGCGGATACTGCCCGGCGATGTCCCAGTCGACCAGCGTCGCCTGCTCGGCCTGACGGGCCCGGTAGCGCTGCACACCCGCCTCGACGGCACCGACCGGTTCCATCCTCTTCAGGGTGGCCGGCGTGACCAGCCAGTACGCGGTGTCCCACGAGCCGCCGTAGCCGACGTTGCCGTGATGCGCGCGATCGACCTCGATGACGCGGCGCGTTTCATTGAGCACCACCTCGACGCGCTCCTGCCCGTCCGCCGCGCGGCTCACGCGCAAGGGCGCGCCCTGCGCCTCGTCGTGCGCATGCCCGGCGTGCGGGCCGTGCGCGTGCGAGTGGTCGTGCGCCATGCTTTCGCGCAGCCCGGCCGGCAGCTCGCGCTCGGTCCATACCGAGCCCTTGCGGCGGTACATCAGGTTGGTGTAGCGGCTCTCGCGCTGCACGCCGTCGTTGCCGACCACGCGGTTGAAGTAGGTCAGCCGCAGGTCGAGCGCGGGAGCGGCATCAACGGCGGCGGTCGTGGCCGCGACGGATGCGGCGTTGGCCGAAGCGCCAGCTTGCGCCTGCGCCGCCGGAGCCCAGACCGCCGCCACGACCAGACAGGTCGCCAGCGAAATCCCGAAGACACCGCGCAACCGGCTCCGCCGGGCCGCCGGTGCCGCCCCCTGCGAGGGGGTGGGCAAAGCGACACGAAGTGCGCGGAGACTGTGGGTGTTCATCAGAGCCCGGCCGCTTCTTTGACCTTGAAGAAGACCCGCGTGTTGTCCAGCGTGCCCTTGAAGATCTTCGCGCCCGCGCCGCCGGCGAACAGCATCACGTCGCCGCCGCCGTGGGTCTCCGAACCCGGCGTGCCCAGGTTGATGCCGACTTCCTGCAGGAAGTTGTCCTGCGTCGTGTCGACGTTGGTGAGGTCCTCGCGCACCGCGCCGCGCGCCGGTGCGACCCACGGCCTGTTGCCGTCCTCGGTGTTGACGTGGCTGGCGGCGTTCGCGTTGGGACGGCCGCCGTTGCCGAACACCAGCGTGGTGTACGGCTTGCCGTCGGCGGCCTTGGCCAGTTCGTTGGTCTGGTAGTCGCGGACCTTGCCCAGGATCGGATTGCCGATGCGCGTGTAGCCGTTGAAGGCGATCGCATGGTCGTGGTCGGCCGTGACGACCACCAGCGTGTTCTTCAGGCCCGGATCCTTCTTCTCCATGTAGGCCAGCGCGGCGTCGATGGCTCTGTCCATCGCCAACGTGTCCTCCAGCGCGCGCTTGGCGTTGCTGCCGTGCAGCGCGTGGTCGATGCGGCCGCCCTCGACCATCAGGAAGAAACCCTTGCCGTTGCGGCTCAGCACGTCGAGCGCCTTCTCGGTCATCTGCGTCAGGCTCGGCTGGTCGAGCTTCTGGTTCACGCGGTCGAGTTCGTAGGCCATCTCGCTCTGCGAGAACAGGCCGAGCCGCCTCGTCGCCTTGGTCGCGTCCAGCGCCGACAGCTTGGTGCCCGAGTCGACATAGCTGTAGCCCTTGGCCTGCATCGCGGTGACGAGGTTCGCCTCGTCGATGCGCTTGCTGCTCGCGTTGGCCGACTTCGGCAGGTAGTTGCGCTGGCCGCCGCCGAGCAGCACGTCGACGCCGTCGCCGAGCAGCGTGTTGTAGCGCGGATGGCCCGGCGCCGACTGTTCGGCGATCGTGTTGTAGGCGTTGCGGTTGCAGATGTGGGCATAGGTCGCGGCCGGCGTGGCGTGGCCGACGCGCGTGGTCGACACGGCGCCGACCGCACGGCCCTTGGCCTTGGCGAGTTCGAGCAGCGTCTGCGCCGGCTTGCCGTTGGCGGCGGCGCAGGTGGTGTCCTCGCCGTCGATGAACTGCGAGCCGTCCGCGGCATAGGCCAGCGTGTCCGACGACATCGAGATCACTTCGTTGTTGGCCTTCACGCCGGTCATGTAGGCCGACATCGAAGGCGCGCTGTCGGTGGTCTGACCGTCGTTGGAGAAGGTTTTGATGCGCGCCGCATGGCCGAGCGATTGCATCGCGAGCTTGGCGCGTTCGCTGGTGACGAGCGAGCCGGGCGTGGCCGCGAGCTGCTTTTCGCCCTTGTAGATGCGTGCGGCGGTCACGGTGACCGGGCCCATGCCGTCGCCGAGGAAGAAGATCACGTTCCTGGCCTCGCCGGCAGCCATCGCCGTACCGCCGAAGCCGGCCAGGACGCAGCCCAGCGCGAGCGCCAGCGGCGCGCGTTTCAGTGAGGCGAGCGGGTTGTTGCGGATGATGTTTTTCATGTCGAATTTCCTTGTGTCCGGTTGCGGTTGCGGTCGCGGGCTCAGAGGCCGGCGGCCTTCTTGATCAGACCGAATACTTCGTCATTGGTCAGCGAGCCGGCGAAGTTCTCCGCGCCCTGGCCCTGCGCGCCCAGGAACACGTCGCCGCCGCCGTGGGTCTCCGACCCCATCGGCACCACGGCTTCCTGCAGGTAGTCGGGGCTCTCGAGCTCGGTCGAATCGATCGGGCCGCGCGTCGCCGGCCGGCGCGGACCGTTGCCGAAGCCGAGGATCGTGTACGGGTTGCCGTCCACGTCCGTCGACGACGCGCCGTCGACATAGTTCTTCACCAGGCCGAGCACGCCCGGCTTGCCGGCCTCGGTCTTGCCGGTGCGCTTGGCGTAGCCGTTCATCTGCAGCGTGTGGTCGTGGTCGGCGGTGACGACGATCAGGGTGTTCTTCAGGTCCGGATCGACGAGCTTCATCTTGTCGAGCGCGACCTTGACCGCGTCGTCGAAGGCCACCGTGTCCTGCAGTGCGCGGCGGGCGTTGGTGGCGTGCAGCGCATGGTCGATGCGGCCGCCCTCGACCATCAGGAAAAAGCCTTTCTTCCTGCGTGCGACCAGCACGTCGATCGACTTCGACGTCATCTCGGCCAGGCTCGGCTCCTTGGTCGCATCGCGATCCAGGTCGTAGGCCATGTGGCTTTTGGTGAAGAGGCCGGCGATCTTGGTGGTGCCGTCGACCGGTAGCCTGTCGAACTCGGCCTTGTTGGCCGCGAAGCTGTACTTCGCGGCCTTGAGTTCGGCGACGAGGTCGCGCCTGTCGTTGCGCAGGCCGCCGGCTTCCTTCGGTGTGAAGTAGCTGCTGCCACCGCCGAGGATCACGTCGATGCCGTCGGCCAGCTTCGCGTTGTAGCCGGCGCCGCCGGGCACCAGCGCGACGGCGATGGTGTTCTCGGCATCGCGGTGGCAGACGTGCGAATAGGTGGTCGCGGGCGTGGCGTGCGTGATGCGCGCCGTGCTCACGACGCCGGTGGCGTAGTCGCCGGCCTTCATGATCTCCAGCAGCGTGGTGGCCGGCGTGCCGTTGCCGGTCGCGGGGCAGCTGCTGTCGAAGGCGACGTGATAGGGCTTGCCGGCGGCGTCGGTCGCCTGCGTCTCGGGCGACATCGAGATCACCTCGTTGTTCATCTTCACGCCGGTCATGTAGGCGGCCATCGAATCGAGGGCGCGCTGTCGGTGACCTGGCCGTCGTTCGAATAGGTGTGGACGAAGGCGGTTTCGGGCAGCGTGTCCATCGTGAGCTCGCCGTCCTCGCCGACCTTGTAGATGCGCGATGCGGTCATGGTCGTGATGCCCATGCCGTCGCCGAGGAAGAAGATCACGTTCTTCGCGGAGGCGACCGGCGTCGTGGGTGGGGCGGGCGTGGTCACCACGTCGCTGGAATTGCCGCCGCAGCCCGCGAGGGCCATCGACAGGCCCAGCACGGACGGATAGATGAGTTTGTTCTTCATGACGATTCCTGGGGCGCGGCCGCGCGGCCGCGCGCGTTGAGATTTCGGGACACCGCGCACTCTAGGAACCGGGTGTGACACGGCCGTGACTGCGAAAATGCCCGCCATGCACACCACCGCTCTCGTCCTGTTTTCCGGCGGCCAGGACTCCGCCACCTGCCTCGCCGACGCGCTCGAAAAATACCAGCGCGTGGAGACGCTGGGTTTCGACTACGGCCAGCGCCATCGCATCGAACTCGACGTGCGCCACACCGTGCGCGAGCGCCTGCGCGAACGCTTTCCGCGCTGGGCGCCGCGCCTGGGCGACGACCATCTGCTGACGGTCGACGCGCTCTCCCAGCTCGGCGGCTCGTCGCTGACCGAGGAGGTCGCGTTCGCGATGCAGGCCGACGGCCTGCCCAACACTTTCGTGCCCGGCCGCAACCTGCTGTTCCTCGCGCTCGCCGGCGCGCTGGCCTACCGGCGCGGCCTGCAGGTGATCGTCACCGGCGTCTGCGAGACCGACTATTCAGGCTATCCGGACTGCCGCGACGACACCATGAAGGCGATGCAGATCGCGCTGTCCCTCGGCCTGGAGCGCCGCCTCGTGATCGAGACGCCGCTGATGTGGATCGACAAGGCGCAGACCTGGACGATGGCCGAGCGGCTCGGCGGCCGGGCGCTGGTCGACCTGATCGTCGAGGAGACGCACACCTGCTACCTGGGCGACCGCGTGCATCGCCACGACTGGGGCTACGGCTGCGGCACCTGCCCGGCGTGCGAACTGCGCGCCAACGGCTGGGCACGCTATGCGGAAGCAGGACGTGGCGCAGACGCCGACGCGACCATCGCGCGATCGTCGAGTTCGAAGGCCGGCTGATCCGCATCGGTCGCGCCGGCGGTAGCGCGCCCGAACTGCCAGCGTCGATCGTGGAACGCCCCGAGCGTGGAGCGATGCGCGATCGACACCATCGCGCCGCCGCGGCCCTTCACCTGCGCCACCAGGCGCTCGTACAGCATGGCCTCGGCGTCCTCGTCCAATGCGCTGGTGGCTTCGTCGGCCAGCACCCAAGCCGGCTTCTTGAGCAGCACGCGGGCGATCGCCAGGCGTTGCTGTTCGCCCCCCGACAGTTTCTGGCTCCAGGCGTCCGGCCGGTCGAGCTGGTGGGCCAGGTGCGGCAGCAGGGCATCGCGCAACGCCTGCCGCAGCGCGTCGTCGCCGAACTGCACCGCCGATTGCGGATAGGCCAGCGCGTCGCGCAGCGGGCCGTCGGGGAAGTACGGCCGTTGCGGAATGAACATGGTGTCGGCCGGCACGGCGACCTTGCCGCGCGCGTGCGGCCAGATGCCGGCGAGCGTGCGGAAAAGGCTCGATTTGCCGCTGCCCGACGGGCCGTGGACCAGCACCGTGTCGCCCGGGGCCACGCGCAGGTCGGCGCCGGCCAGCAATGTCGCGCCGCCGGGCAACCCGACGGTGAGTCCGCGTGCCTCGATGGCCTGGCCTGCTCGCTCGGCCGTGAAGCCGGGGTTGTCGCGCGACTCGGCGCTCAGGCTTTCCTCGAAGCCGGCGAGCCGGTCGGTCGTCGCCTTCCAGATCGCGATCGACATGTAGTTGTCGACCAGCCAGCTCAGCGAGTCCTGCACGCGGCCGAACGCCGAGTTGATCTGCATCAGCTGGCCTAGCTGGATCGCGCCGCTGAAGTAGCGCGGCGAGGCCACGATGAGCGGGAAGATCACCGCCGCCTGGCCGAAGAAGGTGCTGAACCAGGTGAGATTCTTCTGGCTCCTGATGAGCTTGAGGTAGTTGCCCATCACCGCGCCGAAGCGGGTGTCGAGCTGCATGCGCTCCACCGGTTCGCCGCCGTCGAGCGCGATCGATTCGCTGTACTCGCGCACCCGCACCAGGTGATGGCGAAAGTTGGCTTCCATCGCCTGCTGCTGAAAATTGAGGCGGACCTGCGGTCGTCCGATGAAGTGCGTGATGACGCTGCCGGCACCGCAATAAAGCACCGCCGCCCACAGCATGTAGCCCGGAATCGACCAGGCGCCGCCGCCCAGGAACGCCGGCGCGGCGAATTCGAGCGACCCGCTCAGCGACCACAGGATGCCGACGAAGCTCAGCAGCGTGACCAGCGCATTGAGCACGCCCATGCTCAGCGTCACCGTGTAGCTGGTGAACAGGTTCAGGTCTTCCTGGATGCGCTGGTCGGGGTTGTCGGGGCTGCCGTCGCGGTCGCGACCCGTGTCGGGCGCGAATCGCGCGAGCTCCATCCGGTAGAAGGCCTTGTGGGCCAGCCAGCGCGAAAGATAGTGGTCGGTCATCCAGGTCCGCCAGCGCAGTTCGAGCACCTGCGTCAGGTAGAACTTGTAGACCGCGATCACGATATAGACCAGCGCCAGCCAGCAGAAGCGCACGATCTGCTGCCAGAACACCGCCTGGTCCTTGTTCTGCAGCGCGTCGTAGAACACGCGATACCACTCGTTGATCTGCACCAGCATGTAGACCGCGGCCAGGTTGAGCACGACGATCGCGACCAGCAGGCCGCGCGCCTTCCACTTCTGGTCGGATCGGAAGTAGGGCGCCGTCAGCGAGGCGACGCGGCGAACGGTCTGCGCCAGCGCAGGTTTATCTGTGGGGAGCGAAGATGGCATGCAGGCGTCGCGCGAGTTGCGCGCCAGTGGAGTCGTGGAACGACGAATCGTAGCCACGGACTTCATGAATGGTTTAAGTGAAACTGAAGCCGGCCCTGCCATTCGGACCTTTCGTCCTCTCGAAGCTCGGAGCTCGGAGCGGAACCATGAACAAACGCGCATTGGGCCGCGACGACGTCGAATCGACCGCCACGCTGCACCACGCGCTCGACCGCGGCCTGAACTTCCTCGACACCTCGGACGCCTACGGCCCGTACACCAACGAAGAACTGATCGGCAAGTCCATCGCGCGACGGCGTGCCGACGCGTTCGTAGCGACCAAGTTCGTGTCTGGTGCGCGACCCCGCGAACCTCACGGGTCGCGGTGTCGATGGCCGTCCCAGCTGCGTCCGTGCCAGCTGCGAGGCCGGCCTGAAGCGGCTCGGCGTGGAACGGATCGATCTCTACTGCCAGCACCGTGTCGACAAGACGGTGCCCATCGAGGACACCGTGGGCGCGATGGCCGCCTGTCGCCGCGACGGTGTCGCCTTCGTCGCCTATTCCCCGCTCGGCCGTGGCTTTTTCGCCGGCGCCTTCGCCAAGCCCGACGACCTGCCCGCCGACGACTACCGCCGCTCCTCGCCGCGTTTCCAGGCCGAGAACTTCGACCGCAACCTCGTGCTGGTCGACAAGGCAAGGAGATCGCCGCCGCCAAGGGCGACATGGCGTCGCAGGTCGCGCCGGCCTGGGTGCTCGCGCAAGGCGACGACATCGTGCCGATTCCCGGCACCAAGCGGCATGGCTATCTCGACCAGAACATCGCCGCGCTCGAAGTCGAGCTGACCGATGCCGAGTTGCGTGCGCTCGACGAGAGCTTCCCAGGCGACGCCGCGTCCGGCTTGCGCTATGCGGAAAACCTCATCGGGTCGGTCAACGTGTAGGGTCAGCGTGGATTGCTGACGCCACTCGAAACATGCCCCGAAGGCACGTGCCGCGATGCCGAGTCGACATGCCCGGTCTGGTCGTCGAAGAAGAAATCGGGCTCGAACTCGCGCAGGAACGGGCCTTTGTCGAGCCCGCCCAGGAACATCGCCTCGTCGACCGCGAGGCCCCAGTTCATGAGCGTGTTGATCGCGCGCTCGTGCGCCGGCGCGCTGCGCGCGGTGACCAGCGCCGTGCGGATGCGCATGCCGGAGATGCCCGCCTGCTGCTGCAACTGGTAGAGCGCGGCGAGCAGCGGCTTGAACGGCCCGCCCGAGAGCGGCAATGCGGCCTTGCTGCTCTCGTGCGTCTGGAACGCGGCGAGCCCACCGGTCTGGTAGACGCGCTCGGCCTCGTCGGAGAACAGCACCGCGTCGCCGTCGAACGCGATGCGCAACTCGTCGGGATAGTTCTCGCCGGCGGCGATAGATTCGGTGAGCACACGGGCCGCCGGGAAGCCCAGCTGCAGTGCCTCGCTCACGTCCTGCTCGTTCGCCGACAGGAACAGGTGCGCGCCGAGCGGGCGCAGGTAGCGGAACGGATCGCGCCCCTGCGTGAACACGCCACGCTGCAACTCCAGCCCGGCGTCCTTCGCCGAATGGAAGATGCGCAGCGCCGTCACCGGATCGTTGCGGGAGAGCAGCACCACTTCCACGCGGCGCGCCGTCTCGGTGTTGAAGCGCAGCAGCTTGTGCACCAGCGGGAACGCCACGCCCGGCTTGGCGGGTTCCTTCAGGCGCTGCTGCTGCAGCTGCATGTACGGCCTGGGGTCGGCGGCGTCGAAGATGCGGTTCTCTTCCTCGAAGTCGAACAGCGCCCGCGAGGAGATCGCCACCACCAGCTTGTCGTCGAGGGAAACGGCCATCTACTTGACGAACTGGTTGAGCTGGATGATCGGCATCAGCACGGCCAGCACGATCAGCATCACCACCCCGCCCATCGCCACGATCAGCAGCGGCTCCAGGATCGTCGCCAGATGCAGCGCACGGCGCTGCACCTCGGCGCCGAGCTGGTTGGCGGCGCGCTGCAGCATCAGCGGCAGCGTGCCGGTCTGCTCGCCGAGGCGCGCGAACATCGAGACGATGCCGGGAAAGCGTTTCTTCTGCGCCAGCGCCGAGGCCAGAGGCGCGCCTTCGCGCACCAGCACCAGCGCGTCGAGCGCGTCGGCGCGCATCGCGCGGTTGCCCAGCGTCTCGGCGGCGGCCTGCAGGGCGCGCAGGATCGGCACGCCGGCGGTCGCCAGCATGGCGAGCGTGCTGGCGAAGCGGGCCGCGTTGTAGCCGCGCGCGAGCTTGCCGATCAGCGGCAGGTTGAGCCAGGCGGCGTCGAACTTCTCGCGGAAGGCGTCGCGGGCCAGCGCCAGCCGCATCGCGAAGCCGCCGACCGCCAGCACGATCGCCGCCGCCCAGCCATAGCTGCGCACGAAGTCGCTCAGCGCCAGCATCGCGACCGTCAATATCGGCAGCGCGCGCTTGGTCCCGGCGAACACGTTGGCCACCTGCGGCACCACGTAGCTCACCAGGAAGATCACGATCACGATCGCCACCAGCGTGACGATGGCCGGATAGAGCGCAGCGCCGACGAGTTTCTGCTGCAGCGCCTGGCGTTGTTCGAGGTCGTCGGCCAGCTTGTCGAGCACCAGCCCGAGATTGCCGCTGTGCTCGCCGGCGCCGATCACGGCGGTGTAGATCGGCGAGAACTCGCGCGGATGCTGCGCCAGCGCACGTGCGAAAGGCGAACCGGCGTTGACTTCGGCGCGCAGCGAGGCGATCAGGTCGCGCTGTTGCTCGGTCTCGGCTTCGTCGGTGAGCGCGGTCAGTGCGCGTTCGAGTGGCAGGCCGGCGGACACCAGACCGGCGATCTGCCGCGTCCAGACCGTGAGGCCGGTCGAATTGAAGGCGCGCGCCCGACGAAAAAGCGGGCGCGTGGCCGCCGTGCCGTCGGCCTTGAGCGCACCGGGTTGGCCGACCACCGCGACGTCGAGGGGAATCAGTTTCTGCGCGCGCAACATGCCGCGCGCGGCGCGAGCCGTGTCGGCCTCCAGCACGCCCTTGCGGGGCTGGCCCTGTTCGTCGATCGCTTCGAAGGAATAGGCGGGCATCGCGTCCCGCTCAGTCTCGGGTCACGCGCAGCAGTTCGGCACGCGAAGTCATGCCGGCCGCCACCAGTCGCTCGCCGTCGGCGCGCATGGAGCGCAGTCCGCCGCGTTCGCCGGCCGTGAAGATCTGGCTCTCCGGCGCACGGCTGTGGATCAGCGACTGCACCGCGTCGTCGGCCACCAGCAGTTCGAAGATGCCGGTGCGGCCCTGGTAGCCGGTCTGGCCGCAGGCGTCGCAGCCCACGGGGGCCGCTTCGCCTTCGACGCTCGAATGCACCGCGCACATCGGGCACAGCTTGCGCACCAGCCGCTGCGCCAGCACCCCCAGCAGCGACGAACTCAGAAGAAAGGGCTCGACGCCCATGTCGGTCAGCCGGGTGACGGCGCTGACCGAATCGTTGGTGTGCAGCGTCGCCAGCACCAGATGGCCGGTGAGCGAGGCCTGGATGGCGATCTGCGCGGTCTCGAAATCCCGGATCTCGCCGATCATGATCACGTCCGGGTCCTGCCGCAGGATGGCGCGCAGGGCCTTTGCGAAGGTCAGCTCGATCTTCGCGTTGACCTGGGTCTGGCCGACGCCCGGCAGCTCGTACTCGATCGGGTCCTCGACCGTCATGATGTTGCTGCGCCCGGCGTCGAGCCGGCTCAGTGCGGCGTACAGCGTGGTCGTCTTGCCGGAGCCGGTCGGACCGGTCACCAGGATGATGCCGTGCGGCTGGCCGATCAGCGTCTCGAAGCGGTCCAGCGTGTCGCCCTGCATGCCCACGGCTTCGAGCGTGAGCTTGCTTTCGTTCTTGTCCAGCAGGCGCAGCACCGCACGTTCGCCGTGGGCGCTCGGCAGCGTGGAGACGCGCACGTCGACCGCGCGGGTGCCGATGCGCAGCGAGATGCGGCCGTCCTGCGGCAGGCGCTTTTCCGCGATGTCGAGGTCGGCCATGATCTTGAGGCGCGAGATCAGCGCCGCATGCAGCGCGCGGTTGGGTTGCACGATTTCGCGCAGCGTACCGTCGATGCGGAATCGCACCGACGACGTGCGCTCGTAGGGTTCGATGTGGATGTCGCTGGCGCCGTCGCGCGCGGCCTGCGTCAGCAGCGCGTTGAGCATCCGGATGATCGGCGCGTCGCCGGCCGATTCCAGCAGGTCCTCGACGGCCGGCAGCTCCTGCATCATCCGCGACAGGTCGGCGTCGCCCTGCACTTCGCTGACCACGGCGGCGGCGTTCGACTCGCCGTGCGCGTAGGCGGCGCTGATGCGCTGCGCCAGCAGCGGTCCGTCGAGCGCCTCGAAGGCCCGCACGTCGAAGCGGCGCGCGACTTCGCTCAGCGCACTGCGCGGCGGCATGCGCGGCATCCACAGCGTGCAGCTGCCGTCGTCGGCCTGTTCCAGCAGCAACTGCTGCGTGCGTGCGAAGGCGTAGGGCAGGGGATAGCGCACGGCGATGTCCTCAGTTGACGAATTCGCGCCGGCTCATCGGGTCGCCGGTGGGCGGAAGCGCGCCCTTGAGCGGGCTCGGCGGCGGTGGCGGCACGCTGTCGATCATCGGCGGCGGAATCAGTTGCGTGCCGACGACGCGGCGGCTGCCGTCGGCGGCCGGCGGCACCGCGAGCAGCGACGGCAGTGTGGTCGTGATCGGCGGGACGACCGGTGCCTGCGACACGTTGCGCAACAGCGGGTTGTCGTTGATCGGCTGCGAGTTCTGCTGCAGCACGCGCAGCGAGTCGTAACGGTCGATGGCGACGGCCTCGCTCGTGGCGGCATCGCGCATCACGACCGGGCGCAGGAAGACCATCAGGTTGGTCTTGCTGCGGCTGCGCACTTCGCTTTTGAACAGGTTGCCCAGGATCGGCACGTCGCCGAGCACCGGCACCTTCTCGTCGCTGCGCGAGTACTGGTCCTGCAGCAGCCCGCCGATGACGATGATGCTGCCGTCGTTGACCAGCACGTTCGACTCGATCGAGCGCTTGCTGGTGGTCGGGCCGTTGGAGTTGTTGACGGTCGACTGCACCACGCTCGACACCTCCTGGAAGATCTGCATCTTCACCGTGCCGTTCTCGCTGATCTGCGGGCGCACGCGCAGCGTCAGGCCGACGTCCTTGCGCTCGATGGTCTGGAACGGGCTCACCGCGGTGCTGCTGCTGCCGGTGTTGGTGTACTGGCCGGTCACGAAGGGCACGTTCTGGCCGATCACGATCTTGGCTTCCTCGTTGTCGAGCGTCAGCAGGTTGGGCGTCGACAGCACGTTGCCTTCGCCGTTGCTCTGCAGCAGCCGCGCCACCAGGCCCAGCGCGCTGACGCCACCGATGGTCGTGCCCAGCCCGATGTTGAAGCCGCTCGACGGCTGCGCCGCCACGCCGGTGCTCGACGTGCCTGCCGCCAGGTTGAAGATGTTCGTGCCGGCGAGGCTGGAGTTGTTGCCCACCGCGCCGGTGCCGCCGATCGCGGTCTGCCACTGCACGCCGAATTCGGCCGCCTTGTCGGCGTTGACCTCGATGATCAGGCTCTCGACCATCACCTGCGCACGCCGGCCGTCGAGCCGGTCGATCACGGCGCGGATCTGCCGGTACTGCGGTTCGGCGGCGGTGATGATCAGCGAATTGGTGGTCGGGTCGGCCTGGATCTGGCCACCGGTGGAGATCGCGTTGTTGTTGTTCAGCGGCGCGGTCGCGGCCGCGCTGGTCTGGCCGCCGGCTGCGTTGTTCTGCTGCTGGCTCTGGTTAGCGCCCGTGCCGGTGCCGCCCGTGAGTCCGCCGGTCGTCGATGCGCCACGGGCATCGCTCGAGATGGCGGCGCGCAGCGTGGTCGCCAGCTTGGTCGCGTCGGCGTTCTTCAGATAGACCACGTAGATGTTGCCCGACGCGCCGTTCTCGCCCTCGACCGGCGCGCGGTCGAGCTTGTCGACCAGCGTGCGCACCAGTTGCGCACGCGCCGGGTTGGCCGCGCGCAAAATCAGCGAATTGCTGCGCGTATCGGCCAGCAGCGCGGTGCGGAAGGTCGCATCGACCGCGCCCGGCACGCCGCCGCCGGCCGCGCCGGTGCTGGAGCCGCCGTCGAGCAGCCGCGTGATCAGCGGCACCATGTCGTTGGCGATCGAATGCTTGAGCGGGATCACCTCGATGTCCGACGCGTTGGGCACGTCGAGCGAGGCCACGATGCGTGCCAGGCGGCGCATGTTCTCTGCATAGTCGGTGATGACCAGGGAGTTGTTGCCGGGGTTGACGTTGATGGTGTTGTTCGGCGCGATCAGCGGGCGCAGCACCGGCAGCAGGTTGTTGGCCGACTCATAGTTCAGCTTGAAGACCTGCGTGACGATCTGGTTGCCGCTCATGGCCGCGATGCCGCCGGTCGACGTCGCGACGGTGCTGCTCTGCAGCTTGGCATCGGCCTCGGGCACGATCTTGTAGAGGCCGTCGGCCTGCACGATAGCGAAGCCTTGCAGCCGCAGCGCGGCGGCGAACTGGTTGAAGGCCGCGGCCGGCGCGATGGCGCGGTCGGTCGTGAGATTGATCGTGCCCTTGACACGCGGATCGACCACCACGTCGCGGCCGGTGATGACCGCCATGGTGCGTGCCACCGATTCGATCTCGGCATTGGCGAAATTGAGCGTGATCGGCTCGCCACGGCGCGGTGCGCCGTCCTGTGCCAGCGCGGAAGGCAGGCAGGTGGTCATGAGCAGTTGCGCCGCGAGGGCGGCGATGCCCAGACGCACGCCGTGAGAAGACAGGTGCTTCATGGTCAGTTCAATGTGATGAGCGAGCGCGCGCCGTCGCGTCGCCCGATGATGTTCAATAAATTCGAAAGCGCCTCTTCGCGACCCGGCGCCGCACTGGCTTCGCCGTCGAAGCGCATGGCCCGGCCGTTCCAGCGCCCGCTGCCGTTGAGTTGCAGACTGCCTTCGCGGGTGGTGAGGAGCAGGGTCGGTGTCGGGCCGCCTTCGGCGGTGATGCGGTAGCTGCCCATGGGTCGCAGCGTCGACAGGCTCGACGAGATGTCGGTCGCGTCGAGCATCGCGCGTCCGGTCAGTGCCAGCTGCGTGCGCTGGAGCTGCATCGTGAAGCCCTGCGTCGATAGTTCGAGCACGCCTTCGGGCTTGAGGGTGTTCCAGGGCGCGCCAAAGCCGGCCAGCATCGCTGCCGGCCAGCGCGAACTGCCGGTGCCCCAGTCGAGCTGCACGCCGTCGACCAGCGGGCGGGCCTTCACGACCAAAGGCTGCGCGGCGCAGCAGGGCAGGTCGAGCGATGCGCTCACGCTGCCCCAGCCGGGCCGTAGCGTCCAGGTGAGCGTGCCGGGCAGCGAGATCGATTCGGTGCCCGATGCGCCGCTGGAGAAGACGACGCCGGAGGTGCCGTTCCAGACCGTGCCGCGCGCATTGACGAGCTGCAGCCGGTTGCCGGTCGCGCTGGCCAGGCCTGCAGCCAGCCAGCGTGCCGGCGCGAAGATCGACAGGGCCAGCGATCCGCCCAGCAGCGCGCCACCCACTGCCCAGCGCCAGCCGTGGGAGGCCGGGCGGGGAGGGCGGAAGGCACTGTGCGTGGTGGCCATCGGGATCGGGGACAGGGTCAGCGTGCGGGCAGGCTCATCACGACCGTGCCGTCCCAGCGCGCGCGGGTCGGGCCCGACGCTGCGACGGCCGGCGCCGCCACCGTGCCCGGCATCGTGCCCGGAACGCCCGTCGGCGGCGCGAACGCGATCGGCCGCGCCACGTTGACCTGCGAGCGCGTCAGGTGCGCCTCGCGCGGCACGGCCCGCGCGTTGCCGCGCGCCTGCGCCAGCCACTGCGCGAGGCCGTCGGGCGGCGTGCCGCCGAGCGTGACCAGCACCCCGTCGCCGGCGTTGCCGCCTGCGACCTGCATCTGCGCGTTCGGGCCGAGCGTCTGCCTGACCGTGGATTCCAGGGCGCGAAGGGCGTCGTCCCGGTTGGCGCGCGGCTGCGACTGCAGTGCGCGGGCCTGCGCCTGCAGCGTCACCATCTGCCGCAGCTGCACGTCGAGCTGTGCGTGCGCGGCCGGCGCGCTCGCCAGGGTGCGAAGCGCCGGCGCCAGGCCGACCCACCAGAGCAACGCCAGGCCGACCAGCGCACCGGCCACGGCGACGAGCCGGCGCTCGCGGGCGCCGAGTCCGCTCCACCAGGTGCGAGTGCGGGCGCGCAGGCGGCCTGTCGACGTCGCCGACGTGGTCGTCGTCGCTCTTGTCGTTGTCGCGTTGCGGCGGGGGGTCGTGCTCATCGTGCGCCCTCCGCCTGCACGAGTAGCAGATCGCCTTCGCTGCGTGCGCCGTAGCCGCGCGCGGCCAGCGCGGACGAGATCGCGTTCATGTCGGACATCGCCAGCCCGAGGCCTCGCAGCCGCAGCTGCCCGCCGCTGTAGTCGATGGCCGACGGCGTGCGGCCTGCCGGCAGGCTCGTCGCCAGTGCGCCGAGCATGGGTTCGAGGTCGGCGGGCGAGACGCCGCCGGTGGCCTGCTGCAGGATCGCGACCTCGCGCACCATCTGCAACTGCGGTTCGTAGGGTTTCACGTTCGGAAAGGTGTCGACCAGGATCGTGCCGATCGACGCACGCTTGGCCTCGAGCGCGCGCCGCTCCTTCCAGGCCCAGGCATTGACGCCGACCAGCTGGGCCAGCAGCAGGACCCCCAGGCCCCAGCGCGCCGCGCGCCACTGCGGGGCGCGCCAGAGCGACTCCAGCACGGCGGTCGCTTTCTTGCCGGCACGGGCCCGTCCGGTCGATGCCATGCCGAACTGCGCCAGATCCCATTCGGTGCGCGTGGCCTGCAGCCAGCGCTCGGCCGGCAACACGATCGGCACCTGGCGCTGCAGCAGGCCTTCGGCCAGCGCGGCGACAGCCGGCTCGGCCTGCGCCAGCGTGTCGTCGGGCAGCAGCCCGAGCGCCGCCACGCCGCCGGCGTCGAGCGGCAGCGTCAGCACGCCACCGGCGTCGCAGATGGTGATACGTGCATCGTCGGGCTCGCCGGTGGCGAACAGCGACAGCGGCGCATCGGGCGCGATGGGGACGAATTCGGGGACGATGCGGCCGACACGGCGACCCGCGCCTTCGAAAGCCTGCACGGCCGAGCGCAGCCAGATCCGGTTGCAGGCCGCGACCCAGACCGGCCGGCCGACGGCTGCATCGGGTGCCAGCGCGAAATGGAGGAGTTCGGGCTCGTCGAGCAGCCGGTCTTCGAGCAGGCCGTTGAGCACGGAGCGCAGGCGCACGGCGCCGCCCATGCTGCCCTGCGGCAACGTCACCTGATGCCAGGACAGGGCCGCGGCCGGCACGGCCAGCGTCACGTCCTCGCCCGTGGGCAGCAGGGGAAGCCGCGCGTTGCCGCTCGAACGCAGCGTGCCGTCGGCCGCCCAGAGCGTCCAGCCGTACTCGCCGCTGGCCGGCGCTGGCGGGAGTGGAAGGGTAACGATCAGCAGCGACATGGATCGGAAAGGACGTGGCCAGGAAAAAAATGAGAACTAAAGAATTCGTTAGCCTGCATTGTAGGAGTGGACCGACACTTTTTGCTATCAATTAAATAGCTGTAAAGCCACGCTGCGTGGCGTCGAAAGGTCTTTTAACCCATTAACGTAACAGCGCGTCTCGTTCACGGTTTCGACGGCACGAGCGTCGTGCCCGCACCACGTTCGCGCCAAAGGATGGTGACATCGTTTTCGATTCGGCGTACTAGCGAATGCTCCTCGACCCACGTCCGGTCGAGCCGCAGCTTGCCGTAGATCTCGAAGAAATCGGTGGCGACGCTTTGCTGGCCATCGACGAGTTGCGCATTGGCGACCGCATCGGTCATCTTGCCGAGCTGTGTGAAGGCGCCGCGTGCGCGCAGCGCCACCACCCGCTGCGCACCGGCCATGTCGAGCTTCGGCATCGTGGCGTAGAGAACCTCGGGTCCGGCCGTGTTGATGTTGATCGGCGTGCGGACCGGCAGGATCGTGATGTACGGCTCCAGCGCCGTCACGGTCGAACTCGACAGGCCGAGCCATACGAGCTGCGACACCTGCTGCGGCAGCAGCGGCGCGTCTGCGCTGGGCGCGGTAGCGCTCGTCGACGTCGACGTCGTGTTGGTGGACGTCGCACTCGTGCTGCCGGTGGCTGCCGACGTGGTCATCGTGTTGACGATCGCGGCCGGGGCGGGCACCGCGCGCACCAGGCTGTCGACCATGGTCGACAGTTCCTGCGGCGGAAGGCCGAGCATCGTGAACAGCTTGGTGAAGGCGGCGAGCGGCCCGGCAGCCGGTTTCCCGGCGTCGACCAGGTTCAGCACGTTCATCTTCGACTGCGCATCGATGATGCGTCCCGAGAGGAAGGCGTCGGGCAGCCCGTCGAGCGCATCGCTCGCCACGTTCTTGTCGGCTGCCAGGAAACTGGTGAGGCGCGCTTCCTCCAGCGGTACGGCCCACGGTTCGCTGAGACTGTCGATGCCATTATTGGTGCCGCCGCTGTGGCCGTCCTCGCGCAGGATCAGCCGCGACCAGTCGATCGCGCCGATCAGTACCCACGACGCCTGCATGCGCGCCCGCTCTGCGGTCTCGACCTCGACGGCACGCCACTGCTGCCAGAGCGCCGCGGCTGCGAACGTGGCGACCAGCGTGACGGTGAGCATCGCTGCCAGCAGCGCGACGCCACGCTGGGCGATGCGAACGTCGCCTGGCCGCTTCATGATCTCGGCCCCGCCGGGGTGGCGGTCGGGCGCACCCAGTCGCGCGTCAGCGTACCGGCCAGCCCCGGGCCCGGCGGCAGGGTAACCACTAGCCGGACGCCTTCGGGAATCACGTAGGCCGAGGGGGCGCTGCCGCCGTCGGATGCCGCATTGATCCAGCCGGTGCCGTTGAAATAGAACATCTGCCACGCCTCGACCGGCATCAGCGCGACCTCGCCGCCGCCTGCGGTGCCGCTGCCGTCCTGCGCCCAGGCGGTGGCCTGGTCCCAGGCCTGCTGCCAGCCGGCGCGGGTGGTGATATCGGGCGATTGCCAGCGTCGCCAGCGCGTGCCGGTGTCGGCGTCGGTGCGCACGGTCCACGCGACGACCTGGATCGCCGGCCGCGCGCCGTTGGCGCTTTTGCGCGTGAGCCGCAGCACGCGACCGTTCCAGGAAATCGGCTGGATCTGCGTCGGTGCGACGATCGCGTCGAGGTCGGCGCCCCATTGCGACAGCGTGGTCTGCAGCGTCAGGACAGCATCGCCCCGCTCGCGGTTGAGCGACTGCGCGCGCGTCATGCCGTCGAGCCCGCGCCAGCTCATCAGCGCGAGCAGTGCCATCGCGGCGATCGCGACCATCAGCTCGATCAGCGTGAAGCCGCGGGGACGGCGTCGGGCTCGTGCGGTCGTGGCCATGGTCGTCAATAACGTCCGACGATCGTCGAGACCTGCAGCACCGGCGCGTCGGCGAGGTCGCGCACCTTGACGTCGACCCGGCGGAAGTTCGGGTTGAGCGTCTGCACGGCGGATACCGAGATGCCGAAGCCGACCCCGGCCTGCGTGCAGGTCAGGCCGCTGTCGCCGATCGGTGGCATCTGCCGCGCGAGGCGCGCTTTCACGAGCTCGTTCTCGGCACAGATCTGGGCCAGCATCACGTCCGACTGGCGCTGCGCGTTGCGCGTCAGGGCCGACGTGGCCTGCGTGCCGGCAGCCAGCGCGATCGCTACGATCGCCAGCGCGACCAGCACTTCGATCAGCGTGAAGCCCTGCTGGCGCTGACGCCGTGCTGTGTTCATGGCGCGGTGACGCCGAAGGGGCGCAGGCCGTCGGTGCCGATGCGCAGGCTGCGCGCAGGCGTTCCGGCGGCGGTCAACAGCACCTGCTGCGCGGCGATGATCGGTTCGGGGCCGAGCGCGATCGCATCCGAAGCACGGCCGTCGGGGCCCACCGTCTGGGCGCTGATGTCACTGGAAAGCCAGTTCGTCGGCAGGCTGCCCGGTGGCAATCCGTCGAACATGAATCCCGCTGCGCCCTGTGGCCGGGGACGCCATGTGACGGCGGCGCCACTGGCGCGCGACTGCGCACGTCCGGCTTCGAGCAACGCTGCCAGACGTTCGGCCTCGCGCTCGAGTCCGGCCTGGCCCGAATCACGCAGCGAGAGCGCCACGCCCGCCGTCGCGATGGCGACGATGGCGATCACCACGATCATCTCCAGCAGCGTGAAACCCGCCTGGCGCGCATGCGGCCGGCGCATGCATCGAAGGCTATTGCCAACTGCCGATGTCGGCATTGTTGCCTTCGCCGCCCGGCTGGCCGTCCGCGCCGAGCGAGAGTACGTCGATCTCGCCCTTGATGCCGGGATTCAGGTACTGATAGGGACGGCCCCACGGATCGTTCGGCAGCTTCTCGACGTAGATTTTCCAGTTCGGTGCCGCCGGGCCCGAGTTCGGCCGCGTGATGAGCGCCTGCAGGCCCTGCTCGGCGGTGGGATAGCGCTGGTTGTCGAGCCGGTAGAGCTTGAGCGCCTGCATGATGTTGTTGACGTCGGTCTTCGCGGCTGTGGCACGCGCGTCGTCGGCGCGGCCGATGACGTTCGGCACGATCAGCGCGGCCAGCACGCCGATGATGACCAGCACCACCATCAGTTCGATCAGCGTGAAACCGCGTTGCGAAGCGCGCGCGAAAGGTCTGGAGAATGAAGGCATGGGCTGCATGATAATCCGCCACCATGACGCTCACCTCTCCGTCCGCCCGCTGGCCCGCAGCCCTGACCACCCTCCTGATCTGGGCGCTGGCCGTGGCCGGCATTGCGTTCTGGGTTCTGCGCCTGGCCGCGCCCGCCGATGCGCCGCCCCCGCCCGCGGTGACCGCGACGCCCGCCGCGGCGACCGATCCGGCGACGGTCGCGAAGCTGCTCGGCGCCGTGTCGGCCGAATCGCAGGTCGTTTTGGCGCCCGATGCGGCGAGCCGTTTCGCACTGATGGGCGTCGTGGCCAGCACGATGCAGCACGGTGCGGCGCTGATCGCCGTCGACGGCAAGCCGGCGCGTCCATTCCGGGTCGGCGGTCCCGTGGGCGAGGGTTACGTTCTGCAGTCGGTGTCGACGCGCTCGGCCTCGCTCGGCGCCCGTGTCGATGCGCCGACCGCCTTCGTCCTGCAAATGCCGATGCGACCGATGGCGCTGTCGGTGCCGCAGCCGCTGCTGCCGATGGCGCCGCGGTGAGCTACTTCTGCAGGAACAGCCTGTAGACCGGGTTGTTCGTCTCCTCGACGAACGGGTAGCCCAGCGTCCGCAGGAATTCGTCGAAGGCCATGTGGTCGGTGGCCGGGACCTGCAGCCCGACCAGGATGCGGCCGTAATCGGCGCCCTGGTTGCGGTAATGAAACAGGCTGATGTTCCAGTTCGGCCGCATCAGGCTCAGGAATTTGAGGAGCGCACCCGGCCGTTCCGGAAACACGAAGCGCATCAGCCGCTCGTCCTGCGCCAGGCCGGTGCGGCCGCCCACCATGTGACGGATGTGCTCCTTGGCGAGCTCGTCGTGCGTAAGGTCGATGGCGCCGAAACCCTGTCGCACGAAGGTGTCGGCGATGGTCGCGGATTCGCCGCGCACGGTGGTCGTCAGGCCCACGAACACATGCGCTTCGCGGGTGTCGCTGATGCGGTAGTTGAACTCGGTCACGCTGCGCGAGATGCCCGGCAGCGTGCCGACCACTTCGCAGAAACGGCGGAAGCTACCCCGCACCTCGGGAATCGTCACCGCGAACAGAGCCTCCCGCTCCTCGCCGACCTCGGCCCGCTCCGCCACGAAGCGCAGCCGGTCGAAATTCATGTTGGCGCCGCACAGGATCGCCGCGTAGGTCTCGCCGCGCTTGCCGTGTTTCTCGACGTACTGCTTGATGGCCGCGACAGCCAGCGCACCGGCCGGCTCGACGATGCTGCGGGTGTCGATGAACACGTCCTTGATACCGGCGCAGACGGCGTCGGTGTCGACGGTGATGAATTCGTCGACCAGGTCGCTCGCGATGCGGAAGGTTTCCTCGCCGACCAGCTTGACGGCGGTGCCGTCGGAGAACAGTCCGACGTCGGGCAGAGTGACCCGTCGCTGCGCCGCCACCGACTGCATCATGGCGTCGGAGTCGTTCATCTGGACGCCGATGACCTTGATCTCCGGCCGCACGGCCTTGATGTAGTTGGCGACGCCCGAGACGAGGCCGCCGCCGCCGATGGCGACGAAGACGGCGTCGAGCGGTCCCTGGTGCTGGCGCAGGATCTCCATGGCGATCGTGCCTTGGCCGGCGATCACGTCGGGATCGTCGAAGGGGTGGACGAAAGTCAGTCCGTTCTGTTTCTGCTGCTCGAGCGCGTGGCCGTAGGCGTCCGAATAGCTGTCGCCGTGCAGGTGCACCTCGCCGCCGAGCGCGCGCACGGCGTCGACCTTGAGCTGCGGCGTGGTCACCGGCATCACGATCACGGCGCGGACACCGAGCTTGCGCGCGCCGAGCGCCACGCCCTGCGCGTGGTTGCCGGCGGATGCGCAGATCACGCCGGCGGCGAGCTGCCCGGGCGTGAGGTGGACCATCTTGTTGTACGCACCACGCAGCTTGAAGCTGAACACCGGCTGCTGGTCTTCACGCTTGAGCAGTACCGTGTTGTCCAGGCGTTCGCTGAGCGCTTTCGCCTTTTCCAGTGCCGACTCGACCGCCACGTCGTATACGCGCGCCGTGAGGATCTTCTTCAGGTAGTCGGCGGGAGTGAGCGGCGAAGGCGTCGATGGAGAAGTCATGAGCGATATGGGACAACCAATAAAAAAGCCCCGAGTCTTGCGACTCGGGGCTAAATCCACCAATTGAGAGGGTGGAGGAGACAACCGGTGCACATCCGTGATGTGCGATGAAATAAAGTATATCGGTTGTTTGTTGCATTGCAACAAGCATTGGCGTTTTCCCTACACTTTCCCCACACAAAACACGGCGCTTCAGGAAATTTTCCACGCGCGCCATCCTGGAGTACGAAGTAAATGGAATGCACAGTGAGCTGGACGGGCGACACCGGAACGCGCTCGTCGATGGGCTTCGTCGCCGAAACGGGCAGCGGCCACATCCTTGCGATGGACGGTGCGCCCGACGCGGCCAAACCTGCAAACGGCGGACAGAACCTCGCGCCGAGGCCGATGGAAACGCTGCTCGCCGGCACCGGCGGCTGCACCGCCTACGACGTGGTGCTGATCCTCAAGCGCGGTCGCCACCAGGTCGATCGCTGCAGCGTGAAGCTCACCAGCGAGCGGGCCGCGACCGATCCGAAGGTGTTCACGAAGATCCACATGCACTTCACGATCGCCGGCAAGGGCATTCCCGCCGCCGCCGTCGAACGCGCCATCGCGCTCAGCCATGAGACCTACTGCTCGGCGAGCATCATGCTGGGCAAGACCGCGGAAATCACCACCAGCTTCGATCTCGCCGAAAGTTGAAATCAGATCCGGTGCGCGATCGTGGTCATAACGTGTGAGGCCGCCCGCATCAGCACCTTGGCAGGCAGCGGCAATTCCCGGGCCCCCGCACCCACCGCTTCGGCCGCGTGGCGTGCCTCGTCTCTCTTCATCTGCTCGACCACGGCGCGTGATTCGGTATCGCCTGCGGGCAGGCGTCCGAGATGGCCGTCCAGATGCGCTTCGACCTGTCGCTCCGTCTCCGCGACGAAGCCCAGGCTCAGCGGATCGCCCAGACGCCCGGCGACCAGCCCGAGTCCGAAGGCTCCGGCGAACCACAGCGGATTGAGCAGCGACGGCTTGGCGCCGAGCGCGTCCAGGCGCTGCTGCGTCCAGGCAAGGTGATCGGTCTCCTCCCGTGCGGCTTCCATGAAGTGCGCGCGCAGCGACGGATCGGGTGTCGATGCAGCCTGCGCGACGTAGAGCGCCTGGGCGCATACCTCGCCGACGTGGTTGACGCGCATCAGGGCGCCGGCTTCGCGCCGCTCGTCGTCGCTCAGAACCGCCGGCGTCGAGATGGGAAGCGGAGCAGGGCGACTTCCGTGTGGTTTCGCGAACAGGGTGCGCAGAGCGGAATCGACGGCTACCAGCAATGGATCGAGAGGACTAGACATGGACACATTCTGGCCGACCGGCCTCTTCCCGACAGGCAGAACCTGGAAGTGCCCTTGCCATCTATGTTGCATGTCTGCAACGAAACTCCGCATGCGTTCGACATTTCGGGTGAATTCTTTTGCTCTGCCCCGGCGCCTCTGGTGCAATAGCTACAACTTCCCAAAAGGAGGTTGGCCCGGGGTCCGGTGGGAGCACAAGTGCGCAGCACAGTGAACCCTCTGCACCGGAGCCCTATGTTTAACCTTGGAGAACTCGCAATGAAAAAATCCCTAGTTGCTTTGGCTGCCCTGGCTGTCGCCGGCATCGCTTCGGCTCAGTCGTCGGTCACGCTGTTCGGTGTGCTCGACACCGGCGTCCGTTATACCCAAGTTAAGGTCAATGGTGTTGAGTCCAAGGCTTGGGCGCTGGCTTCGGGTGGCATCACCACCAGCCGTCTTGGCTTCCGTGGCACCGAAGACCTCGGTGGCGGTTTGGCTGCCAGCTTCTGGCTCGAAGCCGGTTTGGCTGTCGATACTGGTCTCGGCAACGGTGGCCGTAATACGATTCCTGCGATTGCCACCTTGCAGTCTGCCACCGACCAAGGCACTGACAACGGTTTCAACTTCAACCGTCGTTCGACCGTCAGCCTGTCCGGTGGTTTCGGTGAGATCCGCATGGGCCGTGACTTCAACACCACGTACCTGAACGACACGAATTTCGATCCGTTCGCCACTACCGGCCTCGGCGGCAGCATCATCGACGCGACCCGCGGTGGCTACACGCTGGGTGCAACGGCAGCCGGCAGCGCACTGGGTAACAACAGCTACGTTCGCACGAACAACGCTATCAGCTACTTCCTGCCTTCGAACCTCGGCGGTTTCTACGGCCAAGTTCAGTACGCTTTCGCTGAAATCGCCAAGGTCGACGGCGCGGCACGCAACAATTCCGGTCGTAACGTTGGCGGTCGTTTCGGCTACGCCAACGGCCCGCTGGACGTCGCTGTTGCCTACGGTCAGACCGATCTGGGTGCTTCCAACGCTGCTACCGCTCTGGACACCACTTCGGTCAAGGAACTCAACCTCGGCGCGTCGTACGACTTCGGCATCGTCAAGGCATTCGGCGAAGCTGTTCGTACCAAGATCGACAACGACCTGGTTGCTCTGAACAACAATAACAATGCCTATGGCTTCTTGCTCGGTGCTACCGCTCCGGTCGGTCCAGGCCTGGTTCGTCTCGCCTACTCGCAGATCAAGTACAGCAGCGACCTGGCTGGTGCTGACCCACGTTCGCGCAAGCTGGCTGTTGGTTACATCCACAACCTGTCGAAGCGTACCGCCCTGTACACGAACTACGCTCGCGTGATCACCAACGGTCAAGCCGGCCTGCAATCCACCGGTTTCGACGTTGGTCTGCGCCACGCTTTCTGATCTGACGCTGGCGAGAGCCAGTCAAGGTTAAGAACCTAGAAAAGCCGTCTGATGAAAGTCAGGCGGCTTTTTTCTTTTGACTCGACGCCGTCGAGATGCATCATGAAATCCATTCGTTCCACGCTGGTTGCCTTCGGTCTAGGTGCTGCGGGCCTGCTGCTTGTGGCCAATTCATCGGCGCAGACGCTGCGTATCGCCAACCAGGGCGATATCCTTTCGCTGGATCCGCATTCGCTCAACGAGTCGTTGCAATTGAACGTGATGGCGAACGTCTATGAACCGCTGGTCGGTCGGAACAAGGATCAAAGCCTCGCGCCATTGCTGGCCACGAGCTGGCGGCAGATCTCGACGACCGTCTGGCGTTTCGATCTGCGCAAGGGAGTTCAATTTCACGATGGGACACTGCTCACGCCGGACGACGTGATTTTCAGTTTCATACGCGCAACAGGCGAGAGTTCGAACATGAAGTCGAACACCCTCGAAATAAAGGAAATCCGAAAAGCCGGCGACAACGCGATCGAGGTCGAAACCAAGTTCCCCTTTCCGACGCTTCCTGATTCGATCACCGAGGTGCTGATCATGAATCGCAAATGGTGCGAGGACAACCAAGCGACCATTCCGGTGGACCGTCGTGCGGGTATCGAAAACACGGCGTCGTTCCGAGCCAACGGGACCGGCCCCTTCCGTGTTCGCGAGCGACAGCCCAACGTGCGCACGGTGTTCTATCGCAACGTGACATATTGGGGAAAGATCGAAGGCAATGCACAGGAGATCGTCTTCACACCGATCGCGGATGCGGCGGCACGCGTCAACGCGCTGTTGTCCGCCGATATCGACGTGGTCGAGCCTGTACCGGTCGCCGACATTCCCCGCATCAACGCCAGCGTCAATGCGCGCGTCATTGCCGGGCCGGAATTGCGAACCATCTTTCTGGGCATGGACCAGAGGCGCAATGAATTGCTCTATTCCAATGTGAAAGGGAAAAACCCGTTCAAGGACAAGCGCGTTCGTCAGGCGTTCTATCAGGCTATCGATATCGTCGGCATGCAGCGCACGATCATGCGAGGCGCGTCGCATCCGACGGCACTGCTAGTGGGTCCGGGCATCAACGGCTGGACGCAGGAGCAGGACAAGCGGCTCCCCTTCGACCCCGAAGCGTCGCGCAAGCTGTTGGCTGAAGCCGGCTACGCGAACAATTTCGAGGTGACGCTCAACTGCCCGAGCGACCGGTACGTGAACGACCGGCAGATCTGCGAGGCAGTGGCCGCCAACCTTGGCAAGGTCGGCGTGAAGGTCGACCTCGCCATAGAAAGCAAGCGCACCTATTTTCCGAAGGTACTACGGCGCGACACCAGCTTCTACCTGTTTGGCTGGACGCCCAGCACCTACGACGCGCACGACGCCCTCGGCGCACTGACCGGTTGTCCCGACGCTGCAGGCAGCGGCCTCTCCAATCTCGGTGGCTACTGCAATCCGAAGCTCGATGCACTGGTGCACATCGTTCGCTCCGAAAGCGATCGGGAAAGACGCAATGCGCTGCTCAAAGATGCCCTCGCGCTGCAGGCGGAGGATATCGGCACGCTGCCGTTGCACCAGCAAACGCTGGCCTGGGGCGTGAGCAAAAAGGTCGAACTCACGCAGATGGCCGACGATGCCATGCCCTTCAGGTGGATGAGCCTGAGGCGCTAGCAGCGTCTCGGGTACTGCCTATTGTTCCTCGCCCCAGGCGAAGCCGTCGCGCGCAATCATCGCGCTCGACGCGCTCGGGCCCCAGGTACCTGCGGCGTAGGGCCGTGGGCGACCGTCGGCACTCCAGCTGTCGATCAGCGGCTCGACCCAGCGCCATGCTTCTTCCTGTTCGTCGCTGCGCACGAAGAGGTTGAGCCGGCCGTCGATGACGTCGAGCAGCAGCCGCTCGTAAGCACCGACACGCTCGGTGCCGAACCGCTTGTCGAAATCCAGGTCGAGTTGCACCGACGCGAGCGGCTGGGCCGCATCGGCGTTGCTGGCGCGTTTGCGGTTGTCCTGAGCCTGCGCGAGCAGGTGCAGTTCGAGGCCGTCCTTGGGCTGGAGGTTGATCACCAGCTTGTTCACCGCACCCGCTGCGGCGCGGAAAATCGCATGCGGCGTCGGCCGGAAATTGATCTCGATGCGGGCGTCGCGCGAAGCGAGGCGCTTGCCGGTGCGAATATAGAAAGGCACGCCGGCCCAGCGCCAGTTGGCGATTTCGGTGCGCAGAGCGACGAAGGTCTCGGTGCGGCTCTGCGAGTCGATGCCCGGTTCGTCGAGGTAGCCCTGAACCCGTTCGCCGTAGGCCGTGCCCGCCGTGTACTGGCCGCGGATCGCGTGCAAGCCCAGGGTCTCGGGCGTCCAGGGCTTGAGGGAGCGCAGCACCTTGAGCTTCTCGTCGCGCAGGGCGTCGGCGTGCGCGTTGATGGGAGGTTCCATCGCGATCGCGCAGACCAATTGCAACGCATGGTTCTGCACCATGTCGCGCAGCGCGCCGGTCTGGTCGTAGAACGCGCCGCGCTTCTCGACGCCGAGGTCTTCGGCGATCGTGATCTGGATGTTGGCGATGTGTTCACGGCGCCAGATCGGCTCGAACAGCGCGTTGCCGAAGCGCATCGCGAAAAGGTTCTGCACCGACGGTTTGCCGAGGTAATGATCGATGCGGAAGACCTGTTTCTCGGTCAGCACCTTGCGCACGGCGTCGTTGATGGCGCGGTTCGAGTCGAGGTCGTGGCCGAGCGGCTTTTCGAGCACCACGCGGCTGCGCGGCGTATTGAGACCGGCCGCCGCGATCTGTTCGACCACCTGCGTGAAAAGCCCCGGCGCGGTCGCGACGTACATCACGACGGTGTCGGCGTTGCGCGCCTGCAGCAGCTCGGCGAGGCGTGCGTAGTCGTCGGTCTTCGACAGGTCCATGCGCAGGTAGTACAGCATCGAGGCGAACTTCTTGAATTCGTCGGTGCTGGGCCGCTTGGTGCCCTCGACGGTCTCGAAGCGCGACTGGATCAATTCGCGGTATTGGTCGTCGGAGAGGTCGTCGCGCGCGACCCCGACGATGCGTCCGTTCTCCGGCAGGTTGCCGTGCCGGAATGCCTGGAACAGCGCGGGCATCAGCTTGCGCCAGGCAAGGTCGCCGGTGCCGCCGAACAGAACGAGGTCGAAGCTCATGAATGCAGATCCGTGGGTTGGAAGTGGGATGCGGGTTCCGGGACTGTAGCGGCAAGGTCGCCGCATGCTCGATTCATGCCAGCGTCGTCGCGTGAAACAATCGCGGCCCTTTGGGCTCTTGGCGGTGCAGGCGATGAACGTGGTTTTCGATCTGGGTGCGGTGTTGATCGGCTGGGAGCCGGCGAAGTTGCTGCAAGCGCATTTTCCCGAACGCACGCCGACGGCGGAAACGGCCGGGGCGCTTTCCCGTGCTTTCTTCCACCACGAGGACTGGCTGGATTTCGACTGCGGAATCCGCACCGTCGACGAGGTGGCCGCGCGCTCTGCGAAGCGGCTGTCCTTGCCCGCTCGACGCGTCGAGGCGATGCTTTCTTCGATCGGCGAGGCGCTCCAGCCGATTCCCGAATCGATCGAAGTGCTGCGAGAACTGGCGGCGCGCCGGACGCAGCACGGTGACGTGCGGCTCTTCTACCTGTCGAACATGCCATCGCCCTACGCACGGGCGCTGGAGCGGCGCCTGCCGCTCTTCGAACTCTTCGACGGCGGCATCTTTTCGGGCGACGTGAAGCTGATCAAGCCGCACGGCGAGATCTATGCACTGTTGGCCTTGCGACATGGCCTCGAGCCGCAGGAAACGCTCTTCATCGACGACACGGTCGCCAACGTGGAGGCCGCACGTGCGATGGGCTGGCAGGCGATCCATTGCACGTCGACGAAGGTCCTGGGCGCGCAGATCGAACGCTTTCTGCAGCTGCGCTGAGCGACCCGCGAGCCTCACTCGCCCGTGATCACGACCCTGTCGATGTCGAAACCGAGCGTGCGCGCGTCCTCGAGCTCCGTTTCGAGCAGGCCCGGGTCCAGCACGGGATCGCGCGACAGCACCCACAGGCAGTCGCGGTCGGGCGTGCCGACCAGCGCAACGTGGTAGTCGCGGTCGAGCTTGAGGATCCAGTAGTCGCCCCATACCGCCGGCAGCCAGGACAGCCACGACGGCGCAAAGCGGACTTCGAGTCGACCGGCGCCGGGCCGGCCGCCCACCTTCACGACACGCGCGGCACCGATCGATTCGCTGGTCGTCCCGTCGACCAGCACGCAGCGGTTGCGCACTTCGATGGTTCCGTCGGCCAGCGGCGTGTACTCCGCGGTGACCGGGCCGGTGCACTTCTTCTGGAACCGGTTCGGCAGGCGCGCCTGCTCGTGCCAGAGACCGGCATAGCGCTCGAGGTCGACGGGGCCCACCGCCTGCAGCGGCGCGCGCATCAGCGGCGCACCGTCCGCCGGTCCGACTGGCGTCTGCGCGCGGGCCAACTCGACCCCGCCCAAGGCCGTGAGCGCGAGCACGCCGCCGACGCAGAAGGTCATAGCCAGCGTGCCTACCGAGGTACCGAGCCGGCGATCATCGGACACGACGACCGGTGCCGTGTCGTCATGGTTGTCGCAGGAGACGCGGCGAGCGCGGAAAAAACGTTGCGATATGGGTCAATCTCCTTTTCGGACAGGCGCGAAGCGTACGACCGCGGAGTTCGTCGCGACCGTCAGTCGTGGACGACACGGGCTGTAGTGATGGAACGGGATAATATTTCGCATGAATCAACTCGATGCCCTTCGCCAATGGACCACCGTCGTCGCCGACACCGGTGACTTCCGCCAACTCGCCCAGTTCAAGCCGCAGGACGCGACGACCAACCCGTCGCTGATCCTGAAAGCCGTCCAGAAACCCGAATACCGGCCGCTGCTCGACGAGGCCGTGGGCAGGCATCGCGGGCTGCTCATCGACGAGGTCGTCGACCGCCTGATCGTGCGCTTCGGCACCGAGATACTGTCGCTGATTCCCGGCCGTGTCTCGACCGAAGTCGATGCGCGCCTGAGCTTCGACACTGCGGCCACGGTGGCGCGCGCCGACCGCATCGTCGCGCTCTACCGCGCCGAAGGCGTCGACGTGGAAAAGCGCGTGCTGATCAAGATCGCCGCCACCTGGGAAGGCATCGAGGCGGCACGGCAGCTCGAACGCAAGGGCATTCACACCAACCTGACATTGCTGTTCTCGTTCGCGCAGGCGGTGGCCTGCGGCGATGCCGGCATCCGGCTGATCTCGCCGTTCGTCGGCCGCATCTACGACTGGCACAAGAAATCGGTCGGCGCCATCTGGGACGAAGCCGCCCGCGCGAATTCGAACGATCCGGGCGTGCAGTCGGTGCATCAGATCTTCGACTACTACAAGCGGCACGGCATCGCGACCGAGGTCATGGGCGCGAGCTTCCGCAATGTCGGGCAGATCGCCGCGCTGGCGGGATGTGACCTGCTCACCATCAGCCCCGACCTGCTGGCCGAGCTGGCGGCCAGCGACGCACCGCTGGTGCACGCGCTGGACGCCGAGACCGCGAAGACCTCCGATATCGCTCGGGTGACGTTCGACGAACCGGCGTTCCGCTTCGCGCTCAACGAAGACGCGATGGCCACCGAGAAGCTCGCCGAAGGTATCCGCGCCTTCGCCGTCGATGCGGTGAAGTTGGAGAAACTGATGGAGGTCGTATGACGATTCCTGAGTCCGGGCGCTGCGACCGCACCGATGCGTGGGCGCGGCTGCGGGCGCACTACGACGCGTCGGGCCATGCGTTCGATGCGCGGGAGGCATTGGCCGAAGACGCGGGGCGGTTCGAGGCGTTCAGCCAATCCGCGCCGCATGTCTTCGCGGACCTGTCGAAGAACCTGATCGACGCGCCGACCGAAGCCTTGCTGCTGGCGCTCGCGCACGAGACCGGGTTCGAAGCGCACCGCGACGCCATGTTCGCGGGCGAGGCGATCAACGCCACCGAGGACCGCGCCGTGCTGCACACGCTGCTGCGCGCACCGCGCGATGCGGACGTGCCCGCGGCCAACCGGGCGGCGCTCGCCGACGTGCATGCCACGCTCGACGCCATGCTGGCCTATGCCGAGCAGGTGCGTGCCGACCGCACCATCACCGACGTGGTCAACATCGGCATCGGCGGTTCGGACCTCGGGCCGCAGATGGCGGTGCTGGCGCTGGCCGAATTCTTGACGCCGGGCAAGCGTTTCCATTTCGTCTCCAACGTCGACGGCCACGAGCTCGCCGGCGTGCTCAAAGGGCTGACGCCCGAGCACACGCTGTTCCTGATCGCATCGAAGACCTTCACCACGACCGAGACCATGACCAACGCGCAGTCCGCGCGAAAATGGTTCGAACGTGCGGGCGGTACCGACGTGGCGCGTCATTTCGCGGCGCTGACGACCAACGTGGAGGCCGCGCGGGCGTTCGGCATCGAGAAGACCTTCGGTTTCTGGGACTGGGTCGGCGGGCGCTATTCGCTCTGGTCGGCCATCGGCCTGCCGATCGCGCTGGCCGTCGGTGCCGACGGCTTTCGCGCGCTGCTGGCCGGCGCGCATGCGATGGACGAACATTTCCGCACCGCGCCGCTGGCGCGGAACCTGCCGGTGCGGCTCGGACTGCTCGACGTCTGGTACCGCAACTTCCACGGCTTCACGAGCCGCGGCATCGCGCCGTATCACAGCGCGCTCAAGCGGCTGCCGGCCTACCTGCAGCAGTTGGAGATGGAGAGCAACGGCAAGCGCGTCGATGCGGAAGGCGCTGCGTTGCCTTACGGCACCTCGCCGGTGCTCTGGGGCGAGCCGGGCACCAACGGACAGCATGCGTATTTCCAGATGCTGCATCAAGGCACGGACGTGATCCCGCTGGAGTTCCTGGCCGTGCGCGAAGCCGCGCACACACTCGAAGGGCATCAGCCGAAGCTGCTGGCGAATGCGCTGGCGCAGGCCCAGGCGCTGATGGTCGGCAAGGCGGACGCGGGCGGTCACAGGGATTTTCCCGGCAACCGGCCCAGCACCTTCTTCGTGCTGGAGCGACTCACGCCCGAGGCCTTGGGCGCCTTTCTCGCGCTGTACGAGCACCGCGTGTTCACGAGCGGCGCGCTGTGGGGCATCAACAGCTTCGACCAGTGGGGCGTCGAGCTCGGCAAGGTGCTGGCGAAGGACATCGAGGCGCGCCTGGCTTCCGGCGATGCGGACGGGCTGGACGCCTCGACCGCGGGGCTGCTCGCACGTCTTCGTTGAGCCGGATCCATTCATGAACATCGGAAGTCGCACATGAATTTTCAGCAGTCGGTCGCAACCTGTTTCAGCAAGTACGTCGATTTCTCGGGGCGTGCGTCCCGATCCGAATACTGGCGATTCGTGCTGGCCTAGGTGACGCTGGCGATGGTGTCGGGCTTCATCCATGCGTATGTCTACTACTTGGTCGGGCTCGCCTTCCTGCTGCCGCTCTTCGCAGCGGACGCGCTCCGGTTGCACGACACCGGTCGGAGTGTCCGGTGGCCGTGGCTGAGCCTGGTACAGGTGATCGGCGGGCTGGTGATGCTGTTCTTCACGGTGCAGCCGAGCACGCCGGACGGCAACGAATACGGGCTGCCCGCAGCGGTCTGAGCGCATCGCCTCCATTCCCCCTTTGTCCAGCACGAGGGCCGCATCAGCGGTCCTTTTTCGCATCCTGTCGTGCTCGATCTAGGGAATCCACTAGCCGACCGATGCATAAAAGTATCGGTTCGCACGTTTTGTGTACCGGACACGGCGCCGCCGGTCTCCAGAATTCGCATCGACGGCCGCCCGGTCGCAAGAACTACAGGAGACATCTTCATGAAGCGTTTTCACGGTCATCTCAAGGCGAGCTTGGCGCTCGTCATCGCCGGCACGGGACTCGCCCATGCCGCCACCGAACTGGTCATCGCCACCGTCAACAACGGCCACATGATCGAGATGCAGAAGCTCACGCCGTTCTTCGAGAAGGCCTACCCCGACATCAAGCTCAAGTGGGTGACGCTGGAAGAGGGCACGCTGCGCCAGCGCGTGACCACCGACATCGCGACCAAGGGCGGCCAGTTCGACGTGATGACCATCGGCCTCTACGAAGCGCCGATCTGGTCGAAGAAGGGCTGGCTCACGCCCATCGTCACCGACGCCGCGTACGACGCCGACGACCTGCTGCCGGCCATCCGTGCCGGCCTGTCGTACGAAGGCAAGCTCTACGCCTCGCCGTTCTACGGGGAAAGCTCGATGCTGATGTACCGCAAGGATCTGGCCGACAAGGCCGGTTTCAAGATGCCTGCGCAGCCGACCTGGACCCAGGTCAAGGACCTCGCGGCCAAGATGCACGACCCGAAGACCGGCGTGTACGGCATGTGCCTGCGCGGCAAGCCGGGCTGGGGCGACAACATGGCCTTCCTGACCACGCTGGTCAACACCAACGGCGGCCAGTGGTTCGACATGCAGTGGAAGCCGCAGATCGACACCCAGCCCTGGAAGGACGCGATCGGCTTCTACGTCGACCTCATGAAGAACTACGGCCCGCCCGGCGCGTCGGCCAACAGCTTCAACGAGAACCTCGCGCTGTTCAACGAAGGCAAGTGCGGCATGTGGGTCGACGCCACGATCGCCGCGTCGTTCATCAGCGACCCGAAGCAGTCGAAGGTCGCCGACAAGGTGGCCTTCGCGCAGGCGCCGGTCGCCGTCACGCCCAAGGGCGCGAACTGGCTCTGGACCTGGAACCTCGCGATCCCGGCGAGCTCGACCAAGGCCGCCGCGGCGCAGACCTTCGTGAAATGGGCGACGTCGAAGGATTACGTGCAACTGGTCGCGAAGGAGAAGGGCTGGGCCGCGGTGCCGACCGGAACGCGCAAGTCGACCTACGCGAACCCTGAATTCCAGAAAGTCGCGAAGTTCGCCGAGGAAGAGAAGAAGGCGATCGACAGCGCCAACCTCACCGACAGTACGCTGCCCAAGTCGCCGTACGTCGGCGTGCAGTACGCGGCGATTCCGGAGTTTCAGGCGATCGGCGTGGCGGTGGGGCAGCAGATGAGCGCGGCGCTGTCGGGCAAGGTGACGGTGGACCAGGCGCTGAAGACGTCGCAGACGGCGGCCGAGCGGGAGATGAAGAAGGCCGGGTACTACAAGTAACACCCCCAGGCTGCGCGCACTTCGTGTCGCTTCGCCTACCCCCTTGCAGGGGGCACTGCCTGCGGCCTGGCGAAGCCAGTTCCGCGGCAGTTCTGGAATCTTGCTGATCCGACTGGAGTTTCTCCATGAACCGACTGCTGCCGCGCGCCCTCATGGCGCCCGCCGTGCTCACGCTGCTTCTCTGGATGATCGTGCCGCTGGCGATGACCATCTACTTCTCGTTCGTCAGCTACAACCTGATGCAGCCGGGCGACCATCCGTTCGCCGGCCTTGAGAACTTCCACTACTTCGTCACCGACCCCGACTTCTGGCCGGCGGTATGGAACACGCTGCTGCTGATCGGCAGCGTGATCGTCATCACGGTGGTGTTCGGCGTGTTGCTGGCGCTGCTGGTGAACGAGCCGTTCCCGGGGCGCGGCATCGTGCGCGTGCTGCTGATCTCGCCGTTCTTCGTCATGCCGGCGGTCAACGCGCTGCTGTGGAAGCACATGATGATGAACCCGATCTACGGCGTGCTGGCCGACCTCTGGCGGTCCGTCGGGCTGCAGCCGGTCGACTGGCTGACCGACGTGCCGCTGCTGTCGGTGATCATCATGGTGGCCTGGCAGTGGCTGCCGTTCGCCTGCCTGATCTTCATCACCTCGCTGCAGTCGCTCGACCGCGAACAGATGGAGGCCGCGCGCATGGACGGCGCCAGCGGGCCGCAGCGCTTCTTCTACCTGACCATCCCGCACCTCGGCCGGCCGATGGCGGTGGTGATCATGATCGAGATGATCTTCCTGCTGAGCGTGTTCGCCGAGATCGCCATCACCACCAACGGCGGGCCGGGCAACGAGAGCACCAACCTCACCTACATGATCTTCAAGCAGTCGCTGATGAATTTCGACGTCGGCGTGGCTTCGGCCGGCGCGCTGTTCGCGGTGGTCATGGCCAACATCGTGGCGGCCTTTTTGATCCGCATCGTCGGCAGGAACCTGGACTGAGGACGACCGCCATGCAACCCAGTTTCTTCCTCCACACACTGCGCACGCTCGCCGCCTGGGCGGTCGCGCTGCTGCTGTTCTTCCCGCTCGGCTGGCTGTTCCTCACGGCCTTCAAGACCGAGCTGCAGGCCATCGCCGTGCCGCCGCTGTTCGTCTTCACGCCGACGATGGACAACTTCGGCGAGGTGCAGCAGCGCAGCGACTACCTGCTGTACGCGCGCAACTCGCTGATCACCAGCGTCGGCTCGACGGTCCTCGGCCTCTTGATCGCGGCGCCGGCCGCGTACTCGATGGCGTTCTTCCGTACCAAGCGCACGCGCGACATCCTGATGTGGATGCTGTCGACCAAGATGATGCCGGCCGTCGGCGCGCTGGTGCCGATCTACGTGCTCGCGCAGACCGCCGGCATGCTGGATTCGCTCACCGCGCTCACGATCGTCTTCACGCTGTCGAACCTGCCGATCATGGTCTGGATGCTCTACAGCAGCTACAAGGACATCCCCAACGAGATCCTCGAGGCCGCGCGCATGGACGGCGCCAGCCTCTGGACCGAATTCCGCCACGTGGTGATGCCGCTGTCGGTCGGCGGGCTCGCGTCCTGCGGCCTGCTGTGTCTGGTGCTGAGCTGGAACGAGGCGTTCTGGGCGCTGAATCTGGTCTCGGCCAAGGCCGGCACGCTGGCGACGCTGATCTCGCAATACTCGAGCCCCGAAGGCCTGTTCTGGGCCAAGCTCTCGGCCGCCTCGCTGATGGCCATCGCGCCGATCGTGATCTTCGGCTGGTTCAGTCAGAAGCAACTGGTGCAAGGCCTGACCTTCGGCGCCGTGAAATGAGCAAGGAGACACACATGGCCTACCTCGAACTCAAGAACATCCAGAAGCGCTTCGGCGACGCGCACATCATCAAGGGCATCGACCTGCAGATCCGGAAAGGCGAATTCATCGTCTTCGTCGGGCCGTCGGGCTGCGGCAAGTCGACGCTGCTGCGGCTCATCGCGGGGCTGGAACCCGTGACCAGCGGGCAGCTGATGCTCGACGGCAAGGACATCACCCACCTCGCGTCGGGCAAGCGCGACCTGGCGATGGTGTTCCAGAGCTACGCGCTCTATCCGCACATGAGCGTGGCCGACAACATGTCGTTCGCGCTCAAGCTGGCCAGCGTGCCCAAGGCGGAGATCCGCCGGAAGGTCGAGCACGCGGCGCGCCAGCTCAATCTCACGGCCTATCTCGACCGCACGCCCAAGGAGCTTTCGGGCGGCCAGCGGCAACGGGTGGCGATCGGCCGCGCGATCGTGCGCGCGCCCAAGGTGTTCCTGTTCGACGAGCCGCTGTCGAACCTCGACGCGGCGCTGCGCGGCAACACGCGCGTCGAGATCCACAAGCTGCACGTCGCGCTCGGCGCCACCAGCATCTACGTGACACACGATCAGGTCGAGGCCATGACGCTGGCCGATCGCGTGGTCGTGCTCAAGGACGGGGTCATCGAGCAGGTCGGAACGCCCATGGAGCTCTACGACCGTCCGAAGAACCAGTTCGTCGCGCGCTTCATCGGCATGCCGTCGATGAACATGGTGCCGGCCGATGCGATCCCGACCTTCTCGTCGCAGACCGGCGGCAGGCTGCCGACCGACGGCTTCCTCGGCGTGCGCCCCGAAGGCCTGCACGTGCATCCGGGCCACGGCGCCGGCGTGCCGGGCCGGGTCGACCTGATCGAGGCGCTCGGCGCCGACACGCTGATCCACGTCGACGTCGGCGGCGTGCCGCTCGTCGCGCGGCAGAACGCGCGCACGCCGCTGCGCATCGGCGACAACGTGGGCGTCGAGCTCGATCCTTCCGTGCTCCATCTGTTCGACCGCGAGGGGCAATCCGTTGCCGCATCGGCATGACGCACATCATTCTTCACCTCGGGCTCGGCTCGTTCCATCGCGCGCACCAAGCCGTCTATCTGCAGGACCTGCACGATGCGGGCGACACGCGCTGGTCGATCACCGGCACCAACCTGCGACCCGACATGACCGAGGTGCTCGCCGCACTCCAGGCGCAAGGCGGTGCGTACACGCTGGAGACCGTGACGCCCGAAGCCGTCTACAGCTACCGCCGCATCGCGTCGATCCGCGAAGTGCTGCCGTTCGAGCCGACGCTGGCGGCGGCGATCGCGCGCGGCGCCGATCCGCGCACGCGCATCGTGTCGTTCACGGTGACCGAGGCCGGCTACTACCTGGACGCGAACGACCGGCTCGATCTCACCGTCGCCGACCTGGTCGCCGACATCGAGGCCGCCCGCCACGGCAAGCCGGGGCTCACCATCTACGGCGCGGTCTGCGCCATCCTGCGTGCGCGCAAGGCGGCCGGTGCCGGCCCGGTCACGCTGCTCAACTGCGACAACCTTCGCCACAACGGCGAGCGCTTCCGCAAGGGCCTGCTCGAATTCATCGGGCACAGCGGCGACACGGCCCTGCGCGAGTGGGTGGGAGTCAACACCACCTGCCCGAACGCGATGGTCGACCGCATCACGCCGCGTCCGCCGCCGGAGCTGCGCACGCGCGTGCGGGCGGCCACCGGCGTCGACGATGCGGCGCCGATCACCGGCGAGAGCTTCATCCAGTGGGTGATCGAGGACGACTTCGTCGCCGGCCGGCCGCAATGGGAGCGCGTCGGCGTGCAGCTGGTGGATTCGGTGCAGCCCTACGAGGAGGCCAAGATCCGGCTGCTCAACGCGACGCACAGCTGCATCGCCTGGGCCGGCACGCTGGTCGGCCTGCAGTTCATCCACGAAGGCACGCACACGCCGGCCATCCGCAGGATGGCATTCGACTACGTGACCGACGACGTGATCCCGGTGCTGAGCGACCCCGGCGCGCCGAGTCCGGTCGACCTGCCGGCCTACCGCGACGTGGTGCTCGCGCGTTTCGGCAACGCGGCCATCCGCGACACCAACCAGCGCGTCGCGATGGACGGCTTCTCGAAGATTCCCGGCTTCATCGCGCCGACGGTGCGCGAGCGCCTGGCGCGCGGCGAAGGCATCGACGGCGTGGCCATGCTGCCCGCGCTGTTCCTGGCCTTCCTGCAGCGCTGGCACCGTGGTGCGCTGCCCTACACCTACCAGGACCAGGGCATGGACCCGGCGGTGGCGCATGCGATCTGCGGCGCGGCGGACCCGGTCGCGTCGTTCTGCGCCGATCCGACGCTCTGGGGTCCGCTGGCCGGCGACGCGCGTCTGGTCGACGCGGTACGACGCGCCGGTGCGCGGGTAGACGACTTCGTGGCAAAGGCTTGATCCATAAATGACGAACAAGATCGAAGGCCGGCTGTCCGGCAGACACGTGCTGGTCACGGGCGCCGGCGGCGGCATCGGCCTGGCGATTGCGCAGGCCTGTCTCGCGCAAGGTGCGAACTGCAGCGTGGTCGACCGCGCGCCCGAAGCGAGCGCCGCCGTGCGCGGGCTGGTGCAGCGCCATTCCGGCACCCTGGCCTACGTCGCCGCCGACCTGACCGACCGTGCCGCCATCGACCGCATGCTCGCATCGGCCATCGCGCGCTTCGGTGCGCTGCACGCGCTCGTCAACAACGCCGCGCTGTTCGACATGGCGCCGTTCCTGGAAAGCGACGAGGCCTCGTTCGACCGCCTGTTCGCGGTCAACGTGAAGGGCATGTTCTTCACGATGCAGGCCGTGCTCGGACACATGGTTGAGGCCGGCACGCCGGGCGCGTCGGTGGTCAACCTGGCCTCGCAGGCCGGACGCCGGGGCGAGGCGCTGGTGTCGCACTACTGCGCGACCAAGGCAGCGGTCATCAGCTACACGCAGAGCGCCGCGCTGGCGATGGCGCCGCACGGCATCCGCGTCAACGGTGTCGCGCCGGGCGTGGTCGACACGCCGATGTGGGCCGAGGTCGATGCGCTGTTCGCGCGCTACGAGAACCTTCCGATCGGTGAGAAGAAGCGCCAGGTCGGTCTGGCCGTGCCGCTCGGGCGCATGGGCGCGCCCGACGACGTCGCCGATGCCGTCGTGTTCCTGGTGAGCGACGAAGCCCGCTATATCACCGCGCAGACGCTCAACGTCGACGGTGGTAGCGTCATGAGCTGAACCGCAGCCACGACCCCGAGCCGATGCCGACCGCCCGCACCCGACAGACGCCGCGCCAGCGCCAGCCCGAGCTGGAACGCGACTTCGCACGTTCGCCGGAGCTCGGCTACGAAGACCCGAACGAGTCCGGCGTCGTGCGCTGCCTGTCGCACGGCTACCCGACGCCGCTCGCGCGCTGGCACTTCCACGACGAGTACGAACTGCATCTGATGACGGCCACCTCCGGCAAGGCCTTCATCGGCGACTGGATCGGGCCGTTTCAGCCGGGACATCTCGTGCTGTGCGGCCCGCGGCTGCCGCACAACTGGATCTCGTTCGACGTGCCCGAGGGCGGCGTGAGCGAACGCGACCGCGTGATCCAGTTCTGCAGCGCGCCGATCGAGCGCGCGGCGGAGGACATCCAGGAACTGCGCGAGGTCAAGCCGCTGCTCGAGCGCGCCCGCCACGGCATCGAGTTCTTCGGGCTCTCGGACCGTGCGAACGCGCACTGGGACGCGGTGAAGGCGGTGCGTGGGCTGCGGCGCTTCGGGCTGTTCTGCGAATTCATGGCCGACCTCGCGCAATGCACCGACTACCGGCTGCTGTCGACCGTGCAGATCCAGGGTGCCGAGGCCGACGCGCAGGTCGAGCAGATCAACGGCATCGTGAACCGCATCACCGCCAACGTGACCGAGCCGATCAGCATGGGCGGCATCGCCGAGGAACTCGGCATGAGCGAGAGCCGCTTCAGCCGATTCTTCCGCCGCTCGACCGGCAACAGCTTCACCGATTTCGTCAACCGCGTGCGCATCAACAGCGCCTGCCACCTGCTGATGCAGACCGACCACCTGGTGACCGACATCTGCTATCAGGTCGGTTTCAACAACGTGGCCAACTTCAACCGGCGCTTCCTGGAGGTCAAGGGCATGACGCCGACCGAGTTCCGCCGGCAGGCCGACAGCCGCTTCGGCGGCAGCCTCTAGCACCCCCATTCGTTTCATCCATGTACCTCGGACTCGATCTCGGCACTTCCGAACTCAAGGCGCTGCTCCTCGCCGACGACCACCGCATCGTCGGCGTGGCGCGTGCGCCGCTCACCGTGAGCCGGCCGCAGCCGCTCTGGTCGGAGCAGTCGCCCGCGCAGTGGTGGGACGCGCTCGAAGCCGTAATGCAGGCGCTGCGCGCCACGCATGCCGAGGCGCTGGCCGATGTTCGCGCGATCGGCCTCTCGGGGCAGATGCACGGCGCGGTGCTGCTCGACGAAGAAGGCGAGGTATTGCGTGCGGCCATCCTCTGGAACGACGGCCGCAGCGCTGCGCAATGCGCGCGCATCGCGGCGGCCGTGCCGCGGCTCGGCGAACTGGCCGGCAACCTCGCGATGCCCGGCTTCACCGCGCCCAAGCTGCTCTGGGTCCGCGAGCACGAGCCCGAGCGCTTCGCGCGCACCCGGCGCGTGCTGCTGCCCAAGGACTGGCTGCGCTGGCGCCTGAGCGGCGAACTGGTCAGCGAGATGTCCGATGCCGCCGGCACGCTGTGGCTCGACATCGGCGCGCGCGACTGGTCCGACGAACTGCTCGCCGCGACGGGGCTCACGCGCGGCCATATGCCGCGGCTGGTCGAAGGCAGCGCGGTCTCCGCGGCGCTCTCGCCGGAACTCGCGGCGCGGTGGGGGATGCGCGCCGACGTCGTCATCGCCGGCGGCGCGGGGGACAACGCGGCGAGCGCCGTCGGCATGGGGGTCGTGGCGCCGGGGCAGGGCTTCGTGTCGCTCGGCACGTCGGGCGTGATCTTCGTCGCCACCGACCGCTTCGCACCGAATCCGTCGCAGGCGGTGCACGCGTTCTGCCACGCGCTGCCCGGTCTCTGGCACCAGATGTCGGTAATGCTGTCCGCGGCCAGCGCGGTGAGCTGGGCCGCGCGCAACTTCGGCTTCGCGGACGAGGCGGCGCTGCTCGCCGCCGCGGCCGGCCTCGACGACGCGGCACGCCGCACCGCACCGTTCTTCCTGCCCTATCTCTCGGGCGAGCGCTCGCCGCACAACGACGCGCAGGCGCAGGGCGCGCTGTTCGGGCTCACGCATGCGCATGGCCCCGCCGACATCGCCTACGCGGTGGTCGAGGGCGTGAGCTTCGGCCTGCGCGACGGACTCGACACGCTGGAGCGGCCGCTGGGCGATCTCGCGCTGGTCGGCGGCGGCGCGCGCAGCGTCTGGTGGGCGCAATTGCTGGCCGACATCCTGGAAGTGCCGCTGGTGCTGGGTGAAGGCGGGGAAGCCGGCGGAGCGCTCGGCGCCGCGCGGCTGGCCTGGCTCGCCGACGGCGGCACGGTCGAGGTCGTCTGCCGTGCGCCTGTCGTGCGGCAGCGCTTCGACCCCGAAGCGTCGAAGGCTGCGGCGCACCGTGCGCGGCATGCGCGCTTCAGGGCCCTCTACCGCGCGCTCAAGCCCTGTTTCGAGGGCACCTGAGCGCGGGCGCGGTTCAGGCGCCGGCGTTCACCAACGCCGGCTGCACCCGGTACGCATCGGGGAACACGCGTTTCAGGTTGTCGACCTTGGGCAGGTCGTTGATCACGATGTAGGGGTGGCTCGGATTGCGCGTCAGGAAGTCCTGGTGATAGTCCTCGGCCGCGTAGAAGGTCTTGCCCGGCTCGACCGTCGTGGCGATCGTCTTGCCGAACGCCTTGGTCTTGTCGAGCTGCGCAATGTAGCCCTTCGCGACGCGCGCCTGGTCGGCGTCGACCGGGAACACGGTCGAGCGGTACTGCGTGCCGGTGTCGGGCCCTTGCCGGTTCATCTCGGTCGGGTTGTGCGCGACCGAGAAGTAGATCTGCAGCAGCTTGCCGTAGCTGACCACCTTCGGGTCGTAGCTGATGCGCACCGCCTCGGCATGGCCGGTGCGGCCCGAGCCGACCGTGTCGTACTTCGCCGTCGACGATTCGCCTCCCGCGTAGCCCGACACCGCGTTCGTCACGCCCTTCACGTGCTGGAACACGCCCTGCACGCCCCAGAAGCAGCCGCCGGCGAACACGGCGGTCTGCGTGCCGGGCGCCGCGGCGGCCACGTCGTCGACGGGCGCAGGAATGACGACCGCGGCCTCGGCCGCGAACGACGGCATCGCGTGCCAGACGGCCGCGCCCGCGACCAGTGCGCACAGCGCGAGCATCGGACGGCGCGCCATCGTGATGAGGCGTTCTGCGGTGGTGGTGGAAGTCGAAAGTTCGTTCATGCGGGTCTCTTTTCGGGGTGTTCCGCATTGTTGAGGTTTTACCGTGGCCCGCTCAAGTCCAAGGTCATGAACACGCTGTGCGGATCTTCGACGTAGTTCCCGAACGGCCCGCTTCGCACGAAGCCGGCGTTTTCATAGAGCCGATGCGCCGGTACGAACGCCGCGACCGCACCGGTCTCCAGGCTCAGCCGCTCGTAGCCACGCGAACGCGCGACGTCCAGGATGTGCATCAGGATCGCGCGGCCAGCGCCGGTCCGACGGCGCGCCTGCGGCGTCCGCATGGACTTGATTTCGCCATGCGTCGGATCGAGTTGCGAGAGCGCGCCGCAACCCAGCAGTTCTTCGTCGTCCCAGGCCGACCAGAACGTGATGCCCGGCGCCCGCAGCTTCCGCAGGTCGAGCGCATGCACGCTTTCCGGCGTCCCCAGCGCATGCATGCTGCGCAGATGCTCCTCGAGCAAGGCATGGATGGCGGGGCGACGCAGGTCGTCGATCTCGATCTTCATCATGGTGTGCTCCTCGGGGTTCGAAACAGTAGCACCACCACACCGACCGCCCATGAAAAAAGCCCTGCAGCTCGCGCTGCAGGGCTTTTTTTGAATGACCAGCTCACCCCGCTGTTCGTGAAGCACCGCGGATCTGGCTTTGCCAGTCCGCCGGTGCTGCCCCCGGTAGGGGATAGGCGCTGCGACACGAAGTACGCAAGCCTGGGGGCGAGCGACAGATCACATCCCCATGCCGCCCATGCCGCCCATGCCACCCATGTCGGGCATGCCGCCGCCGGCGCCGGCTTCTTCCTTCGGTGCCTCGGCGATCATCGCCTCGGTCGTGAGGAGCAGCGACGAGACCGAAGCCGCGTTCTGCAGCGCGGTGCGCGTGACCTTGGTCGGGTCCAGGATGCCCAGTTCGAGCATGTCGCCGTAGCTGTCGTTCGCAGCGTTGAAGCCGAAGTTGCCCTTGCCGGCCAGCACCGCGTTCACCACCACCGAAGCTTCGCCGCCGGCGTTGTTCACGATTTCGCGCAGCGGTGCTTCGACGGCCTTGAGCACCAGCTTGATGCCGGCGTCCTGGTCGGCGTTGTCGCCCTTGATGGTGTCGCCCACGGCCTGCTTGGCACGCAGCAGCGCCACGCCGCCACCGGCGACCACGCCTTCTTCCACTGCGGCGCGGGTGGCGTGCAGGGCGTCTTCGACGCGGGCCTTCTTTTCCTTCATCTCGACCTCGGTGGCAGCGCCGACCTTGATCACCGCGACGCCGCCGGCCAGCTTGGCCACGCGTTCCTGCAGCTTTTCGCGGTCGTAGTCGCTCGAAGCTTCCTCGATCTGCACGCGCACCTGCTTGACGCGGGCTTCGATGTCACCGGCAGCGCCGGCGCCGTCGATGATGATCGTGTTTTCCTTGCCCACTTCGATGCGTTGCGCCTGGCCCAGGTCGGCCAGCGTGACCTTCTCGAGCGTCAGGCCGACTTCCTCGGCGATGACCTTGCCACCGGTCAGGATGGCGATGTCTTCGAGCATGGCCTTGCGGCGGTCGCCGAAGCCCGGTGCCTTGACGGCCACGACCTTCAGGATGCCACGGATCGTGTTCACGACCAGGGTCGCCAGGGCTTCGCCTTCGACTTCCTCGGCGATGATCAAGAGCGGACGGCCCGACTTCGCGACCTGTTCCAGCGTCGGCAGCAGGTCGCGGATGTTGCTGATCTTCTTGTCGTAGAGCAGGACGAACGGGTTGTCCAGGATCGCGGACTGCTTTTCCGGGTTGTTGATGAAGTACGGCGACAGGTAGCCGCGGTCGAACTGCATGCCTTCGACGACGTCGAGTTCGCTGTCGAGCGACTTGCCGTCTTCGACGGTGATCACGCCTTCCTTGCCGACCTTGTCCATCGCATCGGCGATGAGCTTGCCGATGGTTTCATCGCTGTTGGCCGAAATCGAGCCGACTTGCGCGATTTCCTTCGACGTGGTCGTCGGCTTGGAAGCCTTCTTCAGTTCGGCGACCAGGGCGGTGACCGCCTTGTCGATGCCGCGCTTCAGGTCCATCGGGTTGATGCCCGCCGCGACGTACTTGAAGCCTTCGCGGACGATGGCCTGGGCCAGGACCGTGGCGGTCGTAGTGCCGTCGCCGGCGTTGTCCGAAGTCTTGGAAGCCACTTCCTTCACGAGCTGGGCGCCCATGTTCTGGAGCTTGTCCTTGAGTTCGATTTCCTTGGCGACGGACACGCCGTCCTTGGTCACCGTGGGGGCGCCGAACGAGCGTTCGAGCACGACGTTCCGACCCTTGGGGCCGAGAGTGACTTTCACTGCGTTGGCCAGGATGTTCACACCCTCGACCATGCGTGCGCGGGCTTCGCCGCCGAATACGACATCTTTTGCTGCCATGTTCAATTCTCCGAATTCAATTGTTGATTACTTCTCGACCACGGCGAAGAGGTCTTCCTCTTTCATCACCAGGAGTTCGTCGCCGTCGACCTTGACGGTCTGGCCGCTGTACTTGCCGAACAGGACGCGGTCGCCGACCTTGACGCTGATCGCGCCGAGTTCGCCCTTGTCGTTGCGCTTGCCGGGACCGACGGCCAGGATCTCGCCCTGATCGGGCTTCTCTGCGGCGGCATCGGGAATGACGATGCCCGAGGCGGTCTTGGTTTCGCTGTCAATGCGCTTGACGATCACGCGATCGTGCAAAGGACGAAGTTTCATAGCATCTCCTGAATTTGAAACGGGGGGTTTGAGTGCGGGCCGCGAACCGAGGTTGCGATCCTTCGTATGGAAGCCGATGACGTTGGCACTCTGCTTCGACGAGTGCCAATGATAAGGGCATTCGTCACGTTTTCAAGAGGAGCCTCGTGTGCGGACGGGCATCGGACCGGTGGATGCTGGCTGATCTGAGGCGGCGCGATGAACACGAGCTGGTTCGTGGCCGACACGCCGACGATGCGTGGCGCCACGGTCGCGGCGGCAGCCAATCACGGCGCAAGCCGGTCCGGGGAGACACAGGTGGATGTGCGATGCGGGTCGAGCTGACGCTGGCCATCGTTTTCGATCTCGAGCACTTCGAATCGAAGCCGGAGCCATCCGCGACCGGGTTCGGCGGATCGGGCGCATAGATGGAAAACGCATAACGTGATGGCGATTCAATCGTTCCGTTTCTGAGCGATTGTTTGCATACTCGTGCGCTTTGTCGGCTTCGACCCATGTTCAATGTGATCCGAGCCTCGTCGTCATGCCCACGTCCACGTCCAAACTCCATGCTCCCGGCGACCGCGCGACCAGCCCGTCGCAACCGTTGATCCACCTCGAAGCCGTACAGAAATCCTTCGCGCTGCCCAATGGCGAGCGCTTCGACGCCGTGCGCTCGCTCACGCTCGACATTCCCGCAGGCGAGGTGTTCGGCCTGATCGGCAAGAGCGGGGCCGGCAAGTCGACGCTGCTGCGGCTCATCAACCTGCTCGAGCGGCCGGACACCGGCCGTGTGTTCGTCGGCGGGCGCGACCTGACGACCCTGTCGCGACGCGAACTGCGCGACACGCGCCAGACGATCGGCATGATCTTCCAGCAATTCAACCTGCTGCAGAACGCCACGGTGTTCGACAACGTGGCGTTCCCGCTCAGGATCCACGGTCGTCATTCGCGCGCCGAGATCGACGCGCGGGTGCGCGAATGCCTGACGCTGGTCGGCCTGGACGAGAAGATCGACACCTATCCGGCACAGCTCTCCGGCGGCCAGAAGCAGCGGGTGGCCATTGCCCGCGCGCTGGCACCGCGCCCCCAGGTGCTGCTGTGCGACGAGCCGACCTCGGCGCTCGACAGCGACACCACCCGCTCCCTGCTGGAGACGCTGCGCGAGATCAACCAGAAGATCGGCGTGACCATCGTCATCGTCACGCACGAACTCTCGGTGGTCGAGGTGCTCTGCCGGCAGGTCGCGATCCTGGAGGACGGCCGGCTGGTCGAGCAGTTCACGGTCGAAGAGGCGCCGCTCGCGCCACGCCTGACCACGCTGGGCCGCGAGATCGACGCGCTGGTGCGTCGTCGCGAGCGCGACGCCCGCGAGGCGCGAGAAGCAGGCGATGCGCCGGCAGCCGAAAGCGAGGCCGTCCATGCCTGAGAACATCGCCGCCATCCTTCCCGAGCTCGGCCTGGCCACCGCCCAGACTTTCCTTATGCTGGGCGTCGGCCTGTCGGCCGCGGTGCTGATCGGCGGGCCGCTCGGCGTGCTGCTGTTCCTGCTCGGGCCGGGCCAGTCGCTGCAGAACAGGCCGGCCTTCCTGGTGCTGAACTGGCTGGTGAACACGGTGCGCTCGTTTCCCTTCATCATCCTGCTGGTGGCGCTGGTGCCGTTCACGCGGGTGATCGCGGGCACGTCGATCGGGCCGCTCGCGGCCTCGGTGCCGTTGTCGATCGCGGCCATTCCGTACTTTGCGCGGCTGGTCGACCAGTGCCTGCGCGAAGTGCCGCGCGGCGTGATCGAGGCCGCGCATGCGATGGGCGCTTCTGAACTGCAGATCGTCTGGCGCGTGCTGGTGGTCGAGGCGCGTTCGGGCCTGGTGCTGGCGCTGACCGTGCTGGCCGTGAGCTTCCTTTCGTACTCGGCGATCGCCGGCGTGGTGGGCGGCGGCGGCATCGGCGACCTGGCGATCCGCTACGGCTACTACCGCTTCCAGACCGACGTGATGGTGTTCACCGTGGTGGTGCTGGTGGCGCTGGTGCAGCTGATCCAGTTCGTCGGCAACACGGCCGCGCGCCGGCTCGACAAGCGCTGAACTGCAGCGCACCCGAACAACCTCTTTTCTCTCCAGTCCTCAGGCGTTCCAATGAAAACCTCCGCTCTCCGCCGTTCCTTCCTCGCGCTGTCGATCGCTGCGCTTTCCCTGGGCGGCCTGTCGCTCGATGCGCAGGCCCAGGCAGCCAGGAAGGACCTCGTCATCGGCGCCACCGCCGGCTCGAACATCGACCAGCTCAAACTGGGCATCGTGCCGATCCTGGAAAAGAAGGGCTACAAGGTCAAGCTGGTCGAGTTCAACGACTACGTGCAGCCCAACCTGGCGCTCGCGCAGGGTTCGCTGGACGCCAACTTCTTCCAGCACCGCGTCTATCTGCAGAAATTCGCCGTCGACCAGAAGCTCGATCTCGTCGAGCTGGTGCAGGGCCCGATCGCGCCGCTGGGCGTCTATTCCAAGAACCGCAAGTCGCTCGCCGAAGCCAGGGACGGCGACCGCGTGACGCTGCCCAACGACCCGAGCAACCTGGCGCGCGCGCTGACGCTGCTGGAACAGAACAAGCTGGTGACGCTCAAGCCGGGCATCGACGCGTTGCGTGCGTCGGAGAAGGACATCGCCGGGAACCCGCGCAAGCTGAAGTTCATCCCGCTCGAAGCGGCGCAGCTGCCGCGGTCGATCGGCGACACCGACTTCGCGATCATCACCGGCAACTTCGCGATCTCGTCCGGCCTGAAGCTGACAGAAGCCATCGCGCTGGAGCAGACGCCGGACCACTACCTGAACGTCGTCGCCGTCAAGCGTGCGGACAAGGACGCGCCGTGGACGCGGGACGTCATCGACGCCTTCAAGTCGAATGAGTACAAGGCCGTGGTCGACACCAGGTTCCAGGGCTATGCGAAGCCGGCTTTCCTGAAATAACAGCGAAGCAGCAGGCCATCCCTTACATGGGTGTTGCGATGCAGACGACCCGGCGAGTGCGCCGATTGCTTCATACAGAAGGCTGACCAACCTCTCAAGGAGCAAACCATGCAGAACGACAAGACCGACCTCTCGCGCGACGACGATCTCGATCGCGACCCGGTGAGCGGCACGCCGGGCGTGCACCCGGTCGGCACCGGCGTCGGCTCCGCCAGCGGTGCGCTCGCGGGCGCGGCGTTCGGCGCGATGGGGGGACCGGCCGGTGCGCTGGTCGGCATGGTGGCCGGCACGATCGTCGGCGGCATGAGCGGCAACATCGTCGCCGAGCAGGTGAACCCGACCGTCGAGGACGCCCACTGGCGCGAGAACCACGCGAACGCGAATTACGTCGAGCCCGGTCGCAGCTACGACGACTACGCCCCGGCCTACGAGCTCGGCTGGTCGACCCGCGCGCAGCGGCCCGACACCTTCGAGGCGGCGGAGCCGGCCTTGGCGACCGAATGGGCGACCCGCCGCGGCACGTCCGAACTCGAATGGCCGCAGGCCCGCCCGGCCACGCGCGCGGCCTGGGAGCGTGCCGACCGCACGTATTTCAGCACCGCGGGCGCCGTCGACGCCGATGCCGGCTTCGACGATGGAATCTCGGACGAGCCATTGGCCAATGACGAAGTCGCCGACGTGCTGAACGACTTGCTTGAAAATGCGCGCGACGGCGAATACGGCTTCCGTGCCAGCGCCGAGGCGGTCGAATCCACCAGCCTGAAGCAATTGTTCGCGACCCGCGCCGACGGTTGTCGCGACGCCGCCGCCGAACTGGTGGCGCTGATCGTCGCGTACGGCAGCGAACCGGCGGACGGCGGAACGACGTCGGGCGCGTTGCATCGTAGCTGGGTGCGATTGAAAGGCGCGGTCGGCGCCAACAGCGAGCTGTCGATCCTGGAAGAGGCCGAGCGCGGCGAAGACGCCGCGCTCGCGCGTTACCGCAAGGCGCTCGGGCAGCAGCTGCCGGCCGACATCCGCAGCGTGGTGTCGCAGCAGATGCAGAGCGCCCAGCGCAACCATGACGACATCGAGCGCCTGCGCGACCAGGCACGCGAGCGCTCTTGAAACGCCCCGGCTTCGTCGAGGTTCGCGGCGCGCGCGAGCACAACCTGAAGAACGTCGATGTCGACATACCGCGCGACGCGCTGGTGGTCTTCAGCGGTGTCTCCGGCTCGGGCAAATCGTCGCTGGCTTTCGGCACGCTGTACGCGGAGGCGCAACGCCGCTATTTCGAATCGGTCGCGCCCTACGCGCGCCGCTTGATCGACCAGGTCGGCGTGCCCGACATCGACAGCATCGACGGCCTGCCGCCGGCCGTTGCGTTGCAACAGGCGCGCGGCGTGCCCGGGGCGCGGTCGTCGGTCGGCAGCCTGACGACGCTGTCGAGCCTGGTGCGCATGCTGTTCTCGCGCGCCGGCCGCTATCCGGCTCGGCAGCCGATGCTGTACGCGGAAGATTTCTCGCCCAACACGCCGCAGGGAGCCTGCCCGAGGTGCCACGGCCTGGGCCATGTCTACGAGGTGACCGAGAAATCGATGGTGCCCGACGATTCGCTGACCATCCGCGAGCGCGCCGTCGCGGCCTGGCCGTCGGCCTGGCAGGGCCAGAACCTGCGCGACATCCTCGTCACGCTCGGCCACGATGTCGACACGCCATGGTGCGACCTGCCGAAGAAGACGCGCGACTGGATCCTCTTCACCGACGAGCAGCCGACCGTGCCGGTCTACGCCGGCTTCACGCCGGAGGAAGTGCGCGCCGCACTGCGCAGCAAGGCGGAACCGAGCTACCAGGGCACCTTCACCGGCGCCCACCGGTACGTGATGCACACCTTCGCGACCACGCAGAGCGCGCTCATGAAGAAACGCGTGGCGCGCTTCATGACCGGCAGCGTGTGCCCCGAATGCGAGGGCAAGCGCCTCAAGCGCGAAGCGCTGGGCGTGACCTTCGCGGGCCTGGACATCGCCGAACTCGGACGCCTGCCGCTCGACCGCATGGCACGAGTGCTGGAGCCCGCCGCGAGAGGCGAGTCGGGCACGCAGACCGATTCCGCGACGCTCGACCGCGCGAGCGCGAAGCGCGACACCGCACGCCGCATCGCAGCCGGCGGCGCGTCGCATGCGGCGGCACCCGACGTGCGGCGCACCTCGCACCTGTCCGAGGAAAAGCGGCTGGCCGCCCAGCGGATCGCGCAGGAAGTGCTGGCGCGCGTGGACACGCTGCGTACGCTCGGCCTTGGCTACCTGTCGCTCGATCGCGCCACGCCGACGCTGTCCCCCGGCGAACTGCAGCGCCTGCGGCTGGCGACGCAGATCCGTTCGAACCTGTTCGGCGTCGTCTACGTGCTCGACGAGCCGACGGCCGGCCTGCATCCGGAGGACGGCGAGGCGCTCTTCGATGCACTCGCGCAGTTGCTGGGCGCGGGCAACTCGCTCTTCGTCGTGGAGCACGACCTGGCCATGATGCGGCGCGCCGACTGGATCGTCGATGTCGGCCCCGGCGCCGGCGAGTTGGGCGGCGAAGTGCTCTACAGCGGACCGCCCGATGGCCTGCGCGACGTCGCCGCCTCGCTGACCGCGCGCTATCTGTTCGACGACCGCCGACTCGAGTCGCGCGCGCCGCGCAGGCCCGCCGGATGGTTGAAGCTCGAAGGCATCTCGCGCAACAACCTCGCCGACGTGAGCGCCGAGTTCCCGCTCGGCGTGCTGACGACCGTCACGGGCGTATCGGGATCGGGCAAGTCGAGCCTGGTGAGCCAGGCGCTGGTCGATCTGGTGTCCGCGCACCTGGGGCAGGAACTGCCTGTCGCGGAAGACGAAAGCGCTGTCGACGGAGCGCCGTCGGCGGCCGTCGACGCAGGCGGCATCACCGGCGGCCGCATCGCGAGCGGCGCGGAAGGCATCCGCCGGCTCGTGCGCGTCGACCAGAAACCGATCGGCCGCACGCCGCGCTCCAACCTCGCGACCTACACCGGCCTGTTCGACCAGGTGCGCAAGCTGTTCGCCGCGACGCCGGCCGCGACGAAGCGCGGCTTCGACGCCGGGCGTTTCTCGTTCAACGTCGAGAAGGGCCGTTGCCCGACCTGCGAGGGCGAGGGCTTCGTCAGCGTCGAGCTGCTGTTCATGCCGAGCGTCTACGCGCCGTGCCCGACCTGCCACGGCGCGCGCTACAACGAGGCCACGCTCGCGGTCACGCTGCGCGACTGCAGCATCGCCGACGTGCTGGGCATGACGGTCGACGAGGCCTGCACGTTCTTCGCCGGCGATGCCGCCGTGCTGCGTCCGCTGGACCTGTTGCGCGCCGTCGGCCTGGGCTATCTGCGACTCGGCCAGCCTGCGACCGAGCTGTCGGGCGGCGAGGCGCAGCGCATCAAGCTGGCGACCGAGCTGCAGCGTGCGCAACGCGGCGACACGCTCTACGTGCTCGACGAGCCCACCACCGGCCTGCACCCGTCGGATGTCGACAAGCTGATGGCGCAGTTCGATCGGCTGATCGAGGCCGGCAACACCGTCGTGGTGGTCGAGCACGAGATGCGCGTGGTCGCGCGGAGCGACTGGGTGATCGACGTCGGCCCGGGCGCGGGCGGGGAGGGCGGGCGCATCGTGGCGGCCGGCGTGCCGGCCGACGTGGCACGGTCGAAGGTGGGCAAGACGGCGCGCCATCTGGCGTCGGCCTTGCAGAGGGCGCCTTCAGAATCGGCTGCATGAAGAGCATCGCTGCCGCAGCATCCCTCATCCTTCTCGCCGCTACCGTCCAGGCCCAGACCGCCGACGAAACACCCAGCCTGCGCCCCGTCACGGTGACGACGCCGCGCGGCGAGGTGGCGCCGTTCGACATGCCGGACTCGGTCGACCTGGTGGACCGGCGGCAGCTGCGCGACGGCAGGTTGCAGGTCAACCTGTCCGAGAGCCTCGGCGGCGTGCCGGGACTGCAGGTACAGAACCGCCAGAACTACGCGCAGGACCTGCAGATCTCGATCCGCGGCTTCGGTGCGCGCTCCACCTTCGGCCTGCGCGGCGTGCGGCTCTACATCGACGGCATACCGGCCACCCTGCCCGACGGCCAGGGACAGAGCTCGAACATCGACATCGGATCGGCCGACCGTGTCGAGGTATTGCGCGGACCGTTCTCGGCGCTCTACGGCAACTCGTCGGGCGGCGTGATCCAGGTCTTCACCGAGGACGGCGAAGGCCCGCCGACGCTGGGCTTCTCGGCGGCCGGCGGCAGCGACGGCACCTCGCGCGTCGGCGCCAAGGCGACCGGCGCGAGCGGCAATGTCGACTACGTGCTGAGCACCAGCCGCTTTCGCACCGACGGCTATCGTGACCACAGCGCAGCCACGCGCGACATCGTCAACGGCAAGCTCGGCCTCCGGCTGGACGACGGCAGCAAGCTCACGCTGGTGGCCAACAGCGTTCGCATCGACGCCCAGGACCCGCTCGGCCTCACGCAGGCGCAGCTCGACAACAACCGCCGCGGCGCGGCGCTCGCCACGCAGTACGACACCCGCAAGACCGTCGACCAGACGCAGCTCGGCCTGCTGTACGAAAAGCGCGTCGATGCCGCGAGCGACCTGCGTTTGATGCTCTACGGCGGCCAGCGCGAGACCACGCAGTTCCAGTCGATCCCCCCGGCCACGCAGGCCAACCCGCTGAGCGCGGGCGGCGTCATCGACCTGAAGCGCCGCTATGCCGGCCTCGACGCGCGCTGGACCTCGCATTTGCAGCTCGGCGGACGGCCGTTCGACCTGGCCGTGGGCGCGGCCTACGACACGCTCGACGAGAAGCGGCAGGGTTACGAGAACTTCCTGGGCACGGCGACGGCGCCGCGCCAGCTCGGCACGCAAGGCCGGCTGCGGCGCGACGAGCGCAACACCGTCTCGAACGTCGACCCCTACCTGCAAACGCGCTGGGACCTCGCCGAGCGCTGGACGCTCGAAGCCGGCATGCGTCGCAGCAGCGTGCGCTTCGATTCGAAGGACCGCTACGTGCGCGGCACGAACGGCGACGACAGCGGCGACACACGCTACGGCAAGACCTTGCCGGCCGCCGCGCTGCGCTATGCCGCGACGCGCGACCTGAACCTCTACGTCTCCACCGGACGCGGCTTCGAAACTCCGACGCTGAACGAACTCTCCTATCGCCCGAACGGCAGCGCCGGTCTGAACTTCACGCTCTTGCCTTCGGTGAACACCAGCGTCGAAGCCGGCGCCAAGGCTCGCATCGCCGACGGTCTGCTGACCGGCGCCGTGTTCCAGACCCGGACCGACGACGAGATCGTCACCGCGACCAACGTCGGCGGCCGCGCGACGTTCCAGAACGCCGGCCGCACGCGCCGCGACGGCTTCGAACTCGGCTGGCTGCACGAGACCGCCGACCACTGGCGCACGCAGATCGCAGCCACCTGGCTCGACGCACGCTACAGCGAGGGCTTCAACGGCGTCGCGGCCGGCAATCTCATCCCCGGCATCGCGAAGCGATCGATGTTCGTGTCGTTCGGCTATGCGCCGCCCGAAGGCTGGCGCGTTGGCGCCGAACTGCGCGCGCTGGGACGCATCGCCGCCAACGACGCCGACACGGCCGCGGCGGCCGGCCATGCGGTGGCCGCGCTGCAGGGCGGTTACGTGAAGCGCTGGCAGCGCTGGGAATTCAACGCCTTCGCCCGCATCGACAACCTGCTGGACCGCCGGATCGTCGGTTCGGTGATCGTCAACGAAGGCAACGCGCGCTATTTCGAACCTGCGCCGGGACGCACCTGGACGGCCGGTGTCGGCGGCATCTATCGGTTTTGAGCTGTAGCGAGTCTGGTGTTTCAATTGGGCGCCCAAAATTAAAACTTTGGTTTTAATTGGTTGTATCAATGCAAAGCGTGGAAATACCCGAACGCAAAATTGAAAGTGTTTTCATGATTTTGTTGTGAATATTTAGCAACGCTTTGTTCAATGACGAGATGCCAATCTAGTAATAAAGAATTCATTTTCCTTTTGTTCTTTTTGCTTAGCTCGTTATTACGACAACATAGGTAGGAAAGTCGCTTGCGCCTTTGTAGCTTTTTGTAAACTTCAGATTGTTAAACAATCTTTTTTCCGCATTCGAATGCGGACGGCCCGAAGGTCAACCGACCTCCTGCGACGGTTTACAAATCAAGCCAATTCCATGACCTCATCGGAAAATCGCCCTGTCCCGGGCAAATTCGTTTTTCGTCAGCGCAGCGCTCTTTCTGCCATCGCCCTTTTGAGTCTTGCGGTCGTCGGTGCGCATGAAGCCGCCGCGCAAGTGCTGCCGAATGCAGGCCAGTTGCTCAACGAGCAGCAGCGCACACCGCCGCTCGCACCTCCCTCCGCCCCGGTGCCTGCAACCACCGGCGTGCCGTCGGTCAATCCGGGTGCCGACGTCGCCGATGGCCTGGTGGTCCAGCTGCGGTCCGTGCGGTTCAGCGGCGATACCGCGACCGCTTCTTCCGAAAACCTGGCGTCGCTCGCAGCCCCGTCCATCGGGCGCACGGTCGGTCATTCCGAACTGCTGCAGATCGCCGAAGCGATGAGCCGCGAACTCCGCGGCCGCGGCTACCTCCTGGCCCGTGCCTACCTGCCACGCCAGGACCTGACCGACGGCAACCTCGAGATCGCCGTGTCCGCGGGCCGGCTGCAGTCGGGCGCCGACCGCATCGTCGTGCGCGGCACCACGCGTGTCGCTTCGAGCCGCATCCTGGCCATCGCCGAAGCCGCGCTGCCCGCGGGCCGCCCGCTTCGCGCCGAAGACCTCGAACGCGCGGTGCTGCTGGTCAACGACCTGCCGGGCGTCACGGCCCGCTCGACGCTCGAGCGCGGCAGCGAGCCCGGCACCAGCCGCCTGGTCATCGAGGCGGCCGAAGGCCCGCAGGTGCAGGGCAGCGCGTGGACCGACAACTTCGGCAACCGCAGCACCGGCGCGGCCCGCGTGGGCGCGCAGGTGCAGCTCGACGATCCGTTGGGCATCGGCGACCAGGCCGGGTTCGGCGTGACCAAGTCCACCGGCAGCACGATCGCCAACCTGAACTACAGCGTGCCGCTGACGCCGTCGGGCCTGCGCCTGAACGCCGGTGCTTCCTACCTGCGCTACCACGTCGACCAGGACGCGTTCCGCGCGCTCGACCTGCGCGGCGACGCGACGACCGCGCAGCTCGGCCTGAGCTATCCGCTGCTGCGGACGCGCGAGCGCAACCTCACGGCATCGGCCACCTACGAGCATCGCCAGCTGAAGGACGAGGTGCTGGGCCTGCAGGTGCGTTCGCGCAAGGTCGACAGCGTGACCTTCGGGCTGAACGGCAACCGCGTCGACGCCTTCGGCAGCGGTGGTGTGATGGAGGGCGGACTGGCGCTCGAGGCCGGACGCACCAACCTGTCGGGCAATGCCGACGACCGTTTCTTCGACCGCCTGACCGCACGCACCCAGGGCGGTTTCGAGAAGCTGGCGCTGCGGGCCAGCCGCCTGCAGAACCTCGGCGGCGCGCCGGGCTCCGAATGGACGCTGTTCGCGGGCGCATCGGGCCAGCTCGCCAGCAGCAATCTCGATTCGTCGGAGAAATTCATCCTGGGCGGACCGTCCGGCGTGCGCGCCTATGCGGTGGGCGAGGCCGCCGGCGACCAGGGCGTGATCGGCACGCTGGAGCTGCGCCGCAATGTCGACGTCGGCGCCGAGCGCAGGCTGCAGCTGCTCGGTTTCGTCGATGCCGGCCACGTGATGCTGCACAAGCATGTCTGGCCCAACTCGGTGGTGAATGCCGACAACGCCAACAGCTACAGCCTCGCAGGCGCGGGCATCGGCGCCAACCTGTGGGTCGGCCGCTGGACGGTGCGCGCCGCGGTGGCACGCACGCTGGGCGACAACCCCGGACGCAGCCTCGCCGGCCGCGATGCCGACAGTCGCAGCAGCAACTGGCGCGCCTGGGTCCAGGCCGCGTTCGCGTTCTGAACGCCTGACTTCGTCCCGCACGGCCGCAGCACGCGTCGTGCGCCATCTTCTTCCCTGATCCCTAGGACTTTTCATCATGAAGAGCGCATCGCTGAACCACATCTACCGGCTCGTCTGGAACGAGCTCTCGAACACCTACGTCGCCGTGGCGGAACACACCTGCGGCCGTGGCAAGCGCACCTGCGGCACCGTGGGCGCGACCGGCGTGCTGGCCGCAGCGCTGGTGCTCGGCGTTTCGGGTGGTGCACTGGCGCAGACCCTGCCGACCGGCGGCAACGTGGTGGCCGGCACGGCGACGCTGACGCAGACCGGCAACCAGCTGACCGTCTCGCAGGCCTCGCAGCGCGTGGTGACCAACTGGAATTCGTTCGACGTCGGGGTCGGCGCCTCGGTACGCTTCGTGCAGCCGAACGCCGGCAGCGTCGCGCTCAACCGCGTCGCCGGCGGCGGCGCGGCCAGCAGCATCCTCGGATCGATCAACGCCAACGGCAACGTCTGGCTGCTCAACCCGAACGGCGTGGTGATCGGCGCCGGTGCGCAGGTCAGCGTGGGTGGGCTGGTGGCTTCGTCACTGGGTATTTCCGACAGCGACTTCATGGCCGGCGGCAGCCGCTTCACCGGCGGCAGCAGCGCCGGTGCGGTCGTCAACAAGGGCAGCATCCAGACCGGCGCCGGTGGCGTGGTGGTGCTGATGGCACCGAAGGTGAGCAACAGCGGCAGCATTTCGACACCGGGCGGCAGCACTGTGCTCGCGGCCGGCGAGACCGTGAGTCTCGACTTCACCGGCGACGGCCTGATCAGCGTTGCCGTCGAGCGCGGCGCGCTCGACGCGGCGGCGGAAAACAGCGGCAGCATCAGCGCCGCGGGCGGCCTGGTCGCGCTCACGGCGCGGGGCGCCGACGCGCTGCTCGGCAGCGTGGTCAGCAACACCGGCACGATCGAGGCCAGGGGCCTGGTGGCGCGCAACGGGCGCATCCTGCTCGACGGCGACGCGGCCCACGGCAGCACGCATGCGGCGGGCACGCTCGACGCGAGCTCGGCCGGCGGCAAGGGCGGCGACATCGTCGTCACCGGCAAGACGATCGCACTCGACGGCGGCGCGACGCTCGATGCCAGCGGCGCGACCGGCGGCGGCACCATCAACGTGGGTGGCGGCTTCCAGGGCAAAGACGTGGCCATCGCCAATGCCACGACGGTGACGGCCGACGCCAGCGTGACGGCGCGTGCCGATGCGACCGGCAACGGCGACGGCGGCAAGGTCGTGTTCTGGAGCGACGACACCACGCGCTTCACCGGCCATATCGCCGTGCGCGGCGGCGCGGACGGCGGCAACGGCGGTGCGGCGGAAGTCTCCGGCAAGCAGACGCTCGTCTACGACGGGCATACCGACGCGCGCGCCTCGAAGGGCACCACCGGCGATCTGCTGCTCGATCCGACGACCATCACCGTGAGCGGCGGCGCCGGCACCAGCGGAGACTATGCCAACGGCACCGGCGCAGTCACGGTGTACGAACAGACGCTCGAAGCGCAGACCGCCAACGTCCTGATGCAGGCGACGGGCAACATCAATTTCCAGAACCTGGCCCTCAACGGCGGCGACGGCAAGATCTCGATGGCCAACAACGTCAGCTTGCGGGTCGAGGCCGGTACCGGCGGCACGGGCGATGTCACCTTCGCCAACACGTCGAACACGGTCGAGGTGTTCGGCACCGGCAGCCTGATGTTCGTCGCCGGACGGCTGGGCACCGGCAATCTGACCAACATGCCCAACCTGGTCGCCCACGGCACGGGCACCAATCCGAACACGCTGCCCACCCATGACGTCAGCGTGACGGGTAGCGGCACGCCCAGCGCAGGCTCGATCACCCTTTTCGGCGCCGACGGCGTGACCGTGGGCGGTTCGGTCACGACCAACGGCGGCTACGTCCGCGTCTGGGCCGACTCCGACAACCAGAGTGGCGGCGGCTACACGATGAGCGCGCCGGTCGTCACCAACGGCGGCAATCTGTACGTTTCCGCCGGCACTGGCGCCATCGACCTGAATTCCAGCATGACGCTGGGCACCGGGCGCATCGTCTTCAAGGCCGACGGCAGCTACACCAGCGGCACCCGCACGCTGGGTGGCATCCTGTCGGTCAACGGCCCCGTCACTTTGGATTCGCCGTTCGTCATGAACGCCGGCTCGGGCATCTACACCGACGGTGCGATCAGCTTCACCAGCTCGGTCAGCCTCAACACCGGCGCCGGCGCCCTGACGCTGCGTGCGAGCGACATCGACTTCAGCAATGCGTCGGTGACCAACGTCTCCACCGCCAGCGTGGTCCTGCAACCCTACGACATCACGACCAACATCGCCCTCAACGGTGCGAGCACCGGCATCGCGCGCGCGACCACGTTCACCAAGCTCTCGGGCATCAAGAACCTGACCATCGGCCGCGCCGACGGCACCGGCACGACGACCGTGCCGAGCGGCGGCTTCGCCTTCAACGCCAGCGACACGCTCAAGCTGCTCAACGGCACCGTCGCCATCGACGGCGCCCTCGCGAACAGCAGCACGGCGGCCACCAGCAAGGTCGTGGCGCAGGCCGGCCAGGACGTGGCGATCGCCGCCGCCGGCAGCGTGGCTTCCAACGGCACGAACGCCAGTGCGATCGTGCTCGCGGCCGGTCGCGATTTCGTCAACAGCAACCCGAACGCCTCGGTGTTCTCGACCGGCGCCGGCGGCCACTGGCTGGTGTACTCGACCACCGCGCCGCAGGACACGGTCGGTGCACTCGTCAACGATTTCAAGCAGTACAACGCGCGCTATCTCGGCGGTACCGCGGCGGACGTGGTGAAGGGCACCGGCAACGGTTTCCTCTACACCGAGGCGCCGGTCGTGAACGTGTCGCTGACCGGCCAGGTTGTCAAGACCTACGACGGCACCTCGACCGCCACGCTCGCCACATCGAACTTCTCCAGCACCGGCGAGGTGAACGGCGATACGGTGACCTTCCAAGTCGGCTCCGGCGGCGCAGCGATCTACGACAGCAAGAACGTCGGTACGGTGAAAGGGGTCAGCGTGTCGGGCATCGCCATCGACAGCGCGACCAACGGCGGAGTCGCCGTCTACGGCTACCAGTTCAACCCGACCGCCAGCGCCACCATCGGCGAGGTCGACCGGCGCGTGCTGACGCTGCGGCAGGTGGGCGTCTCGGCGACGGCGGTCGACAAGGTCTACGACGCCACCACCGGCGCGACCGTGTCCGGCATCACCTTCACCAACGTCGCGGCGGGAGACACGCTCGTGGGCACCGGCACCGGTACCTTCGCGACCAAGGATGCGGGTACGGGCAAGGTCGTGAACGTCGCGAACATCGCGATCTCCGGGGCCGACGCGGGCAACTACGACCTGGGCGGCATCACCAGCACGACCGCGAGCGCCACGATCACCCCCAAGACCATCACCGCCTCCGCCAGCGTGGCCGGGAAGGTCTACGACGGTGGCACCGGCGCGCAGATCTCCGGCATCGTGCTCAGCGGCATCGAGCAGAACGACACGGTCTCGGACGGCGCCGGCAGCGTCGGCACCTTCGACACGAAGAACGTCGGCACGGCCAAGAACGTGACGGGCGGCGGCATCGTGCTGCAGGGCGCCGACGCCAGCAACTACCGCGTCAGCAACTCGGCCGTCATCGGCACTGCGACCATCACGCCGAAGACCATCATCGCCACGGCCGGCGTCGCCGACAAGGCGTACGACGGCAACACCTCGGCATCGTTCTCCAACGTTGCTTTCAACGGCGTCGTGAGCGGCGATGTGCTGTCGAGCGCTACCAACAGCACCGGGACCTTCGACACGAAGAACGTCGGCACCGGCAAGAGCGTGACCGGCACAGGCATCGTGCTGACTGGTGCGGATGCGGGCAACTACACGGTGGACACCGCCGCCGTTGTCGGCGCCGCGGCCATCACGCCCAAGACCATCACCGCCACGGCCGGCGTAGCCGACAAGGTGTACGACGGCAGCACGCTGGCATCGCTTTCCAATGTCGCCCTCAACGGCGTCGTGAGCGGCGATGCGCTGTCGAGCGCCGGCGGCAGCACCGGCACCTTCGACACCAAGAACGTCGGCACCGGCAAGAGCGTGACCGGCACGGGCATCGTGCTGACCGGTGCGGACGCGGGCAACTATGCCGTGGACACCACCGCCGCGGTCGGCAGCGCGGCCATCACGCCCAAGACCGTCACGGCCATGGCCAGCGTGACCGACAAGGTGTACGACGGCACCACCACCGCGTCGATCGCCAATGTCATCTTCACCGGTGTCGTCGGCGGCGATACGCTGTCGAGCGCCGGCAACAGCACCGGGACTTTCGACACGAAGGACGTCGGCACCGGCAAGCGCGTGACCGGCGCGGGCATCGTGCTGGGCGGCACGGATGCGGGCAACTACACGGTCGACACGACATCGGCCATCGGCACCGGCGTCATCACGCCGAAGACCCTCACCGCCACGGCCACCGGCGTCGACAAGGTCTACGACGGCACGACCGCCGCCGCACTGGCCGGCGTGCAGCTCGCCGGCTTGGTCGCCGGCGACCAGAACGTCGTCTCGGCAGTCGGCAATGCCGGCAGCTTCGGCGACAGGAACGCGGGCACTGGAAAGTTGATCAGCGGCAGCGGCCTGTCGATCGCCGGCAGCGGCGCAGGAAACTACGTGTTCGACACGGCGGCTCAGGTGGCCACCGCCGCCATCACGCCCAAGACGATCACCGCCACGGCCGACGTGGCCGCCAAGGTGTACGACGGCAACACGCGGGCGTCGCTCGGCAATGTCGCGTTCAACGGCGTGGTGGCCGGCGACGCCTTGACCAGCGGCACGGGCAGCGTCGGCACGTTCGACACGAAGAACGTCGGCACCGGCAAGCGCGTGACGGGCGGCGGCATCGTGCTGGCGGGCGCCGACGCGGGCAACTACGCGCTCGACGCCACGTCGGCCATCGGCAGTGCGAGCGTCACGCCCAAGACGATCACCGCCACGGCCGACGTCGCCGCCAAGGTGTACGACGGCAACACGCGGGCGTCGCTCGGCAATGTCGCGTTCAACGGCGTGGTGGCCGGCGACG
>JBPBPG010000006.1:0-281952 GCA_050954325.1 Janthinobacterium lividum | reverse complement strand
TCACCCAACTGGGTACCCCTGAGACGGTGCGCGTGGCGTAACTCCGTCCGGGGTAGGGGAACTGCAGCCTAATTCCGAGTTATGCAACAGCGCCCTTGCCCATTGATGATGTAGTCAGGATTTTTGCTATTCGGTAGTGTTGGAGGATTCTGTTGTACCTTGTAGCAGTTGTTGGCAAGCGTCGTTGCACTCTCATTTTCACGAGTCAATGAACGTATCGTTGCCGCATCGTCAGCTGCACTTATCGCCGTGCGCGTTCTGGTCAACTCTCCCGCCGCAGCCGTTCCCCCATTGGCCCCATGCCCAGGCGGCACGTTCGAAACGCCCGCGCCTCCCGCGTCGTTCGCGTGGATCTCGCCAGCCACCCCCGGGCCGGCAGCTCCCCCAGAAGTCGCAGGCGGCTCAGCCGTAGTCGCTCCCGGTTTCACTCCAGCTGATGCAGGTATTTTCGGTTCGGCAGCTTTGATCAGCGCCGCATACCCACTCTGCCCCAGCTTCGCCCCCACCGCCGTCGCCACCCCGGCCAGCGCCAGCGTATCCACCAGCGCCTCGCCCCGCACCTGCGGATCCGCACTGCCCAGCCTCGCCACCAGATCTGCCGGAACCCCCTGGATGCCCTGCGCGATCGCCACCGCCGTGTCGCCCAGGCCGTTGTTGATGATCAAGGTGGTCACCTCATACGCCGCGATCCCCGTTCCCCGCCACGATGCCCACCGCCGTGACGACGAGCAGCACCTCAATGCGGGCAACTTCGTCACGCGCGTGGGCGAGGGCCTCGACACCAAGAAGGAAGCGGTCGACTCGCGAGCGGAGACGAGCCTGGTGCGCAGCACGCTCCACGGCGCCAGCGTGAACGTCCTGGCGGTGAGCAAGGACGGCCAGCGCGGCGAGCTGATGCTCGCGGGCACGACGATCACCCCCCCGGCACGCTTACCCTGGAGGCCGACCATCTGGTCATGGCCGCACAGACCACCCAGGTCGACCAGAGCCGCACGGGCCAGGGCCGCGACCTGATGTGGCAGAGCGCCAAGGGCGAAGGCAGCAGCGACCCGACGGTCAACCTCGTGCGGATCCACGCCGGGCAAATGGTGCGGCACGTCGACAGCGTGCAGATCGAAACGGGGACCCAGCAGAGCATCGACGCACTGGCCAAGCAGCCGGGCATGGCCTGGGTCGGACAGCTGCGCGACGACCCCGCGCTCGCGGGCCACATCGACTGGGCGAAGGTCGAGGACGCGCACCGGACGTGGAACTACAGCCAGCAGGGCCTGACGCCGGAGGGCGCGGCCATCGTGACGCTGGTGGCGGCGTACCTGTTGGCCGGAGCGACGGCGGGCTGGGGCGTCGCGGCGGACAACGCGGCGGCCGTCGATGCGGGCGAAGGCGTGGCGTTGGCTGGAGGCGGTGCGTTCGTGACGGCCGCCGTCGCGACGATCTCCAGCGTGGTCGGTGGCGCGGTGAAGGCGGGCCTGAGCGCGTTGGCCGGCCAGGCGGCGGTGGCGGTGGTCGAACAACCGGGGCGACCTGGGCGCGGCGCTGCACGACCTGGGCAGCAGTGCGAACGTGCATGGCTTGCTCACGGCCATCGTCACAGGCGGCGTGCTGGGCGGGATGAACCTGAACCCGACGGGCCTGCCCACCGAAGGCACGGGCGCGCAGGGCTTCATGACGCAGCTCGCACGCGGTTGCGGGGTGCCCGGTCGGTGCAGCACGGGCCGACAGTGCGGCGGGCTGCGGTGCTGGCGCTTTGGGGCGGCCATCGGGGAACTGGCGGCCACGGCCTATGTGCGTCAGACCGACACGGCAGGCCGGGAAGTTATTTGGCACAAACCATCGTCCTCAACTCGATTCCATCAAATTCGATTGAAGCCGTCAGTGTCTCCTTTCATTCTTGGCTTTCAAGGCGCAATACGGTGTCCAGTCGAAGAGCCCCGGTCCTTTCAACACACCACCGTCGTCCCCACGGGCCGGCACGTCCGCCCGTCCGGCCTCGCGAATCGATCGACCTTGCCGGCGCGGTCGTAGTGGTTGCCCATCGTGTCGCTGCAGCCGCCGGCATCGCAGTTGCGCAACGCGGGGCGCAGGTCCTGCGGCGGCGCGAGTTGCCGGCGATAGGCGCCCGGGTATCCGGCATAAGGGTATCCGGCGTAGGGATAGGCGTACGGATCGCCGTCGTCCCGGTCGGGCTCGAGGTTCGTCGACGCCTGTTGCGGCGGGCGGGCGCGAGGATCGATGACGACCAGGCCACTGTCCGACAGCGAGCCGTATCGCGCCGGTGTCCCCGTGCGGCCCGGCGTCGCGGTCACGGCGGCGGCACTCGCTGGCGGCGGCGATGTCGCACCCGGCCCCGGGATCGAGGTGCCGTTCGTCTCGATTACTTCCAGCTGCGCGGACTGCCGGGTTTCCGACGGACAGGCCTTGTCGGTGTAGCTCACCTTGCCGGTCGCGTCGGTGCATCGGGTGATCCCTGCCGCCACGGCCTCGCCGAGCCCGAGCCGGGCCACTGCCACCAGCGCCATTGCAGCGGCGAGAACGAAGCGCGTCGGTGCGGACATGGAGGACATCTCGTCAGTCGACGAAGGCTTCGAAACTGCGGTCGAGCCGCGCCACATAACCCTGCCGCTCGGCTTCGCCGATGAAGCTGCCCTCGAAGCTGTTCGCCGCCAGCTGCCACGCGTGGCGCACCGTCAGACCGGTGGCGGCGAAGGTCTGCAGGAAGTTGTCGTTCATGTAGCCGCCGAAATAGGCCGGGTCGTCCGAGTTCACCGTGGCGACCAGCCCGGCGTCCAGCAGCGCGCCGAGGTTGTGCCGCGACAGGTCGGGGAACACGCAGAGCTTGAGGTTCGACAGCGGGCAGACCGTCAGCGGAACGCGGTCCATCGCCAGCCGCTTCATGAGTTCGGGGTCCTTCTCGCTCTGCACGCCGTGGTCGATGCGCTCGACTTTCAGCACGTCGAGCGCGCTCCAGACATACGCCGGCGGGCCTTCCTCGCCAGCGTGCGCGACGAGACGCAGGCCGAGCTCGCGACAGCGCGCGAACACGCGGGCGAACTTCTCGGGCGGATGGCCGACCTCGCTCGAATCCAGCCCGACGCCGATGAAGAACGCACGGTACGGCAGCGCCTCCTCCAGCGTGGCGGTCGCGTCGTCCTCGCTCAGATGACGCAGGAAGCACAGGATCAGCGCCGCGCTCACGCCGAGCCGGTGCTGCGCATCGACGCAGGCGCGGTGCAGGCCGGCGATGACGGTGCCCATCGGCACGCCGCGCGCGGTGTGGGTCTGCGGATCGAAGAACATCTCGGTGCGGACCACGTTGTCGGCCGCGGCACGTTCGAGGTACGCCCAGGCCATGTCGTAGAAGTCCTGCTCGTGCAGCAGCACGCTGGCCCCGGCGTAGTAGATGTCCAGGAAACTCTGCAGGTCGGTGAAAGCGTAGGCGCGGCGCAGCGCCTCCACGTCGGCGTACGGCAGCGCGACGCCGTTGCGCTGCGCCAGCGCGAAGATCAGTTCGGGTTCCAGCGACCCCTCGATGTGCATGTGCAGCTCTGCCTTGGGCATGGCCTGCAGCAGCGCCGGCAACCGGTCGGCCGGGATGCGGTCGAAGCGTTCGTCGTAGGTCGGAGCGTGGGTGGAGAAAGTCATGCCCTGCACTCTAAATGCAAGCCGGCGTCATCGCCTACCATCGCCGTTTATGATCCCATCCCGCCTGCGTGCCGACTGGCTCGCGCACCTCCCCCGCGAGCTGATGGCCGGCGCGGTCGCCACCTTCGCGCTGATTCCCGAGGTGATCGCGTTCTCGTTCGCGGCAGGCGTCGATCCCGCCGTCGGGCTGTTCGCGTCCTTCGTGATCGGCATCGTGATCGCCTTCGCCGGCGGTCGTCCGGCCATGATTTCCGCGGCGGCCGGCTCGGTCGCCCTGGTCGCGGCGCCGCTGGTGCATGCGCACGGACTGCCCTACCTGCTGGCCGCGGGCGTGCTCGCGGGGCTGATGCAGGTGCTGTTCGGACTGCTGCGGCTGGGCGTGCTGATGCGCTTCGTGTCGAGCTCGGTGCGCACCGGTTTCGTCAACGCGCTGGCGATCCTGATCTTCACCGCGCAGCTGCCGCACCTCGTGGGCGCCAACACCGTCACCTGGGCGATGCTGGCGCTCGGGCTGGCGATCATCTACGGCCTGCCGCGCCTGACGACCGCCGTGCCGTCGCCGCTGGTCTGCATCCTCGTGCTGACGTTCGCGGCGTCCTGGCTCGGCCTGCCGCTCAAGACCGTCGCCGACCTCGGCCGGCTGCCCGATTCGATGCCGGTCTTCGGCTGGCCGGGCGTGCCGCTCACGCTCGAGACGCTGCGCCTCGTCGCCCTGCCCGCGCTGGCGATCGCGATGGTCGGGCTGCTCGAATCGATGATGACGGCCAGCGTGGTCGACGAACTCACCGACACGCCGAGCGACAAGAACCGCGAATGCGGCGGCCTCGGCCTGGCGAACATCGCCGCGAGCCTGTTCGGCGGCATCGCCGGCTGCGGAATGATCGGCCAGACGGTGAGCAACGTGCGCTACGGCGGGCGCGGCCGGCTATCGACGCTGTTCGCGGGCGTGTTCCTGCTGGTGCTGATGGTGGCGCTCAGGCCCTGGGTGTCGCAGGTGCCGGTGGCGGCACTGGTCGCGATCATGGTGATGGTGTCGGCATCGACCTTCGACTGGGCTTCGCTGCGCGCCGTGGCGCGACGTCCGCGCATGTCGGGCGTGGTGATGCTGGCGACGGTGGCGGTCACCGTCGCGACCGACAACCTGGCGGCCGGCGTCGGCGTGGGCGTGCTGCTGAGCGGCGTGTTCTTCGCCTTCAAGGTGGCGCAGCTGCTGGACATCGCGGTCGAGGACGCGCCGGCCCTGCGCATTTACCGCGTGCGCGGCCAGGTGTTCTTCGCATCGTCCGAACGCTTCGTCGACGCCTTCGACACCCGCGACACCGAAGGCCGCCGGGTGCGCATCGACGTGTCGCAGGCACATTTCTGGGATGTGACCGCCGTGGCCGCGCTCGACAAGGTGGTGCAGCGGTTGCGCAGGCACGGCCGCACGGTCGAAGTCGTCGGCCTGAACAGCGCGAGCGAGGTGCTGATCGACCGGCTCGGGCCGAAGCGCTGAGCGCCTGCGCGCAACGGAGAACGGCTTCGAAGGGCGGGGCCGTGATGCAGAGCCCGTAACCCCGCACGGTACGAAGTCCTCGCGCCGTTCGCGGCGCTGCCGCATGTCCGGTTCGGCGGCCACGCAGGCGCGCAGCGGCCGCCCGCCCCGCACCTTTACTTCTTGTCGCCGCCCGGCACCTTGCCTTCGACGCCCTTGACGTAGAAGTTCACGCCCGAGAGGAACTTGTCGTCCGCCACCGCGCCGCCGGCGACCATCTCCTTGCCGTCCTGCCCGACGATCGGGCCCTTCCAGATCGAGAAGCTGCCGTCCTTCAGGCCGGCCTTGACCGTGTCGACCTTGGTCTTGATCTCGGCCGGCACGTCATTGGCGAGCGAGACGATGTCGATCGCACCCTCCTTCACGCCCCACCAGGCCTGGCCGGTGGTCCACTTGCCGTCGAGCGCGTCCTGCGTGGCCTTGATGTAGTACGGGGCCCAGTTGATCACCGCCGACGCCAGGTGGGCCTTGGGACCGTAGGCGGTCATGTCCGAATCCCAGCCGAAAGCGCGCTTGCCCTTTTCCTGCGCGGTCTTGAGCACGGCCGGCGAGTCGGTGTTCTGGAACAGCACGTCGGCGCCGCCGTTGATGAGCGCGGTGGCGGCCTCGGTCTCCTTGGGCGGGCTGAACCATTCGTTGACCCACACGACCTTGGTCGTGATCTTCGGGTTCACCGACTGAGCGCCCAGCGTGAAGCTGTTGATGTTGCGCAGCACTTCGGGAATCGGCACCGAGCCGACCACGCCCAGCGTGTTGGTCTTGGTCATGCCGCCAGCGATGATGCCGGCCAAGTAGGCGCCTTCGTAGGTGCGGCTGTCGTAGGTGCGCAGGTTCTCGGCCGTTTTGTAGCCGGTGGCGTGCTCGAACTTCACGTCCTTGCTGTCGGCAGCGACCTTGAGCATCGACTCCATGTAGCCGAAGGTGGTGCCGAACACCAGCTTGCTGCCCTGGCCGACGAAATCGCGGAACACGCGTTCGGCATCGGCCGACTCGGGCACGCTCTCGACGAAGGTGGTCTTGATCCTGGCACCGAATTCCTTCTCCAGCGCCTTGCGGCCGTTGTCGTGCGCGAACGACCAGCCGCCGTCGCCGACCGGGCCGACATAGGCGAAGGCGATGTTCAGCGGCGCCGGCGCCGCGGCGGCGGCCGGTGCGGGCGCGACCGGTGCGGCGGCCGTGGGCACGGGCGTCTCCTCCTTCTTGCCGCAGCCGATCAGGGCGGCGGACGCGACGGCCGTGAGGGCGGCCAGCTTGAAGAGAGAGGAGCGCTTGTCGAGATCGTTCATTGTCGGAATCCTCGGAGGACGGGTTGCAGGGAGGCGAAATTATGAGCCGGGGTGGAACGGTTTCCCGATCGAAGCCGGCATGTTGATGCGGATGAACGCCGGGTTGCGCGAGATCAGCACCAGCACCACGATCGGCGCGATGTACTGCAGCATGCTCAGGAACTGGCTCGGCACGTCGATGCCGGTGCTCTGCAGATGGAACCCCAGCATCGAGACGCCGCCGAACAGGTAGGCGCCGAGCAGCACCCGCACCGGCCGCCAGGTCGCGAAGGTGGTCAGCGCGAGCGCGATCCAGCCGCGCCCGGCCACCATGCCCTCGACCCACAGCGGGGTATAGACCGTCGACAGATACGCACCCGCCAGCCCGCAGAGCGCGCCGCCGGCCACCACCGCCATGAAACGGATGCGCCGCACCGGATAGCCCAGCGCATGCGCCGATTCGGGCGACTCGCCGACCGAACGCAGCACCAGCCCGGCGCGCGTGCGGTAGAGGAACCAGACCAGGAACGCCGTCGCCGCCATGGCGACATAGACCATCGGGTGATGCCGGAACAGCGCCGGCCCGACGAGCGGAAGGTCGCCCAGCACCGGCAGCGCGTACGACACCGAATCGGGCAGCTTGGCCTGCACGAACGAAATGCCCGCGAAGGCGGAGAAGCCCGCGCCGAACAGGCTCAGCGCCAGCCCGGTCGCGTACTGGTTGGTGTTGAGCCAGATCACCAGCATGCCGAAGATCGCGGCCAGCAACGCGCCGGCCGCCATGCCGGCCAGGAAGCCGAGCCACGGATTGCGCGTGGTCGCCACGGTCGCGAAACCGGCGATGGCCGCGCACAGCATCGTGCCCTCGGCACCGAGGTTGACGATGCCGGCCTTCTCGTTGATCAGCAGGCCCAGCGCGGCCAGCGCCAGCACGGTGCCGGCGCTCAGCGCCGAGCCGATGAGGAGTGCGTAGCTGTCCATCTCAGAGGCTCCCTTCGGCGGCGGTCGTCTTCGTGAGCGGCGTGCTGGGCTGCAGCGAGGCGGTGCCCTGCGACGCTGGTGGCACGACGGCTCTCGGCACCGACTTGCGGCGGATGCGATAGGCGATGAGCGTGTCGCAGGCCAGCAGCGTGAACAGCAGCAACCCCTGGAACACGCCGGTCAGCGATTTCGGCAGCCCGAGCCGCGATTGCGCGAGTTCGCCGCCGATATAGAACATGCTCATCAGAAGGGCAGAGAAGATCATCCCGACCGGATGCAGCCGCCCGACGAAGGCCACGATGATGGCGGCGAAGCCGTAGCCGGCCGGCACGTACGGCGTGAGCTGGCCGATCGGCCCGGCGACTTCGAGCGCACCGGCCAGACCGGCCGCGCCGCCGGATGTCAGCAGCGCGATCCAGACCGTGCGCCGCGAAGAGAAGCCCGCATAGCGCGCCGCCGCCGGCGCCAGTCCGCCGACCTGCTGCGCGAAGCCGGCCCGCGTGCGGAACAGGAACACCCACAGCGCCCCCGCGCCGACCAGCGCGATCGGCAGCCCGACGCTCACGCGCGAGCCCTTGATGAGGCGCGGTATCTGCGTCACCGCATCGAAGGTCTTCGTCTGCGGGAAGTTGAAGCCCATCGGGTCCTTCAGCGGCCCGGACACCATGTAGCCCAGCAGCAGCGTCGCCACGTACACCAGCATCAGGCTCACCAGGATCTCGTTGGCGTTGAAGCGGTCGCGCAGCAACGCCACGATACCGGCCCAGAGCACGCCCCCCGCGACGCCCGCCAGCAGGATCGCCCCGACGATCCAGGCGCCGGTGCTCCTGTCGGCGTGCAGCGCGACGTAGCCCGCCGCGACGGCGCCGATCACGAACTGGCCCTCGGCGCCGATGTTCCAGACGTTGGAGCGGAAGCACACCGCCAGCCCGAGCGCGATGATCAGGAGCGGCGTCGCCTTGACCATCAGTTCGCCGAGCGCATAGCCGCTCCTGATCGGCTCCCAGAAAAACACCAGCAGGCCCTTGACCGGATCCTTGCCGAGCAGCGCGAACAGCGCGGCGCCGATGGCGACGGTCACCAGCAGCGCCAGGAGGGGCGAGCCGTAGGTCCAGAAGCGCGAGAGCTGCGGGCGCGGTTCGAGCTTAAGCATGGGAGGCCTCCGTGACAGCCATCGCGGAAGCGCCGGCCCAGAGCCCGCTCATCCATTCGCCGATGCGCGGCACGGTGGCGTCGGCACGATCGACCGAAGGCGACAGCCGCCCCTTCGCGATCACGTAGAGCCGGTCGCTGACCTCGAACAGCTCGTCGAGCTCCTCGCTCACCACCAGCACCGCGCAGCCGGCGTCGCGCAGCGCCAGAATCTCGTTGCGGATCAGCGCCGCCGCGCCCACGTCCACGCCCCAGGTCGGCTGCGAGACGATGAAGATCTTCGGCTTCGCGTCGATCTCCCGGCCGACGATGAATTTCTGCAGGTTGCCGCCCGACAGAGACCGTGCCGCCGAGCCCGGCCCTCCCGCCTTCACGTCGAAGCGCCGGATGATTTCCGAGGCATGCGCGGCGAGCTGGCCGGTGCGGATCCAGCCGCCCTTGCCGACCGCGTCGCCGCGCGTGAGCAGCATGTTGTGCGCGAGCCCCAGCGTCGGCACGGCGCCGCGGCCGAGCCGTTCCTCGGGCACGAAATGCACGCCGAGCGCACGGCGCTGGCGCGGCCGCAACCGTGCGGCCGGCTGGCCGAAGACCTCGATCATCGAAGCCCCGGCGCGCGTGTCCTCGCCCGACAGCGCGTAGAGCAGTTCCTTCTGGCCGTTGCCAGAAACGCCGGCGATGCCGACGACCTCGCCGCCGCGCACCTCCATCGAGATGCCGTCGATGTCGACGCCGAACTGGTCCTCGCGCGCGAGCCGCAGGTCGTTCACGCGCAGCGCCACGGCGCCGGTCTTCGCCGCGCGGTGCACGAGCGGTGGCGGCTCGGCGCCGATCATCAGGCGCGAGAGCGACTCGTTGGTCTCCCGCCGCGGGTCGCACACCCCGGTCACCTTGCCGCCGCGCAGCACCGTGCAGGCGGTGCAGAGCTCGCGGATCTCGTGCAGCTTGTGGCTGATGTAGAGGATGCTGCAGCCTTCGGAGGCCAGCTGCTTCAAGACCACGAACAGCTTCATCACCGCCTGCGGCGTCAGCACCGAGGTCGGCTCGTCGAGGATCAGCAGCTGCGGGTCGGTGAGCAGCGCGCGGATGATCTCCACCCGCTGCATCTCGCCGACCGACAGCGTGTGCACCGGGCGCGACGGGTCGACGTCGAGCCCGTACTCGCTCGCCTTGGCCTGGATGCGGCGCGCGACCTCGGCCAGCGTCAGGCTCTTGTCCAGGCCGAGCCAGACGTTCTCGGCCACGGTCAGCGTGTCGAACAGGCTGAAGTGCTGGAACACCATGCTGATGCCCAGCGCCCGCGCCTCCTGCGGATTGCGCACGTTCACCGGCCGTCCGTTGAAGCTCACGCTGCCTTCGTCGGGCTTGACCGAGCCGTAGATGATCTTCATCAGCGTCGACTTGCCGGCGCCGTTCTCGCCCAGCACCGCATGCGTCTCGCCCGGCCGGACGACCATCGACACGTCGCTGTTGGCCACCACCGCCGGGTAGCGCTTTGTGATATGCGCGAGTTCGAGTCTGGATGTGCTCATGTCTTTTGTTCTTCGGATGAAAGCGGGAAGCAGTTGAAACGAAGCAGGAAACAGGCCACTGGGCACGCTCAGCGCAGCGAGGCCGCGACCGTCTTGGTCCGCTCTCGCAGCCAGCGTGCGGCGCTCGACGTGTGGCTGCGTTCGTGCCAGAGCTGGTAGTAGACGAGGCGCGGCATCTCGACCGGGCACGGCAGGACCGTCACCGGCAGTCTCTGCGCGAAGCGCTCGCAGTACTGGCGCCCGGTGGTGAGCACCAGCCGCGTCGCGGCCACCATGTCGGGGATCAGTCCGAAGTGCGCGCAGCGCGCGGCGATGTTGCGCTTCAACCCCAGCGTGTCGAGCATCTGGTCGATCACGCCGCGCGCGCCGGGGTGCGTGGGCATCGGCGCGATGTGCTCGGCAGCGAGCCAGGCCGCGGCGTCCCAGCCACGCCGCACGGCCGGATGCTCGGCACCGACCAGCGACACCACCTCGTCGTCGAACAGCCTGGCCAGGTGCAGGTCACCGGGCGGCTCGCTCCAATTGCCGATCACCAGGTCGAAGTCGCCCTGCGCCAGGTGGCCCTGGTAGTCGGAATCGGCCGACAGCGGATGGATTTCGACCCGGCACAGCGGCGCACCGGCCTTGAGCGCGGCGACCAGTCGCGGCAGGAACAGCGGGTCGAGGTAGTCGCTCGCCGCGATGCGGAAGGTGTCGGTCGCGGTCCGTGGGTCGAATTCGCGCGCGTTCGCGAACATCGACTCGGCCGCGCGCAGGATGCCTGCCGCGGGTTCGATCATCCGCAGCGCGACGTCGGTCGGCACCATGCCCGCGCCGGAGCGCACCAGCAGCGGATCGCCAGACAGCGCGCGCAGCCGCTTGAGCGCTGCGGACACCGCCGGCTGGAACATGCCGAGCCTGACGGCGGCACGCGAAACGCTGCGTTCGGTCAAGACCGTATGCAGGACCCTGATCAGGTGCAGATCGATCTTGTCCAGGTTCATGCCCGCCCCCCGGCTGCAAGGCAGCCGATGACGCTGGGGGATGGGGGTGTGGGAAGCACGGGACGGAAGTCTAAGGTGCCTCGAACGGGCTAGGCGACGGTCCCGGAGACGGCGGTGATCGCCTTCAGGATCGCTTCGCTGGTCGCCGGCGCGCGCAGCGGCGGGTCGGTGCGGTGGCCGCCGCAGGCGGAGATCGCATCGCGGATCGCGAAGAAGACCGAGAAAGGCAGCAGCAGCGGCGGCTCGCCGACGGCCTTGCTGCGGTGGATCGAGTCGACCTGCGCCGGGCTGTCGTAGAGCCGCACGTTGAAGACCGGCGGGCAGTCGTTGGCGGTCGGGATCTTGTAGGTGCTCGGGGCATGCGTGGTGAGCTTGCCGCTCTCGGAATGCCAGACCAGTTCCTCGGTCGTGAGCCAGCCCATGCCCTGGATGAACGCGCCCTCGATCTGGCCGATGTCGATGGCCGGGTTCAGCGAGCGGCCGGCGTCGTGCAGGATGTCGGCGCGCAGCAGCTTCCATTCGCCGGTCAGCGTGTCGACGATCACCTCGCTCACCGCGGCGCCGTAGGCGAAGTAGAAGAACGGGTGGCCCTTGAGCGTCTCGCGGTTCCAGCTGAGGCCGGGCGTGGCGTAGAAGCCGTCGGACCAGAGCTGGACGCTGTCGAGATACGCCTCGCCGACCACCGTGCCGAAGGTCAGCGTGCGGCCTGCGACCTCGACCTTGTCGTTGGCGAAGCGCACTTCGGCCGCGGTGCCGCCGTGCCGCGCTGCGGCGCACGCCGCGAGCCGCTCGCGGATCTGCCGCGCGGCATCCTGCGCGGCCTTGCCGTTGAGGTCGGCGCCGGTGGAAGCGGCGGTGGCGGAGGTGTTCGCGACTTTGGTGGTATCGGTGGCCGTCACGCGCACGCTCTCGAAGCTCACGCCCAGTTCGTGCGCCACGACCTGGGCGACCTTGGTGTTGAGCCCCTGGCCCATCTCGGTGCCGCCGTGGTTCACCAGGATCGAGCCGTCGTTGTAGACGTGCACCAGCGCGCCGGCCTGGTTGAAGTGCTTGACGTTGAAGGAGATGCCGAACTTCAGCGGCGCCAGCGCGATGCCGCGCTTGAGCACCGGGCTGGCCGCGTTGAAGGCGGCGATGGCGTCGCGCCGTGCGCGGTAGTCGCTGCTCGCCTCCAGCTCGGCGACCAGTTCGTGGACGATGTTGTCGCCCACCACCTGCGCATACGGCGTCGTGTTGCGCTCGGTCCTGCCGTAGAAATTGAGGCGGCGCACGTCGAGCGGATCGCGCCCGAGCCTGCGTGCCACGCTGTCGAGGATGTTCTCGATCGCGATCGCGCCCTGCGGGCCGCCGAAGCCGCGGAACGCGGTGTTGCTCTGCGTGTTGGTCTTGCCCGAATAGCCGTGCAGCGCGACCTCGGGCAGCCAGTAGGCGTTGTCGAAGTGGCACAACGCGCGCGTCATCACCGGACCCGACAGGTCGGCCGAATGACCGGCCCGCGAGACCATCGTGATCTCCGCGCCGAGGATACGGCCCTCGTCGTCGTGGCCCACCGCGTACTCGTACCAGAAGCAGTGGCGCCGGCCGGTGATCATGAAGTCGTCGTCGCGGTCCAGCCGCAGCTTGACCGGACGCAGGAGCCGGCTCGCCGCCACCGCCGCCACGCAGGCGAACAGGCCCGATTGCGATTCCTTGCCGCCGAACCCGCCGCCCATGCGCCGGCATTCGACGTGCACCTGGTTGGCCTGCAGGTGCAGCGCATGCGCGACCAAGTGCTGCATCTCGCTCGGATGCTGCGTCGAGCAATGCACGTGCATGCCGCCGCCCTCCTTCGGAATCGCGTAGCTGATCTGCCCTTCGAGATAGAACTGCTCCTGCCCGCCGACGTCGAGCGTGCCTTCGAGACGATGCGGTGCGGCGGCGATGGCCGCGCGCACCGCCGCCTGCTCGGTCTCGCGGTCGCAGGTGTCGGTGCCGGCGCTGGCACTGCGCACCAGGTGCATCGGCGCCACGACGTACTGGCCGCGTGCATGGGCGTCCTGCGGCGTGAGCACCGGCGGTACCGCATCGACGGTGACGACCTCCTTCGCGCGTGCCGCGGCACGGCGCGCGGCGTTGCGGGTCTCGGCGATCACGGCGAACAGTGGCTGGCCGAGGTAGCGGACCTCGCCCGCGCAGAGGATCGGATCGTCGTGGACGATCGAGCCGCAGTCGTTGCTGCCCGGAATGTCGTCGGCCGACAGCACCGCGACCACGCCCGGCATCGCGCGGATCCTGTCCAGGTCCATCGCCGTCAGTTGCCCGGCCGCCACCGGCGACAGGCCCAGCGCGCAGTGCAGCGTGCCCTGCAGCTCGGGCAGGTCGTCGATGTAGTTCGCCTCGCCCGCGACGTGCAGCGCGGCGGACTCGTGCGGCCGGCTGATGCCGACGCGCGCGCCCTGGCCCAGCGCCAGCGCCTCGGCCTCGACGTCGATGCGTGCGGCGGTGTTGGCGCGGTAGTCGGCGAAGGCGCCCGCGGCCTCGAACAGGCGGGCGTCGGCTTCGTTGAGCGGCTTGTTCATTTCAGGCGCCTCGCTGCAGTTCGGGCAATGCCGCGTGCGGCATGGCGGTCCACACGCTGGTGGCCTCGGGCGACAGCGGATCGTCGACGCGCGTTTCGAGCCACAGGCGCTGGATCAGGTTCTGCGCGACCTGCAGGCGATACGCGGCCGAGGCGCGCATGTCCGTGAGCGGCTCGAAGTCCTCGGCCAGCGCTTGCTTCGCCGCATCGACGCCGGCCTGCGTCCACGGACGGCCGACCAGCGCCGCCTCGGCCCGCGCCGCGCGCTGCACCGTCGCGGCCATGCCGCCGAATGCCAGGCGCAACTCGGCGACGACGCCGTCTTCCAGCGCGATCGAGAACCCTCCGCACAGCGCCGAGATGTCGGAGTCGAAGCGCTTGCTGATCTTGTACGCACGCACCGTGCGCCCGAAGGCCGCGAGCGGCACCGCGACCGCCTGCACGAATTCGCCCTCCTCCATCCGGTTTGTCATGTAGCCGGTATAGAACTCGCACAGCGGCAGGCGCCGCACGCGCTCGCCCTTGCGCAGTTCGACCTGCGCATCGAGCGCCATCAGCACCGGCGGGCCGTCGCCGATCGGCGACCCGTTCGCGACGTTGCCGCCGATGGTTCCCGCATGACGGATCGGCGGCGAGGCGAAGCGCAGCCAGACGTCGGTGAGCGACGGCGCTCGCCGCACCATGGCGCGCCAGGCCGCTTCGAGCGAGGCGCCGGCGCCGATGTAGAGCTCCGCCGCATCGCCGCTGCCGCGCTCCTCGACCACCTTCATTGCTTCGACGCCGCCGACGAACAGGATGTCGCCCACGTCGCGGAACTGCTTGTTGACCCAGATGCCGATATCGGTGGCGCCGGCCAGGATGCGCGCCGCCGGCATCGCCTCGCGCAAGGCGGCGAACCGGTCGAGCGTGGCCGGTGCGTGGAAGGTGTCGGTGCGTCCGTCGCGGGTCGCGGCATGGCTGGATCCCGCCTCGTCGCGACCGTGCTGCAACTGCGTCAGCGCGGCCACGACCGGCCGCGTGTCGAGCGGCACCGCAGGCAGGTCGAACATGCGCTGGCCGGCATCGAGGATCGGCCGGTAGCCGGTGCAGCGGCACAGGTTGCCCGAGAGGTCGTCGGCCAGCTGCTGGCGCGTCGGCCGCGTGCCGCAGCGCTGGTGCTGCTGGTACGTGGACCAGAGCGACATCACGAAGCCGGGCGTGCAGAAACCGCATTGCGAGCCGTGGCAGTCCACCAGCGCCTGCTGGACCGGATGCAGTTCGCGGGCCGGCCGGGTCCTCAGGTCTTCGACGGTGAACAGCGCCTTGCCGTGCAGCGTCGGCAGGAAGCGGATGCAGGCGTTGACGGTCTGCAGCGACAGGCCGCCGACGGCATCGGACGCACCGTCGGCCGCGAGCTCGCCGACGACCACCGTGCAGGCACCGCAATCACCTTCGTTGCAGCCTTCCTTGGTGCCGGTGCAGTGCGCGTCCTCGCGCAGCCAGTCGAGCACCGAGCGCGTCGGATGCGCGCCGTCGACCTCGACGATGCGGCCTCGGTGGAAGAAACGGACCGGTGACGTTGGCGTGGGGAGACTCATGTTCGCTCGGGCTCTCGGGGTTCTGGGCGGGACGACGCGCGCCGACGCAGGAACTTAAGCGCTGGCGGCGCCTGCGTTCATAACGCCCTGCCCATAGTGCCTATACGACGTGCTCGAAGCAAGTGTCGGGCCAGGCGCGGCGATCGGACCGCCCTCGAGCATGATCTCCACGCCGTCGAGCGAAGGCCGGTCCCGGTGCCGCCGGCACAACGCGACGCCGGACGACAGGGCCGCCAGGAAGGCACGCTCCCAGGCGTTCTGCGCCGTGCACCGCACGGCTCGACATGTCGCCGCCGGCCACGGCCTGACAACCCGACACGCGCGCCCCGCTGATCGACGACAGCATGGACGCTGTCATCACGCAGAGTGCGCACACCACGCTGATGAGTTGCGTACGCAGCTTCACCAACCTGAGCGACGGGCGGGAAGCACTGAGCGGCGTCGAAAGCACCCGCAGCCAGGTGGTCTTTCGCGAGAACCTGCCCTGAAGATTATTAAAGAAACCGACGGTTACAAATCATTAGCATGGCCGGTTTTCCAAAGGGGGTTTTCCGATGCGCACACTGGTCCGGTTCACCGGCGTCATCACTTTCGGTCTCTGCAGCCTGCAGGCGTTCGGCGTCACGCTCTCGCCCAATGCGATCGGCAACAGCGGCAATATCCCCGGCTCGTACACGAGCGTCGATTTCCACACCTGGGACGGCGACTGGTCTCCGACCCTGACGCTGCCCAAATCGGCTCCCTCGGGCGCAACGATCACCATCTACGCACATGCCACCTACGCATCGAACGTGGTGCTTGCCAATACCGACCTGCCGTTGCGCACCACCACCATGGTGGCCGGCGACACGCTCAAGTTCACCTACGACAGCGCCACCGCGCGCTGGCTCGCCAAGCTGCCCGAATATTCGCCGGCAAGCGTGGGCGCGGCCGTACCCGGCAACGGCAACAAGCTGGGGCGCTACGCCATGTACGACGGCAACTGGGTACCGCTGGTGACCCTGCCGGCCAGCGCGCCGCCAGGTGCCGTGATGGTGGTCGCGTCGCGCGCCACGTGGGACAGCGCGGTCGCGCCCACCAACGTGCTGCAGGCCAGCACCATGCGGATGTCCACCGGCGAGCAGTACGCGTACGTATTCCATCCCGAACTGAAGAAGTGGTATCTGGTCGCATCGCCCGTGACGGCCATCGGTCCGCAGCAGACCGACGGCGGCGCCATGCGCCTCACGACCCGTCCGCGCACGGAACTCGTGCTGCCCACCGGCACGCGTCCGATGAGCATCAGGCTGCCTGCTTCGGCCGGTGACCGCGACCGCATCCGCATCTCCTCCGCCGCCGCGGACGTGCAGACGATCCGCAACGATTCGGTCGATTTCACGGGAACCCTGCAGTTGCGTGCGGGCGACGCCTACGAGTTCATGTGGATTGCCGAGAAGAGCCGCTGGACGCTCATGTCGGCGCCCTCGCGCAGCTACAACGCGCAGGCGATGGCCGGCGGCCGGGTGCCCGACACGACGGCGCCCGTCACCCGCGTCCAGGCCTACGACGGCAACTGGCTGCCGACACTCAGCCTGCCGACCCGGGCGAAGCCCGGAGACCGCGTCGTGATGGCGAGTGCGGCCACCTGGTCGTTCCAGGTCGTGCCCGGCGGCGCACCCGCGAGTTTCGCGTCGCAGCCGATGACGAACGGCGACACCATCGCATTCGTGGTCGATCCGGCCGGCCGCTGGACGGTCGAGACCCGCACCATCGCCATGCTCAACGTCTACGCCGACAAGGTCGTCGCCGCCTACGGCAGCCAGGCCGCCCGGGCCCGCCAGCTCGAATCGTTCCGCCTCACAAACGAAGCACTGGAGAATTCCGACACCAACTTCCGCCTCAAGATGGTCGGACTGATGCAGCACCGCGACCAGGGCGCCACGCTCAACGATGCGGTCGTGCGCCTGCGCGACGACAGCGTGGTCCAGAACGAGCGCAAGCGGCTGGGCGCGGACGCCGTCTACTACGAAGGCGCCGAGAAAGGCTGCGGGCTCGCATGGGTCAATTCGTCAGCGTACAACATGGTCGCCACCGGCAGCATTTCCTGCGGCACCACCGTGATGCGGCACGAATTCGGCCACAACATGGGACTCTCGCACGGCGGCGAGGCAGGCGGCTCGACGCCTTACGCGACCGGCTACACCTTGATCTCCGACATCATGGGCGGCAATTCGATTCCGTATTTCTCGACACCGGCGCTCTACGAACCCACGCTCGGCGTCGCGATGGGCATCGCTGGAAAGATCGACTCCGTTCGCGCCATGAACGAGCGTTCGGAACAGGTGTCCAAGTTCTATCCCTGAGCGCGATGCAACGACATCCGCGGACGGCGGCGACCGCTGCCGCAGTGGCGATCGCCGTCGGCGCCGGCATCGTCTGGTTCCGACATGACGACCGGTTGCCGACAACGGCACCTACCGCGCCCGCGGCGCCGGAGTTCGTCGCGTCGGGCTGGGGCGACCCTCGGCTCGGTGCCTCCGCCAGCGGCGGCGGGAACACCGATCCGGCGCTCTCGCCGCTTCCGGAAATCTTGCGTCGTCCCGCGGTTCCGGGCGATGCCGTCGATCGCGTTCAGCAACGTCAGGGCATGAACCGGCTCTTCTCGGATGCTCGGGACATCGAGCGCGCGCGCGCCAAGGACACGTTGATGACGCCCGCGTCGCCGGCCGAAGCGTCCGGACACCTGCCGTTTCTCTCGGAGCGGCAGAAATCCGACGGACGCGGCCTCATCCAGTACGACATCCGCACGCTGGAATCCCGCGTCGAGGGCGATCAATTCGACATCTATCTGCCCGCTACCGGTGTCACGGCCAAGGCAACGGTCGAGCAGGTCGAGTCGGTCGACGGGATGCTGCGCTGGTCGGGCCGCATCCTCGATTTTCAGGAAGGCGGACGCTTCAGCGTGACGCATGCGCTGCAGGACGACTACGCCGTCGGCACGTTCGATACGCCACTGGGCAATTTCGCGATGGAGGTCAAGGGCGGATGGGGCTGGGTCGCCACGCAAGCCAGCGATTTCTCGCTGCCTCCGAACGGCAACGACGGCTTGATCGACGCGTCGCACGCCAGCGGCGCTTCGCCGCTCAGAGGATCAGCAGCGCCCGAAAATCGTTGACGTTGGTGTGCGTCGGACCGGTCGCCAGCAGGTCGCCGATGGCATCGAAATAGCCGTAGGCGTCGTTGCGGTCGAGATGGTCGGAAAGCTTGCGGCCCGCGGTCTCCGCGCGCGCCAGCGTGCCGGGTGCGACGAACGCGCCGGCATTGTCTTCGATGCCGTCGATGCCGTCGGTGTCGGCAGCCAGCGCCCATACGCCGGGCTGGCCCCCCAGCGCCCCCGCGAGCCCGAGACAGAACTCGCCGGCCCGTCCGCCGCGACCCTTGGCCTGGCCGGGCCGGCGCTCCCGCATCGTGACGGTCGTCTCGCCGCCCGAGAGGATCACGCAGGGCTTCGCGAACGGCGCGGAGCGCCGCGCCACCGCACGTGCCAGCGCACCGTGCACCTTGCCGACCTCGCGCGCCTCGCCTTCCATCTCGTCGCTGAGGATGTGGGCCTCGATGCCCGCGGCGCGCGCGGCGGCGGCCGCGGCCTCCAGCGACTGCTGCGGCGTGGCGATGAGGTGCGTCGCATGGCCGTCGAACAGGGCGTTGCCGGGCTTGGGCGTCTCGAGGGTGCCGTATTCCAGCTGCGCACGCACGGTGGCGGGGACTTCGATGCGGTAGCGGTCCAGGATCGCCAGTGCCTCGGCGCAGGTCGTGGAATCGGGCACCGTCGGTCCGCTGGCGATCACCGCCGGATCGTCGCCCGGCACGTCGCTGATGGTGAGCGTGACCACCCGTGCCGGCGCGCAGGCCACGGCCAGGCGGCCGCCCTTGATGCGCGACAGGTGCTTGCGCACGCAGTTCATCTCTCCGATGTGGGCACCGCTGTCGAGCAGCTCCTTGTTGATGCGCTGCTTGTCGGCCAGCGTCAGCCCATCGGCGGGCAGCGTCAGCAACGAGGATCCGCCGCCGGAGATCAGGCACAGCACGAGGTCGTCGGCGGTCAGCGGCAGGTGCTGGTCCGCGCGGCCCGATGCCAGCGCCAGGATGCGCGAGGCGGCATCGAAACCGGCCTGGTCGGGCACCGGATGCGCGGCCTCGACGATCTCGATGCGCTGCGCGAGCCCCGCGGGGCGCGGCGGGATGTGGCCGTAGCGCGTGACAACCAGGCCCGAGAGCGGCGCGTCGGCCGGCCACAGCGCCTCCAGCGCCTGCGCCATCGAGGCGCCGGCCTTGCCCGCGCCGAGCACCAGCGTGCGGCCCCTGGGCGGCGGCGGCAGGCAGGCGCCCATGCTGGCCAGCGGCAGCGCGCGCGCGACGGCGACGCGGTAGAGATGTTCGAGGAATTCGCGCGGCGTGGTACGCGGGTCGGGTGTCGTCGTCGAAATCATGTGCTTTTGTCTCTCCTGGGCGCTATTCTGTCGCCATGTCCACGCTCCTCATCCGCGATGCCCGCTGCGTGGCGACCTTCGACGAAGCGCGCACCGAGCTGCGGGACGCTTCGATCTTCGTGCGCGACCACCGCATCGAAGCCATCGGCGCCGCGGCAGACATGCCCGAGGGCGCCGATGCGGCCGACGAAATCATCGACGCGCGCCACCACCTCGTCGTGCCCGGGCTGGTCAACACGCACCACCACATGTACCAGTCGCTCACGCGTGCCGTCCCGGCGGTGCAGGACGCGGAGCTGTTCTCCTGGCTGCGCGGGCTCTATCCGATCTGGGCCGGGCTGACGCCGGAGATGGTGCGTGTATCGACCCAGCTCGCGATGGCCGAGCTGCTGCTCTCGGGCTGCACCACCAGCAGCGACCATCTCTATATCTACCCGAACGGCGTGCGGCTGGACGACAGCATCGAGGCCGCGCGCGAGATCGGCATGCGCTTCGTCGCCACGCGCGGCAGCATGAGCGTCGGGCGGTCGCAGGGTGGCCTGCCGCCGGACCGCTTGGTCGAGCGGGAAGACTTCATCCTCGCCGACACGCAGCGCCTCATCGAGCTTCATCACGACGCCACGCACGGCGCGATGACCAACGTCGCCGTCGCGCCCTGCTCGCCCTTCAGCGTGAGCCGAGACCTGATGCGCGACTCGGCGCTGCTCGCGCGTTCGTTCAAGGGGCTCGGCGTGCGCCTGCACACCCACTTGGCGGAGAACGACCACGACGTCGCCTACAGCCGCGAGAAGTTCGGCTGCACGCCGACCGAATACGCGCAGGACCTCGGCTGGCTCGGCCACGACGTGTGGCACGCGCACTGCGTGAAGCTCGACGCGAGGGGCATCGCGCTGTTCGCGAAGACGCGCACCGGCGTGGCGCACTGTCCTTGCAGCAACATGCGGCTCGCTTCGGGCATCGCGCCGATCCGCCGCATGCTGGACGCGGGCGTGCCGGTCGGGCTGGGCGTGGACGGCAGTGCCAGCAACGACGGCGCGAACATGGTCAGCGAGGCGCGCCAGGCACTGCTGCTCGCACGCGTCGGCCGTTCGCTGGAGCCTTTCGGCTGCGACCACGGCCCGGCGGAGATGACGGCGCGCGATGCGCTGGCCGTCGCCACACGCGGCGGCGCCGAAGTGCTGGGCCGTGCCGACATCGGCCACCTGGCGCCCGGCATGTGCGCCGACCTCGCGCTGTTCGACCTGGACACCGTCGCCTTCGCCGGCGGCGCGGTGCACGACCCGGTCGCGAGCCTGCTGCTGTGCGCCAGTCCTCAGGCGGCTTATACGCTGGTCAACGGCCGCGTGGTGGTGCGTCGGGGGCAGCTGGAGACCGTGGAACTCGGGCCGCTGGTCGAGCGGCACAATCGTCTGGCGACGACGTTTGCCCTTACCGCCCGCCGTTCGGGCTGAGCCTGTCGAACAGCATCCGATGCTTCGACAGGCTCAGCACGAACGGAGCAGGCCAGCTCAGGCCAGCTCAGATCAGGAACCTGAACAGCTGCAGCAGGTTGTTGATGAAGTCCAGGATGAGCTGCATGGCGGAACTCAGTTCGTCTTGGCGCCGGCCAGGAACCATCTACCGATCAGTGCCCGCTCCGCATCGGTGATTCCGGTCGCGTTGTTCATCGGCATGATCTTCGTCACCACCGCCTGCTGGTACACCGCCTGCGCATGCAGCGCCACCTGGCCGGGCGAGTCGAGCCGCACGTTCTTCATCTGCATGGTCGCGCCGTGGCACATGTAGCAGCGCTGCTCCAGCACCTTCTGCACCTCGCCGAACGCGACCTGCGGCATGGCGGCGCCTGCCACCGGCGGCGCGACCGGCTCGGGCTTCAGCCAGACGATCGTCAGCCCGAGCACCGCGACGCCGACCATCGCATAGGGCAACGGATTCTTCGCATTGCCGAGCTTGAAGCGATGCCGCACCACGAAGAACTGCCGGATCGCCGCGCCGCCCAACATGATGAGCAGCAGCACGATCCAGTTGTACCTGTGGGTGTAGGTGAAGCTGTAGTGGTTGCTCAGCATCGCGAACAGCACCGGCAACGTGAAGTAGGTGTTGTGCACGCTGCGCTGCTTGCCGCGCTGCCCGTGGACCGGGTTCACCGGCTTGCCCTCGCGCAGCAGCGCGACGTTCTCGCGCTGGCCCGGGATGATCCAGAAGAACACGTTGCCGCTCATGGTGGTGGCCATCATCGCGCCGACCAGCAGATAAGCCGCGCGGCCCGCGAACCAGTGGCAGGCCAGCCAGGCGGCGAACGCGACGAAGCAGGCCACCAGCACGCCGACGATCGCATCGCCATGTTTTCGGCGCCCGAAGATCTGGCAGATGGCGTCGTAGACGATCCAGAACACGACGAAAAACGCCAGCGCCACCGACACCGCCGCGCCCGGCTGCCAGTCCATCTTCGACTTGTCGATCAGGTAGGTGCTGGCGTTCCACAGGTACGACACCGTGAACAGCGCGAAGCCGGTGAGCCAGGTGGAGTAGCTCTCCCAATACGACCAATGCAGGTGCTCGGGCAGCTTCTTCGGCGCCAGTGCGTACTTCTGCATGTTGTAGAAACCGCCGCCGTGCACCGCCCACTGCTCGCCGCCGACGCCCTTGTCGAGCGATTCGGCGTCGTGCGGTTTCTCCAGGCTGTTGTCCAGCATCACGAAGTAGAACGAGGCACCGACCCAGGCGATGGCGGCGATGACATGGACCCAGCGCAGCAGCAGGTTGGCCCAGTCGAGGTAGTAGCTTTCCATGATTCATCTTCCCAACGATTGCAACAGTTGTGCGGCCACGGCCACGGCGATCACCTCGGGCTCCTTGCCGCCGATGCCGGGCACGCCGATCGGGCAGGTCACGCGGGCCAGCTCGGCTTCGGTGAAGCCGCGCGCTTCGAGACGGTGGCGAAACGTCGCCCATTTCGTGCGGCTGCCGATCAGGCCGATGTAGGGCAGGTCGTCGTGCGCGCGCAGACGCTGCAGGCAGGCGACGACGATGTCGAGGTCTTCGGCGTGGCTGAAGCTCATGACGAGCACCCGCGACCCGGCCGCGAGCCCGGCCACGGCCGCCTGCACCGGGTCCGAGTGCTCGGCGACGATCTGCGCCGGCAGCACGGAGGCGAAGACGCCGTCGCGGCTGTCGATCCAGCGCACCGCGAAGGGCAGCGTCGCGAGCAGCCGGGCCAGCGCGGCGCCGACATGGCCGCCGCCGAAGAGCGCGACCGGCGGCAGGCGGGCGGTGAATTCGTCGCGCAACGCGGGGGCGTCGGCAGCGTTCGCGCGCCGGTAGGACAGGTGCACGACGCCGCCGCAGCACTGGCCCAGGCTCGGGCCGAGCGGGTAGCGGCACCTGCCATCGCCACCCGGCAGCGCGACGTGGTCGATCAACGACGCACGCGCCGCGGCCTCGGCCTGGAATTCGAGCCGGCCGCCGCCGACGGTGCCGGTCAGTCCGTCGGCCCAGACGGCCATCCAGGTGCCGGTCTCGCGCGGCACCGAACCTTCGGTCGCCTCGATTCGCACCAGCACGCAGTCCTGGGTCGCCAGGCGTTCGAGCAGTTCGTCGAGCATCGACTTCATGCGCGCCCTCGACCCGGAAACCTTCGGTTGCCACGGTCCGGCAGCCGCACGGTATAACCGCGCCGATGAAATTCCAGCCCACGCTCCGCCACGTCGCCCTCGCCGGCGCGCTCCTCGCCACGTTCTGGCTGGCCGGTTGCGGCAGCAGCCCGACGGCGCCGATCACGCGGCCGGTGCCCGGCCAGCTCACCGGCGCCGTGCCCGAGCCGGCGCCGGCGCCGGCAACGCAGACCCTGCCGCGCGCATCCGCCGCGGCCAACGCCCGTGAATACCGGCGCGATGCGGCCCGCCATGTCTACGCCAACAACAAGGAACGCATCTTCGGCGGCAAGCTGCCGCCCATGCTGTACGCGGTCGGCACCCTGGAAGTGAATGTCGACGCGCGCGGCAAGGTGGTGTCGATGCACTGGTTGCGTGCACCGCGGCATGCGCCGGAGGTGGTCGCGGAGATCGAACGCACCGTCCTGGAAGCCTCGCCGTTCCCGGCGGCAGACCGGCTGGGCAAGGTCACCTGGACCGACACCTGGCTGTGGGACAAGAGCGGCCGCTTCCAGCTCGACACGCTCACCGAAGGCCAGCTCTAGTCGGTGGAACGTCACGTCGCCGCTCACGAGCCACGGTAGGTCGAGTAGCTCCACGGGCTCACCAGCAGCGGTACGTGATAGTGCTGGTCGATGTGCGCGACGCCGAAATCGAGCGCCACGCGGTTCAGGAAATTCGGCACCGGCAGGGACACGCCGCGTGCCTCGAAATACGCCGCGATATCGAATACCAGACGGTAGGTGCCGGTCTTCAACGAGGTGTTGTCGTAGAGCGGCGAATCGGCTCGGCCGTCCGCGTTCAGCACGAAGCTGCGCACCAAGGTGGCGCTTTCTCCTTGCGTGGTGTACAGCGCCACCGCCATGCCGGCCGCCGGCGTGCCGTGCATCGTGTCGAGTACGTGAGTGCTCATGCCCATGTGTCGCTCCTTTTGTATTCCAAAGTGTATACACATTCGCCGCTTGGCTCTATCATGAATGCATGGAGCTTTCCCCTACCGACGCCATCGTCGAAGCACTGACCAAGGCCATCGTGGAGCATCGGCTGCAGCCCGGCAGCAAGCTGGCGGAGCAGAAGCTGGCCGACCACTTCGGCGTTTCGCGCACGCTGGTGAGGCAAGCTTTGTTCCAGCTTTCCCGGAACCGCCTGATCCGGCTCGAACCGGCGCGCGGCGCTTTCGTGGCGGCGCCGGCGGTCGACGAGGCACGCGAGGTGTTCGCCGTGCGCCGCATGCTCGAAGCCGAGATGACGCGTGCCTTCGTGCGCGAAGTGACGCCCACGCGCATCAAGGCGCTGCGCGAACACGTCGCCGCCGAGCGTGCCGCCGTGACGCTCGGCACTGCCACCGACCGCACCGAACTGCTGGGCGACTTCCACGTCCGCATGGCCGAGCTCATGGGCAACCGGGTGCTGGCGCAGATCCTGGGCGACCTGGTCTCGCGCTGCGCACTGATAACGCTGATGTACCAGAGCCCGGCCGCCGCCGCACATTCGAGCGACGAGCACGCCGACATCGTCAAGGCGCTGGCCGCGAAGGACGAGGCGCGCGCCGTGCAGCTCATGACCGACCACCTGGCGCATGTCGAAGCCAGCCTGACCTTCGATCGCCGGGTGCCGACGCACGACGTCGCGCTCGCGCTGTCCTGAGTCCTTCGCGTTCCAGTTCCAATCGCTCCACCATGCCTGTCTACGACTCGACCCTCCCCTACCCCCGCGACCTGGCCGGCTACGGCCGCAACCCGCCGCACGCGCGCTGGCCGGGCGGCGCGCGAATCGCGGTGCAGTTCGTGCTGAACTACGAGGAAGGCGGCGAGAACAGCGTGCTGCACGGCGACGCCGGCTCGGAGCAGTTCCTCTCGGAAATGTTCAACCCGGCCAGCTACCCCGAGCGTCACGTCAGCATGGAAGGCATCTACGAATACGGCTCGCGCGCCGGTGTCTGGCGCCTGCTGCGCGAGTTCGAGAAACGCGGCCTCCCTCTGACGGTCTTCGGCGTCGGCATGGCGCTGGAACGCCATCCCGAGCTCACTGCCGCCTTCGTCGAACTCGGCCACGAGATCGCCTGCCACGGCTGGCGCTGGATCCACTACCAGGCCATCGACGAGGCGACCGAACGCGAACACATGGCGCTCGGCATGCAGGCCATCGAACGGTTGACGGGCGAACGCGCGCTGGGCTGGTACACCGGCCGCGACAGCCCGCGCACCCGGCGCCTGGTGGCGGACTACGGCGGCTTCGAATACGACAGCGACTACTACGGCGACGACCTGCCGTTCTGGATGACGGTGCGCAAGACCGACGGCGACGTCGTGCCGCAGCTCATCGTCCCCTACACGCTCGACTGCAACGACATGCGTTTCGCGTTGCCGCAGGGCTACTCGCATGCCGATCCGTTCTTCCAGTACCTTCGGGACACCTTCGATGCGCTGTATGCCGAAGGCGACCCGGCCGGCGACGACCGGCCGAAGATGATGAGCGTGGGCATGCACTGCCGCCTGCTCGGCCGGCCGGGCCGCATCGTCGCCCTGCAGCGCTTCCTCGACCACGTCGCGCAGCACGAGGACGTCTGGGTCTGCCGGCGCATCGACATCGCGCGGCATTGGAAGAACACGCACCCCTTCAACGCGACCCCATCCGGCGCCTCGAGAGCCGGAGCCTGACATGCCGCATCTCACCATCGACCGCCTCAACGCCGCCACGCCGGCCGAATTCGTCGCGCTGCTCGACGGCACCTACGAGCATTCGCCGTGGGTCGCCGAGGGCACGCTGCCCGCGCGACCGCTGCGCTCGCTCGCGCACTTGAAGCAGGCGCTCGCCGCCACGGTCGACCGGTCGCCGGCAGACCGGCAACTCGTGCTGATCCGCGCGCATCCCGAGCTCGCGGGCAAGGCCATGGAATCGAACACGCTCACCGCCGAATCGACCAACGAGCAGGGCAAGGCCGGCCTCACGAACTGCACGCCCGAGGAGCTCGCGCACATCCGCGAGATGAATGGCGCCTACGGCGCGAAGTTCGGCTTTCCGTTCATCCTCGCCGTGCGCGGGCCGCGCGGCACCGGCCTGCAGAAGCGCGAGATCGTCGCGACCTTCGAGCGCCGGCTGCAGCACCTGCCCGCGTTCGAGCGCGGCGAGGCGCTGCGCAACATCCACCGCATCGCCGAGCTCCGGCTGAACGACAAGTTCGGCGTCGTGCCCGTGCTCGGCAATCTGGTCTGGGATTGGCAGGAAGCGCTCGCCGCGCATTCGGAGCCCGGCTACGCCGAACTCGGCCAGCTCACCGTCACCTACCTCACCGACGCGCACCGCGCCTGCGCCGCGCAGATCGTGCAGGACATGGCCGACTGCGGCTTCGACAGCGCCACCATCGATGCCGTGGGCAACGTCGTCGGCCGCTACGAGGCTGCACTGCCCGACGCCAAGGCACTGCTCACCGGCTCGCACTACGACACCGTGCGCAACGGCGGCAAATACGACGGCCGGCTCGGCATCTTCGTGCCGATGGCCTGCGTGCGCGAACTCGCGCGCCAGGGCCGCCGTCTGCCGTTCGCGATCGAGGTCGTCGGTTTCGCCGAAGAGGAAGGCCAGCGCTACAAGGCGACCTTCCTCGGCTCCGGCGCGCTCATCGGGCACTTCGACCCGGCCTGGCTCGACCAGCTGGATGCCGACGGTATCTCGATGCGTCAGGCCATGCAGAACGCAGAGCTGCCGATCGAGGAGATTCCTGCGATCGAGCGCGACCCGGCGAAATACCTGGGTTTCGTCGAAGTGCACGTCGAACAGGGTCCGGTGCTGACCGAGCGCGACCTGCCGCTGGGCGTGGTGACGTCGATCAACGGCGGCGTGCGATTCGTCGGCGAAGTCACCGGCACCGCCTGCCATGCCGGCACCACGCCGATGGGCCGACGCCACGACGCGGCCGCGGCGGTGGCGGAAGTGCTTCTGTTCGCCGAGCAGCGCGCGGCGCGGGACGGCGATTCGGTCGCGACGGTCGGCATGCTCGAAGTGCCGAACGGGTCGATCAACGTGGTGCCGGGGCGTTGCAAGTTCAGCCTGGACATCCGCGCACCGAACGATCCGCAGCGCGACGCGGTCGTGGCCGACGTGCTGCAGGCGCTGCACGGCATCTGCGAGCGACGCGGCGTGCAGCACACGCTCGAGGAAGCGATGCGCGCATCGGCGGCGCCGAGCGCACCCGAATGGCAGCAGCGCTGGGAACGCGCCGTCGCAGCGCTCGGCCTGCCGGTATTTCGCATGCCGAGCGGCGCCGGCCACGACGCCATGAAGTTGCACGAAGTGATGCCGCAGGCCATGCTCTTCGTGCGCGGGCTCAACTCGGGCATCAGCCACAACCCGCTCGAATCCAGCACTGCCGACGACATCCAGCTGGCCGTCGAAACCTTCTCGCTGCTGCTCGACGACCTGGCCGCCGACCCAACCCTCTGAGCCGCACCTCCATGACCGACTACACCCCGCTCGACGCCTGGATCGATGCCCATTTCGACGAGGAAGTGCGCTTCCTGCAGGCACTGGTGCGCGTGCCGACCGACACGCCTCCCGGCGACAACGCGCCGCATGCCGAGCGCACGGCCGAACTGCTCGCCGGTTTCGGCTTCGATGCCGAGAAGCACGCCGTGCCCGATGCCGAAGTGAAGAACTACGGCCTCGAATCGCTGACCAACCTGATCGTGCGGCGCAGGTATGGCAGCACCGGGCTGACGGTGGCGCTCAACGCCCACGGCGACGTAGTGCCGCCCGGCGACGGCTGGACGCACGATCCCTATGGCGGCGAGATCGTCGACGGCAGCGTCTTCGGCCGCGCCACCGCCGTCAGCAAGAGCGACTTCGCGAGCTTCACCTTCGCGGTGCGCGCGCTCGAAGCCGTCGCCAAGCCCTCGAAGGGCGCGGTCGAACTGCACTTCACCTACGACGAGGAATTCGGCGGCCTGCTGGGTCCGGGATGGCTGCTGGAGAACGGCCTGACGAAACCCGACCTCATGATCGCGGCCGGCTTCAGCTACGAGGTCGTCACCGCCCACAACGGCTGCCTGCAGGTGGAAGTCACGGTGCACGGGAAGATGGCGCATGCCGCGATTCCGTCGACCGGCGTCGATGCGCTGCAGGGCGCGGTCGGCATCCTGAATGCGCTCTACGCCCAGAACGCGCTCTACGAGAAAGTGACTTCTCGGGTCGAGGGCATCACGCATCCTTACCTCAACGTGGGACGCATCGAGGGCGGCACCAACACCAACGTCGTGCCCGGCAAGGTCGTCTTCAAGCTCGACCGCCGGATGATCCCGGAGGAGAACCCGGTCGAGGTCGAAGCGACGATCCGTCGGGTGATCGCCGATGCCGCCGCGCAGAGCCCCGGCATCACGGTCGACATCAGGCGGCTGCTGCTGGCCAATTCGATGCGTCCGCTGGCGGGCAACAAGCCGCTGGTCGACGCGATCCAGAAGCACGGCGCCGAACTCTTCGGCGAACCGATTCCCGCGATGGGCACGCCGCTCTACACCGACGTACGCCTGTACGGCGAGGCCGGCATTCCTGGCGTGATCTACGGCGCCGGCCCGCGCACGGTGCTCGAATCGCATGCCAAGCGCAGCGACGAGCGCGTGGTGCTCGACGACCTGCGCCGCGCCACCAAGGTCATTGCCCGCACGCTGGCCGATCTGCTGGACTGAGCGCGTGACGCACGTTCAACGATCGAAGCCGGAATTGCATTCCGGCATTTCCAATTCGTCCGTTTATATCCACGCCTGCCGGTTCAACGATTCCATCGAAGCAATGAGCGTTGAACGAAACCGGGATTCGAAACGGCTGTCTGCGCACTGGTCACGAGCGCATTTGCTTCCTCCAGATAATTTGCAGGCAGATTCCTTCCTGCGCCAAAATGACCGGACGGAGTCGCCATCATCACATGAGTTCTTCGGGGGTACTGGCGGTCGGTGAAACACCTGAATGTCAATTTGTCCTTGACGAAAATTTCGACCGAGTCGTCGGCGCCTTTCTTGACAAGCGCGGCCTCGCCATGTCGCGTGTAGAACGTCTTGCCGGCCCGAGGCACTTCGGTCATTGCAGCCATCAGGTTGCGGCTCCGGTGCTGGAGCGCGAGGAGTTCCTTAGAATCGGGCCTGTCGGGGGCGGGAATCCGGCCAGCATCACGGGCAGAATCCGCAGCAGAGGCGCCTGCCGGGCTTCGCGGATCGACATGCGAGTGCGTGGAAACAGCTTGGCTCGCACCGTCCTGCAAGAAATCTTTTCTGATGAAATTCGGCGTGCCGGAATTTTTCGCCGTCTGAGGAGATTTTTGATTTTCCTGCCTGACGGCCGGCGCCCGAGATATTTGGTAGGTCATTTCTTTCTTTCGATTCGCGATAGTTTGAATTTGGGAAATGCCGGATCGGCATTCATGCAAAGAATTGAAGAAGCGGCCTGCTTCTTCCATACGGGAATAGCATATGTTCCGGGTCGAGTCTTTTGCTTCGGATAACTCTTAAACGACCCCGCATTGTTTTTGCATCGGTTTTCATCAAGGAGCCAACCATGAACCCGACAGAATCGCGCGCCCTCTCCGTCCACCCCGTGGACCAGAAACTCCCCGCCGCCAAACTCGGCGCCCTCGGGCTGCAGCATGTGCTCGTGATGTACGCGGGTGCCGTCGCGGTGCCGCTGATCGTCGGGCGGGCGCTCAGGCTGAGCCCGGACGAGGTGGCGCTATTGATCTCGGCCGACCTGTTCTGCTGCGGCATCGCCACGCTGATCCAGGCGCTGGGCGCAACGCAGTGGTTCGGCATCCGGCTGCCGGTGATGATGGGCGTGACTTTCGCCTCGGTCGCGCCGATGGTGGCCATCGCCAATGCCAACCCGGGCGCGGCGGGTGCGCAGCTGCTGTTCGGTGCCATCATCGGCGCGGGCCTCGTGTCGATCCTGATCGCGCCCGTGGTGAGCCGGATGCTGCGGTTCTTTCCGCCGGTGGTCACCGGCACGATCATCGCGGTCATCGGCATCAGCCTGATGCGCGTGGGCATCAACTGGATCTTCGGCAACCCGTTCGGCCCGACGGCGCCCGCCGTGGTCGACCCGGCGTATGCGAAATGGCTGGCCGACGTCGCTTCGCCGGGCTCGGCGATCCCGCCGGTGCCCAAGGGCTTCGCGATCGTGCCGACGGTGCCGAATCCGAAGTACGCCGAGCTCACCGGCGTGGGCATCTCGGCGCTGGTGCTGGTCTCGATCCTGCTGATCGTGAAATACGCCAAGGGCTTCGTCGCCAACATCTCGGTGCTGCTGGGCATCGTCATCGGCGGCGCGGTGGCGGCGGCGCTGGGCATCATGACTTTCGAGAAGGTCGGCAAGGCGGCCTGGTTCGACGTGGTGCTGCCGTTCCACTTCGGCATGCCGCAGTTCGATCCGCTCCTGATCCTCACGATGACGCTGGTGATGATCGTCGTGATGATCGAATCGACCGGCATGTTCCTGGCGCTGGGCGAGATGACCGACCGCGAGATCGGCCGGCAGGATCTGGCGCGCGGCCTGCGTACCGACGGGCTGGGCACCCTGATCGGCGGCGTCTTCAACACCTTCCCGTACACCAGCTTCTCGCAGAACGTCGGGCTGGTGGCCGTCACGGGCGTGCGCAGCCGCTTCGTCTGCGTGGCCGGCGGCGCGATTCTGGTGGTGCTGGGGCTGCTGCCGAAGATGGCGGCCCTGGTCGAATCGCTGCCCACGGTGGTGCTCGGCGGCGCCGGACTGGTGATGTTCGGCATGGTCACGGCCACGGGCATCCGCATCCTGTCGGGCGTGGATTTCAAGGGCAACCGCCACAACGCGATGATCGTCGCGGTGTCGATCGGCTTCGGGATGATTCCGCTGATCGCGCCCAACTTCAAGCAGTGGATGCCGCATGCGCTGCATTCGCTGATCGAGTCGGGCATCCTGCTGACCTCGCTCGCCGCGGTCGCGCTCAATTTGTTCCTGAACGGTGCGAAGCCCGACGAAGGAGCGGTCGTCGCCGCCGCGCGGCAGGCCGATGCGCATTGAGCGGCACCGGTCGAGTCCGGCACGTCTGCCGACAAGAGGGCCGCAGACGCTCGGCTACATTCCAGCGACCATGAATTCACCCCAACTTCAGCGCGGCGTGTTCCTCGCGCTTCTCGCGATCGTCACGGCCGCCTTCATCTGGATCCTGCTGCCGTTCTTCGGCGCCGTGATGTGGGGTGTGGCGTTCGCCATCATCTTCACGCCGCTCTACAAGTGGCTGAACAGGAAGATGGGCGGCAGGCCCACGCTGGCCGCGATCACCACGCTGGCGATCACGCTCTTCATCGTGATCCTGCCGCTGAGCATGATCGGGGTCTCGCTGGTGCAGGAGATCATGCTGGTCGCCCAGAGCATCCGCTCCGGCCAGATCAATTTCGCCGGCTATTTCCAGCAGATCTACGACGCCCTGCCCCGGCCCGTGATCGGCCTGCTGGAGCGATTCAACCTCGGCGACATGTCGGCCTGGCAGGAACGCATCTCGGCCGGCGCGGCACAGGGCAGCCAGGTGGTCGCGGCGCAGGCGCTGACGATCGGCCAGAACACCTTCGACTTCCTGGTCAGCTTCTTCGTGATGCTGTACCTGCTCTTTTTCCTGCTGCGCGACGGCGCCTCGCTCTCGTCGATGATCCGCAACGCCCTGCCATTGGCCAAGCCGCACACGCACTATTTGCTGAACAAGTTCACCACCGTCATCCGCGCGACCATCAAGGGCAACGTCGCGGTCGCGCTGGCGCAAGGCACCATCGGCGGCCTCGCTTTCTGGTTCCTCGGCGTGCAGGGCGCCCTGCTCTGGGCGGTGCTGATGGCTTTCCTGTCGTTGTTGCCAGCGGTCGGCGCGGCGCTGATCTGGGGTCCGGTAGCGCTCTATTTCCTGGCCACCGGGCACATCTGGCAGGGCGCGGTGCTGATCTTCGTCGGCGTCTTCGTGATCGGCCTGGTCGACAACATCCTGCGGCCGCTGCTGGTGGGCAAGGACACGCAGATGCCCGACTACATCGTGCTGATGTCGACCATCGGCGGCATGGCGCTGTTCGGCATCAACGGTTTCGTGATCGGCCCGGTGATCGCCGCGCTGTTCATGGCTGTCTGGAGCCTGTTCGTCGCTTCGGACGAACCCGGCGACCCCAAGTCGCCGACCGGGCACTGACCGACCGTCGGCCGGCCACCGACCTCGCCGCGCTGCGTACTTTCACTCAGAACGGACGCATCGCTTTGCGTTAGCCTTTCCATACCGACGCCCTTTCCAAAAAACACCGAGAACCCGATGGCCGACCCGAACCTTTCCCCCGCCGAAGAAGCCCTGCGCGATGCCGCACGCGACTATCACCGCAGCCCCGTGCGCGGCAAGATCTCCATCACGCCGACCAAGCCGCTGCTCAACCAGCGCGACCTATCGCTGGCCTATTCGCCCGGCGTCGCCTACCCCTGCCTCGACATCGAGCGCGATCCGTCGCTGGCGGCCGAATACACCTCACGCGGCAACCTGGTGGGCGTGGTCACCAACGGCACGGCCGTGCTGGGCCTGGGCAACATCGGGCCGCTGGCGAGCAAGCCGGTGATGGAAGGCAAGGGTTGCCTGTTCAAGAAGTTCGCCGGCATCGACGTGTTCGACATCGAACTCGCCGAGAACGACCCCGACAAGCTGGTCGACATCATCGCGGCGCTGGAGCCGACGCTCGGCGGCATCAACCTCGAGGACATCAAGGCGCCCGAGTGCTTCTACATCGAGAAGAAGCTGCGCGAGCGCATGAACATTCCGGTATTCCACGACGACCAGCACGGCACGGCCATCATCTCGGCTGCGGCGCTCATCAACGGGCTCGAGCTGGTCGGCAAGAAGATCGAGGACGTGAAGATCGCCGTTTCGGGCGCGGGCGCCGCAGCGCTGGCATGCCTCGACGTGATGGTGGGGCTTGGAGCGAGACACGCCAACATCTTCGCGGTCGATTCCAAGGGCCTGATCTACCAGGGCCGTGCGGGCGGCTTCGACGAGTCGAAGGCACGTTTCGCACAGACCGACAGCGGCGCGCGCACGCTGGCCGACGTGGTCGACGGTGCGGACGTGTTCCTCGGCTGCTCGGCGCCCGGCGTGCTGACGGCCGACATGGTCAAGACCATGGGCACGCAGCCGATCATCCTGGCGCTGGCGAATCCCGAGCCCGAGATCCGCCCCGAACTCGCCAAGGCCGTGCGGCCCGACTGCATCATCGCCACCGGCCGGTCGGACTATCCGAACCAGGTCAACAACGTGCTCTGCTTCCCATACATCTTCCGCGGCGCGCTCGATTGCGGCGCCAGCAAGATCACCGAGGAGATGAAGCTCGCCTGCGTGCACGAGATCGCGGCGCTGACCAAGGCCGACATCAGCGAGGAAGTCGCGACGGCCTACGAAGGCGAGGAACTCTCCTTCGGCCCCGACTACCTGATTCCGAAGCCTTTCGATTCACGGCTGATCCTGCGCATCGCGCCCGCGGTGGCCAAGGCTGCGGCCGAGTCCGGCGTCGCCGCGAGGCCGATCGAGGATCTCGACGCCTATCGCCAGCAGCTCACCCGCTTCGTCTACCAGACCGGCATGTTCATGCAGCCGGTATTCACCGCCGCCAAGGCCGCGACCGCCAAACGCGTCGCCTATGCCGAAGGCGAGGACGAACGCGTGCTGCGTGCGGCCCAGCTGGCCGTCGACGACGGGCTGGCCCGTCCGATCCTGATCGGCCGCCCGTCGGTGATCGAGATGCGCATCAAGAAGGCCGGCCTGCGGCTGCGCATCGGCGAGGACGCCGAAATCGTCGATCCCGAAAACGATGCGCGCTTCCGGCAGTACTGGGAGGCTTACCACCGCATCATGGGCCGGCGCGGCATCTCGCCCGAAGGCTCGAAGGCGATGGTGCGGCGGTCGAACACCAGCATCGCCGCGCTGATGGTGAGCCTGGGCGACGCCGACGCGATGCTGTGCGGCCTGGTCGGCCGCTTCGACAGCCACCTGAAGATCCTCTCGCAGTTGCTCGGAACACGACACGGCGCCCCCGGTTTCGCGACGCTGAACGCATTGACGCTCGAGAAGCACACGCTGTTCATCGCCGACACCAACGTGCACGAAGACCCGAGTGCCGAGATGCTGGCCAACATCGCGTCGATGGCGGCCGAGGAGGTGCGCCGTTTCGGACTGCCACCGAAGGTCGCGTTCCTGTCGCATTCCAACTTCGGCTCCTCCGACCGTGCGTCGGCCCGCAAGATGCGCGTGGCGCGCGACCTGTTCGCGAAGATGGCGCCCGACGTCGAATGCGACGGCGAGATGCATGGCGACGTGGCGCTGTCCGAAGACCTGCGTCACCAGGCATTGCCCGAGACGACATTGACCGGCGCCGCCAACCTGCTGATCTGCCCGAACCTCGACGCGGCGAACATCCTGTTCAACGTGCTCAAGATGACCGGTGGCAACGGCGTGACGGTCGGCCCGATCCTGCTGGGTGCGGCCAAGGTCGCGCACATCCTCACGCCTTCGGCGACGGTGCGTCGGGTGCTGAACATGACGGCGATGGCCGTGGCGCAGGCGACAATCCAGCAGTAGTCGAGACCATGCAGGAGGCGGTCAACCTCGCGCACCGACCTCCCTGCGATCGCGCCCCATCGAGTCTTCGCCGGAAGCCGTCAATGAAGTCGCGACATGCGACTGCGCCGTTGTCTTCATCGCGCCGCCGGTGCCGGGCAGCGAAGATCCGGCGCATCCGCTGAACTATCCGCTCAGGACGCGCGACGACTGGGTCGACGCCGGCTGCGTGGCGATCATCCGGCACACCACCGACATCGGCGCCGCCGGCGGCGCCGATGCGCATCACCTACTTCAGCCTGCCGATGCATCTGCGAACCATCGCCGACGGATCGCCTGATGCAAAGGGCAACGTGTACCTTGAAAAGCCGGTGACCGTATCCATCGCCAGGACGCCTTCGGTAAGCCGGGGCGGATCATGGGCGCCGAGGGGCGGATGCAATTCGAGTTTGGCTGCGACGAAGCGAACCTGGAAAAGATCATCGGCCTATTCGCACGCACTTCCGGCGATGACGAAATAAGTCGCAAAATGTCCAAACGACAATCTTGATGGCCAGGAGAAAAGATTTCCGTGTTTCAAGCACTCTTTCCCTCCTCTGTCTGAAGAGATTTGAAAATTGCGAGTCATAACAAAAATTATCCGCGGAAGAAACGGGTCGACTGCAATGCCGGCAGTTCTTCTGCACCTTCTCATTGCATCAACCAACGTCAACGCCTGCACATTTTCGATCCCAGCAAACAATGGATTCCGACTCCACCAAATCGACAAATGCCATACATTGATGGGCGGCGAAAATAACTATTTCGATTTCTCCTGTTCAAGGCAACGGACGTGGGACTATGAAATCAATTTCAGGAAGCTGCCGGAGGCAACGAGGCCACCTCATTGACAACGAGATACTGCACGCCGCTCTCACAAGACCCGGATCTCAAATCGAATGCTTACCGCGAATTTATAAGCGGCATCGAGATCGCCGGCAATCCTTGAGTCGCGAAGAGTTGCAAATGGACAGGCACCGATTTTGCTTGTCAGCCGCATTCCTCCCAGAGACACCCATGAACAAGCGCCTCCTCCTCCAGTCCTTCCTCGCCGCGTCCGCCCTCAGCTTCGGCCTCGTCGCCGCAGCCCAGGCCCAGACGCCGATCAAGTTCCAGCTGGACTGGCGTTTCGAAGGCCCCGCCGCGCTGTTCCTGCATCCCGCGGCCAAGGGCTACTTCAAGGCCGCCGGCCTCGACGTCGCCATCGACGCGGGCAACGGGTCCGGGGACACGGTCACGCGCGTGGCGTCGGGCGCGTACGACATGGGCTTCGCCGACCTGGCCGCGCTGATGGAGTTCCACGCCAACAATCCCGACGCGCCGAACAAGCCGGTGGCGGTGATGATGGTCTACAACAACACGCCCGCCTCGGTCATGACGCTCAAGAAGAACGGCATCGCCAAGCCGGCCGACCTCGCCGGCAAGAAGCTCGGCGCGCCGGTGTTCGACGCCGGTCGCCGTGCGTTCCCGATCTTCGCCAAGGCCAATAACATCGGCGCGGTGAACTGGACCGCGATGGACCCGTCGCTGCGCGAGACGATGCTGATCCGCGGCGACATCGACGCCATCACCGGCTTCACCTTCACCTCGCTGCTCAATCTCGAAGCGCGGGGCGTCAAGGCGGCCGATGTCGTGGTCCTTCCGTATCCCGACTACGGCGTGAAGCTCTACGGCAACGTGATCATCGCGTCGCCCAAGCTCATCAAGGACAACCCGGCCGCGGTCAAGGCGTTCCTGTCGGCGTTCACCAGGGGGGCGAAGGAAGTGATCGCCAACCCGGCCGTCGCCGTCGAGTCGGTCAAGGCGCGCGACGGCATCGTCGACGTGAAGCTGGAGACGCGTCGCCTGCAGCTCGCGGTCGACACCGTGATCAACAGCGCCGACGCGCGCGCCGAGGGCTTCGGCGCGGTCAGCACGGGGCGCCTTTCGCTCATGGCGTCGCAGGTGTCCGACGCCTTCGCGACCAAGACGCGCGTGAACCCCGACGCCGTCTGGACCGCCGCCCTGCTGCCACCGGCTTCGGAACTCGCCATCCTGAAGAAGTGATGGCCGTCGCACCGGACATGGCGGCCGCCGGCGACGGCGCCGCGGACTTCGTCGACTTCCAGGATGTCTGGCTCGCCTACAACGAGCAGTTGCTGCGCGAGAACCGCTTCGCGGTCGAGGCCATCGACTTGAAGGTCAAGCGCGGCGAGTTCATCGCCATCGTCGGGCCGTCGGGCTGCGGCAAGTCGACCTTCATGAAGCTCACGACCGGGCTGAAGATGCCGTCGATGGGCCGGATCCGCATCGACGGTCAGCCGGTGACCGGGCCGCTGAAGATTTCCGGCATGGCGTTCCAGGCGCCGTCGCTGCTGCCGTGGCGAACGACGGTCGACAACGTGCTGCTGCCGCTGGAGATCGTCGAGCCCTACCGGTCGAGCTTCAAGGCCAAGCGCAAGGAATACGTCGAACGCGCCCGCAGGCTGCTGCAGAAGGTGGGCCTGGCCGGCTACGAGGACAAGTTCCCGTGGCAGCTGTCGGGCGGCATGCAGCAGCGCGCGAGCATCTGCCGCGCACTGATCCACCAGCCGAAAATGCTGCTGCTCGACGAGCCTTTCGGCGCGCTCGACGCGTTCACGCGCGAAGAGCTCTGGTGCATCCTGCGCGACCTCTGGACCGAGCAGCGGTTCAACGTGATCCTGGTCACGCACGACCTGCGCGAGAGCGTGTTCCTGGCCGACACCGTCTACGTGATGAGCAAGTCGCCAGGGCGCTTCGTGGTCAGGCGCGAGATCGAACTGCCGCGTCCGCGCGAGCTGGAGCTCACCTACACCAAGGAATTCACCGACATCGTGCTGGAGCTGCGCGGTCACATCGGCGCCATACGGGGAAATGCGGGAAACACCGGCATCGGCGTTTCACCGACCGCCGCTGCAGGAGTTGCCCCATGAGAAGTACCAGACAGATCGAGCGCTGGTCGCCCTGGGTGCTGCTGGTCGTGGTGCTGATGCTGTGGCAGATCGTGTGCGACGGCTTCGGCATCTCGGAATTCATCTTCCCGAGCCCGATGCGCATCTGGACGCAGTTCTGGGAATTCAAAACCGTCATCGCGGGCCATGCGTGGCGGACCTTCTGGGTGACGATGGCCGGCTTCGGCCTCGCGATCGTGGTGGGCGTGCTGCTGGGCTTCGTCGTCGGCAGCTCGCGGCTCGCCTACGCGGCGATGTACCCGCTGATGACCGCCTTCAATGCGCTGCCCAAGGCGGCGTTCGTGCCGATTCTGGTGGTGTGGTTCGGCATCGGCGCCGGGCCGGCGATCCTCACGGCTTTCCTGATCAGCTTCTTCCCGATCATGGTCAACATCGCGACCGGCCTGGCCACGCTGGAGCCCGAACTCGAGGACGTGCTGCGCGTGCTCGGCGCCAAACGCTGGGACGTGCTGATGAAGATCGGCCTGCCGCGCTCGATGCCTTACTTCTTCGCATCGCTCAAGGTCGCCATCACGCTGGCCTTCGTCGGCACCACGGTGTCGGAGATGACGGCCGCCAACGAAGGCATCGGCTACCTGCTGATCTCGGCCGGCTCGGCGATGCAGATGGGCCTGGCCTTCGCCGGGCTGATGACGGTGGGCGCGATGGCGATGCTGATGTACGAGCTCTTCAGCGTGGTGGAGAAGCACACCACCGGCTGGGCGCACCGCGGCTCGCAGGGCGAGTAGCGCGCCAACAGGAGGACGGTGGTTACAGTGGCCGGTTCGCCCGCCACCCGTTCCCGCCCATGACCACCCGCCAGTCCCGCCGCAAGCTCATCGTCGTCGTGCTGCTCTTCATCGCCGTGAGCGGCGCGGCGATCCGGCACTTCGTCGCGCCGCCGTCGACGCTGCGCGACATCGGCACGCTGATGCTGCTGCTCTGGATTCCGGTGATCGGCAACGTCGTGGCCTGGTTCTTCGGCAAGGTCCGCACGGCACGGCAGGCCGCGCAGGCGACGCGCTCGACCGGGGCCGCACGACCTGCGCCACCCCCGATCGCAACCGCGACCGGTCCCTTCGCGGCGGACGTGCTCGTCGAATTCACCCTGCGTCCCGCCTCGATTCCCGCCGAGGACCTGCCGATCGCCGAAGGCGAGCACCAGTGCGCGTTCGTGGTCGGCAACGAAGGGTTTTCCGCGCGCTGGCGCGTGCCGGCGGGCAAGTCGTTCCTGCGCGGCACGGCACAGGTGCTGGAGGCGCAGTTCCTGTCGCCGGTCGTCGCGCTGCCGAAGTTCGGGCCCGGCACGCCGTTTCGCATGCTCGTCGGCGATGCGTTCATCGGCGACGGCAAGGTGCGGGAAGTGCTCGCGACGCCGGTCAGGCTGACGCCGTAGCCGTCGTCGCCACCGGCTCGGCGGCGATCGGCACGGTGCGCAGGCCGCGATGCACCTCGCTCTCGCCATGGCGCGCGAGCAGCTGCATCAGGTGGCGGCGGATCATGATGCCGGGCTTGTCGGACTCCATCGAATATTCGACGCCGCGGCGGCGCGTGTCGACCAGCGCATCGGGGTCGGTGGATTCGAGGATGTCCTTGTCCTCGCGCGTGACCGCATCGTCGAAGTCGATCAGCATCCGCGCCGGGCAGTCGGCCTCGGTATCGTTGCGGAACAGCCATTGGCACAACTGCATGCGGCCGTCGTCGATGGGCGTGAAGCAGTTGATGATGATGTGGCGGATGCCCGAGGGGTATTCGATGTCCAGCCGGCGCGAGAACGGCAGGAAGTAGGCGTTGCGCATGTGGCGCGTGGTGATCGGATCGGTCACGCCGCTGATCTTCTGGAACTTGACCGGGTTCGCGGCGTCGATGACGGTCTCGGCGTAGAAGCCGTTCTCGCGCTCGACGAACTCGTATTTGCTGGGTTTGGGCTTGTCGGCGACGCCGAAGGTCGCGCGATGCACGAAGCTGAAGTGCGAGTTGTCGAAGGAATTCTCCAGCGCGCGCATCGGGCTGGTCTGCCATTCCTCGTAGAACTGGAAAATCGTGCGGTAGCCGGGGTCTGCGAACTCGGGCACGTCGGGAATGTCCGCGATGGGCTCCTCCAGCGCAACCCAGGCATAGCCGTAGCGCTCGGTGCAGCGGTAGGCCGTGGTGCGGTAGTCGGGCGGGATCGCGCGGTCGGGCTCGTACTGCGGGATGCGGATCACGCGGCCTTCGCGGTCGTAGGTCCAGCCGTGGTAGCCGCACTGGATCGCGCCCTGGCCGCAGGCCTTGCCTTCGGTATCGACGCACCAGCCCTTGGACAGCTTCGCGGTGCGGTGGCAGCAGCGGTCGCGCAGCGCGGCGGGCTCGCCGTCGGCGTCGATGAACAGGACGATGTCCTCGCCGAGCAGGCGAAAAGGCTTCGGGCCATCGGCCAGGAATGCGATCGGCATGACGGCATGCCAGAACTTGCGGAAGACGGGTTGTCGGGTGACGAGCATGCGTCGACTCCTTCGGTTGCGTGAACGGACACAAACATGAAAGAGCAATTTCCCGCCCGGGCACGGATGCCGGGCTGAACGCTTCTACTCTGGACCCTGCTGCAAGCAAGTTGCGGACCCGCAGGCCGCACGGCCCTTACCTCTGGCATGCCTCGTGCTTCGTCAGCGCAAGAGTAGAAGCGTTCAGCAGCGCACGCACTTGCATGGTGCGCCGCCCGGAAATTGCTCTTGAAGCGAGCGCCTGCCGCATCCGTGGCCGGCTCATTTCAAGAACTTCCGATTTCCAGAGCCACAGCCATGCAACGCCGCACCTTCATCGCCTCCAGCACCGCCATCGCAGCCACGCTCGCCGCGCCCGCGCTCCTCGCGCAGCAGTCCGGCAAGCTCACGCCGCTGCGGTTCACGCTCGATTTCCGCATCAACGGGCAGACCGCGCCGTTCTTCCTCGCGCTGGCCAAGGGCTATTACCGCGACGAAGGCCTGGACGTGAACATCGACACCGGCGCCGGCTCGGTCGCGTCGATCACGCGCATCGCCAGCGGCGTCTACCAGCTCGGGCTCGGCGACATCAGCTCGCTGGTCGAGTTCAACGCACAGAACTCCGGCACGCCGCTGGTGCAGGCGGTCTACCAGTACTACAACCGCGCCCCCTTCGTGATCATCGGCCGCAAGGACCGCGGCGTGACGAACGACTTCGCAAGCCTGCAGGGCAAGAAGGTCGCCGCGGCGGCCGTCGAATCGACGCGCCGCGCCTGGCCGATGGTGGCGCGCAAGAAGGGCATGAAGCCCGACGCCTTCCAGTGGCAGACCACCGACTTCAGCGCGCGCGACAACGTGATGGTGCGCGGCGACGTCGATGCCGCGACCTACTTCCACGACTCCGCCGTCTCGCTCTTCGCGCGCATGAAGATGGACGAGCTGTCGGTGCTCAAGTATTCGGACGCGGGCGTCGACCTCTACGGCAACGCGATCCTCGCGAGCAGCAACCTCATCGCGCAGAACCCGCAGGCGGTCGCCGCCTTCCTGCGCGCGAGCAACCGCGCGATCGTCGAGACCTTCGCGAACCCCGGCCCGGCGATCGCGGCCATGCGCCAGCGCGAGCCGATCCTCGACGAGAAGATCGAACTGGAACGCTGGGGCATCACCGCGCAGTACGTCGGCGCAGCCGACACGCGCGCGCACGGCCTGGGCGACATCAAGAAGCTCACGCTGGAGCGCCAGGTCGACGAGGTCGTCGACGTGTTCGGCCTCAAGACCCGGCCTTCGGCGGATGCGATATTCAACACCTCCATGCTGCCGTCGCGCAGCGAACGCATGATCAAGGCATGACGACAGCAACAAAGACAAAGCTCCCGGTCGAACAGGCGCTCGACGAGATCGACGGCCGCTACCTGCGCAAGGCCATCTACTGGTCGCACGCGGCCGCGCGGCGCGGCAACCGGCCCTTCGGGGCCATCGTGGTCTCGGCGCAGGGCGAAGTGCTGGCCGAGGCCTACAACAACACCTTCGAGACCGGCGACTGCACCGGCCATGCGGAGATGGGCGCGATCCGCGCGCTCGCCTCGCGCCGCCACAGCCGCGAGGCGCTGGCCGGCGCGACGCTGTATTCGTCCGGCGAGCCCTGCGTGATGTGCGCCGGCGCGATCTTCTGGTCGAACATCGGGCGGGTCGTGTTCGGCATCGATGCCGAGCGGCTGCGCGTGTTCCGCGGCGAGCGGCAGGACCAGCGCGACGCCGAGCTGTCGTGCCGCGACGTGTTCCGCGCGTCGCCACATCCGATCGAATGCATCGGGCCGTGCTTGATCGACGAGGCTTCGGCCCCCCATGAAGGCGCCTGGAAAGCCTGATGCCATGGCACGCCAGACTCGCGCTCGACTACGCCGCTGAACGCGAACGAACCGTCGCGCGCTTCCGCCACGACGGCCCGCTGCGCATCCTGCAGAGCCTGTATCCGGAAGGCGATGCGGTGTGCCACAACGTGCTGGTGCATCCGCCGGGCGGCCTGGTCGGCGGCGACACGCTCGACATCGACATCACCGCCGCCGCCGGCAGCCACGGGCTGGTGACGACGCCGGGCGCGACGCGCTTCTACCGTTCCGAAGGCGAGCTCGCGGTGCAGCGCACCACGATCCGCCTGGACGTCGGCGCGCGGCTCGAATGGCTGCCGCTGGAGGCGCTGTGCTACAGCGGCTGCCGGGCCGAGAACCGGCTGCGCATCGAGGCCGCGCCCGGCGCCGAATTGCTCGGCTGGGACGTGACCGCGCTCGGCCTGCCCAACGCCGGCAAGCCTTTCGAGCGCGGCAGCCTGCTGCAGCATATCGAGGTGCCGGGCGTCTGGCTGGAACGCGGGCGCATCGACGCCGAAGACCGCCGCCTGCTCGACAGCCCGATCGGCTTCGCCGGGCAGCGCTGCCTGGCGTCGCTGTTCTTCGTCTCCGGCACGCCGATGACGCGGGCGCGGCGCGAAGCGTTGCTCGACATGGCGCGCGCGCTGGCGGACGCGCATCCGCTCGTGGCCACGGCCGGCATTACCAGCCCGCATGCGGAGATCGTCGTGCTGCGCGTCCTGGCGCCGGTGGTGGAGCCGGCCATGCAGCTGCTGCGGCAGGTGTGGCAGGCCTGGCGCACCGCGCTGTGGCAGCGGCCGGCGGGGGCGCCGCGGATCTGGGCGATGTAGCTCGGCCTGGAAAGAGGCTTCACGAGGCTTTCGTTTTCGAATGGAGCACTTCCCGCTAACGCGTCCGCAGATGACGCAAGACCGCTAGTACCTTCTTCCATGGCTCACGTCTGACTGAAAAGTCAGCCGCTGTATGTTCCTCCCCGGCCGGACAAAGCATCCGGTGACAGGGAGACGAATGAGTCAGGAAGTGGTCCCGCGACAGCGCGACGGCGCGCTGCGCGCCCTGTGCGCGATCGCGCGTTTTCACCAGATCGCAGCCGACCCGGAGACCCTCGCGCACCAGCTCGGCATCGCATCCGGCGATGCGGTCGACACCGACACGCTACTGCGCGCCGCAGCGCGACTGGGCCTTCGCGCCAAGCGCAGCCGCAGCACCGTCGCACGGCTGGAGCAGATTCCGTTGCCGGCATTGACCGCCCTGCGAGACGAGAACGGCCGCGAGCGTTTCGTGATCCTCGCGCGCTGCGATGCGCAGCGTGTGCTGCTGCAAGACCCGGCGCTCGGCGGCGGCAGTCCCGTCGTCGAGCCGATCGACACCTTCGCCGCCCACTGGACCGGCGAACTCATCCTGCTCACCAGCCGCGCCACCGTCGCCGGCGAGCTCGCCAGGTTCGACTTCAGCTGGTTCATCCCCAGCCTCGTCAAATACCGCCGCCTGCTCTTCGAAGTGCTCGGCATCAGCTTCGTGCTGCAGCTCTTCGCACTCGTCAGCCCGCTGTTCTTCCAGGTCGTGATGGACAAGGTGCTCGTGCACCGCGGCGTCACCACGCTCGACGTGCTGGTCGTCGGCCTGGTCGTGGTCGTCGTCTTCGAGAGCGTGCTCACCGGCCTGCGCGCCTATGTGCTGAGCCACACCACCAGCCGCATCGACGTCGAGCTCGGCGCGCGGCTGTTCCGCCATCTGGTGCAACTGCCGCTGTCGTACTTCCAGGCCCGGCGCGTGGGCGATTCGGTCGCGCGCGTGCGCGAACTCGAGAACATCCGCGGCTTCCTGACCGGCAACGCGCTCACCGTGCTGCTCGACGTCGTCTTCTCCATCGTCTTCATCGCCGTGATGCTGGTCTACAGCGTGCCGCTGACGCTGATCGTGCTGGTCAGCCTGCCGCTGTACTTCGGGCTGAGCTTGGGCGTCGTCCCGGTGCTGCGGCGGCGCCTCGACCAGAAGTTCGCCCGCGGCGCGGAGAACCAGTCGATGCTGGTCGAGGCCGTCACCGGCATCCAGACCGTCAAGGCCACCGCGCTCGAACCCGCCTTCGCGCGCCGCTGGGACGACCAGCTCGCGGCCTACGTCTCGGCCAGCTTCAAGACGCAGAACATCGCCAGCTGGGGGCACGAAGGCGTCAATCTCATCGGCAAGCTGGTGAACGCCGCCACGCTCTGGTACGGCGCCCATCTGGTGATGGACAACCAGCTCACCGTCGGCCAGTTCGTGGCCTTCAACATGTTCGCCCAGCGCGTGAGCGGGCCGATCATGCGCATGGCCCAGCTCTGGACCGACTTCCAGCAGACCGGCATCTCGATGGCGCGGCTCGGCGACATCCTGAACACCCGCACCGAAGTGCCGCCGACCACAGCCGCCCAGCTGCCGGCGCTCAAGGGCCGCGTCACCCTCGACAACCTCACCTTCCGCTATCGCCCCGAAGCTTCGCCGGTGCTCCACGGCGTGAGCCTGGACGTGCGGCCGGGCGAGGTGATCGGCATCGTCGGGCGCTCGGGGTCGGGCAAGAGCACGCTGACCAAGCTGATCCAGCGCCTGTACACGCCCGAGCAGGGACGCCTCCTGGTCGACGGCATCGACATCGGCCTGATCGATGCGGCGCAACTGCGCAGGCAGGTCGGCGTGGTGCTGCAGGAGAACCTGCTGTTCAACCGCAGCGTGCGCGAGAACATCGCCATCGTCGATCCGGCCGCGCCGCTCGAAGCGGTGATGCGCGTCGCGCAGATGGCCGGCGCGCACGACTTCATCAGCGAACTGCCCGAGGGCTACGACACGATGGTCGGCGAGCAAGGCGCGAGCCTCTCCGGCGGGCAGCGCCAGCGCGTCGCCATCGCACGCGCGCTGTTCACCCAGCCGCGCATCCTGATCTTCGACGAGGCGACCAGCGCGCTGGATTACGAGAGCGAGGCGATCGTGCAGCGGAACATGGCCCACATCTGCAAGGGGCGCACGGTGTTCATCATTGCCCATCGCCTCTCGGCCGTGCGGAATGCGAACCGGATCGTCGTGATGGACAAGGGCCGGATCGCGGAGGGCGGGACGCACGAGGCGCTGCTGCAGAAGCCTAGGGGAATCTATGCGCATCTGTGGGCAATGCAGGCGGGTAGGCGACCGACCGACACGCAAGGCGAAGGCATTGCGCCCGCAGAAGGCGCAGCCAGCGTGTCAGGTGCGGGTGCACTTGTATGACCGATCTGACCAAAGATGCGCCACCCGCGCCTCATCTGCACCATCCAGTCCTGGAACTGCTGCACCGTTACGGTTCGGTTTTCAAGTCCGCTTGGGAACAACGCCACGCACTCGCCGGACCGCAACGACTGGCCGACGAGGCCGCCTTCCTGCCCGCTGCGCTGAGCCTGCAGGACACACCGGTACATCCCGCACCGCGTCGACTCGCCTTCGCACTGATCGCGCTGTTCCTGATCGCACTCGTCTGGTCGATCGTCGGTCAGGTCGACATCGTGGCCGTGGCGCCGGGACGCATCGTCGTGAGTGCGCGCACCAAGGTGATCCAGCCGCTGGAGGCGAGCGTCGTGCAGCGGGTACTGGTGAAGGACGGCGACCTGGTCGAGGCCGGGCAGCCGCTGATCGAACTGGACCCGACGCGGGCGAACGCGGACAAGATCAACGTCGACGACCAGTTGAAGTCGGCGCAGTCGGAGGTGTTGCGCACGCGCGCCTTGATGCGGGCGTTGACCTCCGCAACTGCGTCAGCGGGCAAAGGGCCTGAACTCGCATCCAGTTCCATCCCGAAAGACTGGACCACCGAAGACACCCGTGCGGCCCAGGCACAGCTCGCAGCCGAATGGAGCGACGTCACCGCGAAGCTGGCGAAGTTCGCCTCCGAGCTGGCCCGACGCCAAGCCGAGATCGCGACCGTGCGCGAGATGGTCGCTAAGCTGGAAACCACCGTCCCCATCGCCCGCCAGCGGGAGGCCGACTTCAAGCAGCTTGCCGAGCAAGGGTTCATGTCGACCCATGCGAACCAGGACCGTACCCGCGAGCGCATCGAACTCGAACGCGACCTGTCGACCCAACTCGCCCGCCTCGCCGAAGCCAACGCCACCTTGCGCGAAAGCGAGAACACCCGCGCGGCTTATCTGGCCGAGACGCGCCGCAGCCTGAGCGAGCGCGAAGCACTGGGCGAACTCAAGCGCCTGCAGGGCACGCAGGAACACGCCAAGGCGATGCAAAGGGAAAAGCTCACGACGCTGACTGCGCCAGTCAAAGGCGTCGTGCAGCAACTGGCCGTGCACACCGAAGGCGGCGTCGTGACCGAGGCGCAGCCGCTGATGGTGATCGTGCCGGAGGACGCGAACGTGACGGCCGAGGTGACGCTGGAGAACAAGGACATCGGCTTCGTGAGCGTCGGGCAGGCCGCGGAAATCAAGCTGGAGACGTTCACGTTCACGCGCTACGGGACGGTGAACGCGACCGTGAAGACGGTGACCGGGGATGCGGTGAATGACGAGAAGCGCGGGGCGATTTTTCCGGTGACTCTGAGTTTGGGGAAAACAGCCATCGATGTGGATGGGAAATCGGTGCGCCTGAGTCCGGGGATGAATGTGACGGCGGAGATCAAGACGGGGCGCAGGCGGGTTATTGAATTTCTGTTGAGTCCGGTGCAAAGGGCTGTGGGGGAGAGTTTGAGGGAGCGGTGATGTCCGAATAAAGGGTGAAAACCCATCTTCCGATTCCTTTTGCCAGCCTATTCTTTCTTTTTTAAATTCATACATATGCAAAACGAGGAATATCGCTCTTCCGAAACTTCAGTGACCAGGGGTCGCTTGGCGCGTGCAGCGTTTTTTATTATTGCAATAGTTTTACTGTCGTTTGTCGCTTTGCTTGGTTACCGTGTCTGGGCCCAGATGCCAGACGACGAAGACCGACAACGATTGGTCCAGCAGCATCCGCTTATGCCGCCCGGCGTTTCGATCAGGCCGACATCGAAACCAGTGATCGGCGATCTAGGGGGGCTGCGTGTAACGTTTCCACCTGGATTTGTAAGGAATGCCGAATACGAAGGCGATCCTGAGTTCGGTCATAAAAGGATCGGACCCAAGCCAGAGCGCACTCATCAATCCAGTTTGGTCAGTCTAGGTTTTGATGTGCGCTATCCGGAAATAGTAGCGATATCAGTTGAAGAAACTCGCTTGGATAAGAGCAACTACACCATTTATAACACCCCTTGGCTAAGTGTTCATATCACCGCCGGTGTGGATTTTGGTGATGGGCAGTTTCTAGAGCGTGTGACTGCGAGTATTAACCGCGACACAAATTTTCAATTTCGAAAACTGCCAAGACAATTTCATGGACTGGATGTATATACCCCTAGCGCCGTCGATGCCAATGAAAGAAATCGTGATTCACAAGGAATTTACAAAAATGACGCGCGAGACATAGACGTTTTTGTGCACTATGACAAAGAAAATAAAGTCGATAATTTTATCCGGTGCAGCAACAGAAATCATCGTGCAGCTCCCTGCGAGCACGACTTCTTTTTAGGTCAAGGTGTCAAAACGCATGTCACTGTCAGCTCTCGACGAGGCATGCTAGAAAATTGGGAGGATATTCAATATAAGACAAAAAAATTGATCTTTACCTTTCGATCTTCTTGAGAATGTCTGATATAAAATCAAAGAAAAACCATGATTCAACTCTTGCATCGCGCAACAGCCAGCCTGCAATTGCGACGGTTGCCATTGTGGTCTCCGTACTGCTCGCATTCATAGCATTGCTTGGCTACCGCGTCTGGGCCCAAGCCCCGGACGAGGAAGACCGGCAACGATTTGTTCAACAGCATCCGCTTCTGCCCCCCGGCGTTTCGATTAGGCCGACTTTGAAACCAGTGATCGGCGATCTGGGTGGCCTGCGTGTCACATTCCCACCCGAATTCGTGAACAACGTGGAATACGACGGCGATCCGGGATTTGGAGAGAAACGCATTGGATCAAAGCCGCAAAGAACGCACCAGTCTGGCTTACGAAGCCTGGGATTCGAGGTGCGCTACCCGGACATATCTGCCGTGTCACCTAGGGAATTGCGCGCCGACAAAAGCAAATACACCATCTACAACACGCCTTGGTTGGATGTCACGATTACTGCAAGTTCCGATTTTGGTGATGGTCAATTTCTCGAATACATGACGAGGAATATGAATAATGACAAAGATTTTAAATTCGAAAGGATAGCAGAAAGATTTCATGGTCTAGATATTTACACGCCGACGACTGCCGACGCAACAAAAAGAAATCGAGATGCTCAAGGCGTTTATAGAAGCGACATGCGTGACGTAGATATTTTTATCCACTATAACAAAGAAAAAAAAGTTGACGCCTTCATCCGATGCAGTAACAGAAATCATTATGCAGCCCAATGCGATCATCATTTTTTCCTAGGGCAAGGCGTTCGAACGCACGTAACGGTTGATTATCGGCGAGGCATGTTAGAGAACTGGGAAGAAATCCAATCCAAGGTAAGTAAATTGATTTTTAGTTTTCGATCTTCGTGAGAACGCCCGATATGAAATCAAAGAATAACTGTGATGCAACTGATGCATCGCTCAATAGCCAGCCTGCAACTGCGGCGGTTGCCATCGTCATCTCCGTACTGCTCGCATTCCTTGCATTGGTCGGTTACCGCGTCTGGGCTCAGGCGCCAGACGAAGAAGACAGACAACGATTGGTCCAACAGCATCCGCTTTTGCCTCCCGGCGTTTCGATCAGGCCGACTTCGAAACCGGTGATCGGTGATCTGGGTGGACTGCGTGTGACGTTTCCACCCGAATTTGTAAGGAATGCCGAATACGAAGGCGATCCTGAGTTCGGTCACAAAAGAGTCGGACCCAAGCCGGAGCGGACCCATCAATCCAGCTTGGTCAGTCTAGGCTTCGATGTGCGTTATCCGGAAATAGCGGCCATGTCAGCTGAAGAAACTCGCATGGATAAGAGCAACTACACCATTTACAACACGCCTTGGCTAAGTGTTCATATCACCGCCGGTGTGGATTTTGGTGATGGGCAGTTTCTAGAACGCATGACTGCGCACATGAATCGAGATGCGGATTTTCAATTCGAGAAGCTGCTAGAAAAATTTCATGGCTTGGATGTTTATACCTCCACGACGGCCGATGTCGCCAAGAGAGACAGAGATGCTCAAGGTGTTTACAGAAACGACATGCGAGACGTCAATATCTATATTCACTACGATAAAAACCATAAAGTCGATGCATTTATTCGCTGTAACAATGTTAATCATCAGGCAGCCCCCTGCGAACATGATTTTTTCTTGGCTCAAGGAATTAGAGCTCGCGTGGTAGTCAACTATCGACGCGGAATGCTGAACAACTGGGAGGAAATTCAAGCTAGTTTAAAAAAATTAATATTTAAGTATCAAGCAAATTAAATTTTATTGGATAATTTATGGCAATGAAATGAATGGCGCGCAGTTGAACGTTTATCAAGATATGCTGCGTGGGGGTCATGTCGAAAAGTTCTATGCAGCACTCAGTGCGCAGGGCTACCAATACGCAGGGTGGGCAGTCGGCGTTTATCGCGGGGATACTGTCACTGGTGCATCGGCGCTGGGGTACCTCAGTAGTTCAGCAGTGATGGGCATTGGAATAGAAGCTTGCAAGAATTTGTCGCAGAGTCAAGTTGATTCCGTTCGAAAAGACATGGCTCAAGGATATTTGAATGCATTGCTAAAAATTGCGGAGGATTCTGGGGGCGTAGTTAATCGAGACGTCAAATTTGAGGAGACATATGCATTTCACGAAAAAGCTTTTCAAAAAAATAATTTAAGCATCGACAACTGGACCCTTAAAACCCCCTTCGACCTCATCACCCAGCAACTCGGCCAGGACGCCGCCGAAGCACGCTGGGAAAAACTGCGCGACACCGGCGGCGAAGGCTGGGACGCCTTGATGGAAAGCGCCGGACTCATGAAATCCATGGGCGACTACGCTTTCAAGTCTCCCGACGCGACCGTGCGAGCGCGTGCGCTGGCGTGGATCGACATCGCACCGGGCACGGCCAATTTCGACGCTTTGCTGCGAACGCTCGGCGCCTTGGGCACGGCACTGCGCAACAACAGCCTGCCCTGGCTCAACGAGCACTACCTCGATGCTTTCACGACCAATCTGCAATCCGTCTTCAATCAAGCGCGAGTGGCTGCGAGTCCTTTGATCCTCGACTTGGACGGTGACGGCGTCGAAACCATCGGTCAGACGTACGACGTCCACTTCGACCACGACGGCGATGGTCTGGCCGAACGCACAGGCTGGGCCTCGAAAGACGACGGCCTCCTGGTGCGCGACCTCGATGGGAACGGAACGATCGACGACGGTGGCGAACTTTTCGGCAGCAACACGTTGCTGGCCAACGGTCAAAAGGCAGCCAACGGCTTCGAAGCCCTTCGCGGCCTCGACGGCAACAACGACGGAAAGATCAGCAGCGCCGATGCCGTGTTCTCGCAACTCCGCATCTGGAAGGACGCTAACCAGGACGGCATCACCCAGGATGGCGAATTGTTCACGCTCGCGGAAGCGGGCGTCGCCAGCATCGGCACCGCCTATACGAACCAGAGCGTCACCGACGCCAACGGCAACCAGCACCTGCAAGCGGGCAGTTTCACGACCACGACCGGCCTGACCCGCAAGGTGGACGACGTATGGTTCGGCCAGGACACTGCCCGCACGGTAGAAGTCGACGCCGTTGCCGAAACCGACGCGATCAAGGCGCTGCCCGAACTGGCGGGCATGGGCCGCGTGCACAGCCTTCATCAGACTCTGGCGCGCGCGCCCAACCCTGCGCTCGAAGGCCTGCTTTCCCGGTTCGCGTCGACCACCGACGAGGCCACGTTGCGGCAACTGACGACGTCCATCATCTACCAATGGACCGGTGTGCAGAACGCCAGCCCGACCAGCCGGGGTGCCTACCTCGGTGATGCACGAATGCTCCTGGCCCTGGAAGCCGTGCTCGGTACCGATTTCGTTCAGCGGTCGGGCACCAATGCCGGCACCGCCGACCCGGGGCCGAACGCAGCTGCAGCTGTCGTGCAGTCGTTCGACCTTCTGCAGAGTCAGGTGTTCGGGCAACTGCTGCTGCAAACCCAGTACGCGGCAGTCCTGGATGGAGCGGGCCTGACCGTGGATGCCGTCGGCGTGCGCCTGAATACCGATACCGTGGTCAGTCGGTTGCGTGCCGGCTACGACCAACGCGCGCAGGCGGCAGCCGTGAGCGGTCAGCCAACGCCCGCGAGCAATGCAGAAGCGTGGGTGCAGAAGTTTTTCGCCGTCCTGCCAGCCCTGGGAGAAGCGGGCGTTTCGATGTCGTTGCAACTCGCCGCCAGCGGCAACCTCCGCGCGCCAGGGTTCGAGCACGCGCTGGCGGCCATGGGACTGAATGCCATCACGGGGGATGCGCAGGCCAACGTGCTCAACGGGACCGTGGGCGGAGACTTGCTCGATGGCGGTGCCGGCAACGACACGCTCAGCGGCGGGGCCGGCAACGACACTTATCTCTTCGACAAGGGCTACGGCCTGGACACCATCAAGGACCAGGACTCGACCGCGGGCAACAGCGACACGCTCCGACTGGGCGCCGGCCTCGCGGTCGACGCAGCGGTGATGTCCCGCACCGCAAACGATCTCGTCCTGGGTTGGGGCAGCGACGCCGTGACGGTGCAAAAGTACTTCGGTTCTTCGGACTACCGGGTCGAGAACATCCAGACGTCGGACGGACGTACGTGGCACTACGGCGATATCGCCGATGCCGTGACGTACAACGGAAGCGCGAATTCGGAGGTCCTCAACGGGCTGTCGGACCAGACCAACCGGATCAACGGCCTCGCGGGCAACGACACGATCACCGGCGGCAACCTGGACGACGTCCTCCATGGCGGCGAGGGCAACGACACCCTCGGCGGCAGCCTCGGAAACGACACGTATGTCTTCGACAAGGGCGATGGCGTGGACGTCGTCAGCGAGTACGACACGACGGTCGGCAACAGCGACACGCTCAGGCTGGGTGAGGGGCTCAGCGTATCGGCGGCTTCGATGTCCCGAAGCGGCAACAGCCTCACCTTGACCTGGGGCACGGACGCGGTGACGGTGCAGAACTATTTCCTCTCGACCGCGTATCGCGTCGAGGACATCGTATCGGGCGACGGAACCGCCTGGGGCTATGCCGACATCGCCAACACAGTGGTCTACAACGGCACGGCCAACGCCGACATGTTGACGGGCATCTCAGGCCAGACCAACCACATCGACGGGTTCGCAGGCAACGACACGATCACCGGCAGCAGCCTGGACGACTTCCTGTATGGCGGCGAGGGTGACGACACCGTCAACGGCGGTGCTGGCGCCGACTTCCTCGTCGGTGGTGCCGGCAACGACGTGCTCAATGGCGGTACGGGCACCGACACCTACAGCTTCGGGCGAGGTAGCGGACTGGATACCTTGTCCAGACGGGCGATGGCAAATCGCTGCTCGACAGCCAGGTGCAGAACCTGGTGCAGGCCATGGCCGGCTTCGCCCCGCCGGCTGCCGGTCAGACCACGTTGCCTGCCAACTATCAGACCGGCCTCGATAGCGTCATCGCGGCCAACTGGCACTGATCGGACGGTTGCGCCGCCACAGCGGATTCACACCGCCTGAGCACGCGGCACGCGGTCGGTCGCCGCGAACAGCGCGAAGCCGGCCGCGGTGAACGCGCCGCCCAGCAGACACACGCCGGTCCAGCCGTGGAAGGCGTAGACCGCCGCCGAAACGCCGGAGGCCACGGCCGCGCACAGGAAAATGAAGGTCATGAACAGGCCGTTGAGCCGGCCGCGCAGTTCGGGCGCCAGCATGTAGAGGCTGCGCAGGCTCAGCACCTGGCACATCTGCACCGCGCCGTCGAGCAGCAGTGCCGAGACCACGAGGCCGGCCAGCGAGTGGAAGTGCACCGACACGGCACCCAGCGCGAACGAGGCAACGCCGACGGCGAGCGCGACGCCGGTCGCCGGCCGGGCGAGGCCACGGTCGGCCAGCCGTCCGGCCCACGGCGCGGTCAATGCACCGGCGGCGCCGGCCAGGGCGAACAGTGCGATGCCGCCCTGCCCCATGCCGAACTCGTGCACCAGCAGCAGCGGCACCGCGGTCCAGAACGCCTGGAAGCCCGCGAACATCATTCCCTGGTAGAAGCCGCGGCGCTGCAGCAGCGGCGTGCGCAGCGCGATGCCGGACAGCGAGGCCATGGTGCGCGCATAGCCGATCGAGCCGTGCGGCCGGCGCTCGGGCAGCGCGCGCCACAGCACGGCGATCAGCACGGCCATGAGCACGGCCGAAATCGCGAACACCGCGCGCCAGCCGAAGGCCGCGGCGACCAGGCTCGAGAACGGGCGCGCCAGCATGATGCCGGCGACGAGCCCGGCCATGATGTTGCCGACCACCTTGCCGCGCGTGGCGTCGGGTGCGAGGTGCGAGGCGAACGGCACCAGCACCTGCGCCGCGACCGCGCAGACGCCGACCACGAACGACGCCAGCAGGAAGGTCGCGGCCGATACCGACATCGCCACGCCGAGCAGCCCCAGCACCGCCCCGCCCATCGCGATCACGACCAGCCGGCGGTTCTCGACCACGTCGGCCAGCGGCACCAGCAGCAGCAGCCCGGCGCCGTAGCCGAGTTGCGTGAGCGTCATGATCAGTCCGGCGAGGCCGGCGTGCAGCTGCAAGGTTTCGGCAATCGGGCCGATCAGCGGCTGCGCGAAATAGATATTGGCCACGCACAGCCCGCAGGCGACGGCGAACAGGAGCGTGAGCGCCGGCGAGAGTCCCGCAGCAGACCCCGCAGACGATGTCTTGGATGCGTTGCGGAGCGGAGCGTCTGGCAGGGGCACGGGGTGCTTTCGGTGGGCGCAGGACCATAGCATGCATACCCCAGCCCCGCCGGCGTACAGCTTTTATGGAAACGCGTAACGTCGCGAGCATCCGAAACGAAAGCGAAACCCCATGACAGTCACGCACGCCTACGCCGCGCAGTCCGCCACCACGCCGCTCGCGCCCTTCACTTTCGAGCGCCGCGCGCCCACCGCGCGCGATGTCGCCATCGACATCCTGCACTGCGGCGTCTGCCATTCCGACCTGCACACCGCCCGCAGCGAATGGGGCGCGGCCAAGTATCCGTGCGTGCCCGGCCACGAGATCGTCGGCCGCGTCGTTGCTGTCGGCGACGGCGTGTCGAAGTTCAAGGCCGGCGACATCGTCGGCGTCGGCTGCATGGTCGACAGCTGCCAGCATTGCCAGCACTGCGCCGACGGCCTCGAGCAGTACTGCGACAACGGCTTCACCCCCACCTACGACGGTCCCGAACAGGTCTCGCGCGCCAACACGCTCGGCGGCTACTCCGACCACATCGTGGTGCACGAGAAGTTCGTGCTCAATGTCTCGCACGACGAGAAGGACCTGGCCGCGGTCGCGCCGCTGCTGTGCGCGGGCATCACCACCTACTCGCCGCTGCGCCAGTGGAAGGTCGGTCCGGGCATGAAGGTCGGCATCGTCGGGCTCGGCGGCCTCGGCCACATGGGCGTGAAGATCGCCGCCGCGATGGGCGCGCACGTGGTGCTGTTCACCACCTCGCCCGGCAAGACGCAGGACGCGCTGCGCCTGGGCGCCAAGGAGGTCGTCGTGTCGAGGGACGAGGATCAGATGAAGGCGCATGCCAACAGCTTCGACTTCATCCTGAACACCGTCGCCGTGTCGCACAACCTCGACCCGTTCCTGGCGCTGCTCAAGCTCGACGGCACCATGACGCTGGTCGGCGCGCCGGCCACGGCGCATCCGTCGCCCAACGTCTTCGGCATGATCTTCAAGCGCCGCCGCCTGGCCGGCTCGCTCATCGGCGGTATCGCCGAGACGCAGGAGATGCTCGACTTCTGCGCCGAGCACAACATCGTCTCGGACATCGAGACCATCCCGATGTCGGCCATCAACGAAGCCTACGAACGCATGCTCAAGAGCGACGTGAAGTACCGCTTCGTGGTCGATATGTCGACCGTCAAGGACGCCGTGCCGGCCTGAACGGGCTGAGCCGGATCAGGGGGGTCAGCGCGCGAAGAGGCTTCCCCACTGTGCCAGACGGCGCGTATCCACGCCCGCCAGGCGAAGCGATTTCCATACCACCGTGGCGATCGTGTCGTAGACCGGCACGCCGAACTCGGCTTCCAGCTGTGCGGCCATCGGGGCGCCGCGCAAATTCGTGCAGTAGATGGCGACCGCCTCGGGGCGCGTTTCCGCGGGGCCCGACATGACGTCGCTCACCATCGCGTGGATCGCTTCGTCGCCGACCTGCGAGAACGAGAAGTTGTCCTGCAGCCCGAGGTGCCGCTCGACCGTGCAGTCGATGCCCTCCTGGGCATAGTTGCGCACGATGGCGGCCTGCACATCGTCCCGGTAGGGCGACACCAGACCGAGCCGCCGCACACCCGTCTCCTTCAAAATCTCGTTGAGCGCCAGCACCGACGTGCAGGCCAGCGCGCCGGTGCTGCGCTCGATGGCCGTGCACAGCGCGCGGTCGGACTCGAAACCCAGCCATCCCGACGACGTGCCGTTCCAGCCGATCACCTGGCAGCGCGCATGCGACAGAAGTTCGGCCGCGGCGAGGATCTCGCGGTTCTCGAACTGCGCCAGCGCCCCCGACGACAGCGCAATCTCGGTCACGCGGAAGCGGCCGAAATGCGCGCTGACCTCGGGCAGCCCGGCCAGCATCGCGGCCGTGACGGGTTCGAGGATGGTGTTCGACGAGGGAGTGAGCATCCCGAGCAGCTTGCGGTTCGGCATTGGTTCCTTGGAGAGCGGTACAGAAGTCGCAGGCGACGCCAGAAGCGTGCCAACGCCACGGCGTTGGATACGATCCGGTGCCGATCCCGTATCCAGTATCCAGACGCCGCGCTTCATTCGACGACCGGCGCTTGCACGACTCTTGCGACAGCCCATGCCGATGACCAAATCCAGATCCAGCACCGCCGTCAAGAACGCCGCGACGCGCAGCGTGGCCAGCCGGGCGGACATCCACCAGAGCATCTACGACGCCATCGTCGAGCACCGCCTGCTGCCGGGCACCAAGCTGTCCGAAGAGCGCGTGGCCGAGCTGTTCGCCGTCAGCCGCACGCAGGTGCGCGGCGCGTTGCAGCGGCTTGCGGTGGAGCAGCTCGTCACGCTGATCCCCAATCGCGGCGCTTTCGTGACCACGCCCAGCGTGGAAGAGGCGCACGACGTGCTCTCGGTGCGCCGCACGCTGGAGCCGGCCGCCGTGGCGCGCCTCGTCGAGCGCATCGCCGCGGGCAAGGCGCCGACCGCCGTCAGGCAGCTGCGTGCCCTGGTACGACGCGAGCAGCAGGCGCACGCGCGCGGCGAGCGGCGGCAGGCGGTGCGGCTGTCGGGCGATTTCCATGTGCTGCTGGCCGAGCTCTCGGGCAGCAGCATCCTCGCTCGGTTGATGCGCGAACTCACGCCGCTGACCTGCCTGGCGATCCTGACCTTCGAGGCGCCGACGGCGGTCGCCTGCCCCAACGACGAGCATGTGCTGCTGATCGACGCCATCGAGCGCGCCGACACCGACGGCGCGGCCGCGCTCATGACCGAGCACCTGACGCACATCGAGAAGGCTCTGAACCTCGATGCGCAGCAGGCGCGCGAGGTGGATCTGGCGGAAGTGCTGTTCGGGTGAACGTGGCTCGCCCCAGGCTTCGCGCACTTCGTGTCGCTTCGCCTACCCCCTACCGGGGGCAACACCGGTGGCCGGGCGAAGCCCGTTCCACGGTGTTTCGCCGCTTAAGCCATCGAGGGTGAGGGAGCGCCCACCCCCAGCACCTGCTCTGCATGCCAAGCCAGCCGCAGCACGCGCGCATCGGCGAATCGCGGGCCGGCGATCTGCAGGCCGACCGGCAGCCCGTGCCGCCCGGTGCCGCAGGGCAGCGAGATCGCGGGCACGCCGCCGTAGTTGAAGATCGGCGTGAAGGCCGCATGGCCGCGCGGCCCCGCCGGCAAGCCACCGATCTGCGACGGGCCGAGGCTGCCGAGCGGCCAGGCCTCGACCGGGCTCGTCGGGCACAGCAGCGCGTCGAAGCCCTCGTCCCGATCGAAAAAGCGCGCGAAGCTGTCGTGAAAACCTTCGCGCAGCTTCATGAGTTCCATCACCCGCGTACCGGAAATCCCAAAGCCGAGCTCGATCTGCGCGCCGATGTCCGGGTCCAGGCGTTCGGGGGCCGCGCGCCAGATCGCGCCGAAGCGCTGGGCCAGCGCGGCCTGCTGCAGCGCGATCAGCGGGTACTCGCTCGCGCCCGGCGGCCAGGCGGGATCGGCCTCCTCGATCCGCCAGCCGGCGCGGCGCAGCGCGTCGATCGCCGCTTCGAGCGTGGCCCGCACGTCGGCATCCACAGCCAGCCCGCAGCCGAGGTGCGGCGACCAAGCGAGGCGCATCGGCCGCAGCGGCGCCTTCAGCGACGCCATGGCATCGGGCACGGCGAAGGCCGGCGACGAGCGCGTGTCGGCCGGCGCCCAGGCGGTGAGCGCATCGAGCATGAAGGCCACGTCCTCGACGTCGCGGCCGATCTGCCCGACCACCGACAGCAGGTGGTTCGGATCGTCGAATCCCCACGGATCGGGCACCCGGCCGAGCGTCGGCTTCATGCCGACCAGCCCGGTGTGCGCGGCGGGGCGGCGCACCGAGCCGCCCGCGTCGGTCGCCAGCGCGATCGGGCCGATGCCGGCCGCGACGGCCGCGACAGCGCCACCGGACGAGCCACCGGTGGTGCGCCCCACGTCCCACGGGTTGCGCGTCTCGCCGTGCAGCGGCGTGGCGGTGACGCCCTTGCAGGCGAACTCCGAGCAGTTGGTGACGCCCAGCGGCACCGCGCCGAGTTCGCGCAGGCGCGCCACGCACCACGAATCGCGCGGTGCGACGAAATCCTCGAACACCTTCGAGCCGAAGGTGGCCGGCCTGCCGCCGAGCCAGAGGTTGTCCTTGACGGTGAAGGGCACGCCGGCGAGCGGCAGGTGCTCGCCGGCCGCGAGCCGCGCATCGACATCGCGCGCCACGGCCAGCGGCACCGCGGGATCGAAGTCGGCGAACGCGTTGAGCAGCGGCTGCAGGCGCGTCGCGCGCTCGCACATCGCCTGCGCGATCTCGGTGGCGGACAGCGTGCGCGCCAGGACCTCGGCGCCGAGGTGCCGGGCGGACCAGCGATGCAGTTCTCGGTTCATGTTCGAATCTCGGTTTTTTGTATCCAATCTGGTGCGAATGTGCACCGGATTGCGGCACGGCCGCGATGCGTGCGCAGCCTGGAGGCGAGCCATTGCAAGACCGGTTCCAGCCGGCCACGGATTGGATACAAAAACCTGGCACACCGATTGCATGAGTGAATCCCATGCAATCGACCGCCGGACAAAGCCTCACCCTCGACGACATCGTGCACCGCTACGGCGGCTCGACGGCGGTCGACCACGTCACGCTCGAGGTGGCGGCCGGCGAACTCGTCGCGTTGCTGGGCCCGAGCGGTTGCGGCAAGACCACGCTGCTGCGGATCATCGCGGGTTTCATCACGCAGACTTCGGGCAAAGTCGTGATCGGCGGCAAGCGCATCGACGAGCTGCCGCCGGCGCGCCGCAATGTCGGCATCGTGTTCCAGAACTACGCGCTGTTTCCGCACATGACGGTGGCGGAGAACGTCGGCTACGGCCTGGCCGCGCGCGGCACCGACCGCAACGCCGCGGCCAGGCGCACCGCCGACATGCTGGAGATGGTGCAGCTCGGCCACCTCGCCGGGCGGTTGACCAAGCAGCTCTCGGGCGGCCAGCAGCAGCGCGTGGCGCTCGCGCGGGCGCTGGCCATCGAGCCGCGCGTGCTGCTGCTCGACGAGCCCTTCTCCGCGCTCGACAAGAGCCTGCGGCTGGACATGCAGATCGAGATCAAGCGCATCCAGCGCGCGGCCGGCACCACCGCCGTCATCGTCACGCACGACCAGGAAGAGGCGCTCGGCATGGCCGACCGCGTGGCCGTGCTGAGCCAGGGCAGGCTCGAGCAGTTCGCGCCGCCCTCGCAGGTCTACGACACGCCCGCCACCTACTTCGTCAACCAGTTCGTCGGCACCGCCAACGTGCTGCCGGGCACGCTCGATGCGGTCAGCGGCGAAGGTGCGACCGTGCGGCTGGACAACGGCACGCTGCTCGCCACGCGGGCGCCGGTCGGCGTCGCGACCGGCAGCAAGGTCGTGGCCTGCATCAGGCCCGAGAACATGCGGCTGGGCGAACGGGTCGCAGGCGCCTTCGAGGGCACGGTCGAACTCGGCATGCCGCTGGGCGCCACCATCGTCCACGAGATCCGCACCGCCAGCGGCCAGCGCCTGAAGCTGTCGGAGCCGCGCGCACCCGGCACCGGACCGCGCGAGACCGGCGCCCGCGTCTGGGTGCAACCCGCATCGGCGGCCAGCGTCACGGTCTTCGCGGCCCCCTGATTTCTTCTTTTCTCTTCGCTCCCACCTTCCACTCCAGAGGTTCGTCATGCAACTCTCCCGTCGTCAACTGCTCGGCAGCGCGCTCACCCTGGGCGCCATGGAGCTCTTTCCCGGCATCGGCCACGCGCAGGCGCGCAAGCTGGTGTTCGCCACCTTCACCGGCAGCTGGGAAGAGGCGCACCGCGACGTGCTGGTGCCGGCCTTCAAGAAGGCGACCGGCCAGGACATGCTGCTCGACGCGATGCTCTCGGTCGACCAGATCGCCAAGGTCTCGGCGGCACGCAACAACCCGCCGATCGACGTCATGCTGCACGACCCGGGTCCGGCGCTGACCGCCATCCGGCAGGACCTGGTCGAGCCCTTCCCGGTCGCGACCAGCAAGAACTACAAGGACCTGATCCCCGAGGCGCAGGACCCGATGGGCCCGTCGATGTTCTTCCAGGTCGTGGGCCTCACCTACAACCCGGAGAAGGTCAAGACCCCGCCGACCTCCTGGGCCGACCTGTGGAAGCCCGAATTCAAGGGCCGCGTCGGCATCACCAACCTGAACTCGACGCTGGGCACCGGCTTCCTGGTGGAGATCGCGCGCATGCACGGCGGCAACGAGGGCAACGTCGAGGAAGGCTTCAAGGCGATCGAGAAGCTCAAGCCCAACCTGGCCGCCGTCGCCGCCAATCCGGGCGCGCTGGCCGCGCTGTTCCAGCAGGGCCAGGTCGACATCAGCCCGGGCAACTTCAACGCCATCCAGATTCTGAAGGCGCGCGGCGTGCCGGTGGAGTTCGTGGCGCCGAAGGAAGGCGCCATCGCCTTCAAGACCAGCATCCACATCGTCAAGAACTCGCCCAACAAGGCGCTGGCCGCGCAGCTGATCGACGTCGCGCTCTCGCCCGAGGTGCAGGGCAAGCTGATGCAGGCGCCCTACCTGGTGGTGCCGACCAACGGCAAGGTCAGGATGGAAGGCGAGATCGCCCGCGTGCTGGCCAAGGACACGGCCGAGATGAAGAAGAAGTTCGTCTTCCAGGACTGGAAGAAGATCAACGAGAACCGCTCGGCGTGGATCGACCGCTTCAACAGAGAAATCAAAGTCTGACCGACCGACGATCCATGAGCACCTCCGCCATCAAGGGCCCGCCTGTCACGGGCTACAGCCTCGCCTTCGCGTCGCCCTTGTCGGCGTTCTTCGTGCTGTTCTTCCTGGCGCCGCTGCTGCTGCTGATCGTCATCAGCTTCTACGCGACCCCCGACCTCGCGGCCTTCGGGATCGATCAGTACGCCAAGATCGCCACCGACGGCTTCACCCTGCCCGTCCTGCTCGATACGCTCTGGCTCGGCGTGCAGACGACGCTGCTGTGCCTGCTGCTGGGCTACGCGCTGGCGTGGAGCTACGTGCGCAGCCCGGCGGCGCTGCAGAAGGCGCTGATGCTCGTCATCGTCCTGCCGCTGCTGACCAGCGTGGTGGTGCGCACCTTCGCCTGGGTGGTGATCCTGGGGCGCCAGGGCATCGTCAATTCGGTGCTCCTGGAGTTCGGCTGGATCGAAGGCCCGCTCAAGCTGCTCTACACGCGCGGCGGCCTGATCGTCGCGCTCGCGAACGTGCAGCTGCCGCTGATGGCGCTGCCGCTCATCACGGCCCTGCAGAAGCTCGACCCCAACCTGGAGGACGCGTCGTCGGCGCTCGGCGCCAGCGCGCTGCGCACCTTCTGGCGCATCACGCTGCCGCTGACCCTGCCGGGCATCCTGGCGGGTTGCCTGCTGACCTTCGCGGCCAGCATCACGGCCTTCATCTCGCAGTCGCTGATCGGCGGCGGCCAGATGCTGTTCATGCCGATGTACATCTACCAGCAGGCCTCGTCGCTGCAGAACTGGCCGTTCGCCGCCGCCATCTCGCTGGTGTTCCTCGTCGCCGTCATGGCGTGCGTGACGCTGTTCAACTACCTCGGCCGGTTGAGCCGGGGGCATGTGGCGGCGTGAAATGAAGCACACCCCCAGTCTTCGCGCACTTCGTGTCGCTTCGCCGCCCCCCTTGCAGGGGGCAATACCGGCGGCCGGGCAAAGCCCGTTCCGCGGTGTTTCCGCCATCTATCGTGGAAAGCCAGCATGAGCGCAGGACGCAAACAGGAACCCTCGGCCATCGCCCTGCGGCTGGTGCTCGGCGCCGTCGCCACGATAGCGACCTTGCTGCTGCTCGCGCCGACGGTGGTGGTGGTCGTGCTTTCGTTCACCGACGGCTTCTCGCTGAAGTTCCCGCCGCCCGGCTACTCGCTGCGCTGGTACCAGTCGCTGCCCGATGCGTTCCAGCTCCAGTACGCCGCGCTCAACAGCCTGAAGGTCGCGAGCGCCGCCACGCTCATCGCCGTGGTGCTCGGCGTCGCGGCGTCGATGGCCATCGCCCGCTCCGAGCGGGCGATGGCGCGCGTGCTCGACTCCTTCTTCATGTCGCCGCTGATCCTGCCCGCGCTGGCCTTCGGCCTGGCCTCGCTGATCTATTTCTCGCGCATCGGCATCGAGCTGTCGCTCTGGACGCTGGTCATCGGCCACACCGTCGTCGGCGTGCCCTACGTCATACGCACCACCGTCGCGGCGCTGTCGCAGATGCCGCCGGCGCTGCTCGAAAGCTCGGCCAGCCTGGGGGCGGACCGCACCTATACCTTCCGCCGCGTGACCCTGCCGCTGATCGCGCCGGGCATCGCCGCCGGCGCGTTCATCTGCTTCATGTCCTCGTTCGACAACGTGCCGGTGTCGCTGTTCCTGCGCGACGCCTCCACCGACATGCTGCCCATCCGCATGTGGCAGGACCTCGAAGGCCGGCTCGACGTCAGCATCGCCGCCGTGTCGAGCCTGATGGTGCTGGTCACCCTGGTGCTGATGATCGTGATGGAGCGCCTGACGGGCATCAGCAAGCGCATCCGGTGACGGCCTGACCACTTCCGCCTCCCTCGACGCCCGACCACCACGACTTCGACTTCCCGCTGCACGCACGCTGCGCCTGCCGGGCCGGTTCGTCATTCCAAGCTTCGGCGACCCGGTCCACACCGGCCAGGGCCGCGACGTGCGGATGGTGCCGGTGGCCGGCGACATCCTGGTCGAGGACGGCCGGCCGACGAAGGTGGGCATGGAGAACGTCTGCGCCGAGGCCAGGCCGTACCGGCGCTGACGTGCCCGGCATCGTGCAGCGCGCACCATCGACGATCTTTTTGTATCCAATCCGTTCGAATATCGGGTGCAGAGAGGGATCGAATCACGTTAGCGGGTCAACCGGATTGGATACAGTTTTGGCACGGCATTTGCAAGACTTCGAACAGGCGGCGCCCAGTCGTCCATCCAACCTCCCGGGGAAACCATGTTCAGACGCATCGCCAAATTCGTGCTGGCCGCCGCCGCCGTGCTGCCGCTGGCCGGCCACGTGCAGGCCCAGACCCTGCCCGAGATCAAGCTCGGCTACGCCAAGTGCGCCCACTGCACGCCGCTGTCGCTCACGCCGCAGAACGCCGCCGACGTCAAGCTCGAAGCCATCGGCTTCAACACCGGCAACGACGTCCTCACCGCCCTGCTCTCCAAGAGCATCGACGTCGCCCAGGTCACCTACCTGCACTACGCCACCGCGCTCGACAAGGGCTTCGATGTCGTCGCCATCTCGGGCCAGGTCAACGGCGGCTCGCAGATCCTGGTCGGCAACGACCTTCCGATCAAGGAGAACGACTGGGCCGGCCTGAAGAAGGTCGTCGCCGACTACAAGGCCGCCGGCAAACCCTTCCGCGTCGCGGCCTCGCGCGGCAACGCGCAGGACATCCACATGCGCGGCGCCTTCGCCAGGCAGGGCATCGACGTCAACAAGGACGTGCAGTTCGTCAACATCCCCAACCCGTCGGACCACGTGCAGGCCCTGCGCCGCGGCGAGATCGAGCTCATCTGCTCGGTCGATCCCTTCGCCACGCAGATCCGCCAGCTCGGCGCCGCCAAGTTCTTCACCTATCCGTACGACCAAGCCGCCGGCAAGCTCACCAACCTGATCGTCACGCGCTCCGACGTCATCGCCGGCAAGCCCAAGGGCGTGGAGGAGACCGTGCGCGCCATCGTCAAGGTCGACGACCTGATGACCGCCGACAAGGGCCTGTTCGTCGACACCATCCAGAAAGTCACCGGCCTGGACAAGGCCATCGCCGCCGGCGCCGTCGAGAACCTCTACCCCGACTACCGCATGTACCGCGCGCCGGCCGTGGCCATCGGCGCCATGATGCGCGACCTGAAGTACATCGGCTCGGACGTCTCCGGCGCGATCGAGAAGCACATGGACTACCGCTTCCTCGAAGCCGCCACCGGCAAGCCGAAGTCGGCGCTCGGCTACTGAGCCGCGCGATGACGGGCAGCTCCTTCCTGGGCGGTTTCTACCGACGCGTCGAGCGCGCCATCGTGCCGGTGCTGCTGCTCGTAGGCTGGGAGCTGTTCTCGCGCTCCGGCATCCTGCCGCGCGCGCTGCTGCCGGCGCCCTCGCAGGTGCTGGTGGCCTGGGCCGACTGGGTCTTCGCCACCGACGGCAACACCCAGAGCTACAGCGGCCACTGGGCGATGGACACCGCCGCCAGCGCCACCCGCGTGTTCTCCGGCTTCGCGCTGGCGACCGTGCTGGGCGTGGGCCTGGGCATGGCGATCGGCTGGTCGCGCACCGTGGAGAAGCTCATCGAGCCGGTGCTGCAAGTGCTGCGCCCGGTACCGCCGGTCTCGTGGATCCCGCTGGCGATCGTCTGGTTCGGCATCGCCGACAAGCCGGCCATCTTCCTCGTGTTCCTCGGCTCCTTCTTCCCGGTGCTGCTGAGCACCATCCACGGCGTGAAGACGGTGGACCGCAACCTGCTGCGCGCAGGCGCGATGGCCGGCGGCACGCCGCGCAAGCTGCTGCGCCACATCGTCTTCCCGGCGGCGCTGCCGAGCATCTTCTCGGGCCTGCGCATCGCCATCGGCTCGGCCTGGATGCTCACCGTCACGGCCGAGATGGTGGCCGTCAAGAGCGGCGTCGGCTACGTGCTGTGGGACTCCTACTACTTCCTGCGCTACGACCTCGTGATCGCGGCGATGGCCAGCATCGGCTTGCTGGGCTTCCTGAGCGACTTCGCCATCAAGCGCGTCGCCGCCCACGTGCTGCGCTGGCAACGTGGTTCAACCCTGCAGGCCAAGGAAGGCTGACGCCATGACCCTCATCGCCATCGACCGCGTCACGCGCCTGTTCGAAGACCCCCGGCGCGGCACGCCGGTCAAGGCGCTCGACGACATCAGCCTGCGCGTCGCGCGCAACGAGTTCCTGTGCCTGCTCGGGCCCAGCGGCTGCGGCAAGTCGACCCTGCTCAACATGATCGCGGGCTTCGACCACCCCACCAGCGGCACCGTGTCGGTGGGCGGGCAGGTCGTGAGCGCGCCGGGGTCGGACCGCGGCTTCGTGTTCCAGCAGCCCACGCTGATGCCCTGGCTCACGGTGTGGGAGAACGTGGCCTTCCACCTGACCATGCGCGGCGTGGACAGGCGCGAGCGGCGCGAGCGCGCCCAGCGCTTCATCGACATGGTGCAGCTCACCGGCTTCGAGAACCATTTTCCGAGCGAGCTGTCCGGCGGCATGAACCAGCGCGTGGGCATCGCGCGCGCGCTGCTGATGAACCCGGAGGTGATCCTGATGGACGAGCCCTTCGGCGCGCTCGACGAGCAGACCAAGATGGAGATGCACGCCGAGCTGGTGCGCATCTGGCGCGAGAGCCAGGCGACCATCGTCTTCGTCACGCACGGCATCGACGAATCGCTCGCACTGGGCACGCACGTGGCCGTCATGTCGGCGCGCCCGGGGCGCATCCGCGAGCTGCTGCCGATCCAGCTGGAACGCCCGCGCGACCCCACCAGCGCCGAGTTCAACGACTACAAGCGCCACATCCTGCAGCTGCTGCGGCCCGAGGCGGCCGTCGCGGCCTGACGCGTCGATGGTCACCACGGTCCTGGTCACCGGCGCCGAACTGCTGGTCGAGGACGGCTGGATGGCGGCCTGCAGCAGGTGACACGCACGCCGCCTCTTTCTTCTTTCCACGACACCACGAGACATTCATGACCGATTTCGACCTCGTCGTGCGCAACGCGCGCGTCGTCACCGCCTCCGACACCTTCGACTGCGACATCGGGATCGCCCGTGGCCGCATCGCGCAGCTGGGCCGCGCGCTGGGCCCCGGCGCGCGCGAGATCGATGCGGCCGGGCGCACCGTGACGCCCGGCGGCGTCGACGCCCACTGCCACCTCGACCAGCCGATGCCGCCGCCCGCGCGCAACGCCGACGACTTCGACAGCGGCACCCGCTCGGCGGCCTGCGGCGGCACCACCACCGTGATCCCGTTCGCGGCGCAGCACAAGGGCCAGTCGCTGCGCGCGGCGGTCGAGGACTACCGGGCGCGCGCGGCCGGCAGGGCGCACGTCGACTACGCCTTCCACCTGATCGTGAGCGACCCGACGCCCGAGGTGCTGGAAAACGAGTTGCCCGAGCTCATCGCCGAGGGCTTCACGTCGTTCAAGATCTACATGACCTACGACGACATGAAGCTCGACGACGGCCAGATCCTGGACGTGCTCTCGGTCGCGCGCCGGCACGGCGCGATGGCCATGCTGCACGCGGAGAACTCCGACTGCATCGAGTGGCTGACCAAGCGTCTGGAGGCCGCCGGGCGCACCGCGCCGCGCTTCCACGCGCACGCGCGCCCGATGCTGGTCGAGCGCGAGGCCACGCACCGCGCCATTGCCCTGGCCGAGCTGGTCGACGTGCCGATCCTGATCGTCCACGTCTCCGGGCGCGAGGCGGTCGAGCAGATCCGCTGGGCCCGCGCGCACGGCCTCAACGTCTTCGCCGAGACCTGTCCGCAGTACCTGTTCCTGACCGCCGAGGACCTCGGCATCGACGACAGCTACAAGGGCGCCAAGTGCGTGTGCAGCCCGCCGCCGCGCGACAAGGCCAATCAGCAGGTGATCTGGGACGCGCTGAACGACGGGCTGTTCTCGGTCTTCTCCTCCGACCACGCGCCTTTCAAGTACGACGCGCCCGAGGGCAAGAAGCCCGACGGCGAGGAGGTCGCCTTCCGGCACATCCCCAACGGCATCCCGGGCCTGGAGACGCGCATGCCGCTGCTCTGGTCCGAAGGCGTGATGACGGGCCGCATGACCGGGAACCGCTTCGTCGAGCTCACCGCCACCGGCCCGGCCAAGGCCTACGGGCTGCATCCGCGCAAGGGCACGATCGCCATCGGTTCGGATGCCGACCTGGTGATCTGGGACGAGCGCCCGGTCCGGCTGACCAACGCCCTGCTGCACCACGAGGTCGACTACACGCCCTACGAGGGCATGACGCTCCAGGCCTGGCCCGGCCTCACGCTCAGCCGCGGCGAAGTGGTGTGGGACGGCACGGATTTCCATCCGCAGCGCGGTCGCGGCGAGCTACTAACCTGCGGCCTGCCGACCCTGATGCCACGCCGCCGCTGAAGCCGGCCATGCGTCTGCTCGTCATCAACCCCAACATCTCCGAGAGCGTGACCGCGCTGATCGAGGCCGAGGCGCTTCGCAGCGCCGCGCCCGGCACGCAGATCACGATGAAGACCGCCGCCTTCGGCGTCGCCTACATCGAGACGCGCTTCGAGGCGCTGATCGGCGCCTACGCCACGGCGCAGCTCGCCGCCGAGCACCACACGGGCCACGACGCGGTGATCGTCGCGGCCTTCGGCGACCCGGGACTGGCGGCGCTGCGCGAAGTGCTGCCAATGCCGGTGCTCGGCATGACCGAATCGGCGCTCGCCACGGCCTGCCTGCTGGGCCACCGCTTCTCCATCGTGGCGATCTCGCAGCGCATCCAGGCCTGGTACCGCGAGGTGGTGGAGGCCAACGGCCTGATCGGCCGGCTCGCGAGCATCCGCGCGCTCGACCGCCCGCTCGCGAGCATCGGCCATGTGCAGCACGAGCATGCCGAGGCGCTGCTCGCGCTGTGCGAGCGCACGGTGCGCGAGGACGGCGCCGAGGTCGTCGTGCTGGCCGGCGCGCCGCTCGCCGGGCTGGCGCGCGCGTTGCACGGTCGGCTGCCGGTGCCGGTGGTCGACGGCGTCTCCAGCGCGGTGCGGCATGCCGCGACGCTGGTGGCGCTCGATCCGGTTCGCGCCTCGGCGGGCAGTTTCGCGGCGCCGCCGGTCAAGCCCAACCACGGCCTGCCCGAGGCCGTCGAGCGCCTGCTGCGCGGCCGGGCGCCGGAATGAACGCGAGCCCCGTCGCGCGCACGCTGCCGGCCACGACCCTGTTTGCGCTGGTCGCAGCGGGCACATCGCTGGCCGGCACGGCGCTGCTGGCCGCCAGTGCGGCGGTCGGTGCCCGCCTGCTGGTTCCGGGCGGCCGGGCGGCATAGAGTGCGCTGCATGAACTGCAGCACCGACATCCCCGCCCGCCTCGACCGCCTGCCCTGGTCGCGCTGGCACTGGCGCGTGGTGATCGCGCTCGGCGTGGCCTGGGTGCTCGACGGGCTGGAGGTGACGCTGGTCGGCTCGCTCGGCGGCGTGCTGGAGCGATCGGACACGCTCGGCCTGCGCGCGGCGCAGATCGGCGCCGCGGGCTCGCTCTACATCGGTGGCGCGGTCGTCGGCGCGCTGGTGTTCGGGCGGCTGGCCGACCGGCTCGGTCGCAAGAAGCTGTTCCTCGTCACGCTCGCGGTCTACACGGCGGCCACGCTGGCGACCGCGTTCTCGCCCAGCTTCGCGTTCTTCGCGCTCTGCCGCTTCCTGACCGGCGTGGGCATCGGCGGCGAGTACGCGGCGATCAACTCCGCCATCGACGAACTGATCCCGGCGCGGGTGCGCGGCCGGGTCAACCTCGCCATCAACGGCAGCTTCTGGATCGGCGCGGCGCTGGGTGCCGGCATGAGCCTGGTGCTGCTCGATCCGCGCGTGCTCGGCCCGGTCTGGGGCTGGCGCGCGGGCTTCGCGCTCGGCGCGGTGCTGGCGATCGCGATCCTGCTGGTGCGGCGCGACGTGCCGGAAAGCCCGCGCTGGCTGATCTCGCACGGCCGCGTCGACGAGGCGGGCGCGATCATCGAGCGCATCGAAGCCGAGGTGTCGGCCCGGCACGGCCCGCTCGCGCCGGCGACCACGCGCCTGGGCTTCGTGCAGAAGGCCGCACCTTCGATGCGCGAGGTGGCCGACGTGCTGCTGCACCGGTATCGCAGGCGCAGCGTGGTCGCGCTGTCGCTGATGATCTCGCAGGCGTTCTTCTACAACGCGATCTTCTTCACCTACGCGCTGGTGCTCACGCGCTTCCACGGCGTGCCGGAGGGCCGCGTGGCGCTCTACATCTTCCCTTTCGCACTCGGCAACGTGCTCGGGCCGCTGCTGCTCGGGCCGCTGTTCGACCGCGTCGGGCGCCGCAAGATGATCGCGTCGACCTATGTGCTCTCGGGCATCGGCCTCGGGCTCACCGGCTGGGCCTTCACGCAGGGCTGGCTGAATGCGCTGACCCAGGCACTGTGCTGGTCGGCGGTGTTCTTCCTGGCGTCGGCCGCGGCGAGCTCGGCCTATCTCACGGTCAGCGAGGTGTTTCCGCTGGAGATGCGCGCGCTGGCCATCTCGGTGTTCTATGCGGTGGGCACCGGTGCGGGCGGCTTCGCGGCGCCGCTCCTGTTCGGCATGCTGATCGACACCGGCAGCCGCGGCGCGGTGGCGGTCGGCTATGCGATCGGCGCGGTGCTGGTGGTCGTCGCGGGGCTCGTCGCGCTGCGCTGGGGCGTGGATGCGGAGCGGCGGTCGCTAGAAGACGTCGCACCGCCGATGAGCACGCACGCCTGAATTCCAGGCGAAAGGCCGGTCAGCGCAACGCGCGGCGGTCGACCGCGATCGACGCGGCGAAGACCACCAGTCCGGCGACGCCGAGCAGCGCGCCGACCCAGCCGGTCGAGGTCCATCCGTGGCCGGCTGCGATCGCCATGCCGCCCAGGTACGCGCCCAGCGCGTTGGCGGTGTTGAAGGCGGAATGATTGAGCGCGGCGGCCAGCGTCTGCGCCTCGCCGGCCACGTCCATCAGCCGGATCTGCAAGGCCGGCGCGATGGCGACGATGGTGCCGAGCAGGAAGGTGGCGAGCGCCGCGGTCGCGATGTGCCGAGCCGCGAAGACGAAGAAGACCATGATGGCGATCGACCACAGCAGCAGCCCGCCGATCGTCCGCATCAGGCTACGGTCGGCCAGCCGCGAGCCGACCAGGTTGCCGGTGACCATGCCGACGCCGAACAGCGCCAGCACGAAGGGCACGCCGCCCAGCGGCAGCCCGGCGACCTCGGTCAGCGTCGGCTTGATGTAGCTGAACACCGAGAACATGCCGCCGAAGCCGATGGCGCCGATCCCCAGCGTGAGCCAGACCTGGCCGCGGCGCAACGCGTCGAGTTCGCGCAACGGGCTCGCACCCGACGCCGCGGGCATGTCGGGAATGCCGCGCCGCAGCAGCCACATCGCCAGCACCGCGATCAGGCCGACGAAGACGAAAGCCGCGCGCCAGCCGAACAGCTGGCCGAGCCAGGCCGCGATCGGCACGCCGAACAGCGTCGCGCCGGTCAGGCCCAGCATCACCAGACCGACGGCGCGCGCCCTTTGCCCGGACGGCGCGAGCGCGGCCGCGACCAGCGCCGCGACGCCGAAATAGGTGCCGTGCGGCAACCCGCTGACGAAGCGCAGCACGTTGAGCGACAGATAGCCGGGTGCGATGGCGGAAGCGAAATTGCCCAGCGCATAGGCGCCCATCAGCGCGATCAGCAGCGTGCGGCGATGCCAGCCGGCCGCCAGCACGGCGAGCACCGGCGCGCCGATGACCACGCCGAGCGCATAGGCGCTGATCACGTGGCCGGCCTCCGGAATGCTCACACCGAGGTTGCGCGCCACCTCGGGCAGAAGGCCCATGATGACGAACTCGCCCGTGCCGATGGCGAAACCGCCGACGCCGAGCGCGACGACGGCACGCATCAGGGGCCGCCCGTCGTGCGGGACGTCGGCGGCGGGGGAGGAGGCAGGCAGGGACGAGGTGGTCATGATCGGTGCGGCGACAACACGGGCGGTTCCACGAACTAAGTATTAACCCTATGTCACTTGAAGATACCACGCACCGCCTGCCTGCGCGTGCCGAAGGGCGGATCGCTCAGATCGCGACCAGCTGCCGCACGCCCTGCGCTTCCATGTCCTTGCCGGCGCCGCGCGCGATGAATTCGCCGCGCTCCATGACGAGGTAGTCGTCGGCCAGCTCCTGCGCGAAGTCGTAGTACTGCTCGCACAGGACGATGGCCATGTCGCCGCGGTCGGCCAGCATGCGGATGACGCGGCCGATGTCCTTGATGATGCTCGGCTGGATGCCTTCGGTCGGCTCGTCGAGGATCAGGATCTTCGGCTTGGGCGCGAGCGCGCGGGCGATGGCGAGCTGCTGCTGCTGGCCGCCCGAGAGGTCGCCGCCGCGGCGGTGGAGCATTTGCTTCAACACCGGGAACAGCTCATACAGCTCGGCCGGTATCGGTGTCGAGCCGCTCTTGTACGCAAGGCCCATGCGCAGGTTTTCTTCCACCGTGAGGCGGGCGAAGATCTCGCGGCCCTGCGGCACGAAGCCCATGCCCATGCGGGCGCGCTCGTAGGGCGTCTTCTTCTGGATCGCCTGGCCGTCGAATTCGATGCTGCCGCTCTTGATGGGGACCAGGCCCATGAGCGACTTGAGCAGCGTGGTCTTGCCGACGCCGTTGCGGCCGAGCAGCACGGTGACCTTGCCCAGCTTGGCTTCGAAGCTCACGTCGCGGAGGATATGGGAGCCGCTGTAGTACTGGTGGACGTTTTTGACTGTGAGCATCTCTTATCTCCCGAGGTAGACCTCAATCACCCGCTCGTCCGACTGCACTTCGTCCAATGTCCCCTGAGCGAGAACCGACCCGTCGCACAGCACCGTGACGATCTCCGAGATCGTCCGGATGAAGCTCATGTCGTGCTCCACCACCATCAGCGAATGCCTGCCCTTGAGCGTCAAGAAGAGTTCGGCGGTACGTGCCGTCTCCTCGTCGGTCATGCCGGCGACCGGCTCGTCGAGCAGCAGCAGCTTCGGGTCCTGCATCAGCAGCATGCCGATCTCCAGCCACTGCTTCTGCCCGTGGCTCAGATTTCCCGCCATGCGCGACACGCTGCCCGACAGATGGATCGTCTCGATGATCTCGGCCAGCCGGTCGCTCTGCGCCGAGTCGAGCCGGAACAGCATCGAACGCTTCACGCCCTTGTCGGTCTTGAGCGCGAGTTCGAGGTTCTCGAACACGGTCAGTTGCTCGAACACCGTCGGCTTTTGGAACTTGCGGCCGATGCCCAGCTGGGCGATCTCGGCTTCCTTGTAGCGCAGCAGGTCGATGGTGCTGCCGAAGAAGACGGTGCCCGAATCGGGCCGCGTCTTGCCGGTGATGATGTCCATCATCGTGGTCTTGCCGGCGCCGTTCGGGCCGATGATGCAGCGCAGTTCGCCGGGCGCGATGTCCAGACTCAGCCTGTTGATCGCCTTGAAGCCGTCGAAACTCACGCAGACGTCTTCGAGGTACAGGATGCGGCCGTGCGTCGTGTCCACCTCGCCCGGCACCGCGATGCGGCCGGTACCGCCCTCGCGGCCGCCCGACTCGGTATTGCCCGGCAGTTCGATGCCGTGGTGTCTCGCGGCGCGTTGGGCGCCCTGTTCCATCAGGTCGGGCGTCATGCGCGTGCTCCCTTCGGCTCGATCGCGGAAATCGGCACCACCGGCGCGAGCGCTTCGGGCTCCACGCCTTCCGATGCGGCCAGGCCGCGTTGTACTTCGAGCCGCGCGTCGCTCGGCCCCTTGTTCTTGGACATCAGCTTGCGCACCAGCCCGACGATGCCGTTCGGCAGGAACAGCGTCACCGCGATGAACAGCGCGCCGAGGAAGTACAACCAGTATTCGGGATACGCGACCGTCAGCCAGCTCTTCGCGCCGTTGACGATGAAGGCGCCGATGATCGGCCCGATCAGCGTCGCACGCCCGCTCACGGCGGCCCAGATCGCGATCTCGATCGAGTTCGCCGCGCTCATCTCGCCCGGATTGATGATGCCGACCTGCGGCACGTACAGCGCACCGGCCACGCCGCACATGATGGCGGAGATGACCCAGATCGTGAGCTTGTAGGGCAGCGGGTTGTAGCCCGAGAACATCACGCGCGTCTCGGCGTCGCGGATGGCCTGCAGCACGCGGCCGAACTTGCTCGCGATCAGCCATTTACCGAACAGGAAGAAGCCCAGCAGCGTGAGCCCGGTCATTACGAACAGCGTCATGCGCATGCTCTGCGTCGCGATCGGGATGTCGAGGATGCGCTTGAAGTCGGTGAAGCCGTTGTTGCCGCCGAAGCCGGTCTCGTTGCGGAAGAACAGCAGCATCGCCGCGAAGGTCATGGCCTGCGTGATGATCGAGAAGTAGACGCCCTTGATGCGCGAGCGGAAGGCGAAGAAACCGAACACGAAGGCGATCAGGCCCGGCACCGCGACGATCATCAGCAGTGTCAGGCCAAAGCTGCCGCTGAAGGTCCAGTGCCACGGCAGTTCTTTCCAGTCGAGGAACACCATGAAGTCCGGCAGGTCGCTTTTGTAATTGCCGTCGCGGCCGATCTGGCGCATCAGGTACATGCCCATCATGTAGCCGCCGAGGGCGAAGAACATGCCGTGGCCGAGCGACAGGATGCCGGTGTAGCCCCAGATCAGGTCCATCGCCAGCGCGCAGATCGCGTAGCACATGATCTTGCCGACCAGCGCCACCGCGTAGTCGCTCATGTGGAACGCGCTGCCCTGCGGCACTAGCAGGTTGAGCGCCGGCGCGAGTGCGCAGACCACGATCAGCGCGACGAAAAAGGCCGTCCAGCCCTTGCCGCTCAGGAGCGGGCCTTTGGTGGGTAAGGTGACCTTGCTCATGCCTCGGCGCTCCGGCCCTTCATGGCGAAGATGCCTTGAGGACGTTTCTGGATGAAGATGATGATGAAGACCAGCACCGCGATCTTCGCGAGCACCGCGCCGGCCCAGCCTTCGATGAACTTGTTGAGCACGCCCAGGCCGAGCGCGGCGTACACCGTGCCGGCGAGCTGGCCGACGCCGCCCGTCACCACCACCATGAACGAGTCGACGATGTAGCTCTGGCCCAGGTCGGGGCCGACGTTGCCGATCTGGCTCAGCGCGCAGCCCGCGAGTCCGGCGATGCCCGAGCCGAGCGCGAAAGCGTAGGTGTCGATGCGCGCGGTGTTCACGCCCATGCACGAGGCGATCGGGCGGTTCTGCGTCACGCCGCGCACGAAGAGCCCGAGCCGCGTCCGGCCGATCAGCCAGCCCACCGCGAGCAGCACCAGCACCGCGAAGACGACGATGCCGACGCGGTTCCACGGCAGCGTCACGTTGCTCAGCATCGTGAAGCCGCCGCTCATCCACGGGGGGTTCTCGACGCCGACGTTCTGCGCGCCGAACAGCGTGCGCACCAGCTGCTGCAGCATCAGGCTGATGCCCCAGGTGGCGAGCAGCGTTTCGAGCGGCCGGCCGTAGAGGAAGCGGATCACGCCGCGCTCCAGCACCGCGCCGACCAGCGCCGACGCCATGAACGCGATCGGGATCGCGGCGACCAGGTACCAGCCGAACGCGGCCTCGGGCATGTGGCGCTGGAACACGCCCTGCATCACGTAGGTCGCGTAGGCGCCGATCATCATCAGCTCGCCGTGGGCCATGTTGATCACGCCCATCAGCCCGTAGGTGATGGCCAGGCCGAGCGCGGCGAGCAGCAGCACCGAGCCCAGGCTGAGGCCGCTGAACACCGCGTTGATACGGTCGCCCCAGACCAGCGCGCCGTCGATGCGCGTGATCGAATCGGCGATGGCCCTCCTCACGCCCGCGTCGGTCTCGTCGGCCAGGCGCTGGTTGAGCAACAGCTTGACGTCGGGGCTCTTGCGCTCGGCCAGCGCCTTCGCGGCCGCGATCCGCTTGGCGGGATCGGCGCTGTTGAGCATCGACGCGGCGCGCACCAGTTCGAGCTGCGCCTTGATGCCGGGATCGGCCTCGGCGGCCAGCGCCTTCTCGACCGCCGGCAGGCGCGATTCACTGGGTTCTTTCAGTAGTCCTTGCGCGCCTTCGGCCCGGACCGCGCGGTCCGGGCTCGTCAGCTTCAGCACGGCCTGCGCGGCGTCGAAGGCGCCGCGCATCAGGTTGTTGTTGACCACGTCTTCAGCCGTCTCGGGCACCTTCAGTTCGGCACCGGTGACGGGATCGTAGCCCCGCGCTTGCTCGTTCTTGTCCTTCATCACGAAGACCTTGTCTTCGGTGAACTTGACCGCGTCGTCGGCCATGGCCTGGATGAACGCGGCGGTCTTCGCGTCGGCGGTGAGCACGGCCTTGTCGAGCGCGACGATGCGGGCCTCGGTGTCGCCCGAGGCGATGGCGCGGGCTTCGTCGGAAGTCAGCGCGTGCGCCGGCAAGGCCGCGACGAGCGCGAGCGCAGACGCCGCGCAGGCATGAAGGAAGCGCATGTGTAATTGCACGGCAATCTCTGTATGAACTAAACCGGAAACACCGCGGAACCGGCTTCGCCGGGCCGCAGGTGTTGCCCCCTGCAAGGGGGTGGGCGCTGCGACACGAAGTGCGCAAGCCTGGGGGTTTACATCGACTTCCCGGCAGGCTGATCGGGCTTCTTGTCGTTGCCTTCGATGAACGGGCTCCACGGCTTGGCCTTGACCGGGCCCGGCGTCTTCCACACCACGTTGAACTGACCGTCGGCCCTGATCTCGCCGATGAACACGCTCTTGTGCAGGTGGTGGTTCTTTTCGTCCATCTTCGAGACGATGCCCGACGGTGCGTTGAAGGTCTGGCCGGCCATGGCGGCGATCACCTTGTCGGTGTCGGTCGACTTGGCCTTCTCGACCGCCTGCTTCCACATGTGGATGCCGATCCAGGTGGCTTCCATCGGGTCGTTGGTCAGCGGCTTGTCCATGTGGCCCGGAATCTTCTTGGCCTTGGCGTAGTCGCTCCACTGCTTGATGAACGCGGTGTTGGTCGGGTTCTTGATCGACATGAAGTAGTTCCATGCGGCCAGGTGACCCACCAGCGGCTTGGTGTCCACGCCGCGCAGTTCTTCCTCGCCGACCGAGAAGGCGACGACCGGCACGTCCTTGGCCTTCAGGCCGGCGTTGCCGAGTTCCTTGTAGAACGGCACGTTGGAGTCGCCGTTGATGGTCGATACCACGGCGGTCTTGCCGCCGGACGAGAACTTCTTGACGTCGGCGACGATGGTCTGGTAGTCGCTGTGGCCGAAAGGCGTGTACTTCTCGTCGATGTCCTTGTCGGCCACGCCCTTGCTCTTGAGGTAGGCGCGCAGGATCTTGTTGGTGGTGCGCGGGTAGACGTAGTCGGTGCCGAGCAGCACCCAGCGCTTCGCGCCGCCGCCCTCCTTGCTCATCAGGTAGTCGACGGCCGGAATGGCCTGCTGGTTGGGCGCCGCGCCCGTGTAGAACACGTTCTTGCTGAGCTCTTCGCCCTCGTACTGCACCGGGTAGAACAGCAGGCCGTTCATTTCCTCGACCACCGGCAGCACCGACTTGCGCGACACCGAAGTCCAGCAGCCGAAGATCACCGAGACCTTGTCCTGGCCCAGCAGCTGCTTGGTCTTCTCCGCGAACAGCGGCCAGTTGGAGGCCGGGTCGACGATCACGGGCTCGAGCTGCTTGCCCATCACGCCGCCCTTCTTGTTGATGTCCTCGATGGCCATCAGCACCGTGTCCTTGAGCACGGTCTCCGAGATCGCCATCGTGCCCGACAGCGAGTGCAGCACGCCGACCTTGATGGTGTCGGCAGCGTAGGCGGGCACAGCCGACAGGCTGGCGAGAGTGGCGGCGACGGCGAGCGCCTTGAGCGTGAAACGGCGTTGCATGGTGATCTTCCTTCTCCGGTTGTCTGAACCTGCTCGCCGGCGCGGTGCCGACGATGGAAGGAGTGTCTTGAAAGCGACGCCGGCCAGGAATACGCCCTGTGGCGTACAGGGCGCATCCCGCGTGCGTCAGCCGAACCGCGCCGACGCGAAAGCCCAGATCAGCTTCGATGCATCGGGCCCGGCGGCGTCGCTGTAGGGCTGTGAACCGAGCCCACCGCTCCAGGCATGGCCCAGCTTCCCGATCTCGCACAGCGTGACGACCACCTGCCCGGCGCGACTGAAGTCGGTGACGCGCATCGGATGACGCTTGCCGCGCTGCAGCGTGCGGGACGGGCCGGCCGACGCGCCGCTGGCGGCCGCCCAGATCGAGGCGGCCGCCCGGCCATTGCCCGGGCTGACCACCGCGTCGGCGTCGCCATGCAGCACCAGGAGAGGAGGCAGCGTCGTGCCCATGAGTGCCGCGCCCATCGCCTTGCCGACGGCCGTCGTCGGCGCCGAGACGCGCTGCCCGCGCATCGCGCTCAACGCGCTGGCCGACGACTGGGCCGCACCCGGCGCGACGCCGGAATGCGTGGCGACGGCCTTGAAACGCATCGGGAAATGCGTTGCCATGAGCACCGCCATGCTCGCACCGGCCGACAGTCCGGCGACGACGATGCGGTCGCGGTCGATCGGATGCATCAGGCAGACCTGATCCACCGCGGCGATCAGCGTCGCCGCTTCGGCCCGCGACTTGCCCGAACGGATGTCGTACCAGTTCCAGCAGCCGTGTGGATTGGCGAGCCGGTCCTGCTCCGGGTAGAGCACCATGAAACGCTCGCGTTCGGCCAACCGGTTCATGCGCGTGCTGAGGGCGAATTCGCGCCCGGTCTGGCCGCAACCGTGCAGCATCACCATCAACGGAAACTTCTCGCAGACGGCGACTTCTGGAGGGCGGTACAGATGAAACCGGCGCGCGCCGGCCGGGCCCATCGCCATGCCGGAGATCCAGTCGCCGGGCCCGGGCGGCGGCTTGTGCATGGCGAGGGCGTCGCGAGCGATCTTGGCGCCGACGCGGCGTCCGCTCGCGACGCCCGCCTTGGCGACGGCCTTGGTCAACGCGCGCAGGTTGCGCTGGTAGGAACGTGTGAGTGAAGATGCGGCGGAGCGACGTGCCATCTGCAGCACGGTATCAGCTTCGGGGCGACACGGCGACCCTGAAATGCAGGGTGGACGCTCAGGAAACCTGAAGCTGATCCTTCTCCATCATTGCCGATCGCGCCAGGATCAGAGAGGCCGTCAACTGCCCTTGCGTGAGCTTCGGATTGGAACTGACGTTGTCGTAGGGACCGATATGAATGAACAACTGCTTTTCCCTACCGTGCTCGTTCATGGGCAAATCCACGTTCACACCGGAAAAAGCAGGCTCTGCGCTCGCAGGGCGCCCATTGAAGACGAACTCGATACGCCGGTCCTTGCTTTCCACGAAATTCCGGATCGACGCTGCCGTCTCTTTCAATTCCGAAGAAGTCGATCTGGAAAAGTTATGGACCCTGTCGGGGCCTCTCGTGAAAGCACCGGGAGAATCTGATATCGCCGGTTTTCCAGGTGCCTTTCGCCCCGAGGCATCGACATGAGAAATTTTTCCAGGATTGTTTGATATGACCATTTACTGTCCATGATGGATTGAAAACAGGGAAGCCCGTTACGCGGGCCTCGCCACTTCAAGCACCATTTTTTACGGCTTCCTGTTTTCCAGCCTAGGAATGATCCGGATTCGTGATCGGATCGGCACAAGCATCGAATGCGACCGAGCGGCCTTTTCGGCGCGCTCGGTACCGCTCGGGAACGAGCATGTCGGCTGGCAGCGGCTGGCGCGGATAGTCCGGATTTCGCACACGCGCCGGCAATTCGCTGGGCACGTGCGCCGTCTCTCGACAAGGTAGTCGTTCGAGCAAATGCGCGATGCGGTTGAGCCGCGCCTTCTTCCTGTGGACCGCCCGCACGACCCACCCAGGCGCTTCCGGGATGTGCGTGCGCTCGAGAATCGTCTCCTTCGCCTTGGTGTATTGCTCCGAGCGGCGGCGGCTCTCGAGGTCCATCAGGCTCAGCTTCCATTGCTTGAGGGGACCGTGGATGCGGCCGGGGAAGCGCAGGTGCTGCTCGTCGTCGGTCATGGAGAACCAGTATTTGACGAGCACGATGCCCGAGCGCACCAGCATCTTCTCGAACTCCGGCACGCTGCGGAAAAATTCCTCGTGCTCGTCGTCGGTGCAGAAAGCCATCACGCGCTCGACGCCGGCGCGGTTGTGCCAGCTGCGGTCGAACAGCACCATTTCGCCAGCCGCCGGCAGATGCGCGACGTAGCGCTGGAAATAGCACGGCGTGCGTTCGCGGTCGTTCGGCGCCGGCAACGCGGCGACGCGGGCCACGCGCGGATTCAGCCGTTGGGTGATGCGCTTGATGGCGCCGCCCTTGCCTGCCGCGTCGCGGCCTTCGAACCGGATCACGACCTTCTGCTTGCCGTGCGGGACTCAGTCCTGCAGCTTGACCAGTCCGCTCTGCAGCCTGAAAAGCTCTCGGAAATGCGAAGCGCGTGCCGCCTTGTCGACTCCTACGGGATGGTCTTCGTCGTCGACGACACGGTCCTCGATCTCGAGTTCGAGTTCGAGTTCTTTCGCACGTCGCCGGCGCAACGACGGCTTGAGTGCGGTTGACCGCCCTGCGAAGCGGGCTTGTCGCCTGCGTGCTGCGCCCGCCGACGCTTCGCCGATAAAATCGAAGCGTGCCCTCCTACCTCAACGCCGACCTTCATTGCCACTCCGTCGTCTCCGACGGCACGCTCACGCCCGAGGCGCTGGCCGAGCGCGCCGCTGCCAACGGCGTCGAACTCTGGGCATTGACGGACCACGACGAAGTCGGCGGCCAGCATCGCGCAATGGCCGCGGCGCGTGCCAGCGGCATGAAATACCTGACCGGCGCCGAGATCTCGATCACCTTTGCCAACGAGACCGTGCACATCGTCGGCCTCGGCTTCGACCCGGACGACGCTGCGTTGCGCGCCGGGCTGCAGGCCACGCGCGGCGGACGCGGCGCCCGTGCGCAGGAGATGGCAGCGGGACTTGCCAGGGTCGGCATCGAAGGCGCTTACGAAGGTGCGCTGACCTTCGTAGGCAACCCCGAACTGATTTCGCGCACGCATTTCGCGCGCTTCCTGGTAGAGAGTGGCGTTTGCCGTGACACCTCCGAAGTCTTTCGCAAGTACCTGACCGAAGGCAAGCCGGGCTATGTTCCGCACCGCTGGGCGACACTGAAGGATGCCGTGCACTGGATCACCGATGCCAGGGGCATCGCGGTCGTCGCACATCCGGGCCGCTACAGATTCAGCGCCAACGAAGAGCACGCGCTCTTCACCGAATTCCAGGCGCACGGCGGCCGTGCGATCGAGGTCGTGACGGGCAGCCATGCACCGGCCGAATACGTCGAATACGCTGAAAAAGCCATCGAATACGGCTTCGCAGCCTCGCGCGGGAGCGACTTCCACAGTCCCGACGAGAGCCACATGGATCTCGGCAAATTGCCCTGGCTGCCCGGCACGCTGACGCCGGTCTGGGAACTGCTCGAAGACCGCATCCTGTGAGCAGCGTGCCCGAAGACGGGCCACTGAAGGGCGCCAGAACCGCGACGCGCGACCTCGATTCCGAACGCATTCTGGCAGGCATCGGCCTGGTGCTGGTCGCGGTGGCCTGCTTCGCTTCGCTCGATACCGCGACCAAGATTTCGGTCGCGGCGGTGCCGATCCTGATGGGCGTGTGGTTTCGCTATGCATTCCAGGCCGTTGCGACGACGGTGTTCCTGCTGCCCCGGCACGGCACGTCGCTGTTGCGCACGGCGCACCCCAAGTACCACGTACTGCGCGGTGCACTGCTGCTGACGACCAGCATCCTGGCGTTTCTGAGCCTGCGCTACATGCCGCTGCCGGAGTTCACCGCCATCGTGCTGCTCGCACCGCTGGCCGTGACCCTCCTCGCGGCGACGGTGCTGAAAGAGCGGGTCTCCGCACTGCGATGGACGCTGGTAACGGGGGGCTTTCTCGGCACGCTGGTGATCCTCCGGCCGGGCGGCGGCAGCTTCGGCTGGGCGATCCTGCTGCCCGCCGGGCTGGTCGTGACCAATGCCTGTTTCCAGGTTCTCACGAGCAAGCTCGCGCGAACCGAAAATCCGCTGACGATGCATTTCTACACCGGCTGGGTCGGCACGCTGCTGGCGTCCTGTGCCCTGCCGTTCGTCTGGCAAGCGCTGCCGTCGTGGCACCTGTGGGCGCTGCTGTGCCTGATGGGCCTCATGGGCACCGTGGGCCACTTCTTCCTGATCCTGGCTTTCCAACGCGCGCCGGCATCGACGCTCACACCGTACCTCTACGCGCAGATCGGCTTCGCGATGCTGGGTGGCTGGGTGTTCTTCGATCACCTGCCCGACGCGGTCTCGCTGGTCGGCATGGGACTGATCGCCGCTTGCGGCGCCACGGGCGCCTGGCTCACCGTGCGCGAGCGCCGCGTGCCGCTCGAACCCGCCGAATCCTGAAAGAACCGACATGGCCCAACTTTTCGAGCTCCACCCGGAAAATCCCCAACCACGTTTGCTGAAGCAGGCTGTTGCGCTGCTGCAACGCGGTGAAGTGCTGGCCGTACCGACCGATTCAAGTTATGCACTGGTCTGCCATCTCGACGACAAGGACGCCGTCGACCGCCTGCGCCGCATCCGCCAGATCGACGACAAACACCACCTCACGCTGTTGTGCCGCGACCTGAGCGAGCTCGCCAACTACGCGAAGGTCGACAACAAGCAGTACCGGCTTCTCAAGATGGCGACACCAGGCCCCTTTACCTTCATCCTCGAAGCGACCAAGGAAGTGCCCCGCCGTGTCAGCCATCCGCAGCGCAAGACCATCGGCCTGCGCATGCCGGACCACAAGGTGCTCTGCGAGTTGCTCACGCTTCACGGCACGCCGCTGCTGGCAACGACCTTGATTGCGCCGGGCGAGACGGAACCCATGAACGACGCCCAAACGATCAGAGACCGTTTCGAAAAGCTGATCGGCGCGGTGGTCGATGCCGGTGCCTGCGCCTCCGAACCGACCACGGTGGTCGACCTGACGTCGATGGGCGACGGCGGCGAACCGGTGGTGATCAGGGAGGGACGCGGCCCGCTGTCCCGGCTCGGGCTGTGAAGGCCAGCGCTTAAAAATTGCCCTCGGCGCAATGGCGTCTGAGACAATAAGTAAGTGGATATAACAAACCTCGTACAGACCGTCCCAATGCACGCCCTTCCCGTGATACTCGCCATCACGGTTCACGAGGCTGCACACGGCCATGCGGCACGCCACTTCGGCGACGACACGACTGGTGCGACGGGCCCCCTGACACTCGATGCGGTGCCCCGCATCGAGCCTTGTCGGCACGATCCAGATGCCGTCGACGTTTCATTGCGCGACTTCCGGCGCCTTCCTGTTCGGCAATCTCCACCATCCTCCCGGGCGCGACAGGAGTTGAATCGTGTTTGCCGGCCCGCTGCCGCATGGCGATGCCCGGATGTCGATCTCGCCTCTCGCCGCTCCAGTGCACCGGTGTGCCTGCATTTCCCATGACACAGTCCACTCCGATCACCCGCTTCCTTACCGGCATCACGACCAGCGGGACGCCTCACCTCGGCAATTACGTCGGCTCGGTGCGGCATTCGGTCCGCTTCAGCCGCCGTTCGGACGTGCAGAGCTTCTATTTCCTGGCCGACTACCACGCGCTCATCAAGGTCGGCGACCCGGTGCGCATTCAGCGCTCGACGCTGGAAATCGCCGCGTCATGGCTCGCCTGCGGGCTCGATCCAGAGCGCGTTACCTTCTATCGCCAGTCCGATATCCCGGAGATCGCCGAGCTCACATGGTTTCTGACCTGCGTCAGCGGCAAGGGCATGCTCAATCGCGCGCACGCGTACAAGGCCTTCGTCGACAAGAACATCGCGAAGGGCGAAGACCCGGATGCCGACGTTACCGCCGGACTTTTCATGTACCCGGTGCTGATGGCTGCCGACATCCTGCTGTTCAACGCCCATCGGGTGCCGGTCGGACGCGACCAGGTCCAGCACATCGAGATGGCGCGCGACGTCGCACAGCGCTTCAACCATCTGTACGGCGAGCATTTCACGCTGCCCGAGGCCGAGATCGACGATGCGGTCGCGACCCTGCCGGGCCTCGACGGCCGCAAGATGAGCAAGAGCTACGACAACACGATCCCGCTCTTCACGCCGCGCGCCCAGTTGCAGAAGCTGATCGGCGGCATCGTCACCGATTCGCGCGCACCTGGCGAGCCGAAGGAAACCGAAGGCTCGGCGCTGTTCCAGATCTTCCAGGCCTTCGCCAATACCGAAGAAACCGCGGTGCTGCGCAAGCAGTTCTTGGACGGCATCGGCTGGGGCGACGCCAAGCAGCTGGTGTTCGAGCGCATCGATCACGAGCTCGCACCGATGCGTGCGTATTACGCCGAATTGCTGCGCGACCCGGCGCGTCTCGAGCGCATCCTTCTCGCTGGCGCTGAAAAGGCGCGCGCACTTTCGCAACCTTTCATCGGCCGGTTGCGCCATGCGGTCGGATTGCGCAAACTGGACGCAAACGTCGGAAAAGAGGTGCAGAAGTCGGCCAAGGCCGCCAGGCCGAGCTTCAAGCAATACCGTGAACGAGACGGCAAGTTCTACTTCAAGCTGCTGGATGCCCGGGGCGAACTGCTGCTGCAGAGCCTCGGTTTCGCATCTCCGCAGGAGGCGGGAAAGGCGATCGGCACATTGCAGGCACAGCGTGCGGCCGGCGTTTCGGCGCTTCGGGAACAGTTTGAACCGATCGACGATTCAAAGATGCGAACGGTGGCGGACGCATTGGAGGCGCTTGTCCGGCCGACGAGCGATAGCTGAAAGAGTTGCAGCAGCGGGCCGAAAATCGCGGCCCATGCGTCACCAAGATTTTGAAAGCAGATCATGAGCATTTACGTTATCGATGACCACCCCCTGATGCGCGACGCCATCGTGATGGTGCTTCGCCGCCTGCGTCCTGCAGAAAACATCGTCGAGCTCGAAAGGCTCGACAAGCTGACCACGGCCGTCAAGCAGCACGGCATGCCCGACCTGTTCTGCCTCGACCTGAAGCTGCCCGACACCACCGGCTGCTCCGGCGTCATCGCGGTCAAGCAGATCTACCCGGACGTGCCGATCGCTGTCTATTCCGCTTCTCCCGCCGCCGACATGGAAGAGGCCTGCATCGAAGCCGGTGCCGACACCTACATCGAGAAATCGGCGAGTTCCGCCGAACTGACCGCCGCCCTTCGCGGCCTGCTGATGGCCGACAGCGAGGCCGAGGAGCCCGCTGCGGCGTCGAGCAGCAAGCTGTCCAAGCGCCAAACCCAGCTGATCGCGATGCTCGACAAGGGCATGAGCAACCGCGACATCGCGACTGAACTCGAGATCAGCGAGCACACGGTGAAAGTGCATCTCTGGCGGTTGTTCCGCCGGCTGGGCGTCAAGAGCCGCACGCAGGCGCTGCACCACGCGCGCAACCACGGACTGCTCTCGGGCGTCTGATCGACGACGGCGTTTGCAGGTCACCATCGGCTCGACCGATGACACGAAAAGGGGCCTCGAGGGCCCTTTTTCTTGCGTGACCACCCTACCCGACCGCGCCCGATATCCGTGTCTGTGCCTGCGACTCGTCGGCGTCGTTGAGTGCCACCCGGAACACACTGCCGCGCCCGAGCCGCGATCGCACACTCACCGGATGCCCCAATGCATGCGAGAGCCGGGCGACGATTGCCAGTCCGAGCCCGAAACCATCGGACGTGCCGGCATGATCGGCCACCTTGTAGAACTCCAGGAAGACGTCGCGCAGATGCTCGCGCGCAATGCCGATACCGGTGTCCCACACTTCGACGCGCAGGCCGTCGCCGGTCTGACGCGAAGCGAGCAGCACGCCGCCTTCGGCCGTGTACTTGATCGCGTTCGCCAGCAGGTTGCCCAGCATGCGACGCACCCGGATCGGATCGGTGAGCACCACGCCCGGCGTCGCATGCACGCTGAACTTGAGTCCCTTGGCCTCGGCCACCGGACGGTACTGCAGTTCGAGGTCGTGCAACAACTGGGCGACATCAACACGCTCGATGTGCAGCTTGACCTGACCCGAATCGATGCGCGCCAGGTCGAAGAGCGAATCGAACAGTGCATTGACCGCATGCGTCGCCCGCACGATCTTGGGCGCGATCTCCTGAACCAGTTCCGGCTCGTTGCGCAGCCAGTCGGCGTAAAGGGAGAGCGCAAGTACGGGCTGGCGCATGTCGTGCGCCGCACTGGCGAGGAAACGGTTTTTCATCGCCACCGCGGAGACGGCCGCCTGACGCTGCTGCGTGAGGGAGTTGATCAGGATGTGATTGTGGAACAACAGTTCGAAGCTGTTGCGGGCGGTTTCATGAATGCGACGTCCGGAGCGTAGCAGCAGTCCCCAGTGGAGTACCGGAAGCAGCAGGAATCCGTAATGGAAATGCGGCCGCTGGAATTCCATGTCGATCACCCGGTAGGCGACGGCGGCCATCATCGTGGTGAACAGCACGTTGACGTAGCGCCGGAGCAGCGGCGGATAGAGCGCCAGTCCGTTGAGTGGAAACGTCGCGACACCTGCCACGATCAGCCAGCTCATAAACTGGTTCACGATCGGGGTGCGCTCGAAAAAGATCAGGATCGACAGACCCCAGGCGAAGGCGCTGCCGGCCCAGAGATACCGGTAACGGTCGACGAACTGCTGCTGGGAGGCCGAATCCTTGTCGGCGTATTCACGTGTGTAGATGCGTTCGCCCCAGACGCGAAAAGCGGTGGCGACCGTACCGACCACCAGCCAGAGAAACAACTGCCAACGCGGAACGTGACCCCAGCTCAGACTCACCATGGCCGGCATCAAGGCCGCAGCGAGGAGATAGGAACCGCGTGCGGCGCGCATGAGGCTGCGGATGAGTTCGCCGCGAACCCACGGCTCCGCCTCGTCAGCCGTGGCCGGTGCCGGAGTCAAGCTCGCAAAAGACGAGTTTCCCAGCCCGACGAACGACGAATTACCTTTCATGACGTATTACCTCCGTCGGTCTGCCTGCGATGTGCGCCGCAGCACAGCGGCGCATCGATCGTATGACTTTGAAACCCGGCTGCCAGTCGAAGGCAAAAAAAAACGGCGCCTGAAAAGGCGCCCGGTTGGTCATCATGGCGAATGGATCGGCCTCGGCGCTCAAAGACGCGTTACAGAATGAATCTCAGGACAGTGTCGCATAGAGACAACCATAGCCTTGTTGCCGCCGCACAACGAAGCTGCCCTCTATCCGACATCGGCTCGCGAAAGCGTCGTGCACCGGCATGAGACGGCAGGAGTGCCTATGGAGGGGTCGAATCCGCAACCCGATCACACATTCCGGACAGGAAACACCATGACAGATCCACGCCAAGCCGGCGCTCAACCACCGTTCGCCACCTCCGCCCAGAACCCGCCGGGTCTGGAGTCCGAGATGTCGCCCGCGCCCGACTACGGCGAACAGTCCTATGTCGGCAGCGGCAAGCTCGAAGGCAAGGCTGCGCTCATCACCGGTGGCGACAGCGGCATCGGTCGCGCCGTGGCGATCGCCTTCGCACGGGAGGGGGCCGACGTGCTCATCTCCTACCTTCCGCAAGAAGAATCGGACGCACAGGTCACCCGCGACGCGGTGGAGCGTGCAGGCCGCCGATGCGTCACCCTGCCGGGCGACATATGCGAGGAAGCCCAATGCCAGCGCCTCGTCGACAGTGCCATGAATGCATTCGGCCGTCTCGACATCCTGGTCAACAACGCCGCCTTCCAGATGAGCCACGATTCGCTCGACGAGATCTCGGCGGAGGAATTCGACCGCACCTTCCGCACCAACGTCTACGCCAACTTCTATCTGAGCAAGGCAGCGGCCGCGTTCATGAAGCCGGGCTCCTCCATCATCAGCACGGCGTCGGTCAATGCAGACAAACCCAACGCGTCGCTGGTGGCCTATGCCGCGACCAAGGGTGCGATCCAGAACCTCTCGGGCGGCATGGCACAGTTGCTGGCGGAAAAAGGCATCCGCGTGAACTGCGTGGCCCCCGGCCCGTTCTGGACGCCGCTCATTCCCTCGACCATGCCGGCCGACAAGGTCAGGGAATTCGGCAAGCAGACGCCGATGCAGCGCCCTGGGCAGCCCGCCGAGTTGCAGGCTGTCTACGTGCTTCTGGCATCCGACCAAGCCAGCTACATCTCCGGTGCGACGATTCCGGTAACCGGTGGCGTGCCGTTCATCTGAACCCAGGATGAAACGCGCGAGCAGCCGATGCGGGAGGTGCGTGCTGCAAGACAAGGCGCTTTTCCCTGTTCGAACACAGCTTCCGCCTCCACGGCAGCTGCAAGGATGCGCAGTTGGACGGACACCGCGGTCGCAGCCGGCGAGGACCACCGATGTATTTCCACAAGCGCTTCGATGCCGCGCAAAAAGCCCTGTCTGATGGGGCTTCAAGATGGAGTCAAGCTTGTCGCCTCGAGGCGCTAGGTGCCGGCATGGAAGCGCGAAAGAGATTTTTGGAGCCTGGTTCGGTAGCAACTCTGCTGAGCCGGCAAGCCACCAAAGCCCACCTCCGACGCTGAATTAATTCCGGTAAATGCAGAACATGGCCGCGTACGTTTTCCAGAGAGCGTTGTATGGTTTTCAATCGGCAGCGCCACTGCCCTGCCGCATCGAGGTGCCGTGAAACTCTGGCACGGCTTCCGAAGCGCATTGCCACGCAGTGGCCAATATGCCTTCAGCTTTTCGTCCGTCCCAGCCTTGAGTGTCGGATGCCGACCTGCCCTATACCAATGACGCTTCATGGCAGCGAAGCAGCCTTGCGCTACCGTTTCGTGATTCCGACCTGCAGAAAGAAGCTCAAGCTGGCACATCGGTGGCCGGCATATCGGTGTTCCTGCGCACCCCGCCGAACCAAGACCGCTTTCCCGATGACCTCAGGCGAAAGCCCGTGTCGCATGAAGTAGACCGGGCGGCAGGCAACGCTCATGGAAAAGCCCTTCAGAAAACCCTGACTCATCGCCTGTTCGAAGGTCGTTCTCCATTGCTGCCCGCAGAGCCTTGGCAGAAACATGCAGATCGGCGACCCGGTTGCGCCGTCGGTTGGGGTAGACGACCAAAAAGGCTCGACGCGAAGGCCGGACCGACAAGTGAGGGGCCCGTGAAAGATCTGTTTCTGGCTTCGGTAGGCTCTCTCGCGCAATGACCTTGCGTACGGCGGCTGACACTTCTTCCGGCTCGATCGCGTCACTTTGTGGGGAGATTCGGCCTACGGCCTTCTCGACGAAGTAATTGGCTCTCGGTGGGCACCGCCTTTACTTGCCGTCCTGATTCGATCGCTCGGGAACAAAACCGAAGACAGGGCGGATGCGAAGGTCGAAGAAAAGCGCCGGGCAGAGGCTGCAGGAGAGTTGCCATCTTGTTCGTGCAGACCGCTGCCGCATCGCCGCTGGCGCCAGCGCCCAACCCTCACCGCAAGTCACGTCGCTATGCGCCCAGTCGTCATCGCACCGGCTGTCGGCACCGACGCTGTCCACCGGCCGGATCGGCAAGCGGCTCGGCTTCGCGTTGCCAGCTGCGTTTCTGGAGTCGCTGGGCTTCCAGCCAACCGCGACCGCGGCGCCGTACTATCCCCTAGAACAGTTCCCGGCAACCGGTAACGCCGCCATCGAACTCATTCGCGCCGTCGTCGACGAGTACCTGGCGCTGCCGGCTTGCGGCATTCATTCATCGATTGCCTTGCGCGCTCCTGGTGGTGAAGGGCTCTGTCTGATCGACGCAGACTGGCCGAAGCAGTTCTTCGGCAGCCGCACCACCGGCCGAGTTGCACCGCAGCTCGGCTGCCACCTTTATCGGGATCGACCTGGACGTCGACAACGAGCCGCTATGAGCCGAGCGCCTGCGCCAGCCATATCTGAATCAGGAGTTCGCATGAAGCGCGACATGTTCACCCTGCCGCTGGCCTTGTTCGGCGCCAGCCGAAGCGCATCATCCGAGCCGACTTCGCACACGAGGCTCAGATCTACGGGAGGGCCGCCTGGTGTCAACCTTGAGCGAAGTCTTCGTCGATCTTTGTCTTTGCACGCAGAAAATCCGCCTCGCGCCCTGCCGGTGGCTCGAAGGCGTATCCAGAAGGGTGATCGGAAGTCGGAGGAACGGCGACGACTAGCAGTCCAGCACATCCCGGGTCAGCACTCAGCGCTGCATTCCAAGCGTCGACGTAGAGCTCACTATTCACATTTGTTGCGGTCATCGTCATTTTCTCAGTTGAAGGCCGCAGTATGACCGCGCCCGGCTTGCCGACGTGCCCCATCTGCCGCACCGACAACCCCGACTCCTTCTGCGGCAGCTGCCAGAGCTGCCGGGCGAGGAAAGCGCGCATGGAAGCACAGCGAGTGTCAGACCCGTCTGCCGCGCAGGTGGCTGGGCTGGATTCGACGACGCAGCCGCTCAAGTTGCGCAGATGAACATCTAGGCCCTTGGCCGCTTCGCTGTCGATTCCAGCATTGCGCAGCGGCGGTAGCCGCCTGTTCTGCAGCCTCCCGTCGACGTCGAAACCACCACGGTACTCGCCTCCTCCACGACCGTCGATGCCGCGTCGTAAGTCCGGTCGCGGTAGTCATTGATCCACATGGCAACCCGCTTTCAACGAGGTCGGTATGACGACTGTCGCAATCCCTGAGGTCGCGGCGTCCTAAGCTTCATCCTCGTCCATCGGACCATGGCCAATGAGATGGGCGTCGCGCACGTCCAAGTGGTCGAAGACCATGACACACGAGTACTTCTCTTGTTCCGTAAGTCGATGAACACGAACGAGCAGAGCTTTGCCTATTTTCAACGGCTGATGCCTTGAATGTTTTGCAGCTCGGCAATTGCCGAATCACACGCAACAGATCTCGATCCAGCTTCTGCAAATCGAACACAAGACATGCTGAAGGAATTTCGAAGACAGGCGGAGCGCGAAGAGTCCGCTGAACCGTTTCCACGTGCTCGAGCACAAATTGCAGTGCCCGTCGGGTTCGAGACCGCTGCATGCTCCGTATTTCGAATGATTGGTGTCACTCACCGACGCAATGCCAGCAGCCGAGCTGATCGCGACGATCGCCCCAACGGCCTCAACGGCCTCAACGGCCTCAACGGCAGAATTGATCAGTGAAACTAATCACAAAGTTCACAGTCAGCATTTTTTCCGTGACTCGATCGTTGGTCTGCGACAACGGTAATGTCAGCAGATCCGAAAATTCGCATTAGTTGCAGGCTTCGATCAGCACCAAAACTAAACTTCGATATTTTGGGAAACGATGATCCAACGGTCGAGAGCGGCTTGGCATGGCCGCTGCACGTTTGTGCCTCAGAAAGTTGCCAGTACACCAAATCGATCATTCTTGAATGGGTTCACATTGGTGGAACTTGCCATCACGGTGGTCATCGTGGCCATCATTGCGGCAATCGCGCTTCCCACGTACCAAGCCGCGATGAAGAAGGCTCGCTTCGCCGACGTCAAACGCGACATCCTCGACATTCAGGTTCAGATGGAGCGGTACTACACCCAGCGCTACCGGTTTCCCGAAAAACTGGCTGAAATCACGACCAAGCCCGACCCTTGGGGCAATCCATATCAATACCTCGATATGGAAGGGGCGACCGTGGGAGAAAAGCGCAAAGACAAATCGCTTCACCCGCTTAATACGGACTATGACCTCTACAGCATGGGACCAGACGGAGAAACCGCGATGCCGCTGACTGCGAAGGCCAGTCGCGATGACATCGTGCGCGCCAATAATGGCGGATTTATTGGCTGGGGTGCGGATTTCTAAAGTGCTGATCGAAGGCCGTTTCTTGCAGAGTCGCGTCGCGAGGCGATTTTTCATCAGCGTTTTTCTGCTTGTCGCCTTCATTCTTTTTTCTGTCGGTGCCTTGTTTTATCAGCTCGGAAATCAACTCGTTCATCGCGCAACGGTTGCCGTGCTGGATGAATCGACGCGCGCTGTCGGCCGCAATCTCTTCGACAGCTTGACGGGCGCCGCACGGTTGTTGGGCAGCGTCGACGATCGGGGAATGCACCAGGGCGAAGATTTTCTCGCGCTGAATGATCATCAGCAGCAGGTGTTCGCATCGATCCGCGTGTTTGTGCCGGACGCGCCGACAGCATCGAGTCCAGTCACTCCACGACTGGTGTCAGAACCCGCTGCGCGGCCAGACGATCTGCCGCAACTCTTCATCATCGTGCCCGCAGAGGCCGGTCGACCTGCACTGAAGGGAACTCTTAAATCTGAGTATGTGTGGGAGCGGGCTGAAAGCGGTTTGTACAGCTTGTGCTTCCAGGTGGATGCCACATCCAAGTCTTACTGCCAGTCGACAGTGGAAGCGGACAAGGACGCGATGAGTGTTTCAAGGGAAATCCTGTTTCGTCCTTTTCTCGACGCCGCGCCCTGGCAGTTGAAAGCGACGGCGTCCTCAGAACTGACCAAGCTTCTGCCGATGAGCCTAGGCTTGGTTGCCGCCGGCGTCAGCGCACTGGCCTTCTGCATCGCGATCGTTGCCAGTTCGGTCTATTTGCGAAGGTGGGCGAGTTCGCTAAACCGCTTCATGCGTGTCACCCGTCAGGCGAGCTCCGGTAATTTCAGCGACCGCGTGCCGGTTCAAGATCTCAGGGACGAACTGCGCGATCTAGCTGAATCTTTCAACGCGATGATGGAAAATCTGCAGACGAACTTCGAATTCAACGCGGTGCTTTCACGCATGGATCTGTCAGTTCTGGAGCGAGCACCTTTGGAGCGGGTAGTGCAGCATGTGCTGACGTATGCACGGACGATGATCACCGGCTCTCGACCAACACTGGTATGCCGTTTGCAACGAGTGCAGCGCACCTATCATTTGAATGAACAAGGCGGCCTGACATTCGTCGAAAGCGAAACGGACGGTGTCGCGCCCACTGCACCAGAACTCTCTGTGGAAGTGGGTGAGATATTCGGCGGCACTGCGACGCTCACGCTGGCACATGAAGATGAGGTGGAAAACAAAGGCGACACAACACTTCTATCGAGATTGGAAGATCTTGGACGGCGTCTTGCAATAGCGGCAGAGGCAGTTCAGCACGAGGCCACGCTGATTGCACAAGCGAACACGGACAGCCTCACGGGTCTCTTGAATCGCCACGGCTTTCTTGCCAAACTTACAGATCTGATTAGGACCCCGATCCGGGGAGCGAGTTTCGATGTGGTGTTTGTCGACCTCGATGGCTTCAAGGAAGTCAACGATGCATTCGGGCACTTTGTCGGCGATGAAGTGCTTCGCCAGTTTGGTCAGCGACTTCAAAGCGTCCTGCACATGGAGAATTTTGACTTGGCGCGCCTCGGCGGCGACGAATTCGCTCTTTTGCTACCAGTGGATGCCGCAGGCGAAGTGGCGCATGAGCTTCAAGTCGATTTGCAACGGCCATTCCAGATCGAAAGTCGCGAAATCACGCTTGCGTTCAGCATGGGTTCCGCTACTTTTCCGACCGACGGACAGACCGTGGCTGATCTGCTGCGCCAATCTGATCTGGCGATGTACGAAGCGAAGTCCTCAAGTGGGTCGATTTTGGTCCGGTTCATACCCGGCATGGATGCTGCGGCTACCGAGCGGCTATCGCTGTTGCGCGAGTTGCGTCTTGCGCTCGAATCCGACTCGCTTCATGTGGTCTATCAACCCCGCATTTCTTCTGCAACGCATTGCGTCGTTTCCGTGGAGGCGCTGATGCGATGGAAGCACCCTGTTCTTGGCTCCATATCCCCGGTCAAGTTCATTCCCTTGGCCGAAGAATCAGGGCTGATCGTGCCGTTCGGTTTCTGGATTTTAGAGCAGAGCTGCAAACAATACAAAGCATGGGAAGCCGCGAGTTTGGGAGTGGCACACATCTCTGTCAACGTCTCGCCCGTTCAAATGATGGCTCCGACGTTCTTCGAAGAGGCTATAGCCGTTCTTGGACGCTACGACATTCCCGCCGGTGGCATCGAGCTGGAAATCACCGAAGGTGCGATGGTGCAAAACATCGATGCGACGTCGGCGCGCATCCGGGAGCTGCAGCGTGCGGGCTTTCATATCGCATTGGACGACTTTGGCGTAGGGTACTCCGCACTCAGCTACTTGCGCCAGATTCCCTTCGACACATTGAAGATCGATCAAAGTTTCGTAAAGCATATTCACGACAGCCAAGTGTCGCTCGCCATCGCTTCCGCGATCATCATTCTAGCCAAGACGTTGGGAAAACGAGTAGTAGCCGAAGGCGTCGAGGTTGAAGATCAGGCCAGAACTCTGAAAGAGCTGGGGGCCGACGAATTGCAGGGTTATCTGTTTGGGCGGCCTATGGAGAGCTCCGCTGTGACGGAACTCGCCCGCGGTTTTTCAATAAAGTGATTGAAAATATGGTTGGGCCGAATGCGGAATTTCAGTCTCCGGTCATGGATGTCTCCTGTCGCTGCGAATCGGACGTCTGAGACAGTCAGTCGTAATGCTGCAATGGACTCGAAGTGGCAATCCAACTGCCTCCGCTATCGCATCCGCAAAATAGCTGGAGCATTCACTCGATCTCCCTAATGCCCGCGCTAGCGCACCGCTATGGTGACGCAACCTGAAAAATTGAAAATCTTCTTGTTCCGTTCAAAGAAAATGACGCTCAGCCGGCAACTCGTCTTCTGGCGCCTGGCTCTCACGAGTTGCATGGTCGCCATCATGGTGCTCGCCCTGCTCCCGTTGTCCCAGCCTCTCCCCAGCACGGGATGGGACAAAAGCAATCACATGCTCGGCTTTGCAACGCTCGCCTTTCTCTCGCATTGGGCTTGGCCCGGTCGAACGGCGCATGCGTTGGCCGCTTTGCTCGTTTATGGAGGTCTGGTCGAGGTGCTTCAGTCTTTCACGCCGGATCGCAGTGCAGATTTGGTCGATGTGGTCGCCGATGGCATCGGATTGGCGATCGGTGCCTGCATAGCCAAGGTGGCGGCAGTCTCGACAAAAGTTCGTCAGTAGGCTTTCAGATCGGCTTCGAGCGCATTACACGATCCAGGCAGGTTGCGCCTGAAGTTGGCAACTCGCGGTCCACCGTCCAAGGCTGGAAGAACAGGAACGCGTCGCCACGGTGCGAGGACGGCAGGCTGTTCATGGAGCTGTGTTCGGCAGTGACCGGAATAAGGTCAGACGGACTTGCGACGGCAACAGGGCCTTCCTCTCTGCGGCCAAGATTTCGCAGCACGCTTCGGGCAGCGCGCTGCGACCCGCGATACCGTGGAATAGTTGCCTAGGGCCAAGCGCTTTTCATTGCCTTCGATGCGGTACTGCCGGCACCAGTGCTTGCTATCGGTCGGCATCACGAGGTATGGACCGCCGGTTTCAGCGAACCGAGCACGGGCTTTCTCAAGGGGGATTTTTGGCGTTCTTGCAGGCGACGTCGGTAAGCGGCATTTGGGGGACTTTCAGAGGCTGCGGGGGCACGACGCCCTGCGATGCCCCCTAACTTGCCCCCGTTCCCCCGTGGCTGTCAAAGGCCCGTGGTAACCAACCGCGCACAAAAAAGCCCCGTCCGGCGGGGCTTTAGCGTTCTTTCGTGGCCGGTTGGGACCGGTCGAAAATCCATTTCTGGAGGAGAGGGAGGGATTCGAACCCTCGGTACGTTTCCGTACGCCTGATTTCGAGTCAGGTACATTCGACCACTCTGCCACCTCTCCGGTGTCTGTCGAGACTCGGAGTATAGCAGCAGCTTTCAGGGGGCCAGCATTACCGCACCGCCGATATATGGCCGAAGCGCCATCGGGATGCGGATCGAACCATCGGCGTTCTGATGGTTTTCCAGCACCGCCACCATGGCCCGGCCAACCGCGAGGCCCGATCCGTTCAGCGTGTGGACCAGCTCGTTCTTTCCCTGCGCGTTTTTGAAGCGCGCCTGCAGCCGTCGCGCCTGGAAGGCTTCGCAGTTCGACACCGAACTGATCTCGCGGTAGGTGTCCTGCGCCGGCAGCCAGACCTCGAGGTCGTAGGTCTTGCTGGAGCCGAAACCCATGTCGCCGGTGCACAGAAGCACCACGCGGTACGGCAACTCCAGCGCCTGCAGCACGGCCTCGGCATGGCCGGTCATGTCCTCGAGCGCTTCGTAGCTGTGGTCCGGATGGGTGATCTGCACCATCTCGACCTTGTCGAACTGGTGCTGGCGGATCATGCCGCGCGTGTCGCGGCCGGCACTGCCCGCCTCCGAGCGAAAGCACGGCGTGTGCGCGGTGAGCCGGATCGGCAAAGTCGATTCGGGCACCACCTCGTCGCGCACGCAATTGGTCAGCGGCACTTCGCTGGTCGGAATCAGGTAGAGCGCGGCGTTGTCGGGCGCCGGTTCGCCGTCCTGGCCGCCCTTCTTGGCAGCGAACAGGTCGCCCTCGAACTTCGGCAATTGTCCGGTACCGCGCAGCGAATCGGTGTTGACGATGTAGGGCACGTAGCACTCGGTGTAACCATGGCGATCGGTCTGCAGGTCGATCATGAATTGCGCCAGCGCGCGATGCAGCCGCGCGATCGGGCCTTTCATGAAACTGAAGCGCGAGCCCGCGAGCTTGGCGCCCATCTCGAAATCGAGCCCGAGCGGCGCACCGAGGTCGACGTGATCCCGCGGCGCGAAACCGAGCTTCGCAGCCGAGGCACCGATGCCGCCCTCCGGGCTCCAGCGCCGGACCTCGACGTTCCCGCCCTCGTCCTCGCCGACCGGCACGCTGGCATGCGGCAGATTGGGCACGGCCAGCAGCAGCGCATGGATCTCGGGCTGGATCGCATCGAGCCGGCCGCTTTGCGATTCCTGCTCGGCCTTCAACGCGTTGACTTCCGCCATCAGCGCCTGCACTTGGCTGGCGGTTGCTTCGCCCTTGGCCTTCAGCGGGCCGATCTGCTTGTTCAGCGAGTTGCGACGTGCCTGGAGTTCCTCGGTGCGGGTCTGCAGCGTCTTGCGTTCGGCTTCCAGCGCGGAGAACGCGTGGACGTTGAGGAAAGTCTGGTTTTTCTTGCGCGTTTCGAGGCGGGCCACGGCCGAGGCCAGGTCTTTGCGCAGCAGTGTGATATCGAGCATCGGCGGATTTTATGGCGCGTGGGGCGCCGGCCGATGTGCGCCGAGGTCAGCCCAGCGTGGCGGGGTCGACGTTGGCGCCGCAGACGATGAGGCAGATCTTCTCGCCGGCGGCCGGCAGGTAGGCGCCAGTCTGCAAGGCAGCCAACGGCAGCGCTGCAGCCGACTCGACGGCCAGCTTCATCTCGCACCAGTGCCAGTGCCGCGCGGACTTTATCGCGTCGTCGGACAACAGCGGTGCGTCGCGGACATGGCGTTGCGCGATGTCCCGGGCGAAGGCATCGAATTCGTCTCGGGTGCCGCGAACCAGCCGGCCATGCCGCCGATGAGCCCGCAACCGCCGCCGGCGGCGACGACTTCCGGCTGGTCGTAGGCGTGCGTGAACAACGCGCCGCTCTCGCGTCGACACGCACACGGGCAGGCGGCGAACGCATCGGCACACGCATCGCCGACGACCGTCGCCTTCGCATTCAACGCGCGTAACCGTGCCCGCTTCGCTTCCGGTGACACGCCCGGCGAGCGACGGCGGCAGCTGCAAGACGGCGGGAGCCAGCTTTCCCAGCGACGTCTCGTGCAGAAGCGAAGCACGACGCCCGTACAGCCGCGCTACCGCGCTTTCGATTTACAAGCGCCAGGCGATCACGAGATGTGCCCCGGCGGCGGCATGTGGTCGAGCCGCAGGCCCTTGGGCAGCGGGAACTTGATGGTCTCCTCGATCCCCTCCATCTTGCGCACCGACACGGCACCCAGCGCCCGCAACCGGTCGATCACGTCCTGCACCAGAACGTCGGGGGCCGAAGCGCCGGCGGTCAGGCCTACGCGCGACTTGCCCTCGAACCACGCCGGCTGGAGTTCGTCCGCCGAATCGACCATGTAGCTCTCGGTGTCGAGGCGCTGCGCCAGCTCGCGCAGCCGGTTGCTGTTGGAGCTGGTCGGGCTGCCGACCACGATCAGGATGTCGACCTGCGGGCTCATGATCTTGACCGCGTCCTGGCGGTTCTGCGTCGCATAGCAGATGTCCTGCTGCTTGGGCTCGCGCACTTTCGGAAAGCGCGCGCGCACGGCGGCGGCGATCTCGGCCGCATCGTCGACCGACAGCGTGGTCTGCGTCACGACGGCCAGCTTGTCGGCCTGGGCCGGATGCACGCGGGCGACGTCGGCCACGTCCTCAACCAGATGGATGCCGCTGGAAAGCTGGCCCATCGTGCCTTCGACCTCGGGATGCCCCTTGTGGCCGATCATGATGAACTCATAGCCTTCCCTCGCGAGCTTCGCGACTTCGACGTGCACCTTGGTCACCAGCGGACAGGTCGCATCGAAGATGTCGAAGCCCCGCGCGCGCGCCTCTTCCTGCACCGCCCTGCTCACGCCGTGCGCGCTGAAGATGAGCGTCGAGCCCGGGGGCACGTCGGCCAGATCCTCGATGAAGATCGCGCCCTTGGCCTTGAGTTCGTTGACGACATAGGTGTTGTGCACGATCTCGTGGCGCACGTAGATCGGCGCGCCGAACTTGGCCAGCGCGCGCTCGACGATCTCGATCGCGCGGTCGACCCCGGCGCAGAAGCCGCGCGGCTCGGCGAGAAGGACTTCGCTCGGCGGCATCACAGGACGCCGATGAGCCGGACCTCGAAAGTCACGGGCTGGCCGGCGAGCGGATGGTTGAAGTCGAACTGCACCGCGGTGTCGTTCGACGCGACCACGGCGCCGGCATAGCTGCCCTGGCCGTCCGGCGTCGGAAACTGCACGACGTCGCCGGTGGCATAACGCTCGTCGGGATCGCCGAGCCGGGCCAGCAGCGTGCGCGCGACCCATTGCTGCATCTCGGGATTGCGGTCGCCGAAGGCTTCGCCGACGGGGATGTCGAAGGTCGCGTGCGTTCCCTCTTCCAAGCCGATCAGGCGCTGCTCGACGGCGGGCGAGAGCTCGCCGGTGCCGAGCGAGAGCGTGGCCGGCTTGTCGGCGAACGTGTTGATGATGTCGCCCGCAGGCCCGGCGAGCCGGTAGTGCAGCGTCAGGAACGAACCGGCGGCGACGACGGCGGAGGCTGGGGCTGGGGAATGTGGCAAAGACAAGGTGGGCGTCCCGATAAACTGGGCTTCATTTTAGGGAGCGCGGGTCATGGCCCGCCATCGCAATGACTTTCAAGGACCTGCCGGCGGAAATGCGTCCGCGCGAAAAGCTCGTGGCGCGCGGCGCAGCCGCATTGGGCGACGTCGAGCTGCTCGCGCTGCTGCTGCGCACCGGTCTGCCGGGCAAGAACGTGCTGCAGCTCGCGCAGGAGGTACTCGACCGCTTCCGCGGCCTGGCGGGCCTGCTGGGCGCGAGCCTCGACGACCTGAAGACCGTCAAGGGCCTGGGCGGCACCGCCAAGCGCGCGGAACTCAGCGCCGTTCTCGAACTCGCACGGCGGGCGATGGCCGAGCGCCTGAAGGACCGCCAGGTGTTCGATTCGCCCGACGCGGTCGGGCTGTACCTGCAGCTGCAGCTCGGCGCCCGTCCGCACGAGGTGTTCGCCGTGATGTTCCTCGACGCCCAGCACCGGTTGATCGCGCTCGAAGAGATGTTCCGGGGGACGCTGACGCAGACCAGCGTGTATCCGCGCGAAGTCGCGGTGCGCGCCTTGCACCATCACGCGAGCGCCGTGGTGCTGGCGCACAACCACCCGAGCGGCGGCGTGGAACCCTCCCGAGCCGACGAGGCGCTCACGCAGACGCTCAAGACAGCGCTGGCGCTGGTGGACGTGCGGGTGCTCGACCATGTGATCGTCGGCGACGGCAGGACGCTGTCGATGGCAAGCAAAGGATTGATCTGATGGCGAACAAGTCGACGAAGCCCGCGGGCCTGAAGACGCTGGCCGACCTCGGGCAGGTGCAGCGCACGCTGGCCGAGACGCGCGAGCGCGAAGCCGCGGTGGCCGCCGCGCGGGCGGCCGCCGAACGCAAGCTGTCGGCCGAAAAAGACCTGTTCAGCCGCGCGATCGGCGCCACCAGGCCGCTGCGCCGCATCGCCGCGGTTCCGCTCGCGCCCGAGCCACCGGCGCCGATCCCGGTGCAGCACCAGCTCGATGAGCAACGCGTGCTGCGCGAATCGCTTTCCGACGAGTTCGACGTGGAGACGCTGCTGGACGTCGACGACGCCATGAGCTTTCGCCGCCCCGGCATCGGCACCGACGTGACGCGCCGTCTTCGGGCAGGCGAGTGGTCGATCCAGCAGCAGCTCGACCTGCACGGCATGCGCAGCGACGAGGCGCGCGAGGCGCTCGGTGCGTTCATCCGCACCGCCAACAAGCTGGGGGTGCGCTGCGTGCGCGTGGTTCATGGCAAGGGGCTCGGCTCTCCGGGCAAGATGCCGGTGCTCAAGACGAAGACGCAGCGCTGGCTGATCCAGAAGAACGAGGTGCTGGCCTTCGTGCAGGCGAAGCCGGCCGAGGGTGGCGCCGGGGCGCTGGTGGTGCTGCTGGCGCCGGTGCGACGCTAGCCGCCGCGGCTGCGCATCCAGTCCGCGGTCTGGAAGAACGACTCGCGCAGCCGCGCACGCAGCGCTTCATCGACGCCGGTCTCCCCCATCGCCCGATCCATGCAGGCCAGCCACTCGTCGCGCTCCCGGATGCCGATGCTGTGGCCGCCGATGCTCTGCGGCATGTGCCGGGCCCGGAGCATCGGATGGCCGAAGCGGTCGGTGTAGTACTGCGGGCCGCCGAGCCAGCCGCACAGGAACCAGAACAGCCGCTGCCGCGCGTTCTCCAGCGTGTTGCCGTGGACGGCCCTGAGCTGCGCATAGGCCGGTTCCAGGTCCATCAGATCGTAGAAACGGTCGACCAGCGCGCGCACGGCCGGTTCGCCGCCGATCCATGCGAAGGGCGTGTCGAACTGCGGCTTTTCCTGAATCTGCATGCGAGAGACCTTATTCAGCGACACGCCGCAGCGTGTCGACGACCGGGCGCCGCAGCACGTCGCGCAATCCCCACCAACCCGCCGCCAGCGCCAGCACGGCGCCCGCCAGCGCACCGGCGATCGGCACCCAGATCGACGCCGTCCAGGCGAAGTCGAACACGTAGCGCGCCAGTCCCCAGCCGATGGCGGAGGCCGCGATGCTCGCCAGGAAGCCCGCCAGCAGGCCGACGCCGGCCAGCTCCGCACGCTGCACCTGCCGCAACAGGCTCGCGCGCGCCCCAACCGCGCGCATCACGGCGAACTCGCGCGCCCGCTCCTCGCGCGTCGCCGTGACCGAAGCGAACAGCACCACCAGACCGGCCGCCAGCGTGAAGCCGAACAGGAACTCCACCGCGCGGATCACCTGGTCGAGAATGCGCTGCACCTGGCCGATGGTCGCGCTCATGTCGACGTTGGTGACGTTCGGGTAGGCGCGCACCAGCGCGTTGTCGAAGCCGCGCGTCTCGGGCGCGCGGAACGCCCCCATGTAGGTCACCGGCACGTCGGGCAGGTTCGCCACCGTGTACATGACGAAGAAGTTCGCATGCAGCGAGCCCCAGTCGACCTTGCGCAGCGAGGTGATGCGCGCGTCGTTCCGGATGCCGCCGATGTCGAAGCTCAGCCGGTCGCCGAGCTTCAGGCCGAGCGTCGCGGCCAGGCCGTCCTCGACGCTGACCTCGCCCGGAGCGCCGGGGGTCCACGCGCCGGCGGAGATGCCGTTGTGCTCGGGCATCGCGGCGCTGTTGCTCAGGTTGAATTCGCGATCGACGAGGCGCTTGGCGCGGTCCTCGGCATAGTCGTCGGGCGAGATCGCCTTGTCGTTCACCGCCACCAGCCGGCCGCGGATCATCGGATACCAGTCGAACTTGCCCACGCCGCCGTCGCGCAGGGATTTCTGGAAGGCGTCGCTCTGGTCGGGCATCACGTTGATGACGAAGCGGTTCGGCGCATCGGGCGGCGTGGCGCGGCGCCAGCTCGACACCAGGTCGGTGCGCAGCAGCACCAGCAGCACCAGCGCCAGCAGTCCGACGGCCAGCGCGCTCACCTGAACCACCGCGTAGACCGGCCGGGCAGAGATCTGGCGCGTGGCGAGCACCAGCCAGCGCGGCGCCGTGCGCTCGTTGACGCTGCGGCGCAGCACCAGCACCGCGATCCAGCTGGTCACCGCGAACACCGCGATGGCGCCGGCGAAGCCGCCGACCGCGATCAGCCCGAGCTTGAGGTCGCTGCTCGCGGCCAGCAGCAGCGCCACGAAACCCAGCACGCCGACGCCCAGCACGGCGAGCGAGGCCGGCTTCAGCCCGCCGACGTCGCGCCGGATCACGCGCAACGGCGGCACCTTGGCCAGCTGCAGCACCGGCGGCAGGCCGAAGGTGAACAGCAGCACCAGCCCCATGCCCAGCCCGAACGCGACCGGCCAGAGCGTCGGCGCCGGCAGCGCCGTCTCGACCAGCCCGGCGAGCAGCAGCACGAAAGCGTAATGCACGACGAAGCCGATTGCGACGCCGACCGCGCTCGCGAACAGCCCGATCAGCGCGAACTCGAACGCGTAGGCACCGGCGATGGTGCGCTGGCTCTGGCCGAGCACGCGCAGCATCGCGCAGTCGTTCAGGTGGCTGGCCGCGAAGCCGCGCGCGGCCAGCGCCACCGCGACGGCGCTCAGCAGCGCCGCCAGCAGTGCCACGAGATTGAGGAATTTCTCGGCGCGGTCGAGCGTCTGGCGCATCTCCGGCCGGCCGCTCTCGAAGGATTCGAGCCGCGCGCCGCGCAGCTGGCCCTGCTTGAGCACCGCGTCGGTCGCGTCGGTGAAAGTCTTCACCGCCCGATCCTCGCCCGCGACGGCGAAGCGGTAGCTGATGCGGCTGGCCGGCTGGACCAGCGCCGTGCGGGCCACGTCGGCCTGGTTGAGCATCACGCGCGGCGAAAAACTCGCGAAACCGCCGCCGCGATCGGGCTCCTGCACGATCACGCGCGCGATACGCAGGCTCGCATCGCCGAGCAGCAACGCGTCGCCGACCTCGAGCGCCAGCGAATCGAGCAGCGAACCGTCGACCCAGACGTCGCCGGGCGATGGGATGTCGCGCGTGACCTTGCCGGGCGCTTCGGTGCCCAGGGAAGTCTGCAGGCTCCCGCGCAGCGGGTAGCCGGTCGAGACGGCCTTCAGCGAAACCAACTTGCTGGCGCCACCCTTCACGTCCTCGGCCCGCGCCATGGTCGGAAAACCGTAGGTGACCGCGCTTTGCAGGCCGAGCGACTGGGCCTGGGCGACGACCGAGGCGGGGGTCGGGTTGTCGCTCGCGAGCACCACGTCGCCACCGAGCAGCTGGCGCGCATCGCGCTGCAGGCCGCCCTTGAGCCGGTCGGCGAAGAAGCCCACGGCGGTGAGCGCGGCCACCGCGAGCAGCACGGCGACGATGAGCAGGCGCAGCTCGCCGGCGCGCAGATCGCGCCACAGCGTGCGCCAGCCGAGGCGAAAGGATGAATTCATGGCACCGACGATAGCCGAGGCCACCCGATCGACCTTTCGACAAGGTCGGCCTCGAAAGGACAGTACCGCACCATGGTGATCATCTCTGGCTAGACTCCACGCCCGAAGGAGCTCTGCTTTGATCCCACGATACAAAAATGCCTCGCCTTGGTGTGCAGTGCTTGCGCTGATGGCTTTCGGTGCGTTGGTCGGTTGCGACCGAAAATCATCGACACCGTCTTCGCCGACCAGCACGGCTTCGGCGAGCGGGCCGACGGCTGCCGGCGGCGGCCCACCTTCGGCTGACTATCCGGCCGGCATCAGGCCGGCGCCATCGAACGATCCCGTGCATCCGAGCAGCGAAGGCAAAGGGCCGTCCGAAGGCGGGACCGCCATCGGCGGCGTGACCGCCAGCCAGAATGCCGGTACACCGCCCAAGGGCAATGCGACCCAGCCGACCGCCGGAGACGGCGGCAGCGCAGTCCCCAAATAAGACAGCCAACCCGAAAACCACGATGAACCATCAAAAATCCCATCTGCCGGAGGTGCCGTCATGGACGTGAGCCGAAGGCAGTTCTTCCGTGTCAGCGGCGCCGGCCTGGTCGGCTCCAGTCTGGTCGCGCTCGGCTTCTCGCCGACGGCCGCCCTGGCCGAGACACGCAATTTCAAGCTGGCCCGCACCACCGAGACGCGCAACACCTGCCCGTATTGCTCGGTCGGCTGCGGCATCATCATGTACAGCCTGGGCGACAGGGCGAAGAACGTGGTGCCGGCGATCCTCCACATCGAAGGCGACCCGGACCATCCGGTCAATCGCGGCACGCTGTGCCCGAAGGGCGCCGGCCTGCTCGACTTCGTGCACAGCCCGAACCGGCTGAAGTACCCGGAAGTCCGCGAAGCCGGCACCAACGAGTGGAAGCGCATCAGCTGGGACAGCGCACTCGACCGTATCGCCAAGCTGCTCAAGGACGACCGCGACGCGAACTTCGTGAAGCAGAACGCAGCCGGCCAGACCGTCAACCGCTGGACCAGCACCGGCATGCTCTGCGCGTCGGCCTCCTCCAACGAAACCGGGTACATCACCCACAAGGCGTTCCGCTCGCTGGGAATGCTCGTCTTCGACAATCAGGCGCGCGTTTGACACGGACCTACGGTGGCCAGTCTGGCCCCGACGTTCGGCAGAGGTGCGATGACCAACCACTGGCAGGACATCCAGAATGCGGATGTTGTGCTGATCATGGGCGGCAATGCCGCCGAGGCGCATCCGTGCGGTTTCAAGTGGGTGATCGAAGCCAAGAAACATAACAAGGCCCGCCTGGTGGTGGTCGACCCGCGCTTCACGCGCTCGGCGGCCATGGCCGACTACTACGCGCCGGTGCGCGCCGGCTCGGACATCGCGTTTTTGTCGGGAGTGCTTAACTACCTTCTGAGCAACGACAAGATCCAGACGGAATACGTCCGGCACTACACCAACGCGCCTTTCATCGTCGGCCCGGACTACAAGTTCGAGGACGGCCTCTTCAGCGGCTACAACCCCGAGAAGCGCAACTACGACCCGAAATCGTGGGGCTACGCGCTCGACGAGCAGGGCATGGCCAAGGTCGACATGACCATGCAGGACCCGCAGTGCGTGCTGCAGGTCATGAAGCGGCATTTTTCGCGCTACACGCCCGAGATGGTGAGCCGAATCACCGGCACGCCGCAGGACAAGTTCCTGAAGGTCTGCGAGTACATCGCCAGCACCAGCACCAGCACGCGCACGATGACCGTGATGTACGCGCTCGGCTGGACGCAGCACAGCCAGGGCTCGCAGATCATCCGTACCGCGGCGATCATGCAGCTGTTGCTGGGCAACATCGGCGTCGCCGGTGGCGGCATGAACGCGCTGCGTGGCCACAGCAACATCCAGGGCCTGACCGACCTGGGACTGCTATCGAATTCGTTGCCGGGCTATTTGTCCCTGGCGCGCGACAGCGAGCAGAACATCGACGATTACTACAAGACCCGTGCGCTCAAGCCGTTGCGTCCCGGCCAGATGAGCTACTGGCAGAACTACCCCAAGTTCTTTGTCAGCATGCAGAAGGCCTGGTGGGGCAACGCGGCCCAGAAGGAGAACAACTGGGCGTTCGACTACCTGCCGAAGATCGACAAGCTCTACGACGTGCTGCAGGCTTTCGAGCTGATGAGTCTCGGCGCCATCAATGGCTATATCTGCCAGGGCTTCAACCCGGTCTGCTCCTTCCCGAACAAGCAGAAGATCGTCGACGGGCTTTCCAAGCTCAAGTTCCTGGTCACGATCGACCCGCTGATCACCGAGACCAGCGAGTTCTGGAAGAACTACGGCGAGTTCAACGACGTCAAGACGGCAGACATCCAGACCACGGTCTTCCGCCTGCCGTCGACCTGCTTTGCCGAGGAAGAAGGTTCGCTGACCAACTCCAACCGTTGGCTGCAGTGGCACTGGAAGGGCGCCGAGCCGCCGGGCGAAGCGCGTGAAGACATCGGCATCGTGGCAGGCATCTTCAACCGCATCCGACAGGCTTATACCAAGGACGGTGGCGCATTCCCGGACCCGATCGTCAACCTCAGCTGGCCGTACAAGATTCCCGACGCCCCATCGCCGCAGGAACTGGCGATGGAATACAACGGCAAGGCGCTCGTCGACCTGGTCGACGCGAACGATCCGACGAAGCTCCTGGCCAAAGCCGGCGAACAGCTGTCCGGCTTCGGCCAGTTGCGCGACGACGGCACCACCTCGTCGGGCTGCTGGGTGTATTCCGGCGCCTGGACGCAGGCCGGCAACCAGATGGCGCGGCGCGACAATTCCGATCCGTACGGCATCGGGCAGGCGCTGAACTGGAGCTGGGCGTGGCCGGCCAACCGGCGCATCATCTACAACGCGGCTTCGGTCGACCCGACCACCGGCCAGCCTTGGATCGCCAAGCGGTTGCTGGTGAAGTGGGACGGCGCGAAGTGGATCGGCTCCGACGTGCCCGACATCCGTCCCGACGCCAATCCGATGGCGCCCGACGCGGTGCGTCCGTTCATCATGACGGCCGAGGGCGTGGCCCGGCTGTTCGCGCCGACCGGCATGGCCGAAGGGCCCCTGCCGGAACACTACGAACCGTTCGAGTCGCCGCTGGTGAACAACCTGATGCACCCGAACAACGCCGTGGCGCGTGCCAACCCGGCCGCGCGGATCTTCAAGGGCGACCTCGAACGGCTCGGCGTGCCAAAGGATTTCCCGTACGTCGCGACCAGCTATCGGCTTACCGAGCACTTCCACTACTGGACCAAGAACGTCCGTTCGAACGCGATCATCCAGCCGCAGCAGTTCGTCGAAATCGGCGTCGAACTGGCCGAGGAGAAGGGCATCACCAACGGCTCGCTGGTCAAGGTCAGCAGCAAGCGGGGCTTCATCAAGGCGGTCGCGCTGGTGACTCGGCGCATCCAGGCGCTGCAGGTGGACGGACGCACGGTGCACACGGTCGGCCTGCCGAACCACTGGGGCTTCATCGGCCTCACGAAGCCGGGCTACATCGTGAACACGCTGACGCCTTTCGTCGGCGATGCGAACACGCAGACGCCCGAGTACAAGTCCTTCACCGTCAACATAGAGAAGGCTTGATTCGATGTCATCTCTTCAATCCCTCGACATCGCGGCGCGCTCGGCGACGACCGTGTCCCCACCCGACATCCGGCACCGCCCGCAGGTGCAGGAAGTCGCCAAGCTGATCGACGTGTCGGCCTGCATCGGCTGCAAGGCCTGCCAGGTCGCCTGCATGCAGTGGAACGACCTGCGCGACGAGGTCGGCACCAACGTCGGCAGCTACAACAACCCGAACGACCTCACGCCGGATTCCTGGACCGTGATGCGCTTCGCCGAGGTCGAGCCGACCGAGGGCCATCTCGAATGGCTGATCCGCAAGGACGGCTGCATGCACTGCGAAGATCCCGGCTGCCTGAAGTCGTGTCCGGCGCCCGGTGCGATCGTCAAGTACAGCAACGGCATCGTCGACTTCATCAGCGAGAACTGCGTGGGCTGCGGCAACTGCATCACGGGCTGCCCGTTCAATGTGCCGCGCATCAGCAAGGGCGACAACCGTGCCTACAAGTGCTCGCTGTGCTCGGACCGCGTCAGCGTCGGGCTGGAACCGGCCTGCGTCAAGGCCTGCCCGACCGGGGCGATCCACTTCGGCACCAAGGAAGCCATGCATACCTATGCCGACGAGCGCATCGTCGACCTGAAGGAGCGGGGTTTCTCGAATGCCGGCGTGTACGACCCGGCCGGCGTCGGCGGCACGCACGTGATGTACGTGCTGCAGCATGCCGATCGGCCCGGGCTCTACAGCAACCTTCCGAAGGATCCGCACATCAGCCCGATGGTGTCGCTCTGGAAGGGTGTGGCGAAGCCGCTGGCGGTGTTCGCGATGGTCGGCGCGGTGGTGGGTAGCTTTTTCCACTACATGAAGGTCGGACCAGTCGAGGCGAAGGAAGACCCGGCCGATCCTGCTGACGGCACCGACCCGGCCGCGCAGGGCCACGACGACGTGATCATCGAAGAACCGCCGCGGACCATCGCGATGTCATCGACGGCCCCGCCGCCACCGACCCAGTCGGCTTCGCATGACAGCCCGCGGGCCTGATGAAGGAGCACTTCAAATGAGCCAACGCTACCTCCGCCGCTACAAGGACGTCACGCGCATGAACCACTGGTTCGTGGCGATCCTGTTTTTCGCCGCCGGCCTTTCCGGGCTGGCCTTCTTCCATCCGTCGCTGTTCTTCTTCAGCGCACTGTTCGGCGGCGGACAATGGACGCGCATCCTGCATCCGTTCTTCGGCGTGGCGATGGTGGCGGGCTTCGCATTCATGTTCTTCACGATGTGGCGCGACAACGTGCTCGATCGGAACGACATCGAATGGATGAAGAAATCGCCGGCGATGCTCAAGGGCGACAAGTCGGGCATGCCGCCGGTGGGCAAATACAATGCCGGCCAGAAACTGGTGTTCTGGGTCTTCGGAATCAGCCTGGCGCTGCTGCTGGTGACCGGCTTCACTTTCTGGAGCCCGTGGTTCGTCGGCTTCTTCCCGATCCTGGTGCGCCGGATCGCGGTGCTCGTGCACGCGGCCTCGGCGGTCGCGCTGATCGTCTCGGTCATCACGCACATCTACGCTGCGATCTGGATCAAGGGCACGGTCCGCGCCATGACGCGCGGTACGGTGACCGAGCGCTGGGCGAAGCTGAATCACCCGCTGTGGCACAAGAAGATGACGGGCGGGGAATAATGCCGGGGCAATGAACAGTACTTCCGGCATAACTCCAGCGACCACCCCGATTCGTTCGACTCGCGTTCTATCGGCCGAAGAGATCGCCCTCCAGGCCGGGCGGCAAATGCCTTTCGTGCACATGCCGGTGAAGGCGAGCGTGTTCGCCGACCGCCAACTCCGGCTGCGACAGCTCGCTGCGGCGCATCCGGTGCGCGACTACCTGCTGTTCATCGCCGACCTCGCTTCGGCACAGCACGAGGTGCTCGCGAACTACCCAGACGTCGCATTGCCCGACGCCGCCGCCTGTACCGCAGCGGCCAAGGTGCTCAAGCCGCCGACGCCGGCCTTCGGCTGGCCGCGCGATCCGGTCTGGCGCACGGAGCTGCGTCGCCTGCTCGGTCTGCTTCGCGCGCGGCTGGCGGTCGGGCAGGCGCGCGACACCGTCGACCGTCTCGTTGCGAGCGACGACGACTGGCTCGACGCGCAGGCCGACAAGCTGCTGCGCCGCATCATGCTCGGACTCGACCTCGCGACCGCACCTCTGATCGCTGCCGGTCTGCAGGTCTACTGGACCCAGCTGGCGATCCAGACCGTCGGCGTCCATGGCGAGCGCGTGTTCGGCCATACCGATCCCGGCACGCGGTGCCCGTGCTGCGGCAGCCTGCCGACGGCCAGCATCACGCGCATCGGCGCCGAGGATGCGGGATTCCGTTATCTGCAATGTTCGCTGTGCAGCGTGCAATGGCATTACGTGCGTATCAAGTGCACGCACTGCGAAAGCACCAAGGGCATCCACTTCGAATCGCTTGAGCCCGCGCGCGCCGACGTCGAGGTGCCGGCGACCGGTGCCCGGTCCGGTGCCGTCAAGGCCGAATGCTGCGACACCTGCGGCCACTACCTGAAGCAGGTATTGATGGAAAAGGACCCCGAAGTCGAGCCCACCGCCGATGACCTCGCGAGCGTTGCGCTCGACCTGCTGGTGTCGGAAGCCGGCTTCGAGCGCAGCGGGCACAACCTGATGCTGCTTTTCGGCGACCCGGACCCGTTCGACGACGCGCTGCCCGCAGAACCGCCCGTAGTCGCAGGCGGAGGCGGCTGATGGGCGCGCCCGACGAGTCCGTGGTCCACGGCTCGACGGCAAGGCCCCACGATCTGCCCTCCGTCGGCAGGCTGCTGCGCGGCGAGGCCGTTGTCGCCTTGCTCGCCACGCACGGCCACACACTGGTCGCGGGCGAGGCACGCGCACTGCTGGACGGCCTGCGCACGCGTGTGCTGACCGGCGACGTGACGCTTGCCGAAGTCCGTGTCCGCACGCTCGAAACATCGCTCGCGTCGCGCATCGACGCCCGCCTCGCGCCGCGCATGCGGGCCGTGTTCAATCTCACGGGCACCGTCGTCCACACCAACCTAGGGCGTTCGGTGCTCGCCGATGCGGCGCTCGAACGGCTGATGACGATGATGGCCGCGCCGAACAACCTCGAATACGACCTGGAGACGGGCAGCCGCGGCGACCGCGATTCGCTGGTCGAGGAACTGCTCTGCGCGATCACCGGCGCCGAGGCCGCGACGGTCGTCAACAACAACGCCGCGGCCGTGCTGCTGACCATCGGCGCGCTGGCGCGGGACCGCGAGGTGATCGTCTCGCGCGGCGAGCTGGTCGAGATCGGTGGCGCGTTCCGCATGCCCGACGTGATGGCCGCCGCCGGCGCGCACATGGTCGAGGTCGGCACCACCAACCGCACGCATCCGGCCGACTACGAACGCGCCATCAACGCGCGCACCGCGCTGGTCATGAAGGTGCACACCAGCAACTACGAGGTGCAGGGATTCACCGCCGCGGTCGACGAGGCGACGCTGTCGGCCATCGCGCATGCACGCGGGGTGCCGCTGGCGACCGATCTGGGCAGCGGCTCGCTGGTCGACCTGGCGCACTACGGCCTGCCGCGCGAACCGCTGCCGCAGGAGATGCTGGCCGCCGGCTGCGACATCGTGACCTTCTCGGGCGACAAGCTGCTCGGCGGTCCGCAGGCCGGGCTCATCGTCGGCGGCAAGGACGCCGTCGAGCGCATCCGCAAATACCCGCTCAAGCGCGCGCTGCGCATGAGCAAGCTGCCGCTGGCCGCGCTGGAGGCGACGCTGTCGCTCTACCTGCGCCCCGAGCGGCTGGCACAGGACCTGCCGACGCTGCGTCTGCTGACGCGCCCCGTCGATGCGATCCGCGTCGCGGCCGAGGCGTTGCGTGCGTCGGTCGCCGCTGCGGTCGCACCGCGTTTCGAGGTCGGGATCGTCGCCATGCAGGGGCAGATCGGCTCCGGTTCGCTCCCGGTCGAGCGCCTGCCGTCGGCCGGGCTGGCGCTGTCGCCGGCCGGCACGTCGCGCAAAGGGCTGGGCACGGCGCTCGAAGCCCTGGCGAGCGCCTTGCGCAGCCTGCCGCGCCCGGTGATCGGGCGCATCTCCGAGGATCGCCTGCTGCTCGACCTGCGCTGCCTGGAAGACCGCGACACCGCGCTTTTCACGGCCCAGCTCGATCTCCTGCGCATGCGGCTGCACTGACGATGATCATCGGCACTGGTGGCCACATCGACCACGGCAAAACGACGCTGGTGCGCGCGCTCACCGGCGTCGACACCGACCGGCTGCCCGAGGAGAAACGTCGCGGCATCTCGATCGAGCTCGGCTACGCGTACCTGCACGCGCCCGCGTCCGAGCCGGGTGCCGGCGGCGTCTCGCTCGGATTCGTCGACGTGCCCGGCCACGAGCGCCTGCTGCACACCATGCTCGCCGGCGCCACCGGCATCGAGCACGCGTTGCTGGTCGTCGCCGCCGACGACGGCGTGATGCCGCAGACGCGCGAGCACCTGGCCGTGGTCGCGTTGCTCGGCTTGGCGCGCGGCACCGTCGCCATCACCAAGACCGACCGGATCGACGCCACCGGGCGCGACGCGCGCATCGCGCAGGTGCGCAGCGAAATCGAAGCGTTGCTGGCCGCCACCCCGCTCGCGGGCTCGCCGGTGTTTCCGGTGTCGGCGACAAGCGGCGAGGGCATCGGCGCGCTGCGCGAACACCTCGTCGCGCAAGCGCGCCGTACCGCTCCTTCCTCTTGCGGCGACACCCTCGACTTCCGCCTCGCCGTCGACCGCGCTTTCACCCTTCCCGGCGTCGGCACCGTCGTCACCGGCGCGGTCATCGCAGGCCGGGTGCGCATCGGCGACGAGCTGCTGCTGATGCCTGGCGAGCGCAGGGTTCGCGTGCGCGGCATCCACGCCCAGAACGAGCAGGCCGACACCGCGCAGGCCGGACAGCGCTGCGCCCTGGCGCTGGCCGGCGTGGCGAAGGAGGAGGTGCGACGCGGCCAATGGGTCTGCGCGCCCGGCATCGCGCTCACCAGCGAGCGCATCGACGTCGAGCTCGCGCTCTGGCCGGGCGAGTCGCAGGCGCTGCGCTCCGGCACGACCGTGCACGTGCACCTGGGCACCAGCGACGTGATGGCATCGGTCGCGCTGCTCGACCGCGACCTGCTCGCACCGGGCGACACCGCCCTCGCCCAGCTGGTGCTGCGCGAGCCGTCGAGCGCCTGGCACGGCGACCGCGGCGTGCTGCGCGATGCATCGGCCACGCGCACGGTGGCCGGCCTGCGGGTGCTCGACCCGTTCGCGCCGATGCGCTACCGGCGCACGCCAGAGCGGCTGCGCATGCTCGCCGCCTGGGCGCTCGACGACGGCGTCGGGCGTATCGACGCGCTGCTGGCCAGCGCACCGTCCGGGCTCGACACCGACCGCCTGGTGCGTACGCTCGGGTTGCGCGGCGGCGCGTCCCTGGCGTCGCCTACGGACGCCGTGCGGCTCGACACAGCCCTCATCTCCACTTCGCATCTCTCAGCGCTGAAGCATCGCGTCGTGGACCGCCTCGCCGAGTTCCATCGGACCTCGCCGGAAGAAGTCGGTCCCGACCTGCGCCGCCTGAAACGCCTTGCCGGCCCGCGCATCGGCGATCCGCTCTGGCAGCATGCGATCGAAACGCTGCTCGCCGATGCCGTGCTGGCACGGAGCGGCAACTGGCTGCACCTGCCGGCGCATGCCGCGATGCTGAGCGCGACCGAGGAACGGCTGGCGCAGAAGATCCTGCCGCGCATGGCCGAAGCAGGTTTCGACCCGCCATGGGTTCGCGACCTGGCGAGAGACGGCGGTGCCTCGGAGCCGGTGATGCGCCAGACGCTCGCCAGCCTCGCGCGGCGCGGACTGACGTTCCAGGTCGTTAAGGACTTGTACTATCCGGCGTCGACGATACAAAATCTGGCCGCGCTGGCCCAGCGTTGCGTCGACATGCCTGACGGCCTGCAGGCCGCGAGCTTTCGGGATGCGACCGGGCTGGGCCGCAAGCGTGCGATCCAGTTGCTCGAATTTTTCGATCGCATCGGCTACACCCGGCGCGTCAAGGATGTGCATCTGCTGCGGCCCGACACGCTGCTGTTCGGGACGGAACGGAAAAGTTAGGACCCATGTCCGCATGGGAGGGAAGCGTCCCTGGTGGGACGGCCGGGCTTCAAACCCGGTGGGTGGCGCCACGCGTCGCCGGGAGGGTTCGACTCCCTCTCCCTCCCGCCTCGCTCGTGATGGCCTGCTGACGGCTTGTCGGGAGGGCTTCCTGATCGGGCCGCACCTGCGTATCGTCGATGCGGGTGACGGTGCCGGTCAGCGAACGACGCGCAGTGAAGGCCCTCCGGCCTCCACCCGCCCGACGACCGCTGCGTACCCGAAGCCCTCGGCTTCGAAAAGCTCCAGCACCGCATCCACGGACTCCACCGCGCAACTGACCAGCAACCCGCCCGAGGTCTGCGGATCGCTCAGCAGGCTCTGCGCGACCGCCGGCAAGTCCTCCGCCAGCGCGACGTCCATTCCGTACCCCGCCCAGTTCCGCCCCGAAGCCCCGGTCACGAACCCTTCCACCGCCATCGCTTCCACGCCTTCGAGCAGCGGCACCTTCGACCATTCGATCACCGCGGTCAGCCCGGCGCCGCGCGCGAGTTCCAGCGCGTGCCCGGCCAGCCCGAAGCCGGTCACGTCCGTGAGCGCATGCACGCCGTCGAGCTGCGCCAGCGCGATGCCGGGCGTATTCAGCCGGGTGGTCGTGTCGATCAGCTGCCGGTATCCCGCTTCCGACAGCTGCTCCTTCTTGAGCGCCGCCGACAGCACGCCCACGCCCAGCGGCTTGCCGAGAACCAGCACGTCGCCGGCCTGGGCGCCCGCGTTGCGCCGCACGCGGTCCGGGTGCACGAGCCCCATCACGACCAGCCCGTAGATCGGCTCGACCGAATCGATCGTGTGCCCGCCCGCGATCGGAATGCCCGCCGCGCGACACACGTCCTGCCCGCCGCGCACGATCTCGCCGATGACCTCGACCGGCAGCTGGGCGATCGGCATGGCGACCAGCGCCAGCGCCATGATCGGCTTGCCGCCCATCGCGTAGACGTCGCTGATCGCGTTGGTGGCGGCGATGCGGCCGAATTCGTACGGGTCGTCGACGATGGGCGTGAAGAAATCGGTGGTGGCGATCAGCGCCTGCGTGTCGTTGAGCCGGTAGACGGCGGCGTCGTCGGCGGTCTCGATGCCGACCATGAGTTCGGGCGGGAGGATGCCGCCGCCGCTGTTGCGGAGTATTTCCGACAGCACGCCGGGCGCGATCTTGCAGCCGCAACCGCCGCCGTGCGAGAGGGACGTGAGGCGCGGGCCGGTCGGGGAAAAGGTCGGGGGTGTGGTCATGCAGTGGTCTCCAGCATTTCAGCCAGCAGGGCGCGCAGGGTCGCGCGCTCTCGGGCGGGGTCGAACGACGGTGCGCGCAATGCGCACTGCGCGCCGAGGCGGCGAAGTATCGCCGGCTCGTCGCGGCAGCGCGCGAGCATCCGCGCAAGGCCTTGGGCATCGCCCGGTTCGAAATAGCCTTCGTAGTCGGCGCCCAGCATGCCGACGTTGCCGGCGACCCGGCTGGCCAGCACCGGCGTGCCGCTGCAGACCGCCTCCATCAGCACATGCGCGCCGCCTTCCATCAGGCTCGGATGCACGAGCACGTGCGCGGCCTGGATGCGGCGGCGCGCATCCGCGTGCGGCAGCGGGCCGAGCCAGCGGTACGCCGGGCACTCGCGCTGGAGCGCCTGCGCCTCGGCGCCCAAGACAGGGTCGAGCGCGGCGCCGACGTGGTCGAGCAGGATGTCGGGACGCGTTGTCAGTTCGCGCGCGGCGGCGAAGTAGGTCTGCGGCGCCTTCTCCGCGCGCAGGTGCCCGACCATGACGGCACGCAGGTGCCGCCACGGCTTGACCTGCGGGACGCGCGACGCCGTCGACTGGAAGCAGGCGACGGCCTTGTGCCGATAGGCCGGCGGCAGGTCGTCGACCGCCCGCTCGTGCAGCACGACCAGCCGGTCGGCCAGTTGCAGCGAGCGTTCGGCGGCGGCGTCGGTGGCGATGTCGCGGTAGAGATCGGTGCCGGTCAGAACGACGGCGAGCGGACGATGCGGCCCCCGCCGCGACGCTTCGGCCCAGCACACGATCGCGTCGGCCGAGCGGCGCGCGTGCAGTGCGACCATCGCGTCGGCGCGGTCGCCGGAACGGCCGCTCCAGCGGTCGACCAGCGCGATCCGATAATCCCCGCCGAGCATCCGGGACCAGCGCCTGGCGGTCTGCCAGTTGCCGTTGTTGGCATCGGCCAGCGCCGGCGTGACGATGCATATCGAAGGGCGTTTCATGAACGGACTTATATCGGAGCGAGCGAGCGGAGGTTCGCGCAGGGTCTCCCGCGGCGAGGCGATGCGCCGTGCCGGGCCGGCCGAGATCGAGGCGGCACTGGCCGACGGCCGCGCGCGGCTGCTCGGCCTGTTCGACGGTTTCGAGCGTGCGCTCGGACCGCACGGCCTGCGCATCGCGCTGCAGACGTCGGTGAACCTGCCGCTCTGGGAACTCGGCCACACCGGCTGGTTCGAGGAGTTCTGGCTATCGCGTAACCCGCAGCGCAGGTCCGGCGCGGTCTGCGATCCGTTCGCCTCACGCCTGCCGTCCGTGCTGCCGCAGGCCGACGCGCTCTACGACTCCTCGACCGTCGCGCACGCGACCCGCTGGCAACTGGCGCTGCCCGATCCGGAAGCGACACGCGCCTACCTCGAAGCCGTGCGCGATCGCACGCTCGCGCTGCTGCGCGAGGGCGGCGGGAGCGACGACGACCTCTATTTCTTCCGGCTCGTGCTGTTCCACGAAGACATGCACCGCGAAGCCTGGCATTTCATGGCGCAGGGGCTGGGCATCGACCTCGGGCCGGCGGCGCACCGGCTGGCGCCCCGGCCGGTGGCCGCGCCAGAGACCGTTGCGCTGCATGTGCCGGGCGGGCTGCGACGGATCGGCTGCGACGGACCGGGCTTCGCTTTCGACAACGAACTGTCCGCCCACGACGTCGAAGTGCCGGCCTTCGCCGTCGACCGCGCGCCGGTGACCTGGGCCGCGTTCCTGCCCTTCGTCGAGGCGGGCGGCTACGGCGACGATGCGCTCTGGACGCCGGCCGGTCGCGACTGGCTGCGCAGCACGCACGCCGCCTTGCCGCTGCATCTGCGTCGTGGCGCCGACGGCTGGGAACGCCGGCAGTTCGGCCGCTGGAGGCTGCTCGACATGGCAGCGCCCGCCCTCCAGCTGACCGCACACGAGGCCGATGCCTGGTGCCGCTGGGCCGGACGCCGCCTGCCGACCGAGTTCGAATGGGAAACGGCGGCGATGCTCGCTTCGGCGGGAACTGAGGCGGATAACGGATTCCGCTGGGGCGAAGTCTGGGAATGGACGTCGAGCCCCTTCGCGCCCTACCCCGGCTTCGCGCCGCATCCGTATCGCGACTATTCGCAGCCGTGGTTCGACGGCCGGCGCGTGCTGCGCGGCGGCTCGTTCGCGACAGCGCCGGGCATGAAGCACCCGCGCTATCGCAATTTCTTCCCGGCCCAGCGCAACGACGTTTTCGCGGGTTTCCGGTCGTGCGCCGCCGCATAGCCCTCGCGTCGATCGATCGGCAACGGCTTTCTACAATGCCGAGCTTCCCATCCGCACACTTCCGAGGCTTTTCAGATGCATCAGCTCCTTCGTTCGTCCCAGCTCGGCCACCTGGCCATCGCGCTCACCCTGACCTTCTCGGCGATCGGCGCGATGGCGCAGGGCGTGCTGCGCGTCTCGGCGATTCCCGACGAGGCGCCGACCGAGTTGCAGCGCAAGTTCACGCCGCTGGGCGATTACCTGAAGAAGGAAACCGGCATGGACGTGCAGTTCACGCCCGTGACCGACTACGCCGCCGTCGTCGAGGGCCTGGCGACGAACAAGATCGACCTGGCCTGGCTCGGCGGCTTCACCTTCGTGCAGGCGCGCATCCGCACCGCCGGCGGCGCGGTGCCGATCGTCCAGCGCGCGGAAGACGAGGTCTTCACCAGCAAGTTCATCGTGCCGCTCGACAGCACCGCCAGGACGCTGGCCGACCTCAAGGGCAAGACCTTCGCGTTCGGCGCGCCGTCGTCGACCTCGGGCAGCCTGATGCCGCGCTACTTCCTGCTGCAGGCCGGCATCGACCCGGAGAAGGACTTCAAGACGGTCGCCTTCTCCGGCGCGCACGACGCGACGGTCGCCTTCGTCGCCGCCTCGCGCGCCGAGGCCGGCGTGCTGAACGCATCGGTCTGGGACAAGCTGGTCGAAAGCAAGAACCCGAACGTGGCCAAGGTGCGCGTGCTCGCCACCACGCCGACCTACTACGACTACAACTGGACCGTGCGTCCCGGCATGAACCCGGCGCTGCAGAAGAAGCTGACCGACGCCTTCCTGAAACTCGATCCGGCCGACCCGGCGCAGAAGGACATCATGGCGCTGCAGCGCGCGAGCAGGTTCATCCCGACCAAATCGTCGAACTACGACGGCATCGAGGCCGCGGCCAAGTCGGCCGGCCTGGTCAAGTAGCGCGGTGAGCTTCGCGCTCGACGCCGTCGGCGTGGTCCACCCGAACGGACAGCGCGCGCTGTCCGCGCTCTCGCTGGCCGCATCGACGGGCGAGCGCATCGCGGTGATCGGGCCGTCGGGCGCGGGCAAGACGACACTGCTGCGCGTGCTCGGCGCGGCATTGCGGCCGGCGGAAGGCACGGTGCGGGCGCTCGACGAGACACCGTGGCGCCTGCCGGCTTCCGCGCTGAAGCAGCTGCGCAGCCGCATCGGCACCGTGCACCAGTCGCCGCCGATCGCGCCGCGGTTGCGGGTGGTGACGGCCGTGCTCTCGGGCCGGCTCGGGCAATGGTCGACGTTGCGGGCGCTGCGTTCGCTGCTGCATCCGACGGACATCGAAGGCGCGCACGAGGTGCTGTCGCGGCTTTCGCTCGAAGACCGGCTGTTCGAGCGCTGCGACCGGCTGTCCGGTGGCCAGCTGCAGCGCGTCGGCATCGCGCGTGCGCTGTACCAGCGACCCGGCCTGCTGCTGGCGGACGAGCCCGTCTCCGCGCTCGACCCGACGCTGGCCGATGCCGCGCTCGGCGAACTGGTCGCCCAGAGCGAGGCCACCGGGGCGACGCTGGTCGCGTCGCTCCACGCGGTCGACCTGGCGCTGCGCTGGTTCCCGCGCATCGTCGGCCTGCGCGCCGGCGCGCTGGCTTTCGACCGGCCGAACGCGGAGGTCACGCCGGCGATGCTCGAAGCGCTCTATGCAAGCGAAGGCGGACTGTCGGCACGCAACACGTTCGGCGTCGGGGAGGTCGACCCCGAGACGCGCGCCGACATCCGCCCACCGCGGCCGCGCTCGCGGCTCGCCTGCCGTTGACCGCCGACATCGCCTCGCCGGCTCGAAGGACCGCTCCCGTCGATCCGCAGGCCCGGCGTCGCCTGGTCGGCACGCTCGCCGCGCTGGTCGTCGCGTGGCCGATGCTGGTGCTGTCGGAGTTCCGTCCGTGGCTGCTGTTCGACCGGGACAGCATGGCCGTCATCGGGAGCTTCCTGGCCGCGTTCCTGCCGCCCGAGGCCGGCCTCGAATTCCTGCGCCTGCTCGCCCGCGCCACGCTCGAGACGCTGGCCATGGCGACGGCCGGCACTGCGCTGGCATTCCTGATCGGCGTGCCGCTCGCCTTCATGACGACGCGCGCGCTGTCGATCTCGCGCATCGGCCCGGGGCCGGGTCGGCGGCGCGGCGCGGCGGTGCGCCAGGCGGCGCGTTCGCTGCTGATGCTGCTGCGCGCGATTCCGGAGATCGTCTGGGCACTGCTGTTCGTGCGCGCGCTCGGACTCGGTCCGGCCGCGGGCGTGCTGGCACTGGCGATCACCTACGGCGGCATGCTGGGCAAGGTCTACGCCGAGATCCTCGAATCGACCGACACCCGTCCGGCGCGCGCACTGCTCGAAGGCGGCAGCGGCAGGCTCGCGGCACTCTGCTACGGCCTCCTGCCCCACACCGGGCAGGAGCTGGTGTCGTACACCGTCTACCGCTGGGAATGCGCGGTGCGCGCGTCGGTGGTGATGGGCTTCGTCGGCGCCGGCGGACTCGGCCAGCTGATGGACCAGTCGATGAAGATGCTCAATGGCGGCGAAGCCAGCAGCATCCTGCTGGTGTTCCTGGGGCTGGTGCTGATGGCCGACCTGCTGAGCAACGCGTTGCGCAAGCTGCTCGCATGAACGCATCCAGGCCTCCGCTCCCCGACCGTCCCGCGTCGTGCCTGCGTTGCCGGGCGGCGCTGCTGGCCGTGATCGCGCTGGTCGTCGCCAGCTTCGTCTATCTCGACATGGGTTTCGGCGCGCTGTTCTCGGCCGAATCGATGCGCTTCATGGGCAGGTTCGTCGCCGACTTCTTCCCGCCCGACCTGTCGCCGGATTTCTTGCGCAAGGTGTGCTTCGGCGCCTCGCAGACGCTGGCCGTGTCGGCGCTCGGCACGCTGCTCGCAGCCATCGTCGGCGCAGTGCTCGCACTGCCGACGTCCGGACGGTGCGGGACCACGGCACGCCGGGTCGCGCGCTTCGCGCTCAACTTCCTGCGCAGCGTTCCGGAGCTGGTCTGGGCGGCGGTGATGGTGCTGGCCGCCGGCATCGGGCCGTTCGCCGGCGCGCTGGCGCTCGCGTTGCACACCACCGGCGTGCTCGGGCGGCTGTTCGGCGAGACGCTGGAGAACGCACCCCGCGAACCCGAGCACGCACTGACGCTTTCCGGCGCCGGCCCGGTCGCTGCCTTCTGCTACGCCAGCCTGCCGATCGCGTTGCCGCAGTGGGTCGCCTATACGCTCTATCGCTGGGAGATGAACATCCGCATGGCGGCGGTGCTCGGCTTCGTGGGCGGCGGCGGCCTCGGGCAGCTGCTCTACTTCCACCTGTCGATCTTCCAGCAGCAGCAGGCCATGACCGTGCTCGCGGGCATGTTCGTGCTGGTCGCCGCGGTCGACCTGGCCAGCGGCCGGCTGCGTCGCAGACTCGGCTCGGCCTACGCCTGACAACCTCTTTCAAAGACGCCATGAATTCGCACCGCCAACCCGCCCGGGTCAAGGACATCGCCAGCTTCGACGAACTGATCGACGCTCGCACGCCGGCCGAGTTCGCGCTCGACCACATACCGGGCGCGGTCAACTGCCCGGTGCTGAGCGACGAGGAGCGCGTCGTCGTCGGCACGCTCTACAAGCAGCAAGGAGCGTTCGAGGCGCGGCGCGTCGGCGGCGCGATGGTGGCGGCCAACATCGCGCGCCACCTGCAGACGCGCTGGGCCGACAAGCCGGCCAGGTGGCGCCCGGTCATCTACTGCTGGCGCGGCGGCCTGCGCAGCGGGTCGATGGTGACCTGGCTGCGGCTGGTCGGCTGGGACGCACAGCAGCTCGCCGGCGGCTACAAGAGTTTTCGCCACCATGTGATCGAGCGGATCGACACGCTCGTGCCGCGTCTCGACCTGCGCGTGCTCTGCGGCGCCACCGGCAGCGCGAAGACGCGCGTGCTGCAGGCGCTCGACCGGCGTGGCGAGCAGGTGCTCGACCTGGAGGACTTCGCCTGCCACAAGGGCTCGCTGCTCGGCAACCTGCCGGGCGTACCGCAGCCGTCGCAAAAGCACTTCGAAACGCGCATCGCGACGCTGCTCGAATCGCTCGACCTGTCGCGTCCGCTCTACGTCGAAGGCGAGAGCGCGCGCATCGGCCGGCTGTCGGTGCCGATCCTGCTGGTCGCCCACATGCGTGCCGCGGCCTGCATCGAGATCGCGGCCACGCCCGGGGCGCGACTCGACTACCTGCTGCGCGACTACGCCTACCTCGGCGACGACCGCGACGCACTGGCCACGAAAATGGGCGTGCTCAAGGAAATGCAGGGCAAGGAGACCGTCGCGCGCTGGCAGCAGTGGGCGCTGGAAGCCGATCTGCCGGCGCTGTTCGCGGAGCTGATGTCGCTGCACTACGACCCGCATTACGAAAACTCGCAGGCGCGGCATTTCAAGTACTGGACGCAGCGCAGGCCGGTGGCTGCCGCCGATCTGACGGATGCGGGCATCGAAGCGGCGGCCGATGCGGTGCTCGCGCTGGAAGCTCAGGTTCCTGGCGGATCGTCCGGCAGTCCGTCCGCATAGAGCACCGCGCGCGGCGCGCGGCACAGGCCCCAGAAACGCAGTCCGCTGAGCTCGGCCATCCGCACGCCCATCGCGGTCGGCGCCGAGATCGTGGCCATCGCGGCGATGCCCAGCCGCGCGCACTTGCGCACGAGTTCGTGGCTGCCGCGGCTCGACATCAGCACGAAGCCGGGTTCGTCGAGCCGGCGTGCGAACGCGAGCCGGCCGAGCAGCTTGTCGAGCGCGTTGTGGCGGCCGACGTCCTCCAGCACGTCGGTAAGTTCACCGTCGACGGTCGCCCAGCCTGCGGCATGGATGGCACCAGCCTGCGCGTTCAGGGTCTGGCGCGCGGGCAGATCGGCGAAGGCACGCAGCACCGTGGCGACGTCGATGCGTTCGATCCAGTCGCGCGACGGCACGCGCTGCGGTGCGATGTCGAGCGCGGCGAAGCTCTCGACGCCGCAGATGCCGCAGCCGGTGCGCCCGGCGATGCTGCGGCGGCGGCCCTTGAGGCGCTCGAAGCTGCGGGTGGAGATATCGATCCGCACCTCGACGCCGGGCATACCTTCGGGCAGGCCGGCGTCTACGGCTTCGATGGCTTGGACTTCGATCCCGCGACAGTCTGCAGCCGTGTCGAGGATGCCTTCGCTGAGCGCGAAGCCGAGTGCGAATTCTTCGAGGTTCCGTGGCGTGGCCATCATCACCGCATGCGAGACGCCGTTGAAGACCAGGGCGACGGGCACTTCGGCGGCGAGCGTGTCCTCGCGCAGTGCGCCTTCGGGCGGCAGGCCGGCTTCGCCGTGTACGCGCACCGGGAGGCGGGTCAGCGAGGGCAGGATGGAAGTGGCGGCTTCGGCGGACATGGTGGGTTGCAGAGCCGACGGGGCGGCAGCCCTGGTATTGAATGTCCTTGAATATTGATCGCTTCCCGATCAAAATGCAAGGATGATTGAACGCTCCCTGGGCACGGCATTGCGCGAACGACTCGGCTTCTACCCCGGCGTGGTGCTGCTGGGACCGCACCAGGTGGGCAAGACGACCCTTGCACGCGCCATCGCCGCAGAGTATCCCCAGGCGCTGACGCTCGATCTGGAGCGGCCTTCGGACCGCGCGCGGCTTGACGAGCCCGAGCTTTTCCTGTCGCAACATCGCGACCGGCTGGTGGTGCTGGACGAAGTGCAGATGATGCCCGACCTGTTCATCCATCTGCGGCCCGAAATCGATGCCGACAGGCGGCCTGGCCGTTTCCTTCTGTTGGGCTCGGCCAGCGGTGCGTTGCTGCGCCAGCGCGCCGAATCGCTGGCCGGTCGCGTCGGCTACATGGAATTGACGCCGTTGCTGGCGGCGGAGCTTCCGCAGGACCTGTCGACCCTGCAGCAATTGTGGCTGCGCGGCGGCTTTCCGCTGTCGTATCTGGCGCCAGGCGAGCGGCCCGGCTTTACCTGGCGACAGGATTTCATCCAGACCTTTCTCCAGCGCGACCTGCCGCTGTTGGGCATCGGTGTAGCCGCCGACACGCTGCACCGTTTCTGGCGCATGCTGGCCCACCTGCAGGGACAGTTGTTCAACGCGTCCCGACTCGGGCAGTCCCTGGGCGGCGCCAGCCACAGCACGACCGCGCGGTACCTCGATCTGCTGGTGGATGCGCTGCTGGTGCGCCGGCTGGAGCCGTTTTTCCCCGATGTGGGAAAGCGGCTGGTGAAGTCGCCCAAGGTGTATCTGCGCGACAGCGGCCTGCTCCATGCCTTGCTGGGCGTCGCCGACCTGACCGACCTCCAGGGTCATCCGATCGTCGGCGCTTCATGGGAGGGCTTCGTGGTCGAGCAGGTCGCGGCCCACATGCCGCAGGGCGCCCAGCTCGGCTTCTATCGCACCGCGGCCGGCACAGAACTGGACATCGTGGTCGAGGTCGGGTCGCGACGACTGGGCATCGAAGTCAAGTTCTCCGTCTCCCCCACGGTGAGCAAGGGGTTCTGGCATGCGCGCGACGATCTGAAACTCACGCGTGCGTTGGTGGTCGCTCCGGTCGAGCGCGCCTACCCGCTGCGCGATGGCGTGGACGTGGTGCCGGTCTGGCAATTGCCGGCGCTGCTGCAGGCGTTCGGCTGACCGGAATCCCGCTCAGGTGTCCTTGCTCACCGTGATGGTCGGAAACCGCGACGAGAAATCCTTCGTCTTCTCCGCGATGCTCACCGCCACCCGGCGCGCGACCGCCTTGTAGATGCCGGCGACTTCACCGTCGGGATCGGAGACCACGGTCGGCGTGCCGCTGTCGGCCTGCAGGCGGATACTGATGTCCAGCGGCAGAGCGCCGAGGTAGTCCATCTTGTATTCCGCCGCCATCTTCTTTCCGCCGTCGGCGCCGAAAATGTGTTCGACATGGCCGCAGTTCGAGCACACGTGCACCGCCATGTTCTCGACGATGCCCAGGATCGGCACGCCGACCTTCTCGAACATGCGGATGCCCTTCTTGGCGTCGAGCAATGCAATGTCCTGCGGCGTGGTGACGATCACGGCACCCGTCATCGGCACGCGCTGGCTCAGGGTGAGCTGGATGTCGCCGGTGCCCGGCGGCATGTCGACGATCAGGTAGTCGAGGTCCTTCCAGGCGGTCTGGCGCAGCAGCTGCTCCAGCGCCTGCGTGGCCATCGGGCCGCGCCAGATCAGCGCCTGGTCGGCATCGACCAGGAAGCCGATCGACATCACCTGCACGCCGTGGCCGACCAGCGGCTGCATGATCTTTCCGTCGGCGCTCTCGGGCTTGCCGTCCACCCCCATCATCATGGGCTGGCTCGGGCCGTAGATGTCGGCGTCCAGCAGGCCGACGGTCGCACCCTCGGCGGCCAGCGCCAGCGCCAGGTTGGCGGCCGTCGTGCTCTTGCCCACGCCGCCCTTGCCCGACGCCACGGCGACGATGTTCTTCACGCCCGGCAGCAGTTGCACGCCGCGCTGCACGGCATGCGCCGCGACCCGGGTCGTGATGTTGACCGACACGTTGTCCACGCCCGGCACGGTGCGCGCCGCCGCGACCAGCGCCTTGCGCAGCGCCGCATGCTGGCTTTTCGCGGGGTAGCCGAGCTCGACGTCGAAAGCGACATCGCCTTCGTTGATCTGCAGGTTCTTCACCGACTTCGTACCGACGAAATCCTTGCCGGTGTTGGGATCGAGGACCACCGCGAGGGCGTCCAGGAGTCCCGCTTGCGTGACTGACATTGTTCAAACTCCAGAGTGGCGGGTAGTCTACGGCGCGCCCCGTCGGATGCCTCGGCGGCCGGCGAAAGCCCCCGCCGCCCTGGCGACGGTTCAGCCGTCCGAGGTCGCCGACGGTGCCGGCGCAGCGCTCCCGGTCTCGATGCCCAGTTCCGCGCAGACCCGCGCCAGCAACGCCTTGAGCGCGCCGACCTCGGCTTCGAGCCGTGCGACGTTCGATTTCAGCGCCGCCACTTCGCCGAGCGACGCGTCGCCGCCATGCGCGACGTGGTACGCGGCCGTGCCGACATCGTCAGCCACCGCGCCGCCGAGCAGTTGCGCCCACCGGCCCTCGCGCGCGCCGGGCAGCCGCGACAGCTTCGCGACCAGCGCGCCGGCCGGCCGTTCGGCCAGCTCGTTGAGGAAGCCCTCGACCGCCGAGATGTCGGCGAAGTTGTGCATGCGCTCGCAGGCGATGCGCAGCTCGCCGGCCGTCTGCGGGCCGCGCAGCATCAGCACCGCCAGCAGAATCGCCGACTGCGACGGCACCCGCAGCACGCGGTCGAAGTTGTGGGCATAGCGCGAGACGCGCCCGCCGCTGCTCTCGTCGACGAGGTGGTGGCGTTTCAGGCTGTCGATCGCAGCCTGCGCCTCGGCGTCGGACACCTCCAGCACCGGATTGCGGCTGGTCTTCTGGCTGCAACCGGACACCAGCGCGTTGAGGGTGAGCGGATAGCTGTCGGGCACGGTGCGCTGCTTCTCGATCAGCACGCCGAGCACGCGGGTCTCCAGCAGCGAAAGCGTCGCGAGCGGCGTGCCCATCGCGGTGCGGATGATGCCGGCGCCGGCCGTCGCAGACTCCGATGTTGCGGATTCGAACTCAGCCACCGGCGATGCGCGCCACGAGCGCCTTGGCGAATACGGTCGTACTAGCATCGCCGCCGAGGTCACCCGTGCGCACCTTGTCGATGTTGAGCGTGTCGTCGATCGCCCGGCGCAGGCGCGTCGCCAGGTCGGGCAGGCGCACATGGTCGAGCATCAGCGCGGCGGCCAGCATGATCGCCGTCGGATTCGCGATGCCCTTGCCGGCGATGTCGGGCGCCGATCCGTGCACCGCCTCGAAAATCGCCGCATCCGCGCCGATGTTGGCACCCGGCGCCATCCCCAGCCCGCCCACGAGCCCGGCGACCAGGTCCGACAGAATGTCGCCGAACAGGTTGGTCGTGACCAGCATGTCGAACTGCCACGGGTTGAGCACCAGCTTCATCGCGCAGGCGTCGACGATGATGGTGTCGAGCTCGAATCTGCCCTTGTACCTGTCCTCGTAGAGCTTCAGCCCGGTTTCCAGGAACAGCCCGGTCAGCACCTTCATGATGTTGGCCTTGTGCACCAGCGTGACTTTCCTGCGGCCGGTGGCGATCGCCGTCTCGAACGCGTATTCGAGCAACCGCAGGCAGCCCTGGCGCGTATTGATGCCGGTCGCCATGCCCACGGCATGCGGATCGCCGTCGATGCGCACGTAGTGCTCGTGGCCGATGTAGAGGCCTTCGAGGTTCTCGCGCACCACCATCAGGTCGATCTTGTCGTAGCGACCGCCGGGGATGATGGTCAACGCCGGGCGCAGGTTGGCGTAGAGCTGGAATTCCTCCCGCAACCGCACGTTCGACGAACGGTAGCCGCCGCCCGAAGGCGTTTCCAGCGGGCCCTTGAGCGCGAGCCGGGTGCGGCGGATGCTGTCGAGCGTGGCCGGCGGCAGCGGGTCTCCCGCGACCTGCACGCCGCCCAGGCCGGCGATCTGGCGGTCCCAGACGAAGGGCGCCCCGAGGGCGTCGAGTGCGGTGAGCGTGGCGTCGACGATTTCGGGACCGATGCCGTCGCCGGGGATGAGGGTGGCGGGGATGGGGGTTGGGGAGATGGTCATGGGACGAACTCTAAAGCGTAGCCGTCCGTTCGCGTGAGTATCGCCAGGCGTCCAGACCGCCGAATCGGACTAAAGCCTGAGCGCATAGGCTGCAACGCAGAACAGGAAGGCGAACACGGCCATCGAAAGCAGGCCGATCGCAGTGCGCAAGTACGTCGCATGCGCACCGACCGATCGCCATCCGAAGATCGCGAACATCAGCGAGGGCCCGAAGAGGTATCCGAGAAACAGGATGACCATCCACCACGGAACGTCGCAGTGGCCGATTTCATGACAGCCCCGATGGCGCGGAAGCTGCCGCGCGAAGTCGAATCCGAACCGCATGCGACTGCCGACCGAGCATGACGCCCAGGTGACGACCGTACCGAAGATAAAAAAGACAACCGTTGCGGCAAATCGCTGTGCGACCTGAATTTGATCTTCCAGCACATGATTTCCGTGGCGTTGCGAAGATCGGAGTAGCCGATGTTCGTCAGCGGCAGATGCACGCTCTGAAGACCGAGTCCTCGTCCGATGACGCCGAACAGACCCTCCCCGCTGGAAATGGTCAGGCGTCGACCATTGCAGAGGTCGTCCACGCAGTCCTGCTTTCGACACTGCATCCGCGGACCGCGAAACGCCAGCGTCTGTCCACAGGCAAGAGAAGTCGACAAGCCCTCCGCCGCCGTGCCGCCACATGCAGCCCGATCCCCGACGCGTACCCGTCCAATAATTTGCATCTCCGTGCTCCCTGAAAAAGGCGGATTATTGGGTACCCGACGGCCTGCGGCGGCGCCGCCTAAAATGCCTCCCCTGCCGCGCAGCGCGCGCCGGCTGCCGCACCTTCCGCCTCCTGCCTCCTCGCCCAGAAAGCGCCCCCATGTCCCCGCGCAAGCTCTTCGTCACCACCGCCCTGCCCTATGCCAACGGCAAGTTCCACATCGGCCACATCATGGAATACATCCAGGCCGACATCTGGGTGCGGTTCCAGCGAATGAACGGCGCGCAGGTCGATTTCGTCTGCGCCGACGACGCGCACGGCGCGGCCATCACCATCGCGGCGGACAAGGCCGGCGTGACGCCGCAGGCCTTCGTCGCCGAGATCGCCGCGGGCCGCAAGCCCTACCTCGACGGCTTCCACATCGCGTTCGACAACTGGAGCTCGACCGATTCGCCCGAGAACCACCAGCTCGCGCAGGACATCTACCGCGACCTGCGCGACAAGGCGGGCCTGATCGGCACCAAGAGCGTCGAGCAGTTCTACGATCCCGAGAAGGGCATGTTCCTGGCCGACCGCTTCATCAAGGGCGAGTGCCCGAACTGCCACGCCAAGGACCAGTACGGCGACAACTGCGAAGTCTGCGGTGCCGTGTACGCGCCGACCGACCTGATCGATCCCTACTCGGCCCTGTCGGGCGCGAAACCGGAGCTGCGCAGCTCGGAGCACTTCTTCTTCAAGTTGTCCGATCCGCGCTGCGAAACCTTCCTGAAGACGTGGACCGCCGCCGCGGGCCATGTGCAGCCCGAAGTTCAGAACAAGATCCGTGAGTGGCTCTACAAGGACGAGGAAGGCAAAGGCGGCCTGGGCGACTGGGACATCAGCCGCGACGCGCCCTACTTCGGCATCGAGATTCCCGACGCGCCCGGCAAGTACTTCTACGTCTGGATGGACGCGCCGGTCGGCTACCTTGCATCGCTCAAGAACCTGCTCGACCGACGCTGCATCGAGGCCGGCGGCGACGGCATCTCGTATTCCGAATACATGGCCGACCCGGACCTCGAACAGGTGCATTTCATCGGCAAGGACATCATCACCTTCCACACGCTGTTCTGGCCGGCGATGCTGCATTTCAGCGGCCGCAAGGCGCCCGATGCGATCTACGTGCACGGCCACCTCACGGTCAGCGGCGAGAAGATGAGCAAGAGCCGCGGCACCGGCATCGACCCCTTGAAGTACCTGTCGATCGGGCTGGACCCCGAACACCTGCGCTACTACCTCGCGGCCAAGCTCAGCGGCCGCAACGAGGACATCGATTTCAATCCCGACGATTTCGTCGCCCGCGTCAACAGCGACTTGGTGGGCAAGTACATCAACATCGCGAGCCGCGCGGCCGGGTTCATCGGCAAGCGCTTCGGCGGCCGGCTCGGCACGGTGACGGAAGACGGCGTCGAACTGCTCGCGCACCTGCGCGGCCAGGCCGCCGAGATCCGCGCGCTCTACGACGGCCGCGACACGGCACGCGCGCTGCGCGAAACCATGGCGCTGGCCGACCGCGTGAACGAGTACGTCGATGCCAACAAGCCCTGGGAACTGGCCAAGAAGGACGGCATGGAGGCACGCCTGCACGACGTGTGCACGGTCTGCATCGAATCCTTCCGGCTGCTGACGCTGTTCCTGAAGCCGATCCTGCCGGCGCTGGCCGCGAGCGTCGAATCGTTCCTGCGCATCGCGCCGCTCGGATGGAAGGACGCCGACGGCAGCCTGCACGCCGGCCACACCATCAGCGAATACAAGCACCTGATGCAGCGCGTCGATCCGAAGGTGCTCGACATGCTGTTCGAGCCGGCCGAACCTGCCGCGCCGGTGAGCGAGACGTGCACGCCGGCCGTCGAGCTGCCCGGCGGCGAGGCCATCGAGCCGACGATCACGATCGACGACTTCGTCAAGGTCGACCTGCGCATCGCGAAGATCGTGAACTGCGAGCCGGTCGAAGGATCGACGAAATTGCTGCGGCTGACGCTGGACGTCGGCGAAGGCCGCATGCGCAACGTCTTCAGCGGCATCGCATCGGCCTACGAACCGGCGCAGCTCGTCGGCAAGCTGACCGTGCTGGTCGCGAACCTGGCGCCGCGCAAGATGAAGTTCGGCATCAGCGAAGGCATGGTACTGGCCGCGAGCCATGCGGACGGCAAGGCGCTGCCCGGCATCCATGTGCTGGGGCCGACGCCCGGTGCGACGCCGGGCATGCGCGTCCGCTGAAGACGACGCCGGGGTCAGTTCGGCTCGGCGCCCCGGTCCTGCATCGATCCGCTGCGCACTACGCGCTGGTCGTCGTTCATCACCACCGTGAACACCATCGGCGTGTTGGGCGGCTGCAGCCAGCGCCAATCCCACTCGGTCTCTCGCCTGAGCGCGTAGGGCGTGATTTTGGCCGGCTTGCCCAGCAGCTTGCGAACGTCCTCCATCGCCATGCCAGGTTTCACGCGGGCGAAATTCTCGGGCGTGATCACCTGGCGCAGCGCGCTCATGCGGCCATCGGCCCCGATGGTGATCATGTAGTTCTTGCGACCCGCGGGCTGACGGTTGTATTCGAAGACACGGCCGCCGCCGGGCGCTTCCCAGATCGCTTCGGGCTCCCCGAAGCGCGAGCGCACATCGGCTTCGGTCGCCACGCCTTCCTCGAGTTCGGCGATGTGCTGCGGATCGCACGCGGCCAGCAGCAGCGACCCTGCCAGCAGGCCCGCGGCCATCGCTCGTCGCCTGTTCGTCCCGCTCGGTCGTGCCGTCATGCCATCCCCGGTAAAATTGCGCAAAGGGTTCCAGTCTATGTCCATCTTCAACCGTCCCCACTACACCTCCGACGCTACGCAGTTCATCGACGAACTCAAGCGCGCCAACCCGGCGATCGAGGCCGGGCAGCGTGCCGGCCGCGCACTGCTCTGGGACAAGAACCTCGACCGCAGCCAGCAGAAGGAATACATCGACGGCAAGGTGTCCCAGCAGCCGTACGTCTACCAGACGCAGGCGAAATAGTCCGGTGAGCGCGAGCGACCGGACGGCGGTCGCCGCCGCCCTGCCCGAAGTGGTGGACCAGATCGCGCTGGCGCGCCTCTACGGCGAACCGCTGTTCTCGCTGCCCAACGACCTGTACATCCCGCCCGAGGCGCTGCAGGTATTCCTCGAAGCGTTCGAGGGTCCGCTGGATCTGCTGCTCTACCTGATCCGCAAGCAGAACTTCAACATCCTCGACATCCCGATGGCCGGGCTGACGCGCCAGTACCTGACCTACGTCGATCAGGTGCGCCGTACCAACCTCGAACTCGCAGCCGAATACCTGCTGATGGCCGCGATGCTGATCGAGATCAAGTCGCGCATGCTGCTGCCGCCCAAGAAAACGGCCGCTGGCGAAGACGCGGAGGACCCGCGCGCCGAACTGGTGCGGCGCCTGCTCGAATACGAGCAGGCCAAGCTGCAGGCCGCGAGCCTCGGTGCGATACCGACCTACGGCCGGGATTTCTGGAAGGCGCAGGTCTACATCGAGCAGTCGCTCAAGCCACGATTTCCGGAGATGGACATGGTCGACCTGCGCGGTGCCTGGGCCGACATCCTGCGACGCGCCAGGCTCGTGCAGCACCACAAGATCTCACGCGAGGAACTGAGCGTGCGCGAGCACATGACCATCGTGCTGCGTCACTTGCAAGGCCAGCGCTTCGTGGAGTTCGAGAAACTGTTCGACGTGACGCGCGGCGTGCCGCTTCTGGTCGTCACTTTCATCGCGATGCTCGAACTTGCGAAGGAAACGCTGATCGACATCACGCAGGCCGAGGCCTTCGCGCCGATCTACGTGCGACTGGCCAATGTGGCCAATCCACCGGTCGCATCGCAGGTCCGCTCCGCGCAACCCGAATCGTTCGAGATCCCATGAGCTACGCCGTCAAGGAAATTTTCTACACGCTGCAGGGCGAAGGCGGCCAGGCCGGCACACCCGCCGTGTTCTGTCGTTTTGCAGGCTGCAACCTCTGGAGCGGCCGTGAAAGCGATCGCGAGACCGCCGTCTGCCGATTCTGCGACACCGACTTCGTCGGCACCGACGGCACGCTGGGCGGCAAGTTCGCTACCGCCGACCTGCTGGCCGACACCATCCTCGCGCGATGGCCCGCGAACGACGCCGCGCACCGGCTGGTCGTGTTGACCGGCGGCGAGCCGCTGCTGCAGGTCGATGCTGCGCTCGTCGAGGCCTTGCATGCGCGCGACATCCGGATCGCCGTCGAAAGCAACGGCACCATCGAAGCGCCGGAAGGCATCGACTGGTTGTGCATCAGCCCGAAGGCCGGCGCGCCGTGGGTGCAGAAGTCGGGCCAGGAATTGAAGGTGGTGTGGCCGCAACCGGGCCTGGGCCTGGACCTCGACGCGCTGCAGGCGGGAACCCGGTTCGAGCACCGCTTCCTGCAGCCGATGGACGGTCCGGCGCAGCGCGAGAACATCGCGCGCTGCATCGATGCCTGCCTGGCGCATCCCGGCTGGCGGCTCAGCCTGCAGACACACAAATTCACCGGCATCCGATAGGCCATGACCTCGCGACGTTTCACGCTCAGCCAGCGCTTCTTCTTCGATGCCGCCCACACCTTGCACCGTGAGATCGAGGCCGAGGGCAGCCGGCGCATCCACGGCCATACCTACCATGCCGAAGTGTCCGTCAGCGGCGTTCCGGACGCGACCACTGGCATGGTGATCGACCTCGGCGTCCTGCGGCAGCACCTTGAAGGCGTACGCTCACGGCTCGACCATCACCTGCTCGACGAGGTTCCCGGGCTGGGCGCTCCGACGCTGGAAAACCTCTGCATGTTCATCGCCGGCGCGCTTTCCGGCATGAGTCCCGCGCCGACGCGGGTGCGCGTCTGGCGCGATGCGCTCGGCGATGCCTGCGCGCTCGAACTCGACGACTGAACAGCGACCGACTCAGCGGGATTCGACGCCGGGTTCGCGGCCCATGAGTTCGGCGACGGCACTCGCAGGAGAAATCCGACTGTCGAGCAAGGCGACGACAGCCTCGGCGATCGGCATTTCCACGCCGACATGGCGGGCACGCTGCACCACTGCGCGGGCGCAACAGACGCCTTCGGCCACATGGCCGAGCGACGCCACCGCTTCCGCCAATGTGCGCCCTTGCGCCAGCAGCAAGCCGACGCGCCGGTTGCGCGACAGGTCGCCGGTGGCTGTAAGCACCAGATCGCCGAGACCCGAAAGCCCCATGAATGTCTCGGCATGCGCGCCCAGCGCCAAGCCCAGACGGGTCATTTCGGCCAAGCCGCGGGTGATCAGCGCTGCGCGCGCGTTGAGCCCCAAGGAAAGGCCGTCGCAAAGCCCCGTGGCAATGGCAAGCACGTTCTTGACCGCACCGCCGACTTCGACGCCGACGATGTCCTCGTTGGCATAGACCCGCAAATTCGGACCATGGAACGCGTCGACCAGCGTCTGGCGAACGATCGCGTGCCTGCTGGCGGCCACCAGCGCCGTCGGACGTCCCTGCGCGACCTCCTGCGCAAAGCTGGGGCCGCTCAGCGTGCCGGCTACCAGATGCGGATCGATCTGGGCCTGGACTTCATGCGGCAGCAGGCCCGAGGCGTCGGTCGAAGTCTCGACGCCCTTGCACAGCCAGGCGATCGGTAGGTTCGTACTGCGCAGCGTGCCGAGTTGCTGTCGCAAGGCGGCCATCGGTGTCGCCACGATCACCACGGCGGCCTCGCGCACCATCGCTGCGATGTCGCCGCTGGCGACGGCCAATCCCGGCGGCAATGCGATGCCCGGCAGATAGCGCGCGTTCTCGCCCGAGGCGACCATGGAGCGTGCTTGGTCGGCATCGCGCGCCCATAACGTCACGTCGTGGCGTTGCGCTGCATTGGCAGCCAGCGCCGTGCCCCAGGCGCCTGCGCCGAGAACGCAGATCTTCATCGCTTCAATGGCAGCGACGGGCGGCCTGCGACTTGCAAACCGCGGTAACGCTTATTGCGTCAGGATGGACGACGGCTCGCCGGCGGCCTGTGCCTGCTGCTGCTCGAACATCGCCTGGAAATTGATCTCTGCAAGATGTACGGGCGGGAAACCGCCGCGCTGTACAACGTCGGCGACATTGCCGCGCAGGTACGGGTAGACGATCTGCGGGCAGGCGATGCCCAGGATCGGGCCCATCTGGTCCTCCGGCAGGTTGCGGATCTCGAAGATGCCGGCCTGCTTGGCTTCGACCAGGAACACCGTCTTGTCGCCGATCTTGGTCTGCACGGTAGCCGACACGGTGATCTCGTAGATGCCTTCGGTGACCGGCTGGGCGTCGACGCCGAGCTGGATGTCGACGGTCGGTTGTTCTTGTTCCAGCAGGATGCCGGGCGAGTTGGGTTGCTCGAGCGACAGGTCTTTCAGGTAGACACGCTGAATCTGGAACACGGGATCTTGGGAGTCGGCCATGGCGATCTTTCGGAATTCAAGACAAGGCCCGCGCGGAAGACGGTTCCGAAGCGGGCCGGGAGAGTACGGCGGCAATTATGGCCCGGGCGGGCCTGCGCTCAGGCGCCCTGCAGCAGCGGCACCAGACCGCCTCGGCCGTCGAGCGCGATCAGTTCGTCGCAGCCCCCGACATGCGTCTCGCCGATGAATATCTGCGGCACCGTGCGACGCTGGGTGATCTCCATCATCCGCGCGCGAGCCTGCGGGTCGCTATCGATACGGATCTCCTCGATCTGCTCGACGCCCTTGGATTTCAGGACCTGTTTCGCGCGAATGCAGTAGGGGCAGACGGCGGTGGTGTACATCTTGACGGCTTGCATGCTCTCGGTTCCTTTGGCTCTTTCGTTTATGCCTTTTCGACCGGCAGATTAGCCTCTTTCCACGACTTGAGCCCGCCCGAGACCACTTGGGCCTGCTCGTAGCCGAGCTTTTTCGCCATGGCCAGCGCCCGTCCCGCGCGGGCACCGGTGGCGCACATCAGCAGCAGCGGTACGGTCTTGTTCTTTACCGTGGCGACGAGCTTCTGCTCGAACTGGTCGAAAGGCACGTTGCGCGCGCCGGTCGCATGTCCGGTCGCGAACTCGGCCGGATCGCGAACGTCGACCATCACGCCGCGCTCGCGGTTGATGAGCTGCACCGCACCTTGGGCAGTCAGCGATCCGCCTCCTGCACCGCCCCGCACGAGCGGCCATGCCAGCATGGCGCCCGAGGTGACCGCAAGCAGGATCAACGCCCAGTTGTCGACAATGAATTTCACGAAGTTCCTTGAATGGCAAACCGCCGATTTTAGAATGTTCATCTTTCGATGCGAATCGTGCGGACACCGCATGGCATCGCCACTCCTCCCGAAGACGGCATGCAGCCCGGCGCGCCGTCTCAAGCCAAAGGCCCTACCCCATGCACAAACTCGTACTGATCCGTCACGGCGAATCGACCTGGAACCTCGAAAACCGCTTCACCGGATGGACCGACGTCGATCTGACCGAGACCGGCATCGAGCAGGCCAAGCAAGCTGGCAAGCTGCTCAAGGCAGAGGGTTACGACTTCGACGTCGCATACACCAGCGTGCTCAAGCGCGCGACACGCACGCTCTGGCACACCCTCGACGAACTCGACCGCACCTGGCTGCCGGTGGTGCATTCGTGGCGCCTGAACGAGCGTCACTACGGTGCGCTCCAGGGCCTGAACAAGGGCGAGACGGCCAAGAAGTACGGCGACGCGCAGGTGTTGGTCTGGCGTCGCAGCTACGACACACCGCCGCCCGCACTCGAAGCGACCGATCCGCGCAGCGAGCGCGGCGACCTCCGCTATGCGAAGCTGCCGCAGGAACAGGTACCGCTGACCGAGTGCCTGAAAGACACCGTGGCACGCGTGCTGCCGTTCTGGAACGAATCGATGGCACCGGCGATCCGCAGCGGCCGTCGCCTGGTGGTCGCCGCCCATGGCAATTCGATCCGTGCGCTGGTCAAGTACCTCGACGGCGTGTCCGACAGCGACATCGTCGGCCTGAACATTCCGAACGGCATTCCGCTGGTCTACGAACTCGACGACGACCTCAAGCCACTGCGTCATTACTACCTCGGCGACGCCGAAGCCGTCGCCAAGGCGGCTGCAGCCGTCGCATCGCAAGGCAAGGCCTGAACCCTGTCCAAATCGAAGGGAACCGGGGCAGGCAATTTGCTTCCAATCTGCACGCGGTATATTGGTTCGACAGCCGACAAGGACACTCACACATGGGCCAGAAACTGAAAATCACCGGCTGGATCGCCGCCGGCGCCGTCGCCGGTGTGTTGACCACGGTTTCGCTGCAGACCGTCGCGCGCGGGTCGCTCGCGCCATTGCCTCTGGAAGAATTGCAGCAGCTCGCTGCGGTCTTCGGCATGGTCAAGAGCGACTACGTGGAGCCGGTCGATGAGAAGAAGCTGATCTCCGATGCGATATCCGGCATGGTCGCCGGGCTCGACCCGCACTCCCAGTATTTCGACAAGAAGTCTTTCAAGGAATTCCGCGAGGGAACGACCGGGCGCTTCGTGGGCGTCGGCATCGAGATTTCCCAGGAAGACGGGCTGATCAAAGTGGTTTCGCCGATCGAGGGCTCGCCGGCCTTCCGCGCGGGGCTGAAGCCGAACGACCTGATCACCAAGATCGACGATACGGCGGTGCGCGGGCTCTCGCTCAACGATTCGGTCAAGCGCATGCGTGGCGAGACCAACACCAAAGTGCTGCTGACGATCTACCGCAAGGACGAGAACCGCACCTTCCCGGTCACGATCACGCGTGAAGAAATCCGCACGCAGTCGGTGCGCGGCAAGATCATGTCGCCCGGCTACGGCTGGATACGGCTGTCACAGTTCCAGGAACGCACGGTCGACGACTTCGTGAAGAAGGTCGAGGAGCTTTACAAGGCCGATCCAAACCTGAAGGGCTTGGTGCTCGACCTGCGCAACGATCCGGGCGGCCTGCTCGACGCCGCAGTGGCAGTTTCAGCGGCTTTCCTGCCCGAGAACGTCACCGTGGTTTCCACCGATGGTCAGCTTGCCGAGAGCAAGTCGGTCTTCAAGGCGGCGCCGGAGTTCTACCAGCGCCGTGCGGGCAACGATCCGCTGCGTGGGTTGCCGGCTGCGCTCAAGACGGTGCCGCTGGTGGTGCTGGTCAACGAAGGTTCCGCTTCGGCAAGCGAGATCGTGGCCGGTGCGCTGCAGGACCACAAGCGTGCGACCATCATGGGCAGTCAGACCTTCGGCAAGGGCTCGGTCCAGACAGTGCGTCCGCTCGGTCCGGACACCGGACTGAAGATCACGACCGCGCGCTACTACACGCCAAGCGGCGCTTCGATCCAGGCCAAGGGCATCGTGCCCGAAGTGCTGGTCGACGAGAGCGTCGAGGGAAGTCCGTACGCAGCGCTGCGCATGCGCGAAGCCGATCTCGAGAAGCATCTGATCAGTGGCCAGGGCCCCGAGAAGAAGGATCCCGAACGCGAGAAGGCACGCGATGAGGCACGCAAGCGCCTTGAGGAAGAAGCCAGGAAGCCACCGCAGGACCGCAAGGTGCCCGAGTTCGGTACCGACCAGGATTTCCCGCTCACGCAGGCGCTCAACCGTCTCAGGGGAGTCGCCGTCGTCGTCAGCAAGACACAGGTGATCGTCGAGAACAAGGCAGAGAAGAAGGACAACTGACCGACGCCGGCGGCGTTGGTCTTCTGCCATGAACGACGAGGCACTGCTGCGCTATTCGCGCCACATCCTGCTCGAAGAGTTTGGCATCGACGGCCAGTCGCGCCTTGCTGCCTCGCACGCACTCATCATCGGTGTTGGCGGATTGGGTTCGCCGGTAGCGCTGTACTTGGCAGCGGCCGGCGTGGGTCGGATCACGCTGGTCGACGACGACACGGTCGATTTGACCAACCTGCAGCGACAGATCGTGCATGCGACCGATCGCATTGGCATGGCAAAGGTCACTTCAGCGGCGCAGACCATGCGTGGGATCAATTCTTCGATCGTCATTGAAACGCATGCATTGCGTGTCGACAGTGCGTTGTTGGACCTGCTGGTTCCGGATGCGGATGTCGTCGTCGATTGCAGCGACAACTTCACCACACGGCAAGCAGCGAATCTCGCATGCGTGGCACATGCCGTTCCGCTCGTCTCTGGTGCAGCCATCCGCTTCGATGGCCAACTGGGTGTCTACGATGTTCGGAACGACGCTTCGCCCTGCTATGCCTGCGTTTTTCCACCGAACGCTGGATTCGAAGAAACACGATGTGCAGTGCTGGGTGCCTTCGCTCCGGTGGTCGGTACCATCGGAACGCTGCAAGCCGGCGAGGCACTCAAGCTGCTTGCGGGCATTTCGCCATCGCTGGCAGGTAGCCTTCTGATGTTCGACGGCCGTCGAACCTCGTTCGACATGCTTAGAGTCGCGCGTGATCCAGCCTGCAGCGTATGCTCGGAACGCCGGCGTGTAGCTGCCGTTCCACGCTTGACGCCGTTTCCGTTTCCTACTTCGTTTGAGCAGTAGATTGCGGCTGCTTGGCGGCCTTGGCCTTCGAGGCACCCGCTGCAGCAGCACTGGACGACGGACTGCGCGCGCCAGTGAGAACTTTGCCGCAGTCGGCGTCCTTGCCTGGACCGGTCTCGATCGTCGCCGCCAGTGCCAGCAATGGATTGATGGCACCGAGCGCCAGTGCCGCCAACCCACGCACTGCCAGAGGAGCCACCTTCACACCCGCCGACGGCGAGTTGAAAGAGCCGCCGATCACCAAGGGCGTGCGCAGCGACAGAATGCTCATGTCCTTGGGTTGCGGAGTGATCACGAAATCCATCGTCTCGCTGCCTAGATCGACCTTGCCGGTGGCATTGAACACCGTATCGCTCGTGTCGAAAACCATCTCGCGGCCGTTCATGACACCCTTGTTGACATCGAAGGCCAATGCCGCACAGCGCAGTGTGACATCGTGATCGCCGCGCAGCAGGAACTTGATAACTTCGCCGCCGTCGAGTCCCATGAACTCGAGCAAAAGGTTGCTGAATTGACCGCGTCCGGTCAGGGCTGCCACGTCGCCCGAGGCGTTACCCAGCCAGGACGCCACCGAGTTGCCACGACCCGACAGGTTGATGCGACCATCCAGGTTGCTGAAGCTTGTCCTGAGCGTTTCGACCTTCGGAATCATCCGGTCCACTCGAATCTTCCTTATCTCGAGCGATGCGCGGATGTCCGCGGGATTCTGCGTCGAGTCGATGCGTATCGCCCCGGCAAGCTTGCCACCTGCAACGCCGAGATCGAGCGGATCGAGCGTCAGCACGCCGTCCTTCAGCAGCACATGGACGCTACCCTTGTCGAGCGGAATGTCGCGTACGTTCCTGATGCGGTCGGCTGCGTAGGTGACGTCGGCATTCATCGCCTTCAGACGTGCGAAATCGAGCGTCGCTGTCGGGAACACTTTGTTGCCCCCGGTCTTTCTGGCACGTTTCGCCTCGCTCACCGTGATCGGCGCCTTGACGCCCTCGACGGCCTTCGAAGACCGCTCGGTCGGCGCCAGACCGATCAGCGGTCCCAGGTCGTCCATGTCCATAAGGCTTGAGCGTAACTGTCCGCTCAGATGCGGCACCTTCTGACCCTGCTCGAAAACCATCTCGCCGCCGATATCGGACAGGCCCAGCTTTCCTTTCAGCCCGGTCGCTTTCCAGCGCGTGCCCTGCTTGTTCACCTGCGCACTGATGGCATAGGGCGAGGTATCAGGCAAAGCGATGCCCAACAGCGGGAAAAGCGCGCCGAGGTTCTGTCCCTGCACGTCGACCTTGGCATCGATGCCGTCGAGTCCATCGAGCGACGCGACCGTGCCTGAAGCTTTCAACTTCGTCTGCCCGGCCGAGGCATCGATCTCGATCGGAAACGGGGGTTGTCCTGTCGAGATAAGTTTCAATGCGTTCCCGGTACGGCCCTCGGCAACGAGCGGCTGGTTTTGGTAGGTACCCTTGATCTTGTAGCTCAACGGCATATCACCGAGCTTGGTATTGAAGTCGATCTGCGCATGAACATCGACGCCCAACTTTTTCGCAAGAAAATCGATTTTCCCGCCATCGATCTGAACCAGACCGATTTCCGGTACGGTGCCTTTATCGGACGTGTCTTTGCCCAACGCCCAGGTACGTCGTCCGTCTGCCTCCATCTGAAGGCCGACCGTGGGTGACGTCAATGCCAGTCGTGGAACGACCAACTTGCCTACGAGAAGCGGCCATAGCCGAATGTCGATTTCGGCACGTTCCGCACGCACCAAGTAAGGGTCACGTGCCCAGTCCGGATTGGCAAATTCGACACCGTCGAGCTTGACCGTCGCACCGTGTAATCCCAAGTCGACATCGAGTCTCCGGGTGATCTCGAACTTGCGTCCGGTTTTCTCGCTCACGTACCGGTTGATCGGGCCACGGAGCATGTCCCAAGGAAAGAAGATGGCGATCAGCACCAGCACGACGACTGCGATCGCCAATGCCATGGCGATCTTCGGACCTGTGCGTTTCATCGTCGGCGAAATTTTCATGCGGCTCTTCTTGAAAACGGGTTTGGATGCGATCGGAAAGCAGTGACGACTAACAGGAAAATAGCGTCTATCCGCGCATCGCTCGGTGGTCCGCAACGTGAATTCCGCGTGCGCTTGGACCTACGGCCTACCAGTACTCGGCACGGGTCTCGCGTCCGACAGATCCTACAAATTCCACACCTCTGAGATTGCATGCCGCGACGAATGCATCGATTAAATTGAGAATCAATGTCATTCTCCGGCTTCGCGGAACACGACCGCCAACTCTGCTTCGGCATGAATTTCAGATTGAAAACTTATATCGTCGAAGACAATCTCACCATTCGTGAAAATCTCGTCGGGACGCTGGAAGAACTCACTTGCATCGTCGCGATCGGTTTCGCCGAAAGCGAAGATGAGGCGCGCCTATGGTTCAGCACGCATGGGGAAGACTGGGAACTGGCGATCGTCGACCTTTTTCTGAAACAGGGAAGCGGGCTCGGTGTGCTTCAGGAATGCATTGATCGCCACTCGCATCAAAAGGTCGTCGTGCTTAGCAACTATGCCACACCGGACATCCGCAAACGCTGTGCCCAACTCGGTGTAGACGCGGTGTTCGACAAGTCCAACGAGATCGATGCGTTGATCGATTTCTGCATCGCGCATGCAGTGTCCCTGCAGATAGACAACGACGTTTTCTGATCGTTCTCGACGTTTTCGGACCCGAATGCAAAACGGCCCTTGTGTCGATACAAGGGCCGTTTGCGTTCATCGCGCGAAAGATCAATCGATGAGCTTGTTTTTCAACGCGTAATAGGTCAGATCGCTGTTCGACGAAAGATTCATTTTTTCCATCAAGCGTGTGCGGTAGGTGCTGACGGTCTTCACCGAAAGCGACAGCGTCTTGGCAATGTCGCCGGCCGTCTCGCCCTTGGCCAACTTCAGGAACACTTGGAATTCACGCTCGGACAACTGCTCGTGCGGTGCGGCGTCGTCCTTGCGATCGAGCTGGCGCGCGAGCAGTTCGGCCACTGCCGGCGTGATGTAGCGACGTCCGAGCGAAATCGTGCGGATCGCGTTCACGATCTCTATCGGATCGCATTCCTTGTTCAGATAGCCGCTCGCACCCTGACGAATCAGGTTCATGGCGTAGTGCTCTTCGGGATAGCCGCTGAGGATGAGGATGCCGACATCCGGCGCCTTGGCACGGATCATCGCCAGCGCGTCGATACCGCTCTGTCCGGGCATCGACAGATCCATGACGAGCACGTCGAGTTCTGTGGTGCGAACCAACTCGATGGCTTCACGTCCGGTGCCGGCTTCGCCTACGACCCGGAGATCGACGTGTTCCGAGAAAAACTGGCGCAAGCCGGAGCGCACGATGGCGTGGTCATCCACAATTCCGATCTTGATCATCTGTTACCTTGTTCGTTGTCCTGCGCGCAGAGCGTCGCGAATATGCTGGCCCACGGCCGGCATCGATTATTCCCGAATTTGAATCACTGGCATCTTGCGGAGTCCTCATGCGCTGGTTAGCTTTACCCAAGATGGCCTTCAGCCTGCTGCTCGCGACGCTTGCAGCCATGGCGTTGGTGGGAATCAACGAGGCCGGGTACACCCAGTCGCACCGTGCTCTCAGCGATGTGGGAGAAGCGCAACAGAAGCGTCTTGCGATCACGACATTGATGCAAAACGTCGTGGATGCAGAAACAGGCCAGCGCGGTTATCTGTTGACCGGCACTGAAAGCTATCGTGCTCCTTACGATGACGCCGTTAGGAAGGTCTACGGACAGATCATTTCGATCCGCGCACTTTATGACTCCGGGGCCGCCGAACGCATGACGCTCGACCGGCTCATGCAGCACGTCAGCCGCAAGCTCGGGGAGATGGACATGAGTGTGCGGATGCGAAGCAGCGGCAACGACGCATGGCGCTCGGTCATCGACACCGACCTCGGGCGAAGCGAAATGACTGAGATTCGAAAAAATGCCGCGACGCTGATCGCCAGCAGCAACCGGGCGTTGCTGGACGGGCAGACCCAGATCGCGATGGCGTTGCGACTTGGACGCATCGGTATCCTGCTGGTTGCACTGACTGCTCTCGCGGCCTTCTACCTCTACCTGCGTCAGACCCAAATCCTGCAGTCGATCGGCGCTCGCCAGCAGGATGCGTTGCAACGGGAGCGCAATGCACTCGAAAGCGAAGTGAAGGACCGGACCGCGATGCTTGCCGAGTTGGCGACTCATCTACAGGAAGTGCGTGAAACCGAACGCGGTTATCTTGCGCGCGAGCTTCATGACGAGCTCGGCTCCTTGCTGACGGCTGCCAAGCTCGATGTCGCCCGCCTGAAGTCGAGGCTCGCCGAGGCCCCGGATGCGATTCAGCGCCTGCAGCACCTGACGGAGCTTCTCAACAGCGGCATCGCGCTCAAACGCCGCATCATCGAAGACCTTAGACCGTCGTCGTTGTCCAATCTGGGGCTTGTTGCCTCGCTCGAAATTCTGGGACGCGAATTTGCCGAACGGTCCGGGCTCAGAATCGAAATGGCACTGGAGGCGGTCGATACAGACGAAGGGCGACAACTCACCATCTACCGCATGGTTCAGGAGAGCCTGACGAACATCGGGAAGTACGCGGAAGCGGCAGAAGCGACGATCGTGATGAAGAACCACGGCGATCATGTCGTCGTCGAGGTGTCGGACAACGGCAAGGGGTTCGAGCCGCAACAGATCCGCACCTCCACCCATGGCTTGGCCGGCATGCGACACCGTGTCGAGACCGCAAAGGGAAAGCTCACGGTCGCATCGACGTTGGGACAGGGCACGAAGCTGACCGCAATGATCCCGATACGGGCTTGAATCTTCCACCTGTGCCCGAAATGATCCGGACGGGATTAATACGACCCTCTCCTACGATACCCTCCCATAGCTGCTGACAGGTATCTGCAGGTGCTTGGGACTAATGTGAACAGGTACCTCGAGTTCGTGACGCCACTTTTCACAGAGCACATCGGCGGCATGAACGGCCTGCAGCGATCTGCAGTTTTTTTCCTGGAAACAGTAAAGGATATTTCATGAGCACCAAGACAGCTTCGCAACTCGCCGACGACACAAACAAGACTGCCAACGACGCCATCGATTCGACCCGGTCCTATGCCCAGAACGCCGTCAATGCCGTTGGCGAAAAGGTCCGTGACCTGCGCCGTGACGCAGAGCCGGCCATGGAGCAGATCGCAGCGCGTGTACAACAGGCAGTCCAACGCGGGTTGGATGCTGCTTCGACCACGAGCGCACGTGCACAGCGCCGCATTGAGCAAGCTGCCGGTGTCACGGGCAAATACATTGCCGACCAACCGGTTCGCTCGGTACTCATTGCTGCCGCTGCTGGCGCTGCAATCACTGCCCTGATCGTGTTGGCAAGCCGCAGCACGCGCGACGACTATTGATTTCCCGAGTCGTCTGATCTCCTCTTGCCGCTCGTCCAGATAAAGCCCGATGCTCCATCCCATCTATTCCACGGTGCTAGGGCACCCCGAACTCATTGCTGACCATGTTGCCAATTACTCGGCATTGGTCAAGGAAGAGATTGCCAAAGTCGGTCGGGGATTTGTAGTTCGTATCGTTGCCGGTGCCGTTGCTGCGATCAGCGCCATTCTGGCGCTGGGTTTGACGGGAGTGGCCGTAATGCTCGGCGGCGTTGATGGTACCTTTCATTGGGTACTGGTCATCGTTCCGGGCGTCGCTTTCCTTATTGCCGCAATCGCTGCATATTTCATGATGCGTCCCGTGTTATCTCATGCTTTTGAAGATTTGCGTGCGCAGCTAAGCGCAGATATGCATGCGCTGCATGTTGCCGGAGTTGGTCATGACAATTGATCGTTCCGCTTTGACGCCCCAGCAACGACTTGCGATTTCACGCCGGGCGCTGTTCAACGAGCTTGGCTACGAACACGACGATAGGCAACCTTCGGTTGAAAACCTTGCTGAGGATCGTGCTTTGTCATCACGACCGGATGGAGTTCGTCAAAGGTCGGACAGGTTGCTTGCAGGTTTTCCGATGTTGGCAGTTGCTCGCAATATCGGCGAGCGTTGGTGGCGTCGCCATCCTGCGAATGCAGTGGTACAACTTGGACGCCCGATACTTGCCAGGTATGCGAAAAAACAACCGGTGAAGTTGATGGCATATGCAGCCGGTACGGGTGCATTGCTTATGATATTGAGGCCATGGCGTCTTTTGTCGGTTACAGCACTAGCGGCAGCAGTTTTCAAGACTTCCGATATTGCGGACATGGTGACCACACTGATGCAAAACAACGATTCAGCCGAAAAACTACATGATTAGCAATCTGTAGATCGTCGAAAAAGCCCGGATCGCCCGGGCTTTTTTCATATTTTCCAAAGTGGAAAAAATCAATATGCCAGCTTATATCAGATTCTTTTCCGCTTCATCCGTCTGAATCCAACCTTGGCATACCGATAGCAAGCCCGTATGCTTCGAATAGCATTTAACTGCTTGCCTGTTATATACATGCGCTTTATTGCCGCGCCATGTCGTCGATCAGCAGCCTTTCTTTTGAACGCGCGTTGCCGTCGCTCAACCAGAACGCAGACGCGACGACAACGATTCTCTCAAGCGTAACGCCTTTGTCTACAGCTTGTCCGCACCCGTCTTGATGGCATCCTTGGCTTTTTCCTTGGTATCGCCATAGGTACTTTGCACTTTGCCCGAAGCCTGATCCACATTGCCCTTGGCTTCCAGCTTTTCGTTTCCAACCGCTTTACCGGCGAGTTCCTTGATCTTGCCCTTGGCTTGATCGACACGTCCTTCAACTTGATCCTTGTTCATGGCAATTTCCTATCAGGTGGTGAGGGTTTTAGCATGACACAGCAATTATTGCCAAGTCATATGGCCAATCTAAGGAGTGGCCTGCCGATCCCTTCGCAGCCGCCGCCTTGAACGACTGTAGGACCTTTGGCAGTTCAAGAGGTCAATATCCAGCCTTCCAGCGAATCGACGTCGAGCGGCAGTCCGTAATTTCGTTTCCCATCGACACCGGGCTCTTCCCGCTGGAGCGTTGCCCATGCAGCCTGGACGAGACAGAGCACCGCATCGAGCAGGTCGCCCTGCGCATCGGCCAGCAGCGTGTCGCGCTGGGCGTGCGTCAGGGAAAGGCGCAGTCCCAGACGCGTCTTGCCGAGTTCGAGCAATGACACCAGATCGGCCCGCGCCAGCCAGCGCTCGGCGTTCTGGCGCGCTGCGTTGTCTGCCTTGTAACTGCGCCGACCGATCAGTTCACGCGCCAGCAGCCCGGGATAGGCCTCCAGCGCGATCCGAGTGGCATCTGCTGGCTCATGCAGGCCGGGAAGTGCTGCCTCGACCTCCAGCAGGCGTGGAACTCCAGCATGCAGCATGAATGCAACAGGTGGGTTGACCCACTTCATCGACGTGCTCGATCCGGCTGGTATGTCCGTCGCTCGATGCGCGAACTTGCCACCGACCGGACGCGCATTGCAGAAGGTCGCAAACTCGCCGCGGATCTCTGCCCGGGACAGGCTCGCGTAATGCGTCATCAAGGCTTTCCATGTCAGCGGCCACCCCAGTTGCACGACCAGTTCGCGTGGCAGACCGAACGGAAAGTCGAAGCCGCCGATCCATGCCGGGGTCGCGCGCATCCAGGCGGCCCATTCGTCGAGTGTCGGGAAGCGCAGCAACCTCGACAGCACCACCCGACGGTCTCGCACGCTGCCCAACGCAACGACAATCGGCTTGCGGGCACTCGGCGCGCTGGAAAAATCGCAGCCGAAAAGAACCGTCAATTGCGCCCGACGATGGCGGCCGTCGCCATCAGTTCTTCGAGCAGTGCGAGCGAGACCCTGCCCGAGACTGCATAAGGATCGAGCTCGGCGCGTTCCGAGTAGCGCAGCAAAGTCGCCGCGTGCACTTTCGAGAGATGCACCTGCCCCATCGTCCAGCCGCCAAAGCGGCGCTCGGTGATTTCCTCGTAGTGCAGCAGCAGCACGTTCTCATGCCGCGGATCCTGCTGGATGTGGCCATAGAGCTTGCTCACCGCCGCGCGCCCTCCCTCGATCGCCTGCAGGAAGATCCCTCCGCCGTAGCAGAGGATGCCGGTAACGCCGCACGCCGGATTGTGCGCACGGGCTTGAGCCAGGATTGCTTCGACGGACGCCGCACCCGAATCGACCGCACGGCTGGCATAGAGAAGACGTACGAGCATCGGGATCAGCGCTTGCGCGGCAAAAGTGAGAGGAATTCGCGCCGAAGGTTCGGGTCCTTCAGGAACACGCCGCGCATGACGGAATTGATCATCTTGCTGTCCATTTCCTTCACGCCGCGCCAGGCCATGCAGAAGTGCTCGGCCTCCATGACCAGCGCCAGGCCGTCCGGCTGGGTTTTCTCCTGGATCAGGTCGGCCAGTTGCACCACGGCCTCTTCCTGGATCTGCGGCCGGCCCATGACCCATTCGGCAAGCCGTGCGTATTTCGACAGCCCGATGACGTTGGTGTGCTCGTTGGGCATGACGCCGATCCAGAGCTTGCCGATGATCGGGCAGAAGTGGTGTGAGCAGGCGCTACGCACGGTGATCGGTCCGACGATCATCAATTCGTTCAGGTGTTCGGCGTTCGGGAACTCGGTGAGCTTGGGGGGCGGAACGTAACGCCCGAGAAAGACCTCCTTGAGGTACATCTTGGCTACGCGACGGGCGGTGTTGTCGGTGTTGTGGTCGTTGTCGACGTCGATCACCAGACTTTCGAGCACTCCCTTCATCTTGACCTCGACCTCGTCGAGCAGCGTGTCGAGATCGCCGGGTTCAAGGAACTCGGCGATGTTGTCGTTGGCGTTGAAGCGCTTCTTTGCGGCAACCAGACGTTCCCTGATCTTCACGGACATCGGTACGCCCTCTCCGGAAGCGTCCTGCGCGGCGCGTTCGCCGGCGCCGGGATCGGAAGGAGCGTCGATTTTCCTGAGCATGCACAAATCCTAGCAGTGATTGAATGGCTGTCGGCGCGCACCCGGCGGACTGCACGACATCGGCAGCGCGCTATCCGTTCGACAGCGAAAAGTCGGTCAGGAGCGGCAGATGGTCCGACATGCGCGCCCAGATCGGGCCACGCGGCACGCTGCAGGCCGTCGGCACGAGTCGCCGTGCGTAGATGAAATCGAGTTGCGTGACCGGCAGCCGCGACGGATAGGTGAGCATCGGCGGACCGCGCAAATCGCTGGAATCGCGCATGCCCATCGCATTCATCGCGTAGCGCATGCGTGCGCCCCAGTCATTGAAGTCACCGGCGACGATCACGGTTTCGTCGTGTGAAATCTCGCGTTCGATGAATTCCTGAATGCGTGCGACCTGCCGGACGCGGCTGCCCTTGATGAGCCCCAGGTGGACGACGATGGCGTGCACTGTCCTTCCGTCGACGTCGATCACCACGTGCAGCAGTCCACGCTGCTCGAAACGGTGGTCAGAAATGTCGTGATGGTTCTGGCGCACCACCGGCCAGCGCGTGAGCAACGCGTTGCCATGTTCGCCGTGGCGCGTCACCGCATTGGTCTCATAGACCGCCGTGTAGCCCTCGGGCGCGAGAAATTCGGCCTGCGGCATCTGCGGCCAGCGGGCGAACTGCTGTGCGCCCTGCCGGTTCATCTTGCGCACTTCCTGCAGGCAGACGATGTCCGCATCGAGCTGCTCGATGGCGTGGCCGAGGTTGTGGATCTCGAGCCGGCGTGCGGGACCGATGCCCTGCACGCCCTTGTGAATGTTGTAGGTCGCCACCCGAAAGGTGTTCACGGTCGCGTTCATGGCAGGAATTGTGGCAGCAGCAGGATGGCTTCGGCGTTCGAAGGAGAAAAGCACGCATCGGCGGCGTCGCGAAACGGGAGCCACCGCCAGTCGACGTGCTCACGCGGCGCCAGCACCGGCACGATGCGCTCCGGCACGCACAGACCGAACAAGTGCTCGGTGTTGCGCGTCACGTCCGGCGCGTAGCGGGCTCGCCATTGCGGGTAGATGTCGTAGACGTTCTGCAGATGCCAGTCACGCAGGCCAGAGGCCAGATCGCTGCCGGACTTGCAGTCGATGCCGGTTTCTTCGCCCACTTCGCGCGCGGCGGTGAAGCGCAGGTCTTCTTCCAGCGTGTCCTTGCTGCCAGTGACGGACTGCCAGAACGTCGAAGAGCTGTCGGCACGGCGGATCAACAAGACGTCGAGTGCCGGCGTGTGAATCACGACCAGCACCGACTCGGGAATCTTGAAAATCGTCATGGCCGCTCGGCAGCGCCGCCGGTCCGTGGAAATTCAGGCCACCGGCTGGACGTTGCGCAGCTTGATGTGCAGCTCGCGCAACTGCTTCTCGTCGACCGGACTGGGCGCCTGCGTGAGCAGGTCCTGAGCGCGCTGGGTCTTGGGGAAGGCGATCACGTCGCGGATCGAATCGGCGCCCGTCATCAGCATGACCAGGCGGTCCAGACCGATGGCGATGCCACCGTGCGGCGGCGCCCCGTACTGCAGCGCGTCGAGCAGGAAGCCGAACTTGAGCTGCGCGTCCTCGGCGCTGATCTTCAGCGCGCGGAAGACCTTGCTCTGCACTTCCTCGCGGTGGATACGTACCGAGCCGCCCCCCATCTCGATGCCGTTGAGCACCATGTCGTAGGCCTTGGCGATGCACTTCTCGGGCGCCGTGTCCATCAGGTTCTCGTGGCCGTCCTTGGGCGCGGTGAACGGGTGGTGCACGGCCGACCAGCGCTGGCCCTCCTCGTCGAACTCGAACATCGGGAAGTCGACCACCCAGAGCGGCGCCCAGCGGTCTTCGAACAGGCCGGTCTTGCGGCCGAAGGCGCTGTGGCCGATCTTCACGCGCAGTGCGCCGATCGCATCGTTGACGACCTTCTCCTTGTCGGCGCCGAAGAACAGGATGTCGCCGTTGCGGGCACCCGTGCGGGCGATGATCTCGGCCAGCGTGACGTCGTCGAGGTTCTTGACGATCGGGCTCTGCAGGCCGTCGCGGCCGATCCGGGCGTCGTTGACCTTGATGTAGGCCAGGCCCTTGGCGCCGTAGATCTTCACGAACTCCTGGTAGGCATCGATCTCGCCGCGCGACATGCCGCCTTCGGCACCGCCGCCCGGCACGCGCAGCGCGACGACCCGGCCGCCCTTCAGGGTCGCGGCATTGGAGAACACCTTGAACTCGACGCGTTTCATGATTTCGGTGAGCTCGGTGAATTCGAGCTTCACGCGCAGGTCGGGCTTGTCGGAGCCGTACCTGAACATCGCGTCGCCGTACGTCATCGTCGGAAACACCGGGAGGTTGATGTCGGCGGCCGCACGGAAGACGTTGCGGATCATCCCTTCGAACATCTCGCGGATCTCCTCCTCCGCCATGAACGAGGTCTCGATGTCGATCTGCGTGAATTCGGGCTGGCGGTCGGCGCGCAGATCCTCGTCGCGAAAGCACTTGACGATCTGGTAGTAGCGGTCGTAGCCCGCCACCATCAGCAGCTGCTTGAACAGCTGCGGCGACTGCGGCAGCGCGAAGAAGCTGCCGTCGTGCACGCGGCTGGGCACGAGGTAGTCGCGTGCGCCCTCGGGCGTGGACTTGCCCAGCATCGGCGTTTCGATGTCGATGAAGCCGTTGGCGTCGAGGAACTTGCGCGCCTCCATCGTGACCTTGTAGCGCAGCATCATGTTGCGCTGCATCGCCGGGCGACGCAGGTCGAGCACGCGGTGCGTGAGGCGGGTGGTCTCGCTGAGGTTGTCGTCGTCGAGCAGGAACGGTGGCGTGACCGACGGATTGAGCACCTTGAGCTCGTGGCACAGCACCTCGATCTTGCCGCTCCTGAGGCTGTCGTTGGTCGTGCCGTCGGGCCTTGCGCGCACGACGCCGGTGACCTGGACGCAGAACTCGTTGCGCAGGTCTTCGGCCACGGCGAAGGTCGTCGCGCGGTCGGGGTCGCAAACCACCTGGGCATAGCCTTCGCGGTCGCGCACGTCGACGAAGATGACGCCGCCGTGGTCGCGGCGGCGGTTGACCCAGCCGCACAGCGTGACGGTTTCGCCGATCAGGGCTTCGGTGACGAGGCCGCAGTAGTGGGAACGCATTTGTGATCGGATGGCCATGGAAACTCGTTTCAGGCGCCGGGGGCGCGATGGGGATGGACGGCGATGGTTGCGGGGCCGCCGGGAACGACCACGCCCATCGAGACGATGTACTTGAGCGCGTCGTCGACGCTCATCTTGAGTTCGATGCAGTCGCTGCGCTTGAGCATCACGAAGTAGCCCCCGGTCGGGTTCGGCGTGGTCGGCACGTAGACGCCGAGGTATTCACCGCCGCCCAGGTGCTCGCGCACTTCCGCGCCCGGCGTGCCGGTGACGAAAGCGATCGTCCATGAACCGGGCCGCGGCCACTCGATGAGCACGGCCGTGCGGAAGGCATTGCCGTTCTCGGAGAACAGCGTGTCCGACACCTGCTTGACGCTCGAATAGATCGAGCGCACCACCGGAATGCGCCGCACCACGGCGTCGCCCCAGCCGAGCAGGCGCTTGCCGACGAAATTGCTGGCGATCGCGCCGACGACCAGCAGGATCGCCAGCGTGAGCAGCACGCCCAGTCCGCGCACGCGGTGGGCGTTCAGCCAGTCGGTCCATTCGCTGGGCAACAGCCAGAGCGTCTGGTCGAGCGTGCCGATGATCCAGTTCAACACGCCCAGCGTGATCACCAGCGGCACGATGACCAGCAGCCCCGAGAGCAGCCATTTGCGCAGTGCATGCATGGAACGGGTCTCAGTCCTTCTTGGCGGCAGGTGCCGGCGACGGCACGGGTGACGCCGTGGGCGCGGCACTCGGCGCCGCTGCCGCTGCACTGGCGCCGCTTTCGGACGTGGCACTCTTCTCCGCGGCGCCGGGGTCCGCTCCACCCGCTTTCTCGCCACCCTTGTCGTCGCTCTTGGCGGCGCCCGACTCGGCCGGCTTCTTGCCGCCGCCGTCGCGGAAGTCGGTCACGTACCAGCCCGAACCCTTGAGCTGGAAGCCTGCTGCCGTGACCTGTTTCTCGAAGGTGCTCGCGCCGCATGCCGGACACACCGTGAGCGGAGCGTCGGACATTTTTTGCAACGCATCCTTGGCGAAGCCGCAGGTGCTGCATTTGTAGGCGTAGATAGGCATGGAATTGGGCGCAGAAAATGCGGCGCGTTGGCCGCTCGCAAAGCCCAAGATTATAGGGCGTCGGCCAGGCCGGCCGGCCTCAGGCCGAGGTGGTCGCCAGCGGCCGGTGCGGCGTGCGCACGTTGCCGATCCACTGCGGCGCGAGCGATCCGACCAGCATGCCGAAAGCCGCCGCCAGCACCCCGGCGAGCTGCGCCGGGAAGTCCGCGCCCCACGGCGTCGCCGTGAACGTCAGCCAGACACCGATCCCGAGCGCCACCGAAGCCACCGCACCCTGCGTGCTCGCCCGCTGCCAGTAGAGCCCGCAGACCAGCGGTACGAAAGCGCCCACCAGCGGCACCTGGTAGGCGCCGGAGACCAGTTCGTAGATCGGCGTGCCCTGCATGCGGATCGAATACGCGAGCACCGAAGCGCTGAACACGAGCACCGTGATCCGCATCGTCCGCAGGTTCTGCCGGTCGGTACCGGCCGGGCGGAACTGGCGCCAGATGTTCTCGGTGAAGGTCACGCTCGGCGCCAGCAGGGTCGCCGAGGCGGTCGACTTGATGGCCGAAAGCAAGGCGCCGAAAAACAGCACCTGCATCACGAAGGGCATCTTCTCGAGCACCAGGGTGGGCAGGACTTTCTGAGGATCCTCCCTGAGCAACTGCGCGGCCTGCTCCGGCATGATCAGCAACGCGCTCGCCACCAGGAACATCGGCACGAAGGCGAACAGGATGTACGCGATGCCGCCGATCACCGGTCCGCACGTCGCCGCACCGACGCTGTCGGCCGACATCACGCGCTGGAACACGTCTTGCTGCGGGATCGAACCGAGCATCATCGTGATGGCTGCGGCGAAGAAGAACACCATGTCCTTCAGGCTCGGTTCGGGCCAGAACTTGAAGAGGTCCTTGCTCATCGCGAACGCGACCACCTTGTCCGCCCCGCCCGCCATGCGACCAGCGAACACCGCGATCACCGCCAGACCGACCACCAGGATGATCATCTGCATGAAATCGGTCACCGCCACCGACCACATGCCACCGAACAGCGTATAGGCCAGGATCGAGACGACGCCGATCACCATCCCGAACGGTACGCTGAGGAACCCGGCCGACAGCACGTTGAACACCAGCCCCAGCGCCGTTACCTGCGCCGATACCCATCCGAGGTAGCTCAGCATGATGATGATCGAGCAGGCCACCTCCACCACGCGTCCGTAGCGTTCGCGGTAGTAGTCGCTGATGGTCAGCAGCGTCATGCGATAGAGCTTGCCGGCGAAGAACAGTCCGACCAGGATCAGGCAGGTGCCGGCGCCGAACGGATCCTCGACCACACCGTGGAGACCGCCCTCGATGAACTTGGCCGGAATGCCCAGCACCGTCTCGGAGCCGAACCATGTCGCGAAGGTGGTGGTCACGATCATGAAGAGCGGCAAATTGCGCCCGGCGATCGCGAAATCGGTGGTGTTCTTGACGCGCCGGGCGGCGAAGAGGCCGATGGCAATCGTCAGCAGCAGGTAAACGGCGACCAGGGTCAACAACACGGCAATGCTCCTCCAACGCTTCAGAACAGACGCACGCGCACCAACACCTGCATCGCAAGCAAACCCAGGACAAAACCCATGCCACCGTAGACGATCGCCTGCAACAGGCGGTTGGTCTTCTTCTGTGCCTGCAGCAGTTCGAGCATCTCGCGGTGGTTGTCGTCCGGGCGGCGCGACAGGAACTCGTGCATCAGCCGCGGAAATTGCGGCAGCAGCTTGGCATAGCGCGGCGCCTCGGCGCGAAACTGCGCGAAAAGCCGTTTGGGCCCGACCTGGTCGATCATCCATTTCTCGAGAAACGGCTGCGCCGTGGCCCAGAGGTCGAGGTCGGGGTCGAGCTGGCGCCCGAGCCCTTCGATGTTGAGCAGCGTCTTCTGCAGCAGCACAAGTTGAGGCTGGATCTCGACATGGAAGCGGCGCGACGTCTGGAACAGCCGCATCAACACCATGCCCAACGATATCTCCTTCAGCGGCCGGTCGAAATAGGGTTCGCACACGGTGCGGATCGCCGCTTCGAGCTCGTCGATTCGCGTGCCTTCGGGCACCCAGCCGCTTTCCAGATGCAGTTCGGCCACGCGCTTGTAGTCGCGCCGGAAGAAAGCCACGAAGTTCTGCGCCAGGTATTCCTTGTCCGACTCGGTCAGCGTACCGACGATGCCGAAATCCAGCGAGATGTAGCGCCCGAAGGTCTCCGGCGCCAAGCTCACCTGGATGTTGCCCGGGTGCATGTCCGCATGGAAGAAGCCGTCGCGGAACACCTGGGTGAAGAAGATTGTCACGCCGTCGCGCGCGAGCTTGGGGATATCGACACCGGCCGCGCGCAGGCGATCGAGCTGCGCGATCGGCACGCCGTTCATGCGCTCCATCACCATGACTTCGGGGTGGCAGAAATCCCAGTGCATCTCGGGGACCAGCACCAGCTGGAGCTCGGCCATGTTGCGGCGCAGCTGCGCCGCGTTCGCGGCTTCGCGCACCAGGTCGAGCTCGTCGTGCAAGTACTTGTCGAACTCGGCCACCACCTCGCGCGGCTTCAGGCGCTTGCCGTCGGCCGACAGGCTCTCGACCCAGCCGGCCATCATCGCCATCAGTGCCAGGTCCTTTTCCATGATGCCGCGCATGCCCGGACGCAGCACCTTCACCGCGACCTCACGCAATGTTCCCTTGGCATCGCGCAACGTGGCGAAATGAACTTGCGCGATGGAGGCGCTGGCCACCGGCGTCTCGTCGAACTGCTCGAAGATGTCCGCGACCGGGCGCTTGAAGGCGCGCTCGATGGTAGCGATGGCCACCGCCGAAGGAAAAGGCGGTACGCGGTCCTGCAACCAGACCAGTTCATCGGCGATGTCGGGTGGCAGCAGGTCGCGCCGCGTCGACAGCACCTGACCGAACTTGACGAAGATCGGCCCGAGCCGCTCCAGCGCTTCGCGCAGGCGCTGACCGCGTGGCGCATCGAGCTTGCGCCCGACCGACACGATGCGCGCGATCGCCTTCAGCCACGGCTTCTGGAAGCTGGTCAGCACCAGCTCGTCGAGGCCGTACCGCAACGCGATCCATACGATGTAGAGGCCCCGATAGAAGCGTCTCATTCGTTGCCCGGACCCGTGGAAGGCATCGGCCCCGACGTGGACGGACGCGTCGGGCCGGACCTGTCTCCGACGAATTTCCGGATCGCCGCTGCCGCACGACGCGCGACGTTGCCGACGGTGTGCGCGGGCACGTCGCCGATCAGGCGTGCGAGGTCGTCCTTGACGTCCCAGCGCACGTGGTCGACCAGCCAGTTGACTTCCGCCGCGAGCTGTACGTCGCCGACGATGCGCACGGCTGGTTTGTCGCCGCGCAAGGTAGCGCGCGCGAGGCCGAAAGGCGAGCTTTCGGTGACGATCAGCGTGAGTTCTGGGACCGCCCCTGCGGACGCGATGTCGAGCAGTCCCGCGGGCGTCGCCACCAGCTGGAGCGTAACGAAGCGCCACTCGAAACGCACCACACGCCCCTTCTGCCGCGCCAGGCGCTGCTGCGCTTCAGGCTCTTGCTGCAACACATGATTCAGGAAGAGCACCGCGCGGTGCTGCATCTCGTGCACTGCCCAGACCGGAGGCCGCACGCGGTCGCCGATGCGGTTGAACAGGTCGTCGAGAAAAGAAAAAGGGGACGATGGTGTGGCCATGTCCCCATTATCCTGTCGGTTGGCAGCCCTCGCAGCACGAAGGCCGCGCTTCGAGGGCCGATTTGCAGCGCTACTGCAGTGCCTGGACGCCGGCCACAAGCCAACCACCGGAACCGCTGGTCGGCTTGGTCATGTTCCAGACTTCGCGGAACGGGCTCGGGCCCGAGGCGGCGTCTTCCTTGATCATTCCGGAGAATTCGACGCTGGCCATGTAGGCGTCCGGCAGCTCCTCGATGCCGAGCAGTTTGGCATCGAGCACCACGACTTCGGTCTTGTTCGGCTGACCGCCGGTGTGCGATTCGCGTTCCGAAAGCTGCGCCTGGATCTCGCCCACCATGCTGTCGGTCATCATCGAGCGCAGCATGCCGATATCGGACCGGTCCCATGCGCCCTGCAGCGTCACGAAGTTTCGCTTGGCGGCCGCCAGGAAGCCGTCGGTATCGAAGCCGGTCGGCACGCCCCACGTTTGCGCACCCATCAGCGCAGAGCCGATCATGCTGCCCGTGCCGGCACCGGCCGCACCGGCCATTGAGGAACCCCCACGCTCGGCAGTCGCGGTCGAATCGAACGAGGTGCCCGAAGATTCCAATGGACGTGCCGGTGCGTCGTTGCCGATCTTGTCGGCGCGGTACTGCGGAGCCACCGGCACATCGACAGGCGCACCGGTACCGGCGCCCTGGAACGCAAAGCCGCCACCGTTGCCACCGTTCGAAGAAGCCGCTGCGCGCCGCGCCGCGAACATTCGCCATGCGAACAGCGCCGCCATCGCCAGCAGTGCGATCAGCAGGATGTTGCCGAAGCCCGCACCGACGCCAAGCGAATTCGCGAGCCAAGCCAGACCGAGACCCGCAGCCAGGCCACCAAGCATGCCACCCCAGTTGCGCTTGGGCGCCGCTGCAGCGGGCGCGGCGGTCGCCGGACGAGCGGCCGCGTTGTTGACACTCTGCGCCGGCACACCAGGCGCCGTGGGCGAAGCCGACGGTGCCGACTCGCGCTGCGTCACGTTGCTGGACTGGCGACCGACAGACTTGCCGCCACCCATGCGTCGCGCATCGGCATCGGCGCTCACGAGCACCAGCGCGCACACCAGCATCACGGACCAGAAGTTCTTCATTTCATCGTCTCCAGTTCGAAAGATTCAACACTTGATTCCAACATGCAGGGCGACCACGCCGCCCGTCATGTTGTGATAGTCCACATGGCCGAAACCACCCTCTTTCATGAGGGCCTTGAGTTCGTCCTGTGTCGGATGCATGCGGATGGATTCGGCCAGGTAGCGGTAGCTGCTGTCGTCGCCGGCGACGATCTTGCCCAGGCGCGGCAGCACGTTGAAGGAGTACCAGTCGTAGGCCTTCTGCAGCGGCTTCGCCACCTTCGAGAACTCCAGCACCAGCAGCTTGCCGCCGGGCTTGAGCACGCGGTTCATCTCCTTGAGCGCAGCATCCTTATGGGTCATGTTGCGCAGGCCGAAGGCCACGGTCACGACGTCGAAATGGCCATCGGGGAACGGCAGCTTCTCGGCATCGCAGACCAGCGTCGGCAACGCGACACCGGCATCGAGCAGGCGTTCGCGACCGGTACGCAGCATGGCTTCGTTGATGTCGGTATGGACCACCTTGCCGGTCGCGCCGACCTTTTTCGAGAAAGCCAGCGCGAGATCGCCCGTGCCGCCGGCGATGTCGAGCACGCGCGAGCCTTCGCCGACGTTGGCGACCATCACGGCGTAGGCCTTCCAGGCGCGATGGAGACCCATGGACATCAGGTCGTTCATGAGGTCGTAGCGGGTCGCGACCGAGTCGAAGACGCCGCGCACGCGACGCGCCTTGTCGCGTTCCTCGACATTCTCGAAACCGAAATGGGTGGTGCTCATGCACCCGATGTTAGGTCGGAAGTGCGAAGCTCAAGGCGACGACCCCGCCGGGACGGCGGACATTGCGAAACGATGCCTTCGCCAGAAAGACTCAATGGCTGTTACAGGCATGACTGCCGCCGCCGGGAATCGCCATCGGTGCGTCGCGATCGACGCCTGCGGCTTCGAGGCGCTGCAGGTAGCGCGCCCAGAGCGTGTCGTGCTGCGAACCGAGCTCGTAGAGCAGCGTCCACGAAAAGATGCCGCTTTCGTGGCCGTCGGTAAAGACCGGCTTGACCGCGTAGTTGCCCACCGGCTCCAGTTCCAGCAGACCGACGTTGCGCTTGCCCGTCTGCAGGATTTCCTGGCCGGGCCCGTGCCCCTGCACTTCGGCCGACGGCGAGAACACGCGCATCAGCTCGAACGGTATGCGAAAGCTCCGGTTGTCAGAAAATTCGATCTCGAGCACGCGCGACTGCTTGTGCACGGTGATCGATCGGGGCGTCGGAGCGCCGTTGTGCAGGCCTGCCATGTGAATCCTTCGGAGTGTCTTGGTTGTATCGATGCTCAGGCCTGGGCCGCACGCAGCTTCCCGACGATGTCCGCCTCCACAGCCGGTAGCCGTGCGGCGACTTCGGCTTCCCTGAAGCCGTCGTAGTCACGCCGCGCATCGGCCCAGACCGGCGCCGGGAAACGCGTGTCCCAGTCGAAGCGCGCGATCACGTGCCAGTGCAGGTGCGAGACCATGTTGCCGAGCGCCGCGAGATTGATCTTGGTCGGTGCGAGATGCCGGCGCAGACACTGCTCGACGACGGTCACCGCTTCCATGCAAAGCGTGCGGTCGGCCGCTTCGAGATCCGAGAACTCGGCCGCATGGTCGCACCAGACCACGCGATAGAACCCCGGAAAGCCCGCTTCGTCCGCATGGATCACGCGGAACTTCGACCCCTCGAACACCAGACGGCCGCCCGTCGATCCGCACAGCACGCAGTCCTTCATGCTCAGACCAGCACGCGCTCGATGCCGCCGCTGTTGGCGGCGGCGACATAGTCGGGCAGCCACTGATCGCCGAGGATGCGGCTGGCCATCTCGACCACGATGTAGTCGGCTTCGAGCAGGCCGTTGTCCAGGTCGTTGCCGTAGCGAGACAGGCCCTGCAGGCAGCTCGGGCAGCTGGTGAGGATCTTCACGCTGCCCTGCGCCGGCGCCTGCCCCGAAGCCCGCAGCGCGGCTTCGCCCTTCTTCAGCTCCTCTTCCTTGCGGAAGCGGATCTGCGTCGAGATGTCGGGTCGCGTAACGCCCAACGTGCCCGACTCGCCGCAGCAACGGTCGTTCTTGAGCACGTTGTCGCCCCCCGCATTGCCCACGAGCGCTTTCACGGTCTTCAACGGATCCTGCAGCTTCATCGGGCTGTGGCAGGGGTCGTGATAGAGGTAAGCCTGTCCCGGGCCTGCCGAAGGGCCGGTCGCATCCAGCGTGATGCCCTTCTCGAGCAAGTATTCGTGGATGTCGATGATCCGGCAGCCGGGGAAGATCTTGTCGAACTGGTAGCCCTGGAGCTGGTCGTAGCAGGTGCCGCAGCTCACCACCACCGTCTTGATGTCGAGGTAGTTCAGCGTGTTGGCGACGCGGTGGAAGAGCACCCGGTTGTCGGTGATCATCTTCTCGGCCTTGTCGAACTGGCCGCTGCCGCGTTGCGGATAGCCGCAGCAGAGGTAACCCGGCGGCAGCACGGTCTGCACGCCCGCATGCCAGAGCATCGCCTGCGTCGCCAGGCCGACCTGCGAGAACAGGCGCTCCGACCCGCAGCCCGGAAAGTAGAAAACCGCCTCGCTCTCCGACGTGGTCGCTTGCGGGTTGCGGATGATCGGCACGTAGTCCGCGTCCTCGATATCGAGCAGTGCGCGCGCCGTCTGCTTGGGCAGGCCGCCCGGCATCTTCTTGTTGATGAAGTGGATCACCTGCTCCTTGATCGGCGCCGGTCCGAGCGTCGCGGGCGGCAGGGCCGTCTGCTTGCGTGCGAGCCGACGCAGCAGGTCGTTGGCCAGGCGCTGGGCCTTGAATCCGATGTCGACCATGCCGGTGCGCATCAGCTTGATGGTCTGCGGATTGGTCGCGTTGAGGAACAGCATCGCCACGGCATTGCCCGGACGGAAACTCTTCCGCCCCATCTTGCGCAGCAGGTTGCGCATGTTCATCGAAACGTCGCCGAAGTCGATCTTCACCGGGCACGGCGAGAGGCACTTGTGGCAGACCGTGCAATGGTCGGCGACGTCCTCGAACTCCTCCCAATGCTTGATGCTCACGCCGCGGCGCGTCTGCTCCTCGTACAAAAAAGCCTCGACCAGCAGCGAGGTTGCCAGGATCTTGTTGCGCGGGCTGTAGAGCAGGTTGGCGCGCGGCACGTGCGTGGCGCAGACCGGCTTGCACTTGCCGCAACGCAGGCAGTCCTTGACCGAATCGGCGACCGCGCCGATGTCGCTCTGCTGCATGATCAGCGACTCGTGGCCCATGAGGCCGAAGCTCGGGGTGTAGGCGTTGGTGAGGTCGGCGTGCAGATCGCGCGGTGCCGGCGTCGCGGCCCGCAACAGCTTGCCCTTGTTGAACCGCCCTTCCGGATCGACTCGCTGTTTGTACTCCGTGAACGGCCGCAATTCCTCGTCGGTCAGGAATTCCAGCTTGGTGATGCCGATACCGTGCTCGCCCGAGATCACGCCGTCCAGGCTGCGCGCCAACCCCATGATGCGCACCACCGCCGCATGCGCGGTCTGCAGCATCTCGTAGTTGTCGCTGTTGACCGGCAGGTTCGTGTGCACGTTGCCGTCGCCCGCATGCATGTGCAGCGCGACCCACACGCGGCCCTTGAGCACACGCTGGTGGATGACCGTGCACTCGGCCAGGATCGGCTCGAACTCGGCGCCGGTGAAGATCTGCTGCAGCGGCGCGCGCAGCTGGGTCTTCCAGCTCGCACGCAACGAATGGTCCTGCAGCCGCGGGAAGAGCGCGTCGACGTCGTGCAGCCAGCCGCGCCAGAGTTCGCGCGTCTCGCGTACCAGATCGATCGCCTGCACCACGCGGCTTTCCAGCAGATCGGCCGCCGGCAGGTCGCTCGCGTCGTCGACCTTGCCCAGCGGCAGGTTGCCGCGCGCGAGGAAATCTTCGAGCGCGTCGGTCAGTGCCAGCTTGTTCTTGAGCGACAGCTCGATGTTGATGCGCTCGATGCCGTCGGTGTACTCGGCCATGCGCGGCAGCGGGATCACCACGTCCTCGTTGATCTTGAAGGCGTTGGTGTGGCGACTGATGGCCGCGGTGCGCTTGCGGTCGAGCCAGAACTTCTTGCGCGCCTCGGGGCTGATCGCGATGAAGCCCTCGCCGCTGCGCGAATTCGCGATGCGCACCACCTCCGAGGTAGCGCGCGCCACGGCGTCGGCATCGTCGCCGGCGATGTCGCCGAACAGCACCATCTTGGGCAGACCGCCGTGCTTCTTCGACTTGGTGGCGTAGCCGACCGCCTTCAGGTAGCGATCGTCCAGATGTTCGAGGCCGGCGAGCAGCACGCCCGAGCGTTTCTGCTCGGCGAACATGAAATCCTTGATCTCGACGATGCTGGGCACCGCGTCCTTCGCGTTGCCGAAGAACTCCAGGCACACGGTGCGCGTGTGCGCCGGCATCTTGTGGACGATCCAGCGGCAGCTCGTGATGAGCCCGTCGCAGCCTTCCTTCTGGATGCCCGGCAGGCCCGAGAGGAACTTGTCCGTCACGTCCTTGCCGAGGCCCTCCTTGCGGAATGCGTTGCCGGCGATATCGAGACGCTCGCTGCGCAGCAACGTCTTGCCGTCCGCGGCGAAATATCGCAGGTCGAACACGGCGCGCTCGGCGTCGTGGATCTTGCCGAGGTTGTGGCCGACGCGCGTGACTTCGAGCCACTCGGCCTGCGGCGTGACCATGCGCCACGAGGCCAGGTTGTCGAGCGCCGTGCCCCAGAGCACAGCCTTCTTGCCGCCCGCGTTCATCGCGACGTTGCCGCCGACGCACGACGCCTCGGCCGATGTCGGATCGACCGCGAACACGTAGCCCGCACGCTCGGCCGCATCCGCCACGCGCTGCGTGACCACGCCGGCTTCGGTCCAAACCGTCGGTACCGGCGCCTCGCGCCCCGGCAGCGCCATGAACTCGACCTCCGTCATCGCCTCCAGCTTCTCGGTGTTGATGACCGCGCTGTTCCAGGTCAGCGGAATCGCACCGCCGGTGTAGCCGGTGCCGCCGCCGCGCGGGATGATCGTCAGGTCCAGCTCGATGCAGCCCTTGACCAGCAGCGCCATCTCCGCCTCGGTGTCGGGGCACAGCACGACGAACGGATACTCGACGCGCCAGTCGGTCGCGTCGGTCACGTGCGACACGCGCGAGAGGCCGTCGAACTTGATGTTGTCCTTCGCCGTCAGCCGGCGAAAGGTGCGCGTCGCCTTGCGGCGCAGCGCCGCCACCTCGCGGAACATGGCGTCGAAGGTCGCGATCGCCCGCAACACCAGCGCCGAAAGCTCGCCGACCAGCGCGTCGCGCTGCGCAGCGGCATCGGGCGTGCGGCGCTTTTCGACTTCGGCCAGGCGGTGGTTCAGCGCATCGACGAGCTGGCCGCGTCGGCGCGGGTTGCCCAGCAGGTCGTCGACCAGGTAGGGATTGCGCTGCACGACCCAGATGTCGCCCAGCACCTCGTAGAGCATGCGGGCCGAACGGCCGGTGCGGCGCTCGTCTCTCAGCGACTGCAGCAGCGCCCAGCCACGCTCGCCGAGCAGGCGGATCACGATCTCGCGGTCGGAAAAGCTGGTGTAGTTGTAGGGAATCTCGCGAAGTCGAGCAGGCTCTGCGGCCTGCGACAACAAAGCGGTCAGCGCGATCGGTGCATTCATCGGGAAAGTGGGCCTCGGTCGGGCGCTGCGCACCCTCTTGCCGGGGGTGCGATTTTAGGACAGCGTGACTTTTTCGGCGCTGCGCCTAGAACAACACCCGGCTGCGGATCGTTCCCGGCACCTTGGCGAGCTTTTCCAGCGCCAGGTCCGACGACGCGGCATCGATGTCCGTCACTACGTAGCCGACCTTCTCGTTGGTCTGCAGGTACTGCGAGGCGATGTTGATGCGGTTGTCCGAGAAAATCCGGTTGATCTGCGACAGCACGCCCGGCACGTTGTGGTGGATGTGCAGCAGCCGGTGCTTGCCCGGGTGCGCCGGCAGCGCCACTTCGGGAAAATTCACCGACGACACCGAGGTGCCGTTGTCGCTGTACTTGACCAGCTTCTCCGCCACTTCGCCGCCGATGTTGGCCTGCGCCTCCATCGTCGAGCCGCCGACGTGCGGCGTCAGGATCACGTTGTCCAGGCCGCGCAGCGGCGAGACGAACTCGTCCTTGTTGCTGCCCGGCTCGACCGGGAACACGTCGATCGCGGCGCCCCAGAGCTTCTTCGAGGCGATGCCATCGGCCAGCGCGTCGATGTCGACCACCGTGCCGCGCGCCGCGTTGATCAGGATACCGCCGGGCTTCATGGCCGCGATCTCGGCCGCACCGATCATCCACTTTGTCGACGGCAGCTCGGGCACGTGCAGCGTCACGATGTCGCTCTGCGCGAGCAGGTCGTGCAGTCGCGAGACCTGGCGCGCGTTGCCCAGCGGCAGCTTGCTCACCACGTCGTAGAACGCGACGTGCATGCCCAGCCCCTCGGCCAGCACCGACAACTGCGTGCCGATCGAGCCGTAGCCGACGATGCCCAGCGTCTTGCCTCGGATCTCGTGCGAGTTCACGGCCGACTTCAGCCAGCCGCCGCGGTGCGCGAGCGCGTTCTTCTCGGGCACGCCGCGCAGCAGCAGGATCGCCTCTGCCAGCACCAGTTCGGCCACCGAGCGGGTGTTCGAATACGGCGCGTTGAACACGGCCACGCCACGCTCGCGGGCGGCGTCGAGGTCGACCTGGTTGGTGCCGATGCAGAAGCACCCCACGGCCACCAGCTTGGGCGCGGCGACCAGCACGTCGGCGGTGAGCTGGCTCTGCGAGCGGATGCCCAGGAAATGCACGTCGGCCAGCTTCGCCTTCAGTTCCTCGCCCTGCAACGCCTTGGGCAACGTCTCGACCTGGGTGTAGCCGGCGCTGCGGATGATCTCGATGGCCGAGGCGTGGATGCCTTCGAGCAAGAGGAACTTGATCTTGCTTTTGTCGAGTGAGGTGGTCTTGGTCATGGGAGGTCGAAGAGGATCGGGGAGGTCCGCGGCGGACCCTCTGCCGACCCTGGAAAAGAAGGGCCGCGATGCTAGCATCGCCTCGCGCGAAGGCGGCTCCGCCCGGCCGCGGCACGCACCGACGAAAGGGTTTCCCCGCCTGGAATCGCCGCGCCGCGCATGAGAGAACATGACACCCTCGTGTCACCGGCACCACCTACCATCCGCGCTTTTCTCCGCTCCCTCTTCCCTTTCCTGGAGTCTTCATGCGATTCAAACCACTCGCCCTGGCCTCGGCGCTCGCGGCCACGGCACTGTTCAACACCGCGCAGGCGCAGACCGAGATCCAGTGGTGGCACTCGATGACCGCGGTCAACAACGAATGGGTCAACGACCTGGCCAGGCAGTTCAACGAGAGCCAGAAGGATTACCGGATCGTTCCGACCTACAAGGGGCAGTACGAGGAGTCGATGACGGCTGCGATCGCCGCCTTCCGAGCCGGCAACGCACCCGAGATCCTGCAGGTGTTCGAGGTGGGCACGGCGACCATGCAAGCCAGCAAGGGTGCCATCGTGCCTGTCGCCAAGGTCATGAAAGACGCAGGTGAAAAGTTCGATTCTTCGGCTTACATTCCGGCGGTCGCGGGCTATTACACGGCACCGAACGGCCAGATGATGAGCTTCCCGTTCAACAGTTCGACCACTGTCTTCTACTTCAACAAGGACGCCTTCAAGGCGGCCGGCTTGCCGACCGACAAGGCGCCGACGACCTGGCCAGAAGTGGTCGCCGCCGCGGCCAAGCTCAAGGCGAGTGGCCACAAGTGCCCGTTCACGACCGCATGGCAGAACTGGACGCAGCTCGAGAGCTTCTCTGCCTGGCACAACGTCGAATTCGCGACCAAGAGCAACGGCTTGGCCGGCCTCGACACGCGCCTGAAGGTCGATTCGCCGCTGCACCTGCGCCATATCGAGAACCTGTCGACCATGGCCAAGCAGGGCCTGTTCGTCTACAAGGGCCGCTCGAACATTCCCGAGGCTTCGTTCGTCTCCGGCGAGTGCGCCATGATCAATACGTCTTCGGGCTTCTACGGCAACGTCGCGAAGAATGCCAAGTTCGGTTACGGCGTCGCCGCACTTCCCTATTACCCTGACGTGCCCGGTGCGCCGCAGAACACCGTCATCGGAGGCGCCAGCCTTTGGGTGATGTCGGGCAAGGCGCCCGAGAAGTACAAGGGCGTGGCCAAGTTCTTCAGCTTCATCTCGACGCCCGAAGTGCAGTCCGCGAGCCACAAGCGCACCGGCTACCTGCCCGTGACCACCGCCGCCTACAAGCTCACCGAAGATTCCGGCTTCTACAGGCAGAACCCCGGCACCGACGTGGCCGTCACGCAGATGATCCGCAAGGTGACCGACAAGAGCCGCGGCATCCGCCTGGGCAACTACGTGCAGATCCGCGCGATCGAAGACGAGGAGCTCGAACAGGTCTGGGGCGGCAAGAAGACGCCGAAGGAAGCGCTGGATTCGATCGTCAGGCGCGGCAACGAACAGCTCGAGCGCTTCCAGAAAGCCAACAAGGGCTGAACACAATCGCAAGAATTGTTTCCCCGACGTTAGACTCGCGACCCGCCGCGTTCCGCACGGAGCCGGCAGGTTTCTCATTTCAGGGCTTGCATGGAAAAACGTGTCTTCTTCCGCTCCGGCTGGCTGCCGTGGCTGCTGCTCGCGCCGCAGATGGCGGTCATCCTGGTGTTCTTCTTCTGGCCGGCCGGCCAGGCGCTTCTGCAGTCGCTGCAGCAGCAGGACCCGTTCGGCACCTCGATCGAATTCGTCGGCTTCGACAACTTCCGCCAGCTCTTCCACGACGAGAGCTACGTCGAGTCGTTCAAGACGACCGCGCTGTTCTCGGTGCTGGTGGCGGGCATCGGCATCGGCCTGTCGCTGGCGCTCGCGGTGTTCGCGGACCGTACCGCGCGGGGCGCGACGTTCTACAGGACCATGCTGATCCTGCCGTACGCCGTGGCGCCGGCGGTGGCGGCCGTGCTGTGGGTGTTCATGTTCTCGCCGTCGCTCGGCGTCGTGGCCTATGCGCTCGGCAAGGTCGGCATCGACTGGAACCACCTGCTCGATTCGGGCCATGCGATGACGCTGATCGTGATGGCGTCGGTCTGGAAGCAGATCTCCTACAACTTCCTGTTCTTCCTGGCCGGCCTGCAGTCGATCCCGAAGTCGCTGATCGAGGCCGCGGCCATCGACGGCGCGCGGCCTTGGCGCCGTTTCTGGACGGTGCAGTTTCCGCTGCTGTCGCCCACCACCTTCTTCCTGCTGGTCATCAACGTCGTCTACGCATTCTTCGACACCTTCGCGATCGTCGACGCGGCCACCCAGGGCGGCCCGGGCAAGGACACCGCGATCCTGGTCTACAAGGTCTATTACGACGGATTCAAGGCGATGGACCTCGGCGGCTCGGCGGCGCAGTCGGTGGTGCTGATGCTGATCGTCGTCGTGCTCACGGTGATCCAGTTCCGCTACGTCGAGAAGAAAGTGAACTACTGAAATGGTCGAAAAACGCAGCACTTCCGGCATCCTGGCGCACGTCGTCATGGTGCTCGGCGTCCTGATCGTCGCCTTCCCGCTCTACCTGGCCTTCATCGCCTCCACCCACACCGCGCAGGAGATCGTGCAGACGCCGATGCCGCTGCTGCCGGGCACCAACATGTGGGAGAGCTACAGGGCGGCGTTGTTCGGGCGCGAGAACAGCGCCGGCTCCAACGCCCCGGTGGCGCACATGATGTGGGTCAGCCTGGTCACGGCGCTGGTGATCTCGATCGGCAAGATCTCGATCTCGCTGCTGTCGGCCTTCGCCATCGTCTACTTCCGCTTCCCGTTCAAGAAGACGGTGTTCTGGGCCATCTTCGTCACGCTGATGCTCCCGGTCGAAGTGCGCATCCTGCCGACGTACAAGGTGCTGTCGGACCTCAACATGCTCAACACCTACGCCGGCCTCACGGTGCCGCTGATCGCCTCGGCCACCGCCACCTTCCTGTTCCGCCAGTTCTTCCTGACGGTACCGGAGGAGCTGACCGAGGCGTCGCGCATGGACGGCGCGAGCCCGATGCGCTTCTTCATCGACGTGCTGCTGCCGCTGTCGAAGACCTCGATCGCAGCCTTGTTCGTCATCCAGTTCATCTACGGCTGGAACCAGTACCTGTGGCCGCTGCTCGCGACCACCAGCGAGGACATGTATCCGGTGGTCGTCGGCATCAAGCGGATGATCGCCGGCGGCGACTCGCAGAACGAATGGAACGTAGTGATGGCCACCGCCATCCTTGCGATGCTGCCCCCCGCGATCGTCGTCGTCGCCATGCAGAAATGGTTCGTCAAGGGCCTGGTCGATACCGAGAAATAAGAAAATGGCTGCCCTTTCATTACGCAACGTCATCAAGCGCTACGGCGTCGGTCCGAAGGCCAACCAGGTCATCCACGGCGTCAGCGCCGAGATCGCCGACCACGAATTCATCGTCATCGTCGGACCTTCGGGCTGCGGCAAATCGACGCTGCTGCGCATGGTCGCGGGGCTGGAGGAGATCTCCGCCGGCGAGATCGCGATCGGCGGGCGCGTGGTCAACGAGCTCGAACCGTCCGAGCGCGACATCGCGATGGTGTTCCAGAACTACGCGCTCTATCCGCACATGACGGTGTTCGACAACATGGCCTACGGCCTGAAGATCGCCAAGGTGCCGGTGCCGGAGATCAGGACCCGCGTCGACAAGGCCGCGAAGATCCTGGAACTCGGAGCGCTGCTGCAACGCAAGCCGCGCGAGCTCTCCGGCGGCCAGCGCCAGCGCGTGGCGATGGGCCGCGCGATCGTGCGCCAGCCGCAGGTGTTCCTGTTCGACGAGCCGCTGTCGAACCTCGACGCCAAGCTGCGCGCGCAGACCCGCATCGAGATCCAGAAGCTGCACCGCGAGCTCGGCATCACCTCGCTGTTCGTCACGCACGACCAGGTCGAGGCCATGACGCTGGCGCAGCGGATCATCGTCATGAACGGTGGCGTGATGGACCAGTTCGGCACACCCGAGGAGGTTTACTCGCATCCCGCGACCACCTTCGTCGCCAGCTTCATCGGCTCGCCGCCGATGAACCTGCTGAAGAACGTGCCGGGTTCGCGTCCGGGCCAGATCTTCGGCATCCGCCCCGAACACCTGAAACTCGACCCGAGCGGCTGGGTGGTGCAGGTCGAGTACGTCGAACTGCTGGGCGCCGAGCGCCTTGTGTATGGGCGTATCGGCGACGAGCAGCTGATCATGCGCACCGACGAATCCGACACGCCGCCGATGGCCGGCGACACGGTGCACATCGCCGCGAGGCCCGACCGCGTGCACTGGTTCGACGCCGGCTCCGGCAAGCGCGTCGCTGGGCAGTGACATGAGCGACGGCACGCTCGCCCGTTGGCCCTACCCGCGCTGGATCGCGCATCGTGGCGCCGGCAAGGTCGCACCGGAGAACACGCTGGCCGCGTTCCGCTGCGGTGCCGCGCACGGTTATCGCATGTTCGAATGCGACGTCAAGCTCAGCGCCGACGGCGTGCCTTTCCTGATGCACGACGCGACGCTGGAGCGCACCACCGACGGCCATGGCGTCGGTGGTGACCTGGACTGGCGCGCGCTGTCGCGACTCGACGCGGGCGGCTGGCATTCGCGTACCTTCGCCGGCGAGCCGCTGCCGAGCTTCGAGAACATCGCCCGCTTCTGCCTGCGCAACGGCCACTTCCTCAACATCGAGATCAAGCCGACGCCCGATACGCGCAGGGCGCCCGGCATCGAGCGCCGGACCGGCGAAGTCGTCGCGCGCGAGGCCGAGCGCCTCTGGGCGGGCGAGCCGGTGCCGCCGCTGCTGAGTTCGTTCCGGCCCGAGTCGCTGGCCGGCGCCCGCGACGCCGCCCCGCAACTGCCGCGCGCGCTGCTGCTGGACACGCTGCGCCACGGCTGGCTCGACGAAGCGCTGCAGCTGGGCTGCGTCGCCGTGGTCTCCAACCACGCATTGTGGGATGCCGGCACGGTCGCCCGCGTGAAAGACGCCGGCCTGCGCACGCTCGGCTACACGGTCAACGACGAGTGGGCCGCGCAGCGGCTGATCGCGCTCGGCACCGACGGCATCATCACCGACCGCATCGACCTGTTCGGTCCTGCCGGCTGACGGTCCGGGCACGGGCGCCCTTCCATAATGGCCCGATGAGATCGATCCAACGCGGACTGGCCGCCCTGCTCCTGCTGACCATCCTCGCCGCATGCGGCCCGGCGTCGGCAGCCGACCCTGCCACCCCCACCCAAGCCATCACCGCCGCGGCCGCCGCGCAGGCTGCGTCCCAGGACCCGGCCGTCGTCCCGGAGACCACCGTGCCGGCGATGCGCGCGCGGCTCGACAAGATCCCGCAGACCATCGAGGACCGCGACGAGGATGTGCCGGCCCTGATCGCGCAGACCGACGACATCGCCGCGCAGGCGCAGCGTTTCGTCGACTCGCGCACCGGCCCGCTGGCGGCGCTGAACGCGCGCCTGGGCGAGCTCGGCGCGGCACCCGCGAAAGGCACCACCGAAGACGCCGACGTGACGCGCCAGCGCGCCGCCCTGGAGAAGGAACGCAACGCGCTCGACGCCGACATTCGCCTGGCGCGCCTGGTCGCGGTCGATGCGCAGCAGCGCGCGGCCGACCTGCGCGGGCAGCGGCGCGCCCAGTTCGAGGCGCGTCTGCTCGAGCGCGCCAGCTCGCCCCTGGGCACCACGTTCTGGCGCGGCATCGGCACCGCCTGGCCGGCCGATCGGGCACGCCTGGACGAACTGTTCGCCGAAGTGCGCACCGGTGCGTCGACCTCGCTGCGTGGCGCGGACAGCGGCAGCGTCATCGCCTCGCTCGTCGGCGCGCTGCTGCTCGCCTTCCTGGGAAGCTGGTGCGCCGAACATGGCCTGACCGTGCTGGCGTCGCGCGTGTTTCCGCTCGGCCGGCTGCGTCGGTCGTTGCTCGCGATCACCACCGTGGCGGCGACGACGGCGCTCGTGGCCCTGGCAGCGCAGTGGGGCTGGAAGGCGATGTTCGACACCGGCAACTGGGGCGCTCTGGCCGAGCGGCTGGGCGACGCGGTGGCGATGTTCGCGATCTTTCCCGGCTTCGTGGTCGGCCTGGGACGAGCACTGCTTGCGCACAAGCAGCCCTCCTGGCGCCTGCCGCCCATCGCCGACGCCATGGCCGCGCGCATGACGCCGTTCCCTTGGCTCGTCGCGTTCGTCTGCACCGCCATCTGGCTGACGACGATGGTCAACACGCTGGTCGAGGCCAGCCTGGCATCGGCGGTCGCCACGCACGTCGTCACCGCGCTGGGCCTGGCTGCGCTCGCGGCCCTGATGCTGCTGCGGCTGCGCCTGTCGTCGATCGCCGTCAAGCCCTCGGTCGCGCGCCAGGGCGCTGGCGACGGCAAGGTGCCCGCCAGCGCGGCCGACAAGCCGGCCGGCGAAGAGGCGCCCGCAACCGTCGCGGCACCCGATTCTCCCGAGGCCGTGCGACCGCTCTGGGTCGGGCTGGTCATCGGCGCGATCGCCGTGCTGCTGATCGCGATCTGCGTGCTGGTGGCGACCGGGTATGTCGCGCTGGCCAGCTTCGTCGCCAGCCAGCTGATCTGGAGCGGCATCGTCGGCGCGGCGGCCTACCTGCTGTTCAAGTTTGCCGACGACCTGTTCATGGCGCTGGTGTCGTCCAACAGCAGCGCCGGCCAGAAGCTGCAGAAAAGCCTGAACCTGCGCCCGCAACTGCTCGACCAGGCCGCCGTGCTGCTGTCGGCGGCCAGCCGGGTCGCGATCTTCGTCTACATGGTGCTGGCCCTGCTGGCACCCCTGGGCACGTCGCCGAACGAGGTCTTCCAGCGCAGCGGCAAGCTCGGCAGCGGCCTGAAGATCGGCCAGTTCGAGATCGTGCCCGGTGCCATCTTCGGCGCGCTGGCCGTGGCCGCCGTCGGCTTCGCGCTGATGACGCTCTTCAAGCGCTGGCTCGACCGCAGCTACCTGCCGACGACCACGCTTGAACCCGGCATGCGCAGTTCGCTTACCACGCTGCTCGGCTATGTCGGCGGCGCGCTGGTGATCGGCGCCTCGCTGTCCGCGCTGGGGATCGGCATCGAGCGCATCGCCTGGGTCGCGAGCGCGCTGTCGGTGGGCATCGGCTTCGGGCTCCAGGCGATCGTGCAGAACTTCATCTCGGGGCTGATCCTGCTGGCCGAGCGTCCGGTGAAGGTGGGCGACTGGGTGGTGCTCGGCACGGCCGAAGGCGACGTCAAGCGCATCAACGTGCGCGCGACCGAGATCACGCTCGGCGACCGCTCGACGCTGATCGTGCCGAACTCCGAATTCATCACCAAGACCGTGCGCAACATGACGCTCGCGAATGCGGAGGGACGGGTGCTGATCCGCCTGCCGATGCCGCTGACCACCGATGCCGGCCGCGCCCGCGACGTGATGCTCGAGGCTTGCGAGGCGCACGGCACCGTGCTGCCGACGCCGGAACCGTCGGTGACGCTGGACGGCATCGAGAGCGGCTTCCTGATCTTCCAGGTGATCGCCTACGTGCCGAGCCCGCGCCTCGCGAGCGGCGTGCGCAGCGACCTGCTGTTCACCATCCTCGAAGAACTGCGGACCGCCGATCTGCCGCTCGTGGCCTACGCGGCGGCGCCGATGCCGGCGCCCGCACCGACCGGCGGCGTGCCGCCGGCGACCTGAGACGACCGGAAGACACGGCTCAGCGACCCCAGCGCAGCACCAGCGGATCGAGCCGCTGCGCCGTCGCGATCAGCCCCTGGCGCACCTCGGGATGCATCGCCGGCCACGGATGGCGCGGTGCCTCGCAGTCGATCACCCCGCCTTCCTTCATCAGCGCCTTGGCGGCGAGGAAACCGGCTTGCCGGTTCTCGACGTTGATGAGCGGCAGCCAGCGCTGGTAGAGCGCGAAGGCGCGGTCGATGTCGCCTCGGCGGTGCGCCTCGATGATCGGCCGGATCCCGTCGGCGAAGGCGCCGCCGGTCATCGCGCCGGTCGCGCCGGCGTCGAGGTCGCTCAACAAGGTGATCGCTTCCTCGCCGTCCCACGGCCCTTCGACCGCCTCGCCGCCCAGGCGGATCAGTTCGCGCAGCTTGCTCGCGGCACCGGCCGTCTCGATCTTGAAGTAGCTGACCTGTTCGATCTCGTTCGCCATCTTCGCGAGGAAGGCCGCCGACAGCACGGTGCCGCTGGCCGGGGCGTCCTGCACCATGACCGGGATCGACAGCGCCTCCGACAGCCGCGCGTAGAACTCGAAGGTCTGCGATTCCGGCACGCGGAAAGTCGCGCCGTGGTAGGGCGGCATCACCATCAGCATGGCCGCACCCATGTCCTGCGCGCGGCGGCTGCGCGCGGCGCAGACGGCGGTGCTGAAGTGGGTGGTGGTGACGATCACCGGCACGCGGCCGGCGATGTGTTCGAGCGCGGTGCGGGTGAGCACCTCGCGCTCCTCGTCGGACAGCAGGAACTGCTCGGAGAAGTTGGCCAGGATGCAGATGCCGTCGACGCCCGAATCGATCATGAAGTCGAAGCAGCGCTTCTGGCTCAGCAGATCGAGCGCGCCCGATTCGTCGAAGGTGGTCGGCGCGACCGGGAAGATGCCGCGATAGCGGGGATTGGACAGGCTGGGGGTCATGGGGTATTCGTCGTTGGTGGAAACATGTTCAGCGCCGGATGCCGTCGGCCACTGCGCTGACCAGACGCCACTGCACGGTGCCGCAGACCCCCACCAGGGCGACGTAGGTCGCCATCTTTCCGTCGCGGCCCGTCACCCAGAGCCCGATCGCCAGCACCGCCGCACCGGAGACGAAGGTGATCGCCGCCTGCATCCAGAATCCGCGGGAAGACGCCCTGCCGCCGAACATCCAGCGTGCCAGCGTCGCGAGCGCCAGCGCCATGAAAAATGCCGGCGCGACGAAGTTCAGCAGATGAAGGACCATTTCGGGGAAGCGCATCGGAGACCGTGGTTGAAAACCGGAAAAGACCCGTGCATGAGCGGCCGGGCCGGCCGCGCGGGCAGTGGCGGTCACAAAATTTTATAATCCCGCTCTATGTCAGTCTGGGCTCTCGGCTTGAACCACACGACCGCGCCGCTCGATCTGCGCGGTCGTTTCGCGTTCGCGCTCGACCAGATCGCCCCGACGCTGCAGAGCCTGCGCAGTTCCTTCGCCTCCGGCAAGCATCCGGACATCGAGGCGGCGATCATCTCGACCTGCAACCGCACCGAGATCTACTGGGTGGCCGACCAGGGCGCGGTGGAGCACACGGTCGGCTGGCTGGCCGAAAGCGGCGGCGTCTCCCGCGCGACGCTTCTTTCCCATGCCTACACGCTGCACGACGACGAGGTCGCGCGTCACGCCTTCCGCGTTGCGAGCGGACTCGATTCGATGGTGCTCGGCGAGGCGCAGATCCTCGGCCAGATGAAGGATGCCGTGCGCGCCGCCGAGACCGCCGGCGCGCTCGGCAGCACGCTCAACCAGCTGTTCCAGCGCTCTTTCGCCGTCGCCAAGGAAGTGCGCACCGCGACCGAGATCGGCGCGCATTCGATCAGCATGGCCGCGGCCGCCGTGCGCCTGGCCGGCCAGTTGTTCGAAGACCTCAAGGAGACCCGCGTGCTGTTCGTCGGCGCGGGCGAGATGATCGACCTGGCCGCGACGCATTTCGCCGCCAGGAATCCGAAGTCGATCACCATCGCCAACCGCACGCCGGAACGCGGCGAGGCGCTGGCCGCACGCTTCGGCGGCACGTCGATGCGCCTGGCCGACCTGCCCGCGCGTCTGGGCGAATTCGACATCGTCGTCAGCTGCACCGCCAGCACGCTGCCGCTGATCGGCCTCGGCGCTGTCGAGCGGGCGCTCAAGCAGCGCAAGCACCGCCCGATGTTCATGGTCGACCTGGCCGTGCCGCGTGACATCGAGCCCGAGGTGAAGGCGCTCGAAGACATCTATCTCTACACCGTCGACGACCTCGCGCAGGTCGTGCAGCAGGGTCAGGCCAGCCGGCAGGCGGCGGTCGCGCAGGCCGAGGTCATCATCGACGCCGGCGTGCAGAACTTCATGCAGTGGCTGGGCCAGCGCGGCACCGTGCCGCTGATCCGCCAGCTCAACATGCAGGCCGACGAATGGCGCACCGCCGAGATGGCGCGCGCGCGCAAGCTGCTCGCCAGGGGAGAACCCGTTGAAACGGTGCTCGAAGCGCTGTCGCGCGGCCTGACGCAGAAGATGCTGCACGGCGCGATGGCCGAACTGAACTCGGGCGACGTCGCATCGCGCGAACAGACCGCGCAGACCATCTCGCGCCTGTTCCTGCGCAACGGCGACAGCCGCAAAGAGCGTTAGCGGCGCCCTTCCGCCTCCGCCCGCTTCCCGACATGCCGCTCGGGGCCCCGTCATTTCGTCCCGTTCCGCCTTCGTTTTCGCCTTCCCGATGAAACCCTTCCTCCGCCATCGACTCGAGCGCTACGCCCAGCGCCTCGGCGAACTCGACTTCCTGCTGTCGCGCGAGGACATCATGGGCGACATGACGCAATACCGCGCGATTTCGCGCGAGCATGCCGAGGTCACGCAGATCGCCGGACGCCATGCGCGCTTCGTGCAGCGCGAGGCCGACCTGGCGAGCGCGCAAGAAATGCTCGACGCCCCCGACATGGCCGAGATGGCCGAGATGGCCGAGATGGCACAGGAAGAGATCGTCGCGGCGACCGAGGAATTGCAGAAACTCGAAGACGAGATCCAGCGCCTGCTGCTGCCCAAGGATCCGGACGACGCGCGCAATGCTTTCCTCGAGATCCGCGCCGGCACCGGCGGCGACGAGTCGGCGCTGTTCGCGGGCGACCTGCTACGCATGTACACGCGCTACTGCGAGCGCGCGGGCTGGCGCTGCGAGATCGTCAGCGAGAGCCAGAGCGAGCTCGGCGGCTACAAGGAAGTCGTGATCCGCGTCTCCGGGGACGACGTATTCGGCCAGCTGCGCTTCGAATCCGGCGGCCACCGCGTGCAGCGCGTGCCCGCGACCGAGACCCAGGGCCGCATCCACACCAGCGCCTGCACGGTCGCGGCGCTGGCCGAGCCCGACGAAGCGGTCGCGATCCAAATCAATCCGGCCGACCTGCGCATCGACACCTACCGCGCGAGCGGCGCCGGCGGCCAGCACATCAACAAGACCGATTCGGCGGTACGCGTGACGCACATCCCGACCGGCATCGTGGCCGAGTGCCAGGACGATCGCAGCCAGCACCGCAACAAGGCCAAGGCGCTACAGGTGCTCGCGGCCCGCATCCAGGAAAAGGACCGCAGCGAGCGCGCCGCCAAGGACGCGGCGATGCGCAAGGGGCTGGTCGGCAGCGGCGACCGCAGCGACCGCATCCGCACCTACAACTTTCCCCAGGGCCGGCTCACCGACCACCGCATCAACCTCACGCTCTACAAGCTGCTGTCGATCATGGAAGGCGACATGGGCGACGTGCTGGCCGCGCTGCAGGCGGCGCGCGAGGCCGAGCAGTTGGCGGAGCTGGAATCGAGCCTGCCGGCGTGAGCGCGACCCTTCCCGGCACGCCGTCGACCGTCGCGCAGGCGCAGCGCGCGGCGATGGCGCTGTGCGTCGACCGGCTGGATGCGCAGCTGCTGCTGCTGCATGCGCTCGGTCGCGCCCCGCACGACCGGGCGTGGCTGGTCGCGCACGACGTCGATCCGATGCCGGATGCAGCCTGGCAAACGTTGGCACGCCATTGCATCCGGCGGCTCGCTGGCGAACCGGTCGCCTACCTGATCGGCGAGAAGGAATTTCACGGCCTCGCATTGCAGGTCGACGCGCGCGTGCTGGTGCCGCGGCCGGACACCGAAACGCTGGTCGAATGGGCGCTGGAATCGATCGACGCCCTGCGTTCGACCGCTTCGCTCGCCGTGCTCGATCTCGGCACCGGCAGCGGCGCCATCGCGCTGGCGCTCAAGCACGCACGGCCCGACGTGCAGGTCGACGCGCTCGACGCCAGCGAAGACGCGCTCGCGGTCGCGAAGGGCAACGCGCAGCGTCTCGGGCTCAACGTGCGCCTCTTTCGGAGCGACTGGTTCGACGGCTTGAGCGCTTTCGACGCCAAACCCGCCTACGACCTCGTCGTCTCGAATCCACCCTACATCGCCGATGGCGATCCGCACCTTCCGGCACTGGCGCACGAACCGCGCTCGGCGCTGGTCGCGGGCGCCGACGGCCTCGCCGACATCCGCGGCATCGTCCAGGATGCACCGAGCCACCTGCGAAACGGCGGTTGGCTGCTGCTGGAGCACGGCCACGATCAAGCGGAGGCGGTCCGTCGACTGCTCTCGGCCCGCGGCTTCGTCGACGTCGCCAGCCGCGACGATCTCGCCGGCATCGCGCGCTGCACCGGCGGCCGCCGACCCGGCTGACCGCAGGGCGCCGCCGATGCAGGACTTCACGGCGGCGGACGACGCCGAAGGTCGTGCAGTGAAATAATCCACACAGCCAATTTTCCAGGAGAACTTCCATGTCCGACGCCCAGCAACGCATCGACGACCTCGTCAAGACCAACGAACTCGTGCTCTTCATGAAGGGCAACGCCAGCTTCCCGATGTGCGGCTTTTCCGGCCGCGCGATCCAGATCCTGAAGGCCGTGGGCGTCGATACGCGTGCGCTCAAGACAGTCAACGTGCTCGACGACGCCGAGATCCGCCAGGGCATCAAGGAATACAGCAACTGGCCGACGATTCCGCAGCTCTACGTCAAGGGCGAATTCATCGGCGGCTCCGACATCCTGATGGAAATGTACGAATCGGGCGAGCTGCAGCAGGCCATCAACGGCAGCGCCGCATAAGCTGACGTTGGCGCACCTTGCCGCGGCCGGCCACGCGCCGGCCCGTGGCACCATGGCATCCCTTGCGGACTGCCCATGACCCTGATACAGAGCCTGCTCGTCATCGCCGCGCTGATCGCTGCGAGCGCCTTCTTCTCCCTTGCCGAGATCACGCTGGCGGCTTCGCGCCGGCTGCGCCTGCGCCAGATCGCCGACGAGGGCGACCTGCGCGCCGAGCGCGTGATGCGCATCCAGGAGCAGCCGGGGCACTATTTCACCGTGGTGCAGATCGGCCTGAACGCGGTCGCCATCCTCGGTGGCGTCGTCGGCGAAGGGGCGCTGAGCCCATACTTCGCGCGCGTGTTCGAAACCTGGATGCGCGCGGAGACCGCGGCCGGCGCGGCCTTCACGGCGTCGTTCGTCAGCATCATCTCGGTGTTCCTGGTGTTCGCCGACCTGTTCCCGAAGCGCCTCGGCATGAACGATCCGGAGCAACTCGCGATGCGGATGGTCGGCCCGATGCAGGTGCTGATCACGACCTTCAAGCCGCTGGTGTGGTTCTTCACGCGCAGCACCGACATGCTCTTCAAGCTGCTGGGCATTCCGCTTCAACGCGTCGACAGGATCACCTCGGCCGACATCCTCGCCATGACCGAGGCCGGCGCGCGCGCCGGCGTGCTGGCGCTGCGCGAGCAGCAGGTGATCGCCAACGTGTTCGAGCTCGACACGCGACTGGTCATCAGCGTCATGACCTCGCGCGAACGCGTTGCCTGGTTCCAGAAGGACGACCCCGAATCGGTACTGCGCGCACGCATCGTGGCCGAGCCGTTCTCGGCCTACCCGGTGTGCGACGGCGACATCGATCATGTGCTGGGCTACGTCGACGCCAAGGACATGTTCCAGCGCGTGCTCAGCGGCCAGCCGCTGGCGCTCGACCAGGGCGTGCCGTTGCATAAGGCGCTGGTGGTGCCCGATCGACTCTCGCTCACCGAGGTGCTCGAACAGTTCCAGCAAGCGCACGAGGATTTTGCGATCATCGTCAACGAATACAGCCTGGTGGTCGGCGTCATCACGCTCAACGACGTCATGAGCACGGTGATGGGCGACCTCGTCGGCGCGCAGGACGAAGAGCAGCAGATCGTGCGCCGGGACGAGAACTCCTGGCTGATCGACGGCGTGACGCCCATCCAGGACGTGCAGCGTGCGCTCGACATCGACACCCTGCCCCATGCCGACGACTACGAGACGCTGGCGGGCTTCCTGATGGTGATGCTGCGCCGTGTTCCCAAGCGCACCGACAGCGTGACCTGGGGTGGCTACAGCTTCGAGGTGATGGACGTCGACCGCTACCGCATCGACCAAGTCATGGTGACCAGGCTCTGACCGAGCGCTTCAGGCCTCTGCGCGGTCCCTGAAGGACCAGAGGCGCTGGTTCGCGAAGACGGCGTCGGGATACGGCGCCCGGCCGCGGCTGCCGTTGTAGCGGCCGAGCGTCAGGAACAGATCACCGCGCTCACGGTCGAGGTAGTGGCGCAGGATGACGCAGCCGAAGCGCAGGTTGGTCTGCATGCGAAACAGCGTGGCCGGATCGCCGTCGCCGATCACGCGGGTCCAGAACGGCATCACCTGCATCAGGCCGCGCGCGCCGGCGCTCGACACCGCGAACTTGCGGAAGTTGCTCTCGACCTGGATCAATCCGAGCACCAGGCTGACGTCCAGCCCGGAGCGCCGGCTCTCGTACCAGATGGTCTGCAGCAGCTCGATACGCTCCTGCGCGCCGGGAATCTTCTTCTTCAGCCGCTCGCTCATGTCGCCGAGCCAGCGCAGGTAGGCCAGGCGCGCCTCGGTGCTGCCGAATTCAGGCACCGGCGGCGCCTTGCTGTGGATCGCCGAGCTCAGCGCCGAGCCCACCGAATCGATCAGCGGCTCCTCGATCTGCGCGCCGGCCAGCGCCCACCGCGGCATCGCGAGCGCCAGCGCCCCGGCGGTCGCGCCGCCCAGGCACAGCCGCCGCGACAGCCGCTCTGTCATGCAGAGAGCTGTTTCTGGATGAAGGTGGCGATGGCGGCGGCGGGCACCTTGGTCGCGGCCGTCCCGCGGCGGTGCTGGTATTCGACCTCGCCTTCCTTCAGCCCGCGGTCGGAGATCACCACGCGGTGCGGAACGCCGATGAGTTCCCAGTCGGCGAACATCGCTCCGGGGCGCTCGCCGCGGTCGTCGAGCAGCACGTCGACGCCGGCGGCCAGCAACTGCTCGTAGAGCGCCACCGCGGCCGACTTGACCTCGGCGCTGCGGTCCATGCCGATCGGGCAGACGACGACGGCGAACGGCGCGATCGCGTCGGGCCAGATGATGCCGCGCTCGTCGTGGTTCTGCTCGATCGCCGCGGCCGGCAGGCGCGTGATGCCGATGCCGTAGCAGCCCATCTCCAGGAATTGCGGCTTGCCGCCTTCGTCGAGGAAAGTCGCGCCCATCGGCTGGCTGTACTTGGTGCCGAGGTAGAACACATGGCCGACCTCGATGCCGCGCTCGATCGCCAGCATGCCCTTGCCGTCCGGCGATGCGTCGCCGGCGACGACGTTGCGCAAATCGGCCACCAGTTCGGGCTCGGGCAGGTCGCGGCCCCAGTTGACGCCGGTGATGTGGAAGTCGGGCACGTTGGCGCCGCAGACCCAGTCGGCCATGACGGCGACCTCGCGGTCGGCGACGACCTTGACCGGCTTGACCAGATTCAGCGGGCCGAGGTAACCCGGCTTGCAGCCGAAGTGGTCCTCGATCTCCGCCAGCGTCGCGAAGCGGAATCCCTTGTCGAGGCCCGGCAGCTTGCCGACCTTGATCTCGTTCATGTCGTGGTCGCCGCGCAGCAGCAGCAGCCAGATCTGCGCGCCTTTCGGATCGCCGGCGTCGTCGAAAATCTCGGTGGCGAGCACCAGCGACTTGACGGTGGTCGACAGCGGCACGCCCAACAGTTCGGCGACATCGGCGCAAGTGCTCTTGCCCGGCGTCGCGGTCTGCGTCGCTGCCTGCGTGGCAGGGCCGCGCGGCGCGGCGGGCGCCAGCGCCTCGGCCTTCTCCATGTTGGCAGCGTAGTCGCTGTCGGGGCAATAGACGATCGCGTCTTCGCCAGTGGCGGCGATCACCTGGAATTCCTCGCTCAGGTCGCCGCCGATGGCACCGCTGTCGGCCGCCACGGCACGGTAGCGCAGGCCGAAGCGGTCGAAGATCTTGCGGTAGGCCTGCGCCATGACTTGGTAGCTGGCTTTGGCGGCATCGCCGTTGCGGTCGAAGCTGTAGGCGTCCTTCATGGTGAATTCGCGCCCACGCATCAGGCCGAAACGCGGCCGGCGCTCGTCGCGGAACTTGGTCTGGATCTGGTAGAAATTCTTCGGCAACTGCTTGTAGCTGCGCAATTCCTGCCGCGCGATGTCGGTGACGACTTCCTCGCTGGTCGGCTGCACGACGAAATCGCGCTGGTGCCGGTCCTTGATGCGCAGCAGCTCGGGCCCCATGGCCTCGAAACGGCCGGTCTCCTGCCAAAGCTCGGCAGGCTGCACCACCGGCATCGTCAGCTCGACGGCGCCGGCCCGGTCCATTTCCTCCCGCACGATCGCCTCGACCTTGCGGATCACGCGCAGGCCCATGGGCATGTACGTGTAGATGCCTGCACCGAGCTTCTTGATCAGGCCGGCGCGCATCATCAACCGGTGGCTCGCCACTTCGGCGTCGGCAGGCGCTTCCTTCAGGGTGGATACAAAGAAACGGGAAGCTTTCATCGATGGGCTCGGAAGGTGACGGAAGGTGGAAGGATCCTGCTTGGATCGGCCGCGTGGATCGGCTCTGGCACAGGACTGGCCGAGCCTTCAACATGAACTGCCGGTCGACGTTGCCGCGGGGCCTGGGCCTGCATTCCGGTTGCTGCGTGCAACTCGGCATGCATAATCAACGCAGTTCAAAAATTGGGGTTTGATTATGCTCGACCGGGACGGCTTCAGGCCCAACGTCGGCATCATCCTGCTCAACCAGAGAAACCAGGTTTTCTGGGGCAAACGCATTCGCACCCACTCCTGGCAGTTCCCGCAAGGCGGCATCGATCGCGGCGAGAGTCCGGAACAAGCCATGTTCCGCGAGCTGCACGAGGAAGTGGGGCTCCATCCGGAGCATGTGAAGATCGTTGCCCGTACCCGCGACTGGTTGCGCTACGAGGTGCCGGACCGATTCATCCGACGCGACGCAAGAGGTCACTACAAGGGCCAGAAGCAGATATGGTATCTGCTGCAACTGGTCGGCCACGACTGGGATCTCAACCTGCGCGCGACCGACCATCCGGAATTCGACGCATGGCGTTGGCACGACTACTGGGTGCCGCTGGAGGTGGTGGTGGAGTTCAAGCGCGGCGTCTACGAGATGGCGTTGACAGAGCTCGCACGTTATCTGCCCCGCCAGGATTTCCGTAACCGCTTCCTGCGCAGCAATGTGCGCGCTCGCGACTTCGAGCGCGGTCCGTTCGCCGCAGGTCCCGAACATCATTTCGATCTGCCTCCGGGCGCGAGTTTCGATCCCGATCCCAATGCATCCCTGCCGCCGCCCGACGCCCCCTCCCTGGACGACCCGCTTCATGCAAGGCGCTAGCCGAACCCTCGCCGTCGCGGCAGTCTGCATGGGGCTGTCCGGTCTCGTCGCCGCGCAGATATTTTCGCAAGACGACTGGGTCGAGAGCGTGGTGCCGCCCCCGCCTGCGTTCAGCACGGCGAAGCTCGTGCCGATCATGATGCCGCGCTACATGACGCTCGAATTCGGCGTCGACCCATCGACGATCGTCATCACGCCGGACGGCGTCGTGCGCTACGTGGTGGTCGCACGCAACACGGCGGGTGGCGCGGTCAACGCGTTCTACGAAGGCATCAGATGTTCGACGGCCCAGGTCAAGGGCTATGCACGCTCGAACGGCGACGGATGGGAAATGTCGACCGATCCGCAATGGAAGCCGCTGCGCTTCCAGAATTCCAGTTACAGCAAGGCACTCGCGACCCAGGGACTGTGCGGCGGCGCCGCCCCACGCGTGTCGGTCGGCGAAATGATCCGCCACTTGAAGCAGCCGGTGCGCGAGATCGAGTGACATCGCCGCGCCGACGGCACAAGCGCGTTCAGCGTTGCGCCGTCAGCACCATGTTGTCCCGATGCACCATCTCCGGCTCGGCCGCATAGCCGAGCAGGCGTTCGAATTCGGAAGAAGACTTGCGGCATAACACACGGGCCTCGACACTCGAATAATTGGCCAGGCCGCGCGCCATCTCGCTCCCCTGTTCGTCACGCACCGCGATCACATCGCCGCGCGAGAAGTCTCCCGCCACCGCCGTCATGCCGATCGGCAGCAGGCTCTTGCCTTCGGTGCGCACCTTCACGGCGGCGCCGGCATCGACCGTGACATGACCGCGAAGCTGAAGGTGGTCGGCCATCCAGCGCTTGCGCGCCTGGTGCTTGGCCGTCTGGGCCAGCAGCAGTGTGCCGATCGGCTCGCCCCTGGCCAGACGGAGCAGCGCGTCGGGCTCGCGGCCCCAGGCGATCACGGTCGCGGCACCCGATCCGGCGGCACGCTTGGCCGCGAGAATCTTGGTGATCATGCCGCCGCTGCCGATCGCCGATCCCACGCCGCCGGCCATCGCTTCGAGCGCCGGATCGCCGGCCACGGCCTCGTGCACGAACTGGGCGTCCGGGTTTTTGCGTGGATCGGCGGTGAACAGGCCCTTCTGATCGGTCAGGATGACCAGCGCATCAGCTTCGACCAGATTGGCGACCAGCGCGCCGAGCGTGTCGTTGTCGCCGAACTTGATCTCGTCGGTGACGACGGTGTCGTTCTCGTTGATGACGGGCACTACGCCGAGCAATAACAAAGTTCGCAGCGTCGAGCGCGCGTTCAGGTAGCGCTCTCGATCGACCAGGTCGGCATGCGTGAGCAGCACCTGCGCACTGCCGACACCGTTTTCGCGCAACTTGGTTTCATACACCTGCACGAGACCCATCTGCCCGACCGCCGCAGCCGCCTGCAACTCGTTGATTCCGCGCGGACGGGTGCGCCAGCCCAGCCGTTTCATGCCCTCGGCGATGGCGCCGCTCGACACCATCACGACCTCGCGGCCGTCGCGCATCAACGCGGCGAGTTGTCGGCACCATTCGCCGATGGCGGTCTCGTCGAGGCCGCGCCCTTCATTGGTGACCAGGCTGGAGCCGACCTTGACGACGATCCGGCGGGCATCGCGCAGCATGACCGAGGAAATTATTTCAGACATGACGAGGTCCGGCGGAATCAGGCAAAACGTGGATCGATGTCGGTCGGCGGCTGCTCGGCCACCTGCTGCGCCTTGATGTGCTGGTAGATCGCCTTGACCAGCGGTTCGCAACCTTCGCGCGTGAGCGCAGAGATCTCGAACACCGGTCCCTTGAATCTCATGCGCTTCACGAATTCCTTGACGCGCGCCGCACGCCCGTCGCCGGGCACCATGTCGAGCTTGTTGAGCACCAGCCAGCGCGGTTTGTCGTAAAGGCCGGCGTCGTATTTCTTCAGCTCGCCGGCGATCGCCTTGGCTTGTGTCACCGGATCGACGCCCTCGTCGAACGGCGCCAGATCGATCACATGCAGCAGCAGGCGCGTGCGCTGCAGATGGCGCAGGAACAGATGACCGAGGCCCGCGCCTTCCGATGCACCCTCGATCAGGCCCGGAAGATCGGCGACGACGAAACTCTGCTCCGGGCCGACGCGCACGACACCCAGGTTCGGATGCAGCGTGGTGAACGGATAGTCCGCGATACGAGGACGCGCGTTCGAGATCGCGGTGATGAAGGTCGACTTGCCGGCATTGGGCATGCCGAGCAGGCCGACATCCGCCAGCACCTTCAGTTCGAGCTTCAGGCTCTTCTTCTCGCCAGGCCAGCCGGGTGTCTTTTGACGCGGTGCGCGGTTGATGGCGCTCTTGAAGCGCATGTTGCCGAAGCCGCCGTCGCCGCCTTTGGCAATGGTGACGATCTCGCCCGGCACCAGCAACTCGTACAGGACGTCGCCGGTTTCCGCGTCGGTGAAGATGGTTCCGACCGGCACCTTGAGCGTGATGTCGTCGCCCGCCGCGCCGAACATGTCCGAGCCCATGCCGTGCTGGCCACGCTTGGCCTCGTGACGGCGCGAGTAACGGAAGTCGACCAGCGTGTTGAGGTTGATGTCAGCCACGGCGAACACATGGCCGCCCCGGCCGCCATCGCCGCCATTCGGGCCCCCGAACTCCTTGTACTTTTCATGACGGAACGACACGCAGCCGTTGCCGCCATCGCCAGCGGCGATGTCGATGAAGGCTTCGTCGACGAACTTCATGGGGTACTCGATCTACAGATGCGCCGCAGGTCGCGGCAGTGAAAGACGGAAGAGAAAACGAAGAAGCCCCGACGAGCGGGGCTTCGATCGGTCCAACGCGACGAGTCAGGCTTGTGCAGCCGCCGGGGTCACGTTGACCATGTGCTTGTTCAGCGCACCCTTGTGGCCGAACGAGACGTGCCCGTCAACCAGTGCGAACAACGTGTGGTCCTTGCCGACACCGACGTTCACGCCGGGGTGGAACTGGGTACCGCGCTGGCGCACGATGATGGAACCGGCGCTGATCAGTTCGCCGCCGAACGCTTTCACGCCCAGCATCTTGGGCTTGGAATCGCGCCCGTTTCGCGTCGAGCCGCCGCCTTTTTTCTGTGCCATGGTGCCTACTCCAGTGTTGCGTTAGGAGGCGATCGCGCCGATTTGCAGTTCGGTGAACTGCTGGCGATGCCCTTGACGTTTCTGATAGTGCTTGCGACGGCGCATCTTGAAGATGTGCACTTTGTCGTGCAAGCCGTGCGACAGTACCGTGACCGTCACCGATGCGCCGGACACCAGGGGCGTACCGACCTTGATCTCTGCGCCATTGCCGACTGCGAGAACCTGATCGAATACGATCTCCTGGCCTACGTCCGCAGCAATCTGTTCTACTTTAATTTTTTCGCCGGAAGCAACGCGATACTGCTTGCCGCCGGTTTTTATGACCGCGTACATGTTGACCTCTTTGTGAAGATGGCTCCGCAGCGAATTCTGCAGAGCCCAAGACTATAGCACGGTTCGCACACTCCTATAATGGCGGCGTTGCGGCATCTGCCGTCGTCCTCCTGCCCGCGTCCAGACGCCATCGTTTTGTCAGCTCCAGCCCCCGACATCTCCCCCATCTCCGCCGTGCTCGGCCTCGTCAGCGACGACATGGGCGAGGTCGATCGCGTCATTTCGGAGCGCCTGGACACCGGCGTACCGCTGGTCAGCCAGGTGGCGCACTACATCATCTCGGCCGGCGGCAAGCGCCTTCGACCCGCGCTGCTGCTCCTCGTGAGCGGCGCCTTGGGTTATCGAGACGCACAGCGCTTCAACATCGCCGCGGTGGTCGAGTTCATCCATACGGCCTCGCTGCTGCACGACGATGTGGTCGACGAGTCGACGCTACGCCGTGGCCGACCCACCGCCAACGAGTCGTTCGGCAACTCGGCAAGCGTCCTGGTGGGCGACTTCCTGCATTCGCGTGCGTTCCAGATGATGGTCGACGGCAACGACATGCGCGTCATGCAGATCCTCGCCGACGCCACGAACGTGATCGCCGAAGGAGAGGTGCTGCAGCTGATGAACATGCACGACGCCACGCTGGACGAAGAAGCCTACCTGCGTGTCATCAGGTCCAAGACGGCGAAGCTCTTCGAAGCGAGCACGCGCGTGGCCGCTGTTCTGGCCAAGGCATCGACGCAGGTCGAGGAGGCCTGCGCCACCTATGGGCAGGCGCTTGGCACGGCGTTCCAGGTGATCGACGATGTACTCGACTACGCCGGCGATGCGGCCGAGACCGGCAAGAACCTCGGCGACGATCTTCGCGAAGGCAAGACGACGCTGCCGCTGATCCTGGCCATGCAGCGCGCCGCACCGGTCGAAGCGGCCCTGATCCGTACGGCGATCGAGGCCGGCGACGAGACGCAACTCGAACGCATCGTGGCGATCGTCAAAAACACCGGTGCACTCGATGCCACACATGCCGCAGCCGCCGCCGAAGCGCAGCGCGCCATCGATGCACTGGTCGAATTTCCCGAGAATTCGTACACATCGGGTTTGCTACAATTGGCAGCTCAGCTGCTGGAGCGGCGCGCCTAACCTGGCATTTTCAGGTAAAGCGGCGTACGACTTCGCAAGGACACCATCGGGGTGTAGCTTAGCCTGGTAGAGCGCTACGTTCGGGACGTAGAGGCCGGAGGTTCGAATCCTCTCACCCCGACCAGATGTTTGTTGGATCGTTCGGCGAGCCCGATGTCCACTTCCAGACGTCAGTGCCAACCGCATCGCGGTGTGTTGCCCGCACGCGGTTTACAGCCACGAAGCGATCGACGATGATCCCTGGAAACCTCACATTTTCTTACACCAGCGATGGCCGCAGAACCCTTCGTCAAAGACAGTTCGCCCATCGCGCTTCCCGGTTTGGCCCGTGCATTGATCGCAGCGGGCAAGCTTCCGGCCAAGACTGCCGAAGATATCTATCAGCGCTCGCTGAACAACCGTTCCAGCTTCATCGCCGAACTCACCGGCACGGGAGCCGTTTCGGCATCCGATCTCGCACACACCCTGTCCAGCGCATTCGGCGCACCGCTGCTCGATCTCGATGCGATCGACCCGCAGCGTCTGCCGCGAGACCTGCTCGACCCGAAGCTGTGCCAGTCCTATCGCATCGTCGTTCTCAGCAAGCGTAACAACCGCCTGATCGTCGCGACGGCCGATCCGTCCGACCAGCAGGCGGTGGAGAAGATCAAGTTCGCCTCACAGATGGGTGTCGACTGGGTCATCGGCGAGTACGACAAGCTGTCCCGCATCATCGAGGCCTCGGCCATGAGCACGGCCGAGATGGTCGACAGCCTGATCGGTAGCGAGTTCGAATTCGGCGATGCGATGAACGAGGCGCAGCCGGAGACGAACGAACAGGCGATCGCGGAAGTCGAAGACGCCCCGATCGTGCGGTTCCTGCACAAGATGCTGCTCGACGCCTTCGGGATGCGGGCGTCGGACATTCATTTCGAGCCGTACGAGCACCAGTACCGGGTGCGCTTCCGCATCGACGGCGAATTGCGCGAGATCGCGAGCCCGCCGCCGGCCATCAAGGAAAAGCTAGCTTCGCGCATCAAGGTACTGTCCCGGCTCGACATCTCAGAGAAGCGGATCCCGCAGGACGGCCGCATGAAGCTCAAGATCGGGCCGGACCGCGTGATCGACTTTCGCGTCAGCACTTTGCCGACGCTGTTCGGCGAAAAAATCGTGATCCGGATCCTGGACCCGAGCAGCGCACGCCTGGGCATCGACGCGCTCGGCTACGACGCCGACGAGAAGGTGCGGCTGCTGACCGCCATCGGTCGTCCCTACGGCATGGTGCTGGTGACCGGCCCCACGGGCTCTGGCAAGACGGTGTCGCTCTACACTTGCCTGAACCTGCTCAACAAGCCGGGCGTGAACATCGCCACGGCCGAAGACCCGTCGGAAATCAACCTGCCCGGCGTCAACCAGGTCAACGTGAACGAGAAGGCCGGTCTGACTTTCGCGACCGCATTGCGTGCCTTCCTGCGGCAGGACCCCGACATCATCATGGTCGGTGAAATTCGCGACATCGAGACCGCGGACATCTCGATCAAGGCCGCGCAGACCGGCCATCTGGTCTTGTCGACGCTGCATACGAACGACGCGCCGACCACGCTGACGCGCATGCGCAACATGGGCATCGCGCCCTTCAACATCGCTTCCAGCGTGATCCTGATCACGGCGCAACGGCTCGCACGCCGGCTGTGCATGGTGTGCCGCGAACCGTCGGATTTGCCCGAGCAGGCCTTGCGCGACGCCGGGTTCACAGAATCGCAGCTCGAAGGCATTTGGAAGCCCTATCGACCGGTGGGCTGCAACGCCTGCAACAGCGGCTACAAGGGCCGTGTCGGCATCTACCAGGTGATGCCGATCTCCGAGAAGATCCAGCAGATCATCCTGCGCGACGGCAGCGCACCGGACATCGCCCGGCAGGCCCAGGCGGACGGCGTGCGATCGCTGCGGCAGTCCGGTCTCCTGAAAGTGATGCAGGGATTAACATCGCTCGAAGAAGTACTTGCCGTTACAAACGAGTAGCAGCGACTGGCACCCACAAGCGGAGATCGAATGGCCACTGCAGCATCCCCCCGAAGCAACCTGAAGGAATTCGTCTTCGAATGGGAAGGCAAGGACCGCAACGGCAAGCAGGCTCACGGCGAGATGCGCGCGTCGGGCACGAACCAGGTACAGGCCTCGCTGCGGCGTCAGGGCGTGCTGCTGACCAAGATCAAGAAGCGGCGCATGCGCGCAGGCAAGGCCATCAAGCCCAAGGACATCGCCATCTTCACGCGGCAGCTCGCCACCATGATGAAGGCCGGCGTGCCGCTGCTGCAGGCCTTCGACATCGTCGGCCGCGGCAATGCCAACGCGAGCGTCGCCAAGCTGCTCAACGACATCCGCAGCGACGTCGAAACCGGCTCGTCGCTGTCGGCCGCGTTTCGCAAGTTCCCGAAGTACTTCGACAACCTCTACTGCAACCTGGTGGAGGCCGGCGAGGCGGCCGGCATCCTGGAAGAGTTGCTCGACCGGCTCGCCACCTACATGGAGAAGACCGAGGCGATCAAGTCGAAGATCAAGTCGGCGTTGATGTACCCGATGTCGGTGATCGTCGTCGCGTTCGTCGTGGTGGCGGTCATCATGATCTTCGTGATTCCGGCCTTCAAGGAGGTTTTCACCTCCTTCGGCGCCGACCTGCCGGCTCCGACGCTGATCGTGATGGCCATCAGCGAATTCTTCGTCTCTTATTGGTGGCTGATCTTCGGCAGTGTCGGCGGCGGGCTGTACTTCTTCATCCAGGCCTGGAAGCGCAACGAGAAAATGCAGAAAGTCATGGACCGTCTTCTGCTCAAGCTGCCGGTGTTCGGCAAGCTGATCGACAAGTCCTGCGTCGCGCGCTGGACGCGCACGCTGTCGACCATGTTCGCAGCCGGCGTGCCGCTGGTCGAGGCACTCGACTCGGTGGGCGGTGCGTCGGGCAATTCGGTGTATGCCGACGCGACGGTCAAGATCCAGCAGGAAGTCTCCACCGGCACCAGCCTGACCGCGGCGATGACCAACGCCAGCGTCTTCCCGTCGATGGTGCTGCAGATGACGGCCATCGGCGAGGAGTCGGGCTCGATCGACCACATGCTGGGAAAGGCGGCCGACTTCTACGAATCCGAAGTCGACGACATGGTCGCCGGCCTTTCCAGCCTGATGGAGCCGATCATCATCGTGTTCTTGGGCACGCTCATCGGCGGCATCGTGGTGTCGATGTACCTGCCGATCTTCAAGTTGGGCCAGGTCGTCTGATGCTGGGATCGCAGGAGGTCGACGCTGCGCTGGCCGGCGTGTTCGGCCTGTTGATCGGCAGCTTCCTCAATGTGGTGATCTACCGGCTGCCGAAAATGCTGGAGCGTCAGTGGACGGCCGATTGTGCCGCCCTGCCGGACGACGCCACCGCCGCACCGGCCGACACCGAGCCGCCGTTCAATCTGATGGTGCCGCATTCGCGCTGCCAGAGTTGCGGCCACGTGATCCGCTGGTACGAGAACATCCCGATCCTGAGCTACGTCCTGCTGCGCGGTCGATGCGGATCGTGCCATGCGCCGATCGGCATCCGCTACCCGCTGGTCGAACTCGCGACCGGACTGCTGTTCGCCTGGTGCGCCTGGCACATGCCGGGGCGATGGGCCACACTGGCCTGGTGCGGTTTCTCCGCTGCGCTGCTGGCGCTGGCGCTGATCGACTGGGACACCACCCTGCTCCCAGACGACATCACCCTGCCTTTGCTCTGGGCCGGGCTGCTGGCGGCGCTCGGCGGCCTGACGGGCGTGACGTTGGCCGATGCGGTCTGGGGCGCCGTCGGCGGTTATGTATCCCTGTGGACCGTGTACTGGCTGTTCAAGCTCGCGACCGGCAAGGAAGGCATGGGCTACGGCGACTTCAAGCTCTTTGCGGCGCTGGGCGCCTGGTTCGGCTGGCAGGCGCTGCTGCCGATTATTCTGATGGCGTCGGTGATCGGCGCAATCGTCGGCGTCGCGCTCAAGTTCAACCACGGCCTGCGCGAGGGTGGCTACGTGCCGTTCGGCCCGTTTCTCGCCAGCGCGGGCTTCACGGCGATGTTCTTCGGCACCGGCGCGATGCTGCGCGCGTTCGGCCTGGACGCCTAGAATGCGCATCGGACTCACCGGCGGCATCGGCAGCGGCAAGAGCACCGTGGCGGCGATGCTGGTCGTGCGCGGTGCGGTGCTGATCGACACCGACGCCATCGCGCGCGCGCTCACGCAGCCGGGCGGCACGGCCATGGCGGCGATCGCGGAAACATTCGGCCCGTTGGTCGTCGCGACCGACGGCAGCCTCGACCGGAGCGCGATGCGCGAGCGCGTGTTCGCCGACAGCAACGTCAAGCACCGGCTGGAAGCGATCCTGCATCCGATGATCGGCCGCGAATGCGAACGCGCGGCCGGCGCCACGGCGCCGGGTCGGCCATTGGTCTTCGACGTGCCGCTGCTGGTCGAATCGGGGCGCTGGCGCGCGCGGGTCGACCGGGTGCTGGTGGTCGACGCGACCGAAGAAACGCAGCTGCGGCGCGTGGTCGCGCGCTCGGGCTGGACGCCTGATGCGGTCCGGGCGGTCGTCGCGCAGCAGGCTTCGCGCCATGCGCGCCGTGCAGTGGCGGACGCGGTCATATTCAATGACATATCGACGCTGGAAGAACTCGAGAACGAAGTGCAAAGTGTCTGGTCCCAGTGGGTCCCGCCAGGGGGCCCGCTATGATCGAAGTTAAGAAATAGACACAAAAGCGTGATTCTTTACGAGTACCCCTTCAACGAGCGCATTCGAACCTACCTGCGGCTGGAACATCTGTTTCGGCGCCTGGGCGAGCTCGTACCGTCCGAATCCGCCCTTTCGCACCACTACGCGCTGGTCACGATCTTCGAGATCATGGATGTCGCCGCGCGTGCCGATCTCAAGGCCGACGTGCTGCGCGACCTCGACAGGCACAAGAACGTCTTCAACGGCTATCGCGGCAATCCGGCGATCGCCGAGTCGGTGCTGAACCAGGTCGTCAAACAGCTCGAACGCAACTTCGCCACGCTCAACACCCTCGCCGGCAAGGCCGGCCAGGCATTGACCGACAACGAATGGCTGATGAGCATCCGCAGCCGTGCCGGCATTCCGGGTGGCACCTGCGAGTTCGACCTGCCCGCCTACCACGCGTGGCAGAACCGGCCGGCACCGACGCGCCGCACCGATCTCGAGCGCTGGTCCGCGACGCTTTCGCCGCTGGCCGAATCGATCTACCTGCTGCTCAAGCTGCTGCGCGATTCCGACGTGCCCTACAAGGTCATGGCGCCGCACGGGCAGTTCAAACAGAACCTGCCGCAGGGACGCAGCTTCCAGTTGCTGCGCCTGCGCATCGACCCGCGGCTCGGCGTGATCCCGGAGATCAGCGGCAATCGGCTGATGGTGTCGGTGCGGCTGATGCGCCACGAGAAGGACGACCGGTTGCACCCGAGCACGGCCAACACGCCGTTCGAGCTGACGCTCTGCGCCTGAGATTCAGCGAGTCGGAAAAGATGACGAAGCCAGGAAAAACAACACCCGACGGCGAACGCATCGTCCGCTGCCCCGCATGCGGCAACGACAGCGTCTATGCGCCCGGCAATCCGTACCGGCCGTTCTGCAGCGCACGCTGCAAAGGCATCGACTTGGGCGCCTGGGCCAGCGAGGAATTCCGCATGCCCGGCGACGCGCCACCGGACGACGAGCCTTTCGGCGATCCACGCCTGCAGTAGCCGCGCGCCGATGTGCTCAGGCGAGCGTGCTGGACGGGTCCAGCGGATGGAGCAGTTGCCTCGCTCCGCGCTCTTCGGCCAGCCAGCGCAGCACCGGTAGCGCACCCGGCAGCACCGGCATCACATCGAGCGGCAACTGCTGCCAGCGCATCGCCTGGCCTTCGCGCATCTCGAAATCGCCTTCCCATTCGCCGACCTTGCACCAGTGAAGGCGCACCAGCGCATGCGGATAGTCGTGCTCGGTGACGTGCCAGACATCGGCCGTGGCGATCGTGATGCCGAGCTCTTCGTGCAGTTCGCGTCGCAGGGCCTGTTCGACGCTTTCGCCGGCTTCGATCTTGCCGCCGGGAAATTCCCAGTAGCCCGCATACGGCTTGCCTTCGGGCCGCGTCGATAGCAGCAGCGCGTCGTCGGACGAGCGGATCAGGATGCCGACCGCGACTTCGGTGTGCTTGCGTGCTTGTGTCATGGGTCGGACCGTACGGCTTAGGCACGACCGGCGTAATCGCGCGCGAACTGATACGCCACGCGCCCGCTGCGCGAACCGCGCTCCAGCGCCCACACCAGCGCCTCCGGCCGCGCCGCATCGATCGCCGTTTCGTCGACGCCGAAAGACGACAGCCACTGCGCGACGATCGTCAGGTACTCGCTCTGGCTGAACGGATGGAAGCTGACCCAGAGGCCGAAGCGCTCCGACAGCGAGATCTTCTCCTCGATCACCTCGCCCGGATGCACCTCGCCGTCGTCGGCGTGCGTGTAGCCGAGGTTGTCCTTCATGTACTCGGGCAGCAGGTGGCGCCGGTTGCTGGTCGCGTAGATCAGCACGTTGGGCGTCGCCGCGGCGATGGACCCATCGAGGATCGACTTGAGCGCCTTGTAGCCCGGCTCGCCCTCGTCGAAGCTCAGGTCGTCGCTGAAGACGATGAACTTCTCAGGGCGACCCGAGACCACTTCGACGATGTCCGGCAGGTCGGTGAGTTCGGCCTTGTCGACCTCGATCAGACGCAGCCCCTGCGGCGCATACGCCTGGAGGCAGGCGCGGATCAGCGACGACTTGCCCGTGCCGCGCGCGCCGGTCAACAGCACGTTGTTGGCCGGCTTGCCCTCGACGAACTGGCGCGTGTTGCGCTCGATCTTCTCCTTCTGGACGTCGATTTCCTTCAACGATTCCAGCGGCATCCGCGCCACGTGGCGCACCGGCTCCAGCGTGCCGTGGCCCGAACTGCGGCGACGGTAGCGCCAGGCGATGGAGGCGTTCCAGTCGGCCGGTGCCTGCAGCGGCTGCGGCAGGATCGACTCGATGCGGCCGATCAGTTGTTCGGCACGTTCGATCAGCTTCTCGAACTTGTCGTTCATCAGGAACGATAGTCCGCGTTGATCGTGACGTAGTCGTGGCTCAGGTCGCAGGTCCAGACCGTGTCTACGGCGTCACCGCGGCCGAGTGCGATACGCACGGTAATCTCGCTCTGCTTCATCACGCGCTGTCCGTCTTCCTCGCGGTAGGCCGCATTGCGGCCGCCCTTGACAGCCACGTGTACGTCGTCGAGAAACAGGTCGATGCCGGTCTGGTCGAGATCGGCGATGCCCGCATACCCGACGGCGGCCAGGATGCGCCCGAGGTTGGGGTCGCTGGCGAAGAACGCTGTCTTGACCAGCGGCGAATGCGCGACCGCATAGGCCACCTGGCGGCACTCGGCGCCGTCACGGCCGCCTTCGACGCGGATGGTGATGAACTTGGTCGCGCCCTCGCCGTCGCGCACGATGGCCTGGGCCAGCAGGCGCGAGACGTCCTGCATCGCCGCCAGCAGCGCGCGGCCGTCGGGCGAGTCGAGCGAGGTGACGCTCGCGTGAGCGGCCTTCTGCGTCGCGATGACGACGAAGGAGTCGTTGGTCGAAGTGTCGCCGTCGATCGTCACGCGGTTGAACGACGCGTCGGCCAGCGCCTTGGCCAGCGGCTGCACCAGCGCCGGGTCGATCTTCGCGTCGGTGGCGATGAAGCCGAGCATGGTCGCCATGTTCGGGCGGATCATCCCGGCGCCCTTGCTGATGCCGGTGACGGTGACCGTGGCGCCACCGAGCTGCACCTGGCGGCTGAAGGCCTTGGGCACGGTGTCGGTGGTCATGATGCCTTCGGCCGCACGCGCCCAGTGGTCGGCCGCGGCGTCCGCCAGCGCGGCAGGCAGGCCGGCTTCGATGCGGTCGACCGGCAGCGGCTCCATGATCACGCCGGTCGAGAACGGCAGGATTTCCTCGGGCGCGATGTCGAGTTCGCGGGCCAGCGCGACGCAGCTCTGGTGCGTGCGCGCCAGGCCGTCCTCGCCGGTGCCGGCGTTCGCGTTGCCGGTGTTGATCAGCATCGCGCGAATGCCGTAGTTCTTCGCCAGATGGTCGCGGCAGACCTGCACCGGTGCGGCGCAGAAGCGGTTCTGCGTGAACACGCCGCCGACCGCTGCGCCTTCGTCGATCAGCACGACCGTCAGGTCCTTGCGGTTGGCCTTGCGGATGCCGGCTTCGGCAACGCCGATACGGATGCCGGGCACCGGCAGCAGCGAGGCGGGATCGGGAGCACTCAGGTTCACGGGCATGGTCTCGTCTCCTCGATCAGGTCAGCTGACCGTGACATTGCTTGAATTTCTTGCCGCTGCCGCAAGGACACGGGTCGTTGCGGCCGACGCGGGCGAACGCGGCCGCGGCGTCGGCAGTACCGACTGCAGCAGCCGAAACAGCGCGGCGCTGGTTTTCGCCCTCGGCACGCACCTCGACCTCGCCGGTCTCGGTCGGCGCCGTGTAGGTGATGTTGGCGATCGATTCCCCGCGGCTCTCCAGCGTGTCGGCCGCTTCCTCGAGCTGCTCGCTCGACTGCACGCGCACCGTCATCAGCTGACGCGTGACCTCGTTTTTGACCGAATCCAGCAACTGCCCGAAAAGCTCGAACGCCTCGCGCTTGTATTCCTGCTTGGGCTGCTTCTGCGCATAGCCGCGCAGGTGGATGCCCTGGCGCAGGTAGTCGAGCGACGCCAGATGCTCGCGCCAGTGCGTGTCGATGCTCTGCAGCAGCACCATCCGCTCGAACTGCGTGAAGTTCTCCTGGCCGATCTGCGACACCTTGGCATTGAAGGCCGCGTGCGCCGACGCGACCACCTTCTCGACCACCTCTTCGTCGGAGATGGCCGTGGCCGCCTCGACGTCCTTTTGCAGCGGCAGCTCCAGGCCCCATTCGTTCGCGAGCGTCTTCTCGAGCCCCGGCAGGTTCCACTGCTCCTCGACCGATTCGGCCGGAACGTACTGGCGCGCCAGATCGTTGAAGCAGCCTTCGCGCAGCCCCTCGATCTGCGCCGTCAGGTCGGCCGCATCGAGGATGTCGTTGCGCTGCTGGTAGATCACCTTGCGCTGGTCGTTCGAGACGTCGTCGTATTCGAGCAGCTGCTTGCGCACGTCGAAGTTGCGCGCTTCGACCTTGCGCTGCGCGCTCTCGATGCTGCGCGTGACGATGCCGGCCTCGATCGCTTCGCCGTCCGGCATCTTGAGCCGGTCCATGATCGCCTTGACGCGGTCGCCCGCGAAGATGCGCATCAGCGGATCGTCCAGGCTCAGGTAGAAGCGCGAGGAGCCGGTGTCGCCCTGGCGGCCCGAACGACCGCGCAACTGGTTGTCGATGCGGCGCGATTCGTGGCGCTCTGTGGCGATGATGCGCAGGCCGCCGAGCGTCTTGATCGCCTCGTGGTCCTTGGCCCACTCGGCACGCACGTGCGCGACATCGGCCTGCCTGGCCGCTTCGTCGCGGCCCTCGTCGGTCTCGATCGCCTCGACCATCTTCTCGATGTTGCCGCCCAGCACGATATCGGTGCCGCGGCCGGCCATGTTGGTTGCGATGGTGATCATCCTGGCGCGGCCGGCCTGCGCGACGATGTCGGCTTCGCGGGCATGCTGCTTGGCATTGAGCACCTGGTGCGGCAGGTCGGCCTTGGTCAGCAACGCGTCGATGATTTCCGAATTCTCGATGGACGACGTGCCCACCAGCACGGGCTGTCCGCGCTCGTAGCACTCGCGGATGTCCTGGATGGCCGCCTCGTACTTCTCGCGCGTCGTCTTGTAGACGCGGTCGAGCTGGTCGACACGCTTGCTGATGCGGTTCGGCGGAATGATCATGGTCTCCAGACCGTAGATCTCCTGGAACTCGTAGGCTTCGGTGTCGGCCGTGCCGGTCATGCCGGCGAGCTTGTTGTAGAGGCGGAAGTAGTTCTGGAACGTGATCGAGGCCAGCGTCTGGTTCTCGGCCTGGATCTCGACGCCTTCCTTGGCTTCCACGGCCTGGTGCAGGCCGTCGCTCCAGCGGCGGCCGCTCATGAGCCGCCCGGTGAACTCGTCGACGATCACGACCTCGCCCTGCTGCACCACGTAGTGCTGGTCGCGGTGGTAGAGGTGCCGGGCACGCAGCGCGGCGTTCAGGTGGTGCATCAGCGTGATGTTGGCCGGGTCGTAGAGCGAGGCGCCGTCGGGCAGCAGGCCGAATTCGCCCAGCACGCGCTCGGCCTTTTCGTGGCCGTCCTCGGTCAGGAAGACCTGGTGAGTCTTCTCGTCGACCGTGAAGTCGCCCGGCGTGGTCACGCCCTCGCCGGTGCGCGGATCGGCCTCGCCTTCCTGCTTGACCAGCAGCGGGACGACCTTGTCGATCGCCAGGTACATCTCGGTGTGGTCTTCGGCCTGGCCGCTGATGATCAGCGGCGTGCGCGCCTCGTCGATCAGGATCGAGTCCACCTCGTCGACGATCGCGTAGTTCAGCTTGCGCTGCACGCGGTCCTGCGCCTCGTAGACCATGTTGTCGCGCAGGTAGTCGAAGCCGTACTCGTTGTTGGTGCCGTAGGTGATGTCGCTGTTGTAGGCCTGCTGCTTTTCCTCGCGCGGCATGTTGGGCAGGTTGATGCCCACCGACAGTCCCAGGAAGTTGTAGAGCCGCCCCATCCACTTGGCGTCGCGGCTGGCGAGGTAGTCGTTCACGGTGACGACGTGCACGCCGTTGCCCGACAGCGCATTGAGGTAGACCGGCAGCGTGGCGGTCAGCGTCTTGCCCTCGCCGGTGCGCATTTCCGAGATCTTGCCGTTGTGCAACGCCATGCCGCCGAGCAGCTGAACATCGAAATGCCGCATCTTCATCGCGCGTTTCGAACCCTCGCGCACCGTCGCGAAAGCTTCGGGCAGCAGATCGTCGAGCGACTCGCCCTTGACGATCCGGGCCTTGAACTCCTTGGTCTTGGCGCGTAGCGCATCGTCGTCGAGCTTCTCGAACTGCGGCTCCAGCGCGTTGATGCGCTCGACGGTCTTGCGGTACTGCTTCAAGAGCCGGTCGTTGCGGCTGCCGAAGATTTGGGTCAGGAAATTGGTTGCCATGTGTGTGGCTCGACGGATGTCCGACACGGCGGACGCTGCGAGCAAAATCCCTAAGATGCAGTGAAAGCCGCTGCAAAAGCAGTTTGGCGCACTTTGCCGAAAAGCAAGCGTGGCGCGCCGACGTACAGTGCCGGCGAGCCGGGCATTTTAGCCTGCGCCCCCAAGCCACTCATTCCAGTGAACCGACGTCTCCAATCCCTTACCTTGCAGCAGGCCGCCGACGGCTCGCCCACGCTGGCCGGCCTGCTGACGCGCGCACGGGACGCCAGCGAACGCCTCGCCGCGATCGAGGAACTGATCCCCGCAGAGCTGCGCCGCGCGGTGCGTGCCGGGCCGGCCGAGGGGGACGTCTGGTGCCTGCTGGTGCAGGGCAGCGCCGCGGCCGCCAAGCTGCGGCAGCTGACGCCTCGGCTGGTGACCCGGCTCAAGTCCAGGGGCTGGGAGGTCGCGACCATCCGGCTCAAGGTGCAGACGCGGCAGTAGCAGGCCGGTGGCCGTGAACGGTCACGGTTCTCTTTGTAGGAGCAGGTTGGTCGGCTTGCGCCTACGTGGACGCCGCACGGCGCGCGGCTATTCTGCTTTTCGCTTCAAACCCCAGGATGCACATGGCCGATTCCACCCGATTCGAACTTTTCTCCTATTGGCGCACTTCCGCGACCTACCGCGTGCGCGTCGCCTTCAATCTCAAGGGTCTGGTGCCGCGGGAGCACGACGTCAACATCGACACCGGCGAGCAGCGCCGCCCCGAGTTCCTGAAGATCAACCCGATGGCGGCGATCCCGGCGCTGATCGACCACGGCGACGGCGAGAACCCCGCACCGCTGACCCAGTCGCTCGCGATCCTCGAATTCCTGGAAGAGACGGTGCCCTCCCCCGCCCTGCTGCCCGCCGACGCGCACGGTCGCGCCCGCGTGCGTGCACTGGCCCAGATGCTGGCGGTCGACACGCACCCGCTGATCACGCCGCGCGTCAAGAAATACCTCACGACGGAGGGCCGATTCGACGAAGCGGCATGGCGTGCCTGGCAGATCCAGTGGTTCGGCACCGGTTTACGAGCTGTGGAGCAACGCCTCGCCAACGAAGCCGAAACCGGCAGGTTCTGCCACGGCGACACGCCGACGATGGCCGACATCTGCCTGGCCAGCATCATCGCCGTGATGCGCGTCTTCAAGATCGAAGTCGACGGCATCCCGACCGTCATGCGGATCATGGAATCCTGCGAGGCCCTCGACGCCTTCGTCAAGGCCGACCCGCGCCGCCAGGCCGACGCGCCCCAGGCCTGAAGCCTCCGGCCGGTCATTCATTCAACGCGCCGATGCGCATCGCCTCGAAAGGAAAACTCCCGTGCCCACGATCACCGTCGCCGACAAGGGCAACCCGCCCGTGCATCTTCACTACCAGGACCAGGGAAGCGGCAAGCCCGTCGTGCTGATCCACGGCTGGCCGCTCAGCGGCCGTTCGTGGGAAGCACAGGTGACCGCGCTGGTAGAAGCCGGCTACCGCGCGATCACCTACGACCGTCGCGGCTTCGGCGAATCGTCGCAGCCGTGGACCGGCTACGACTACGACACCCTGGCGACCGACCTGAACGACCTCCTCACGCAGCTCGACCTCACGGACGTCACGCTGGTGGGCTTCTCGATGGGCGGCGGCGAAGTGGCGCGCTACATCGCGAACCACGGCACCGCCCGCGTGCGCAGGGCCGTGTTCGCCGGCGCCGTGCCGCCCTACCTCTACAAGAGCGACGACAACCCCGACGGCGGTTTGGACGACGCGACGATCGCGCAGTTCGAGAAAAGCGTGAAAACCGACCGCCTCGCTTTCCTCGAGGACTTCTCGAAGAACTTCTTCTCGGCCGGCGGCAAGCTGCTGGTCAGCGAGGCGCAACGGGTCCATGCGGTGCGGATCGCCGCCTTCGCGTCGCCCAAGGGCACGCTCGACTGCATCGCCGCCTTCGGCCGCACCGACTTCCGCACCGACCTGACGAAGATCGACATTCCGACGCTGGTGATCCACGGCGATTCGGACGCCATCGTGCCGCTCGAAGTGAGCGGCGCACGCACGCACGCGGCGATTCCGGGCAGCGTGCTGACGGTCGTCAAAGGCGCGCCGCACGGATTCAACCTCTCGCACGCGGCCGAGTTCAACGAGGGCCTGCTGGCGTTCCTCGCGTCATGAGACGCAATGGCAAGCCATCCGGACGACCACGATGAACATCGACAGTTTCGAGAAGTTCGAATCCGAGGCGCTGGCCGCCGGATTCGACAAGTCCATGGTGCGCGAGTGGGCCCCGCACCAGATCGTGGCCATGCACACGCATCCGTTCGACGCCAACGCCGTCGTCACGCAAGGCGAGATGTGGCTCACCTGCCAGGGCGATACGCGCTACCTGACGCGCGGCAGCACCTTCGACCTGCCGCGCGGGACGCCGCACTCCGAGCGCTACGGTCCGCAAGGCGCCGTGTACTGGGTCGCGCGGCGCAACGGCTAGGCATCGAGATGGCCGAGATGGCGGCATTCGCCGAGCGCGCACAGCGCCTCAACCACGATCTGCGCACGCCCATCGGCACGATGGCGACCGCGCTGGAATTGCTCCGTGCGGGCGGCACGCGGTTCAGCGACGACGACCTGGAGACCCTGGAGGTGCTCCAGCGCCAGGTCGTCAAGCTGACCGCCCTGGCCGAGTCGCTGCGCGGCCTCGCTTGCGATCTCGAAGCGAAGTCCGGCGACTCCGCGCGCCGCGAGGGCTGCGCTTGAGCAGGCGGCTCCAGCCGCTCGCGAACGGCACGCCGATTGCCCCGTAGAAGTCTTTGGCTGCAAGGAGATATCGATGCTGGCAATGGAATATCGCGGACCCTACCGGGTGCGCATCACCGAGAAGGACCGCCCACGGATCGAGCATCCGGGCGATGCGATCGTGAAGGTCGAGCGGGCCTGCATCTGCGGCTCCGATCTGCACCTCTATCACGGGCTGGTGCCCGACACCCGCGTGGGCACGACCTTCGGCCACGAGTTCATCGGCTCGGTGGTCGAAGTGGGCTCCGCGGTGGAACACCTGCAGGTCGGGCAGCGCGTGCTGGTGCCTTTCAACGTTTTCTGCGGCAGCTGCTATTTCTGCAAGAAGGAGCTCTACAGCAACTGTCACATGACGAACCCGGAGGCCACCGCCTCCGGCGGCATGTTCGGCTACTCGCACACCACCGGCGGCTACGACGGCGGCCAGGCCGAATACGTCCGCGTGCCGATGGCCGACGTCGGCCCGACCGTGATTCCGGACGACCTCCACGACGACGACGCGGTGCTGTTGACCGACGTCTTCCCGACCGGCTACCAGGCAGCGGAGATGGGCGACATCTCCGAGGGCGACACGGTGGTGGTCTTCGGCGCCGGCCCGGTCGGCATCTTCGCGGCCAAGTCGGCCTGGCTGCTCGGCGCAGGGCGGGTCATCGTGGTCGACCACGTGGACTACCGGCTGGAGTTCGTCCGGCGCTTCGCGCAGTGCGAAACCGTGAACTTCAAGGATGTGAAGGACATGGCGGTGCATATCAAGAAGATGACCGACGGCCTCGGCGCCGACGTCTGCATCGACTGCGTGGGCTGCGAGGCGGCGGGCAACTTCGCGCAGACGCTGCTGGGCGTGAAGCTCAAGCTGCAGGGTGGCGCGGCCACCGTGCTGCACTGGGCCATCAACTCGGTGCGCAAGGGCGGCACGGTGTCGATCGTCGGCGTCTACGGACCGACCTTCAACGCGGTGCCGATCGGCAACGCGGTCAACAAGGGCCTCACGCTGCGCATGAACCAGGCGAGCGTCAAGCGCCACCTGCCGCGCCTGATCGAGCATATCCAGGCCGGCCACATCTCGCCGCGCGAGATCATCACGCACCGCCTGCCGCTGGAAGCGGTCGCAGACGGCTATCACATGTTCTCCAGCAAGCTGGACGGCTGCATCAAGGCGGTGCTGGTGCCCGGCGCCACTTCCTGATGAAGCGAACCAGCAGGAAAGCGCCCATGAACCCGCACGATCACGATCATCCGGAGACCGCCATGCCCGGCTCCACCATCGCTCCCACCGTCTCGAACGCCGAGCGCTTCGCCCACATCCCGGGCTGGGGCAGCGACCTCGACCACGCCAACCGCCCCGCCTACCCGATGGAGCGCACGCCGCCGCGCCTGCCCAACGGCCCGCCGGGCGATCCGGTCGCGCAATCGCCGAGCGTCGAGGTGCTGCACTCGATCGAGCGCTCCGGCCTGACGCCGCTGTACGGTACGACGCTGCCGCCCAAGGGCGTGAACGGCGCGATGCGCCGGATCGCTTTCCGCTATTCGGAGAACGACCTGCGGCACTGGCTCATCCTGCTGGCGGCCGACCGGGTGCAGGTCGGCGAGGCGCTCGTCGGCGACCTGCTCAAGGGAAGGCTGCCGAACGTCTACAAGGAAATGGGCGGTCCGGCGGAGGTGAAATACAACCCGGCCGGCGCGATGCGCAAGGCCGGCACCGTGGGCGCGGCACTGGTGCTGCTCATGCTGTACCGGCACCACCGGAAGAACCAGCGCCTCTCGAACCGGCGCTGAGGAACGCCGGGGAAGGTCGACGTCCGGCGGGGACGTTCAACTGCCGGGCTTCCTGTCGGCCTTCCTTGCAGCCTTTTCGGTCATCTTTTCCTCCCTCTTCTCGGCATCGCCGGTCCGGTTCCCTTCGGTTACCGCCCCGTTGTAGACGGCATCCATCACCGGGCCGCGGTCCGTGTCCACGCCGGTCATCGCATCGTGATAGGCCTGTTTGCCGACCGCGTCGATCGACGCGCTCGCCGAAGCCTGGCTGCTCGCGGATTCGTCCAGTTCGTTGAACTGTTTGGGCACCGGCTTCTGGAGTCCGTCGCCGCTGGCCTGCGACTGGTGCGTCTCGCCTTTGTCCTCGAGAAGCGTACGATCGGGCCGCGTGGTGTCGGGCAGGTGCTTGTCTGGTTCATTGATGGTCATGCCTGTCGTCCGGCAAGGCGCGTGCCGGCAAGTTCTGCCCATTTTTCTCGATACCGCGCGGGACGGACCGGGCATGCGGATTGCCCTCTCCAACATTCAACTCCACAGGAACGCATACACATGGCAAACGATCCATCCGTCGTCGGTAGCGGCGACGGCACTCGCCCGGTCACCGACGGCACTGCCAACAACATCGGTGCCGGCGAGAAGTTCAGCACCAAGCGCAGCGCCGACGGCTCCGAACTCAGCGGCGGCCCGGCACCGAAGGAAAAGATGAGCGGCAACCGGCGCGACGTCGAGGGTACCGCGCACGACGACTCGGCCGCCTTCGACCTCACCGAGAACCTGACCCCCGAGAGTAACGAGGAAAAGCCGCCCGGGCCGGAAGACAGCGGCAAGCACTGAATCCGCCGGCTCCGCTCAGTCGATACCGTCGTCGTCTTCGGTCAGCGGCAGGCGCACGGTGAAGCACGATCCCCGCCCCGCGCCGCCGGAGGTTGCCTCCACGCTGCCACGGTGGGCCTTGACCAGTTCACGGACCAGTGTCAGGCCGATGCCGAGTCCGGTGTTGCCCGGGATGCTGCGCGGATCGATCTGGCTGAACATCTCGAAGATCTGCGACAGGGCCTGCGGCGCGATGCCGGTGCCCGTGTCGGCAATGCTCAGGCGCGCGTTGCGGCCCTCTTTGGCCAGTTCGAGGCGCACCCTGCCACCTTGCGGCGTGAACTTCACCGCGTTGGCCAGCAGGTTGGAGACGATCTGCTCCACGCGGACCCGGTCGCACACGCATCGGACCCCGGACTCGCAGGCGACCTCCAGCACGAGGCCCTTGCGCGCCACTTCTTCACTGGCCGCTTCCGCCAGACCACGCACCAGTTCTTCGAGCTCGACGGCCTGCGGGTCCAGACGCAGCTTGCCGGTGCGGACCCGCGACAGGTCCAGCAGGTCGTCGATGATCCGGCTCTGGCTTCCGACAGCGCGCTGGATCGTCGCGGCCGCGCGCTGCACCGGCGCGAGCGAGCGGGTTTCGGGCAGCCGCGTCAGCAGTTCCGCCTGAACGTGGATCAGGTTGAGCGGCTGCTTGAGCTCGTGCGACATCACTGCCAGGAAACGGTCCTTGGTCTCGTTGGCCTGCCTCGCTTCCGAATGGTCCTGCCGGGCGCGCAGCAGCAGGTTTTCCTGCGCCAGCGCATGGCGCTTGCTGCCGGTGATGTCGCGTGCGATCTTGGCGAATTCGGCGCCGTCCCGGCCCTGGAGCTGCATGAGCACGCCGCTGCAGTAGAAGGTACTGCCGTCCTTGCGCCGGTGCCAGCGTTCGTCCTCGGCACGGCCGGTGTCGCGCGCCCCGGCCAGTTCCTGCGCCGGAACGCCGGCGACCCGGTCTTCCAGCGTGAAGATGGCGTCGAAAGCCTGCCCCAGCATTTCGGCTTCCGCGTAGCCGAACACGCGTTCGGCCCCGGCGTTCCAGGCGGTGACCAGGCCCCGGTCGTCCATGGCGAGGATCGCGTAGTCCTGGGTCGACGCCGCGACGGTCCGCAGCCTTTCCTCGCTGCTTCGCACACGTTCTTCCGCATGCTGCAGCTGGGTGATGTCGACGAAGGTGAGGACCGCGCCGTCGATCGTGTCGTCGGCCGTGCGGTACGGCAGGATGCGGGCCAGAAAGTGACGACCGTTGGTGGCCCGGATGCGACGCTCGATGGGTTGCAGCAGTCGGAACACCGTCATGGCGTCGTCCGACAGGCCGGCATAGTCGAAGCTGGTCGTGATGTCGAGCAACGGGCGGCCGATGTCCGAGGCGATCAGGTTGAACAGGGTGCTCGCCTGCGGCGTGAAGCGCTTGACGCGCAACCCGGCATCGACGAACACGGTGGCGATTCCGGACGACGCGGTGAAGTTCTGCAGGTCGTCGTTGAGCCGGCCCCGCTCCTCGACCTTGGCGCGCAGCTCGGCGTTCACGGTCATGAGCTCCTCGTTCATCGAGAACAATTCTTCCTTGCTGGTCTCCAGTTCCTCGCCCGCGGAACGCAGCTCCTCGTTGATCGCCTGCAGCTCCTCGTTGGCCGAGCCCAGTTCCTCGGTCGCCTGCACCGAATGCTCCAGCGTCTCGTGCAGCACGCCCTTGAGCCGTTCGATCTCCTCGTGCGCCTGGCGGAGCAGCGCGCGTGCGCCGCTGTCGGCATCGTCGACGGCCGGCGCGGCGCTGGCGACGGGCGCGGTCCCCGCGTCGAAGATCTCTTCGAAGACCACCAGGATGCGCGCCCGTGCGTCGTTTTTCGGCGGCAACGGATGCACCACGATGTCCACCGTTAGCGGACCGGAGACGGGCGTCGTGCGCACCGCCCGCACGCGCACGTGAGCGCCGGAGCGGGCGGCCTCGAACAACGCGGTCCGCAGCCCGAGCCGCAGATCGGTATCCACGTTGTCGAGCAGGCTGGACGAAGGCGGCCCGCCGGCATGGCTCATGAACCGGCCGGCCGTCGCCGACAGATGCAGCACCCCATGCCGCTCGTCGATGAGCACGCTGGCGGCCGCGACCTGACCGATCGCATTCAGATGCGCCCTGGCCGCGGCGTCACGTGAAGGTACGCTCGCGATCGGCGCCCATCCGGATGCCGCCGCGGTCATGGCCGGTTCCACGCGGGGCGCCTGGGCGATGACCGGCAGCAGCCGCGCCCGGGACGAGCGGCCCGGCATCGCGCGGAAAATGCGGTTCTTCGGGTCGACGCAGGTGAACAGGTGCTCGGCCGCGCCGGTCGACTCGGTGATGCCGAGCATCAGGTGACCGCCCGGGCTGAGCGCGTAATGAAACATCTCGAGGGTGCGCGCCTGCGCAGCCGGGTCCAGGTAGATCAGAAGGTTGCGGCAGCAGATCAGGCCGACCCTGGAAAACGGCGGGTCGCGCAGAAGATTGTGGGCGGCGAAGAGCACGCGCTCGCGCAAGGCCGTCGTCACCCGGAAGCGGTCGTCTTCCTGCACGAAGAAGCGCTCCAGCCGCGCCGGCGAGACGTCGGCCTGGATGCCGCTCCGGTAGACGCCCCGGCGCGCGGTCTGGACCGCACGCTCGTCGATGTCGCTGGCGAAGATCTGGAACGGCGCCGGCAGGGTCCCGTTGGCCGAATCCTGCAGTTCCTGTACCTCCTGCACCAGCATGCCGAGCGTGTAGGGCTCCTCGCCGGTCGCGCAGCCAGCCGACCAGAGCCGCAACGCTTCGCCCGGCGCCAGGCCGTCCAGCAGTTCGGGCAGCACGCGTTCCTTCAGCGCCGAGAAGGCTTCCGGGTTCCGGAAAAATCCGGTCACGCTGATCAGCAGGTCCTGCAGCAGCGGCCTGACTTCCGCCGGCTCCGCCCTGAGAAAGTCGCGGTAACTCTCGAGGCTCGTCAGGCCGTTGAGCTGCAGGCGGCGCCGGATGCGGCGCAGCACGGTGCCGAGCTTGTAGTGACGAAAATCGTGTCGGGTGTGCAACCGCAGCATCGCCAGGATGTCGTGCAGGGCCGGCTCGCTCTGCGACGGCAGGGACGTCACGGTCGAGCTTTCGTCGTGTACGTCGTGTGCGACGAGCCGGCCCAGCCGGCCGGCGTCGCGCGCGAGCTCGACCAGCCGCGGACCGATCTGCGCCACCGGCAGCACGATGTCCACCAGCCCGGTCGCGATCGCGGCGCGCGGCATGTCGCTCCATTGCGCATCCTCGGGCGCCTGCGCGAAGGTCACACCGCCTTCGCCCTTGACGGCGGACAGTCCGATCGCGCCGTCGCTGCCCGTGCCCGACAGCACGACGCAGAAGGCCAGTTCCTTCTGGACGTTCGCCAGCGTCTTGAAGAACAGGTCGATCGTGACCGCCGAACCGACCGGCCGCACGGCGCAGGCCACCTGCAGACTGCCGTCGTGCATCTGCAGGTCCGAATGCGGCGGGATCACGTAGACATGGTCGGTTTCGATCGTGACGGTCGCGGTGACCTGGCCGACCGGCATCGCGGTGGCACGCTGCAGAATCTGCGCCGCATTGCTCTCGTGATGCGGCGAGAGGTGCAGGATGACGACGTACGCCATGCCGGTGTCGGCGGGCAGGTGTTCGAAGAACCGGATCAACGCCTGCAGGCCGCCGGCGGAGCCTCCGAGGCCGACCACCGGAAAGGACACGCGGCCGTGCATCAGTCGATGCCGACGGCGGAAGGCGCCTTCGTCATGATGTGGCGGAACGCGGCGACCGTGCGCGCCAGGTCGTCGGCCTCGGCCAGATAGCCGGTCGCCATGCCTCGATCGGCTTCGTTCCCGGCCTCGGCCAAACGCCGCAACAGACCCTCCTTTTCACGCAAGGCACGCACAGCGGCCCAGAGCGCCACGTCGGTCGTCTGCTCCAGGGTCGCGAGCAGGGTGAGGAGCGTGAACGCGTGCCCGGTGTGGCAGCGGTAGCGCACCGGCGCCCGGTCGTCGAGCTCGAACAGCACGCCGCCGCAATCGGGGCAGCTGAAGGTCGAGGGCTGCGCGATGGTCTTCAGGTCTTCCATGGTGTAGTTCCCGAAAGAGATGGCGTGCTCCATCTGCATGTCGCGTGGCGGCAGAACCGGCGCCGCCACTGCCACCGGCTGCGCCAGTTCGAACAGCAGCTCCGGCATCGCCGCCAGCGGCACGATGTGGTCCACCTGCGTCACGGCGATGGCCGCGCGCGGCATGCTCGGCTCGGCCGCATCGGCCGGGTCCTGCACCACCGCGATGCCGCCGCACTGCTTGATGAAGCGCAGCCCGGCGCTGCCGTCGTCCAGCATGCCCGTGAGGATCACGCCGACCGCGCGCGGCCCGAGGTCGAGCGCGGCGGAACGGAAAAGCGGATCGATGGCGGGCCGCGCATGATGCTCCTTGGGCCCGCGTGTCAGGCGGATGCGTCCGCGCTCGACCAGCATGTGATGGTCGGGCGGTGCGACGTAGATGACGCCGGGCTCGGGTTGCTGACCGTCCCGTGCTTCGACCGCCGGGTTCGGACCGCGGTTGGACAACAACTCCGCCAGCTGGCTGCGATGCGTACCGATGTGCTGGACGAACAGGATCGGCGCCGGAAAAGCCGGTGGCAGTGCCGCGACCAGATCGAGCATGGCGTAAACACCGCCTGCGGAGGCACCGATGAGTATGTAGGGAAAGTTCGCCGTTTGGTGCATCCCCTGCTCCGGCAATCGGCGTGCCGGGCTGCTCAGATTCCGGACTCGTTCGCGACGGGACGCCCGGCTGCGAGCAGTCGCTGAATATCGGAAGCGGTGACCGGCTTGATCAGGTGGTGGTCGAAGCCGGCGTCCAGCGCGGCACGCCTGTCCTCGGACCGGCCCCATCCGGTCGCCGCGATCAGGAACATTTCCCTGCCGCGATCGCTTGCGCGGATGCGGCGCGCGACGGCATAACCGTCCATTCCGGGCATGCCGATGTCGAACACCGCCGCGTCGGGCAGGAACTCCTGCGCGATCCGCACGGCGTCCTCGCCGTTCGACGCGGTCCGTACCTCGTAGCCGGCCAGCGAGAGCATGCGCGCCATGCTCCAGAGGGCGTCCTCGTTGTCGTCGGCCAGGAGCAGGCGCACGATCGTCCTGTGCGCAGCCGGGAAGTCGGGTTGCGCCTTGCGGACCGGCACCGCAACGGCCGGCCTCTGCGGCACGGCGACCTCGGACACCGGCAGATGCACACTGAACCGGCTGCCGCGGCCGCTGCCCTCGCTTTCGCCGCGCACCCTCCCGCCGTGCAGCTCGACGATGTTGCGCACCAGCGCGAGCCCGATCCCCAGGCCGCCTGCGGCGCGGGCCTGCGTGTGCGTGCCCTGCGTGAACATGTCGAACATGGCGCTGACCGTCGCAGGCTCCATGCCGATGCCGTTGTCGGAGACCTCGAAGACCACTCCCGCACCTTCTCGGCGGATGGACAGCGCGATGCGGCCGTCCTGCGGCGTGTACTTGGCCGCGTTGGCGAGCAGGTTCGCCAGCACCTGCGTCAGGCGGATCGCGTCGCCACGGACCGCGAGGTCGCCCGAACCGATGTCCAGGTCCAGCACGTGCCGGTCGCGCCGCATCAGCGGCAGGGTCGACTCGACCGCCGCCTCCGCGATGGCGCGGGCCGTCACGGTCGCCATGCGCAACCGGAGCTTGCCGCGCTGCAGGGTGGTCACGTCCAGCAGGTCGCCCAGCAGCACCTTCATGGTGGCCGCCTAGCGCTGGATGATCCGCGCCGCATGGGCGAGCTCCGGTGCCGGCAACAGTTCGGGCGCCAGCAGTTCGGACGCGGCGGTGATCGAGGTGAGCGGGTTGCGCAATTCGTGCGACAGCACCGCGAGGAACTGGTTCTTGGCGACGTCCGCCGCCTCTAGGGATTCGCGGGCCGATTCGTTGGCCTTCAGCGCGGCGACCAGTTCGCCACGATTGCGCTCGAGTTCCTGGTCGACCGCGCGCTGCTCGCTCTGGTCGCGCAGCACCTTGACCAGGCCGATCGCCGCGCCCTGCGCGTCGTGCATCGGCATCATGGCGCCGCTGGCCCAGAACGTCGAGCCGTCCTTGCGCATGTGGAGCCGGTCGTCGGCCGCACGGCCCTCGCCGCGCGCGAGCCAGTCCTCCTCGTCCGGTGCGCCGGCGATCCGGTCCTCGCGCGTGAAGATGATGTCGGCGCTGCGGCCGAGGATCTCTTCCTCGCTGTAGCCGAGCAGCCGCTGCGCCCCGGTGCTCCAGCTGGTGACGCGCCGCTGCAGGTCCATCGAGAAGATCGCGTAGTCGACCGCGTTCTCCAGAATCAGCCGCAGCCGCTCCTCGCTGTCGCGCAGGGCGTCCTCGGCGAACTTCCGCTCGCCGATGTCGGTGCACACGATCAGTGCCGAATCCGGCTTGCCGGTCGAGTCCGCCAGCACCGTGACGCTCTCGTGCAGCCAGACCAGCGAGCCGTCCTTGCAGACGGCGCGGCTCTCGCTCTGGAACGGCTCGCCGGTGGCGGCCAGGCGCTGGAACTGTTCCTGCGTGGCCGCCAGGTCCTCGCCGTAGACGAGGCTCAGCGCCGAGCGGCCGACCAGTTCGAGCTCGGTGTAGCCGGTGAGCGTCTGGTAGCTCGTGTTGGCGAAGGTGATGCTGCCGTCCAGCCGCGTCTGCGCCACGCCCACCGTCGCCTGGTTCACGATGGTGCTGAAGCGCTCCTGGGTCTGGCGCAGCGACTCCTGCGCACGCTTGCGCTCCGTGATGTCGACGAAGGACAGCACCACGCCGGCGATGCGGTCCTCCAGCGTGCGATAGGGCCGCACCCGCGCCAGGTACCAGTTGCCCAGCGAATCGCCGACCTCGCGCTCGGACGGCTGCAAGGTCTGCAGCACGCCGTGCGCGTCGTCCAGCAGCTGCGGATACTGCAGCGGCGTCGTGAGGTCGGTCAACGGACGGCCCATGTCGGAGGCGATCAGCTGGAACAGGCCGACGGTGCTGGGCGTGAAGCGGGTCAGGCGGAAATCGCGGTCGAGGAAGACGGTGGGGATGGCGGTGGCGTCCATCAGGTTCTGCATGTCGCTGTTGGACTGCCCCAGGTCGTCGACCTTGACCTTCAACTCCTGGTTGACCGTGATGTGTTCCTCGTTGATGGACTGCAGCTCTTCGCGACCGGTCTCGAGTTCCTCGGTGGCCGAGTGAAGTTCTTCGTTGATGGCCTGCAGCTCCTCGTTGCTGGCCTTGAGTTCCTCGACCGTCGTCTCGTACTGCTCCACCGTCTCGCGCAACACCGACTTCAGCCGCGCGCCCTCGCGCTCGAGCTGCCGCACCAGCGGGCTGTCCTCGGCGGCCGGCAGTGCCAGGCCCGGCAGCGTCGGCGGTGCGGCAGCGGCACGGAAGACCACCAGATAGCCGCCTTCGGGCTCGTCGAGCGGCTGCACGGTGAGCACCACGGATTCCTGCTGGCCGCCGATCGCGACACCGAGCGGCTGCGTGTGGACGACCTGGTCTTCGTCGGCGGCGTGGAACATCGCCGACTGCAGTGCCGCCTTGAGTTCCGGGAGAATGGAGTGCAGCAGGTTCCGGGTCGGCTCACCACCGCTGAAATGGAGGTAGCGCGAAGCAGCCGACGATATATGCAGCATGTCGCACTGCGCATCGAGCAGCACCGAAGGCGGCGCCAACCGGTCGATCGCCCACAGGTGCAACTCCGCCCAGCTGCTCCCGTTGGAACCGGCAGGATGCACGGCGGGCGGTGGATCGAGCCGCAACCGCGCCGGCACGGCGCCGGCGAGGAGCAGGGACGTGCGTCGGGTACCGCCGACCTGCGGCTGCTCGTGGCGCTTGTCCGGCCCGGGAACGGACGGCGCCGGCCGCGGGATGTAGAGGCGGTGCTTCTTGTCCGCCGCCGAGAACAGCAGGCTGCGCTCGTCGACCGTCTCGGACGCGCCCAGGAACAGCCGGCCCGCCGGACGCATCGCGAAGTGGAGCGTCTCCAGCACCCGCACCTGCGCCTCGCGGCTCAGGTAGATCAGCAGGTTGCGGCAGCTCGCGAGGTCGATGCGCGAGAACGGCGGATCGCGCAGGCCGTCGTGGGCCGCGAACAGCACCATCTCGCGCAGCGAGCGCTTCACCCGGTAGCCGCCGGCTTCGCGGTCGAAGAAGTTCACGAGCCGCTCGGGCGACACGTCGGCCTCGATGGCGAACGGGTACAGACCCTCGCGCGCGATCCGCACCGCCCCCTCGTCGAGATCGGACGCGAAGACCTGCACCACGGTCCGGGTGCGGGTCGCACGCAGGTGCTCGCTCATCAGCATCGCGATGGAATAGGCCTCCTCGCCGGTGGCGCAGGCCATGACCCAGACACGCATGGCTTCGCCGGGCGTCTTCTGGGCGAAGAGTTCGGGAATGCCCGCCTCCAGCGCGCCGAAGCACTGCGGATCGCGAAAGAAATTGGTGACGCTGACGAGCATGTCCTGCAGCAGCGCGCCGGCCTCGCCGGACCGCGTGCCCAGGCATTCGAGGTACGCGTCGAGCGTCTTGACGCCGTTGACCTGCATGCGGCGCCCGAGCCGCCGCAGCACGGTCGCGCGCTTGTAGTTGCGGAAATCGCGGCTGGTGCGGCGATGCACGACCTCCAGCACCTTGTGGAAGGTCGCCTCGTCGTGCGGGTCGGCGGCGGCATGCGAGGCGTCTTCCGGGGGCAGCCGGATGCCGGCTTCCATGCGGCAATAGTCGACGACGCGCGGCGCGATCTCGTCCGCGGCCAGCACCCAGTCGATCATCGCGGTGGCGATCGCGGCCTCCACCATCTCGCTGGGCACGCCTTCGGCGCGTTCCCGCACGATCGTCAGGCCGCCGCGTTCCTTGATGCGCTTGATGCCGACCGAGCCGTCTTCGCTCTCGCCGGGCAACACCACGGCGATGGCATGCGGCCCGTGGGCATCGGCGAGCGAGCGGAACAGGTGGTCCACCGGCAGCGCGGTGCGCGGCCCCTCCAATACCATGGCATCGAGAAAGCGGCCGCGCGAGATCAGCAGCTTGCCGGCACAGGCCACGTAGACGGTGTCGGGCTGCACGCGGATGCGCGAGGCGACGACCTCGACCCGAAGCGGCGTAGCGCACTTCAGCCATTCGACGTCGGCCTCGTGCCGGGCGACCGCCGTCCGCCCGGAATTCCCCGCAGGAGACGGCCGAAACGCAATGGCCACCGCCAGGCCGCTCTGCGGTGACAGCGTCCGGAAGAACGCCGCCAGGTCGTCCTTGCCCGCATCGGCGCAACCGATGCCGACGACGGGCACGAGCCGGTAGCCGTGCGTGGGCACCGCGTCGTCCAGCGCGCCTTCGTCCTCGATGTCTGCGTCGTCGTCCGGGATGGTCACTCGCGGTACTCCTTCAGGCGGTTGTACAGCGTCTTCGTGCTGATGCCCAGCATGGCGGCCGTGCGCTCCCTGTTGCGGGCGCACCGCTCGTAGGTGGCCAGGATGAGGCGCTGCTCGACCGCGGCGAGCGGCGTGCCGACGACGACGGTGATCCGGTCGCCTTCGTCGCCCGTGAAGTCATCGACCGAGGCAGGAGCGGCAGCGGCGGTGACGGCGGTGACGGCCGCCGGCAGGCGCGCAGGCGCGCCGGGCAGCCATTCCTCGTCGACGGCCGGGCCGGCGGCCATCACCCAGGCGCGCTGGACGGCGTTGCGCAGCTCGCGCACGTTGCCCGGCCAGCCGTGGGCGCCGAGCCTGGCCAGCGCCTCGGGCGTCCAGAACTTCGGGCTGCCTTCGCGCTGCGAGAGGTCCTGCAGAAAACTCGTGGCGATCATCGACACGTCGTCTCCCCGCTGGCGCAGCGGCGGCAGGAAGATCGGAAAGACGTCGAGCCGGTAGAGCAGGTCCTCGCGCATCTTTCCGGCCGCCACCGCCGTGGCGGCGTCGCGGTTGGTGGCCGCGATGATGCGCACGTCGGTCTGCTGCACCTGGGTCGACCCGACGCGCATGAAGGTGCCGGTCTCCAGCACGCGCAGCAGCTTGACCTGCAGTTCGAGCGGCATCTCGGTCACCTCGTCGAGGAACAGCGTCCCGCCGTGCGCGCGCTCGAAGAAGCCCTGGTGCTGGCGTTCGGCGCCGGTGAAGCTGCCGCGCTCGTGGCCGAAGATCTCGCTCTCCACCAGGTGCGGCGACAGCGCGCCGCAGTTGACCGCGAGAAACGGCTGGTCGCGCCGCCGGCTCATGTCGTGCACCGCGCGCGCGGCAAGCTCCTTGCCGGTGCCGCTCTCGCCGTGGATGAACACGCTGACGGCCGTGCCCGCCACGCGTGCGATCTGCCGGTAGACCTGCTGCATGCATTCGGAACGCCCGATCAGCTGGCCGAAGCGGCCGGTTTCCCGCCACTGGTCCTGCACTTCGCGCAGCTCCGCCCGCAGCTGGGCGGGCGCGATCATGCGCGACAGCAGCCCCTGGAGGTGCTGCGGGTTGATCGGCTTGACCAGGTAGTCGGCCGCGCCGAGCCGCAGGGCCTTGATCGACGTCTCGAGGCTCGCCTGACCGGTCATCAGCACCAGCAGCGTGTCGGCGAAGCCGTGCGCGCCTTCGAGCAGATCGAAACCGTGCCCGTCGGGCAGGTGCAGGTCGAGCAGCAGCATGTCGGGCGGTTGCATCGCCACCAGTCTTCTCGCGGCGCCGATCGATGTCGCGTGCATCGTCGTATGGCCTTCGCGCTTGGCCAGCGCGCCCATCATCCTGGCCGCGTCCTCGTCATCCTCGACGATCAGCAGGTGTCCCAAAGTGCTCCTCCGACCGAACGTTGGTTTCTTCGGATCTGACGCTCATCCGCATGCCGGACTGGCGCGGAAGACAATGGTCGACAGTGTGACGGGATCCACTTGACGCAGCGGTGGGATGTTTCCTACCGATTTCCGGAAAAAGAACCACGGCATGCCGTTTGCCGCGTTTGCTGTAATAAAGCGAAGTGACCATCGACCTCCTCCACATTCCCCGCCATTCGCACCCTCGACAAGCCGTCGATCCGGCGCCCTCGCTGTTCCGGTCGTTCTGGATGGGCGGCTACGAGGGCGCCGACCACGTCAACAGCCAGGGCGAGCCGCTGCACATGCGCCGCGACAACGGGCACGAACGCAACGCCGAAGCCGATTACGCGGCACTGGCGCGCTTCGGCATCCGGACCATCCGCGAGAGCGTCGGCTGGCGCGTGTCGACCGACGGCCGTGGCAGGCTCGACCTGGGCGCCGTCGTTCGCATGGCGCACCTCGCCGAGCGTCACGGGCTGCAGGTGATCTGGACGCTGCACCACTACGGCCATCCGCCGGGCGTCGACCTCTTCCATCCCGCGCTGACGACGCAGTTCGCCGATTTCTGCAGCGCGGCGGCGCGGGCGCTGAAGGACATCGGCGACCGGGCACCGGTCTTCCAGCCGATGAACGAGATCTCCTTCCTCTCGTGGGCCGCCGCCACCACCGACCTGATCCATCCGTACCGCGCCGGCACCCAGGTGCAAGGCTATGAGCTGAAATGCCGGCTGGTGGCGGCGACGCTGGCCGGCTGCGACGCGATCTGGGCGGAAGCGCCGGATGCGCGCATCGTCCACACCGACCCCGCGATCCATGTCGCGCCCGCCTCGCCCGATCCGATGACCGTCGATGCGGCGGCCGCGCTGACCGCCGAGCAGTTCCAGGCCTGGGACATGCTCGCCGGGCGCACCGAACCCGGGCTCGGCGGCAGCCTGCGCTACCTGGACGTGATCGGCATCAATTACTACCACAGCAGCCAGTGGCTGCATCCCGGTAACGCGGCGCTCCCGTGGCACCTGGGAGATCCGCGCCGCCGCCCGCTGCACGAGGTGCTGGCGGACATCTGGCGGCGCTACGGCCGGCCGCTCTTCGTCGCCGAGACCGGCCATGTCGGCGACGGTCGCGCGCAGTGGATGGAGGACATCGCCCAGGCGGTGCTGCGCTGCCAGGTCGACGCGATCCCGCTCGAAGGCGTCTGCCTGTATCCGCTGGTGGACCGCTGCGATTGGGAAGAGCCCACGCGCTTCCACCACAGCGCCCTGTGGGACGTGCGCGGCAGCGCGGCCACCGCCGCGACCGATGGATTCGCGCCGCCGGACCGCACGCTGCACCTGCCCTTCGCCGACTGTCTGCTGCGCTGGCAGCGGCTCGTCCCCGCGCCGAACGTGGCGACCGCCGTGCAGGTACTCGCCCACCCGCCGTCGCCGTTCGACACCGGATCCCGTTCCCTCGACCCCGCAGGAATCCCCATGACCACGCTGATCGTTTTTTCGCACCTGCGCTGGAATTTCGTCTACCAGCGTCCGCAGCAGCTGCTGTCGCGGCTGGCCAGGCGTTTCCAGGTCGTCTTCGTCGAAGAACCCGTGCCGAATGCCGAGCGGGCCGTGCTGGAGCGTCTGCAGCCGTGCAGCGGCGTCGAAGTGCTGCGCCCGCACGTGACGGGCGGCGCGCCCGGATTTCACGACGACCACATCCCGGTGGTCCAGGCGCTGCTCGCGGGCTATCTCAAGAGCCATGCGCTCAACGACTACTGGCTCTGGTTCTACACGCCCATGGCGGTGCCGCTCGCCTCCGGCCTCACGCCCGGCGGCATCGTCTACGACTGCATGGACGAGCTGGCCGTGTTCCAGCACGCGCCCCGGCAGCTGCTGCAACGGGAGAACGTGCTGTTCCGCCTCGCCGACCTGGTGTTCACCGGCGGCCAGAGCCTCTACGAGTCCAAGCGCGACCGTCACGCGGATGTCCATTGCCTGCCGAGCAGCGTGGATGCGGCGCATTTCTCCCGAGATCCGGGCGGAACGGGCCACGGCGTCGAGCCCGAGGTGCAGGCGCGCATCCCGGGGCCGCGCATCGGCTACTTCGGGGTGATCGACGAGCGCGTCGACCTCGCGCTGATCCGCCGCCTGGCCACCGACCGTCCCGACTGGCAGCTCGTGATGGTCGGTCCGGTGGTCAAGATCGACCCGGGCGCGCTGCCGCGGGCCGCCAACATCCACTGGCTCGGCCAGCAGGACTACGCGGACCTCCCGGCCTTCATCGCCGGCTGGGACGTGTGCCTGCTGCCGTTCGCTCTGAACGAGGCGACCCGCTTCATCAGCCCGACCAAGACGCTGGAGTACATGGCCGCCGGCAAGCCGATCGTCGGCACGCCGATCCGCGACGTCGTGGCACCGTATGGCCACGTCGTGCGCATCGCCGACACGCCCGAAGCCTTCGTGCGGGCCTGCGAGGAAGCGCTGGCGCAGTCGGCCGAAGCCGGCGCACAGGAACAGCGGCTGCGGGACGCGGTGCTCGCCAGAACGTCCTGGAACAAGACCGCCACGCAGATGGCCGACCTGATCGATGCCCGTGAAACCACACGCCTGGCCGCCGTGGCGACCCCGGCGGGGGCGTCGGGGGCGTACGGTCCGGCCGGGCTGCCACCCGTGACGCCGGCGGCCGCACTTGGCTGAGACCGCACCCGAACCTTCGCTGCCGCGGCAACCCGCCGCGTTCCTATGGCACTACGTACGGCGAAGGCCGTGGTTGTTCGGTCCGCTGACCCTGCTCATCGTGCTGGCGGCGGCCTGCTCGGTCGGGGTCCAGTACGGCATGAAGCTGATCGTCGACGCGATGGCCGGCGACGATCGGCAAAGCCGCATGATCTGGTGGTCGCTGGCGCTCTTCATCTCGCTGATCGCGCTGGAGAGCATCTTCTGGCGTTTGAGCGGCTGGCTCGGCTGCCGCGCCGTGGTCGCGACCGGCGTGGACGTGCGGCTGGACATGTTCCGCCATCTCTCCGGCCATTCGCTCGACTACTTCGCCGACCACATGGCCGGCTCGCTGGGCAACCGTGTGACGGCCACCGCCGGCGCCACCGGCTCGATCTTCGGCACCCTGATCTGGAAGATCCTGCCGCCGTGCGTCGACTTCATCGGCGCGGTGATCGTGCTGTGCACGATCGACTGGCGCATGGCGCTCACGCTGATCGGCTTCGTCGCCGTGGTGGCGGCCATCCTGGCCAGGTTCGGCCGGCGCGCCCGACCGCTGCAGCAGATCTACGCGCGACGGGCCGCGCAGGTCGGCGGCGAGCTGATAGACGTCGTCGCCAACATCTGGACCGTGCAGGCCTTCTCGGCACGCCGGCGCGAACACGCGCGACTGGAAACCGAACTCGGCATCGAGGCCAGGGCGCAGCGGCGCAGCTGGCTCTACCTGGAGAAGGCCCGCGCGCTGCACGACCTGTGCCTGTGGCTGATGGCGGGAAGCATGCTGATCTGGGCCGTCGAAGCCTGGCGCTCCGGGCGGATGATGGCGGGCGACGTGGTCGTCATCAGTGCGCTCACCTTCCGGATCCTGCATGGCTCGCGCGAACTGGCGCTGTCGCTGGTCGATGCCTCGCAGCAGTTCGGAGTGATCTCCGAGATGCTCGACGTCGTGGCCATACCGCACCAGCTGCCGGACCGGGCGACCATGCCCCTGCACGCAGGCGCCGGCGAGATCGTGCTGGACGACGTGGGATTCGCGTACCCCGGCGGCCACCGCGTCTTCTCCGGCCTGTCGTTCACCATCGCCGCCGGGCAGCGCGTCGGCGTGGTCGGCCCGTCGGGCGCCGGCAAGTCGACGCTCATCCGACTGATCGCGCGGCTCGCCGACCCGAGCGCAGGCCGCGTCCGCATCGATGGCCAGGATGCCGCCGAGGTCGCCCTCGACAGCCTGCGCGACGCCGTGGCCGTGGTGCCGCAGGACATCAGCCTGCTGCACCGCAGCATCCTGGAGAACCTGCGCTACGGCCGCCCGCAGGCGAGCGATGCGGAAGTCATCCGGATCGCCGGCGACGCTCATTGCGACGAGTTCGTGACCCGGTTGCCCGCCGGCTACGACACGGTCGTCGGCGAGCGCGGCACGCGACTCTCGGGCGGACAGCGCCAGCGCATCGGCATCGCGCGCGCGATGCTCAAGGACGCGCGCATCCTGCTGCTCGACGAGGCGACCTCGGCGCTCGACAGCGAATCCGAGGGCGAAATCCAGCGTGCGCTGGTGCGGCTGATGCAGGGCCGCACGGTGGTCGCGGTCGCGCACCGGCTGTCGACCGTGGCAGCCTTCGATCGCATTCTGGTGCTGGTGAACGGACGGATCGCCGAAGACGGGACGCACGAAGCGCTTCGCGCCCTTCACGGCGTCTACGCCCGGCTCTGGGATCTTCAGGCCGAAGGCTTCGAGACGGGTTGAAGGGCTGCGCGCCGGGTCCGTTCAACCGCTGCGTGCGTCCAGGATCGTGTTTTCGGCGGCGCACGGCGCACCTGCGCCCTTCGCGCGCCGCAGCAGCCGCCGGCCGGCCGGCGTGATGGCCAGCACCCGCACCACGATCGGCCCGGCCGGCTCCTCGGTCGCCGGCGTGCGCACCAGCAATGCCGCGATGAGTCCGGCCGAGCGCAGCACCAGCAGCCCGTCGCGCTGCTCGTCGTCGAGACAGTCGAGAGGCAGCGTCTGCGCAGCCATGTGCTCGAGCAGTTCGATGGACATGGAATGTCCCTGGACGGCACTCTGCTTCAGGCCTGCGGTCGCAGACGCATCGGCATGGTCAGCGCGTAGAGCCCCGCCAGCCCGACAAGCAGGTAGACGATCCGGCTCACGAGCGTCATGGGGCCGAAGAGGGCGGCGACCAGGTCGAAGCCGAACGCGCCGACCAAGCCCCAGTTGACCGCGCCGACGATCAGCAGGACGAAAGCGATCCAATCGGGGATGGCCAGCCTGGGCGTGTTCGTCCGGGGTGCAGTGGGTCGTGCGGTGCTGGAAGTGTTCATATGGGCTCCTTGAAGAAAGACGGGCGCGAAACGCGACCGCCCGACATCATGGCAATCCAGATGCCCGGGCCATCGGCGAGGACCGTGGCACCGTCCGTCGACCTGCTTCGACGTCGGAAATATTTGCTGCAAAAAATGCCGGCTATGCCCGGCCATTCGATCTGGACAAGTTGAAAGATTACTTTAGTACTAGAAAAACTGGGCATGGACGTTGCGAAAGCGAAGGGCCGCATGGAGCGGCCCAATCATCCGCAGCCATGACCTTTCTCAGTCTCCACACCCGTCTTTCCCAAACACCTTCTTTTTCCCCGCGTCTCCAGCAGGCCGTGCGCCTGCTCCAGATGTCCACGATGGACTATGTCCAGGAACTGGAGAAGATCGCCCTGCACAACCCGTTCCTGGAACTGCTCGAAGCGACCGGTGACGACAGCGCCGCCCGCCGGACGGAAGCGCAACTCGAATGGGCTGCCGGTCTCGATCGCATGGCCGGCGGAAACCGCGGCAGTTCGGAGCGCTTCGCACCGGACGACCCCACGGACGCCCTGCAGCGTCTGCCGATGCCGGGCAGCCTGCGCCGCCATCTCCACCAGCAGCTCGGCGTGCTGCGGCTCGACGATCGCGAACGTACGTTCGCGATGGCGCTCGTCGAATCGCTCGACGACGACGGCTATCTGCGGATGACACTGGAAGAAGTCGCCCGGGCGCTGGGCGAATCCGGTGTCGCGGCACAGACCGATCTGCGCATCGCACTGCGCCGCGTCCAGGCGCTGGACCCGGTCGGCGTCGCGGCGCGCGACGTCGCGGAATGCCTGTCGCTGCAACTGGCCGCATTCGGCAGGACGCCCGTGTGCGACCTCGCGTTGCGAATCGTCTCGCAGCATCTCGATCTGCTTGCGAGCCACAAGTACCAGCGCCTTGCCACCACCCTGCAGACCGGCCTGCAGGAGGTGCTGCGCGCGGTCGAATGCATCCGCCAAGTCGAGGCGCGTCCGGGCGCGCGTTTCGGCGACGATGCCGCGAGGCCGGTCGTGCCCGATGCGATCGTCCGAAAGGTGAACGGCACCTGGAAGACGGCGCTCAACCGCGCCACGATGCCCCGGCTGCAGCTGCATCAGAGCTATGCATCGCTGTTCGAGAGCAACCGCGTCCGCGGCGACGGTGAACTGAAGGCCAGCCTGGACGAAGCGCGCTGGACCGTGCAGAACACGAGCCAGCGCGTCTCCACCATCCTCCAGATCGCGACCGCCATCGTCGCCAAGCAGCAGCTGTTTCTGGAGCACGGCCATCTGGCGATGAAACCGCTGGGCCTGCGCGAGATCGCGGACACGGTCGGCGTGCATCCGTCGACGGTGTCGCGCGCCGTCCACCAGAAATTCCTGTCGACGCCGCACGGCGTGTTCGAACTCCACCATTTCTTCTCGCGCGGGGTGGAGCACGCCGGCGGTGGCGCGAGCGCGCCGGTCGCGCTGCAGACGCTGATCCGCGAACTGATCACGGCCGAGTCCACGCAAGAACGCTGGAGCGACGCCGCTCTCACGCGGGAACTCGGCCAGCAAGGGTTCCGGATCGCCCGCCGGACGGTCACCAAATACCGCCAAGGGCTCAACATTCCTGCGGTCGAGCGGCGGCGCAGCGTGCCGTGGGCGCCGCCGCTCAGTCCAGCAGCTGGTGCTTGAGGGCGTAGTAGGTCAGTTCGCTGTTGCTGGCGACACCGAGCTTCTCGAGCAACCGGGTGCGGTAGGTGCTGACCGATTTCATCGAGAGCGCGAGATTGTCCGCGATCTGTGCCGACTGCACGCCCCGGGCCAGCTTGAGAAGGACCTGCAGTTCGCGGTGCGTGAGGACGTCGTGCAACTCGTTGTGGTGGCTCCGGTCCGACGGAGTCATCAGCTCCGCCTGACTCGGCAGCATCCAGCGCCGGCCCGATGCGACCGCGCGCACCGCATTGGCCAGCGTGTCCAGCTCGCTGCTCTTCGAGATGAAGGCGCGTGCGCCCATGCGGAACAGCTTGAGCGCGTACTGCTCCGGCGGATAGCCGGTGTACACGACGATGCCAACCTTCGGCGACTGCCGGCAAAACATCTTCAGTGCGTCCAGACCGCTGCGGCCCGGGAGATCAAGGTCGAGAATCAGCACGTTCAGCCCCGGAATGCGCACGACGTCGAGTGCCTCGACCGCGTTCTTCGCCTCCCCCGCAATATGGATGTCTTCATGCGCTTCGAGGAACTGGCGCACTGCCATCCGCACGACGGGATGGTCGTCGACAATGCCGACCTCGATCACCGTGAATACCCGATCGAAATGCGTGCCGCGACAGGGGTGCTCGAAAAACTCATACGGGTCCTTGGTCAGTCCAGACCAGGAACCCGGGCAACCGACGTACCCGCGGTCGGTCGACCATGATTTTCCCGCCGGCAAGATCGGGCAGTTCGCGATCGTGATTCGACAGCAGTTCCATCGACCGGCAGCGTGCGTGGGCCGGAAGGCCCATGGTCTCGTCGGTGTGGAAGACCGGCACGTCCGCCGTGGGAACCAGTCACTTCCCGATGTCGATGCTGGCCGGTTCGTATGGATTCAAACCGACGCTCGACCTGTTGCGCGCACAGGTCTTGCGCCAGGCGTGCAAGAAATGAAGGCCAGCAGAATCGTTCGCTGATGGCCATGAAATGGTGCCGCTTGTCGGAATCGAACTGACGACCTACCGCTTACAAGGCGGTTGCTCTACCAACTGAGCTAAAGCGGCACGGGGATGAATTCTAGCGGGAGGGCGGTTCCAGCGATCTGCAGGCCCGGCTCCCGGCGTTCGGCTTACTTGACGCGCTTGAGTGCAGGCTTTGCGCCACCGCCCGAAGGTGGCGGCGGCCGAGGCGGTTCGTCCGATCCGGCGTTCGTCTCGGACCTGGCGTTTTCGAGATCCGGATTTGCCTCGGTGCTCACCAGATGGAACACCTTGCCCACTTCCGGACCCGCATTACGCGACATGCCGCGCAGCGGCGCCGCAGCGCGTTGTTGCGGTTCCGAAGCCAATGCCAGCGCGGTCGCCGCTGCCTCGGGACTGGCGGCGGCGCCTGCACCCGTATCGTCCTGATCGCCAGTCGCCTCTTCCGCCTGATCGGCGTCGCCGTCGGACGCCGTCGGAGGCGGAAAAGCCATGCCTTCGCCGTTCTCGCTCGCATAGATGGCCACGACCCGTCCGATCGGCACGATGATCTCGCGCGCTATGCCGCCGAAGCGCGCCTTGAACGCGATGAAGTCGTTATCGAGCTTGAGTGAACTGGTCGCGCCGAAGCTGATGTCCAGCACGATTTCTCCGTTCTTGACGAATTCGCGCGGCACCTGGACCGTATGGTCCACCTGCACCGCGACATACGGGGTGAAGCCGTTGTCGGTACACCATTCGTACAGCGCCCGGATGAGGTAGGGCCGCGTGGAAGTAGGTTGGAAGGTGTCGGTCATGAGTGCGTGGGGCGGAGCGAGAAGACAGGATTATTTGCGCATCACCTTCTCGGAAGGCGTCAGCGCTTCGATGTATGCGGGACGCGAGAAGATGCGTTCGGCATATTTCAGCAATGGAGCGGCATTCTTGCTGAGATCGATGCCGTAATAGTCGAGGCGCCACAGCAGCGGCGCGATGGCGACGTCGAGCATCGAAAAGTTGTCGCCGAGCATGTATTTGTTTTTAAGGAACACCGGTGCGAGTTGCGTCAGGCGGTCGCGGATATGGGCACGGGCCTTCTCGAGCGCCTTGTCGTTGCCTTTGGCCGTGCGGTTTTCCAGCGCGGCCACATGCACGAAAAGTTCCTTTTCGAAGTTGAGCAGGAACAGACGTACGCGTGCGCGATCGACCGGATCGCCGGGCATCAGCTGCGGATGCGGGAAGCGCTCGTCGATGTACTCGTTGATGATGTTCGACTCGTACAGGATCAGGTCGCGTTCGACCAGGATCGGCACTTGGCCGTACGGGTTCATCACGCTGATGTCTTCGGGCTTGTTGTAGAGATCGACGTCGCGAATCTCGAAGTCCATGCCCTTTTCGAACAGAACGAAGCGGCAGCGGTGGGAAAAGGGGCAGGTCGTGCCTGAATACAGAACCATCATGGCGGGAGACTCCTAAAAATCAAAAAGAGTGGGATGCGAAAGGCAATCCCACTCTGCGGGACCGGTCGCACTACGCGGCCGGTCGATAAGCAACTACTTGACGTTCTTCCAGTAGGAAGCGTTCAACCGCCAGACGAAAACCAGTGCCATCACCAAGAACAGGAGCACCCCGACGCCGACACGCACGCGCGTGTTCTGCGCCGGCTCGGCCATCCATTGCAGGTAGTTGACGATGTCGCCGACCGACTGATCGAACTGGAGGGGCGTCATTTTGCCAGGAGCGACCTGCTCCCAGCCCTTGAACACCTCGACCTCGTGGCCGTGCTGCTCCATCTTGGCGTAGACCGGACGTCGCTCGCCCTGCAGTTCCCAGAGGACGTTGGGCATGGCGACGCCCGGGTACGCCTGGTTGTTCCAGCCGGTCGCCTTGGTATCGTCGCGGTAATAAGTGCGCAGGTAGGTGTAGAGGTAGTCGGCACCGGTGCCGCCATGGCCGGAACGCGAACGCGCGACCAGCGTGAGGTCGGGTGGATTGGCACCGAACCATTCCTTGGCCTGCTTCGGGTCGATATTCGCCTTCATGGTATCGCCGACCCGGTCGGTCATGAACAGGAGGTTGTCCTTGACCTGCTGCTCGGTGATGCCGATGTCCTGCAGCCGGTTGTAGCGCATGAACGCCGCCGAATGGCAGCTCAGGCAGTAGTTGACGAACAGCTTGGCGCCGTTCTGGAGCGAAGCCAGATCGTTGGTCTTGTTGGGCGCCTTGTCCCAGGCGAAGCCGCCTTCTTCGGCGCACGCGCCCGTGACGATACCGAACGCGGCAATCAACGTGAGGAGAAGTTTCTTCATTCTTGTGTGCTCCGGCTCAATGCACAGCGAAGGTCACGCGGTCCGGCACTTTCTTGAACGTGCCGATGCGGCTCCACCAGGGCATGAGCAGGAAAAAGCCGAAATAGAACAGGCTGCCGATCTGCGACACCCGTTCGCCGAGCGCCGAAGGCGGCTGCACGCCGAGGTAGCCCAGCACGACGAAATTGACCACGAACACCCCGTAGAGGTACTTGTTCCAGGTCGGGCGATAACGGATCGATCTCACGGGACTGTGATCGAGCCATGGCAGAAAGAAGAGAATGATCACGGCACCGCCCATGACGACCACACCCCAGAACTTGGCGTCGATCGACAGCATCAGCGCGACGACCGCCACCGCGGCGATCACGATCGCGCCCTTGAAAATGACCGCAAGCCGCGATTTCCAGACGCCGTACACGGCGGCGAGCACCACGCAAGCGATCAATGCATACATCATTTCGCTGGTGATCGCGCGCAGCATCGAATAGAACGGTGTGAAGTACCAGACCGGCGCGATGTGGTTGGGCGTCTTGAGCGAATCGGCCGGGATGAAGTTGTTGTACTCGAGGAAGTAGCCACCCATTTCCGGCGCGAAGAAGATCACGGCCGAAAAGATGGTCAGGAAGGCCACGACGCCGAGAATGTCGTGCACGGTGTAGTACGGATGCGAAGGAATGCCGTCCAGTGGATGACCGTCCGGGCCGCGATGGGCCTTGATCTCGATGCCGTCCGGATTGTTCGATCCGACTTCGTGCAAAGCGATCAGATGAGCGACCACCAGGCCGAGCAGCACGAGCGGCACCGCGATCACGTGGAAGCTGAAGAACCGGTTGAGCGTGGCGTCGCTCACCACGTAGTCGCCGCGGATCAGCAGCGCCAGGTCGGGCCCGACGAAGGGAATCGCGGCGAACAGGTTCACGATGACCTGCGCGCCCCAATAGCTCATCTGGCCCCAGGGCAGCAGGTAGCCCATGAAGGCCTCGGCCATCAGGCACAGGAAGATCGCGCAGCCGAAGACCCAGATCAGCTCGCGCGGCTTGCGGTAGCTGCCGTAGATCAGGCCGCGGAACATGTGCAGATACACGACCACGAAGAACGCCGACGCACCCGTCGAATGCATGTAGCGGATCAGCCAACCCCAGGGCACGTCGCGCATGATGTATTCGACGGAGGCGAAGGCCTGCGTCGCATCGGGCTTGTAGTGCATCACCAGGAAGATGCCGGTGACGATCTGGATCACCAGCACCAGCATCGCCAGCGAGCCGAAGATGTACCAGAAGTTGAAATTCTTCGGCGCGTAGTAGTTGCCCCACTGCTCGTTCCAGAGCTTGCTGAGCGGGAACCGGTTGTCGACCCAGTTCAGCAACCGTTCGCCGGCCGGCGCATTGGGGGAAATCTCGTGGAAATCAGCCATGTCGTGTATTCCCTCAGGCCTTTTTGTCGTCGCCGATGACCAGCCGGGTGTCGCTCAAATACATGTGCGGCGGCACCGGCAGATTGTCGGGCGCAGGCTTGTTCTTGAAAACGCGGCCCGCGAGGTCGAAAGTCGAACCGTGGCACGGGCAAAGGAATCCGCCCTCCCAGTTGTCGGGCAGCGACGGTTGCGGGCCGGCCTGGAGCTTGTCGGTCGGCGAGCAGCCCAGATGCGTGCAGATGCCGACGACGACCAACACTTCGGGCTTGATGGAACGCCCTGTGTTGCGCGCATACGCAGGCGTGAATTCCGACGGATTGCGCTTCGATTGCGGGTCGGCCAGTTGTCCGTCGAGCTTGGGCAGTTCGGCAACCTGGGCGGGCGTGCGCTTGAGGATCCAGACCGGCTTGCCGCGCCATTCGACGGTGATCTTTTCACCGACCTGCATCGACCCGATGTCGACCTCGACGGGAGCCCCGGCCGCCTTCGCCTTTTCGGACGGCTGAAAGGTGCTGACAAAAGGAATCGCGGTAGCCACGCCACCCACAGCGCCGGCACAGCCAGAAGCAATCAACCACGTCCGCTTGCTCTTGTCGATTCGTGGGGCTCCGACGGGGATGTCACTCATGGGGGTCCTCAATCTTGTCGCTGGGGTCTGGGTCAACCCGCGATTGTAGCGGAGCGATACAACTGAACTCAACCTGCCACAGGCGGCGCGAACCTGCACGGAACGGTCGCGATGCCCCCTGTTTCCCCCCATATACTGCCGGTTTTCCACACCGAAGCGAGGTCCCGACCATGAGCGTCCTGAAGGAGTTCCGCGAGTTCGCGATCAAGGGCAACGTCATCGATCTCGCCGTCGGCGTGATCATCGGCGCGGCTTTCGGCAAGATCGTCGACTCGCTCGTCGGCGATGTCATCATGCCGGTGGCGAGCTTGGTTTTCGGCAAGCTTGATTTCTCCAACCTGTTCTTGGTGCTCGGCACGGTTCCGGCCGGCGTCGCGAACAACGTGGCGGACATCCGGAAGGCTGGCATTCCGGTGCTGGCCTACGGCAACTTCCTCACCATCGCGGTCAACTTCCTGATCCTGGCATTCATCATTTTCGTGATGGTCAAGCAGGTCAACCGGCTGCGGAAGAAGGAAGAAACCACACCCGCCATGGCGGCGCCGCCGGAAGACATCGCCCTGCTGCGCGAGATCCGCGACAGCCTCAGGCGCCCCTGAGCGGCACAGGCACCAGCGCACGCGCCATCCGGATCGCCTCGATCAGGCTGGCGGCATCCGCCCGGCCGGTGCCCGCGATGTCGAACGCGGTTCCATGATCGGGACTGGTGCGCACCAGCGGCAACCCCAGCGTCACGTTGACACCCTTGTCGACGCCGAGGTACTTCACCGGAATCAGTCCCTGGTCGTGGTACATGGCGATCACGACATCGAATTCGCCCGGCGTCGACGGCGTGGAGCGGGCACGCATGAAGACCGTGTCGGGCGCATAGGGACCCTGCACGTCAACGCCCTCGCGCCTCGCCTGTTCGACGGCCGGCATGATGATTTCGCGTTCTTCGGACCCGAACAGCCCGCCTTCGCCGGCATGCGGATTGAGCCCCGCGACACCGATGCGTGGTGCGCGACCGAGCGCAGTAGCGAGTGCGCGGTGCGCGATGCGGATCGTTTCGAGCACGCCACCGACGGTCACCGCGTCGATGGCGTTGCGCAGCGACATGTGGATGCTCACGAGCACGGTGCGCAATTCGTCGTTGGCCAGCATCATCCGTACCGGCACCTCAGCCACGGGTCGGCCTGACCATGCCGCCGCTTCCGCCTGCAGCAGTTCGGTGTGGCCGGGAAACCGGTAGCCGGCGGCCGACAGTGCTTCCTTGTTCAGCGGCGCGGTGACCAGCGCCGATATCCCGCCCGCCAGCGCCGCCCGCGCCGCCCATTCGACGCAGCCGCCCGCTGCACGCCCTGCGGCGGCACTGATCTGCCCGATCGCCACACCGCGAAGCGGCGCGACGACCTGCAGCACAGGCACGCAATGCGGTGGCGTGGACGCCGTATCGTCAGCGGCTTGCAATTCCGCCACCGGCAGCGCGAGTTGTCCCGGTCCAGCCAGCATGCGGCTGGCACGCCGAATCGTCTCCACATCCCCCGCCACGAAACACCCGCGCGCGATATCCGGTGCATCACGGAACGCCTTGACGATGATCTCCGGACCGATGCCGGCCGGGTCCCCCAGCGTGATGGCGATCGGCAGCGTGTTCGCACTCATTTGCAGATCAGGCAGGGTTGTCGATGTCGATGAATTCATGGCCAAGCCCGAGTTGTGCCGCGACGTGCGCCGCCGCGGCGTTGGCGCCGTAGCGCTCGGTCGCGTGATGCCCGCACGCCAGGAACGCCACGCCCATCTCGCGTGCGTAGTGGGCCTGGGGCTCGGAAATCTCGCCGGTGATGAAGGCATCGGCGCCGGCCGCGATGGCGGCTTCGAAATAGCTTTGCGCCCCCCCGCTGCACCAGGCGACGGTCCGCACCGGGCGCTGTACAGCACCCGGCAGCACCAGCGTCACCGTGCGACCCAGCACCCGTTCGACATGCGACGCCAGGGCGCCGGCGTCGGTGAAAGACGCGCCGTCGATGCGGCCGCCGACGAACCCGAGGTCCTGCTCGCCGAAACACCCCGCCGCGCCGGGATGCGGCGCCAGACCCAGCTTCAACCCGAGCTGCGCGTTGTTGCCGAGGTCGGGATGTGCGTCGAGCGGAAGGTGGTAGGCGTACAGGTTGAGATCGTGCCCGATCAAGAGGCCCAGCCGCTGGCGCATCCAGCCGGTGATGCAGCCGCTCTGGCCGCGCCAGAACAAACCGTGGTGCACGAAGATCGCGTCGGCTTCGGCACGGATGGCGGCTTCGATCAGCGCCCGGCTGGCCGTCACGCCCGACACGATCTTCCGGACCGCGACGCGGCCTTCGACCTGCAGGCCGTTCGGGCCGTAGTCCTTGAAGCGCGTGGGCGCCAGCAGAAGGTCGAAGGCGTGCAGCAGTTCGTGGCGGGTCGTGCTCATGCGTTCATTGTGGCGCGGCCCGCATCGGATGACCGCGCGAGGTGATCGGCAGCAGTGCCAGCAGAAAGCCCAGCACCGACAGCGCCGCCACGTAGTGCCCAGGCGCCATCAGGTCCTTCTGCAGCCAGAGCGTGAGGATCACCGGCGTCAAGCCCCCGAAGATCGCGTACGACATGTTGTACGAGAACGAGAGCCCGGAGAAGCGCACCTGCGCCGGGAAAGCGCGCACACCGGCGATCGGCACCGTCGCGATCGTGCCGACGAACAGGCCGACCAGTCCGTAGTGCCAGACCAGCGAGGTCGGCGTGCCCGGCAGGCTCGTGTAGAAGAGGTACGACGTGACCAGCAGGCCGGCCCAGCCGAACAGCATCACCGCGCGGGTGCCGAAGCGGTCGGTCGCCCAGCCCAACAGCACGCAGCCGATCGTCAGCATCAGCGTGGCGACCGCGTTGGCCTGCAGCGCCAGTGCCGCGGGAATGTGGTGCACCTTCTGCAGGTAGGTCGGCGTGTAGAGCACGACCACCACGATGGCGGCCGAGAGCACCCAGGTCAGCAGTCCGACGAACAGGCTGGCGCCACGATGGTCGCGCACGATGGTCTTCAGTGGCAGTTCGCGGTCGACGCTGCGGCGGCCGGCCAGTTCCTTGAAAACCGGCGTCTCGTGCAGAAAGCGGCGCAGGTACACGGACACCAGGCCGAACAACCCACCCACGATGAACGGCCAGCGCCACGCGAAGCCACTGACTTCCGCCGGCGTGTAACGCGTATTGACGAACACGGCCACGAGCGAGCCCAGCAGGATGCCGCCGGTGATGCCCGCGGTGAGCGTGCCGATCGCGAAACCGTAGCGCCGGGGCGGCGTGTGCTCGGCCACGAAAACCCAGGCACCGGGCATCTCGCCGCCGATCGCGGCGCCCTGCAGCACACGCATGGCCAGCAGCAGCAACGGCGCGGCGATGCCGATGCTGGCGTAGGTCGGCAGCAGGCCGATCACCAGCGTGGGCGCGGCCATCAGGAAGATCGACAGCGTGAACATCCGCTTGCGCCCGAGGATGTCGCCGAAATGCGCGATCACGATGCCGCCCAGCGGACGCGCGAGGTAGCCGGCCGCGAAGATGCCGAACGTCTGCAACTGGCGCAGCCAGTCGGGCATGTCGGTCGGGAAGAACAGCGCCCCCAGGACGGTCGCGAAAAAGACGTAGATGACGAAGTCGTAGAACTCGAGCGTGCCGCCGAGGGCGGACAGCGCGAGCGTCTTGTAGTCGCGGCTGTCGAGGTTGCGGGTGGGCGACGCGGCAGGTGCGGCGTGGGCCAGGTCGGGTGCAGTCATGGGAAACCAGGAAGAAGGACAAAGAAGACGGCGGACGAAGGGCGCGATTTTAGGGGTTTGTACTTAAACGCTTCGATCTACGACAGCTGGCGGTGTTGTCCTTCTCGCGGCCGCCGACATGCCGAAGTCGTTCGGGGACAATCTCTCCCTGGCGCGGCCGGCCGGTCGCGCGCGTTCTTTCGTCGTACTTTTGCTGGATCCCTCCCCACTTCCCATGAAGCGCACCTGGCTGCTTTTCGCCCAAACCGTGACCGTGCTGCTCGCGGTCTATTTCGTCGTCTCGACGCTCAAGCCCGGCCTGCTCGACCGGCGAACCTCGCTCGACGGCTTGGTCTCGGTGGTCGAGGCCCCCGCCTCCGGCGGCGTCGCGGGCAACGTCGCCGCCGGCAGCCTGAGCGCCGCGGCGAAGAAGGCATCGCCCGCGGTGGTCAGCATCAACACCAGCAAGGCGGCGCAGCGCAATCCGCGTAACAACGATCCCTGGTCCCGCTTCTTCTTCGGCGACCAGAACAACGACCAGCCGCAGGTCGGTCTCGGCAGCGGCGTGATCGTCAGCGCGGACGGCTACGTGCTCACGAACAACCACGTGGTCGACGGCGCCGACGAGATCGACGTGACGCTCAACGACGGACGTCATGCGCGCGGCAAGGTGATCGGTACCGACCCCGACACCGATCTGGCGGTGCTCAAGATCGAGCTCGACAAGCTGCCGGTGATCGTGCTGGGCAACTCCGACGCGCTGCAGGTCGGCGATCAGGTGCTGGCCATCGGCAATCCGTTCGGCGTCGGCCAGACCGTGACCAGCGGCATCGTCTCGGCGCTCGGCCGCAACCAACTCGGCATCAACATGTTCGAGAATTTCATCCAGACCGACGCGGCCATCAATCCAGGCAACTCCGGCGGCGCGCTGATCGACGTGAACGGAAACCTCGAAGGCATCAACACCGCGATCTACTCGCGCTCGGGCGGCAGCATGGGCATCGGCTTCGCGATTCCGGTGTCGATGGCCAAGCAGGTTCTCAGCGACATCGTGACCGAAGGCAAGGTGACGCGCGGCTGGATCGGCGTCGAACCGAACGACCTCTCGCCGGAGCTGGCCGAGACCTTCGGCGTGAAGGCGAACGCGGGCGTGATCATCACCGGCGTGCTGCAGAACGGACCGGCGGCCAAGGCCGGCATTCGTCCGGGCGACGTCGTCACGCAGGTCGGCGACAAGAAGATCGACAACGTGCAGGAACTGCTGACCGCAGTCGCCGGGCTGAAACCGGGCGGCGATGCACGTTTCGCGCTCCAGCGCGGCAACGACAAGATGGAACTGAACGTCAGCCCGGGCCTGCGGCCGAAAAGCCCGGCCCGGCGCAACCCGACCGAAACCGAGTAGGCCCGAGCAGCTCTCAGCGTGGCGCGATGTCGGTGCCCGGCTCCTGGGGCGCCTTGCTGAGCTTGATGAAATACTTCGCGGCGACGATGCCGATCTCGTACAGCACGCACATCGGGATCGCCAACGAAAGCTGCGACACCACGTCCGGCGGCGTCAGCACGGCCGCGACGACGAAGGACAACACGACGAAGTAACCCCGAAACTCGCGCAGTTTCTGCACGGTCACGAGTTCGAAGCGCACCAGCAGCATCACCACGATCGGCACCTGGAACGCGCAGCCGAACGCGATGTAGAGCGACAGGATGGCTTCGACATAGGAAGAGATGTCCGGCGTCGCCGCCACCGATTCGGGCGTGAAGCGCTGGATGAAGCCGAACATCTTGTCCAGCACGAAGAACTGCACGAAGGCGATGCCCGCATAGGCCAGCAAGCTGCCGAACAGGATCAGCGGCAGCGCGAACTTCTTCTCGTGGCTGTAGAGCCCCGGCGCCACGAACATCCAGATCTGGTACATCAGCCAAGGCAGCGCCAGCAGCACCGCCGTCATGCCCAGCACCTTCAGCGGGACGAAGAAGGGCGAGAACACGCCGATGGCGATCAGCTTGGCGTCGTGCGGCATGTGGGCGCGAATGGGCGTCGCGATCATGTCGATCAGCCCGCTCGGGCCGGGCCAGAACGCGAGCAGCGCAGCGGCCACCGCGAGGCCGTAGCAGCAATAGAGCAGGCGGTCGCGCAGCTCCATGAGGTGCTGCACGAACGGCTGCTCGGTGCCGGCGAGTTCGTCGTCTTTTTTCGTGTCGGAGGAGTCGGCCATGGAAGGATGCTGCGAGCGGGAAAGAAGGCCGGTGTGCGGGGACGGATGTGGTTCGGCGCCGGGTGAGCTCGCCGATCACGCTGGCTAGTTGACTTTGTGCGGACGGAAACGCGCCACGCGTGCCGCGCCGGAGAGCGCCTTGGTGCGCACGCCGTTGCGCGACTTGTACCACTGCGGCGTGGCGCCCTGCTTGAGCCGCCAGTTCTTGCGCGGGTGACGATAGCTGGGGTAGACCGGCTCGTACGACACGTCGGGCTCGGCGAGCGCCGACAGCGTCTGCCCGCTCTCGGAGAACTGTTTCTCGAAATCGCTGGCGCCGGAGTGGATGCTGCTCTCGACGTCACGGGCCGCGGAGTGCACCGAGTCCTTCATCTTGCGCAATTCATCGAGGTCCATCGAACGGTTGACCTCGGCCTTGACGTCGTTCACATAGCGTTGGGCCTTGCCCAGCATCGTTCCGACCATGCGTGCCATGCGGGGCAGTTTCTCCGGACCAATAACGATGAGCGCGACCGCGCCGATCAGCGCGAGCTTGGAGATGCCGAGATCGATCACGCGTCGCGACTCAGGACTTCTGACGCGCTTCGACGTCGATGGTCGACTTGTCCACGGCCGGGCGGCCCGTCACTTGAGCGCTCGGCGTGATGGGCGTGGCGGCATCGGTGGTCTCGACGGACGAGCCGTCCTTCATGCCGTCCTTGAAGCCCTTGACCGCACCGCCGAGATCGGAACCCATGTTGCGGAGTTTTTTGGTGCCGAAGATCATGACCACGACGAGCAGCACGATCAACCAGTGCCAGATAGAAAAAGAACCCATGGAAGACTCCTAAAGAATGTGAAGAATTTTAGTCGGGGGCGGGATGGCCCCTGAATGCGACGGGATCGCAGTGGATCGAGCCTACTCAGCCTTTGAACCACGGACGCGGGCCACCCATGACGTGCACATGGAGATGGTGCACTTCCTGACCTCCCTGGGTACCGGTGTTGACGACCACACGGAAGCCGCCTTCGGGATAAGGTCTGCATCCCAGCTCCAACGCCAGCCGGGGCGCCAGCGTCATGATGCGCCCCATGAGCGCGGCATCGTCCGCCGTGAGTTGCGCCATCGAGGCGATGTGCCGCTTGGGAATCAGCAGGAAATGCACCGGCGCCCAGGGCGCGATGTCGTGAAAGCCGAAGATCTCGTCGTCCTCGTAGACCTTCTTGGCGGGAATGGTGCCCGCGGCAATCTTGCAGAAGATGCAGTTCGGGTCGTGCGCCTGCCCTGCGCCGACGTTTTCAACCGACACGGGCAGACTCCATTGAACGGCCGGCGTTCATGCGCACCATGCCCTTGACGATACGGTAGAGGAACCACAGAGAGATCAGGCCCCAGGCGATCCAGCCGGGTGCGATCAACAGCAGCCACAGCCACGAGGTCAGCAGGTAGAGCAGCCCGGCCCAGACCACCGAGCGGATGCGCCAACTGAAATGCGAAGCCTGCCACGTGCCGCTCGCATCGGAACGCTTGACGAGGTCGATGACGAGCGCGATCAGCAGCAGCACGATCGACGCCTGTGCGCCCGGCAGCACGGCGCCGACCGCCACCACCAGGTGCAGCACGTAGCTCACCCAGCCCCAGGTGCGGAGCGAGGGGTCCGGCTCGACGTCCACGATTTCATTCGGTTGCATGGGTCGCATGGGTCTCTTTCAGTCGTTGATGGCTTCGCGGGCCTGAGCCTTGCGCAGCGATTTTTCCTCGATGCCGCTGGTGCCCTCGCGGCGTTCGAGTTCGGCGATGACCGCTGCCGGCGACAGCCCGTAGTGCGCGAGCGCCACGAGACAGTGGAACCACAGGTCGGCCACTTCGTTCACTATCTTTTGCGCGTCGCCCCCGTGGTCGGCATCCTTCGCAGCCAGCACGACCTCGGTCGCTTCCTCGCCGATCTTTTTCAGGAAAGCGTCGGGGCCCTTGTGCAGCAGACGGGCGACATAGCTCTTGTCGGGGTCGCCGCCGCGTGCGGGCAGCCGGCTCTCTATCACCGCCGAGAGGCGCGCCAGCGCGTCTTCGCCGCCGGACGGGTTGGATGTCGTGTTCGCTGTCATCTGTAGATCGATTCCGGGTTCTTGAGAACGGGCTCGACGGCGGTCCATTGCCCGTCCTGCAGCTTGCTGAAGAAGCAACTGTGGCGGCCTGTGTGGCAAGCGATACCGGGTTCGTGGCCGAGCTGCGTGACCTTGAGTAGTACCACGTCGTTGTCGCAGTCGAGGCGGATCTCGTGCACCGTCTGCACATGCCCCGACTCCTCGCCCTTGAACCAGAGCCTGGCACGCGAGCGGCTGAAATACACGGCGCGTCCGAGTTCCGCCGTCTTCGCGAGCGCCTCGCGGTTCATCCAGGCGAACATCAGCACGTCGTTGCTGCGCTGCTCTTGCGCGATCGCGGGCACCAGCCCGTTCGCATCCCATTTCACTTCGTCCAGCCAGTTCATCCGGTCGATTGTCGCAAACACCCGATCACCATCGCACCGGGATGCCCCGCGCCGACATGCAGGCCTTGGCCTCGCCGACCGTGTACTCGCCGTAGTGGAAGATGCTGGCGGCCAGCACCGCGTCGGCACCGCCGGTCTGGATGCCGTCGGCCAGGTGGTCGAGGTTGCCGACGCCGCCCGATGCGATCACCGGCACGCCGACGGCGTCGCTGACCGCTCGCGTCAGCGCGAGGTCGAAACCGCTCTTGGTACCGTCGCGGTCCATGCTGGTCAACAGAATTTCGCCCGCGCCGCGGCGCGCCATCTCGACCGCCCATTGAACCGCGTCGAGCCCGGTGTTCTTTCGTCCGCCATGGCTGTAGACGTCCCAGCCCGCGCCACGCACCGCCGCATCCTCGGGCGTGCGGCGCTTGGCATCGATTGCGACCACGATGCACTGCGCGCCGTAGCGCTGCGATGCGTTCTCGATCACTTGCGGATCGGCGATGGCGGCCGAGTTGAAGCTGGTCTTGTCGGCACCGGCGTTGAGCAGCCGGCGCACGTCCTCGACGGTCCGCACGCCGCCGCCGACCGTCAGCGGAATGAAGACCTGCGACGCGACGGCCTCGATGATCGGCAGGATCAGGTCGCGCGCGTCGCTGGTGGCGGTGATGTCGAGGAAGGTCAGCTCGTCGGCGCCCTGCGCGTTGTAGCGCGCGGCGATTTCCACCGGATCGCCCGCGTCGCGCAGTTCCAGAAAGTTGACGCCCTTGACGACGCGGCCGCCGGTCACGTCGAGGCAGGGAATGATGCGTTTGGCGAGCATGGATTGGTTCGGGAGGGTTCTGGAGCAAGCCGGCAGCGGCTCAGCGCACGGTCAACTGCTGCCAGCCCGTCCATCGGGCGCCCGGCGCGAGCAGCACCGGTTCGTCGATGCGCGCCGCCTCGACGCACAGCATCTGGCGGTAGCCGTCGTCCGGCATGTCGGCGAGCGTCGCGCACAGGGCCGCGCCGGGATTCCAGACCACCGTCTCGGTGCAGCTGGCACTCTGCGCTATCTCCAGCACGCCGGACGGCTGCACCAGGCGCAGCGGCGCGGGCTGCGCGGTATAGACGCTGTCGAACTCGCTGTCGAAGCGCAACGCGGCGGCCGTTTCGACCTGCCGCTCGTCGCGCAGCGAATCCCACCGGTTCGCGCCCTGCAAGCCTTCGAGCCGCACGTCGCCGATGTCGTCGACACGCAAATAGCTGTGCAGCGCCGCGGCGAACGACCACGGCTCGCCGCCGCGATGGGTCACCGACAGCTCGATGCGCAACGATCCCGACGCCAGCTCGACGCGAAGGACCGCATGGAAGGCATGCGGCCAAAGGGCGCGGGTATCGGCATCGTCGTGGAGCGACAGCGTCGCCTGGTGGGGTGCGTCTTCCGATCCGGCCTCCACCGTCCAGGCCACGTTGCGCGCGAAGCCGTGCTTGGACAGCGGACCCCGCGCATTGAACTGCGGCCAGCACAGCGGCGTGCCGCCACGGATCGCGCTCTTGCCATCGAAGACCGCATCGGGGCTGAGATAGAAACGTTCGGTGCCGTCCGCCGTGGTCCACGACAGCACCTGGGCGCCATGCAGCGCGATGGTGCAGGTGTCGCCGCCCGGCAGCGCGAGGCGGATGGCGGGCCGGCCATGGAAATCGATGGATTCTAGGGACATGCGGCGATTCTAGGTTTTGAAGGAGCCCGGGGTTGTGGCCAGCGACCCCCCCGCTGCCTAATCAAAGATTGCAGGCCTTCGCCTCAACCCGCTCCCGAAGGCAGAGGGAGCGAGTCAAGCAGCCAGCTCGTCAGCCCGCGCTTGCGCAACCGCGAAGTCCAGATCGCCCGAGTAGATCGCCCGCCCGCAGATCACGCCCTCGACCCCCTCCGACTCCACCCCGCACAGCTGATCGATGTCCCCCATGTTCGACAGTCCGCCCGAGGCGATCACCGGAATCGTCAGCGCCTGCGCCAGCTTCACCGTCGCCTCGATATTGACGCCCGACAGCATCCCGTCGCGTCCGATGTCGGTATAGATGATCGACTCGACGCCGTAGTCCTCGAACTTCTTGCCCAGGTCGGCCACCTCGTGCCCCGTCAGCTTGCTCCAGCCGTCGGTGGCGACCTTGCCGTCCTTAGCATCGAGCCCGACGATGATATGGCCGCCGAAAGCCACGCAGGCATCCTTCAGGAAGCCGGGATTCTTCACTGCCGCCGTACCGATGATCACGTAGCGCAGGCCGTCGTCGATGTAGCGCTCGATCGTGTCCAGGTCGCGGATGCCACCGCCCAGCTGCACCGGAATCTCGTTGCCCACCTCGCGCAGGATCGCCTTGATCGCCGCGTGGTTCTGCGGCTTGCCCGCGAAGGCGCCGTTCAGGTCCACCAGGTGCAGGCGCCGCGCGCCGGCCTCGACCCACTTGCGCGCCATGGCGGCCGGGTCTTCGCTGAAGATGGTCGATTGCTCCATGTCGCCCTGTTTGAGGCGAACACAGTGGCCGTCCTTGAGATCGATGGCGGGAATCAGCAGCATGGCGAAGGGACCGTGACGGTCAGGGGTTCCAATTGAGGAAGTTGCGGTAGAGCTCCAACCCATGGTCCGCACTCTTCTCGGGGTGGAACTGGGTGGCGAAAATGTTGTCGCGGGCGATCGCAGCGGTGAAACAGGCACCGTAATCGGCCTCGCCCACGCTGTGGCGGACATCGGCCGGCCGCGCATAGAAACTGTGCACGAAATAGAAATACGCATCGTCCGGCACGCCGGCCCATACCGGATGCGGTTGCGACTGGCGAACCTGGTTCCAGCCCATCTGCGGCACCTTGAAACGGCTGCCGTCGGGCTGCAGGCGCCCGCCCAGGTCGAACTTCACCACCTCGCCGGGAATCAGCCCGAGGCCGTCGGTCGGGCCTTCGTCGCTGCGCGACAGCAGCATCTGCATGCCGACGCAGACGCCGAAGAGCGGCTTGTGAGCCGCCGCTTCGAGCACCGATTCCTGCAGCCCCGATTCGCGCAGTTCGCGCATGCAGTCCGGCATCGCGCCCTGGCCGGGCAGCACCACGCGGGAGGCCTTGCGCACCACGTCCGGATCACCCGTCACGAAAACCTCCACGCCGACCCGATCGGCCGCGTGCTGCACCGCCTGCGACACCGAGCGCAGGTTGCCCATGCCGTAGTCGACGACGGCGACGGTATTGGCTTTCATGAATGCGTTCAGAGCGAACCCTTGGTCGACGGAATCACGCCCGCAGAGCGCGGATCGAATTCGAGCGCCTCGCGCAACGCCCGGGCGAAGGCCTTGAACACCGTCTCGCACTGGTGATGCGCGTTGATGCCCCTCAAATTGTCGATATGCAGCGTCACGCCGGCGTGGTTCGCGAAGCCCTGGAAGAACTCGTAGGTGAGCTGGCTGTCGAAGCCGCCGATCATTGCGCTGGTGAACGGAATGTGCAGGTGCAGGCCCGGACGGCCCGAGAAGTCGATCACCACCCGGCTCAGCGCCTCGTCGAGCGGTACGTAGGCATGGCCGTAGCGGCGGATGCCGCGCTTGTCGCCGACCGCTTTCGCCACGGCCTGGCCGAGCGTGATGCCGACGTCTTCCACCGTGTGGTGCCCGTCGATATGCAGGTCGCCCTGGCAGTCGATGTCGAGGTCGATCAGCCCGTGGCGGGAAATCTGGTCGAGCATGTGGTCGAAGAAGCCGATGCCGGTCAGGAGCTTCGCGCGGCCGGTGCCGTCGAGATTGACGTGGACGGTGATCTTCGTCTCCGCCGTGTTGCGCGTGACGGACGCGATGCGTCCGCCGGTGCTCACGACGGCTTCGGGTGCCGTGGGAGTGTTCATAGGGATGATTCGATCGCTGCGAGCATCTGTGCGTTGTCGTCGGCCGTTCCGACGGTCAAACGCAGGCAATTCGCCAGCAAGGGGTGCATTTTAGAAACGTTCTTGACCAGCACGCCACGCGCCTTCATGCCCTCGAAGATTTTTGTCGCATCCGGCACGCGTATCAGCACCATGTTGGCGTCGCTCGGCCACTGTGTGACGCCGGGCAATGTCGCCAGCGCAGCGACGACACGGGCACGCTCGGCACGAATCGCTTCGGCCTGCGCCGCGAAGACCTCGGCGTGCTCCAGCGCGAACAGTGCGCATTCGCAGTTCAGCACGCTGATGTTGTAGGGCGGGCGTACCTTGTCGATCTCCGTGACCAGAGCCGCCGGTCCCATCAGGTAGCCGAGCCGCACGCCCGCGAGGCCGAACTTGCTCATGGTGCGCATCAGCAGCACGTGGCCGTGCCGGGCGATACGGTCGATGTAGCTGCGCGAGGCGAACGGCTGGTAGGCCTCGTCGATGACGACGAGTCCGCCTTGTGCGCCCTGCGCCTCGACGATCCGCTCGACGACGGCATCGTTCCAGAGGTTCGCGGTCGGGTTGTTGGGATAGGCCAGGTGGACGATCGCCGGCTTCTCGCGCGCGATGGCGTCCAGCATGGCGGGGCCGTCGAGCTCGAAATCCGCGGTCAGCGGCACGCCGACGAAGCGCAGTCCCTGCAACTGGGCGCTGGAGGCGTACATCACGAAACCCGGCACCGGCGCCAGCACGGTCGCGCCGGGCATGTCGCAAGCCATGGTGACAAGAGAGATCAGTTCGTCGGAGCCGTTGCCGAGCATCAGGTCGAAGCCGGCCGGCATCTGCGCATGGGCGGCAAGGGCGCGCCGCAGGTCGTTGCCGCGCGCACCGGGATAGCGGTTCAGCGCCACCGCACCCAACCGCCGGCCGAGCGCTTCCTGCAACACGGGCGACAAGGTGTACGGGTTCTCCATCGCGTCGAGCTTGCGGAAACCGGCCGCATCCTGGACGGCATAGGCCTGCATGGCGCGGACGTCCGGGCGGATGCGCTGCAGCGCGTCGGTGCGCGAAGGGGCGAGGGAATCGGAAGTCATTCGAAGGAATCCTGCGTGATCACTAGGTGCAACGGAAACCGGTGCGCAACGCCGCAGAAAGCACCAGTTGAACCGGCATGTCGGCCTCGTAGGTTTCGGCGTTGCGGGCGAGTTCGCCTTGGTAGAGCCCACGCGCCATCGCAGGCTCGAAGCGACGCCCTTGCACGCAGAACGGCGGCCTTAGGCCGTCGCGCGCCGTGGCGTCGGCGGCCTCGCGCAGCCCTTCCATCACGCCAACCAGGTAGTAGTTTGCGTACAGCTTGCCGTTTTTCTCGTTGACTTCGAGCGTGCGCAGTTCGCGGATGCTCATCGCCTGCGCGGAAACGGCACTCAGAAAGAGCACCAGTGCGCAGGCGCAACGAAAGGTGCGACGCCCGAGAGCGGCTGTCATTTCAACCGCATCCGTGCCGCTTCCGCATGCGCCTGCAGGCCCTCGCCTTCGGCCAGCGTGACCGCGATGCGGCCTAGCACCTGTGCGCCCTGCCCGCTCACCTCGATCAGGCTGGAACGCTTCTGGAAGTCGTAGACGCCCAGCGGGCTCGAAAAGCGCGCCGTACCGCTGGTCGGCAGCACGTGGTTCGGGCCGGCGCAGTAGTCGCCCAGGCTCTCGCTGGTGTAGGCGCCCAGAAAGATGGCCCCTGCGTGGCGCAGCAGCGGCTCCCAGCGATGTGGCTCGTCGCTGCTGACTTCCAGATGCTCCGGCGCGATCCGGTTGCTGATCGCGCAGGCCTCTTCCATGCTGCGCGTGTGGATCAGCGCGCCGCGGCCGTTGAGCGAGGCCGCGATGATCTCGGCACGCGGCATGGTCGGCAGCAACCGGTCGATGGACTGCTGCACGCGGTCGATGTAGCCCGCATCGGGGCACAGCAGGATGCTCTGGGCAAGCTCGTCGTGCTCGGCCTGGCTGAACAGGTCCATCGCCACCCAGTCGGGCGGCGTGCTGCCGTCGGCCAGCACCAGGATCTCGCTCGGCCCGGCGATCATGTCGATGCCCACCGTGCCGAACACGCGGCGCTTGGCCGCGGCCACGTAGGCATTGCCGGGGCCGGTGATCTTGTCGACCGCCGGCACCGTCGCCGTGCCGTAGGCCAGCGCAGCCACGGCCTGCGCGCCGCCGATCGTGAAGGCGCGGCTCACACCGGCGACGTGCGCGGCGGCCAGCACCAGTGCGTTCTTCTCGCCGCCCGGCGTCGGCACCACCATGACGATCTCGCCGACGCCCGCGACGTGCGCCGGGATCGCGTTCATGAGCACGCTCGACGGATAAGCGGCCTTGCCGCCCGGCACGTAGATGCCGACGCGATCCAGCGGCGTCACCTTCTGGCCGAGCAGCGTGCCGTCCTCGTCGCGGTAGCTCCAGCTCTCGCCGCTGGCCTTCTTCTGCGCCTCGTGGTAGCTGCGAACGCGCCGCGCGGCGGCTTCGAGCGCCTCGCGCTGCACGTTGGGCAGCGAATCGAAGGCCGCGCGCAATTCGTCGGCCGTCAGTTCGAGCGCCTTCATGTCGGGCACGTCGAGGCGGTCGAAACGCGCGGTGTATTCGCGCACGGCCACGTCGCCGCGCTGCTGCACGTCGGCCAGGATTTCGGCCACGCGCTGTTCGATGGCCGCGTCCGCTTCGGCCGACCAGTGCAGCCGGGCCTTGAATGCGATCTCGAAATCGGACGAGGCGGTGGACAGGCGTGCGGGAGCGGCGGTCGGGATCATGACGTTAAGACGTTCATTTCGAAGGAATGGCCGACGCGAAGGCGTCGAGGATGCGGCGGATCGGCTCGCGCTTGAGCTTGAGCGCCGCTTGGTTCACTACCAGCCGGGCGCTGATGTCCATGATGCGTTCGACCTCGACCAGGTGGTTCGCCTTGAGCGTGTTGCCGGTCGACACCAGGTCCACGATGGCGTCGGCCAGCCCGGTCAGCGGCGCGAGTTCCATGCTGCCGTAGAGTTTGATCAGGTCGACGTGCACGCCCTTGCCGGCGAAGAAGTCGCGCGCCAGCCCGACGTATTTGGTCGCGACCTTCAGCCGCGAGCCCTGGCGCACGGCGGTGGCGTAGTCGTAGTCGGCACGCACCGCCACGCTCAGGCGGCAGGCGGCGATCTTCAGGTCGAGCGGCTGGTAGAGGCCCTGGTTGCCGTGCTCGAGCAGCACGTCGAGCCCCGTGACTCCGAGGTCGGCGCCACCGTACTGCACGTAGGTCGGCACGTCCGACGCGCGCACCAGCACCACCCGCACGTCGCGCCGCGTCGTCGCGAGGATCAGCTTGCGGGACTTCTCGGGGTCTTCGGTGACCTCGATGCCGGCGGCAGCGAGCAACGGCAGCGTCTCCTCGAAGATGCGGCCTTTCGACAGGGCAAGCGTGATCACGTCGCGGCTCCGGTCACGCGGCTGATATCGGCGCCGAGACCGCGCAGCTTGGTTTCGATGCGGTCGTAGCCGCGGTCCAGGTGGTAGATGCGGTCGACCATCGTCTCGCCGTCGGCCACGAGCCCGGCGATCACCAGGCTGGCCGAGGCGCGCAGGTCGGTCGCCATCACGGTCGCGCCGGACAGCACGGCGCCGCCTTCGATCAACGCGAGCCGCCCGTCGACATGGATCGACGCGCCGAGCCGCATCAGTTCGTCCACATGCATGAACCGGTTCTCGAAGATCGTCTCGGTGACCGCGGCAGAGCCCTGCGCGACGCAGTTGAGTGCCATGAACTGGGCCTGCATGTCGGTCGGGAAGCCCGGGTATTCGGAGGTTCGGAAGCCTTGCGAACGCAGCGTCTGGCCGCCCTTCGAGGCAATGCGCACGCCGCCCTCGACCCCCGTCACGTCGCAACCGGCGTCGCGCAGCTTGTCGATGACCGCATCGAGATGGTCGGCGCGCGCATGACGCAGGAAAACTTCGCCGCCGGTCGCCGCCACGGCACATAGAAAGGTGCCGGCCTCGATGCGGTCGGCCACCACCGCGTGTTCGCAGCCGTGCAGCCGGTCGACGCCCTGGATGCGGATCTGGCCCGTGCCGTGACCTTCGATCTTCGCGCCCATCTTGATCAGCATTTCCGCCAGGTCGACGATCTCGGGCTCCTGGGCGGCGTTCTCCAGCACCGTTTCGCCTTCGGCCAGCGCCGCGGCCATGAGAAAGTTCTCGGTGCCGGTGACGGTGACCATGTCGGTCAGCAACCGGGCGCCCAGAAGGCGCGTGCGCCCGGCCGGCAGCCTGGCCAGCATGTAGCCGTGGTCGACGACGATCTCGGCACCCATCGCCTGCAGGCCCTTGATGTGCTGGTCGACCGGCCGCGAGCCGATGCCGCAACCGCCGGGTAGAGACACCTTGGCGCGACCGAATCGCGCCAGCAGCGGGCCGAGCGCCAGTACCGAGGCGCGCATGGTCTTGACCAGTTCGTAGGGCGCTTCGAGGTTCGTCAGGTCGCTGGCGTCGAGCCGCACGGTGCTACTGCCGTCCGCGCCTTCGGTGCGCTCGGCGGCGACGCCCATGTTGCGCAGCAGCTTGAGCATGGTGGTGACGTCCTGCAGCCGCGGCACGTTGTGCAGGGTGACGGGCCGCTCGGTGAGCAGCGCGGCGCAGAGTTCGGGCAGTGCGGCGTTCTTGGCGCCGGAGACGAGCACTTCGCCGCCGAGCATGCGCCCGCCGCGAATCAGAAGTTTGTCCATGAAAGATCCAGCAGGAAACTAGCGGGGAAGGCGAGCCCATTCGGCCGGCGTGTACGTCTTCATCGACAGCGCATGCACCTCGTCGGTGTGCATTTTCGCGCCCAGTGTCTTGTAGACACGCTGGTGACGCTGAATTGCACGCAGCCCCTCGAACTCGACCGCGACGATGGTCGCGTACCAGTGCCGGCCGTCGCCCTCGAGCGCGATGTGCTCGCACGGCAGTTCGGCGGAGATGATGGCTTGGAGTTCTTCTGCGGTCATAAAAACGGAGGGACGGTTAGCTTCTGATCTTGTAGCCGGTGCGCAGCATCTGCAGGGCGATGGCGCTGACGACCAGCCATGCCGTGCCGACGATGCCCAGGCTGAGCCACGGCGACGTGTCGCTGACGCCGAAGAAACCATAGCGGAAGCCGTCGATCATGTAGAAGAACGGATTCAGGTGGCTCACGGTCTGCCAGAACGGCGGCAGCGACCCGATCGAATAGAACACGCCCGACAGGAAGGTCATGGGCATGATCAAAAAATTCTGGAACATCGCCATCTGGTCGAACTTTTCCGCCCACAGCCCGGCAATGACACCCAACGTGCCGAGCAGTGCCGCACCCAGCAACGCGAACACCACGATCCACAGCGGCGCGACCAGCGGCGGAATCGCGAAGAACAGCGTGACGAGCAGCACGCCGAGTCCGACGCCCAGCCCGCGGATCATCGACGAGCCGACATACGCCAGGAACCAGCCCCAGTGCGACAGCGGCGTCAGCAGCACGAACACCAGGCTGCCCATGATCTTGCTCTGGATGATGGACGACGAACTGTTGGCGAAAGCGTTCTGCAGCACGCTCATCATCACTAGGCCGGGAATCAGGAACGCGGTGTAGCTCACCGTGCCGTAGACCTTGACGTGGTTCTCGAGCACGTGACCGAAGACCATCAGGTACAGCACGGCGGTGAGCACGGGTGCGCCCACGGTCTGGTAACCGACCTTCCAGAAGCGCAACGTCTCCTTGTAGAGCAATGCCCGCCAGCCGGTGGGGTTGAACATCATGGCTTGGCCACCTCCAGAGACGTGCGCTCGCCGGCCATCAGGTCGATGAACACGTCTTCCAGGTCGGCCTTGCGCATCTCGACGTCCTCGACCGCCACGCCGGCCTGGCGCAGGGACGAAAGCAGGCGCTCGACCTCGTGCGCATCCTTGGCCGGCAATTGCACGATGCGCCCGGTGATGCGAGCCTGCTGCGCGATGTCGGCAGGGAGATCGGCATCGGTTTTGAAGCGCAGCACGTTGCTGGCCGCCGATTTCAGCAGCTCGCTGGTGCGATCGAGCGCGATCATGCGACCCTGCTTGAGCATCGCGATCCGGTGGCAGAGCGCCTCGGCCTCTTCCAGGTAATGCGTGGTCAGCAGCACGGTACAGCCCTCCTTGTTCAGCCGCGCGACGAACTGCCAGAGCGTCTGGCGCAGTTCGACATCGACGCCGGCGGTCGGCTCGTCGAGCACGATCACCGGCGGCTTGTGCACCAGCGCCTGTGCGACCAGCACCCGGCGCTTCATGCCGCCGGAGAGCTGACGCAGGTTGGCATCGGATTTGTCGGCCAGTCCGAGGTTGTGAAGCAGTTCGTCGATCCAGGCGTCGTTGTTCTTGATGCCGAAATAGCCCGACTGGATGCGCAGCGACTCGCGCACGTTGAAGAACGGGTCGAAGACGAGTTCCTGCGGCACGATGCCCAGGTGCCTGCGCGCCTGCGCGTAGTCACGCTGGACGTCGAATCCATGCACGGAAATCGCACCCGAAGTAGGTCTGGAAAGGCCGGCCAGCATGCTGATCAGCGAAGTCTTGCCGGCACCGTTCGGGCCGAGGAGCCCGAAGAACTCGCCTTGCTCAATGTGGAAATCGACGTTGTCGACGGCCCTGAGCCCTGGCAGGCCCTGGGCGCGTTGTTGTCTGGTGGGGGAATAGGTCTTGGAGACCGTTTGGAACGAGATCGCAGGCATGGGAGCCCGCGATTTTACGGGGTCAGGCGAGAAGTACGTGCCAGCAGGTCTTGTGCGACGCTCGCGCCGTTCACGGCGCAGTCGGCAGCAGTCCGGCGACGCCGTAGAGCGAAGCCAGTTCACGCAGACGCGAAGACAACCCGCGGACCGCGAAACTGCGGCCAAGCGCACCGGCTTCGCGCCGGCATTCGAGCAGCACGGCAAGCGCCGAGGAATCGAAGCGTGTCAGCGCGCTCGCATCGACGACCGCGATCGAGCCCTTCAGACCTGCCATGCCCTGTTGCAGCATGCGCATGCAGGCAGGTGCCTCGTCGTGCATCAGCTTGGGCGGCAGTACCAGCACGGTCAGCTCTTCGCGTTGCTCTTGTTGCGGGCAGTGAGAGCGGCGATCAGACCGTCGATGCCCTTGCTGTTGATCTGCTGCGAGAACTGGGTGCGGTAGGTATCGACCAGCCACACGCCGAGCACGTTCAGGTTGTAGACCTTCCAGCCGCCGGCCTCCCCGGGCGTCTTCTCCAGACGATAGTCGAGCTGGACCGGATCGCCGCCACCGCGGATCTCGGTGCGGACCAGCACTTCCTTCTCGTCGGGCGAACCGCGGAACGGACGCACCGTCACGCTCTGGTCGCTGACCTGGTCGAGCGCACCGGCATAGGTGCGGACGAGCAGCGTCTTGAATTCGTCCTGGAGACGCTTCTGCTGCTCGGGCGTAGCCTGGCGCCAAGCCGGACCGACGGCCGATGCGGTCATGCGCTGGAAGTTCACGTTCGGCATGATCTTGCTGTCGACCAGCAGCATGATCTTGTCGATGTCGCCGGCCTTGATCGACTTGTCGGCCTTGATGGTGTCGAGCACGTCGCTGGACAGGCGCTTCACGAGCGCATCCGGGGTTTCATCGGCGGCACGAGCCGGCGAGACGAAGACCGCCGCTGCACCGAGGAACATCGCGCTCGCGAGCACCAGTCGTCCCAGGAAGCGGCGTTGTACGTTGATGGATGGGTTCATGTGGAATCGAATCTTTCAGGAAATGCGCACGAATGAGGGACGTGCCGGACGAAAAGAGAAAACGTTACAACCGAAAGAAGACTTGCGGAAGGGTTAGAGGTCTCGTTTTCGAGTCGGTTCCAGCGTCGGAAGGCAGATTGCGAACGGATGCAACCCCGATGCCGCGTCGTCGCTCTCTGGTCAGTCCTTGCCGGCCCCGTCGTCGGGCGGGTTGCCGTCGTAGACATCGCTGCGACGGCGCTGCAGGTAGGCATCGCGCGTGAACGAATACTTGTCGAGCGCGGCGTCGCCCAGCAACTGGCCGGCACGCAGGTAGCTCGAACGCAGGTCGACGATGCGCAGCGCGTAGAGCGAATTGCGGACCGGAACGTCGGCCACGTGACGGATCAGGTCGCCGTAGGCGTCGACAGGCAACGCCGCCGTGTCGCGCAGCGTCGACGGGCCGAGCAGTGGGATCACGACGTACGGGCCGGCCGGCACGCCCCAGTGACCGAGCGTCTGGCCGAAATCCTCCGAATGCCGGTCGATGCCGACCTCGGTCGCGATGTCCAGCAATCCGCCCAGACCGAGGAAGGTGTTGACGTTGAAACGCATCAGGCTCTCGAGGCTGGCCTGCGGCTTGAGCTGCGCCACGCTGTTGGCGAAATTCCAGACGTCGCCCAGGTTGCCGAAGAAGTTGCTGACGCCGGTTCGGACGGGCGAGGGCAACACGCGCTGGTAGGCGGTGGCCACGGGCACGAGCACGTTGTCGTCCACCACGTCGTTGAAGCGCGAGACGCCGCGGTTGAACGGTTCCAGCGGATCGGCCGGATTTGCACCGGGACCGGTCGCGCAACCTCCCAGCATACCGAGCAGCACGAATGCGCCGGCAAGCCTCGCGCGGTGTCCCGCAACGGAAGGGCGGGACGTAATGGAGGTGTTGCGAGGCGTCATTTTTTGGGGGTTTCCGCGCCGGAATCGGATCCGTTCGCTGCTTTGCTGAAGAGGAATTGGCTGATGAGATTTTCGAGAACCACGGCGGATTGCGTCGCAGTGATCACGTCGCCAGCCTGAAGAGGTTTTTCGTCCGCGCCAGCCTCGATGCCGATGTACTGCTCGCCCAGCAGGCCGCTGGTCAGGATCTTGAGCGAGCTGTCCTTGGGAAACTTGTAGCGGTCCTGCAGCGACAGCGTGACGCCGGCCTGGAAGATCTTGTCGTCGAAGTTGATCGATTCGACCCGGCCGACCACCACCCCGGCGCTCTTGACCGCGGTCTGCGGTTTGAGGCCACCGATATTGTCGAAACGTGCCGTCACGTTGTAGGTCTTCTGAAAGTTCAGGCTGAGCAGGTTGGCCGACTGGAGCGCCAGGAAAAGCACCGCGGCCGCGCCGATCAACACGAACAGGCCGACCCAGATGTCGTTTTTGGAGCGTTGCATGATTGCGAGTTCTTTACTTGGTTAGATGCTGAACATCATGGCGGTCAGCAGGAAGTCGAGCGCCAGCACGGCCAGCGATGCCACCACCACCGTGCGGGTCGTGGCGCGCGAGACGCCTTCGGGCGTGGCCTGTGCCGAATAACCTTGCAGCAGCGCGACGAAGCTGATGGTGAAGCCGAACACCACGCTCTTGACGATGCCGTTGCCGACGTCCTTCCAGACATCGACGCCATTCTGCATCTGGCCCCAGAAAGCGCCCGAGTCCACGTGCAGCAGCAGCACGCCGACCACGTAGCCGCCCATGACCGCAACCGCGCTGAACACCGCCGCCAGCAGTGGCATCGTGATGACGCCGGCCCAGAAGCGCGGCGCCAGGATGCGCTGGACCGGATCGACGGCCATCATCTCCATGGCGCTCAATTGCTCGCCCGATTTCATGAGACCGATCTCGGCCGTCAGCGACGTGCCGGCGCGGCCGATGAACAGCAGCGCTGCGACCACCGGACCGAGCTCGCGCACCAGGCTCAGCGTCACCAGCAGGCCGAGCGCCTCCGACGACCCGTAGCGCTGCAGCGCGTAGTACATCTGCAGGCCCAGCACGAAGCCGACGAACAGGCCCGACACCGCGATGATCGCCAGCGAATAGTTGCCGAGAAAATGGATCTGGTCGCGCACCAGCGCGAAGCGCCGCAGGCTGCGCGCGCCCGGGCCGACCAGCCGCGCGAACAGCCGCGCGCCCTGCCCCAGGTCCGCCAGCTTGGTGCGAACCGCATAACCGACGCCGGCCGGGTTCCAGAAGCTCACGACCGACCTCCGTGCACGGCGCCGAAATCTTCCTCGACGCTGGTACCGGGGTAATGGAACTGCACCGGTCCGTCGGGCAGTGCATGGACGAACTGATGGACCAGCGCGTCGCTGCTGCGCCGGACTTCCTCGGGCGTGCCCTGGGCGGCGATGCCGCCGTTGGCCAGGATGATCACGTGATCGGCGATGCGGAAGGTTTCTTCCAGATCGTGCGACACGACGATGCCGGTCAGGCCGAGCGTGTCGTTCAACTGGCGGATCAGGCGCGCGGCCGTGCCGAGCGAGATCGGGTCGAGTCCGGCGAAGGGTTCGTCGTACATCACCAAGTCGGGATCGAGCGCGATCGCACGTGCCAGCGCGACACGACGTGCCATGCCGCCGGACACCTCGCTGGGCATCAGGTCGCGCGCGCCGCGCAGGCCGACCGCGTCCAGCTTCATCAGCACGATGTCGCGGATCAGCGCATCGGGCAGTTGCGTGTGCTCGCGCAGCGGAAACGCGACGTTGTCGAACACGCTCATGTCGGTGAACAGGGCGCCGAACTGGAACAACATGCCCATGCGACGCCGTGCGCCATAGAGCGCCTTGGCGTCCATGCCGCCGACCTCGACGCCATCGAACAGCACCGCGCCGCGCTGGGCGCGCTGCTGACCTCCAATCAGGCGCAGCACGGTCGTCTTGCCTCCCCCGGAGGCACCCATGAGCGCCGTGACTTTGCCGCGCGGCACGCTGAACGAAACGCCGTCCAGGATGGCGCGCGCGCCGTAGCCGAAGGCGACGTCACGGAATTCGACGAGAGGGGTTTCGATGGCGGTGGCGATGTCCATGACACAAAAAAAGCCGGGGCGCCCTTGCGGACATCCCGGCTTGCGGTTTACCCCATGATAAGGGAGCCGACGTTGTGCTGCAGCGACAGCGTTCAACCCTGAAAGTCAGTTTCCCCTCAGCGTGGAAGGTCGCTGAATCCCATCAGGAATTCGTCCACCGCGCGTGCCGCCTGCCGGCCTTCGCGGATCGCCCAGACCACCAGCGACTGCCCGCGGCGGATGTCGCCCGCAGCAAACACCTTCGGCGTGGTGGTTGCATAGCCACCGATGAATTCGACGCTCGCCCTGGCATTGCCGCGCGCGTCCTTCTCGACGCCGAAGGCGTCCAGCACGCCGGCCACCGGGCTCACGAAGCCCATCGCCAGCAGCACCAGGTCGGCCTTGAGCACCTGTTCGCTGCCCGCCACCTCGACCATCTTGCCGTCCTTCCACTCGATGCGGACGGTCTTCAGGCCGGTGACCTTGCCCTTTTCGCCGATGAACTCCTTGGTCGAGATCGCGAACTCGCGCTCGCAGCCTTCGACGTGGCTGGAACTGGTGCGCAGCTTGTAGGGCCAGTAGGGCCAGGTCATCGGCCGGTTCTCTTCCTCGGGCGGCTGCGGCATCAGCTCGAACTGCGTGACGCTGACCGCGCCGTGGCGGTTGCTGGTGCCGACGCAGTCGGAGCCGGTGTCGCCGCCGCCGATCACGATCACGTGCTTGCCATCGGCGCGCAGCTGGCCCTTGAGCTTGTCGCCGGCGTTGACCTTGTTCTGCTGCGGCAGGAACTCCATCGCGAAATGGATGCCGTCAAGTTCGCGTCCGGGTGCCGGCAGGTCGCGCGACTGCTCGGCGCCGCCGGTCAGCAGCACGGCGTCGAATTCCCTGTCGAGCTGCTCGGGCGTGACGGTTTCCTTGGCCCAATTCGTGACCTTCGAGCCCTTGCCCAGCGTGTCCTTGGCGGCACCGACAACCACGCCGGTGCGCAAGGTCACGCCTTCGGCCTTCATCTGCTCGACGCGGCGATCGATGTGCGTCTTCTCCATCTTGAAATCGGGGATACCGTAGCGCAGCAGGCCGCCCACGCGATCGTTCTTCTCGAACAGCGTGACATCGTGGCCGGCGCGGGCGAGCTGCTGGGCGGCGGCCATGCCGGCCGGTCCTGCACCCACCACGGCGACTTTCTTGCCGGTGCGATGCTTGGCCACGCGCGGCTTGACCCAGCCTTCCTGCCAGGCGCGGTCGATGATGGCGTGCTCGATCGACTTGATGCCGACCGCCTCGTCGTTCACGTTGAGAACGCATGCCGCCTCGCAGGGCGCGGGGCAGATGCGGCCGGTGAATTCCGGGAAGTTGTTGGTCGAATCCAGCACCGCGAAGGCGTTCTGCCAGTCGTCGCGGTACACCAGGTCGTTGAAGTCCGGAATGATGTTGTTGACCGGGCAGCCGCTGTTGCAGAACGGCGTACCGCAGTCCATGCAGCGCGCGCCCTGGACCTTGGCCTGGTCCTTGTCGAGCGCGACGACGAACTCGTTGTAGTGCCTGAGCCGCTCTTCGGGCGGCCGATAGCCTTCCTCGATGCGCTCGAACTCCATGAAGCCGGTGATTTTTCCCATCGTGCTGTCCTGTTCTTGATTCTTGACTCTGGATACGTGGCTGCGATCAGACCGCCGCGGGCTTGCGCGCCGGTGCGACGGCGGCCGGTTCCAGCCCTGCCTTGGCGTTGTTGCCGGTCGAGGTCGTCAGCATCTTGCGGTAATGGATCTCGCCGAGCGCGCGTTTGTATTCGTTCGGGAAGACTTTCACGAATCGCGTGCGGTTGAGCGTCCAGTCGTCGAGCAGCTCTCGCGCGCGCTTGCTGCCGGTCCAGCGGTGATGCTCTTCCAGCAGCTTCTTGAGCTGCGCCTCGTCGGTCAGCCCGTTGTGCCAGATGCCGCGGTCGACGGTCGCGGTCTGTTCGGCCTTGGTCAGCACCTTCTCCAGCGACACCATCGACAGGTTGCAGCGCGAGGCGAACTGGCCGTCCTCGTCGAAGACGAAGGCCACGCCGCCGCTCATGCCGGCGGCGAAGTTGCGCCCGGTCTTGCCGAGCACGGCGACCGTGCCGCCGGTCATGTATTCGCAGCCATGGTCGCCGGTGCCCTCGACGACCGCCGTCGCGCCCGACAGCCGTACCGCGAAGCGCTCGCCGGCGACGCCGCAGAAATACGCCTCGCCGGTGGTGGCGCCGTACATCACCGTGTTGCCGACGATGGTGTTGCGCACCGCCTCGCCGCGGAAGTCCAGGCTCGGGCGCACCACGATGCGCCCGCCCGACAGGCCCTTGCCGGTGTAGTCGTTGGCGTCGCCGATCAGGTACAGCGTGATGCCGCGCGCCAGGAAGGCGCCGAACGACTGGCCGCCGGTGCCTTCGAGCTGGATGCGGATCGAATCGTCGGGCAGGCCTTCCGGATGCACCCGCGTCAGCGCGCCCGACAGTTTGGCGCCGACGGTGCGGTTGACGTTGCGCACCACCTCGATGAACTGCACCTTCTCGCCCTTGTCGATGGCCGCGCGCGACTTCTCGATCAGCTTGGTATCCAGGTTGTGTTCCAGGCCGTGGTCCTGGTTCTCGACATGGAAGCGCGGCACATCGTCGGGCACGATCGGCAGCGCGAACAGGCGGTTGAAGTCGAGGCCGCTGGCCTTCCAGTGCGCGATGCCCTTCTTCATGTCGAGCAGGTCGGCGCGACCGATCATCTCGTCGAACCTGCGGATGCCCAGCTGGGCCATGATCTGGCGCACTTCTTCCGCGATGAAGAAGAAATAGTTGACGACGTGCTCGGGCTTGCCGGAAAACTTCTTGCGCAGCATCGGATCCTGCGTGGCCACGCCGACCGGGCAAGTGTTCAGGTGGCACTTGCGCATCATGATGCAGCCCTCGACGATCAGCGGCGCGGTGGCGAAGCCGAACTCGTCCGCGCCCAGCAGCGCGCCGATGGCGACGTCGCGGCCGGTCTTCATCTGGCCGTCGGCCTGCACGCGCACGCGGCCGCGCAGGCGGTTGAGCACCAGCGTCTGCTGGGTCTCCGCCAGGCCGATCTCCCACGGACCGCCCGCATGCTTGATCGAGGACCACGGCGAGGCGCCGGTGCCGCCGTCGTGACCGGCGATCACGATGTGGTCGCTCTTGCACTTGGTCACGCCCGCGGCCACCGTGCCGACGCCGACTTCGCTCACCAGCTTGGTGCTGATGCTGGCGTGCGGCGCGACGTTCTTCAGGTCGTGGATGAGCTGCGCAAGATCCTCGATCGAGTAGATGTCATGGTGCGGCGGCGGGCTGATCAGGCCCACGCCGGGCACCGAATAGCGCTGCTTGCCGATGTAGTCGGTCACCTTGCCGCCGGGCAGCTGGCCGCCCTCGCCGGGCTTGGCACCCTGCGCCATCTTGATCTGGATCTGGTCGGCCGAACTCAGGTATTCGGCCGTGACGCCGAAGCGGCCCGACGCGACCTGCTTGATCTTCGAGCGCAGCGAATCGTTCGCCTTGAGCGCCAGGTCAACCTCGACATTGGCCTCGCCGATGACGCTCTTGAGCGTGTCGCCGACCTGGATCGGGATGCCCTTCAACTCGTTGCGGTAGCGATTCGGGTCCTCGCCGCCCTCGCCCGTGTTGCTCTTGCCGCCGATGCGGTTCATGGCCACGGCCAGCGTCGCGTGCGCCTCGGTGGAGATCGAGCCGAGCGACATCGCGCCGGTGGCGAATCGCTTGACGATGTCGGCGGCGGATTCGACCTCTTCCACCGGGATCGCCTTGGCCGGATCGAGCTTGAATTCGAACAACCCGCGCAGCGTCATATGGCGCCGGCTCTGGTCGTTGATGATCTGGGCGTATTCCTTGTAGGTGCTCCAGTTGTTGGCGCGCGTGCTGTGCTGCAGCTTGGCGATCGCGTCGGGCGTCCACATGTGATCCTCGCCACGGGTGCGCCAGGCGTATTCGCCGCCGGCGTCCAGCATGTTGGCCAGCACCGGGTCGTCGCCGAACGCGGCCGCATGCATGCGCAAGGCTTCTTCCGCGATCTCGAAGACGCCGATGCCCTCGACGCGACTCGCAGTGCCGGTGAAATATTTGTCGGTGGTCGCGGTGTTCAGGCCGATCACCTCGAAGAGCTGCGCGCCGCAGTAACTCATGTAGGTCGACACGCCCATCTTGGACATGATTTTCGACAGCCCCTTGCCGATCGCCTTGACGTAGTTGTAGATCGCCTTCTCGGCCCACAGGTCGCCCGAGAGATCGGCATGCAGCGATGCGAGCGTTTCCATCGCCAGGTACGGATGCACGGCTTCGGCGCCGTAGCCGGCGAGCACGCCGAAGTGATGCACTTCGCGCGCGCTCCCGGTCTCCACCACCAGGCCGGTGGTGGTGCGCAGGCCCTCGCGCACCAGGTGCTGGTGGATCGCGCTGGAGGCCAGCAGTGCCGGAACCGCCACCTGGGTCGCGCTGATCGCGCGGTCGCTGACGATCAGGATGTTGCTGCCGCCCTTGATCGCGTCGACCGCCTCGGCGCACAGCGACGCCAGCTTGGCCTCCACGCCCTCGCGGCCCCAGTCGGCCGGGTAGGTGATGTCGAGCGTGCTCGAGCGGAACTTGCCCTGCGTGTGCTGCTCGATGTTGCGCAGCTTGGCCATGTCGGCGAAGTCGAGCACCGGCTGGCTCACCTCCAGCCGCATCGGCGGGTTGACCTGGTTGATGTCCAGCAGGTTGGGCTTCGGCCCGATGAAGCTGTTGAGCGACATCACGATCGCTTCGCGGATCGGATCGATCGGCGGATTCGTGACCTGCGCGAACATCTGGCGGAAGTAGTTGTAGAGCGGCTTGTTCTTGCTCGACAGCACGGCCAGCGGACTGTCGTTGCCCATCGAGCCGATGCCTTCTTCGCCCGCCTGCGCCATCGGGCTGAGCAGGAACTTGATGTCTTCCTGCGTGTAGCCGAAGGCCTGTTGCCGGTCCAGCAAGGACACCTCGCTCCCAGGCGTGTCGATCGCCGGCGCCTCGACGCTGTCGAGCTTGATGCGCAGGTTCTCGATCCACTGCTTGTACGGCTTGGTGTTGACGACGTAGGCCTTGAGCTCCTCGTCGTCGATCATGCGGCCCTGCTCCAGGTCGATCAGGAACATCTTGCCCGGCTGCAGGCGCCACTTGCGCACGATCTTCTGCTCGGGCACCGGCAGCACACCGGATTCCGACGCCATGATGACCAGATCGTCGTCGGTCACGCAGTAGCGGGAAGGCCGCAGGCCGTTGCGGTCGAGCGTGGCGCCGATCTGGCGGCCGTCGGTGAAGACGATCGAGGCCGGGCCGTCCCACGGCTCCATCATCGCGGCGTGGTATTCGTAGAACGCTCGGCGGCGCTCGTCCATCGTCGTGTGCTGCTCCCACGGCTCGGGGATCATCATCATCACGGCCTGGCTGATCGGGTAGCCGGCCATCGTCATGAGTTCGAGGCAGTTGTCGAAGGTGGCGGTGTCGGACTGGCCGGCGAAACTGATCGGATACAACTTCTTCAGGTCGGGGCCCAGCACCGGGGACGCCATCACGCCCTCGCGCGCCTTCATCCAGTTGTAGTTGCCGCGCACCGTATTGATCTCGCCGTTGTGGGCGACGTAGCGGTACGGGTGGGCCAGCGGCCACTTCGGGAAGGTGTTGGTCGAAAAGCGCTGGTGCACCAGGCCGATGGCCGAGACGCAGCGCTCGTCGGACAGGTCGAGGTAGTACACGCCCACCTGGTCGGCCAGCAGCAGGCCCTTGTAGACCACCGTGCGGCTGGACATGCTCGGCACGTAGTATTCCTTGCTGTGCTTGAGCGCGAGGCGCTGGATGTTGGCACTGGCCGTCTTGCGGATCACGTAGAGCTTGCGCTCCAGCGCGTCCTGCACGATGACGTCGTTGCCGCGGCCGATGAAGACCTGGCGCAGGATCGGCTCGGTCTTCTTCACGGCGGGCGACATCGGCATGTCACGGTTGACCGGCACGTCGCGCCAGCCCAGCAGCACCTGGCCCTCAGCCTTGATGGCGCGCTCCATTTCCTGCTCGCAGGCCAGGCGCGAGGCGTGCTCCTTGGGCAGGAAGATCATGCCGACGCCGTATTCGCCATAAGGCGGCAGCTCGACACCCTGGGCAGCCATTTCCTCGCGATAGAGCGCATCCGGAATCTGGATCAGGATGCCGGCGCCGTCGCCCATCAGCTTGTCGGCACCCACGGCGCCGCGATGGTCGATGTTCTCCAGGATCTTGAGCGCCTGGGTCACGATGTCGTGGCGCTTTTCGCCCTTGATATGGGCCACGAAGCCCAGTCCACAGGCGTCGTGCTCGTTGCTGGACGAATACAACCCGTGTTGTTCAAGGTGTTGGATCTCGGCAGGCGTCGTCATGGGGCGCACTCCTTCATTTTTTGCAGGAAATTCTTCGCAGGGAACGGGAGGATAGGACGTTGCACAAACAATGCCAAGAACTTTAATTAGGGTCAGAAGCGCATTGAATTCCGAAATATCTCACTGGAAATCAATTAGGGACATATCAAAAAGCGTGTCTGCGGATCAGTCGGACGGCAGACTGGGCTTGCGCCCTGCCCGCTCCTTGACCACCCTGCGCGGTGTCGTTGACTGCAACTGGGCGACGAAGTCCGCGTCGCCCGCAGCCCAGCCCTGCAGCGTCGCCTCGATCAGCAAGGCCTGCTCGCGCTTGTCGATGCCGAACGCGACCCGCTCGGCATAGCACGCCTCGCGCGCGAACGGTGTGTTGCCGAGCGCCCAGTAAAGCGGATGCGGCGTGAGAAAGCGGTCGTTGCGCAGGCCGATGTAGTGCGCGTGGCTCGACCATGGAAAGCTGCGCGCTTCGGCGGCCAGGCCGTCGCGCACCGGATTCTGGTCCATATGCACCATGCAGGCGATTAGGTAGCGCTCGGGCTGGATCACCGTCGAGCGGTAGCGGCCCTCCCAGAGCGTGCCGGTGCGCCCGTGCCGGTCGTTGAAGGCACGCACGTAGCCGCGTCCGACCGCCTGCATGAGCTTGGACAACCCATCGTCGGTCGAAGGCGTCGCAAGCAGATGGAAATGGTTGTCCATCAACACGTGGGCGTGCAGCGCGACGTCGCAGCGCGGTGCGTGTTCGGCCAGCAGCGCCAGCATGCGCAGGCGATCCGCATCGTCGACGAAGATCGGCTGGCGGTTGTTGCCGCGCTGGATGACGTGATGCAGCCGATCAGCCAGCGTCAATCGAGCCAGGCGAGCCACTGCTGCTCACCCCCAGCTTGCACGCACGACGGTCATTGCAGACGGAAGCGCGTGTCGAGCAACGCGGTGAGGCCGAACTCCGCCAGCAGGTCGCGCAGGCGATCGGCCGCGTTGGGCTTGGGCAGGCCGGTGCGGCGCGCGATGATGAGTTCGTTCTTCATGCTGTGCTCCCAGCCGACCAGTTCGGTCACCGTGACCTGGTAGCCGCTGGCCTCCAGGTAAAGACAGCGCAGCACGTTGGTGAGCTGGCTGCCGATCTCGCGCGTGTGCAGCGGATGACGCCAGAGTTCGGCCAGCGGCGTGCGCGCGAGCGAGAGTGCCCGCGTCTGCCGCAGCGACGCCGCGATCTCCGCCTGACAGCAGGGCACCAACACCATGAAGCGCGCCCGCTTGGCAAGCCCGAAGGCGATCGCATCGTCGGTCGCGGTGTCGCAAGCGTGGAGCGCGGTCACGATGTCGATCTGTCCGGGGAGCGCCTCCGAGTGGGTCGATTCCGCCACCGTGAGATTGAGAAAGGACATGCGGTCGAAACGCAACCGCGCGGCGAGCTCGCGCGACTTCTCGATCAGTTCGCTGCGCGTCTCGATGCCGTAGACACGTCCGTTGCCGTGTGCCTTGCCATCCGGGCCGACCCGGCCCGGCGCGTTGAAGAACAGGTCGTAGATGATGAAACCCAGGTACGACTTGCCTGCGCCGTGGTCGGCCAGCGTAGCGTTCGCGCCCTGGTCGGGCAGGTCGCACAGCAGCTTTTCGATGAACTGGAACAGGTGATAGACCTGCTTGAGCTTACGACGCGAATCCTGGTTGAGCCGGCCCTCGCGCGTGAGGATGTGCAGTTCCTTCAACAGCTCGATCGACTGCCCCGGCCGCAGTTCCTGCAGCACGTCGGCCTCGGCCTTGTCGGCCTTGTTCAGCGGCCTGCCGGCGGGCGCATTCGCCCTGGCCCCCTTGGACAGCGGCAGTTGCCATGGCCCTTCGGCTTCCGCGGGCGAGGTCGGGGTCTTCGTGGTGGTTTTCATGTTCGTCGTCGCATCTCAACGGTTCACTTCGCCGGTCGGCCCGGCCCGACTTCCAGCGCCGCCCAGCCATCGGCGCCGAGGGCTTCCAGCGTCTCGATGTTGCGGCCGAAGATCGCGTCGGCGTCGGGAAACGCATCGACGGCGCGGTCGATGCTTTCCTCGCGCAGCAGGTGCAGCGTCGGGTATGGGGCGCGATTGGTCGCATTGGCGATCTCGTCCGCGTTGGAACCGGCGAACTGAAAGCGCGGATGGAAACTCGCGAGCTGCAGCGTGCCTTCGAAACCCGCCTTTTTCATGCGACGCTCGGCACGCGCGGTGAAGTCGTTGAAATCCAGGAAATCGACCAGCGCATGCGGCGCGACCAGCAGCGTGGTGTCGCGCTCCGACGGCGGCAGCGCGACCAGCGCGACCGCTTCCTCGAGCAGATCGTCCATCAACCCGGCGTTGTCGTCAGGCGCGAGATGCACCGCGTAGTGCACTTGCTGCTTCGCATGCACCGCCTTGGCGAACGGGCACAGGTTCAGCCCGATCACGGCGCGTTCGAGCCAGCGGCGGGTGTCGGCGCTCGCCTGCGCGGCATCGACCGTGGCGGGCGCGGCTTCGGGCGCCGCCGTCGTCGTGTTTCGCTTCATGGGGTCCAGGTCTTGCCGGTCAGGCGTTCGTGTTCGCGCAGCGCGAAGCGATCGGTCATGCCGGCGATGTAGTCGGCCACGGCGCGCGGCGCATCCGTGCGGTGCGCGAAGGAATCCGGCATCTCATGCGTCTTCGAAAGGTAGGCCACAAAGAGTTCGCGCACCACGTCCTGGGCCTGCAGGGTGGTCTGCATCACGCGCGGATGCCGGTAGAGATTGGCGAACAGGAAGCGCTTCAACGCCGTCGACTGCGCATGCATCGGCGTGCTGAAAAGCACCAGCGGCGGTGCGAGGCGCACCGCATCGGCATCGGCCGGCGCCACCGCATCGACCGCGGCACGCGTCGAGTCGATCACGTCGTAGACCTGCGCGCTGAGCATGCGGCGAATGGTTTCGTAAAGCACGCGGCGTCCGCCGAGTTGCGGATATTCCGCCAGCGCCTCCTGGCGATAGCGTTCGAACAGCTCGACTTCGGCAAGCTGCCCGATGTCGATCAACCCGGACCGGACGCCGTCGTCGATGTCGTGCGCGTTGTAGGCGATGGCGTCGGCCAGGTTGCAGAGTTGTGCTTCCAGGCTCGGCTGCGTGCGGTCTATGAAGCGCCGGGCGATGCCATGGGGCTCCGCCGCTTCGATGCGCTCGGCGTTGGCACGCGAACAATGCTTGAGGATGCCCTCGCGCGTCTCGAAACTGAGGTTCAGGCCGTCGTATTGCGGGTAGCGAAGCTCCAGCGAGTCGACCACCCGCAGGCTTTGCAGGTTGTGCTCGAAGCCGCCGTGATCGGCCATGCATTCGTTCAACGCATCCTGCCCCGCATGGCCGAAAGGCGTGTGCCCGAGGTCGTGGGCCAGCGCGATCGCCTCGACCAGGTCCTCGTTAAGACCCAGCGCACGCGCGATCGAGCGGCCGAGCTGCGCCACTTCCAGCGAATGCGTGAGCCGCGTGCGGAACAGGTCGCCCTCGTGGTTGAGGAACACCTGCGTCTTGTAGACCAACCGGCGGAAGGCCGTCGAATGCACGATGCGATCACGGTCGCGCTGGAAATCGTCGCGCGTGGGTGCGGGCGGCTCCGGATGACGCCGCCCGCGCGACCTGCAGGGGTCGCTGGCGAAGGATGCATGCGCCTCGGCCGCAGCCGGGCTCATGGACGAAGCTCGTTCATGCACCACCGCATTCCGCCAGCACCGCGCGCACCATCGGCTCCGGCGCGGCGCGCATCACGGCCGACCCGGGCTTGTCGATCACCACGAAACGGATCTCGCCGGCCTCCGTTTTCTTGTCGACACGCATCAGTTCCAGATAGCGATCGGCGCCGAGCTTCGGCGCCACGACCGGCAACCCGGCGCGTTCGATCAGGGCTGTCAGCCGCCGCACGAAAGCCTCGTCGACGCCGCCGAGCTTCTGCGACAGCTTCGCCGCCATTGCCATGCCGCAGCCGACCGCTTCGCCGTGCAGCCATTCCCCATAACCAAGACCCGATTCGATCGCATGGCCGAAGGTATGCCCGAAATTGAGGATCGCGCGCAGGCCGGTCTCGCGCTCGTCCTGGCCGACGACCAGCGCCTTGATTTCGCAGCTGCGCCGTACGGCATAGGCCAGCGCCTGTGCATCGCGCGCCATCAGCGCATCGACGTTCGATTCGATCCATTCGAGGAAAGCCATGTCGTGGATCGGGCCGTACTTGATGACTTCGGCCAGCCCGGCGCTGAGTTCGCGCGGCGGCAGCGTCTTGAGCGTGTCGAGGTCGCACAGCACCAGCCGTGGCTGATAGAACGCGCCGATCATGTTCTTGCCCAACGGATGGTTGATCGCGGTCTTGCCACCGACCGAAGAGTCCACCTGGGCCAGCAAGGTGGTCGGCACCTGCACGAAAGGCACGCCGCGCATGTAGCTCGCTGCTGCGAAACCGGTCATGTCGCCGACCACGCCGCCGCCGAGCGCGAACAACACCGTCTTGCGGTCGCTCACATGGCCGAGCAAGGCGTCGAAGACCAGGTTGAGCGTCGGCCAGTTCTTGTACGCCTCGCCGTCGGGAAGCTGCAGCACGTGGACGCTGCGAAAGCGTCTTCGCAGCGATTTCTCCAGCGACGCGGCGTAGAGCGGCGCGACGGTGACGTTGGTGACGATCAGCGCGCTCGACGCGGCCGGGACGTCGGCGAAGCTCGCCGGATCGTCCAGCAGGCCGGCGCCGATCAGGATCGGATAGCTTCGATCGCCGAGCGAAATCTCCACGCATTCGGGTGATGTCGAAGACACGAGTGGCGCTGCGATTTCGGAGGATTCGGACAACGAGGACATGGCGGCAAGTTTAAGGTGCGACCGTGTCGGCCGGCTCATCGAGGGGGAAGCAGCGGCGCTGGGACGGCCGGCAGCAGACCGGACGATTCCAGCTGCATGACGACGTGATGGACCAGCGTCGATACCGAAGGACGACCGGTGTCGACGATCATGTGCGCGGTTTCGCGATAGAGCGGATCGCGTGCATCGTGGAGTTCGCGCAGGCGCGCGAGTGGATCGTCGACCTGCAGCAGCGGACGCTTCAGGTCATGACGAAGCCGGCGATGCAGGTCTTCCGGCGACGAACGCAGATAGACCACGTGTGCGCCACCGCGCAGGGCCTCGCGGTTGGCTGCGCGAAGCACGGCCCCGCCCCCGGTGGCCACGATGCCGTCGCGACGCATCAGCTGCGCGATGACGGACTGCTCGACGTCCCTGAATGCCGATTCACCCTTGCGCTGGAAAAACTCCCGGATCGAGCAGCCGATGCGCTCCTCGATGAAGACATCGGAATCGGCAAAAGGCAAATCCAGTCGTTGCGCCAATCGGCGACCAACGCTGGATTTGCCTGAGCCTGGAAGACCGACGAGTGCAAAAGTCAAGTTAGGGGAATGAAATTGGATAAGACGTCACCAAGCCGCTGGGCGCCGTCACCGAGATCTTGATCGCATCGCCGGAACTGCAACCTGTGAAGCTGGCTTGGTGGGAAGTGCGCAGATTCTCGCCCGGAACACCGGCCGCGGGTCGTGCGTCAGCCACCGTGGACCCCGCGACATCGCTCACCGTGCAAGAGAGATTGTTGGTCGAGGTATTGTCGACCACCGAAATCGCAACCAGCGTACCCGCAGGCATCGGCAACAGTGCGAGCGCATTGGTGCTGCTTCCCAAGTCGAACTTCAGCAACGTCGTGCTCAGCGCGGTCACATAGAAGGACGGCGTGCTGGATGCGAACAGGATGATCGCTTCCTGGCGGACCGTCGTCGCAAGCGACGTCGCATCGCACGTATTGGCTTGCGACGGATAGGTGCTGCCGGTCTGCGCCGGGCAGGCACCCGTACCGACAGGGTTGCGCGCGAGCAGGAAGCCGTCCAACGCTGCGTCGTAGGCCAGATTCTCGTCGTCGTCGCGATAGGCGTTGCCCAGTTGGACGATGGTGTCCACACCCGCGTCGTAGCGGTTGTTGCCGTTGTTGTCGACGTAGTCTTTGGTGCCTTCGAGGTAGGCCAGGATCGAGACGCGACCGTTGGCGGGTCGTGGATTCTGGGTGGCGAAGCTCACCGAGCACGACGAGATCCCGGCAACCATCGTCGTCACGCAGCTCGAGCCGATCTGCCCGCCTTCAGCGATGAAGTTCACCACGGTGCCGTCGACGACGGCATTGCCCTGGCGATCGGCGATGCGTACGGTGACGGTGGTCGGGGTTCCGTCGATGCCTGCACCTTCCAGGCCGATCTTGCTCAACGACAAGCTCATGAACTTCTGCGATGGCGGCCCGGACGCCACGGTGACGTTCTGCGACTCTGCGAAGACCGATGCGTTGGTCGCCAACGTACCTCGCACCTTCACGGGTCCCGGAACCGTTCCGGAAGCGACCGTGACCGTGACCAGACCCGTCGAATCGGTCGTGCCGCTCGCCTGGCTCAGAGCGACGCCGGCGGGCGGCTGCTGCAGCGTGAAATTCACCGTCTGGTTCGACAATGCCGTGCCTGCCGAAGACAGCACCTTGAAGGTCAGGAGCGACTGCTCCACATTGCCGGCGCCGGCGACATAGATCTGGGCGAGCGAAGCGCTGACGAAAGTCACCGCCGTTGCCGTCGGGGCGGCGACCGTGACGGTCGTGCTCACCGCGCTGGCGCCCGGTGTGGCGGCCGTGATCGTCACTGGGCCGCTGCAAAGATCGCCTGCGCCGTTGACCGCCAGATAGGTGACCGATGCGACGCCGCTGCCGTTCGTGGCGGACGTGGTGGTCGTGTCGATGTTGTTGATTCGACCGCAAGTGGCGGTGAATGCGATGTTCGCGGGCTGCGCGGTCAATGCCGCACCGCCGATCAGGGCGCTTACCGCCAGTGTTGCATTACCACCGGAAATCAAGCTTGCGCTGGAAGATGTCAGGGCGGACAGGGACAGGCTCGGGGCGGAGATCGAAAAGTCGGTCGTGCCCGTGACGGCGGTGCCTCCGACGGTCGAGGCGACGGTCAACGTCGTCGCGCCGGCGGCGGTGATCGAGACCGGTACGATCGAGACTTCGGCAACGCCTGCCGAATTGGTCAGGGCCGAAGCCGGCGAAAGCTTGGCGAACGAGGCGTCCGGCAAGGTGAACTGGACGGTCCGTCCAGCGACCACTGCACCGCTGGCATCGAGCACCGTAGCGTGCGCAACGAAGCTGCCGCTCAACCCGACGTTGGAGACTTTGGCGCCGCTTGCCGAATAGATGCCGGCCGTGATGCTGGGCACCGACACGGCGGTGGTCGTGGTCGTCCCGGTCGTGGTGGTCGTCCCGGTGGTGGTGCTCGTCGTTGAAGGCAAGGACGGACTCCCGCCTCCTCCGCCACAGGCGACGAGCACCAGGGCCATGCTGGCCGTCAATACACCTGCAGACAGTTTTCTGAACATTTCGACTCCTCTGTTTTCTTCAAGCCTCGACCCGCGCCGCATCACCGCGTCGCATTGCGGTCGGTGATCATTCGCGGCGTGATGAACACCAGCATCTCCGTCTTGTTCAGCGTGCGCGTGCGGGTCCGGAACAAGGTGCCGAGATAGGGCAGTTCGCCCAGCACCGGTATGCGGGATTCGTTCGTCGAGTCTTCGAGCTCGAAGATGCCGCCGATCACCACCGTGCCGCCGTTCTCCACCAGCACCTCGGTCTGCACGTGCTTGGTGTTGATGGCGAAGCCGGCGGTGGTCTGCTGGCCGACGGTGTCCTTGTTGACGTCCAGCGTTAGGATGATGTTGCCCTCGGGCGTGATCTGCGGCGTGACTTCGAGCTTCAGGTTCGCCTTGCGGAATGCGATGGAGGTCGCGCCGCTCGACGTGGCAACCTGGTAGGGCAGTTCGGTGCCCTGCTCGATCAGCGCCTTGGTCTGGTCCGCGGTCACCACGCGCGGGCTGGAAACCACCTTGCCCTTGCCGTCTGCTTCAAGCGCAGAAATTTCCAGATTCAGCAGGCGCGAAAAGCTCGAATTGAAGAGCGAGACCGCGAAGGTGCCGGCCGCGACGCCGGAAATGCCTTGCGACGGCAGATTGACGAAGTTGCTGTTGGTGAACGTGGTCGTCGCGCTCGGCGCAGTGCCGAACGCACCGTTCGACACCGCCGCCGACGTGACGACAGGCGCCGCGCCGACCGTGCTGCGGGTGTTGATCACGCCACCGCCCAGACGAACGCCGAGCGATTTGCCGAACGTGTCCGTCGCCTCGACGATGCGCGCCTCGATCATGACCTGGCGCACCGGGACGTCGAGTTTCTGGATCAGTTCGGCGACGCGCGCCAGCCGCGACGGAATGTCGGAGACGAAGAGCTGGTTGGTACGCGCTTCGGCGATCACGCTGCCGCGCGCGCTCAGAATGCGCGAGGTCGTCCCGCCGCCACCGCCGCCACCGCCGCCCGCGGACGCGCCGGTACCGGTCAGCCCCTGGGCGATCGTGAGTGCCTTGGTGTAGTTGAGCTGGAACGACTGCGTGCGCAACGGCTCCAGGTTCTGGATCGCGGCCTGCGCCTCGAATTCGAGTTTTTCCTTGGCGTTGATCTCGTCCTTGGGCGCGATCCACAGCACGCTGCCGTTCTTGCGCATGCCCAGGTTCTTGGCCTGCATGATGATGTCCAGCGCCTGGTCCCAGGGCACGTCCTTCAGGCGCAGCGTGAGCGCGCCGGTCACCGAATCGGAAGTCACGATGTTGAAGTTGGTGAAGTCGGCGATCACCTGCAGCAGCGAGCGGATCTCGATGTTCTGGAAGTTGAGCGACAGCTTCTCGCCGTTGTAGCCGGCGCCCTGCGTCAGCTTGGTCGGATCGACCTTGCGCGGGCGGACTTCGACCACGAACTGGTTGTCGCTCTGGTACGCGCTGTGCTCCCAGTCGCCCGTCGGCTCGATCGTCATGCGGACGCGGTCGCCGACCTGCTGGGTGCTGACGAGCCGCACGGGCGTGCCGAAATCGGCGACGTCGAGCCGGCGGCTCAGGCCTTCGGGCAGGGTGGATTTGGTGAACTCGACGACCAGGTTCTTGCCTTGCTGACGGATGTCCACGCCGACCTGGTTGTTCGCGAGATCGACGATCACCCGACCGGTGCTTTCGGCACCGAGCCGGAAATCGACGTCGCGGATCGGCAAGGTGTCGCGGTTGCGGTTCTCTGCGAAAGTACCGACCGCCGAAGCGACGAGCGCAGTGCCGGCCACGGGTTCGAGCACCACGAGCAACGACTTGCCCTGGATTTCGGTCTTGTAGGCCGTCGCTTCCTTCAGATTGAGCACCAGCCGCGTGCGTTCACCGGCTTCCACCACGTTGATCGACCGCAGGTTGCCTTGATTGACCTCGACCGCCGAGCGCCCGATGGCATTGCTCACGCCCTGGAAATCCAGGGCAATGCGCGCCGGCGTCTGGATCGCGAACCCCTTGGGCGGCGCGGCGAGCGGCCGAGCGAGGTCGATCCGCACCACTTCCGAGCCGGATTGCATCGAACTCGTGACCGATTCGATCGCGTTCTGGGCATGCACCAGTGCAACGGAGCCCAGCGTGAGCAGCGCGAATCCGGCAGCGCGGAGCCACTTGGTGGACATTGGTTTTCGTGAACTCATTTCGTTCTCTCTTGCAACTCGAGGGTTGCCGCTCGTTCGATCCACTCGCCCGCCGCGTCCTGAACGATCTCCCGCAGGGATATTTCGGTTTCACTGACGCGACCGACGCGACCGTAGTTCAGTCCCAGGTAGTTGCCCGCACGCACCTGATAGAGCAGCTTGTCGACCCGCACCAGGGCGACCATCTGCCCGCTCTTGTTCATGCTCCCCACCATCGCCATTGCATCGAGGGGAAAGGATTCCAGCGACTCCTTGCGACGCGCCAGTTCGGGGGCGATCAGGCCCGAAGTGCTGGGTTGGCTCGAATCGCGCCGCAGCGCCTGCGTGAGCTTCGAACTGTCGAACGGCTCGACCAGCGCAGCCTGGGTGTAGGCCTGAGGCGTGAATTTCTTGGGCTCGATGATGGGCGGCACGGTCGGCTTGACCTGCGCACGCTGCTGCGCCATCCATTGCTGGAGGTCTTCCTGGTCGGAGCCCGCACATCCGCTCAAAGCGACGGCCAGTGCGCCGAGCCAGGCGAATTGGAGGGCTCTCATCGTTTCTTGGCTCCCGGTGCAACGGCGCGCTTCTGCGTGGCCTGCTCCGCCTCGTCGAGATAGCGGTAGGTCCGCGCCGTGGCGTCCATCGTCAGCGCCCCGTCCTTCTGGGGCGCGATAGACACGTTGTTCAGAGTCACGATGCGCGACAGGTTCGCCACGTCGGCGACGAAGGCGCCCATGTCGTGATAGCGGCCCGTCACCCGCAATGCGATCGGCAGTTCGGCGTAATAGTCCTTGACGTCGATCTGGCCGGGACGAAACAGCTCGAACTGCAGGCTTCGGCCCAGCCCGGCCTGATTGATGTCCGACAACAGTGCATCCATCTCGGCCTTGCTGGGCAGTTGCTTCTCGAGCAGCGTCACGTACTGCTGGACCTGCTCGCGCTGCTTCTTCAGCAAGTCGAGATTGGCCGCCTTCGCGACCTTGGTCTGGTAGTCGGCACGCAACGCGACTTCCTTCGCGCGCTCGGATTCGAGTTCGTCGTTGGAATTGGTCAGCCACAGAAACCACAACGCACCCACGACGATCAGGGTCACCACGACGCACAGCGCATAGCGCGGCACGGCCGGCCAGACGGAAGGGTCGCTGGGATTCAGGCCACGGAACTGGTCGCCGAGATGACGGATGGCCACCGCCACATCGACGTTGATCTTGGGAGAGGAGCGTTTGATTGCCATGGTGCGTCGAACCTGCCTCAGCGCTTGATGGCGCCAGGCGCCGGCGCGTCGGCCGGCTTCTGAGCGTCGGTGGGGCGCTTCAGGCCGATGCGCATCGTGAAGTTCGCCACGCGTCGCTGGTCCCGCGCGCTGAGGGCCACCGTACCCGCGGTGATTTCGACGAGTTCGGGTTTGACCAGCCAAGGGCTGTTGGTGCCGAGGTTTCGCAGCAGCTCCGAGACACGCTCGTTCGACTGCGCCATGCCTTGCAACGTGACGGTACGGTCCTCCTGCTTCATGCTCGCCAGATAGACGCCATCGGGAAGTTGCCGGACCAATTCGTTGAGCAGATGCACCGGCAGGTTGCGGTCGCCCTGGAGGTCCTCCACCGCCTGCTGGCGCGCCTTGAGCGCTGCGATCTCGGACTGGAGCGTCGAGATCTCCCTGATCTCGGTCTCGAGCTTGGTGATCTCGGTCTGCAGGAACGCGTTTTTCCCCCGCTGGCCCGATATCTGGGTCTGGTACCAACCATAGGCCGCGCCGGCGATCAGGCCGCCGAGCAGCGCGGCCGCACCGAGCGTTGCATAAAAGGTATCGCGGCGACGCTTGCGCGCGATTTCACGGTGCGGCAGCAGATTGATCAGGATCACTGCACGAACCTCCGCATCGCGAGGCCGCAGGAGGTGAGGTAGGAAGGCGCTTCCCTGCGGACCTTCTTCTCGCGGATGCCAGAGCCGATCTCCATGCCGTCGAAGGGATTGACGATCGAACACGCGAAGGACGTCTGGCGCGTCACGGCGTTCGTGAGCCCCGGCAGTGCGGCCGAACCGCCGGCCAGAAGCACATAGTCGACCCGGTTGTGCGGCGTGCTGGTGAAGAAGAACTGCAACGCCCGCGCGATTTCCTGCGCGATGCTGGCCACGAACGGCCTCAGCACGCCGGCGCCGTAGTCCTCGGGCAGGTCGCCGCTGCGCTTCTTGTTCTCGGCCTCCTCGTTCGAGAAGCCGTACTGTCGGACGATGAGCTGCGTGAGCTGCGCGCCGCCGAAAGCCTGGTCGCGGTCGTACAGGACCTCCTGGTTGCGCAGCACCTGCATGCTCGTCGTGTAGGCGCCGACTTCGAACAGCGCCACCACCGCATCGCGTCCCTGTTCGGGCAACTGCTCGATGACGCGCGAGGTCGCGAGCCGGGAGGCATAGGACTCGATATCGAGAATCACCGCCTTCAGCCCGGAGGCTTCTGCCAGGCCTTCCCGATCCTGAACCTTCTCTTTGCGCGAAGCGGCGATCAGCACCTCGACGTCGCCGAGCGAACTGGCGCTCTGCCCGACGACGCAGAAATCGAGACTCACCTCTTCCAGCGAGAAAGGAATGTACTGATTGGCTTCGGATTCGACCTGCAGCTCAAGTTCCTGCTCGGTCATGCCGCCCGGAAGCAAGATCTTCTTGGTGATGACGGCCGACGGCGGCAATGCCAGCGCCACGTTCTTGGTGCGCGTGCCGCTCTTGCGCACGACACGCCGCACGGCCTCCGCGACCTCGTCGAACTTTTCCACATTGCCGTCGGTGATCCACCCGCGCTCCAACGGCTCGATCGCGCAACGTTCCAGCACCAGCTTCCCGCTGGCGTCCCGACCCAGTTCGACCAGCTTCACGCTGGAAGAACTAACATCCAGCCCTACCAACGGCGAAGGCTGACGACGCAACAGAGAGCCCAGGGCGATCAAATTTGAACCCGGTTGGTTGTAACGATTGGCAATAAATGCATGTGGTTGCATGCTAGCAGCAAGGTATTCAGACGACCAAGCAACGCGGCTTTTGCCGATATACGAACGTCGCAAAAAGGTCACTCGCACGTAGACATATGCAACTTTCGTGACTCGCGCCGCTTATTTAATTATTTGGTACTACATGCCGAATGAGATTGGCGGCGGATTTTTTATAATTCGCAGTTACCCGCCGTTTTTCAATGCCTGATTCCACCTCCTCCAGAAAAGCACCGAAGAGCGCGCCACGCCCGCATTGGTCCAAATGGCCCGTGCGCATCCTGTCGTGGGGCGCGGGCATCGTGGCGGCCGGCATCGTTTCCACGCTGTGCGTGCTTGCAGTCGCGCTCGCGGTTGCGTATCCCAACCTGCCCGATATTTCCGAACTTGCCGATTACCGGCCCAAACTGCCATTGAGGGTCTTTTCTGCCGAAGGCACGCTGATCGGCGAGTTTGGAGAAGAGCGGCGCAATCTCACGCCGATCTCCACCATTCCCAAAATCATGAAAGACGCGGTACTCGCGGCGGAAGACGCGCGTTTCTACGATCACGGCGGAGTGGATTACAAGGGAATGGTTCGTGCAGGCCTGGCCAACATGAACCGCATGAAAAGCCAAGGCGCTTCCACGATCACGATGCAGGTGGCGCGCAATGTCTATCTCAGTTCGGAAAAGACCCTCACGCGCAAGATCTACGAAGTGCTGTTGACTTTCAAGCTCGAGCACCTGCTGAGCAAGGACCAGATCTTCGAAATCTACCTGAACCAGATCTACCTGGGCAACCGCGCCTACGGCTTCGCTGCGGCATCGGAGGCCTATTTCGGCAAGCCGCTGCAGGACATCACGATCGCGCAGGCCGCGATGCTCGCCGGGTTGCCGAAGGCGCCGGGCGCCAACAACCCCGTCAACAACCCGTCGCGCGCGCGTGGGCGCCAGCTCTACGTGATCGACCGCATGCGCGACGCCGGATTCATCAGCGCCGAGCAGGCGACGGAGGCCAAGAAGGAAGAACTCCACCTGCGCGACGCCGCCGATCCGAACCGCCTGCACGCCGAATACGTGGCGGAGACCGTTCGCCAGCTGATGTACGCGCAGTACGGCGACAGCATCTACACGCGCGGCCTCAAGGTCTATACCTCGCTCGTGGCCGCCGACCAGGCCGCCGCGTACAAGGCGCTGCGCCGCGGGATCATGGATTACGAGCGCCGCCAGATCTACCGCGGCCCCGAGAAGTTCGCCGAACTGCCGACCGACGCCAAGGATCTCGACGAGGCGGTCGACGACGCGCTGTCGGACCATCCGGACAACGGCGACGTGATGGCGGCCGTCGTGCTGAAGGCCAGCGCGAAGGAAATCACCGCGGTGCGCGCCAACGGCGAAGTGCTCGTGATCAACGGCGAGGGGCTAAAGCCGGCGCAATCGGGCCTGTCCGACAAGGCACCCCCGAACATCAGGGTCCGGCGCGGCGCGGTGATCCGCGTCATGAAGACACCGAAGAACACCTTCGAGATCACCCAGCTGCCCGAAGTCGAAGGCGCTTTCGTTGCCGTCGACCCGCGCGACGGGGCCATCAAGGCGATGGTCGGCGGCTTCGATTTCGGCAAGAACAAGTTCAACCACGTGACGCAGGCTTGGCGCCAGCCGGGCTCCAGCTTCAAGCCCTTCATCTACTCGGCGTCGCTCGAAAAAGGCTTTTCCCCGGCGACCGTCATCAACGACGGCCCACTGTTCTTCGATGCCGGCACGACCGGTGGCCAGCCCTGGGAGCCGAAGAACTACGACGGCGGCTTCGAAGGCCCGATGTCGATGCGCCGCGCGCTGATGAAGTCGAAGAACATGGTCTCGATCCGCATCCTGCAGTCGATCGGCACGCGCTATGCGCAGGACTGGATCACCAACTTCGGCTTCGAACGCGAGAAGCATCCGGCGTACCTGCCCATGGCGCTCGGCGCGGGTTCGGTGACGCCGATGCAGATGGCGACGGCCTATTCGGTGTTCGCCAACGGCGGCTACCGCGTCAACCCGTACCTCGTGACGCGCGTGACCGACCACAAGGACCGCGTGCTGGTCGACACCCAGCCGCCGCTACTGAACGAGACGATGCGGGCGATTCCGCCACGCAACGCGTTCATCATGGACAGCCTGCTGCAGTCGGTCGCGAGCGGCGGCACGGCGGCCAAGGCGCAGGCGACGCTCAAGCGTCCCGACATCTACGGCAAGACCGGTACCACCAACGATTCGCTCGACGCCTGGTTCGCAGGCTTCCAGCCGACCATGACGGCCGTCGCCTGGATCGGCTACGACACGCCGCGCAAGCTCGGCGACCGCGAAACCGGCGGCGGACTGAGCCTGCCGATCTGGATCAGCTACATGGAGACCGCCATCAAAGGCGTCCCGGTGACCGAACTCACGACGCCACCGGCGGGCGTGGTGAATGTTGGTGGCGAGTGGTACTACGACGACTTTGGCCCGGGGCGCGGCGTTTCCAGCCTGGGTGTCGAGGCCACGCCGGCTGTGGCACCCTCGGAAAACAGTGGCGGCGGCGGTACGCCGTCGAGCTCAACGCCCCCGCCCGAGGAGCGCAATCGCATCCTGGAGATGTTCAGGAACTGAAGTCCAGCACCTGGCCCGACTGAAGCGACGCTTCGTGCGACAGATTGGTGAAGAACTCCTCGCCGGTCTTCGTGTCCACCCACGCGACGCCGTCGTGGCGGTAGTGATAACCGCCCGACTTGGCCGCGAGCCAGATTTCCTGCAACGGTTTTTGCAGGTTGACGATCAGCTGGCTGTGATTCGTGAAGACGATCGTGATCATGCCGCCGACGCGCTGGTTGTCGATATCGGCCTCGGTCGCGTCGTTGATTCGATCGCAGGCGTTTTCGATCGCCTCCAGGGCCGCCTCGGCGCGGTCCATGTATTCGGTGTCGGTCATTACAATTTCACGATGTTGAAAGTCCGTCAAATTCTAGTGAGCGCCGTTGGCCTCTTCGCCTTAGGGGTTGGTCTGGCTGGCTGCGGCCAGAAAGGCGAGCTCTACCTGCCGACCGAGCCCGCGGCAGCCAACCGCGCGACGCTGCCTTCGCTGTTGCGTCCGACGTTCGGCGACGCGCGCACGGGTGGCACCGGCGTTGCTCCGTCTCCTGCCCGCTCGGCATCGGCGACATCCGGCGCGACGACCAGCCCTGTCGCTCCGGTCGCGCTGCCCGAGCCATCGCCCCTCACGGCACCCATCATCGAAGACAGCGGAACGCTCAAGTGACTTCCAATTCCTTTTTTCCGGGCCATCCGCACATCGCACGCAACGCCGCCGGCGAACTGCGTGTCGAGGATGTGGCGCTTTCGAAACTCGCCGCCGAGCACGGCACGCCGCTGTTCGTCTACTCGAAGCAATGGATGCTCGACGCCCTCGCGGCCTACCAGCGTGGACTCGAGGGTCGCGATGCGCTGATCTGCTACGCGATGAAGGCCAACTCGTCGCTCGGCGTCCTGCGTGTGTTCGCCGAGGCGGGTTGCGGGTTCGACATCGTCTCCGGCGGTGAGCTCAGGCGCGTACTCGCCATCGGTGCCGACCCGGCGAAAATTATTTTCTCCGGCGTCGGAAAGACGCGCGCCGAAATGCGTCAGGCGCTGGCCGCAGACATCGCATGCTTCAACGTCGAGAGCGAAGCCGAACTGGACGTGCTCGAAGAAGTGGCGCTGGCTGCGGACAAGCGCGCGCGCATCAGCATCCGCATCAATCCGCATGTCGACCCGAAGACGCATCCCTACATCTCGACCGGCTTGAAGGGCAACAAGTTCGGTGTCGCACACGACCGTGCGGTCGAGGTCTACCGCCACGCGGCGTCGCTGCCGGGAATCGAAATCGTCGGCATCGATTGTCATATCGGTTCGCAGATCACCGAGGCGTCGCCGTACCTCAATGCGCTGGAGCGCGTGCTCGACCTGGTCGAAGCCATCGAGGCGGTGGGCATCCGTCTGCACCATCTCGATTTCGGTGGCGGGCTGGGCATCGACTACAACGACGACACGCCGCCCGCGGCCGACGAACTCTGGAAACAGCTGCTGGCACGCATCGATGCGCGCGGTTTCGGCGATCGAAAGCTGATCGTCGAGCCGGGGCGCTCGTTGGTCGGCAACGCAGGCATCTGCGTGACCGAAGTGCTATACATCAAGCCGGGCGAAGACAAGAATTTCTGCATCGTCGATGCGGCGATGAACGACCTCCCGCGACCGGCGATGTACCAGGCTTTCCACCGGATCGAATCGGTGAAACCACGCGACATTGGTGGCTCGGCGACGACCTACGAAGTCGTCGGCCCGATCTGCGAGAGCGGCGACTGGATCGGGCACGACCGCGCGCTCGACGTACAGGCCGGCGACCTGCTTGCCGTGCTGTCCGCCGGCGCGTACTGCATGTCGATGTCGAGCAACTACAACTCGCGCGGACGTGCGGCCGAAGTGCTGGTGAGCGGTGACCGCGCCCTGCTGATTCGCCGTCGCGAGACCGACGAGGACCAGCTGCGTACCGAAATGACGCTCAGCGCCTGACGGGCCGCGTGGACGCGGACTGCGCGCCCACGGCCTTGGGGATCGCCGCGTTGCTTGCTGCCTTCAGTTTCTGCAAGCGCGACTTGCGCGCCGCGTCCCAGACGCGCCACAGCAGCAGCAGCGCAACGATGCCCGCGTAGATGAACACTTCGAAGAAGTTGTTCTTTCCCGCACGCATCCAGAAGAAATGCAGCAGCCCCATCCCGACGATCGCGTAGATCAGCTTGTGCAGCCGCTGCCATCGCTTCGCACCCAGCGCCTTGATCGCGCGGTTGAACGACGTGGCCGCCAACGGCGTCAGCAACACGAAAGCCGCGAAGCCCACCAGGATGAAGTTGCGTTTGGCGATGTCCTTGGCGATCTCGCCGATATCGAAGCCCATGTCGAACCAGCCGTAGCTCAGCAGGTGGACGACCACATAGAAATAGACGAAGAGTCCCAGCATGCGACGGTAGCGCGCCAGTCCGGTGAGCTTGAACGTCACGCGGAACGGCGTCACGGCCAGCACGATGCAAAGGAATCGCAGCGTCCAGTCGCCGGTCGAACGGATCAGGTATTCGGCGGGATTGGCACCCAAGCCGTCGGTGAACGCGCCGTAGACGAGCCACAGGAACGGCAGCAGGCACAGCAGGAAGACGACCGGCTTCCCGGCCTTGCTCAGCAACAGCTTGTTCACCGATGAATCCTGCTCAGAAGTTCTTCTTCAGGTCCATGCCTGCGTACAGCTGGCCGACCTGGGCCTCGTAGCCGTTGAACATCTCGGTCTTGCGGCGCTTGGCGAACAGGCCGCCGCCGTCGCCGATGCGCCGCTCGGTGGCCTGGCTCCAGCGCGGATGGTCGACGTTCGGGTTCACGTTCGAATAGAAACCGTATTCATTGGCCGCGGCCTTGTTCCAGGCGGTGCCGGGTTCCTTCTCGACGAAGCGGATCTTCACGATCGACTTGGCCGACTTGAAGCCGTACTTCCATGGCACGACCAGCCGCACCGGCGCGCCGTTCTGGTTGGGCAGCACTTCGCCATACATGCCGAAGCTCAGCAGCGTCAACGGATGCATCGCCTCGTCCATGCGCAAGCCCTCAGCGTAAGGCCAGTCGAGCACGCGCGAGCCGACGAACGGCATCGTCTTCGGGTCGGCCAGCGTCACGAACTCGACGTACTTCGCATTGCCCTGCGGCTCGACCTTCCTGATGAGTTCGGCGAGCGAATAGCCGACCCACGGAATCACCATCGACCAGCCTTCGACGCAACGCAGTTTGTAGATGCGCTCTTCCTGCGCACTCATCTTGATCAGGTCCTCGATGCCGTACTTGCCCGGCTTCTTGACCAGGCCTTCGACCTCGACCGTCCAGGGGCGCGTCTTGAGCGTGCCGGCGTTCTTGGCCGGGTCCGCCTTGTCGGTGCCGAACTCGTAGTAGTTGTTGTAGGTCGAAGCGTCCTTGTAGTCGGTGATCTTCTCCATCGACTGCGCGCCCGGCACGGTCGACTTCGCGCCCTTCAGCGCCGCCAGCTTCCCCGGTGCCTCGACCTGCGCCAGCGCCTCGCGCGACGCCCATGAAGCCATCGCGATGCCGGCGGCGCCGGTCGCCATCAACCTGAGCATGTCGCGCCGGCCTTCGTAGGTGTCGCGCGGCGTGATGTCGCTGGAGAAGGGATGGGAAAAACCGGTGTCGCTGGATTTGATCAGCATGTCGTGCCTTTGACGTTGACGTGAGCTGGTGAGTATTCAGGATACGCGGTACGGACGCGAATGGATTCCTTCAAAGGGTGCCATAGCTGTGCAGACCGCTCAGAAACATGTTCACGCCGAGGAATGCGAAGGTCGTGACCGCCAGCCCGATCAGCGCCCACCAGGCCGCCACCGTGCCGCGCAGGCCCTTGACCAGGCGCATGTGCAGCCAGGCCGCGTAGTTGAGCCAGACGATCAGCGCCCAGGTTTCCTTCGGGTCCCAGCTCCAGTAGCCGCCCCAGGCGTCGGCCGCCCAGAGCGCACCGAGCACCGTCGCGATGGTGAAGAACGCGAAACCGACCGTGATCGCCTTGTACATGACGTCGTCGAGCACTTCGTTGCTCGGCAGCCGGGCCGCGATGCGCCTGCGGCCCAACAGGATGCCGCCCGCGACCAGCGTCGCGATCGTCGCGTAGCCGACCCAGTAGCTGCCGCCCGCCTCCTGCACCCGCTGGCGGAACGCGACCGGCACGAAGCACAGCGCCACGCCCAGCAACCAGATCGGCGTCAGCCTGTACCAGCGCGTCTCGCCTGCCTGCTCCTTGACGAGATAGGCGAAGGCCACCATCGCGGCCATCGAGAAGGTGCCGTAGCCGATGAAATTGGCCGGCACGTGCAGCTTCATCCACCAGCTTTGCAGCGCCGGCACCAGCGGCTGGATTTCCTGCGCGTCGCGCACCAGCGTGTACCAGAGCAGGAAGCCGATGGCGGCACTGACGATCAGCATCACGAACGCACCCATCGCGCGCGTGGCGTAGCGCTCCTCGAAGTACAGGTAGAACGCCGCCGTGAGCCAGCTGAACAGCACGAAGACCTCGTACAAGTTGCTGACCGGGATGTGGCCGATGTCCGGACCCAACTGGTGGCTCTCGTACCAGCGCACCATGGTGCCGATCAGCGCCATGGTGATCGCCGCCCAGGCGATGCGCGAGCCGATGAGTTCCATCGCGTCGCCCTGCCTGCCGCCGAAGAGCCCGAACCAGTAGAAGGTCGTGCTCATGAAGAACAGCACGCTCATCCAGAGGATCGCCGACTGGCTCGACAGGAAGTACTTGAGCCAGAACACCGTCTCGGCACGGGCGAGATCGCCCTGGTAGGAGCTGATCGCCAGCAGCGAAGCCGCCGCGACGACGATCGCCAGCACCCGCAGCGGCCGCCAGAACCAGCCGAGGCCGACCATCGCGGCCAGCGCGGCGACCAGGATCGGCTTCTCGTAGTAGTCCATCGACGCGCCGTGGCGTGCGAAGGCGAACATCCCGCCGGCCGCCACCAGCGCCGCGAAGATCCAGTCGAGGGCGTCACGGCGCGAGCGCCAGCCGTCGTGCAACGTGAGGGTGGTGGTGTTCATGACGCGATGTCCTTCGGTGAGGCAGATGGCGGGCCGCGGTCCTTGCCGAGGGCGAGCAGTTTGTCCTTGAGATTGTCGAATTCACGGTCGCTGTCCATCGTCGGACGGTTGACCGAGAAAGCCATCGTCGCTTGGCTGCCCGTGCCTTCGCCGGCCTCCGGCGCCAGCCAGACCCAGAGCCGGCGGTCCCGCACGTAGAGCATCGCGAAGATGCCGACGATCAGGAACAGGCAGCCGAGGTAGACGATGTTCTTGCCCGGCGCGCGCGCGACCTGGAAGACGCTGGCCTGCACCTGGGTGAAGTCGGTCATCGTCATGGCGAGCGGCGCCGGGTAGAAATGCGCGTCGCTGATCGCCAGCACCGCCTGCGTCAGGAAGGCCTGCGATCTGTCGTCGCCCGGCAATGCCGACTGGCCCGCCGATTCGCGGCTCAGGTTGAGCACCTCGAACAGCACCTCGTTGAGGATGCGCACCAGCACCGTCCCGGCCCGCTCGCGTTCGGCCTGCGGCACGTTGGCTTCCATGAATTCGGCAATGGCCTGCCAGCCGCCCTGGCTGGTCGCGTCGTCCTTCGCGCGCTCTGCGCCGGCAAACAGCGCCAGCGCGCGCGCGGCGGAGGCGCGCAGCTGGCCCGCCAGCTCGATGCGTGTCGGATCTGCCGCGCGCGCCACGTAGCGCTCGACCGCACGGGACCGCACCGCCGGGTCGGCCAGCGCGGTGCGCATGCGCACGAAGCCGTCCATCGAACCCTCCTCGTCGGCCGGCACCCGCAGGTAGCGGAACGCGTCTTCGGGGCGTTCACGCATGCCGAGCAGGAACACCGGCTGGCCGTCGCCGGTGTCCACGGGCACCATGTAGTTCTGGTATTCGCGCGCCTGGCCCGACGCGTCGCGCAGCTTGTAGCCGACGCTCGGGCCGATGTTGCGCAGCGTCCTGGGCTTGTCGGTCTTGTTGGCCGCGCCCATGCGCGATTCGAGGCGGCTCTGCAGGTCGACCTTGCGCACGTCGGCGCCGCTGGTCATCGATTCGTTGGTCTCGCCGGCGAAGTTCTCGACGTTGATGACGCGCAGGGCGACGTATTCGATCGTGAGCTTCTCGTTGCCGTTGGTGATCTCGGCACTGGTGCCGATCCGGCCTTCGAGCTCGAACGGTTTGGCCGCGGCCGCCATCGGCACCGCCTTGAGCTTCACGTTCGAACCGCCGTCGTCGAAGCTCGACTGGTAGATCTCCACGCCCTTGTAGCTGGCCGGATGGTTGACCTCGATGCGCGCCGGCACCTGGGCGCCGCTCTCGCGGTCGTGCAGCACCACTTCGCTGGCGAACAGCTTGGGCATGCCGGTCGAGTAGTAGTCGACGATGAACTTCTTGAGTTCGATCGAGAACGGCAGTTCCTGCAGCAGCACGCCGTCCGACTGGTTCAGGATCGCGACGCTCGACTGCCCGCCCTCGGGCACCAGGATGTTGCCGCGGAAGGTCGGATTTCCGGGCGAGAGCCGGTGCTCGGGCGCGACGTCGGCGATCATGCCGCCGCCGGTGAACACGCTCTTGCCGTTGAACCAGGTCTGCGCCCGAACCACGAGGTCGCCGTCGAGCAGGCCGCCCAGGCAAATCAGGACGATCGCGCCGTGCGCGGCAATGTAGCCTAGCTTGTGGGCACCTCCCGCGCGTGCCGCCACCATCCAGCCGCGACCGTCGCCCGCGCCTTCGCGATGCTGCAGCTTCACCTTCCAGCCGCCGCCCGCGAGCATCTGGCCGATGCGTCGCGCCGCGGCTTCGGGCGCCTCGGGCAGCATGGTCGCGGCGCGCTGGCCGAAAGCCTTCAGGCTCTGCGCGCGGATGTCTTCCCTGAAAGTCCGGAGGTCGGCCAGGATGCGCGGCGTATTGCGCGAAATGCACAGCGAAGTGCTGATCACCAGGAACAGCAGGATCAGCAGGAACCACCAGGCGCTGTAGATCGAATCGAGCCGCGCCAGCCTGAACAGTGCGGTCCAGAACGGCCCGAACTGGTTCACGTAATTGCCGACCGGCTCGTGCTGCTTGAGCACCGTGCCGATGATCGATGCGATGCAGATGATCGTCAGCAGCGCGATGGCGAAGCGCATCGACGAGAACATCTCCACCGCCGCGCGCACCGCTTGCGGGCCGCGACGGACGCGAAGGCCGTGGGTGGAAACTGACATGGCTGCGGGCTTTGTCTCTCGGAATGCAAAAAGGCGGGCCATCCCTCTGGATCGGCCCGCCCTTGTTGGAATTGTTATCGGCGGTTAGTTCAACACGCGGTGCGCGAAGACCGGAAAACGGATCACCGCAGTCCGGCGATGTAGTCCGAGACGGCCTTGATCTCGCGGTCGTTGAGCTTGGCGGCGACGCCGGTCATCTGCGCGCTGTTGGCGCGCACGCCGTCGCGAAACGCCACCAGCTGCGCGGTCGTGTAGTCGGCATGCTGGCCGCCCAGGCGCGGGTACTGTGCCGGGATGCCTGCGCCGTTCGGGCTATGGCAGCCGGCGCAGGCGGCGATCTGGCGATCGGCGATACCGCCGCGGAAGATCTTCTCGCCCATCGCGACCAGGTCCTTCTCCTTCGAGAAGCCCGGCTTGATCTGCTTGGCGCCGACGAACCATGCGATGTTGCGCATGTCGTCGTCCGACAGCGCCGACGCATACGGCTTCATGATCGAACTCTTGCGCTTGCCGGACTTGAACTCCTGCAGCTGCTTGACGATGTATTCGGGATGCTGCTGCGCCAGCTTCGGGTTGGCGGCGACCGCCGAATTGCCATCGGCGTTGTGACAGGAAGCACAGCTCTGGCTGTTGGCCGGCGCCGTATTGAAGAGCGTATCGCCCTTTGCCGGATCGGACTTGGCGGGTCGTGCCGGCTTGACCGGGACCGCGGGTGCTGCCGGTGCCGCTCCCTCTGCCGCCGGACCTGTTGGAGCACCGGGCGCAGCAGCCGCGCCAACCCCATTCGTCGCATCGGCCGCCTGCGCCGTGAAACTGACGCCAGCGGCAGTGCCGATGAGGGCTGCAAGCAGGAGATTGGCAAACAACTTCATGTCGGAGGCTTCGATTTATTGGCGCAAAACGGCACGATTCTACAATGGCCCCCCGCTCCGAAAGCCTCCTGATGACCACCCCCGCGCCTTCACCGGGCCATGCCACGGCCCATGCCACGCGCCCCCAGGCGCTTGCTCCCGACCGGATCCGCACGGCCATGGGCTGGTTGCATACCGCCCACTTCCTGACCAGCGCACCACAGCTGGAGCACCTGCCGCCCTTCGACCTGCCCGAGATCGCCTTCGTCGGCCGCTCCAACGCCGGCAAGTCCACCGCCATCAATACGCTCACCCAGCAGCATCGCCTGGCCTATGCGTCGAAGACGCCGGGCCGCACGCAGCACATCAACCTGTTCGGCGTCGGCAAGCAGAAGCTCGACGACGCCGTGCTGGCCGACCTGCCCGGCTACGGCTACGCGGCCGTGCCGCGCGAGGCCAAGCTGCGCTGGCAGCGCGTGATGGGCAACTACCTCATGACGCGCGAGAACCTGCGCGGCGTGGTACTGATGTGCGACCCGCGCCATGGGCTGACCGAACTCGACGACATCCTGCTCGACGTGATCCGTCCGCGCGTCGAGGCCGGACTCAAGTTCCTGGTGCTGCTAACCAAAGCGGACAAGCTCACGCGCTCCGAAGGTGCCAAGGCGCTGTCCATCGTGCGACTGCAGGCCGGTGGCGGCGAGGTGAAACTGTTCTCGGCGCTGAAGAAGCAGGGCGTCGAGGAAGCCGGCGAACTGATCTGGCGCTGGGCGCATCCAGAGAGTTTTCCCGAAGCCGGAAATACACCCCAGGTCGAACCCGACGAACAGAATTGACCGGCCGGGCGACCGGGTTTTTCCATACAGGGAGACAGCCGCATGATCGAAACCTCCCAGCGCGTCCTGCCGAACGGCATCGTGCTCGACTGCCGCGCCGCCGGCACGCCCGGCCGACCCCTGATGCTCTTCCTGCACGGCTTTCCCGAAGCCGCCTTCGTCTGGGACGACCTGCTGCTGCACTTTTCGCGGCCCGAGAACGGCGGATACCGCTGCGTCGCGCCGAACCTGCGCGGCTTCGCCGGCTCCAGCGCACCGGCGGACGTCGCCTCCTACCGCACCCATCTGATGGTGCAGGACCTCCGCCAGCTGGCCGCCATCGAGCGAGAAGACGCCACCGTCGCCGTGCTGGTCGCGCACGACTGGGGCGGCGCCTTCGCCTGGGGCATGGCCAATGCGTTTCCCGACGAAGTGAGCCGGCTGGTGATCGTGAACTCGCCGCATCCCGGCACCTTCGCCCGCCAGTTGCGCGACGACCCGGCGCAGCAGGCCGCCAGCGCGTACATGCATTTCCTCTCGCGCCCGGACGCCGAAGCGCTGCTCGCCGAAGACGACTACCGGCGCATGTGGCGCTTCTTCACGTCGATGGGTGCCGGTGCGGACGGCTCCGGCTGGCTGACCGAGGCCGTCAAGGCGCAATACCGCGAAGTCTGGGACGCCGGGCTCACCGGCGCCTGCAACCTCTACCGCGTGACCCCGCTCAAGCCACCCGTCGACGCCGCCATGACGAAGATCCAGATGCCGCCGCGCGACAAGGTCACCGTTGAAATTCCGACGCTGGTGATCTGGGCGCTCGGCGACACCGCGCTGCTGCCGGGGCTGCTCGACGGCCTGGACGCGTTCGTGCCGGAGCTGGAGGTCGTCCGCGTGCCGGATGCGACGCACTGGATCGTCCATGAGCAGCCCGAGCGCGTGATCCGGGAGATCGCCGGCTTCGTCGACCGCACCCGGTAGCTAGTAGACGCCGGGCTCGCCCTCGGGTCGCGTCTTGAAACGGCGATGCACCCAGTAGTACTGCGACGGCATCGCATCGATATAGCCCTGCAGCCGCGCGTTCATCAGCGCCGTGTCGGCCACCGCGTCGTCGCTCGGAAAGTTCTGCCAGGCGGCGAGCACCTCGATCTCGTAGCCGTCCGGCGTCAGGCGAGACACCACCGGTACGACCTTGGCGCGACCGAGCCGCGCGAAGCGCGACAGCGACGGCACGGTCGCTGCCTGGATACCGTAGAACGGCACGAACACCGTCTGGTCGCGGCCGAAATCCATGTCGGGCAGCAGGTACAGCAGCCCGTTCCTTCGCAGCCCGGCCACGATCGGCTTGATGCCGTCCACGCGATTGAGCGTGATGACGTTGCCGAAGCGCTGGCGGCCTTCGCGGATCCAGGCATCGACCAGCGGATCGCGCTGGGTCGTGTAGATCGTGGTCGAAGACCGTGCGGTGTGCATCGTCAGCGCCGTGGCGGCGGCGTCGAGGCCGTAGAAATGCGGCGCGAACAGGATCATCGGCATGCTGCCGTGCGCGATCTCGTCGATTTCCGGCGCCGCACCGACCACGCGCAGCCGACGCGCGACCACCGGCTCGGACGCATGCCAGAGCCAGCTGCGGTCGAGCCACGACTGCGCGACCAAGACGAAGGTCTCGCGCGCGATGCGACGGCGTTCGTCCGCCGACTTCTCGGGAAAGCACAGCGCCAGGTTGGTGTCCACCACGCGGCGGCGCGGCACGGCCAGCGTGTGCAGGATGCGCCCGAAAACGAACCCGATGCCGCGCACCACCGGCAGCGGCAGGTGCGACAACGCGCGCATGAAACCGATGCCCAGCCGGGCCGAGACGCTCACGACGCCACGCCTTCGGACGGCTGCGCCGACGGAGCGGCGCCCGGCTTCGGCTGCTTGTAGCGGGCGTAGTCCCAGACGTACTGGCCGGGCAGGCTGCGGATCAGGCGCTCGATGCCGCGGTTCATCGCCGCGGCGGCGGCCTCGGGCGTAGCGTCGGGGTCGCTCATCGCGGTGCCGTCGAAGGGTTCGCAGCGGATCACGTAGCCCGCGCCGCGCGGCAGCCGCTCGCAGACGCCGAGGAAGACGCGCGCGCCGGTCTGCTGCGCGAGGCGCGGCAACAGCGTCATCGTGTACGCGTCGCGGCCGAAGAACGGCGCCCAGACGCCCTGCCCCAGCGGCGGCACCTGGTCGGGCAGCACGCCGGTGTAGCCGCCCGAGCGCAACGCGCGGATCAGGCTGCGCACGCCTTTCGTGCTGGTGGGTACGGTCTGCAGGCCGGCGCGGTCGCGCGAGCCGTCCATGAGCTGCGCCATCCAGGCTTTGCGCGGCGGGCGGAACAACGCGGTCAGCGGCCCGTGGGTGCCGACGAGCCGCTCGGCCAGCGCCTGTCCGTACATCTCCCAGCTGCCGATGTGCGGCGTCACGATGATCACGCCCCGGCGCTCGGCCAATGCCGCCTCGAACGCTTCGATGCCGTCCCAGCGCACCACGCGCGGCAGCACGCTCTCCCCGCGCGGGCGGGCCCAGAGCCACGGCAGTTCCGCGGCCATCGCGCCGGCCGCGCCGATGGCCGGACGGTATTGCGCGGGGGTGAATCCGGCGGCTTCCGCGTTGGTCCTGAAACGCCTGCGGTAATCGGGCGACATGGCCCACACCAGCCAGCCGAACGCCGTGCCCAGCCGGTGCATCAGGGGCAGCGGCAGGCGGGCGAGCAGGCGGAAGACGGTGGGCAGCATCGGGGTCGAGAGTAGGGACGCGCATGCATTGAAAACAACCCTTGCATGGCTCGAATAGAATCGAAATTGTCGCTGAGTTATGGAACTACTTGCAGGGCGACAAGCACAAGCGCCGGTCGATTGTGCCTATGCCGGGAACGGCACTGCTAAAGCGTTCGCCGAGGCTTCACAGCTGGCAACGCGCCGACTGAATCAATGGAGCATCACACAATGGCGAACGACTTTCTCTTCACTTCCGAATCCGTCTCCGAAGGCCACCCCGACAAGGTCGCCGACCAGATCTCCGACGCGATCCTCGACGCGATCTTCGAGCAAGACCCGCTCAGCCGCGTCGCCGCCGAGACGCTGACCAACACCGGCCTGGTCGTGCTCGCCGGCGAGATCACCACCAACGCGCATGTCGACTACATCCAGGTCGCGCGCGACACCATCAAGCGCATCGGCTACGACAACACCGACTACGGCATCGACTACAAGGGCTGCGCGGTGATGGTCTGCTACGACAAGCAGAGCAACGACATCGCCCAGGGCGTGGACCATGCCTCCGACGACCACCTCAACACCGGCGCCGGCGACCAGGGCCTGATGTTCGGCTACGCCTGCGACGAGACGCCCGAGCTGATGCCCGCACCGATCTACTATGCGCACCGCCTGGTGGAACGCCAGGCGCAACTGCGCAAGGACGGCCGCCTGCCTTTCCTGCGCCCGGACGCCAAGAGCCAGGTCACGATGCGCTACGTCGACGGCAAGCCGCACTCGATCGACACCGTGGTGCTTTCCACCCAGCACCATCCCGACCAGAGCGAGAGCCCGACGAAGATGAAGGCCAGTTTCGTCGAAGCGGTGATCGAGGAGATCATCAAGCCGGTGCTGCCCAGGGAATGGCTGAAGGAAACGCGCTACCTGATCAACCCGACCGGCCGCTTCGTCATCGGCGGCCCGCAGGGCGACTGCGGACTGACCGGACGCAAGATCATCGTCGACACCTACGGCGGTGCCTGCCCGCACGGTGGCGGCGCGTTCTCCGGCAAGGACCCGTCGAAGGTCGACCGCTCGGCCGCCTACGCCGCGCGCTACGTCGCCAAGAACATCGTCGCGGCCGGCATCGCGCGCCAATGCCAGATCCAGGTCGCCTATGCGATCGGCGTGGCGCAGCCGATGAACATCACGGTCTACACCGAAGGCACCGGCCTGATTCCCGACGACAGGATCGCCGCGCTGGTGCGCGAGCATTTCGATTTGCGCCCGAAGGGCATCATCCAGATGCTGGACCTGCTGCGTCCGATCTACCGCAAGACCGCCGCCTACGGCCACTTCGGCCGCGAAGAGCCGGAGTTCACCTGGGAAGCGACCGGACAGGCCGCTGCGCTGCGCGCCGCCGCCGGTCTCTGAGCGTCCGGGATTTTCAAAAGACCGGAGGCCTGCCGCATCGCTGCGGCAGGCCTTCTCTCCTTCTGCTCGCGGCTTACAGGCCTGCGACCGTCGTCGCCTTGCCTGTTGCGGCGGACCGCTGTGCATACTGCACCAGCACCGCCTTCACGTTCTCGGCCGCGATGCCGAAACGCTTTTTCGCGATGGTCAGTGCGTAGGCGGTGATCGCCTCGGCGTCCATGCCGGTTCCGTTCGGCGGAACCTGCACGACCAGCGAACCGTCGGTCTGCAGCGCGATACGCAATTCCATCACCCCGCCGTCGTTGAGCGCGACCGACCCGCTGGACGTCTGCGCGTTGACCGGCGTCACCTGCGGCGGCGTCGTCCGTGCCAAGGCGTTGGTAGAGACCAGCGTGATCGCGTTGCCGCGGTCGCTGACCTCGTACTGGCCTTCGGATTGCGGCGTGGCCTGCGCAGCCGAGCGCGTGCTGAAGACCGCGAGCGTATTGCGTACCGGCGCGCTGGCCGTGCCGTCGTCGATGGCCAGGCTCAAGCGGCCGTTGCCGGTCAGGACCGCGTCGGTCAGCACGAGGGGTTGCACCGGCGTTCCGGCCGCCAGCATCACCTGTTGCCCGCTGGGCGCAGGCACCGTGGTGACGAGGCCGGCCTGGATCGACGCGGCGGCGATGGACCCAGCCTGAGCCACCGCCCCGGCACCGCCGGCAGTGCCCTGCGCGCTCGAAGCGCTCGAAGCGTTCGACGTCGCGTTGGCACCGCTCGGGTCGGCGATCAGCGACACCGGCGCACCGACCGTCTGCTGCGCCACGATGGTTCCGCGCCCGCCGGTCTCACCACGGTCGACCGCGTAGTTGCCGGCGTCGGCGCCGGTCAGCGTCAGGGCGGACACGGTGACGAGCTTGTCGGTGCCGACGGTCGCCGTATCGAAGTTGCCGCGACCGCCGGCGCCGACCACCCGGTCGTCGCCGACGATGCCGCCGAGCGCCACCGTGCCGACGTTCGCGACGGTCGTGCCGTCGTAGACTTTCGGGCTGATCTGCGCTTCGCCCACCGTCAGCGTCTTCGGCGCAATGGTGCCCTGGCCGACCACGCCGACGCCGTCGACGCGGTAGTTGCCCGCGTCCGCACCGGCCAGCACGATGCCGCCGCCCGTCACGCGCTTGCCGGCGCCGACGTTCTTCGTGTCGAACGTGCCGACGCTGCCCGTGCCGCTGGTCAAAGCGTCGCCGGCCACCACGCCGTTGAACGCGACATTGCCGAGCGACGCCCGCGTGTTGCCGTCGTACACCTTGGCGGCGACGTCGGCCGTGGCGGTGATCGTCTTGGGCGTGACGCTCGCACTGCCGATGGCCGACGTGGCGTCGAGCGCGTAGTTGCCCGCGTCGGCGCCCGCCAGCACGATGCCGCCGCCCGTCACGCGCTTGCCGGCGCCGACGTTCTTCGTGTCGAACGTGCCGACGCTGCCCGTGCCGCTGGTCAAGGCGTCGCCGGCCACCACGCCGTTGAACGCGACATTGCCGAGCGACG
>JBPBPG010000003.1:0-310168 GCA_050954325.1 Janthinobacterium lividum | reverse complement strand
ATCGCCGCCGTCAGCGTGGTCTTGCCATGGTCGACGTGACCGATCGTGCCCACGTTCACGTGGGGCTTGGTCCGGGTAAATTTACCTTTTGCCATTTTCTCGACTCCGAAAAATAACTAGATCAACAACGCATTCATGTGGGACCGCGTGCTTGCGACGCAACCCCGGAAGTTTGGTGCCCTTTGCGGGAATCGGACCCGCGACCTCTCCCTTACCAAGGGAGTGCTCTACCACTGAGCCAAAAGGGCAAATGCACTAACGCACCGACTAAAGCGCCAATCGACGCACCGACCAGACCAGACCAGACCCAGATCGAACCTTGGAGCGGGAGACGGGAATCGGACCCGCGTCATCAGCTTGGAAGGCTGGGGTTCTACCATTGAACTACTCCCGCATCGTGACGCCACGGCACAGGCCGGGACATCTCAAGCACTCGTACGAGCACTCACATCCATGCGCTCTGAAACCGATCTGACTTCGCTGGTGGAGAGGGCTGGATTCGAACCAGCGTACTCGTAAGAGGGCAGATTTACAGTCTGCTGCCATTAACCACTCGGCCACCTCTCCAGCGAACCGCGGAATATAGCATGATCCGGCATGATGTCGGCCGTCCGGAGGCGACCGTTACATCCATTCCATCTCATGTCGATTCACGGGGCCCATTGCGCTGCCACAACGAGCTAGCCTTCGAATATAGCAAACCGTTCAGCTTATCTTTCGATCCCGCCACCTTTTTGCCTCGCCGAAGTGCCCGCAACCGATGAACGGCAGCGGCGGACGCAGCGCAGACAGCGGCGACGGATGATTCGCCACCAGCACCTTGTGGCGCTCGACGTCGAGCAGCGCGCGTTTGCTCTGCGCATGCGCACCCCAGAGCATGAAGACGACGGATCGCTCGCTGGCCGCCACGTGCCGAATCACCGCATCGGTCAGCATTTCCCATCCACGGCCCGCATGACTCGCGGCCTGGCCCTCTTCGACCGTCAGGCAGGTGTTGAGCAGCAGGATGCCGTGGGTCGCCCACTTGACGAGGCTGCCTCCCGGCACCGGAAACTTCGGCGGCGGCGTCCCCAGGTCACGCTCCATCTCCTTGAAGATGTTGCGCAGCGAAGGTGGCAGCGGCACCCCGGGCGCCACCGAAAAGGCCAGCCCTTCGGCCTGCCCGCGCCCGTGATAGGGGTCCTGTCCGAGGATCACGACGCGCACGTCTTCCGGCGGCGTCAGTTCGAGCGCGCGCAGTGGCTGCGGCGGAAAGATCACCGCGCCGGCAGCCAGTCGCTCACCGAGGAACGTCTGCAGTTTCTGGCCCGTCGCGCCGGCGAAGAACTCGTCGACCAGCGCACGCCATCCCGGCGCCACCGGCCAGTGCGCCGGCTCGCCGCTCTGAAGTTGGGTGCGCGCGCTCATTCGAACAGCGCGACGAGCGCCGCACCCGGGTCCACCGCGCGCATGAATGCCTCGCCGACGAGAAACGCGTCGACGCCGTCCGCACGCAGCCGGGCGACGTCGTCGCGCGTCGATATGCCCGATTCGGTAACGACGATGCGCTCGGCCGGCACGCGCGTGCGCAGGTCGAGCGTGGTCTGGATCGATACCTCGAAGTTCCGCAGGTCGCGGTTGTTGATGCCGATCAGCGGCGTGCTGAGTTTCAGCGCGCGGTCGAGTTCGGCGCCGTCGTGCACCTCGACCAGCACCGCCATGCCGAGATCGACCGCGATCGCCTCGAAATCCTTCATCTGCGCGTCGTCGAGGCAGGCGGCGATCAGCAGCACCGCGTCGGCGCCCATCGCGCGCGATTCGTAGACCTGGTAGGCGTCGATCATGAAATCCTTGCGCAACACCGGCAGGTCGCAGGAAGCGCGCGCCTGCTTCAGGAAGTCGACGCTGCCCTGGAAGAACTGGCGGTCGGTCAGCACCGACAGGCAGGTCGCGCCGACGACGCCGTTGCCTTCCGCATAGCTCTGTGCGATGTCCGCGGGCTCGAAGGCCTCGCGCAGTACGCCCTTGCTCGGGCTGGCCTTCTTGACCTCGGCGATCACGGCGGCCTGTCCGGCGGCGATCCGGCGGCGCATGGCACCGACGAAATCGCGCGTGAGCACGCGGCTCTCAGCATCGAACCGCATCGCGTCGGGCGATATGCGTTGCTTCGCCGCGGCGACTTCGTCGAGCTTGACGGCGACGATCTGGTGGAGGATGTCTGGCATGGGAATTTCTTTCTAGATAGCGGACGTGGCCGCGACGAATTCGGCCAGTTTGGCCTTCGCCGCACCGCTTTCGATCACCCCGCGCGCGCACTCGACGCCCGCTGCGATCGAGTCGACCACATCGGCTGCATGGAGCGCTGCGGCAGCGTTGAGAACGACGATGTCGTGCGCCGGCCCGGGCACGCCGTCGAGCACGCCGCGCAGCATCGCCATCGATTGTTCGGGCGTCTCGACGCGCAACGCACGATTGCTCGACATCGCGAAGCCGAAGTCCTCGGGATGCAGTTCGTATTCACGGATCTCGCCGTTGCGCAGTTCGCCCACCAGCGTCGCCGCGCCGAGCGAAATCTCGTCCATGCCGTCGCGGCCGTAGACCACCAGCGCGTGCTCGGCACCCAGGCGCTGCAGCGCCCGCACCTGAATGCCGACCAGATCGGCGTGGAAAACACCCATCAGGATGTTCGGCGCGCCGGCCGGATTGGTGAGCGGGCCGAGGATGTTGAAGATCGTCTTGATGCCGAGTTCCTTCCGGACCGGCGCGACGTTCTTCATCGCCGGATGGTGGTTCGGCGCGAACATGAAGCCGATGCCGACCTCGGCGATGCAGCGGGCGATCCGCTCGGGCGTCAGGTCGATGTTCACGCCCAGCGCCTCCAGCACGTCGGCGCTGCCCGACTTGCTGCTCACGCTGCGCCCGCCGTGCTTGCTGACCTTGGCCCCGCCGGCCGCGGCGACGAACATCGCGCAGGTCGAGATGTTGAAGGTGTGCGAGCCGTCGCCGCCGGTGCCGACGATGTCGACCAGGTGGCGGGTGTCGGCGACGTGCACCTTGGTCGACACTTCGCGCATCACCTGCGCCGCCGCGGTGATCTCGCCGATGGTCTCCTTCTTGACGCGCAGTCCGGTGATGAGCGCGGCCATCATCACCGGCGAGCATTCGCCGCTCATGATGAGCCGCACGATGTGCAGCATCTCGTCGTGGAAGACTTCGCGGTGTTCGATGGTGCGCTGGAGCGCTTCCTGGGGCGTGATGGGCATGGCAGGGTCCATTATTCGAAGAATGCGCGCACCGCGGCGATCGCCAGATCGACACCCGCCGCGTCGACGTCGAGATGGGTCACGAAACGCAGGCGGTAGAGCCCGGTCGCGAGGATGCCCTGCGCATCGAGATGGGCGATGAGTTCCCTGGAGCGTGCCTTGGCGTCGCCGACCAGGTCGACGAACACGATGTTGGTCTGCGGCGCCTCGACCTTCAGGCTGTCGATGCCGGCGAGCCCGGCGGCGAGGCGCTGCGCCAGCGCATGGTCGTCCGCGAGCCGCGCCACATGGTGGTCGAGCGCATACGAGGCCGCGGCCGCGAGCATGCCCGACTGCCGCATGCCGCCGCCGGCCATCTTGCGGATGCGGTGCGCGCGCGCGATGAACTCCTTCGATCCGCACAGCGCCGAGCCGATCGGCGCGCCCAGGCCCTTGCTGAAGCACACCGAGACGCTGTCGAAGCACTGCGCGATGCGGCGAGCCTCGACCAGGTCGCTGGGAGCGTCGGGCAACCCGCCCTGCGCCTGCAGCCGTGCTTGCGCCACCGCGGCGTTGAAGAGCCGGGCGCCGTCCAGATGGCGTTGCAGGCCCCTTGATTTCGCGAATTCGGTCGCCGCCTGCACGTACGCGAACGGCAGCAGCTTGCCGCCGAGCGTGTTTTCCAGCGCCAGCAGCCGGGTGCGGGCGAAATGCGCGTCGTCGGGCTTGATGGCGGCCTCGATCTGGTCGAGCGGCAACGCGCCGTCGCAGGCATGCTCGATCGGCTGCGGATGCACGCTGCCGAGCACCGCGGCGCCGCCGCCTTCCCAGCGGTAACAGTGCGCCTGCTGGCCGACGATGTATTCGTCGCCGCGCCCGCAGTGCGACAGGATCGCGCACAGGTTGCTCTGCGTGCCCGTCGGCACGAACAGCGCCGCCTCGAAGCCGAGCAGGCCGGCGATCTTCTCCTGCAGCGCGTTGACGCTCGGGTCGGTGCCGAAAACGTCGTCGCCGAGCGGCGCCTGCATCATGGCCTCGCGCATGGCGGGCGTCGGCTGCGTCACGGTGTCGCTGCGCAGATCCACGCGGAATTTCGTCGAAAGCGCTATGGGCATGTCGGTCACTCTAGGAAATTCTTCAGCATTGCGTGGCCGTGCTCGGTGAGGATCGATTCGGGATGGAACTGCACGCCCTCGATGCGCACGTCGTGCGCGAAGCCGGTATGGCGCACGCCCATGATCTCCCGGTCGCAGGTGGAGGCGGTCACGGCCAGTTCGGCCGGGCAACTCTCGCGCTCGATCGCCAGCGAGTGGTATCGGTTGACGTTGAATTTCTCCGGCAGGCCGGCGAACACGCCCTCGCGCGTGGTGGTGATCTCGCTGACCTTGCCGTGCATGAGCTGCTGCGCGCGCACGATCTTGCCGCCGAAGGCCGCGCCGATCGCCTGGTGGCCGAGACAGACGCCGAGAATCGGCAGCCTGCCCGCGAATCCGCGGACCGCTTCGACCGAGATGCCAGCCTCCGCAGGCGAGCACGGCCCGGGCGAGATCACCAGCCGCGCCGTACCGGCCGCGATGCGTTCTCCGATCTGCGCCAGCGTGATCTCGTCGTTGCGCACCACCTCGACCTCGGCGCCCAGTTCGCCGAAATACTGGACGATGTTGTAGGTGAAGCTGTCGTAGTTGTCGATCATCAGCAGCTTCATGCCTTGGCTCCGATCCGGTGCACGCCCTTGACCACCGGGAACACGTTGAAATTGATAAGAAGCCCGAGCCGGTGGCCAGACAGCCGCACCGCCGCCTGCGCCTGCGCGCGATGCAGGTCGTCGAGCGAATCGACCGCCCTCACTTGTACAACCACCGCCTGCTCGACGATGAAATCGGCGCGGCAGACGTCGCCGAGCGCGCGCCCCTTGTAGCTCGCCGCGACGGGCACGTTGCGCACGAAGCCGATCTCGCATTCGGCGAGTTCGATGGCCAGCGCCGCGGCGTAGACCTCGTCGCCCAGGCCGGTGCCGAGCACGCGCTGCACCTCCACGGCGGCGCCGATGATCTCGTGCGAGAAGTCGCCGTTCTGCGTGTTGTCGTCGGCCATCATTCGAGCCCCTCTTCCACCAGTTCGGCCGCCCGCAACAGCGCGCGCGCCTTGGCCTCGGTCTCTCTCCATTCGAGCTCCGGCACCGAGTCGGCCACCACGCCCGCCGCGGCCTGCACGTGCAGCACCTGGTCCTTGACGACGCCGGCGCGGATCGCGATGGCGACGTCCATGTCGCCCGCGTAGCTGATGTAGCCGCAGGCGCCGCCGTAGATGCCGCGCTTGGTGGGCTCGAGCTGGTCGATGAGTTCCATCGCATGCACCTTGGGCGCGCCGGTCAGCGTGCCGGCAGGGAACGTGGCCTTGAGCACGTCGATGGCGGTCATGCCGTCCTTCAGCGTTCCCTCGACGTTGCTCACGATGTGCATCACGTGGCTGTAGCGCTCGACCGCGAAGGCCTCGGTCACCTTCACGCTGCCGGTCTTAGCGATGCGGCCGATGTCGTTGCGCGCCAGGTCGATCAGCATCACGTGCTCGGCGCGTTCCTTCGGGTCGTTGACGAGTTCGACCTCGGCCGCCTTGTCGGTCTCGGGCGAAGTTCCCCGGGGCCGCGTGCCGGCCAGCGGGCGGATCGTCACCGTCTGTTCGCCGTCGCCGGTGTTCTCCTGGCGCACGAGGATTTCCGGCGACGCCGCCACCACATGGAAGTCGCCGAAGTCGTAATAGAACATGTAGGGCGACGGATTGAGCGACCGCAGCGCCCGGTACAGCGACAGCGGCGACTCGGTGTACCTCTTGCTGATGCGCTGGCCGACCTGCACCTGCATGAAGTCGCCGCCGGCGATCAGTTCCTTGGCGCGTCCGACCGCCGCGATGTAATCGGCCTTGGCGAACGAGCGCTCCGGCGGATGCGCCTGCGTCGGCTTCACCTGCGGCGCGCTGACCGAATATTTCAGCTGGTCGCGCAGTTCGCGCAGGCGCCGCTTCGCGACCGCGTAGGCCTCCGGCCGGCCCGGATCGGCGTAGACGATCAGGTAGAGCTTGCCCGAGAGGTTGTCGATCACCGCCAGCTCCTCGCACTGCAGCAGCAGGATGTCGGGGCAGCCGAGCGTGTCGGGCGGACAGGTGTTTTCAAGTTTCTTCTCGATGTAGCGCACGGCGTCGTAGCCGAAGTAGCCGGCCAGCCCGCCGCAGAAACGCGGCAGGCCCGGTCGCAGCGCGACCTTGAAACGCTTCTGGTAAGCCTCGATGAAATCGAGCGGATTGCCTTCGGCCGTCTCGACGACCTGGCCGTCGGTCACGACCTCGGTACGCGCCGCGGCGCCGAAGCCGCTGGCTCGGATCAGCGTGCGGGCCGGCAGGCCGATGAAGCTGTAGCGGCCGAAGCGCTCGCCGCCGACGACCGATTCCAGCAGAAAACTGTAGCGGCCGCCGTCCTTGGAATGCGCGAGCTTGAGGTAGAGCGAGAGCGGCGTTTCGAGGTCGGCGAAAGCCTCGGCCATCAGTGGAATGCGGTTAAAACCTTGCGCACTGAGACTTTTGAATTCGAGTTCGGTGATCACGGGTGTTTTCCTGGGCCGGCGGGCGCGGGGTTCGCCACTGGCAATGTCATTCGATCCATGGGCCCCTGCGCCGGTGGACGGGCGGGGCGGCGGGCGCACGGCATGCGCCGTGCAGTCAGGCAGGCTGTGCGGTCGGCGTGCGCCAAAGCCAGGCTCCCCGGCAGCCTTGCCCTGTCTGGATGACGTGATGAACGAACATGGGAAAGGGAGTCTAGCCGAGCGGGTGGCCGGTGCCAAGAAAGGCAATCTCTTCCAGCGCGTCGACGAAAGCGTCGGCATCGACACCGCGCACCGGTGCGCCGTGGTTGTAGCCGTAGCTCACCAGAACGACCGGGCAGCCCGCGGCACGCGCCGCCTGCGCATCGTTGCTGGAGTCGCCGATCATCAGCGTGCGCGCCGGTGCGATGCCCAGCGCCTCGCAGGTCTTCAGCAGCGGCAGCGGATCGGGTTTCTTGCGCGCGAAGGCATCGCCGCCGAAGACGTGCACGAAGAAACCGTCCAGCCCCTTCTGTGCCAACAGCGGCAGCGCGAACGCAGTCGGCTTGTTGGTCAGGCAGGCGAGCTGGAGCCCGCTCGCGCGCAAGGCCCGCAGGCCCTCGACGACCCCGGGGTAGACCGTCGAATGGCGGCCGTTGCAGTCCAGGTAATGGTGCTGGTAGCGCGCGAAGGCGGGCTCGTACAGCGCGTCGATGTCCTCGGTCGCCGGCACCACGTGCCGCAGCACCGAGCGAACCAGATGCTCGGAGCCCTTGCCGACCATCGCACCGACCGCCGCGGCGTCCACGCGGGGCAGAGACAGGTCGGCCAGCATCGCGTCGAGGGCGGCGACGAAATCGTCCAGGGTGTCGACCATGGTGCCGTCGAGGTCGACGATGGCCGCATCGAAATTCGCAAGATTCAGGAGCATGCCGCAAGAATAGCGGTCGGCCGCCTGCGGCTCAGGCGTCGACGGTCGTGAGCGATCGCGCGACCGGCACGGCCTCGGTCCGGTTGCGCACGTTGAGCGCCCGCAAGATCGCCGCCGGATGGACCCTTCACCGTGCCCTCGCCGATGCCCAGGCTGCGGCCGATCAACTTGTCGGGCTTGCCTTGAGACGGCAGCTGCAGCACCTCGACCCGGCGCTCGGTCAGCACGTTGCGAAGGTGCGCGAGCGTCCGGGCGTTGCCCTGGAACGCGCCGGTTTCGCCCGAAGCGTCGGGCGCGTCCGCAGCGGCGCCGCCATGCCGACCGGCTGCGGCGGCAACGCCGACAGCGGCATCGGCGGCACGCGGACCCCACCGGCCGGCACCAGCCGTTGGAATCGCGACCGCAGCGCTGGCGCTGGCGCTCGCGCACGGCTGCACGCGCCTGCGCGAGGTCGGGGCGGCCGGCATCGACGTGCTCTACGAGCCGGTTTCGCCGCGACTGCTGCGACAGGCGATCGCCGCACAGCCGGCTTCGGCGCACAGGCGGAGCGCTCGCCGTCGGACGGAACGGCCTGAACCCCTGCGACAGAATCCGTCGATGCCACCCATCGATAAACTCCAGATTCCCAGGCCGAACGCCGACGGCAGCTTCAGCGCGTTGACATCGGCACCGATCTCGCCATCCGCACCGACGCAGGCCGAAGTCGCGCTGCGCGAAGCCGAAAACCGCCACGAGGCGATGACGGCGCAGCTCGATGCGCTCAAGGAGATCCTGGCCAGGCCGCTGGACGAGATCCTCGCCGAACGCGACCGCTTCGGGGAAGCCGCGGCGGCGTGGGATGCCTTCGGCGCGCAATGGATGCTGTCGCAACGCGCCATGAAGCGCGTGGCGCTCGATCTCGGCGCCGCGCAGGGCGTGGGCGAGGAAGAGATCGTCAGGCGCGCCTTGGTCCTGGCCAACGACGTGCTCAACGGGAACGAGAACGGTGTCGATCTCGACGGCACGATCGCGCCGGCGCAACTGGCGCATATCGCGCGCCACCGGCCGTTCCTGCGGCGGCAGTTCAGGTAGAAGCCGATGGTCGATACCCCGCCTCCACAAGACACCGCCGCGCTGGCCGACTTCGTCGCGCGCCACCCTCGCCTCTTCGTTCTCGGTGGTGCCGGTTGCAGCACCGAATCCGGCATCCCCGATTACCGGGATGCGGACGGCGAATGGAAGCGCCCTTCGCCGGTCACCTTCCAGGCGTTCACCGGCGAGGAAGCCACCCGCAAGCGCTATTGGGCCCGCAGTCTGGTCGGCTGGCCGACGATGGCCCATGCCCGGCCCGGCATGGCGCACCAGGCGCTGGCGCGGCTCGAGGAGCGCGGTCATGTCGAGCTGCTGCTGACGCAGAACGTCGACGGCCTGCACGAGGCCGCGGGCAGCCGCCGCACCATCGACCTGCACGGGCGCATCGATACGGTGCGCTGCCTGGGCTGCGAAACGCGCACGCCGCGTGCCACGCTCCAGATCGAGCTGCGAAGCCGCAATCCGCGCTTCGCCGCACTGGAAGCGCGTTCCGCCCCGGACGGCGATGCCGACCTCGAGGACGACTTCGCCACCTTCGACATTCCCGCATGCCCGCTCTGCGGCGGCATGCTCAAGCCCGACGTGGTGTTCTTCGGCGAAAGCGTCCCGCGCGAGCGGGTGATCGCGGCGCAGGCCGCGCTGGCGGCGGCCGACGCGATGCTGGTCGTCGGCTCTTCGCTGATGGTGTATTCAGGATTCCGCTTCGCTCAGGCGGCCGCGAATGCCGACAAGCCGATCGCGGCCGTCAATCTCGGGCGAACGCGCGCGGATTCACTGTTCGCGCTCAAGGTAGCGCGACCGGTCGGAGACACGCTGGCCGACCTGGTCGCGCGACTGGGCGGCTGATCAGGCCGGCACGGCGTCGACGCCGGCGCGTTCCCAGTGCCGATGCTTGGCGATCGCCGCCACGAAGTCGCCGGCGATCTGCAGCGCCGCGGCGTTGTCGCCGAGGTTGGTCACCGGTGTCCTCGCCACCACCAGACCGGCGGCGGAGGGCTCGTCGCCCAACTGGAGTGCGCGCAGCAGACCCACGCCTTCGCCCACCGTGCAGATCGCCTTGCAGTGCTTGAAGGCCTCCATCACGAAATGCACGGCGTCGCCGTTCTGCGCCATCGCAGCGACGCCGTCCTTGCCGGCCGGCACGAGCACGGCATCGAACATGATCGACGGCATGGCGGCGAAGGTCGCGTCGACCTCGATCTGCCGCTTGGAGGCGCTCGCCACGGTTCCAAGGCGCGCACCGATGACCTTGCAGGTCGCGCCGGCCGCCTCGATCGCCTCGCGGATGGGCTTCAGCGATGCGGAATCGACGCCGTCGGCCACGAGGATGGCGACCTTGCGCGTCTTGACCGAACCGTCGCCGGTATCGACCATGCTGAGCGCACGCGATTCCTCGAGGCTGGAGGCGATGCGGTGGTCGCGAAAACCCGGCCGGCCAGCGGCCGCACGCGCATCGGGTGCGCCGATGCCGAGTGGTTCGGCCACGCGCCTTGCCAGCTTTTCGTCGACATGCGCGAGGTTGTCGACCATGCGCTGGCGGATCGCCGGCACTTCGAGCTTCGACAGTTCGAAACGGAAGGCCGCGACGATGTGGTCCTTCTCGGCGGCGCTCTGGCTGTTGAAGAACAGGCGGGCCTGCGTGAAGTGGTCGTCGAACGACGCGCTGCGACGCCGCACCTTCGGCGACTCGATCTGCTCGGGATACGACTGGAAACCCGCACTCGCGCCGTCCACGCGGTACTCGGCGCCATTGCCCAGCGTGTTCGGCTCGTAAACCACCTGCCCGCGCGGAATCGCCTGCTGGTGCATGCCGTCGCGCTGGAAATTATGGGACGGGCAGACCGCCCTGTTGATCGGCAACTGATGGAAGTTCGCACCCCCGAGCCGTGAGATCTGCGTGTCGGTGTACGAAAACAGCCGTCCCTGCAGCAACGGATCGTTCGAGAAATCGATGCCCGGCACGACATGGCCCGGGTGGAAAGCCACCTGCTCCGTCTCCGCGAAGAAGTTGTCCGGATTGCGGTCGAGCACCATGCGCCCGATCTTCTGCACGGGCACCAGTTCTTCGGGAATCAGCTTGGTCGGGTCGAGCAAGTCGAAGCCGAGCGAGTGCTCCTTGCCCTGCGGAATCATCTGCACGCCGAGTTCCCACTCCGGGAAATCACCGTTCTCGATCGCTTCCCAAAGGTCGCGGCGATGGAAGTCGGCGTCCTTGCCGGCGATTTTCTGCGCTTCGTCCCAGACCAGCCCGTGGACTCCGAGCTTCGGCTTCCAGTGGAACTTCACGAAATGCGCCTCGCCGCGCGCGTTCACGAAGCGGAAGGTATGGACGCCGAAGCCTTCCATCATCCGGTAGCTGCGCGGAATCGCGCGGTCGCTCATGGTCCACATCAGCATGTGGGTCGACTCTGGCATCAGCGAAGCGAAATCCCAGAAAGTGTCGTGCGCGCTGGCAGCCTGCGGAATGGCGTGATGCGGCTCGGGCTTCACGGCGTGGATCAGGTCGGGAAACTTCATCGCGTCCTGGATGAAGAACACCGGCATGTTGTTGCCCACGAGGTCGTAGTTGCCCTGCTGCGTGTAGAACTTGACCGAGAAGCCGCGCACGTCGCGCACGGTATCGGCCGAGCCGCGCTCGCCCGCGACGGTCGAGAAGCGCGCGAACACCGGGGTTTTCTGGGCCGGATCCTGCAGGAAGTCGGCCGAAGTGAATTGCGACATCGACTTGTAGACCTGGAAGTACCCGTGTGCGGCCGAACCGCGCGCATGCACGACACGTTCGGGAATGCGCTCGTGATCGAAATGCGTGATCTTCTCGCGGAGGATGAAATCCTCCAGCAAGGTCGGGCCTCGCACACCCGCCTTGAGCGAATTGTGGTTGTCGGGTATCTGCAGTCCCTGATTGGTCGTCAGTTGCGCGACGGCTTCCTCCGTGAATCCGGCAAGCTGCACCTGCTTGGCATTCGGCCCTTCGCTCGCCTTCGGGCGGCGCCCGGCCGCGGCCCTGTTACGTGGCGTCATTCAATATCCTTTTCGTATTCTTGATTTCACCCGACTTCGGCGTCGAGGAAAATGTCCAGCGCGTTCACCATCGCCACGAACGCCGCGATACCGGCCACCAGCGCAACCGCCCAGACAGGTACGTCGTCCAGGGAGAAACGGCCGAGAAATCCGAACAAGGTAGACAGTGCCATGATCTTCCTCGGTGATGGAAGGCGAGGTGTTTCGGGAAAGGAGCTTTCCCGCATCCGACAAGAAGTTAGGGGCCGAACGTGCCAAAACCCGTAGTGACCGCACGCCCGGCGGCGTAGGCGGTGCGAGGGAATACCGGTAGGAAGCCGCGCGCATCAGTTTCCACCTACGTCATCTCGGGACAACCCATCGAAGAGGTCGGACGCAGACCGCATACGATCGACGGCGATCTCGGCACGCCTCGTGCTAGTCGCACTGGCCCAACCCCGACGGGTTCAACCTTTTCCTCATCTCTCACCCGAGACGCCGCACATGCTCATCAAAATCGGCTACGACATCGAACTCGGCGTCAGCGCTCCCACCGCGCTGATCTACATGCTTCAGGTGCATCCCTCCCGCGCCCACGACGTCACCGTGGGCGAGAACATCACGATCAGCCCGCCGCTGCGCACCGATCACTACCAGGACGGCTTCGGCAACATGTGCGCCCGCGTCGAAGTGCCCTACGGCGTCAACACGGTGCGGTTGCGCAACGAGGCTGTCGTGCAGGACAGCGGCTGGCCGGATCCGGTCGACTACGGCGCGATCGCCCATGCGCCCGCCGACCTGCCGGTCGAAACCCTGCCTTTCCTGTTGCCGAGCCGCTACTGCGAGGTCGACAGCGAACTGCTGGCCTTCGCATGGAACCAGTTCGGCGGCGTCACGCCGGGCTGGCACCGCGTGCAGGCCATCGTCGATTTCGTGCACAACCACCTGCGCTTCGACTACCAGCAGGCACGTGCCACGCGCACCGCGCTGGAGGGTTATCGCGAGCGCGTCGGCGTCTGCCGCGACTTCACGCACCTGGCGGTCACGCTGTGCCGCTGCATGAACATCCCGACGCGCTACGTTACCGGCTATCTGGGCGACATCGGCATTCCGGCCGTGCCCTATCCGATGGACTTCAGCGCCTGGTTCGAGGTCTACCTGGGCGACCGCTGGCACACCTTCGATGCGCGTCACAACACGCCGCGCATCGGGCGCATCGTCATCGCGCGCGGCCGCGATGCCGCGGACGTGCCGATCACCATGGTCTTCGGCAACCATTCGTTGCTGCGCTTCGAGGTCACGACCGACGAAGTCGTCGGTTGACGCCGAGGCGACGAGCGAGCCGAGCCGAGCGTTCAGGAGGCCGCGCAACCGATCTTCCTCATCGGTTGCGCAAGTCCCCGGCGCTGTTTCTCATAGTCGGCCCACGGTGAATTGCCGACCGAAAGCCGTTCGAGGACGGAGCGCAGTTTCCAATGCGCGCCGCTCGCGAGGGACGGCAACTCGTCCCAGCCGACCGGCACCGACACCCCCAACCCCGGTCGCGACCGCACCGACCAGGCGCTCGCGGTCGTCGCGCCGAAGCCATTGCGCAGATAGTCGACGAACACTTTCCCGACCCGGTTCTTCGGGCCGCTCCTGGCCACGAAACGCTCCGGGATCGTCTTCGCGAGATGGTCGACCAGCGCCTGGGAGAACGACTTGACCTCCTCCCAGCCGTAGTGCTTGCGGATCGGAACCACGACATGCAGGCCCTTGCCGCCGCTCGTCTTCAGGAAACCGGCAAGGCCGACCTCCTGCAGCAGCGTGCGCACCAGCATCGCCGCCTCCTGCACCGTGACCCATTCGACGCCGTCGCCCGGATCGAGGTCGAGCGTCATGCGGTCCGGCCGGTCGATGGCGCCGACCGTCGCGTTCCAGGTATGGAGCTCGATCACGTTCATCTGCGCCGCAGACGTCAGACCTTCGACCGAATCGATACCGAGCAGTGGCTCGTGCCCGGGATCGAGCGTCGGGTCGAGCAACTTCACGCCCGGCATGTCGTGGCCCTTGGCATGTTTCTGGAAGAACAGTTCGCCGCCGACGCCGTCGGGCGCGCGTACCAGCGACACCGGGCGTCCATCGAGATGCGGCAGGACCAGTTCGGCGACCTGCATGTAATACGCCACCACTTCGCCCTTGGTGATGCCGCTCTCGGCATCGATGACGCGTTCCGAATGGCTGATCCGCGGCATTGATTTCGACGAACCGGCAGGTCGGGCCGCTTTGGCAGTTTTTACCGAGGTCATGGTCGATGGACTTTCTGCACGTTCGCGCACGATCTCCTTGGCCGGCTTGTCGCTGCGCAACCCCTGGAACACGCCGTGCCGGACCCGCCCGTCGCGGGTCCATTCGCCGAACGCGACTTCCGCGACCAGCTGCGGCGCGACCCACTGCGCCTTGACCACCGTCGGTACGCCGGCCGGCCCTGAGGCGAAGGGGGACCGATCGGTGGTCAGCCGGTCGAGCTGCGCCTTGATGTCCGCAAGCCGCTCGGCGTCGAAACCGGTGCCGACGTTGCCGCAGTAGACCAGTCCGCCGCGCTTGTCCTTTTCGTCGTGGACGCCGAGCAGCAAGGCACCGAAACCGGCCCGCGCGCCCTTCGGCGCGGTGAAGCCGCCGATCACGAATTCCTGCCGGTGCTGCGTCTTGAGCTTGATCCAGTCCGGCGCCCGGCGTGCACTGTAAATCGAGCCCTTGCGCTTGCCGATCAGTCCCTCGAAGCCCAGCGCGCTCACCGAGGTGAGCAGATCGCGCGGCGGCGCATCGAACGCTTCGCTGAAGCGCAGGCGCGGCACGTCGTCGTCGCCGAGCAGCGCCGCCAAGCGTTCGCGCCGTTCCTCGACCGGAAGTTCCCGCAGGTCCTCGCCGTCGAGGAACGGCAAGTCGAAGATCCAGTAGACGAGCGAAGCTGTCGAGCGGTGATCGAAAGCGTTCTGCAGCGCCTGGAACCGGGGCGCGCCATGGTCGTCGTGCACGACGATCTCGCCGTCCAGCCAGGCCGATCTCAACTTCAGGCGCGCGAGCGCGGTTTCGAGTTCGGGCAGTTTGGCGGTCCAGTCGTGGCCGTTGCGGGTGAAGCATTTCACCTTGCCGCCCTCGATGCGCGTCAGCAGGCGGTAGCCGTCGAATTTCAACTCCCAGAGCCACTCGTCGGGCGCGTCGGGCGCGTCGACTGCGAGCATGGCCAGTCGAGGCGAGAGCGTCTCGGGGAGGGCCGCATCGCGCTGGGCTCTGATTGCCGGGGCCTTGGACTTCGTCCGGCTCACCCGGGGCTCCGGCGAAGGTAGCGACACCGCCGACGGCCCGCTGATGACGCTGTCGGGCAGCGCATCGAGCACGTCGTAGTCGCCGATCGGCCGCGCTTCGTCGTCGCGTTCCTTGATGAGCAGCCAGGACGCCTGCTTCTCGCCCTTGCCGCGCATCCGCACCAGCGTCCAGTGGCCGCGCAGCTTTTCGCCGCGCAACTCGAACTTGAGCTTGCCGGCCGCGAAGGCCTGACGCGTCGCGGCGGCGTCGCCGTCCGGCAGCCAGTCGCCGCGATCCCAGACGACAACCGTGCCGGCACCGTACTGTTTCGGCGGGATCGTGCCTTCGAAGCTGCCGTACGACACCGGATGGTCCTCCACTTCGACCGCCATCCGCTTCACGCCCGGATCGAGGCACGGACCCTTCGGCACGGCCCAGCTCTTGAGCGTGCCGTCGAATTCCAGCCGAAAGTCGTAATGCAGGCTGCTGGCGTGGTGCTTCTGGATCACGAACGACAACGCGCCGGCCGCCTTTGCCGGTCCCCGCTTCGACGGCTTCGGATCGTGCGGTTCAGGCGTCTTGGCGAAATCCCGTTTGCTGCGGTAGGCGGCGAGCGCCTCGTGCGCGGTCATGGCGGTGTCGGCGTGGACAGTGTGTGTGGACGATCAGGCCGCACGACGGCGCGGCGGCGACTTCGTGGCCGGCGCTGCCGCGGGTTTCGAGGCTTTCGCAGACTTGGCACTCTTGGCACTCTTGGCACTCTTGGCCGGCGCCACCGTCTTCGCGGCACGCTTCGCCGGGGCGGCGCGGCCCGATCTCTTCGGCGCTGCCTCGGCGTCGTCGGCATCCTCGTCGTCGTCCGGCACCTTCGCAGTCGGCTTCTTGTCCCCCTTGCGGAGACTGCGCTGCAGCAGCTCGGTCAGGTCGAGGATCTTGGCACCGCTCTTCGCTTCTTCTTCCACCGCTTCCGGCGGCGTCACCGCTTCGGTCTCGCCGGCGGCCACCTTGCGATCGACCAGCTTCATGATCTCGTCCTTGAACGAATCCTTGAATTCGTCGGGGTTCCATTCCGAGCTCATGTCGGCCACCAGGTCACCCGCCATCTTCAGCTCGCGGTCCGAAAGACCCGCCGCCTTCGCGCCTTCGGCCGGCAGCGGCAGGTCCTTCCAGGGACGGATGTCGGCCCCCCAGCGCAGCAGGTTGAGCACCAGGCCGGGCCCGCTCGGCACCAGCACCGCCAGGTGCTGCTTGGTCTGGATCACGACACGCGCCACGCCGACGCGGCCGCTACGCTGCAGCGTTTCGCGCAGCAGCGCGTAGACCTTGGCGCCCTTGTTGATCGGCGCCACGTAGTACGGACGCTCCAGGTAGACGAACGGAATGCCGCCGGCCGGCACGAAGGTCTCGATCTCGATCGTCTGCGTCGTCTTGGGGTACGCGGCGGCGATCTCGGCATCGGTCAGTACCACGTACTGGCCGTCCTCGTACTCGATGCCCTTGACGATCTGCTCGCGCGGAATCTCCTTGCCGGTCTTCTTGTTGATGCGCCGGTAGCCGACCGGGTCCATCGAGCGCTTGTCCAGCCAGTCGAAGTCGATGCCGTGGTCGGAGGTCGCCGAATAGAGCGCGACCGGGATGTGCACCAGCCCGAAGCTGATGGCGCCCTTCCATAGGACGCGCGGTGCGGGGGTCGAATCGTTGGGCATGGGGGGGGTTACTCCGATGCCTCAAGCTAGCCGCGCAACCGCAGTCCGATTGTAGGAACGCGGCTAGATTTCCGCTCCCGCCGACGGTGCGCCCAGGTCGCGTTCGCTCGCCACCGCGAAGTAGAACCACTCGGTGCCCAGCGACGCGGTCGCGTTCGGGAAGACCAGGAAACCGTCCTGTTCGGCATGCAGCATCGTGCCGTCGGCACGCATGCCGATCGGTTCGCCGTGCGAGACGGCGTCGAAGGTCGACCATTCGCGCACGAAGCTGTCGCCCTCATTCAGACGGTCGACCACGCTCACCAACCGCAGCAGCGACGGACGCGCGGGCGGCGGCGTGCCGGCGGGCACGTCGACCATGCCGAGCAGCCGCAGCGCGGCGTGGATGGCACGGTGCGCGACGTCGGGCGCGGCAGGGTCGCGGTGCTGCCCGCATTCGAGCGTGACGCCGTAGCCGCCCTTGCTGCGCATGTACTCGTTGGTACCCCAGCCGAAAGCCAATGCCGCGCTGTCGGCGGCCACGCCGCCGGCGCGCTGCGCGAGGCTGGCGGCGTAGATTTCCAGCCAGCCTTCGACCACGCGCGAGGTGCCGATGTGCAGCGCCAGCAGGCCTTCTTCTCCGGCGCGCGAGAACGCTTCCAGCGGACCGGGGTTGTCGCGCGGGCCGATCATCGCGAACGCGTCGCCCTGGCTGGTGAAGGAATGCAGGTCGAGCAGCACGTCGTGCCGGTCGAGCAGCGGACACAGCAGGTTGGTGACGCGGTCCTCGTAGTCGGCGGGCAACTCGCTCGGTCGGAAGGTGCGGTTCAGGTTGCGTTCGCCTTCGCGCTGCTTCAACTGCCGCGCCAGCGGATTGGCCACCGGCACCATCGTCAGCTGGCCGCGCAGCAGGCGCAGGGCGCCGCCGTCGAGCTCGGTGAGCGTGCGTTCGATGCCGACGGTGCCGCAGGTCTCGTCGCCGTGGACGCCGCCGAGCACGATCAGCCGCGGGCCGGGCGCGATGGCCGCATATGCATGAATGCGCAGGGTGCTCGCGAGGGCCGGGTCGCGCGCGTTTTCGAGGCCGTTGTCGGTGGGAAGGGAAGCCATCGCCGACGATCCTACAGGCAGGGGCATGCAGTTCCTACCGCGTCCGGACAGCGTCGTATCCATAAGAAAGCAACCAGGAGACCTCATGACCGAACCGATCCAGAAGCCGGGCCCGCAAGAGAACAGCGCCGGTACGCCGCAGCCCCGGGCGAACAAGGCCGCGGCCGAACCCGCGAAGAACGGCGAGGACGGCCGCACCAAGGTCGAGCAGGACGGCGACACCGCACCGCGTCTGCCGCACGAACGCGATCAGTCGTCCGACAGCCAGAAGAATCCGGGCGGCGAAGCGACCGAGATGGGCAAGAAGGCTTTCGAGGACGCGGCGAGCGGCGCCGTCGACACGGACCGTGCGCCGGTCACGGACAAGGTCTACAACGAGCAGGTCAAGCGCTGAGCGACCCCACAGTCGCCAGGTTCCGGCGCATGTCCGCGATCACGCCCGCGTAGTCGCTTTTTCCGAAGATCGCGCTCCCTGCCACGAACGTGTCCGCTCCGGCGGACGCGACTCGCGCGATGTTGTCGCCCTTGATGCCGCCGTCGACTTCCAAACGGATGTCACGGCCGCTCCGCTCGATGCGCTTGCGTGCCAGCTCTATCTTGCGCAGCGCCGAATCGATGAAGCTCTGGCCGCCGAAGCCGGGATTGACGCTCATGATCAGGATCAGGTCGATGTCGTCGACGGCCCAGTCGAGCGCTTCGAGCCCCGTGCCGGGATTGAACACCAGCCCCGGCTTGCAGCCCGTCGCGCGGATCGCCTGGATGCTGCGGTGCACGTGCGGCGAGGCATCGGGGTGGAAGCTGATGTAGTCGGCGCCGGCCTTGGCGAAGGCGGCGGCCAGCGCATCGACCGGCTGGATCATCAGATGCACGTCGATCGGCACCGGCGTGCCGTCGGGCTTCTTCGCGTGCGGCTTGAGCGCCTGGCAGACCATCGGGCCGAAGCTCAGGTTGGGGACGTAGTGGTTGTCCATCACGTCGAAGTGGATCCAGTCGGCCCCGGCGGCGATCACGTCGCCCACTTCGGCGCCCAGGCGCGCGAAGTCGGCCGACAGGATGGACGGGGCGATGCGGTAGGTTGACGAAGAGGTGTCGAGGATGCTGCTCATGCCCGGGATTGTCGCAGCGCCGGGTTAGGATGGCCGGATGTCCCAGAGCCCCATGAGCGTCCAGGTGGAGCCCCGCTACCTCGCAGACCAGTCCTCCCCCGGGCAGCGGATCTACACCTTCGCCTACACCATCACCGTGACCAACATCGGCCAGGTCGCGGCGCAGCTGATCGCGCGGCACTGGCTGATCGAAGACGCCTCGGGCCACGCCCAGGAGGTCAAGGGCCTGGGCGTGATCGGCCAGCAGCCGCTGCTCGCGCCGGGCGAATCCTTCCGCTACACCAGCGGCTGCCGGCTGCAGGCATCGAGCGGCAGCATGCACGGCAGTTTCTTCGTCGTCGACGAACACGGCGCACGCTTCGACGTGCCGGTGCCGCTCTTCGTGCTCGAAGCCGATGCGCACGGCGCGCAGGCCTCGTCTGCGCGCGTGCTGCATTAACGCCGTCGGCACCCGGCGTTTCCGCGGTCGTTCCGTGAACGCCACGAGCGACTTGTCGACCCTGCTCGATCGCCTCGACCCGGCGGCGGACGTGCCCACGCGCCACGTCTGGCTGATCGACCTCTTCGACTGGCTGCGCGGCGAGCGCGGCACCCGCTCGGCGCCGCGCATGCCCGCGGCGGCGGTGGCGCGCACGGTGCTGCTGCTGGACGCGATCGAATCGCGCCCCGAACTCCGTGCGCGTGCCGGTCAATGGTGGACGGTGTTCGTGCGGACGGTCGACCTCACCGCACTGCTGGCCGACTACGGCTTCGCCTCGCGCAGCGCGTTCCTGAGCGAACTCGGCGAGCGCCTGCGCCGCAAGATCCTGCCCGGCACGCCGGAGACCACCGAGGCTTCGGACCTGTTCCGCATGGTGCTGCCGAGCGACTTCGACGCCCGCTGGATCGCGCTGCTCGACGAGGCCACGCTGGCACGCATCGGTGCGCTGATCGCCGATGCACCCGACGACGGGAACCGGCCCTGGCGGCACACCGTGATGGACGCGGTCACCTACTGCACCAGCCAGGTGGTAGCGGCGGGTTTCTCGCCCGAGCTGCGCCTGCGCATGTCGCACGCCACGGTCGGCCGCGCATTCCATGCGCTGATGGCCGACCTCGACCGCCTGCGCGAGGCGATGTTCGGCAGTCCACGCGACGACGACGCCGTGCAGGCCGCCTTCCTGGCCTTGCGCAACCGCCTCGACACCTGCCGGCTGGCCACGTCGGCGGTCTACGCCCACCTCGAGGACAACGGCATCTCGGTCGGCCTGGTGTTCCGGCTGCGCCAGCTGCGCGAGCGGGCGGTGCGCATCCGCGCGCTGCTCGACTGTCTGATGTCGCCGGTGCCCGGGCCGAGCGTGGCGCGGCTGGTCGGCAGGCTGGTGACGGCCGGCGGCGAGCGTGCCAGCATCCGCGCGCTGATCGCGTCGAACTCCTCGATGCTGGCTGCCAAGGTGACCGAGCGCAGCGCCGAGACCGGCGAGCACTACATCACCCGCGACCGCGCGGCCTACCTGCGGATGCTCCGGCAGGCGGCCGGCGGCGGCGCGCTGACCACCCTCACCGTGCTGATGAAGTTCGCGATCCTGGGCATCGGCCTGACCGCGTTCTGGGGCGGCTTCTGGGTCGGCGCGATGTACGCGGCCAGCTTCGTCGCGATCCAGCTGCTGCACCTGACGCTCGCCACCAAGCAGCCGGCGATGACCGCGCCCGCGATGGCCGCGCGGCTGCGCGACATCAAGGCTGCCGGTGCGGTCGACGCCTTCGTCGACGAGGTGACGCACCTGGTGCGCTCGCAGGTGGCGGCCGTGCTGGGCAACGTCGGCGTGGTGGTGCCGGTGATGATCGGGATCTGCATGCTGGCGGGGCGGGCGCTCGGGCATTCGCCGCTCGATGCCGCGCATGCCGACCAGACGTTGAAGTCGCTTTCGCTGGCCGGTCCGACGCTGCTCCACGCCGCCTTCACCGGGCTCCTGCTGTTCGCCGCCAGCATCGTCGCCGGCTGGACCGAGAACGCGTTCGTGCTGCACCGGATGGATTCGGCCCTGCGCTACAACCCGCGCATCGGCACGGTGCTCGGTGCCGCGCGCGCGCGCCGCTGGGCCGATTTCATGCGCACGCACATCTCCGGCTTCGCCTCGAACATTTCCCTGGGTTTCATGCTCGGGCTGGCGCCGACCTTCCTCGCGTTCTTCGGCATCGGGCTCGACGTGCGGCACGTGACGCTGTCGGCCGGCCAGGTGGCCGCGGCGGCGGCGTCGATCGGCCTGCCGGTGCTGCACCAGCCTGCGTTATGGTGGGCGGTGGCTTCGCTCCCGCTGATCGGCGCCGTCAACGTCAGCGTCAGCTTCTACTTCGCCTTCCGGCTCGCGCTGCGCGCGCACAGCGTGAGCCGCTTCGACCGTTCCCGCATCCGTGCCGCGCTGCGTACGCGCTGGCGCAGGAGAGCGGTCAGTTTCTTTCTTCCGGCTCGATGACTTCCTTCATTCCCGCCGATCTGCCGGGCTTCTGGTCCGAATGGATCCGCCCTTCGGCCGGCTTGCCGACGGTGCTCTGGTCGCTGCTGCTGGCGGCGGCGGCGGCGTCGGGGCATCTGGTGCAGCGCTACATGGGCATGCCGAAGGTGGTCGGCTATTCGATCGTCGGCACGGCGGCGGGGCTGGCCGGCTTCGAGGGCGCGCTCTGGCCGCTGCAGGGCATTCCGCTGTTCCTGCTGGAGCTCGGCGTCGCGATCGTGCTGTTCGAGGCCGGCGGGCGGCTGCCGCTGCGCTGGTTCCGCCACAACCCGCGCGTGCTGCTGCAGAGCCTGCTCGAATCCGCGTTGACCTACTTCGGTGTGTTCTGGACGCTGCACGCGCTCGGCGTGCCCGATCCGGTGGCCAACCCGGTCGCGCTGATGGCCATCGTCGCCTCGCCGGCCGTGCTCAGCCGCGTGATCATGGACACGCGCGCCTCCGGCCCGGTGACCGAGCGCGCGATGACGCTGGCCACGCTCAACACCTTCTACGCGCTCGCGCTCGGCTACGCGCAGGCCGGCCTGCTGGAGCGCGGGCCGGCCGGGCTGATGACCCGGCTGTATCCGGTGCTGGTGGTGCTGGGCCTGTCGTTCGTGGTCGGCGCGGTGATGGCGCTGGCGCTGCGCTCGGCGCTGCGCGTGATGAGCCCGACCAGCGAGAACACCTCGATCCTGCTGCTGGCCATCATCGGCGCCGGTGCCGCGCTGGCGGCGCACTTCGGCGGCTCGGCCGCGCTCGCGGCGCTGATCGGCGGCGTGCTGCTCAAGCAGCTCAACCCGCGGCCCTGGGCCTGGTCGCGCCAACTCGGCACCGCCGCCTCGCTGCTCACCATGCTGATGTTCGTGCTGGTCTCGATCGTCGCCGCGCAGGGCGACTGGAGCGTGCCGGTGGCGGGCATCGTGGCGGCGATGATCGGCGTGCGCGCCGTCGCCAAGATCGCCGGCGTCGCTATCGCCAACCCGGGCAGCGGCGCGAGCTGGAAGCAGGCCTTGTGGGTCGGCTGCACGATGACGCCGCTGTCGTCGATCGCGCTGCTGATCGCGTCGAACTTCGCCACCGCCTCGCCGCTGCTCGGCGCGATGATCACGCAGATCGCGCTGCCGGCGATCCTGCTGATGGAGATCCTGGGCGCGGTGCTGGCCACGGTGGCGATCCACCTGTCGGGCGAGAGTTCGCGGCCCTGGACGCCGGAGGCCTTCCGGAGCCTGGTGCACCAGGCCGAAGACACGCAACGATGAGCACCGAACCCCTCGATTCCCCCCATGCGCGCCCCTTGCCGGCGCGCGGCGACCGCATGGTGGCGCTGGCGCCTTTTTGCCGGTCCGAAGCGCTGTCGCTCGGCGTCGAGCTGGAATTGCAGCTGGTCAACACCCACGACTACGACCTCGCGCCCTATGCCGAGGACATGCTGCGCCTGATGGCCGAGACGACGCTGCCGGGCAGCGTGGTGCCCGAGATGACGTCCAGCATGATCGAGATCTCGACCGGCGTCTGCCATTCGGCACAGGACGTGGTCGACCAGCTCACCCCCATTCGCGATGCGCTGGTGAAGAGCGCCGACAAGCTCAACATCGCCGTGCTCGGTGGCGGCACGCACGCGTTCCAGCAGTGGCACGAGCAGCGCATCTACGACAAGCCGCGCTTCCGCCAGCTCTCCGAGCTCTACGGCTACCTGAGCAAGCAGTTCACCATCTTCGGCCAGCACGTGCACATCGGCTGTCCCGACGCCGACGCAGCGCTCTTGATGCTGCACCGCATGTCGCGCTACATCCCGCACTTCATCGCGCTGTCGGCCTCCTCGCCGTACGTGCAGGGGCAGGACACGCAGTTCGATTCGGCGCGGCTCAATTCGGTGTTCGCCTTCCCGCTCTCGGGCCGCGCGCCGTTCACGCTGAGCTGGGACGAGTTCGGCAACTACTTCGAGCGCATGACGCGCACCGGCGTGGTCCGCAGCATGAAGGACTTCTACTGGGACATCCGTCCGAAGCCCGAGTTCGGCACCATCGAGATCCGCGTGTTCGACACACCGCTGACGGTCGAGCGCGCCGCGGCGCTGGCCGGCTACGTGCAGTCGCTCGGCGCCTGGTTCCTGCAGGAGCAGCCGTTCACCCCGACCGAGGACGACTACCTGGTCTACACCTACAACCGCTTCCAGGCCTGCCGCTTCGGGCTCGACGCGGTGTATGTCGACCCGGCCACCGGCGACCACATGCCGCTGCGCGAGCACATCCTGATGACGATGACCCAGCTCGAATGGCACAGCGAGGCGCTGAACGCGACACGCTCCATCGCCCGGCTGCGCACCGACGTCGAGGCCGGCCAGAACGATGCGCGCTGGCTGCGCGAGAAGCAGGGCAAGGAGAAGCTGCTGGCCGAAGTCGTGCGGCAGGCGGCGCTGCGCTTCCGGGCCAGCGCGCCCCGCTGAGACAAAAGACGAAAGGACCAGACGGAATGTCGATGGGTGAATTCGACCTGATCGCGCGCTACTTCACGCGGCCGGCGGCCGCGCGGCAGACGCCGGGCCGCGTGGCGCTCGGCGTCGGCGACGACTGCGCGCTGTTGCAGCCGTCGGCGGGGATGCAGTTGGCGGTTTCGACCGACATGCTGGTCGAGGGCAGGCACTTCCTGTCGACCGTCGATCCGGTCCGGCTCGGCCACAAGGCGCTGGCCGTGAACCTCAGCGACCTCGCGGCCTGCGGCGCCAGGCCGATGGCCTTCACGCTGTCGCTCGCGCTGCCGTCGGTCGACGAAAGCTGGCTCGAAGGCTTCTCGCGCGGCCTGTTCGCGCTGGCCGACGCGCACGGCTGCGAACTGGTCGGCGGCGACACCACGCGCGGGCCACTCACCATCGGCATCACCGTCTTCGGCGAAGTGCCGCCGGGCATGGCGCTGCTGCGCTCGGGCGCCCGGGCCGGCGACGACCTCTGGGTCAGCGGCACGCTGGGCGATGCGCGGCTGGCGCTCGAAGTCTTTCGCGGCGCGCTCGCATTGCCGGCCGAAGCCTTCGCGACGGCGCGCGCGCGCATGGAAACGCCCTCGCCGCGCCTCGCGCTCGGCCAGGCGCTGCGCGGCGTCGCCAGCGCCGCGGCGGACGTGAGCGACGGACTGCTCGGCGACCTGTCGCACATCCTGCGGGCCAGCGGCGTCGGCGCGCGCGTGGACGTCGACGCGGCGGTCGCGCGCATCGCACTATGCGCAGAGCCATCGCTCGGCATCGACATGCTGCGGCTGTGCGCGCTGTCCGGCGGCGACGACTACGAACTCGTCTTCACCGCGCCCGCCGCCGCGCGCGACGCGGTCGAAAGCGCCGGCCGCCAGAGCGCGACGCCGGTCGCGCGCATCGGCCGCGTCGAGGCCGAACCCGGCGTGCGCATCGTCGATGCCAACGGTGTGACGCTGGCGCAGCGCTTCACGTCTTTCGACCATTTCGGCTGACAGCCATCGGCGGCCGCAGAATGCGCGACGTGACTTCCTCCACCTCATCCAAATTCCGCCCGACGACGCGCTTCATGCTCACGCATTCCGCGCATCCCATCGCGCTGGGCTTCGGCTCCGGCCTGTCGCCGTTCGCACCCGGCACGGTCGGCACGCTCTGGGGCTGGGTCGCGTTCCTGGTGCTGCAGAGCTGGCTGTCGCCCGCGACCATCGGCTGGGTGATCCTGGCGTCGCTGCCGGTCGGCTGGTGGGCCTGCACGGTGACGGCGCGCCACATGGGCGTGGCCGACCCGGGCAGCATCGTCTGGGACGAGATCGTCGCGTTCTGGATCATCCTGTGGCTGATCGCGCCTTCGGGACTCTGGGGCCAGGTCATCGCTTTCGCGCTGTTCCGCTACTTCGACGCCGCCAAGCCCGGGCCGGTGGCCTGGGCCGACGCGCTGTTCAAGCAGCGCGACGCGGCGCCGGCATCGATGCGCTGGAGCGCGGCGGGTTTCGGCATCATGTTCGACGACTTGGTGGCGGCCTTCTGCGCGCTGCTGGTGATCGCGCTCTGGCGCGCCTTCTGAAATGAACGGCCCGCTTTTTCCACTGTCGACCGTGCCCGTCGGGCCGGACGCCATTCCGGCGCTGGTCGAGCGTCTGGCCGCTGCGCTCCTGCGACGCGGTGCGATGCTCGCCACCGCCGAGAGCTGCACCGGCGGCCTGATCGCCGGCGCCTGCACCGAGCTCGCCGGCTCCAGCGCCTGGTTCGATCGCGGCTACGTCAGCTATTCGAACGAGGCCAAGGTCGAGCTGCTCGGCGTCGACGCGGCGCTGATCGGCAGGCACGGCGCGGTCAGCGAACCGGTCGTGCAGGCGATGGCGGAAGGCGCGGTCGTGCGGTCGAACGGACGGGCGCAGGTGGCGGTCGCGGTCACAGGCGTCGCTGGCCCGGCGGGCGGATCGGTCGAGAAGCCGGTCGGCACGGTGTGGTTCGGCTGGGCGGTCGGTGGCGACATCCGCACCGGACGCCGCCATTTCGAAGGCGACCGCGCCGCGGTGCGCCAGGCGACCGTGCAGCATGCGCTGCGGACGCTGCTGATGCACCTCGACGATCCGGAGAAGCCGAAGCCATGACCGCAGCCGTCATGTTCACGCACACCGAGGTGATGCCGGCTTTCTGAAGGCGGTAGGCCGCGCCGGCTGTCACGCCCCGTGGCACTTCTTATACTTCTTCCCGCTGCCGCAAGGGCACGGGTCGTTGCGCCCCGGCGTCGCTTCCTTCCTGATCGTCTCCTGCTTCGGCCCCATGCTCTTCCATAGCTGTCGCAGGTCGTAGACCGCCCAGATCGCCTCGCCGAACTGGTCGAGCCGTTTCTGGCTCACGCTCGGTGGGCCGTCCTCGCTGAACATCGACAGTTCGGGCTTGCCGGTGTCGTCCTCGGTCAGCGCGACGATCGCGCTCAGAGCGTCGTCGAGCATCTGTGCGGCTTCCTTGTCGCGCGGCGCGGCCCAGTCCTCGGGCCAGTTCTCGACCGCGAACATGAAGCCCAGCGCCCAGACCTGCGCGAACGACGGAATCTCGTCGCCCTCGACTTCCGCGCGCTCCTCCTCGGGCAGCGACGCGATGGCGCCGCGCGTGTCGAGCACTTCGGGCTGGTAGGCACGGTCGTCGTCGAGCGCCTCGACCGCGGCGTCGAGCGAACTCTCGATCTCCTTCCAGCGGCGCTTCCAGTGCCAGACCAGTTCCATGTTCCGCGCCGGCACGAAGCCGTCGCCCAACACCACCGGCCAGTACTCGGCCGGCGGCACCGGGCGACGGAAACACACCAGGGCGGCCATGAAGCCCTCGCAGAATTCCCATTGCGGAATCTCGTCGTCCTTGTCGCGCAGGGCGTCGAGGAGCGTGTCGAGCAGGTCGAAATCCTCGGGGCCGAGCGGCTTGTCGGCCGGTGCGGTGGCTTCGGGGATGGTGTTGGAGGTGGCGTCGTCGGGCGTCGTGGTCATGGCGGGGCTTGCAAAAACGGCCCTCTATGATGCAGCAGGCTTTCGGAGAAATCCCATTTCGACCCCCACGTCTTCTTTCTTCCCGGCCCGTCACGCGGCCTGGGCCCTGTGCGTCGCCGGCCTCGCGGCCAGCCTGGTCGCCGTCATGCTGCCGCCTCACGCCTGGCCGGCATGGGTCGCGCTGGCCGCGTTCGCGCTGCTCGCCGGCCTGGGGCTGCACGACCGGCGGCAAACGCCCCATGCCATCCTGCGCAACTACCCGGTCATCGGTCACCTGCGCTTCCTGCTCGAATACATCCGCCCGGAGCTGCGCCAGTACTTCATCGAGAGCGACCGCGAAGCCGTGCCGTTCTCGCGCGCGCAGCGTTCGCTGGTCTACCAGCGCGCCAAGGGCGAGCCCGACAACCGGCCGTTCGGCACGCAGCTCGACGTGACGCTGGCAGGCTATGAATGGATCAACCATTCGATGCGGCCGACCACGCTGGCCGACCACGATTTCCGCGTCGTCATCGGTGCGTCCTGCGCGCAACCGTACGTCGCGAGCGTGTTCAATATTTCGGCGATGAGCTTCGGCGCGCTGTCGGCCAACGCGATCCTGGCGCTCAACAAGGGCGCGAAGCTGGGCGGTTTCGCCCACGACACCGGCGAGGGCTCGATCTCCGCGCACCACCGCGTGCACGGCGGGGACCTGATCTGGGAAATCGGCTCGGGCTACTTCGGCTGCCGCAACGACGACGGCAGCTTCAGCGAGGAACGCTTCGTCGCCAACGCGCGCGACCCGCAGGTGAAGATGATCGAGCTCAAGATGAGCCAGGGCGCCAAGCCGGGCCACGGCGGCGTGCTGCCCGCGCCCAAGGTGACCGCCGAGATCGCGCAGGCGCGCGGCGTGCCGATGGGGGTGGATTGCATCTCGCCGTCGGGGCACGGCGCGTTCTCGACGCCGGTCGGCATGATGCATTTCATCGCCCGGCTGCGCGAGCTTTCGGGCGGCAAACCGACCGGCTTCAAGTTCTGCCTGGGTCATCCTTGGGAATGGTTCGCCATCGTCAAGGCGATGCAGGAGACCGGCATCACGCCCGACTTCATCGTCGTCGACGGCGCCGAAGGCGGCACGGGCGCGGCGCCGGTCGAATTCAGCGACCACGTCGGCGCGCCGCTGCAGGAAGGCCTGCTGCTGGTGCACAACACGCTGGTCGGCGTGGGCCTGCGCGACCGCATCAGCATCGGCTGCGCCGGCAAGGTGATCACCGCCTTCGACCTCGCGCGGATGATGGCGCTGGGCGCCGACTGGTGCAACGCCGGGCGCGGCTTCATGCTGGCGCTGGGCTGCATCCAGGCGCAGACCTGCCACACCGGCAACTGCCCGACGGGCGTGACCACGCAGGACCCGGTGCGCCAGCAGGCGCTGGTCGTCACCGACAAAGCCGAGCGGGTGCGCAATTTCCATCGCAGCACGCTGCATGCGCTGCAGGAACTGGTGCAAGCCGCCGGGCTCGACCATCCGCGGCAGATCACCGCGCGCCACATCGTGCGACGCATTTCCGACACCGAGGTCCGGCTGCTGAGCAACCTGATGCTGCAGGTGGCACCCGGCGCGCTGCTGGGTTCGCTGGACGCCCAGGCGAGCGTCTTCCGTCTCTACTGGCCGCTGGCCAGTGCGAAGAGTTTCCAGTCGCTTCCCGCATGAGCACGCTGCAACCCGTCGACTACGCCGGATTCCTGCGCTCGACGCTGCCGCGCCAGCAGCGCGCCGTCGCGAGCCACCGGCTCGGCGACCAGCGCGTCTGGATCAAGAAAGCCGGCCCGCGTCACGGTGCCTGGCGCTATCGGCTGATGGCGGCGATCGCGGCGGCGCTGCGTCTCGATGCGCTCAAGCCCGTGCCCAATCCGGGCGGCGCGGCGGCCATCGCGATCGAGGCGCGCCGGCTCGGCGAACTCGCCGCGCTCGGCCTGCGCGTGCCGGCCGTGCTGGCGCGGCAGGCCGACGGCCTGCTGCTGTCCGATCTCGGCGAGAGCCGGACCACCGTCGTGCTGCAGGAGCGCCTCGTGCAGGCCGCCGCGACCGGCCCGGCCGCGCTGCTGGCCGCCTGGCGCGACGGCCTCGACGCCATCGCCACCGTGCACGCGCGCGGCGCCTACCTGAGCCAGGCTTTCGACCGCAACCTCGTGCAGTGCCCCGACGGCGTGATCGGCTACATCGATTTCGAGGACGATCCCGGCGCCGCGCTCGACAGCGCCGAATGCCAGGTGCGCGACTGGCTCAGCTACCTGCACTCCACCGCGATGCTGGTGCGCGCCGCCACGCCGCACGCGGCGGGCGAGCACTGGCATGCGGTGCAGGCAGGGGCGAGCGACGTGGTTCGACAGCGCCTCGCAACGACCGCACGGCGAATGCGCTGGCTGCGGCATCTGCCGGAAGGACGGCGCTGGGGGCGCGATACGCAGCGCGTACGGGCGAGTGCGCGGCTGCTGGGACGGTGGTATGCCCGAAAGGGCGACGACGCCCGATGAAAAGCCACATCGCCCGAGCGTTCGACCAGCGCTTCTCGCTGCGCTCGGAAACGCCGAGATGTCGTTCTGCAGCAGGTGCGAATCCGTGATTCGATCAGCCGGCCATGATCGGCGGCCTCGGTTGCCACGCTCCCAAGCTGCGTCCTGATTCTCTTGTCGATTCGCGCACCGCTCGGCAGCGAAACGACGATGCGACGTTCAATCGAGCGTCGCGGCCACCGCCACGCCCAGCGTCGCGAGCCGCCTGCGCATGGCCAGCACCAGTTTGTCCTTGCTCAAGAGGCGCGCTCGATGCGCGACCGCCAGATCGATGAACATCTGGTCGTCCGGGTCCCGGCAGGCGAAAGGTGCGCGTGCAGGAACGCGACACACGGTGCGTGACTGCCCGTCGAAAAGCGCCAGGACGGCTTCCGGCAGGCGCGCATCGCGAACCAGGCGTCGCGCGATCAACGGATAGCCGAGCACGCGCGCGAATTCGCTCCGCATCGACGGCGTGGCGATCCAGCACAGCGTGCCGGCTCGGAGCGCGGCTTTCAGTTCAGCCCAGCGAGGATCGTCGAACACCAGCACATCGAGAACGATGTTCGTATCGATGACGACGAAAGCCTCGTCGCTCTCCCCGATCTCCACGAGGCTCAGGCACGTCCGCGCGCCGAGCCCGCGATCATGTCGAAACGGAACAGCCGGCATTCGATCGGCCCGTTCCACATCGGCACGCGTCGCGATTCCTTCAGGCGCATGCGCTTGGGGCACTGCAGGTCGGGCGTGAGCATCCAGGCGGTCCAGCCGGCGTAGTTCTTCTTCCAGTGGCTCGCGAGCTGGCTGAAGAATTCGCCGCCGTCCTCGGTCTCGGCCTGCTCGCGCGCACCGGCCCGCGCGATGCCGCCGACCTCGATGCGCTCGCCGTAGGGCGGGTTGAGCATCATCGTGCCGCTCGCGGCGGGCGGCATGCGCTGCAACGCGTCGCCGCCGCGGAATTCGATCGTCGCCGCGACACCCGCGCGCTCGGCATTGCGTTCGGCGAAATCGACCATCCGGAACGACACGTCGCTGCCGAAGATGACCGGCGTGCCTTCGGAGCGCTGCGCGGCGGTCTGCTGCTGCTGCTTCACGGACTCGTCCTGCAGCGCATCCCAGACGTGCGGCTGGAACGGCAGCAACTTCTCTAAACCGAAGCGCCGCAGCGCGCCGGCCGGAATGCCCAGCGCGATCTGCGCCGCCTCGATGGCGATGGTGCCGCTGCCGCAGCACGGGTCGTAGAGCGGCGCGGTCGAGACCTCGCCGCTCTCCGGGTTCCACCAGCCGCTCGCGGCCAGCATGGCGGCGGCCAGCGTTTCCTTCAACGGCGCATCGCCCTTGTCCTGGCGCCAGCCGCGCTTGAAGAGCGGCTCGCCGGAGGTGTCGATGTAGAGCGTGCAGGTGTCGGTGGTCAGGTGCGCGAAGACGCGGCAGTCGGGCCATTGCGTCTCGATGCTCGGTCGCACGCCGCCGGCCTTGGCGCGGAAACGGTCGGCGATCGCGTCCTTGATGCGCAGCGTGGCGAAGTTCAGGCTCGTGAGCGGGCTGTGCTGGGCCGTGGTCTCGATCTTGAAGGTCTGTTTCGGTGTGAACCAGATCTCCCAGGCGACGCCGCCGGCGATGTCGTAGAGGTCGTTCTCGCTGCGGTACGGCGCATGCGCCAGTTCGATCAGCACGCGCTGCGCGAGGCGGCTGTGCAGGTTGAGCTTCATGGCGTCGCGCCAGGAGCCGCGCACGAACACGCCGCCGCGCGATGCCATCAGGTCGTCGCCGGCCAGGCCGGTCAGGCCGTGCACTTCCTGGGCGAGGAAATCCTCGACGCCGGCGGCGCAGGGGAGGAACAGGTGAAGCTGGTTCATGGATGAAGCGGATCTATAGCGCCTTGCGCAGGTTGGCCGGCGCGATGCGCAGCGCCTCGCGGTACTTGGCGACGGTGCGGCGTGCGCATTCGATGCCCTGCTCTTTCAGCATTTCGGAGATCTGGCTGTCGGACAGCGGTTTCTTGATGTTCTCGGCCGTCACGAACTGCTTGATGAGCGCACGCACCGCGGTGCTGGACGCATTGCCGCCGGTCTCGGTGCCGAGCGCCGAGCCGAAGAAATACTTGAGCTCGACCGTGCCGTACGGCGTCGCCATGTACTTGGCCGTGGTCACGCGGCTGATGGTGGATTCGTGCAGGCCGAGCTCGTCGGCGATCTCGCGCAGCACCAGCGGCCGCATCGCGAGCTCGCCGTGGATGAAGAAGCTCTTCTGCCGCTCGACGATCGCGTTGGACACGCGCAGGATGGTGTCGAAGCGCTGCTGGATGTTCTTGATGAACCAGCGCGCCTCCTGCAGCCGCTGCGACAGCGCCTGGCTGCCCTCGCCCTTGTGCTGCTTGAGCGCGCCGGCATAGATGTCGTGCACCCGCAGGCGCGGCATCACGTCGGGGTTGAGCATCACGCGGAACTTGATGTGGGTGCCGGTGCCGCTGCGCGTGACGATCACGTCCGGCACGACCACGTTGCGCTCGACGTCGACGAACCTTCGCCCCGGCTTGGGTTCGAGCGTGGCGATCTGCTGCAGCGCCTTGCGCACCTCGTCCTCGTTGCTGCGCGTGAGCGTGGCCAGGCGCTTGAAGTCGCGACGCGCGAGCAATTCCATCGGATGCCTGCAGATCGCGATGGCGGTCTTGCGCACCTGCACGGCTTCGTCGGACTCGCGCGGGTCGGCCAGCGCGCGCAGCTGGATCGCTAGGCATTCGCCGAGGTCGCGCGCGCCGACGCCGACCGGCTCCAGGCTCTGCAGCAGGCCGAGCGCGACCTGGAAGTGATGCACCAGGTCGTCGAACTGGTCGTTGTCGTCGCCGGCCAGCCCGGAGGCCAGCGCGGCCAGCGAATCCTCGAGGTAGCCGTCGTCGTTGAGCGATTCGATCAGGAAGCGCAACGCGGCGCGGTCGTTCTCGCCCAGCCGCAGGCTCAGCGCCTGGCGGTGCAGGAACGATTGCAGCGATTCCTGGCTGCGCGCGAGTTCGGTCGCATCGGCGCGGTCGCCGCCGTCGTTGGCGCTGATGTTGTTGGCGCTGGCCGGCGCGTCGCCGCCCCACTCGCTGTCGTCGGGCGCCATCTCGACCGTGCCGTCGCCGTCCCAGTCGGGCTGGACGTCGGTGATCTCGGCGGCGTCGGCGGCAGGCGCCTCGGCCTCGGCGCTGGACACGGTGGCCACGCTGTCGCCGGGCGATGCGGCGGATGTCGCGCCCGACGACTCCTCGTCGCGCGGGCCGGGCGCATCGACCGAATCGATGCCGAATTCCTCGCGCTGCGCCTCCTCGGCCGTGCGTTCGAGAAACGGGTTCTCGTCGAGCATCTGCTCGACTTCCTGGCTCAGTTCGAGCGTCGACAGCTGCAGCAGCCGGATCGACTGCTGCAGCTGGGGAGTGAGCGCGAGATGCTGCGATACCCGCAGCGACAGGCCTTGTTTCATGCCGTCCGATGGTTCAAGAAGGTCACATCCGGAAGTGTTCGCCGAGATACACGCGGCGTACTTCGGCGTTGTCGACGATGTCCGACGGCGTGCCTTCGGCGAGCACCTGCCCGTCGCTGATGATGAACGCGTGGTCGCAGATGCCCAGCGTCTCGCGCACGTTGTGGTCGGTGATGAGCACGCCGATGCCACGGCTCTTCAGAAAGCTGACGATGCGCTGGATCTCGATCACGGCGATCGGGTCGATGCCGGCGAAGGGCTCGTCCAGCAGGATGAAGCGCGGCTGCGTGGCCAGCGCGCGGGCGATCTCGACGCGCCGGCGTTCGCCGCCCGACAGCGCCAGCGCCGGCGAATCGCGCAGGTGCTCGACGCGCAGGTCGGCCAGCAGTTCCTCGAGACGCTGGTCGATGCGCTGCTTGCTGAGCGACACCATGTTGCCCTTGGCGTCGGGCTCCTGCTGCAGTTCGAGCACGGCGCGCACGTTCTCGCGCACGGTGAGCTTGCGGAAGATCGACGCCTCCTGCGGCAGGTAGCTCAGGCCCATGCGCGCGCGCTTGTGGATCGGCATGTGCGCGATCGCTTCGCCGTCGATGCTGATATCGCCCGCATCGGCACGCACCAGACCGACGATCATGTAGAAAGAGGTCGTCTTGCCGGCGCCGTTGGGGCCCAGCAGGCCCACGACTTCGCCTTTCTGCACCTGCAGCGAAACGTTCTTGACCACCTGGCGGCTGCCGTAGCGCTTTTGCAGGCCGCGCACGACGAGGCGGCTGCCGGCCGGCGGGTTGCCGGGAACGACGAGATCGGTGTCGACGCTCACTTGGCGGTGTCTCCGCCGCCGAGCGTGCTGCTCGGACGCAGGCCACGGCCGGCCGGTGCAGGCGCCGCTGCAGGCACGGCGCCTCCGGTGGGCGCCGTTCCAGCCGCACGCGGCGTCAGGATCGCCTTCACACGACCGCCCTGCGCACCCGCCGCCACGCTGGCACCCGGCGGCAACGGCGCACCGTTGACCGTGAAGGTGTCGTTGCCCTGGTCGTAGACGATCAGTTCGCCCGTGGTCTCGTCGTTGGGCGTGGCGCCGATCAGCCGGCGCATGACGGCGCGGCGGATGAACCTGACGTTGTCGGCGCGGCTGTCGTACTCGATGACTTCGGATTCGCCCTCGGTCCATTCGTCCGGGCCGGCGTCGCGCTTCTGCTTGTAATAAGCCAGCTTGCCCGGCGCCGCCGTGACGACGCCGTACTGGTAGCCCTCCGGGTCCTGCCGGACGTCGATGCGGGCGCCGCGGATGATGATCGTGCCCTTGGTCACCAGCACGCCGCCGGTGAACACGCTGGTCTGCTTGAGGTCGTCGTAGCGCATGGCGTCGGCCTCGATGTTCATGGGTTTCGTCCGGTCGGCCTTTTCGGCCTGCGCGGGCGCGGCCATTGCCATCGTCAGCGCGACGGCGACAACGACCGGGGCGGTAGGGCGGGAAAGTGATCGGAAGAAGGTATGTCGCTTGTTCATAAAGGCACGAAACTTGCTCGAAGATTGTAAGCGGCAGGTCCTACAGACCCGACGCACAGACAAAAAAGCTCGCCGAAGCGAGCTGCCTCCCGATGCCGGATCTCGCCCGGCAAGCGGCGCATCAACCTTTTCGGGCTTCGCCGATGAGGAAGTCGGTGACCTGCAACGCACGGCCCAGCGAGCCGGCGGTATCGCCGTCGATGTAGTAGCGGCCGCCCACACCCAGTGCCGGAACCCCTGCGACCTGATAGTCGGTCGTCATCTGCGTCGCCCGCTTGGCCTTGCCGACGACCGTGAACGACTTGAACAGCTCACCGAACTTCTTGGCGTCGAGCGTCGGCTGCTTGGCGACCCAGGCCAGGATGCCGGCATCGCCGTTCAGCGGCTGGCGCTGCTGGTGGATGGACTGGAACAGCACCATCTGGAATTCGTCGACCTTGCCCATCGCCTCGAGCGCGTAGTAGAGCCGCTGCTTGGGTTCGGTGTCGTTGCCGACGAAGGGCACCGGGATGCGCTTGAAGGCGACGTCGGCCGGCAGGCGCTTGACCCAGGCTTCGAGTTGCGGCTCGAACGCGGCGCAGTGCGGGCAGTTGTACGAGAAGAACTCGACCACCTCGACCTTGCCGGCCGGCGTGTCGATCGGGGCGCGCTTGTTGAGGGCGATGAAGTCCTTGCCGGCCTTCGGTTCGATCGACGACTGCGCATGCGCCGTCGTGCCCGCGATGAGGGGAAGCAGGCCGAGCGACGCGGCGGTCAGCGAAAAATCACGACGTTTCATTGAAAAAATTCTCCTGTGGCTGGAAAGAGCCGGGGGACGGCGCGGAGTTCCCGCGCCGGGGGCACGGCGGCACCGCGAGGGAAAGCCGCTCAGCGCTGGACGCGGACCAGGTTCGACTCCAGACCACCGCTGTCGAGCCGCTCCTTCAAACGGTCGGCCTCGTCCTTCTTGTTGAACGGACCGGCGCGCACGCGGTAGACGGTGCGTCCGGCCTGCTCACGCTCCGTCACGCGAGCTTCGACGCCCATCAGCGACAGCTTGGCACGCTGCGACTCCGCATCGTCGGTGGTGCGATAGGCGCCGGCCTGGACGAAATACATGAACGGGTCGGTTGCCGAGGCAGATGCGGTGCCGCCGCCGTCGTTCGTGGTGACGGTGGTGCCGGAGCGCGCGCGTGCCAGGTCGCCGAGCGGGTCGCTGGAGGCACTGGCGGCGGGCGGCGGGCGGGTGGCCTCGACCGGCACCGGTGTGCGGGTCGTCCGCGATGTCGACGGCACCGCCGCCGGCACGGCCGGCGTCGTCGTCGGTGTCGACGGCGTCGCGGTCGACGGCACCGAAGCCGTCGTGCCCGGGTTGAGCGGACCGACCGAGGCCGGCTGCGCCGGCACGGCCGGGGTGCGCGCGCCGGCCTTGCCCGACAGCGGCGCGTTCGGATTCCAGTCGCGGTTCTTGCGCGCCTCGGCCTCGTCCTGTTCGGCACCGCCGCGCTGGGTCTTTGTCATGAACGGAATCGGCACCTTGGTCACGTAGACCGCGATGCCGAGCGCCACGCCCAGGCCGATCACGAGGCCGACGATCAGCCCGATGACGGTGTTGCCGCGCTGTCTTTCGCGTTGTCTTGATTTCATGGTGTTGAGAGTGAGGTCACATCTTGCTCGGCGCACTCACGCCCAGCATCGCGAGGCCATTGTGCAGTACCTGCGCGGTCGCGGCGACCAGCGCCAGACGCGCCTTCTTGACCACTTCCTCGTCGACCAGGATGCGTTCGGCGTCGTAGTAGCTGTGATAGCCGGCGGCGAGCTCGCGCAAGTAGAAGGCGACGTCGTGCGGCGCGAAATCCTTGGCGGCGGCGATCAGCATGTCCGGGTACTTCGCGAGCAGCAGCATCAGCGATTGCGCGACGGGGCTCGACAGCGCCGACAGATCGGCCGCTGCCAGCGTGGCCGCATCGCCGCCGTCCTTCTCCTTCCACGACGCCAGCACCGAACAGATGCGCGCATGCGCGTACTGCACGTAGTAGACCGGGTTGTCGTTGTTCTTCGCGACGGCCAGGTCGATGTCGAAGGTGTACTCGGTGTCGGGCTTGCGGCTCAGCAGGAAAAAACGCACGGCGTCGGTGCTGGTCCATTCGATCAGGTCGCGCAGCGTGACGTAGCTGCCGGCGCGCTTGCTGATCTTGACCTCTTCGCCGCCCTTGACCACGCGCACCATCGTGTGGAGCACGTAGTCGGGAAAGCCGGCCGGAATGCCGACACCGGCCGCCTGCAGGCCGGCGCGCACGCGGGCGATGGTGCCGTGGTGGTCGGTTCCCTGGATGTTGACGACGCGCTGGAAGCCGCGCTCCCACTTGGCGATGTGATACGCCACGTCGGGCACGAAATAGGTGAAGGTGCCGTCCTGCTTGCGCATGACGCGGTCCTTGTCGTCGCCGTAGTCGGTCGACTTCAGCCACAGCGCGCCGTCCTGCTCGTAGGTCTTGCCAGCATCGACCAGCTTCTGCACCGTCGCCGCGACGCGGCCGCTGCTGTAGAGGCTGGATTCCAGGTAGTAGTTGTCGAACTTCACCCGGAATGCCTTCAGGTCCAGGTCCTGCTCATGGCGCAAGTAGGCCACGGCGAACTTGCGGATCGCGTCCAGGTCGGCGATGTCGCCGGTGGCGGTGACCTCGCGGTCATCGGCCGTGACGGTTTTCCGCGCTTGGAAATCGGCGGCGATCTCGGCGATGTACTCGCCGTTGTAAACCGGCGCTTTCTCGCCGCTCGGCCATCCGGCGTCGCCGGGCTTGAAGCCGCGCGCGCGCAGCTGGGTGCTGCTGGCGAGCGTCTGGATCTGCACGCCGGCGTCGTTGTAATAGAACTCGCGCCAGACGTCGGCGCCCTGGGAGGCGAGCAAATTGCAGATCGCATCGCCCAATGCGGCTTGCCGGCCGTGGCCGACGTGCAGCGGGCCGGTCGGGTTGGCGGAGACGAACTCGACCAGCACGCGATCGCCGGTCTTCGGCTGCTGGCCGAATCCGGCACCGGCGGCCAGCACTTCGCGCACCACTTGCTGCTTGGCGCCGGTCTTCAGGCGGATGTTGAGGAAGCCTGGGCCGGCGATCTCGATCGCGTCGACCCACCGTGCAAAGGCCGGCGTGGCGCGCAGCGCGGCGCTGAGTTCCTCGGCCAGTTCGCGCGGCTTGCGTGCCAGCGGTTTTGCGAGCTGCATCGCAGCGGTGCTGGCGAAGTCGCCGTGCGCCGCGACTTTGGGAGATTCGAACGCGGCCTTGGAACCGGCGCCGGGAGAAAGAGATTCGAGCGTTCCTGCGAATGCCGCGAGAAGCTCCTGTTTGACCAATTGCATCGAAGGATTTTACGGGGGCCAAACCGTAAAGCTTTGTTAAGAGTCATCCGACGCCATGGCTGGCCCGTTAGAAGGCGCAGCGCCTGCCGACAGGGCTGCCCTCACCTACAACCTTCAAGGACACACCGACATGAACAAGCTCCTGACTCTCGTTGCCCTGGGCACATGCCTCACGTTCGGCGTCGCCCAGGCTCAGGACAAGGCAGCCGCCCCTGCTGTCGCGCCGACCGCCCAGCAAAGCAAGATGACCACCTGCAACAAGGACGCGACCGGCAAGAAAGGCGACGACCGCAAGACGTTCATGAAGACCTGTCTCTCGGCTGCCAAGCCGACGACGCAACAGGACAAGATGAAGAACTGCAATGCCGACACCAAGGCCAAGACGCTCAAGGGCGACGAGCGCAAGGCCTTCATGAAGACGTGCCTGAGCGCGGCTGCCTGACGCTGCCGGCGGTTGGGGCTTATACAGGCCCAGGCTCACGGCCTGCAGCGCTCCGGCCACCTGCTCCGGCGTCAGCGTCCGCCCCTGGGTCTGCACGATCTGGTTGGTCGCCCCATTGATGCTGAACTGAAACGGCTTCTGCAAATGAAACAACCGGCTGGCGAATGAAGTCGGCCGGTGCCCGTTCGACAACGAGAGGTGACAGTTCTCCGTGAGCGGCATTTTCATCAGCAAGGGGCTCTGGCCGTTGTGTGAAAACTCGCGATAGGTCGTGCTGGACGATTTCATCTGCTGGACCAGGCCACCCACAGCGGCATTCAGGACCCGACGCTCCAATGCGACCCTCCTGCGGAGACGGTCCGGACAGCGGCTGGTAACGGTCGAACAATCCGCCATCGACATTGCCGCGAACGAATGCATTCGCGCCGTTTCCGGCGCCCCCGATCGGCTCCGACGGTGGTGCTCGAGAACCGGGGTGCTGCCAATTTTTCGGCACCGCCTGCAAGGGTTGAGTGCTGTGAAGTCGGCTGTGCGTCGAGACGGGTTGGGACATGTGATTCCTGATTGATGAGCGGGCCGGCATCTTTGTGAGAGGCCCGCGTCGCTGACTCGGGAACAGTCCGAAAACGGCTGCTACTTGCCGAAGCCCCTTGCCAGAAAAACCGCGACCAGCGGAACGATGGCGATCAGGTGCGCCTGCACCATGACCAGCTTGCGCGTTTTCATGATTTCCGCCTCGCCGGGCAGCGCACCGTCGCTGCGCAGCGCCTTGCGCCAGCGCATGAAGGTCAGGGTCGGAAAGATCGACACCACGGCGATCACGACGACCAGCGTCAGCTTCACGTGCAGCAGCGGGTTGGTCCAGTACCAGGCAGTTCCCTTCACGCCCCAGACCGTGCGCGCGACGCCGCCTCGCTGGAGATGAAGACGACCATCGTGAGGATGGCCAGCAGATGCAAATACGCCAGGATGGCTTCGAGTGTCATCGGGTTCTTTCGGTGAGGGTGGAATTCGCCGGCATTGTGCCGCTCCAGAATTCCGCCCTGCCGTAGGCGTCCTTGAGGAAATCCAACCACAGCCGCACCCGCAGCGGCAGGTGTTTGCGCTGCGGAAACACCGCATAGATGCCGTTGGGCGGCGCCGCGAAATCGTCGAGCAGCGGCACCAGCCGGCCGGCCGCGACCTCGGCATCGATCTCCCAGCTGCTGCGCCAGGCGATGCCGTAGCCGGCCAGGCACCAGTCGTGCAACACCTGACCGTCCGAACAGTCGAGCGGCCCCTGCGGCTTGAGGTGCACCGTCTCCGGCTCGCCGCCGGAAACCGGCAGCCGGAAGACCCAGCCGCGCGTCTGCGAGGCGTCGCTCGACAGCGTCAGGCAGGCGAAGCGCGCGAGGTCGCCCGGATGCTGAGGCGTGCCGTGCCGGCGCAGGAAATCGGGCGTCGCGACGCAGCGACGCCGGTTGTCGGCCAGGCGCAGGCTGACCAGCGACGAATCCGGCAGGTCGCCCACGCGCACCGCGCAGTCGAAGCCTTCGCCGGCCATGTCGATCACGCGGTCGCTTAGGTTCAGCGAGAGCGTCACGTCCGGGTGCAGCGCATGGAAGCGCGGCACCAGCGGCGCGACATGGCGGCGCCCGAACCCGGCCGGCGCGGTCACGCGCAGATGGCCGCTCGCCCTGACACCGCCGGCGCTGACGCTGGCCTCCGCGTCGGCGAACTCGACCAGCAGGCGCTGGCAATCCTCCAGGAACGCGCTGCCCTCGTGCGTCAACGTGATGCGGCGCGTGGTGCGCACCAAGAGCTTCACGCCCAGCCGCTCCTCCAGCGCATCGATGCGGCGCCCCATGATCGCCGGCGCCACGCCCTCGGCCCGGGCGGCGGCGGTCAGGCTGCCGCGGGCGGCGACCGAGACGAAGGATTCGAGCTGGGTGAGACGGTCCATCGCGGAATTATCCGGACCGACGGCCCGCTCCGGCCCGATCAGCTGCGAGGATTCGATATTTTCGATACACTATCGTTTCGGAACTAAATAGTTTCGTAAATCGTCCTTTCGAGCGCTGCGCTTTCCGCATTCATCTCCCGCCATGTCCGAATTCCCTTCCAGCGCCTCTCCCGGCCGTCCGCGTGATGCGGTCCTCGACGCCAATATCCTGCAGTCCGCGATGGCGCTGCTCGGCGAAGGCGGCATCGGCGCGGTCACGATGGAAACCGTCGCGCAGCGCGCGGGCGCCGGCAAGGCGTCGCTCTACCGGCGCTGGCGGTCGAAGGACGAATTGCTCGCCGAAGCGCTGGCCCGGCATTTGCCGCTCGACATCGAGGTCGACACCGGCACGCTGCGCGACGACCTGGTCTACGCCTACGCGCACTACTACGGCATCGACGACCCGCTCATGCGCGCGGCCATGCACGAGATGCTGGGCAACGTGCGACAGCACCTGGCCTGGACCGCCAAGGTCACGCCCGAGCGCCTGACCGCGCGGCGCACCAAGGTGCGCTCGCTGTTCGAGCGCGCCGTCGCGCGTGGCGAGATCGCCGCGCCGGCCGACATGGACACGCTGCTCGACCTGGTGCCCGCGCTGATCCTGTACCGCTACAACACCCACGGCGAAACGGTGACGCGGGCATCGATCGCGCGCTTCGTCGACACGCTCGTGATGCCGATGGCCCGGCGCACCGTCGGGGCGGACGCGGCATGAGCGGCGAACGCGAAATCGACTCGGTGGTCGCACCGGTCGCGACACCGGTCGCGGCGCCCTATGTCCTGCGCGAAGGCATCGCGATGGCCGCCGTCGGCGTGCTGCTGGGCATCACGCAGGGCCTGGGCATCAACTTGGTCAACTCGAACCTGGCGGGTGTACAGGGCGCGCTCGGCGCCACCGCCACCGAAGCGAGCTGGCTCACGACCGCCTACTTCGCCACCAACATCTCGGCGTCGGTGCTGCTGACGAAGGTGCGCTACCAGTACGGCCTGCGCTGGTTCGCCGACATCGTGATCGGCCTCTACCTGCTGCTGGCGGTGGCGCACCTCTTCACGCAGCACCTCGGCTCGGCCGTCGTCGTGCGCGCGGCGCTCGGGCTTGCGGCGGCGCCGATCAGCAGCCTCACGGTGCTCTACATGATCCAGGCCTTCCCGCCGGCGAAGATATTCACCGGCGTGGTGCTCGGCTTCGCGGCGCTGCAGATCGGAGCGCCGCTGTCGCGCGTGATCTCGGAAGACCTGTTGCAGATCGGCCAGTGGCAGGGGCTCAACATGGTCGACGTGGCACTGGCCATCCTGTGCATGGCCGCGATCAACGTGGTGCGCCTGCGGCCGATGCCCACGCAGCGGATGTTCGCGCGCGGCGACGGCATCGTCTTCGCGCTGTACGCGAGCGCGCTGGCGCTGCTGTGCGTGGTGCTCACGCAGGGCCGGCTGCACTGGTGGAGCGAGACGCCGTGGCTCGGCGTCTGCCTGGCGGCGGCGGTGCTGCTGTTCGGGCTCTACCTGGCGGCCGAACTGCAGCGCGAGAAGCCGCTGCTCGACCTGCGCTGGATCGTGAGCCCGTTCATGCTGCGCTTCATGGGCGCGGTGCTGCTGTTCCGGATCCTGCTGGCGGAACAGACCGTCGGCGCCGTCGGCCTCATGAACACGCTGGGCTTCACCAACGACCAGATGCACCTGCTGTTCCTGTGCGTGACGCTGGGCACCGTCGTCGGTTTCCTGGCCGCGCTGCTGGCGCTGCCGTCGCAGAAGTACGGCGTGCTCGGCGACGTCGCGCTGGTGCTGATCATCGTGTCGGCGCTGATGGACGGCGACGCCACCGTGCTCACGCGGCCGCACGACCTCTACGTCTCGCAGACCCTGCTGGCGACGGCCAGCGCGATGTTCCTGGCGTCCGCGCTGCTGGAGGGCTTCGGCAACGTGATCGCCGGCGGCATGAAGAACTTCATCACCTTCATCGCCGTCTTCGGCGGCGGCCAGGCGCTCGCCGGGCTGATCGGCCAGGCCTGGCTGGCGACGCTGCTGCTCGACCGCCAGCGCCTGCACTACTCGCAGCTCGTCGAGCACCTCCAGCTGTCCGACCCGCAAGTCGCGCAGCGGCTCGCGCAGCTCGGCGGCGCCTACGCCTCGAGCCTCAACGACCCGGCCGCGCGCGCCACGCAGGGCCTGACGCTGCTGAGCCAGCAGGTCACGCAGCAGTCCTACGTGATGGCCTACAACGACCTGTTCCATGCGGTGGCGCTGGTCTCGACGCTGGGCTTCTTCGTCTTCGCCGGCGTGAAGACGCACCGCTGGCACCGGGCACGGCGCACGACGCCGGACGACACGCCCGCCGAAGCGGCGTCCTGACCCGACGCGAACTCCGTCTCTCTTCATTCGCCTTCCGCTTTCCCCGAATCTCCCGATCGTTCGTCATGCCTTACTTCTCGAAGACCCTTCGCTCCCGCGGCACGTGGATCGTGCTGGCCGCCACGCTGCTGTGCGTCGGCCTGGTGCTCTACGCGTGGCGCCTGCCGCCGTTCCGCACCGGCACCGAAACCACCGAGAACGCCTACGTGCGCGGCATGGTGACGATCGTCGCGCCGAAGGTCGACGGCTACGTGGCCGAGGTCGACGTGCAGGACTACATGGAGGTCAAGGCCGGCCAGATCATCGTGAAACTGGACGACCGCATCTACCGCCAGAAGCTGGAGCAGGCCCGCAGCGCGCTGGCCGCGCAGGAGGCCAACCTGGCCAACACCGCGCAGGCCCGGCTGTCGCGCGAAGCCGCCATCGGCAACACGCAGGCGCAGATCGCCGGTGCCCAGGCGCAGATCCTCAACGCGCGTGCCCAGCTCACGCGGGCGCAGGCCGACATGCGCCGCGCCACGCCGCTGGCGCTGGACGGTTCGCTGTCGCAACGCGAGCGCGATCAGACCGAAGCCGTGCTGCACCAGGCCGAAGCCGCGATGAAGCAGGCCGAAGCCAGTGCGCTGCAGACCCAGGCCGGCCGCGCCGTCGCGACACAGGACCTGCGCACGGTGGTGGTCAACAAGAACGCGGTGGAAGCCGCGGTCGACTCGGCCCGCGCGGCCGTGAAGCTGGCCGAGATCGACCTCGACAACACGCAGATCCGCGCGCCACGCGACGGCCACGTGGGCGAGGTCGGCGTCAAGCTCGGCCAGTACGTGACGCCCGGCACGCAGCTGACGGCGGTGGTGCCGTCGCAGGTGTGGGTGGTGGCGAACTTCAAGGAGGCGCAGACCGCGCGCATGGCTGCGGGGCAGATCGCGCGCTTCCATGTCGACGCGCTCGCCGACGCGCACCTGACCGGCCGCGTCGAACGCATCTCGCCGGCGACCGGCTCCGAGTTCAGCGTCATCAAGCAGGACAACGCGACCGGCAATTTCGTCAAGATCCCGCAGCGGCTGTCGGTGCGCATCGCGGTCGACCCCGACCAGGCGGCGGCGGCGCATCTGCGGCCGGGCATGTCGGTGGTGGTGAGCGTGGACACGAACGGTGCTGCCGGCGCGGAACCGGTCGCCGGCTCGCCTGCCGGGAGCGGCTCGTGAAGCGCTCGACGACGCGCGGCGCGCTGCTGCTGGCCGTCGCGCTTTGCCTGCAGGGCTGCAGTACCGTGCCGCCAGCCGCACCGACGCTGGCAGCCGGTGTCCCGGGCACCTGGCAGGGCCAGCCCGTGGCCGACGCGCTGCCGCGCAGGCCGCTCGAAGCCGGCTGGTGGCGCGCGTTCGGCGATCCGGTACTCGACGAGCTCATCGCGCAGGCGCTCGCGCGCAACACCGACCTGCGTGGCGCCGCCGCACGCGTGGCAGAAGCGCGCGCGCTCGGCGACGTGCAACGTGCCGCCGCCCTGCCGACACTCGACTTCGGCGTCGGCGAAAGCCGCAGCCGCAGCGTCAGCGCCGCGACCGGCAGGCCCTATCTGTCGACCGTCACGCAGCCGCAGTTTCAGGCCGCCTACGAGGTCGACCTCTGGGGCCGGCTCGATGCGCTGAACCAGGCCGCGAACGCACAGCTGCAGGCCAGCGAAGCGGCCCGCGCCAGCGCCGCGCTGAGCGTCGCCGCGACCGTCGCATCGGGCTACATCAGCCTGCGTGCGCTCGACGCACGGCTGATCGTGGCGCGGCAGACGCTGGAGGCGCGCGCATCGGCGCTCGACCTCGCGCGCTCGCGCCAGTCGCGTGGCTACACCTCGGCACTGGAGACGCAGCAGAGCGAAGCCGAATACCGCGCGACCGCCGCCGTGATCCCGCAGCTGCAGCTCGCGATCCGCCGCCAGGAACATGCGCTCGGCGTACTGACCGGCGCAGCGCCCGGGCCGGTCGAACGCGGCCTGCCGCTGACCGAAATCCGGCTGACTCCCCTGCCCGACACCGGCCTGCCATCGGACCTGCTGCGGCGCCGCCCGGACATCGCCGGCGCCGAGGCGCAGCTGGCCGCGACCGACGCGCAACTCGCCGCGGCGCGCGCGCAGTTGCTGCCGTCGCTGCGGCTGTCGGCGACGCTAGGGAGCCTCAGCTCCAGCGCGCTCACCGGCGATCCGTTCAGGCTCTGGAGCGTCGGCGGCAGCATCCTCGCGCCGCTGTTCGAGGGCGGCCGCCTGCGCGCGCTGGTCGGCGCGTCGGACGCGCGGCGCGAGCAGGCGCTGGCCGGCTACGAGAAAACGGTGCTGACCGCTTTCGGCGAGGTGGAAGACCAGCTCGCGGCCGTCGACGAATTCGCACGCCAGAGCGTCGAGGTGGAAGCGCAACGCGTCGCGCTGCAGGAGACGCTGCGGGTGGCGAGCAACCGCTATCGCGAAGGCTACGCCTCGCATCTCGACGAACTCGACGCGCAGCGCAACCTGTTCAGCGCGCAGCAGACGGCCCTGCAGCTGCGTGCCGACGAGCTGACCGCGCGCGTCAATCTCGACCGCGCGCTGGGCGGCGGCTGGCAGGCCGATGCCGCCACCGTCACGGCAGGCGTCGGTCCGCAGGCGTCGAAGCGGTGACCTGTGCCGCCTTCAGGCGTGCGATCTCTTCCTCGCCGTAGCCGAGTTCCGCAAGCAGCGCATCGGTGTGCTCGCCCAGGCGCGGCGGCTGCAGGCGGACGCCGGGGCGCTCGCCGTCGAGCGTGAGCGGCAGCAGCGGCACCTTCGACATGCGGCCGTCGTTCATGCGAACCGGCGCCAGGCCGCCGGTGGCGTTCAGGTGCGGATCGTCGAACAGTTCCTGCGGCCGGGTGATCGGTGCGAACGGCAGCTCGTTGGCCTCGAACACGGCGCTCAGCTCGGCGGCGCTGCGCCCGGCCAGGTGCGAGCGCAGGATCGGCATCATCCAGTCACGCGCCAGCACGCGGTCGTTGTTGGTCCTCAGCCGCGGGTCGGCCAGCATTTCCGCCAGCCCGAAGGCCTTGCAGAAGATCGCCCACTGCTTGTCGCTGACGGCGGCCAGAAAGATCTGCTCTCCGTCCTTCACCGTGAACACGTCGTAGACCGCCCAGGCCGAGATGCGGCTGGGCATCGGGTCGGCGGCACGGCCGGTGGCGGCGAACTGCATCATGTGCTGCGCCACCAGCAGCACGTTGTTCTCGAACAGCGCCGACTGCACCTCGCCGCCCTTGCCGGTGAGGTCGCGCTGGCGCAGTGCGGCCATCGCGCCGATGGCGCCGAACATGCCGCCCATGATGTCGTTGACGCTGGTGCCCGCGCGCAGCGGGTCGCCCGCGCGGCCGGTCATGTAGGCCAGGCCGCCCATCATCTGCACCACCTCGTCGAGGGCGGTACGGTGGTCGTACGGTCCGGGCAGGAAGCCCTTGTGGCTGACGTAGATCAGGCGCGGGTCGAGTTTCTTCAGGGTCTCGTAGTCGAGGCCGAGCTTCTTCATGGTGCCGGGCTTGAAGTTCTCGCTGACGATGTCGGCGGTGGCGATCAGCCGCAGCGCCGCCTCGACGCCTTCGGGCTGCTTCAGGTCGAGCGCGATGCTCAGCTTGTTGCGGTTGAAGGTCGGGAAGAAGCCGGCGCCGGACCCCAGCAGGCGACGCGTGCTGTCGCCTTCGATCGGCTCGACCTTGATCACCTCGGCGCCGAGGTCGCCGAGCAGCAGCCCGCAGGTCGGCCCCATGACCATGTGGGTGAATTCGACGACGCGGATACCGGCATACGGCAGGGGCTGGACTTCTTCAGGCATGGGCGAAGTTTCCTTGGACGAATCCCTTGGGCAGGCCGGCTTCGGGCGTCATGCCGTAGACGGCCTCGCCGGGCAGGCCGGCGATCAGCGGCGCGCGCGCGGCCATCAGGCGCGGCAGGTCAATGCCGGTGCGCACGCCCATCGCCTCGAACATGAAGACCAGGTCTTCGGTGACGACGTTGCCCGACGCGCCCGGCGCGTACGGGCAGCCGCCGAGCCCGCCGAGCGAGGCGTCGAAGGTGCGCACGCCCTCCTCGTACGCGGCCAGGCAGTTCGCCAGGCCGAGCCCGCGCGTGTTGTGCATGTGCGCCGCACCGGCCCGGTCGCCGAGCTCGGCGCGCAGGCGGCGGAACAGCCGCCGCACCTGCGCCGGGTTCGCGTAGCCGACGGTGTCCGACAGGCCGGCCTCGTCGGCGCCGGCCTCGACGCACTGGGCGGCCAGCCGGATCACTTCGTCCTCGGGCACCTCGCCCTGCAGCGTGCAGCCGAAGGCGGTCGAGATGCCGGCCTCGAACCCGACGTGCGGCGCGATCTCGCGGCGCAGCGCGGCGATGGCGCCCACCTCGTCGACCATCTCCTCGCGCGTCCTGCGCACGTTGGCGAGCGAATGCGCGGCGCTGGCCGAGACCGGCACGGTGAGCTTGTGCACGCCGGCTTCGAGGGCCGCCTGCGCGCCGCGCCGGTTCGGCACCAGTGCCATCACGACCAGGCCGGGCAGCGTGACGGCGTGCCGCACGACGTCGGCGGCGTCGGCCATCTGCGGCAGCAGCCGCGCCGGCACGAAGGAGGCGACCTCGATCTCGCGCACGCCGGCGGCATGCAGCGCGTCGATCCAGCGCAGCTTGTCGGCCGTGGGCATGGTGGCCGCGACGGATTGCAGGCCGTCGCGCGGGCCGACCTCGCTGATGAGGACTTCGTCGAATGTCATGGGGTCTCCAGGAAAGCGCCCCAAGCGTACCGTGACGCGCCGGCAGTGCCGGATGGCCGCCCATTGGCACTGTTTCTGACACGAATCAAACGACGCCGGGCCGCTTAATGCTTTGCCCGGTATCAAATAAAGTAGACAGCCACTTCCAACCCATCTTCCCGAGGTTCTTCCATGACCGAACGCACCACCGCCCACGGCCTCCAGGTCGCCAGCGAACTCCACCGCTTCATCGAAGACAAGGTGCTACCGGCCGCCGGCGTCGACAGCGCCGCGTTCTGGAAGGGTTTCGACGCCATCGTGACCGACCTGGCGCCGAAGAACATCGCGCTGCTGGCCGAGCGCGACCGACTGCAGGCGGAACTGGACGGCTGGCACAAGGCCAACCCCGGTCCGATCGCGCACATGCCCGTCTACCGCGAATTCCTGGAGAAGGTCGGCTACCTGCTGCCGCAGCCCAAGGGCACGCAGGCGACGACGACGCATGTCGATGCCGAACTCGCCCAGCAGGCCGGCCCGCAGCTGGTGGTGCCGATCCTGAACGCCCGCTACGCGCTCAACGCGGCCAATGCACGCTGGGGTTCGCTGTACGACGCGCTCTACGGCACGGACGCGATTGCCGAGACCGACGGCGCCGAAAAGGGCAAGGGCTACAACCCGGTGCGCGGCGTGAAGGTGATCGAGTTCGCACGTGAAGTGCTCGACCAGGCCGTGCCGCTGGTCGGCGCGTCGCACAAGCTCGCGACCAGTTACGCCGTGCAAGGTGGCCAGCTGCAGATCGCGCTCGAAGGCGGTGCCGCCACCACGCTGACCGACCCCGCCGCGTTCGTCGGCTACCAGGGCGACGCGGCGGCGCCATCGTCGGTGCTGCTCAGGCACAACGGCATCCATATCGATATCCGGATCGACCGCACCACCACCATCGGCAAGACCGACGCGGCGGGCATCAGCGACGTGGTGATGGAAGCCGCGTTGTCGACCATCCTCGACCTGGAAGATTCGGTCGCCGTGGTGGATGCGGCCGACAAGGTGCTCGCGTATTCGAACTGGCTCGGCATCATCGAGGGCACGCTCACCGAGGAAGTCGCCAAGGGCGGCAAGACCTTCACGCGCGGCCTCAATCCGGACCGCGAATACACCGGCGCCGACGGCCGGCCGCTCAAGCTGCACGGCCGCTCGCTGATGTTCCTGCGCAATGTCGGCCACCTGATGACCAACCCGGCGATCCTGTACGCGGACGGCAGGGAGATCCCCGAAGGCATCCTCGACGCGGTCGTGACCACCACCATCGCGACCATCGACGTGAAGCGCCAGGACGGCATCCGCAACTCGCGCACCGGCAGCGTCTACATCGTCAAGCCGAAGATGCACGGCCCGGCCGAGGTCGCGTTCGCGAGCGAGCTGTTCGGCCGCGTCGAGCAGCTGCTCGGCCTGCCGGCCGACACCGTCAAGCTCGGCATTATGGACGAGGAGCGCCGCACCAGCGTCAACCTCAAGGCCTGCATCGCCGAGGCGGCGTCGCGCGTGGCCTTCATCAACACCGGCTTTCTCGACCGCACCGGCGACGAGATGCACACCGCCATGCAGGCCGGTGCGATGCTGCGCAAGGGCGACATGAAGGCGACGCCGTGGATCGCCGCCTACGAGAAGAACAACGTGCTGGTCGGCCTGTCGTGCGGCCTGCGCGGCAGGGCGCAGATCGGCAAGGGCATGTGGGCCATGCCCGACCTGATGGCCGACATGCTCAAGCAGAAGATCGGCCACCCGAAGGCCGGCGCCAACACCGCCTGGGTACCCTCGCCCACCGCCGCCACGCTGCACGCGCTGCACTACCACCAGGTCGACGTGGCCGACGTGCAGAAGGAACTGGAGAAGACCGACATCGACGCCGTGCGCGACGACATCCTCAACGCGCTGCTGCAGGTGCCGGTCGCGACCGACACCGGCTGGAGCGACGCCGACAAGCAGCAGGAGCTCGACAACAACGTGCAGGGCATCCTGGGCTACGTGGTGCGCTGGATCGACCAGGGCGTCGGCTGCTCCAAGGTGCCCGACATCCACAACGTCGGCCTGATGGAAGACCGCGCGACGTTGCGCATCAGCAGCCAGCACATCGCGAACTGGCTGCTGCACGGCGTGGTGACGAAGGCGCAGGTGAACGAGACCTTCGAACGCATGGCGGCGGTGGTCGACGGGCAGAACGCGGGCGATACGCTCTATCAGCCGATGGCCGGCAACTTCAAGACTTCGGCGGCGTACCAGGCAGCGCAGGACCTGGTGTTCAAGGGGGTGGCGCAGCCCAGCGGATACACCGAGCCGCTGCTGCATGCATGGCGGTTGAAGGTCAAGGGCGAGGCCTGAACGGCGGCACTTCCGGGTGCCGTTTTTCCTGGACGCTGAATCCACCGGCGAGCGGGCGCCGTATCCATTGCAAGCGCATCGCGCCCCCCGCGCTGTTGGCGGTTCCACAGAGACCTGATCCTCACAATCATCCAGGAGTCATGCATGAAAAAACTCGTGATCGCAGCCGGCGTTTCGATCCTTCTCACCGCCTGTGCGGGCGGCATGGGCATGGGCATGAGCGGCAGCGGCATGTCGGGCGGCACCATGTCCGGCGGCGGCATGTCGTCGGGCAGCGGCATGCCTGCCAACCCGATGGTCGGCGGCGCAGCGATGTACCCGACCAAGGACATCGTCGACAACGCCGTCAACTCCAAGGACCACACCACGCTGGTCGCCGCCCTCAAGGCCGCGGGCCTGGTCGAAACGCTCAAGAGCCCCGGCCCGTTCACCGTGTTCGCACCGACCAACGCAGCCTTCGCGGCACTGCCGGCCGGCACGGTCGACATCCTGCTCAAGCCCGAGAACAAGCCGATGCTCACCAAGGTGCTCACGTACCACGTGGTGCCCGGGCGGCTCGACGCTGCCGCGCTGACCCGCCTGATCGATGCCGGCGGTGGCAAGGCGATGCTGACGACGGCCGCAGGCGCCACGCTGACCGCGACGATGCGCGGCGGCAACGTCTACGTGATGGACGCCAAGGGCGGCACTGCGATGGTGACCATCGCCAACGTGTACCAGTCCAACGGCGTGATCCACGTGGTGGACAAGGTTCTGTTGCCGGGATGATCGATCCCGATCCGGCCCGCTGTCCGCTTTGCGGAGAGCAAAACCGGTGTGCGATGGAAATCGCGCGCGAGACGGCCACCGCTCCTGAAGGATGTTGGTGCGTGTCCGTCGACTTTGCTTCCGAGCTGATTGCGAAAGTGCCGGCACGGGCACGCGACGCAGCCTGCATCTGCGCGCGCTGCGCCGCGAGAGCACCGACACTCTAGCTCTGAATCTGCTGCGCCTGCAGCACCAGTTGTCCCTGGCCCTGGTTCTGGTTCTGCGTCTCGCTAAGGCTGTGACCGCTGCCTTGCAGCGAAATCTGGTCGTTGCCCTGGTTCTGGGACTGGATCGGTGCCATGTCCGGCGGCATCGACGGTGCGGTCGAATCCGTGGTGGCGTCGTCGATCAATGCCTCCAATGACACCGACATCTCGGCAGCGACTTCTGCCTTCACGCGCATCCGCTGCTCGGTGATGAGCTGATGAATGAACTGCAGTTTGCCGACCGCAGCCCGTGGCAGCACGAACGGGTAGTAATCGGGCTGGCCCATGCTGCGCGAAAGCTCGTTCAGCACGTTGGTCAGGCGTACCCAGCCGTTGAGGAACTCCAGGAATTTCGTCGCTCCCGGATCGTCGGGCCGCCACAGGTCCGACGGCTCGAAAAGATCGTTGGACACTTCGACGTTGGCCGCGTCCACGCCGAAGCTCATCGCCGTGTCCGCGGTATCGGCCATGTGCAGGTAGTGTGCCCAGGTCTCTGCCCAGTCTTCCCACGGATGGGAGCTGGCATAGCTCGTCACATACCGGCCCGCCCAGTCGACCGGCGGCCCGTTCTCGTAGTGCATGCGCAATGCCTCGGCGTAGCTCGCGCGCTCGTCGCCGAACAGGTCGCGGTAGGCGTCGATCCACGGCGTGCCGACCACCAGCTGGTCCCAGTAGAAATGGCCGATCTCGTGGCGGAAGTGGCCGACGAGCGTCCGATAGGGCTCGCGCATCTCGGCGCGGATGCGCTCGCGCACGGCATCTTCGGCTTCCTCGACATTCAGCGTGATCACGCCGTCCTCGTGGCCGGTCAGCACCTTGGGACCACCCGGCAGGTTGCTCAGGAAGTCGAAGGCCAGACCGCCGACGGGATTCGTGTATCGCGTGGTCACGGGCAATCCGAGCACCAGCAACTGCGACAACAAGCGACGCTTGGCGAGTTCCAGCTTGCGCAGACGCTCGCTGTTGCTCGCCATGGACATATCGGGAATCGTGCGCGTGGTGCTGCACGACAGGCAAAAGCCCGGCGCCATGCCGTCGGTGGAGAAAGAAGCGCGATCTCCGGGACGAGGCGCGGGCACCATCCAGTTGCAGCGTGCGGCGGTGCCGTAGTTCGAACAGCGGCGCCACGCGTGGCCCCGGTTGTCGCCGTACACGGTGTACGTGTCGGATTCGGCCCCATCGAAAGTGGCCGGCGCGAGCGGCACGACACCCAGACGCTCGGTGACATAGCCGAGCGGCGTCTGACACGCGAGACACATCGTATTGCCGAGGAACACCGGGCGTCCGCACTGGCACTGGTAGGCGCGGCTGATCGTCGGGGCCCGGAGTTCCGCCGCGAGCGACGGTGTGTCGTGGCGCTCGTCCACGTCCGAGGACGCACCGGTGTTGTCGATGGAATTCATGATCGGGCCTGTCTTTATTCGTTCTCTTCGCAGTGCCGGCGTGTCTCCTGGCGGACACGTTTTGCAGGAAGATCATTCTGGCGGTCTCCTCCTGCGAGCCGGGAGTGCAAACACCGATATCCTTGTAGGACAGGCAAGCCAGCCTCGGGCATGTCCAGGCGCATCCACCGGACATGCCATATCTCCCATGACCACCCACACCCTCCCTCCCACACTCCGAGAAAAATACGGCGGCCGCTACCGCTGGCTGCTGCTGATTTCGGTGATGGTCGGGGTGATGGCATCGATCATGTCGTCGACGATCGTCAACGTGGCGATCCCCGGCATGAGCCACTATTTCGCGCTGGGCCAGGAGCGCGCGCAGTGGGTGAGCTCGGGTTTCATGGTGGCGATGACCGTGTCGATGCTCACCACGCCATGGCTGCTGTCGCGCTACGGTTACCGACGCACCTACGTGGGCACGATGGTGCTGCTGCTGGCAGGCGGCATCGCCGGCGGACTGGCCGACGACTTTTCGCTGGTGCTGGCCGCACGCATCACCGAAGGCCTGGCGGCCGGCGTGGTGCAACCGATCCCGGCCATCATCATCCTTCGGGCTTTCGAGCCGCATGAGCAGGGCCGTGCGAGCGGCATCTTCGGCATGGGCGTGGTGCTCGCGCCCGCCATCGGCCCGAGCATCGGTGGCGTGCTGATCGACCTGTTCGGCTGGCGCTCGATCTTCTTCATGGTGGTGCCGTTCTGCCTGCTGTCGATCTGGCTGGCCTATCGGTTCGTGCCGACCACCGCGCCCGGCGGCGTCGCCGCGGCACGCGACACCGGGCTCGACTGGCGCGGCCTGGCGATCGGCATCGTCGGCACGCTGTGCCTCCTTAACGGCCTGGTGGCCATGCGCGGCGATTCACCGGTCGAGGCACTGGTGCTGCTGGCCGCCGCCGCCGCCTCGCTGGCGGCTTTCATCAAGCTGCAGCGCCGCATGGCGGCCACCGGCGGCGCGCCGCTGATGAACATGGCGCTGTTCGGCTATCGGCAGTTCGCGATGGGCAGCGTCGTCGCGTTCATCTACGGTGCGGCGCTGTTCGGCTCTACCTACCTGCTGCCGGTCTACATGCAGGTCGCGCTGCACCTGTCGGCATCGCACGTCGGCACGATCATGCTGCCCGCGGGCATCGTGCTGGCCTTCACGATCGCGATGGTCGGCCGGCTCGCCGACCGCAAGCCGACCTGGCTGCTGGTAAGCATCGGGCTGGCGCTGCTAGCGCTGTCGTTCTCGCTGATGTCCGCGCTGTCGCTCGGCAGCACGTTGTGGCTGCTGGTGGCATTCGCGACCATCGGGCGCATCGGACTGGGCTTCATCCTGCCATCGCTCAATCTCGGCGCGATGCGCCCGCTGGCGAAGCCGCTGATCCCTCAAGGCGCGAGCGCCATCAGCTTCGTCCGCATGCTTGGCGGCGCAGCCGGCGTCAGCCTGTGCGCGATCGCGCTCGAATGGCGGCTCGCGGCGCACGGCGATTCGCTCGCGCAGGCGGAGACCAGCGCGGCGCGGCTCGCCGCCTTCGACGAGGTGTTCCTGATGCTGGCGGCGCTTTGCGCGATCGCGCTCCTCGCGGCCTGGCAACTGCGCGATCCGCTGCGTGACCGCGACGGCGACGGCGACGACAAAAGCGAGGCGTCCTGACCATGTGCCAACTGCTCGGGATGAACTCCAACACGCCGACCGACGTGAATTTCAGCTTCGCGGGTTTCGCGCAGCGCGGCGGCCGCACCGACCACCACGCAGACGGCTGGGGCATCGCTTTCTTCGAGGAACGCGGGTTGCGGCATTTCGTCGACCACATGCCCGCGGCCGATTCGCCGGTGGCCGAACTGATCCGCCGCTACCCGATCCAGAGCCGCAACGTGGTGGCGCACATCCGCAAGGCGACGCAGGGCCAGGTCAACCTGCAGAACTGCCATCCTTTCGTGCGCGAGCTCTGGGGGCGCTACTGGGTGTTCGCGCACAACGGCGACCTGAAGGACTTCAGGCCGCGCCTGCACGGCAGCTTCCATCCGGTGGGCGACACCGACAGCGAACATGCGTTCTGCTGGCTGATGCAGGAACTCGCCAAGTCGCATGCCGACGTGCCGAGCATCGCCGAGCTGACCCTCACGCTGCGCGAACTGGCGCCACGCGCGGCGCAGCACGGCACCTTCAACTTCATGGTGTCGAACGGTCAGGCGCTGTGGACGCATGCGTCGACGAATCTCTGGTACATCGAGCGACAGCACCCGTTCATGCCCGCGCACCTCGCCGACAAGGACGTGGAAATCGACTTCGCGCAGCACACCACGCCGGACGACCGGGTCGCGGTGATCGTGACCGCGCCGCTGACGACCGACGAGACCTGGACCGCGTTCGCGCCCGGCGAACTGGCGGTGTTCGTCGACGGCTGCCGCAAGAGCTGAATCCGGCGCCTGCCCCACACGGCTCCGGCGCCTCGGCATGCACGCAAAAACAACACCTGCGTACTTTTGCACGGCTCGGTGACGGAGCGCATCGAGCCGCGAAGATAATAACGGTTCTCATTTGCACTGACCCGCATCCGCAGGACCTTCCATGCCCTCCCTCGCCTTCCCACTCCGTCCGGTGACGGTCGCCGCCGCACTCGCATTGCATGCCGTCGCGGCCTTGGCGCAGACCGCCACGCCCGACCCGGCTTCCCTTTCGACCGTGACCGTCGAAGCCAGTGCCGATGCTTCTGCCGAAGGTCTGGTCAAACCGTTCGCGGGCGGCCAGGTCGCACGCGGCGGACGCGTCGGCATCCTGGGCAATCAGGACATGATGAGCTCGTCGTTCAGCGTGACGAGCTTCACCAACAAACTGATCCAGGACCAGCAGGCGCGCAGTGTGGGTGACGTGCTGCAGAACGATCCGTCGGTGCGTGTGGCACGCGGCTTCGGCAATTTCCAGGAGTCGTATTTCATCCGCGGCTTCATCCTGGGTTCGGACAACATCGCCTACAACGGCCTCTACAGCCTGCTGCCCCGCCAGTACATCTCGTCGGAGCTGTTCGAGCGCGTCGAAGTGCTGCACGGCGCCAGCGCATTCCTGACCGGTGCGACGCCGGGCGGTGACGGCATCGGCGGCTCGGTCAACCTGCTGCCCAAGCGCGCAGGCAACGAGCCGCTCACGCAGATCACGATGGGCACGGCCAGCGGTTCGCAGTTCTACACGGCCGTCGACATCGGTCGCCGCTTCGGGCCGGACCAGAGCCTGGGCGTGCGCTTCAACGCCGCTCACCGCGACGGCGGCACCGGCGTCGACAACGAGAACGTGAAGCTCGACGTCGCATCGGTCGGGCTCGACTGGCGCAGCCGCGACGTGCGGCTGTCGGCCGACATCGGGCATCAGGAGCATCGCCTGACGCGGACGCGCACCAACGTCGGTGTGGACGGCCTCACGGCGATTCCTTCGGCGCCCGATGCGTCGACCAACTGGGCGCAGCCGGGCAGCTACTCCAACGAGCGCGACACCTTCGGCACCGTGCGCGGCGAATACGACATCAGCGACAGCGCCACGGCCTGGTTCGCTGCCGGCGCGCGCCGCGGCAACGAGGCCAACTCGCTGGGCAACCTCTCGGTCGGCAATGCGGCGACGGGAACCGGAACCACCTACCGCTTCGACAACACGGCCGTCGAGGACGTCAGGAGCGGTGAGCTGGGGATCCGCGGCAAGTTCACCACCGGCTCCGTGAAGCACACGCTGGTCGCGTCGTACTCGTACTTCGGTTCGGAGCGCAAGAACGCCTATGCGTTCGATTTCGCGAACACCCAGGTCACCAACCTGTACAACCCGGTCTACACGACACTGCCGGCGTTCGGCGTCTCCGCTTTTCGGGGCAACGACCTGTCTTCGCCCGAACTCACCGCCAAGAAGCGCCTGACGAGCTACGCCGTCGGCGACACGCTCGGGTTCTTCGACGAGTCCCTGCTGCTGACCCTGGGCGTGCGCTACCAGACGCTCGACATCGACGGCTATGACTACAACACCGGCGCGCAGACGAATGCCTACGACAAGAGCCGCACCAGCCCCGGAGCCGGCCTGGTGTTCAAGGCCACGAAGGAACTGTCGGCCTATGCGAACTACATCGAAAGCCTCGCTCCCGGCGACACGGCGCCCGTCCGATCCGGATCTGTCCTGGTGCGCAACGGCGGCGCCATCCTTGCGCCCTACGTCGCCAAGCAGAAGGAAGTTGGTCTGAAGTACGACGGCGGAGGCCTGGGTGCCAGCGCCGCCTTCTTCTCGATCGACAAGCCGCGCGCCATTCTCGACGGCGCGGGCTTCTACCTGCCCGAAGGCAAGGACCGTCACCAGGGCGTCGAACTGAACGTGTTCGGCGAACCGATGGCAGGCCTTCGCCTGCTGGGTGGCGTGACGCTTCTGGACGCCAAGCAGAAGTCGACCGGCGATGCGACGACCGACGGCAACCGCGTCATCGGCGTGCCGAATGCCCAGGGCAGTATCGGCGCCGAATGGGACGTACCGGGCGTTCGCGGCCTTTCGCTCAACGCCCGCGTGACTGCGACGGGCGGCAGCTATGCCAATGCCGCGAACACGTTGAAGGTCGGCGGCTGGACGCGCCTGGACATCGGCGCGCGCTACCTGATGGAAGTGGCCGGCAAGCTGGTGACGCTGCGAGCCCGCATCGACAACGTCGCGGACCGCAACTACTGGGCTTCGGTGGGTGGCTATCCGGGATCGGGCTACCTGGTATTAGGCAACCCGCGCACCTTCAGCCTGACCGCTGCGGTCGACTTCTGAGCCTGCTGGAAGGGCTCATCGACCCGCTTCCAGATGCGCCTCCAGCGCATCCACGAACATCTTCGGCACGTCGAACCCGGTCTGGTCGGTAATCTCCTGAAAGCACGTCGGGCTCGTCACGTTGATCTCGGTGACCGAATCGCCGATCACGTCGAGACCGATCAGGAGCAGGCCGCGCGGCGCCAGTGCGCGGCCAACCGTTTCCGCGATCTCGCGGTTCTTCGCCGTCAGCGGCTGCGCGACGCCCTTGCCGCCCGCCGCCAGGTTGCCGCGCACCTCGGTGCCCTGCGGAATCCGCGCCAGCACGAACGGCGCCGGCTCGCCCGCGATGATCAGGATGCGCTTGTCGCCGTCGACGATCTGCGGCACGAAGCGCTGCACCATGACGGTTTCGGCCCCGCCCTTGTTGAGGGTCTCGACGATCGAGCCGAGGTTAAGGGCGTCCTGCTTCACGCGGAAGATGCCCATGCCGCCCATGCCGTCGAGCGGCTTGAGGATGATGTCGCCGTGCTCGGCGTGGAAGGCCTTCACCGCTGCTTCGCTGCGGGTGACCAGCGTCGGCGTGGTGAACTGCGGGAACTGCATGATCGCGAGCTTCTCCGGATGGTCGCGCAGCGCGCCCGGCTTGTTGACCACGCGCGCGCCTTCGCGCTCGGCCTGCTCCAGAAGGTGCGTCGCGTAGATGTATTCGGCGTCGAAGGGCGGGTCCTTGCGCATCAGCACGGCGTCGAAATCCTTCAACGCCGTCACTTCGCGGATGTCTTCCTGGTACCAGCGGTCGGCGTCGCCGGTGAGGGTGATCTGCTGGACCAGCGCGGTCACGAGTCCGCCCGAGACCCACTGCAGGTCCTGCACCAGACAGGCCGCGACGCGATGGCCGCGGCGCTGGGCCTCGCGCATCATGGCGAAAGTGGTGTCCTTGTAGATCTTGAACTGGTCGAGGGGATCGGCGACGAAGAGGATGTTCATGGTTTCGGTGGGTTGGGCTGGACGGCGTCGCGCCTGATCTTGCAGGCTGGCGCGATGTTTTTGGCAGTCGGGGTCTTGCGGCCGGCGTGCTGGACGGCCAGTGCCACCGCGCCGGCCACGACGCCCCAGAACGCCGAGCCGATGCCCATGAGGGTCAAGCCCGAGAGCGTGACGAGAAAGGTGATGAGCGCGGCCTCGCGGTGCGCATCGTCGCGCAGCGCCGCGGCCAGGCCACCGCCGATGGTGCCGAGCAGCGCCAGTCCGGCGATGGCCGCGACCAGTTCCCTCGGAAAAGCGGTCAAGAGGCCGGCGACAGCCGCGCCGAACAGCCCGATCACCACGTAGATCGCGCCGCAACTCACCGCCGCCGTATAGCGCCGCGCCGGATCCTCGTGCGCCTCACGGCCCATGCAGATGGCCGCGGTGATGGCGCTCAGGTTGAGCGCGTAGCCGCCGAAGGGTGCCAGCACCAGCGTGGCGACGCCGGTCATGGTGATGAGCCTGGAGATCGGCAGGTCGTAGCCGGCGGCGCGTATCGCCGCCACGCCGGGCAGGTTCTGCGACGCCATGGTGACGACGAACAACGGCAGCGCGAGGCTGACGGCCGCCTGCCAGGTGAACACCGGCATCGTGAAGACCGGTATCGCGAGTGCGAAGTGCACCGAAGACCAGGCGAGTTGGCCGCGCAACGCCACGAAAGCGATGGCGGCCAGCAGCGTCAGCGGCACCGCGTAGCGCGGCAGCAGCCGCTTGCCGACGAGATAGGTCGCGAGCATCAGCAGCACCAGCGGCAGCGCCGTCTGCGCGGCGACGAAGGCCGACAGGCCGAAGCGCGCCAGCACGCCGGCCAGCAGCGCGGAAGCCAGCGCCATCGGAATGCGGTTCATCACGCGTTCGAACCAGCCGGTCGCGCCGGCCAGCGTGATGAGCGCGGCGCAGACGATGAATGCGCCGACCGCCTCCCCCATGCCATAGCCCGCGCCGGCCGTCGCCAGTACCGCCGCACCCGGCGTGCTCCACGCGATCATCACCGGCTTGCGCAGCCACAGCGACGGCAGCGCCGACGCCAGGCCCATGCCGAGACCCAACGCCCACATCCAGGAAGCGATCATTTCCGGCGTCGCGCCGAAGGCGGTCGCCGCCTGGAAAACGATCGCGATCGAACTGGTGAAGCCCACCAGCACCGCCACGAAGCCGGCCGTGAAGGCCGAGAGACTCAGGTCCTTGAAAAAACGCATCGGGCGATTGTGCCGCCAGGACGGCTCGTCGCTTACCGGGATCGGCACGGGACTTGCGGTCCCGTGCCGATGACAACACGCTGGCCCGAACTTCTTCCCACGCACGACCGATTCGACTACAGGCCGATCGCCCGGAGGCCCGACTACGTGTGGCCGAACGGTGCGCGGCTGGCGGTCTACCTCGGCTTCAATCTCGAACACTTCGCCTTCGGCGACGGACTGGGCGCCTGCATCGGCCTGGCCTCCCCGCAGCCCGACGTGCTCAACCACGGCTGGCGCGAGTACGGTAACCGCGTCGGTGCATGGCGCTGCCTCGAACTCTTCGACGCGCTCGGCCTGCCGACCGGTGCGCTGATCAACACCGCGCTCTACGACCACTGCCCGGAACTGGTGCGGGCCTGCGTCGCGCGCGGCGACGAACTCGTCGGCCACGGCCACAGCAATGCCGAGCGGCAGGGTGTGCTCGACGAAGCGGACGAACGCGCTCTGCTGCTGCGCTGCCGCGAACGCATCCAGCGCGAGAGCGGCCATACGCCGGCGGGCTGGCTGTCACCCTGGATTTCCGAGACCGTGCTCACGCCCGACCTGCTGGCGGAGACCGGCTACGGCTACACGCTCAACTGGTGCCACGACGACCAGCCGGTGCGCATGCGCACACGCGACGGCGGCTCGCTCTGGTCGATACCCTATCCGCAGGAGCTCAACGACATTCCGATGATCATGGGCCGCCAGATGGACGCGAAGGACTTCACGGCGATGGTGATCGACAACTTCGACGAGATGCTGGACCAGTCGCGCGCGCAACCGCTCGTGATGGGCCTGGCGCTGCATCCCTATATCGTCGGTCAGCCCTATCGGTTGCGGCATCTGCGCAAGGCCTTGCAGCACCTGGCACGCGCACGGGACCGCGGCGAGGTCTGGTTCACCACGCCGGGCGCCATCGCATCGCACATGCAGCTCTTGGCGAACGGACGTCCCGGCGAATTCGAGTGACGACTTACATCGTCACGTAGCCTCTCTGCACCTTGCCGGCGCGCCAGCCGTGCTTCTCCTGCATGTAGAGCGACACGACCGTCGCGCCGAGCACCGCCGCACAGGCCGGATGCAGCCGATCGATCGCGAACAGCGCCGGCGAAGATCGCCCGGGCGTCTTCGAAGTGGCTGTGACGAAGCGTCGGCATGACGGTGAATGGGATGTCATGCGGAATCGGTGAGGGTGAGGAGACCCACACCAAGTACGAACCTTGCCGCGCTTCCGTCGTGCCGGAACCACCGCGACTCCGGCTCTGCCGGTCCGCAGGTGTTGCCCCCGACAGCGGGCAGGTGAAGCGACACGAAGCGCGCGAAGCCTGGAGGCGAGGCTAGATCTCTATTTTGGAACCCAGCTCCACCACCGCGTTGTTCGGCAGGTTCAGGAAGTTCGCCGCGCCGCTCGCATTGTGGTGCATCTGCGCGAACAGCTTCTCGCGCCACGGCGCCATGCCGCTGCCCAGCGTCGGAATCACGACGTCGCGCGACAGGAAATAGCTGGTCGTCATCGGCTCCAGCCGGCAGCCGCTCATGCGTGCGTTGTCGAGCGCGCGCGGCAGATCGATGTCGTTCTTGAAACCGTAGTGCACCATCACCTGCCAGCAGTGGTTGCCGAGCGCCTCGATCTCGATGCGCTGCTCCAGCGGTATCCACGGCACCTCGTGGCTGCGCACGGTCACGAACAGGTTCTGCTCGTGCAGCACCTTGTTGTGCTTCAGGTTGTGCAGCAGCGCGTTGGGCACGATGCCGGGCTCCGCTGCGAGGAACACCGCCGTGCCCTCGACGCGCGCCGGCGGGCTCACGAACACGGCGTCCAGGAAGCTGCGCAGGTCGAGCGAATCGGCGCGCTGCACCTCGCCCATCAGCCGCCGGCCTTCCTTCCAGGTGATCATCAGCATGAACACGCCGCCGCCGATCATCAGCGGGAACCAGCCGCCCTCGGGCAGCTTGAGCAGGTTCGATGCGAAGAACGCGAAGTCGATGACGAAGAACGCAGAGGTCGCCGCGATGCACAGCGCGAGCGGCAGCTTCCAGGCGTAGCGGATCACGAAGAAGGTCAGCACCGTGGTGATGAGCATGTCGGTGGTCACGGCGATGCCATAGGCCGCGGCCAGGTTGCTCGACGACCGGAACAGCACCACTGCCAGCACGATGGCGACGAACAGCCCCCAGTTGATGAACGGAATATAGATCTGCCCGGCCGAGCGCACGCTGGTGTGCTGGATGTTCAGGCGCGGCAGGTAGCCGAGCTGGATCACCTGGCGTGTCACGCTGAAGGCGCCGGTGATGAGCGCCTGGGAGGCGATCACCGTGGCCAGCGTCGCCAGCAGCACCAGCGGGATCAACGCCCATTCGGGCGCCATCATGAAGAACGGATTCTTCACGGCTTCCGGGTTCTCCAGCAGCAACGCGCCCTGGCCGAAATAGTTGAGCAACAGGGCCGGCATGACGACCGAGAACCATGCGATGCGGATCGGCCCCTTGCCGAAGTGGCCGAGGTCGGCATACAGCGCCTCGGCGCCGGTCACGCACAGCACGGTCGCGCCCAGCACGATGAAGCTGGTCATCGGATTGTCCCAGACGAACCTGAGCGCGTAGTACGGGTTAGCCGCCTTGAGGATTTCAGGATGCGTCGCGATCTGCAGGACGCCCAGCACTGCCAGCACCACGAACCAGACCAGCGTGATCGGCCCGAAGAACTTGCCGATGCCCGCGGTGCCGCGCTTCTGCACGACGAAAAGCCCGAACAGCACCACCAGCGTGATCGGGATCACGTAATGCGTGAAGTGCGGCGACACCACCTCCAGGCCCTCGACCGCCGACAGCACCGAAATGGCCGGCGTGATGACGCCGTCGCCATAGAACAACGACGTGCCGAAGATCCCGACCACCAGCAGGACGCTGCGCAGCTTCGGCTTGTCCGCCACCGCCCGCGACGCCAGCGCCAGCATCGCGACCAGGCCACCTTCGCCCTCGTTGTCGGCCCGCAACACCAGCACCACGTATTTCAGCGACACGATGATCGTCAGCGTCCAGAAGAACATCGACAGGATGCCGTAGACGTTCTCGATCGTGAACGGCACATGGCCGTGCCCGAAGACCTCCTTGGTCGCATACAGCACGCTGGTGCCGATGTCACCGTAGACGACGCCGATGGCGCCCAGAATCAATGCGGCTGAGGAGCTTTTTGGTTTTGACACGGACTCGTTGGAACGGGCGGCGACCCGGATTCCTTAGGCTGGGAGGGTCGCCATTCTGCCCTTTTAACGTCCGCCTGCGCACGTTGGCAGAGACGCTGATAGGGAACTACGCTGCGGTCACTCCGCGTTCATTCGTAAACTTCGGCATCCGGATCCGTCGCCTCCAGTTCATAGCTCGCCGCCACCATCGCCAGGCGCCCGATCACGCCGTACATGTAGAAGCGGTTGGGCGCACTGGCGCCGGGCTTGGCACCGTGCTGCGGTAGGTGACCGCCGTCGGAGAAAGCCAGCGGCACGTAGCTCGCACCGGGCGACGCCAGGCTCTCGTCGGTGCTGCGCCCGGCATGAACGCGGTAGAAGCCGCCGACCACGTAACGGTCCATCATGTAGACCACCGGCTCGGCCACGCCGTTCTGCACGCGTTCGTTGGTCAACACGCCTTCCTGGAAGATCATCTCGTGCGTCGACGGCGCCGTCGCACCGACCTCCGCCAGACGGGCACGTGCGGTCCGGCCCAGTCCTTCGACCTCCTTGGCATCGCGCACCGTCATCACGCCCAGGTCGTGCGAGCCGTTGTCGGTCTTGACGATCACGAACGGCTTCTCGTTGATGCCGTATTCCTTGTATTTGCGACGCACCTTCGACAGCATCGCGTCGACATGGCTCGCGACCACGTCCATGCCCGCGCCTTCGGTGAAGTCGATGCCCTCCGCGCGCGTCGACATCGGGTTGATCAGCCACGGGTCGATCCCAAGCAACTTGCCGAAACGCTTGGATATTTCCTCGTAGCTGCGGAAATGGTTGCTCTTGCGCCGCACCGACCAGCCCGCATGCACCGGCGGCAGCAGGTATTGCTCGTGCAGGTCTTCCAGGATACCCGGCGTGCCGGCCGACAGGTCGTTGTTCAGCAGGATGGTGCAGGGGTCGAAATTCTTGATGCCCAGGCGCCGCTTGGTGCGCACCACCGGCTCCAGCGTCACGGTGTCGCCGTTCGGCAGTTCGATGGTCTTGGGCGACTTGATCGCCGGGTCGATCGAGCCGACCCGCACGTTGAGCCCTGCCATGTGGAAGATGCGCACCAGCTGCGCGATGTTGGCCAGGTAGAAGGTGTTGCTCGAATGATTCTCGGGAATGACGAGCAGGTTGCGCGCTTCCGGACAGATTTTCTCGATCGCCGCCTGCGCCGCCTGCACGGCCAGCGGCAGCATCTGCTGAGTGAGGTTGTTCCAGCCGCCCGGAAACAGGTTGGTGTCGACCGGTGCCAGCTTGAAGCCCGCGTTGCGAATGTCGACCGAGCTGTAGAACGGCGGCGTGTGCTCCATCCACTCCAGGCGGAACCAGCGCTCGATCGCGGGCGTGGAATCGATCACCCGCTGTTCGAGTTCGTTGATCGGGCCAGTCAGGGCGGTGACGAGATGGGGGACCATGCAGCGGGCTTCGGTACGGGTTCGGCGGAAAGAAGATAAAAAAGGTGGAGCGGAAAAGGCAGGTCGGGCTCGACGTATGCCTCAACCCCTGATCTCGCCCTGCCCCAGAACCACGTATTTGAGCGATGTCAGACCCTCGATGCCCACCGGACCTCGCGCATGAAACTTGTCGGTGCTGATGCCGATTTCAGCACCCAGCCCGAATTCGAAGCCATCGGCGAAGCGCGTGCTCGCATTCACCATGACGCTGGCCGAATCGACCTCCCGCAGGAAGCGCTGGGCGTTGACGTGGTCCCGCGTGACGATCGCATCGGTATGGTGGCTCGAATAGCGGTTGATGTGCGCGATGGCCTCGTCCAGCCCCTCGACCACCTTGACGCTGATCACCGCCGCCAGATATTCCTCCGACCAGTCGGACGCGAGCGCATCGACGACCGCCACGCCCTCGGCCCGCAAAAGTTGCGCCGCCTGCGGATCGCAGCGCATCTCCACGCCCTTGGCGGCGAACACCGCGGCGATCTGCGGCAGGAAAAGATGCGCGATCGACGCCGCCACGAGCAGGCCTTCGGCCGCGTTGCACGGGCTGTACTTCTGCGTCTTGGCGTTGTCGACCACCCGGACCGCCATGTCCAGCGGCGCGCTGTCGTCGACGTACACGTGGCAATTGCCGTCGAGGTGCTTGATGACCGGCACCTTCGCTTCGCGGCTGATGCGTTCGATCAGTCCCTTGCCCCCGCGCGGGATGATCACGTCGACGAACTGCGGCATCGCGATCAGGTGGCCGACGGCATCGCGATCGGTGGTCTGCACCAGCTGCACGGCGTCGACCGGCAATCCGGCCTCCGCCAGCGCCTGCGACACCAGCAGCGCCAGCGCCTTGTTCGACTCGATGGCTTCCGAGCCGCCGCGCAGGATCACCGCGTTGCCGCTCTTGATCGCCAGGCTCGCCGCTTCGATCGTCACGTTGGGGCGGCTTTCGTAGATCATCCCGAAGACGCCGATCGGCACGCGCATCTGGCCCACGCGGATGCCGCTGGGCTGCTGCTTCATGCCGGTGATCTCGCCGATCGCGTCGGGCATGGCGGCGAGCTGCTCGCAGCCGAGCGCGACGGTTTCGATCACTTTCGGAGTGAGCCGGAGCCGGTCGACCAGCGGCGCCGAAAGACCGGCCGAAATCGCCCGCTCGACGTCGCGGGCATTGGCCCCGGCCAGTTCCGGGCCGGCCCCGCGCAGGCGCGCGGCGAGCGCCTTCAAAGCGATGTTCTTGGTGGCGGCGCTGGCCTTGGCCATCAGCGCCGAAGCGGTCTTGGCCTGCAGGCCGAGCGCCTGCATGCCTTCATGGAGATTGAACGCGTTCATGGATGGATTTTCCCATGCGCGATCCGGTCGACCGTGGGCGCCGGCGAAACACCGCGTTTCAGGCGGCCGTCATGCAGCTCCGGCAGAGCATCAGCGCCAGCCGCTGCAGCGCCTGCCAGCCGTTGGCCGGCCAGTCGGGCTGCTTCAGGCCCTTGACGATGCCGTCGACCAGGTGCGCGGCACGCAGCAGGCGCGACAGCGTGCGATCGTCCAGCCGCGGCAGCACGCGCTCGAAGGCCCGCTCGCGCGCCCCCCAGATGCGGTTCTCGCGCAGCGCCATCGGCAGCGGCCGGCCAGCGGCCATCGCATCCTTCACGCGTTTCAACGCGCGGATGTCCTCCGCCAGCGTGTAGTGCACCAGCACCTCGGCCTCGCCCTCGGCGCGCAGGCCGTCGAGCATGCGCGCCACGCGCCGCGGGTTGCCGGCCAGCACCGCCTCGGAGAGCTTGAAGACGTCGTAGCGCGCGACGTTGTTGACCGCGCCCTCGACCTGCTCCCAGCCGAGCTCGCCCGCCGGATGCAGCAGCGCCAGCTTCTGGATCTCCTGGTGCGCGGCCAGCAGGTTGCCTTCGACCCGGTCGGCGAAGAACTGCAGCGTGCGTTGGCCCTCCTCGCCGGATTTCACGCGCTGGCCCTGCAGCGCGAGACGCTGCGCGATCCATTGCGGCAGCGCGGCCCGCTCTACCGGGTCGACCTGCAGCGAGATGCCGTTGTTCTCCAGCGCCGAGAACCAGGCGCCGGTGCGCGTCGCCTTGTCGAGCCGGGGCAGCAGCACCAGCGTGAGCGTGCTGTCGTTGCCGTTAGCGGCTTCGGCGATGTGCTGCAGCGCGACGCTGCCGTCCTTGCCGGGCTTGCCCGACGGGATGCGGATCTCGACGATCTGCCGGTCGGCGAACAGGCTCAGCGAACCGCCCGCGGCCAGCACCGCGCTCCAGTCGAAGTGCGCGCCGGCGACGGTGTACGAACTGCGCTCGGTGTAGCCCTGGGCGCGCGCCGCCGCGCGGATCGCATCGGCGGCTTCCTGCGCGAGCAGCGGCTCGTCGCCGTGGACCGTGTAGAGCGGGCGCAAGCCCTTGCCAGACTGCGCCAGATGGGCGGGAAGCTGCGCCGGGCTCAGCTGCATGCGCGACCTACAGCTCCTTGACCGCGGCCAGCCGGCGCAGCATCTGCTGGGCGACGTCGTTCTGCATGTCTCGGTAGAGCAGCTCGGACTCGCCTTCCTTGGCGAGCGCGTTCGTTTCGTTGTAGGTCAGGTCGCGCTTCTGCGAGATCTCGCTGAGCAGCAACTCCTTGCCCGCCGGCGTGCGCAGGCGGAAGCGCAGGCGGTAGCGCAGCTCGAGTTCGCGGACTTCGCCGGCGGCGTTGGTCGAGAGCACGTAGCGCGTGCGCTCCTCGCCGAGGATGTCGAGGATCGCCTCGGCTTCGCGCTGCCGCTCGGCCGGGACCACCTGGACCGTACCGGCCGACGACAGGTTGCGGCGCAGGTAATTGACGAACGCCGTGTTGCCGGGAATGGAGATCGACTTGAACGCGAAGACCGGCGCCTTGCGCAGCTCGAAGCCGCAGCCGCAGAGGCCGGCCGCGAGCAGCGTGCCGCCGGCGAGCGTGGCCGAGGCGCCGAGCAACCGCCGGCGGGAAAGCGCGGCGTCGCGGCGGCTGCCGGAGAGGGTGTTGTTGTATGTCGTGGGTGCCATAGCGATCAGGTTTCAGAAGACGATGTTGACCAGGCGCCCCGGCACGACGATCACGCGCTTGACCGCGGCGCCCGTAGCGAAAGCGACGAAGTCGTCGCACGCGAGCGCCGTCTTCTCGATCTCGTCCCTGGTCGCCGACGCCGGCACCCGCAGCTTGCCGCGCAGCTTGCCGTTGACCTGCAGCATCAGTTCGACCTCGTCCTGCACCAGCGCGGCCGGATCGACCAGCGGCCAGGGCGCGTCGAGCAGGTCGCCGTGGGCCTGGTCGTGGCCGAGCTCCCGCCAGAGTTGGTGCGCGATGTGCGGCGTGGCCGGATAGAGCACGCGCAGCAGGATCCCGAAGCCCTCGTGCAGCGCGAAGGCGTCGCCCGGCGAGCCGTCCGGCTTGAAGGATTCGAGCGCGTTGAGCAGCTTCATCGTGCCGGAGACGACCGTGTTGTATTGCATGCGCTGGTAGTCGTAGTCGACCTGGCGCAGCACGGTGTGCACCTCCAAGCGCAGCGCTTGCGCGGCCTTGCCGAACGCCGCCGGCCGGCCCGGAACGCCGCCGGCCTCGGTCGCCGCCTGCTGCGCGACGCCGAAGCTCCAGACCCGGCGCAGGAAGCGGTAGCTGCCCTCGACCGCCGCGTCGTTCCACTCCAGCGTGGCTTCGGGCGGCGCGGTGAACATCGTGTAGAGCCGCGCGGTGTCGGCACCGTACTTCTCGATCAGGTCCTGCGGGTCGACGCCGTTGCGCTCGCTCTTGCCCATCTTGCCGACGCCGCCGTATTCGACGCTCGTGCCGTCGGCCAGCGTGCCGCCGGCGATGCGGCCCTGCGCATCGAGCACCGGCGTCACCTCGAGCGGAGGGAAGTAATCCTTGCCGCCCTTGTCGCCGCGCCGGAAGTAGATGTGGTTGAGCACCATGCCCTGCGTGAGCAGCTTGGAGAAGGGCTCGTCGACCTTCACCAGCCCGAGGTCGCGCATCACCTTGGTCCAGAAGCGCGCGTAGAGCAGGTGAAGAATAGCGTGTTCGATGCCGCCGATGTACTGGTCCATCGGCATCCAATACTGCGCGCCCTCGCCGACCATCGCCTGATCGTTCTTCGGGTCGCAGTAGCGCATGAAGTACCAGGACGAGTCGACGAAGGTGTCCATCGTGTCCGTCTCGCGGCGGGCGGGCTTGCCGCACACCGGGCAGACGACGCCGGCGTGGAAGCTTTCGTGCCCGATCAGCGGGTTGCCCGAGCCGTCGGGCACGCAGTCGGTCGGCAGCACGACCGGCAGGTCGCGCTCGGGCACCGGCACGGCGCCGTGCTCGTCGCAATGGATGATCGGGATCGGCGCGCCCCAGTAGCGCTGGCGGCTCACTCCCCAGTCGCGCAGGCGCCAGGTGGTCTGCTTCTCGCCCAGGCCCCTGTGTTCGAGCGTATGGGCGACGGCGGCCACGGCTTCCTTGAAGGACATGCCGCTGAAGCTGTCGGAATTGACGATGACGCCGCGCTGCTTGTCGGCGTACCAGTCCTGCCACTTGTGATAGTCGAAGTGCGGCTCGTGGTCGACCAGCACGACCTGGATGATCTCGATGCCGTACTTGTTGGCGAAGGCGAAGTCGCGCTCGTCGTGCGCCGGCACGCCCATCACGGCGCCGTCGCCGTAGCCGATAAGCACGTAGTTGCCGACCCAGACGGGCACCTGCTCGTCGGTGATCGGGTGCGTCACGGTCAGGCCGGTGGGCACGCCCTTCTTCTCCTGGGTGGCGAGTTCGGCTTCCGTCGTGCCGCCGCCCTTGCATTCGTCGATGAAGGCGGCGACCGCCGGGTCGGTCTTCGCGGCATGCGCGGCGAGCGGATGCTCGGGCGCGACGGCGCAGAAGGTCACGCCCATGATGGTGTCGGCGCGTGTCGTGAAGACGTACATGCGGCCGTCCTGGATCGCCCGGCCGTCTTCGCCGCGGATGTCGTGCGTGAAGGCGAAGCGCACGCCCTCGCTCTTGCCGATCCAGTTTTCCTGCATCAGCTTCACGCGTTCGGGCCAGCCCGGCAGCTTGCGCTGCGTGTGCTCGAGCAGCTCGGGCGCGTAGTCGCTGATCTTCAGGTAGTAGCCGGGGATCTCGCGGCGCTCGACCGTGGCGCCGGTGCGCCAGCCCTTGCCGTCGATCACCTGCTCGTTGGCCAGCACGGTCTGGTCGACCGGGTCCCAGTTCACGACCTGGGTCTTGCGGTAGGCGATGCCTTTTTCGAGCATCTTCAGGAACAGCCACTGGTTCCACTTGTAGTAGCCGGGGTCGCAGGTGGCGATCTCGCGGCTCCAGTCGATCGCCAGGCCCATCGCCTGAAGCTGGCCGCGCATGTAGTCGATGTTCTCGTAGGTCCACTTCGCCGGCGGCACGCCGTTCTTGAGCGCCGCGTTCTCCGCGGGCAGGCCGAAAGCGTCCCAGCCCATCGGCATCAGCACGTTGTAGCCCGACATGCGCAGGTAGCGCGCGAGCATGTCGTTGATGGTGTAGTTGCGCACGTGGCCCATGTGCAGCTTGCCGCTCGGGTACGGCAGCATCGAGCAGGCGTAGTACTTCTTCTTCAGGTCGCCGCGCGCGTTGCGCGCATGCTCGACGACGCGGTAGGCGTCGTCGACGGTCCACTGGGCCTGGGCGGCGGTCTCGACGTCGGCGGGTTTGTAGCTGGGATTCATGGGGCGGCTGTTGGCAACGTCCCGGCGCTGATCGGCCGGGGGATGCCAATTATCGCGCCCGCTCAGCTCAATTCGGCACGCCGTGGCAGGTCGGCGCCGCGCCGGCCGCAGGTGATGGCCGCGGCCCGAGCGGCGAAGCCGAGCATGGCGCCCATGCGCGTCGGGTCCATGGTGCGCAAGGCATGCGCGTCGAGCAAGCGCTGCTCCTCCAGCCAGCACAGCATCGCCGCCTGGAAGGTATCGCCCGCGCCGACCGTGTCGATCACCTGGACCTTCGGCGCGGGCGCGCCGGCCTGCCCCGCCGCGGACCAGGCGCAGGCACCTTCGCCGCCGCGCGTGACGACCACCATCGACGCACCCTGGGCCAGCCATCGCGCGGCCACCTGCCCGATCGTTTCTTCCGGGTAGAGCAGCGCCAGGTCCTCGTCGCTCGTCTTCATGAGGTGCGCGATCCCGGCCATGCCGGCGACCACGGTGCGCCAGCGCTGGACGTCGGGCTCGACGTTGAGCCGCACGTTGAGGTCGTAGGCGATCAGCCGACGGCTGCGCTCGCTCGCCGCGAGCATCCGAAGCGCGCCGCCGATCGGCTCGACCACCATCGCGTAGGAGCCGAACTGCAGCGCGCGCACCTGCGGCGGCATCACCGGCAGGTCGGCGGGCGTGATCTGCCGGTCGGCCGCGCCCGTGCCGTGGAACGCATAGCGCGGCACGCCCCGCGCGTCGACGCTGACCACGCTGAGCGTGGTGGGCGCGTCGCTGCGCACCGTGAGCGACGTGTCGACGCCCTCGGCGCGCAGCGATGCCAGCAGGCGCTCGCCGAAGGTGTCGGTCGACAGGCCGGCCAGGAAGGCGACCGGCTGGCCGAGCCGCGCCAGTCCCTGCGCGACGTTCAGCGGCGAACCGCCGATGCGCGCGTCCAGACGCAGGCCCTCGGGCATGGCTTCGCCCGGGTACACGTCCATCAGCGCTTCGCCGCAGACCACGAACATCGATGGCTCGCGGCGTTGCGACGTCGTCTCTCTCATGAGGATCTCGCCCATCGGGATCTCAGCGCGCCGCCGCCCAGCCCTTGTAGTCCTTGACGTTGGCGCGCGTGACCAGCGTCGAGGGCAGCAGCACCATCGGCTGCGCCGGTGGCTTGCCGGCGAGCACGTCCTGTCCGATCTCCACCGCCTTCTGCGCGATCGCGAACGGGTCCTGGCTGGCGGACGCCTGCACCTGCGTGTCTGCCTTGAGCGCGCCTTCGATGTCGGGGGCGCCGTCGACCGAGGCGATGACGATGTTCTTGCGGTTGAGCTGGCGCGCGGCGAGGTCGGTGCCGATGGCCTGCGGGTCGTTGATGGTGAACACCGCGTCGATCTTCGGGAAGCGCGTGAGGTGGTTCTGCATCACGTTCAGGCCGCCTTCGCGCGAGCCCTTGGCGTCCTGATCGTCCGACAGCACCTTGATGTCCGGGTTCTTCCTGAACACCGACTTGCAGCCGTTCACGCGGTCGATCACGGCCGAGACCTGCGGCCCGTTCTGGATGATCACGTTGCCCTTGCCGCCGAGCTTCTCGACGATGAACTGGCAGGCGATCGCGCCGGCCTGCACGTTGTCGGTCTGCACCGCCGCGTCGGCGCCGTTGGCCGCCACGTCCACGCCCACCACCGCGATGCCGGCCTTCTTGGCCTTGGCGATCGCCGGGGCGATGGCCTTGGCGTCGACCGCGTTCACCAGGATCATGTCGACGCCCGAGGCGATGAAGCTGTCGATCTGCGAGAACTGCTTGCCGAGGTCGTAGTCGGCCGACAGCGCCGTGACCTTGGCGGCCGGATTGATCTGCTTGACCTTGGCCTCGGCGCCCTTGGCGAGCGAGACGAAGAACGGATTGCCGAGCGAGCCGAGCGTGATGCCCACGCTCTTGATCTGGCGGGCCTGCTGGGCCTGCGCCGTCGGGCTTGCGAGGGCGGCCGCGACGACGGCGAGTGCGACGAGGGTTCTGCGCATTTTGGATGTCTCCTGACGATGAAATGAAGCGAAGTTTCTTGGAACGAAAGCGTGGGAAGCGAACGGGGTCAGGTCCTTGCGGAATCCTTTCGGCGATAGCGGTCGAGCGCTACCGCGCCGATGATCACCAGCCCCTTGACGATGTACTGCCAGATGTCCGACACGCCCGTGAGGATCAGCCCGTTGGTCAGCACCGCGATGATCAGCGCGCCGATCAGCGTGCCCAGGATCGAGCCGGTGCCGCCGACGAAGCTGGTGCCGCCCAGGATCACCGCGGCGATGGCGTCGAGTTCGTAGGACGCGCCCAGCTGCAGCCCGTTGGCCGCGTAGAGCCGCGCCGAGGCCATCACGCCGCCCAGGCCGGCCAGCAGGCCGGAGGCGGCGTAGACGAACAGCAGCACCGCCCAGACCTTGATGCCGGCCAGCCGCGCCGCCTCCGGATTGCCGCCGACCGCGTAGATGTTGAGCCCTAGCACCGTGCGCCGCAGGATGAACCAGGCCAGCGCCACCACCGCGAAGGCGATGATCACCAGCCACGGCACGCCGAGCACCTCGGCGTTGCCGATGAAGGCGAACGGCAGCTCGGGGTTGAACACGGTGGCGTCGTTGGCCAGCAGGCGCGCGATGCCGCGCACCGCCGTGAGCGAGCCCAGCGTGACGATGAACGACGGCAGCTTCACGAACGCGATCAGCACGCCGTTGATCAGTCCGAAGAGCAAGCCGCAGGCCAGCCCGCCGAAGATGCCCAGCATGCCGAATTCGGGGATCTTCGACACCAGCATCGCCACCACCGCCGAGGCGGCCAGGATCGAGCCGACCGACAGGTCGATACCGGCGGTCAGGATCACGAAGGTCATGCCGGTGGCCAGCACGATGTTGATCGACGCCTGCTGCGTCATGATCGAGAAGTTCTGCAGGCTGAGGAAGTTCTCGCTCGCGAGGCCGAAGCCGATGCACAGCAGCACCAGCACCGGCAGCATGCCGAGCGCGCGGATCAGTTCCTTGGTGGTGGCGCGCGGCGCCTGGGGAGCAGCGGCGAGCGGCGTCGTCCGGAGGGTGGGGTTGGGATTGCTCATGGATGTCTCCTTCTCGTTCGGATTCAGTGCAGCGCCGCCGATGCGTGGGTGGCGGCACCGGTGGCGAGCGCGACGATATTTTCCTGCGTGATGGCGCGGCCGCCGTCGCCGCCGACGTCGCCGACCAGCCGGCCTTCGCGCATCACGATCACGCGGTCGCAGATGCCCACGACCTCGGCGAGTTCGCTCGATATCACCAGCACCGCGACGCCGCGGCGCGCGAGTTCGTCGATCAGCCGGTAGATCTCGCTCTTGGCGCCGATGTCGACGCCGCGCGTCGGCTCGTCGAGGATCAGCACGCGCGGCCCGAGTTCGAGCAGGCGGGCGATCAGCACCTTCTGCTGGTTGCCGCCCGAGAGCGAACCGACGTTCACGCGCGGCGAGGCGACGCGGATCGACAGCTGCTTGATCGCGTCCTTGGCGCGCTGCAACGCGCGGCCGGCGTCCATCACGCCGCCGGCATGGGCGTCGCGCGGGCAGACCATCACGTTGATGTTGTCGCGCACCGACAGGTCCAGGAACAGGCCCTGGCCCTTGCGGTCCTCGGTGAGGTAGAGGATGCCGGCGCGCATGGCGTCGGCCGGCTTGCGGATGTCGAGCCGGCTGCCCGCGCCGTCGAGCAGCACTTCACCGGTGGTGCGCTCGTCGGCGCCGAAGATCAGGCGCGCGAGCTCGGTGCGGCCCGCGCCGACCAGCCCGGCCAGCCCCAGCACCTCGCCCGCGTGCAGGTCGAAGCTGCAGTCGTGCACGCGCCGGCCGTCGCCCATGCCGACGACGCTCAGCGCCTTCTCGCCGGTGCGGTGGCCCGCGCCTTCCTTGCGGTAGAAGCCCGACAGATCGCGCCCCACCATCATCTTCACCAGCTTGTCGCGCGTGAGCTCGGCGCGGTCCAGCGTACCGACGTAGGCGCCGTCGCGCAGCACCGTGACCTCGTCGGCGAGCTCGTCGATCTCGTCCATGCGGTGGCTGATGTAGAGGATCGCCAGGCCTTCGGCGCGCAGCCGCTTGATCAGCACGAACAGGCGGTCGGTCTCGTGCGTGGAAAGCGGCGTGGTCGGCTCGTCCATTACCAGGATGCGGCAGTCGAACTGCACGGCGCGCGCGATCTCCACCAGCTGGCGCTGCGCGATCGACAGCGTCGAGACGATGGTGGCCGGGCCGAAGTCGGCGCCCAGGCGCTGCAGCGTGCCGGTGCAGGCGGCCGTCATGCCGGCGCGGTCGACCATGCCGGCGCGGCGCAGCGAGCGGCCCATGAAGACGTTCTCGGCCACGCTGAGGTTGGGCGCCAGGCTCAGTTCCTGGTAGATCACCGAGACGCCGAGATTCTTCGCGGCGATCGGGCCGTCGATGTCCACGCGCCGGCCGTCGATCAGGATCTGCGCGCCGGCGTCGGGCATGTAGGCGCCCGAGAGAATCTTCATCAGCGTCGACTTGCCCGCGCCGTTCTCGCCCATGAGCGCGTGCACGCGGCCGGCGTTGGCCGTGAGGCGCACGTCCTGCAGCGCACGCACGCCGGGGAAGGTCTTGGAGATGCCGCGCAGTTCGAGCAGCGGCGCCGCGGTCGGCGCGGACGTGGTTTCAGACATGGGCGTCTTCCGGCATCGAGCGATGCGAGCGGCCGCGCAGCACGTCGGCGCGCGGCGAGAAATTGAAGAACATCGGCAGGCTGGCCGCGCCGACGGCGCCGGCGTCGGCCCGGAAGCTGCCGCGCAAGAGGCGTGGCGTCTGGCGCGATTCGGGCGCGATCAGCCTGAGGCCGGCGTCGACGCGCCGGATCAGGGCGTCGATCATTCCGGCGTCGATGTCGCTGTCGATCACCACCGCCGGCAGGTCGAGCACCGCCAGCGTCGCGCGCACCGACAGCACCAGCGCGGCGACGCAGTCGTCCATCCACTCGTCGACCTCGGGCCGTCCGGCGCGGACGCTGGCTTCGAGCTGCGCATGGTTGCGTGCCGGGATGCCGTGGTGACGCAGGTGGCGCGCCAGCGAATTGAGCGAGGCGCGCGCGAGCAGGATGTCCCAGCGCCGCTCCGAGGCGGGCGCCGAGGCCAGCGTGCTCGGCGGCACCGGCATCAGGCCGAGGTCGGCGGCGTTGCCGCTCGCGCCGCGCAGGCTCTCGCCGCCCATCACCGCGCCCGCACCCAGCGCCGCGCCGATGAACACGTAGAGGAAGTCGCTCTCCTCGCGCCCGACGCCGAAGAACAGCTCGGCGATCGCGGCGGCGTTGCCGTCGTTCTCCTTGAACACCGGCTGGCCGATGACCTGTTCGAGCATGGCGCCGAAGTCGACATCGTCCCAGATGCGGAAGTCGGCCTTGAGGTCGAGTTCGCGCAACCAGCTGCCGAGGTTGTAGGGCTGCGCCAGGCCGACGCCCATGAAGCGCCGCCGCTGAGGGCCGTCGAGCGTCGCCATCAGCCGCACCACGTCCCTGCGCACGATCGCCAGCGCCTGGTCGGGGTGCGGCAGCAGCTGGTCGTGCGACTCGCGCGCGAGGATGCGCCCGCCGAGATCGATCAGCACGGTCTCGACGCGGGTGCGGTCCAGACGCACGCCGATGCCGTAGGCGCCGTCGGGATTGATGCGGTAGAGGCCGGCCGGCTGGCCGCGCTGGCCCTCCTGCCGCTTGCCGGCGAGTTCGATCAGCCGCGACGCCTCCAGCGACTGCACGATGCTGCCGACGGCCGTGTTGGTGAGCTGCGCCCAGCGTGCCAGATCGGCCTTCGATGCCTCGCCCGCGCGGCGCAGGCGCTGCAGCAGCATGCGTTCGTTGTAGAGACGCAGGTTGACGGAGTTGGAGCCCCTTCCGGGACCGGCAGATGACACGAAGGTTGCCTCGGCGATTAATTAATTCAAGTTGAATAAATAATAGAACAAGAACTTTCGTGCTCCTTGCGGGTTTTCCCCAAGGCCTGCAACGAGATGTAGCCGCCGGAATCGGGGCCGAATTCCGCATGCCACAATGATTTCGCTTTCTTGCCAGGAAGCGATGCCGGCGCCTAGCTCCCTCCAGAAACCACGACCCCATGCTGATCGACGGTCTTCCTTTCCCCCTCGGTGCCACCGCATCCGCGGCCGGGATCAATTTCGCGCTCGCCGCGCCCCACGCCACCGGCGTCGACCTGTGCGTCTTCGACCGCGGCGGCACCCACGAACAGCAGCGTCTCGCGCTGCCCTGCTGCACCGACGGCGTCTGGCACGGGCATTTCGCGGGCGCGAAACCGGGGCTGGTCTACGGCTGGCGCGTGCACGGGCCGTGGGCGCCGCACGAGGGACATCGTTTCAACGCCGCCAAGGTGGTGCTCGACCCGTATGCACGCCAGATCGTCGGCCGGTACGACGGCGGCGACCTGTTCCTCGGCCACGTGCCGGGCCAGCCGGAGCGGCGCGATGCGCGCGACAACGCCGCAGTCGCACTGAAGGCACGGGTCGCGGCGCCGTCGCCCGTCGTCGGCGACGCGACGGCGCCTCGCCCCCGCATCGCCGCCGGCGATCGCGTGATCTACGAGCTCCATGTCCGCGGCCAGACGATGCGGCATCCCGGCGTCCCGCAGGCGCTGCGCGGCACCTACGCCGGCCTCGCGGAGCCGGTGGTGCTCGACGCGCTGCAGCGCCTGGGCGTGACCACCCTCAGCCTGCTGCCGGTGCAGCACCGCGCCGACGAGGAACGGCTGCTGAAGATGGGCCTTTCCAACTACTGGGGCTATACCACCATCGGCTGGTTCGCGCCCGAGTCCCGCTACTGGAGCGGCCGCCCCGGCACCACGCCGACCTCCGAATTCCGGGCGCTGGCCGACGCCGTGCATGCGCGCGGCATGGAACTGGTGATCGACGTCGTCTACAACCACAGTGCCGAGACCGACGAGCTCGGCCCGACGCTGTCGATGCGCGGCATCGACAACGCCCTCTATTACCACCTGTGCGCCGACGACCGCGCGCGCTACGAGAACTGGAGCGGCTGCGGCAATTCGCTGAATTTCGCCGAGCCGCGCGTCGTCCAGCTCGCCACCGACAGCCTGCGCCACTGGGTGACCGAGCTCGGCGTCGACGGCTTCCGCTTCGACCTCGCGCCCGAGCTCGCGCGCCGGGAAGGCGGCGAATTCGACCGGCGCTCGCCCTTCTTCGCGGCCGTCGCGCAGGACCCGGTGCTGTCGCGCGCGCTGCTGATCGCCGAGCCCTGGGACATCGGCCCCGACGGCTACCGGCTCGGCGGCTTTCCGCCCGGCTGGCTCGAATGGAACGACCGCTTCCGCGACGCGCAGCGCGGCTTCTGGCTCGACCACGACACCGGTCCGGGCGAGTTCGCGCACCGATTCACCGCCTCCAGCGGCGAGTTCCAGCACGACGGCCGCGCGCCGACCGCGAGCGTCAACTTCATCGCTGCGCACGACGGCTTCACGCTGCGCGACCTGGTCAGCCACGACCGGCGCCACAACGAGGCCAACGGCGAGGGCAACCGCGACGGCAGCGGCAGCAACCTGAGCCGCAATTGCGGCGTCGAGGGCGACACCGACGACGCCACCGTACTGGCGCGCCGAGCCCGGCTGCAGCGCGTGCTGCTCGGCGCGCTGCTGCTCTCGCAGGGCACGCCCATGCTGCTGGCCGGCGACGAGATCGGCCACAGCCAGCGCGGCAACAACAACGCCTACTGCCAAGACAACGAAACGACCTGGCTCGACTGGGACCGTGCCGACCTCGACCTGCAGCGCTACGTCGAGCGTCTGCTCGCCCTGCGCCGCGAGGCCGCGCCGCTGCGCAGCAACCGCTGGTGGCCGGCGACGCATGGCCACACCGAAGCGACCGCGCTGCGCTGGCGGACGCCCGACGGCCCCGACATGCAGCCCGAAGACTGGACGCGCCACGGACGGCACGCGCTGGCGGTGCTGTTCGACGCGGTCGTCGGCGAGGTGGCATGGCTCGTGCTGATCAACGCCGACACGCATGCCGGCGACGGCGCCGTCGAGTTCACGCTGCCGCCCGGCGTCTGGCAACTCGAGCTCGATGGCGACGGCGGCGCGACCCGACAGCTCGACGCCACCGAGACGCTCGCGCCGTCGAGCCTTTGGCTGGCACGGCGAACGGGCTGAACGCGGCCCGCAGTGCTACGCTGGAACGGCGCTTCCGATGAACGAAAGTACGCAAAGAAGTACGCCCTGACAACCACAAGGAACTTGAGAGACAACATCATGAACATGCCGACCCAACAGCAACCCCTGCAGGCGCACCAGCTCGTGCGCCGCACCATCGCGCTCGTCCTGGCGGGCGGTCGCGGTTCGCGCCTGAAGCAGCTGACCGACCGGCGCGCCAAGCCGGCGGTGTACTTCGGCGGCAAGTTCCGCATCATCGATTTCGCGCTGTCGAACTGCCTGAACTCCGGCATCCGGCGCATGGCGGTGGTCACGCAGTACAAGTCGCACTCGCTCATGCGCCACCTGCAGCGCGGCTGGAGCTTCCTGCGCGCCGAACTCAACGAGATGGTCGACGTGCTGCCCGCGCAGCAGCGCACCGGCGACGAGCACTGGTATCGCGGCACGGCCGACGCCGTGTTCCAGAACCTGGACATCATCCAGACCCGCTCGACGCTGCACGACTATGTCGTGGTGCTCGCCGGCGACCACATCTACAAGATGGACTACTCGATCATGGTCAAGGACCATGCCGAGCGCGGACTGGGATGCACCGTCGGCTGCATCGAGGTGCCGCGCATGGAGGCGACGGCCTTCGGCGTGATGGCGATCGACGAAGACCGCAAGATCACCGCCTTCCTGGAGAAGCCGGCCGACCCGCCGTCGATGCCCGGCCAGCCCGACGTGGCGCTCGCCAGCATGGGCATCTACGTCTTCGACTCCAAATACCTCTACAAGCTGCTGGAAGACGACGCTGCCAATCCGGATTCCGATCACGACTTCGGCAAGGACATCATTCCGCGCGCCGTGGCCGAGGGCCGGGCGCTGGCGCATCCGTTCAGCGTGTCGTGCGTGACGCGCGGCCAGCAGGGGCCCGACGTCAAGGCCTACTGGCGCGACGTAGGCACGATTGATGCATTCTGGGCCGCCAACCTCGACCTCGCCTCCGTCACCCCTGAGCTCGACATCTATGACACCGACTGGCCGATCTGGACCTACCAACGTCAATTGCCGCCGGCCAAATTCGTTCTCGACCGCCATGGCAACAGCGGCTCCGCGGTCAACACCATCATCTCGGGCGGCTGCATCGTCTCGGGCTCGAAGGTGAAGGACTCCGTGCTGTTTTCGGGCGTGCGCATCCATTCGTTCTGCGAAGTGATCGAAGCGGTGCTGCTGCCCGACGTCGAGGTCGGGCGCGGCGCGAAACTCTCGAAGGTGGTGGTCGACCGCGGCTGCGTGATCCCCGAAGGCCTGGTGGTCGGCGAGGACGCCGCGGCCGACACGGCGCGCTTCGAACGCACCGAGGCCGGCGTGGTGCTGATCACGCGCGAGATGCTCCAGCGCCTCGAAGCCGACCCGGTGCACTGATGCCGTCGATGCGTGTCCTCCAGGTCAGCGCGGAGCTTTTCCCCTTCCTGAAGACGGGCGGCCTGGCCGATGTCGCCGGGGCGCTGCCACCGGCGCTGGCAACGGTCGGGCTGGAGGTGCGCGTGCTGCTGCCGGGCTTTCCGGCGGTCCTCGCGGGCCTGCGGAACGCGCAGGCGGTCGCGACGGTCGAGGCGCCCTGGGGGGGTCACGCCGTGCTGCTGCGCGGGTGTTTCGACACCGGCGCGGCGAACGCCGCCGGGCCGCTGCAGGCCTACGTCATCGAGGCGCCCGCGCTCTACGACCGCACCGGCAATCCCTACGAGGACGCCGCGCGCCAGCCCTACGGCGACAACCACCGGCGCTTCGCCCTGCTCGGCTGGGTCGCGGCCGAGATCGCGCGTGGGCTGGATGCGTCCTGGCAACCCGAAGTGGTGCACGCGCACGATTGGCACGCCGGGCTGGCGCCCGCGTACATGGCGTTCGCCGACTGGCGAGGCGCGCCCCGCGCGGCGAGCGTCTTCACCGTCCACAACCTGGCCTACCAGGGCGTCTTTCCGGCACACGACTTCGCCGGACTGGGCCTGCCGGACGCGGCCTTCCGGATGGACGGGCTCGAATACCACGGCCAGCTGTCCTTCATGAAGGCCGGGCTCTACTTCGCCGACCGGCTCACCACCGTGAGCCCCACCTATGCGTGCGAGATACAGACGCCGGAGCAGGGCTGCGGGCTCGACGGCCTGCTGCGCGGTCGCGCCGGCGTGCTCGACGGCATCCTGAACGGCGTCGACGGCACCGTCTGGAATCCGGGCACCGACACGCTGCTGCCGCATCCCTACGACGTGCGCCGTCCCGGCGGCAAGGCGCTGTGCAAGGCGTCGCTGCAGCAGGACCTCGGCCTCGCCAGCGAGCCCGACGCGCCACTGTTCGTGATGGTCAGCCGCCTGGCCGAGCAGAAAGGTCCGCAACTGTTGCTGGACGGGCTCGATGCGCTGGTCGCGCAGGGTGGCCAGCTGGCGCTGCTGGGCAGCGGCGAACGCTGGCTCGAAGACACCTTCCGAGAACGCGCCGCCGCCGCGCCGCAATCGGTGAGCGCGACCATCGGCTATGACGAACGCTTCGCGCACCGGCTCTTCGGCGCCGGCGACGTGACGCTGGTGCCCTCGCGCTACGAACCGTGTGGCCTGACGCAGATGTACGGCCTGCGCTACGGCTGCCTGCCGCTGGTGCGCAGCGTCGGCGGGCTGGCCGACACGGTGTTCGATTGTTCCCTGGAGAACATCGCCGACGGCAGTGCCAGCGGCTTCGTCTTCGACGATTTCGACGCGCCGGGCTTCGCGCGCGTCGTGCGGCGCGCCTTCGCCCTGTACCGCCGGCCGGCCGACTGGCGCCGCGTGCGGGCCTCGGCGATGCGGCAGTCCGCCGACTGGCAAGCTGCCGCGTTGAAATACGCCGCTGTCTACGAACGCGCCCTGGCCTCGGCCTGAGCGCCCACCTTTCCTCCCACCCCTTTTTTTCCTCAGCACATCACGCCCATGACGATCGAAGACTTCGCCTACGACCATCCCGACCGTGACGTTGCCGCCTTCAAGCGCGCCGTGGCGAACAAGCTCATCTACGCCGTCGGCAAGGACCCGGTCGCGGCGCTGCCCGACGACTGGCTCAACGCTGCCTCGATGGCCGTGCGCGACCAGCTGGTCGAGCGCTGGATGGCGACCACGCGGGCCAGCTACAAGCAGGACCTCAAGCGGGTCTACTACATGTCGATGGAATTCCTGATCGGCCGCACCTTCACCAACGCGCTGCTCGCGCTGGAGATGCACGACACCGTCAAGCAGGCGCTGGCCGACTTCGGCGTCGACATCGCACAGCTCGCCGAGCGCGAGCCCGACGCGGCGCTGGGCAACGGTGGCCTCGGCCGGCTCGCGGCCTGCTTCCTCGACTCGATGGCGACGCTGGGCGTGCCCGGCTTCGGCTACGGCATCCGCTACGAATACGGCATGTTCCGCCAGAAGATCGTCGACGGCCAGCAGGTCGAGACGCCCGACTACTGGCTCACCCGTGGCAACCCATGGGAGTTCCAGCGGCCCGAAGTGACCTACCGCGTGCGCTTCGGCGGCTACGTGCAGCGCCGCGAGACCTCGCGCGACGGCAAGCAGCCGCCGTACGGCGCGGCCGACTGGGTCGACACCCACGACGTGCTGGCGATGGCCTACGACACCATCATCCCCGGCTACGGCACGCAGGCCACCAACACGCTGCGCCTGTGGTCGGCGCGCGCGACGGAAGAGATCGACCTGTCGGCTTTCAACCGCGGCAACTACATGCAGGCGGTGGAGAGCAAGAACCACTCCGAGAACGTCTCGCGCGTGCTCTACCCGGACGACTCCACGCCCTCGGGCCGCGAACTGCGCCTGCACCAGGAATACTTCTTCGTCAGCGCCAGCGTACAGGACCTGCTGCGTCGCTACCTGCGCACCCACGACACCTTCGACAACCTGCCCGACCGCGTCAGCATCCACCTCAACGACACGCACCCGGTGCTGGCCGTGCCCGAACTCATGCGCCTGCTGCTCGACGAGCACGGCCTCGACTGGGACACCGCCTGGGCGCACACGCAGAAGGTCTTCAGCTACACCAACCATACGCTGATGCACGAGGCGCTGGAAACCTGGCCGGTCGAGATGATGAGCCGCATCCTGCCGCGTCACCTGCAGATCGTCTACGACATGAACTCGCGCTTCCTGAGCTCGGTGACCGAGAAGCTCGGCAACGACGTCGAGTTGTTGCGCCGCCTGTCGCTGGTCGACGAGACCGGCGAACGGCGCGTGCGCATGGCCTACGTGGCGGTGCTCGCGAGCCATTCGATCAACGGCGTCTCGGGGCTGCATTCGGAACTCATGACGCAGTCGATCTTTTCGGACTTCTTCAAGATCTTCCCCGAACGCTTCAACAACAAGACCAACGGCGTGACGCCGCGCCGCTGGCTGGCGCAGGCCAACCCGCCGCTCGCCGCCCTGCTCGACCAGCGCATCGGCCGCGGCTGGCGCCGCGACCTCACGCAGCTCGAGGCCCTGCGGCCGATGGCGGCGCAGGCGCCGTTCGTACGCGCCTTCCGCCATGCCAAGCGCGAGAACAAGCTGCGCCTGGCCAACTGGATCGAGCAGCACATGAACATCGTGGTCGACACCGACGCGATGTTCGACGTGCAGGTCAAGCGCATCCACGAATACAAGCGCCAGCTGATGAACGTGCTGCACGTGGTGTCGCGCTATCGGCGCATCATCGCCGCGCACGACGCCGGCAAGCCGATCGACCTGGTGCCGCGCGTGGTGGTGTTCGCCGGCAAGGCCGCTTCGGCGTACCACGCGGCCAAGCTGGTGATCCGGCTGATCAACGACGTGGCGGCGGTGATCAACGCCGATCCGCGCGTCGGCAAGCTGCTGAAGGTGGTGTTCCTGCCGAACTACAGCGTGAGCCTGGCCGAGATCATCATGCCGGCGGCCGACCTGAGCGAACAGATCTCCACCGCCGGCACCGAAGCGTCGGGCACCGGCAACATGAAGTTCGCGCTCAACGGCGCGTTGACCATCGGCACGCTCGACGGCGCCAACGTCGAGATGAAGGAAAACGTCGGCGACGACAACATCTTCATCTTCGGCAACACCACGCCCGAGGTCGCCGAGATTCGTGCCAAGGGTTACCAGCCACGCCACTACTACGACGCGAACCCGGAACTGCAGGGTGTGCTGGACGCGATCCGCGACGGCCTGTTCTCGCCTGGCGAACCGGCGCGCTATCAGGGCATCTTCGACACGCTGGTGAACTGGGGCGACCAGTACCTGCTGCTGGCCGATTTCGCGAGCTATGTCGAGACGCAGGCCAAGGTCGACGCGCTGTATCGCGACGCCGATGCGTGGACGCACAAGGCGATCCTGAACGTGGCGGGCATGGGTGCGTTCTCGTCGGACCGGACGATCGCGGAGTACGCGCACCAGATCTGGAAAACGAAACCCGTCGTGCTGAGCTGACTCTGGACTATCTGGCGGCAGGCGCTTCGGTCACGAAGCCGATGCGGCCGAGACCGGCCTTGTTGGCGATGGCCATGAGTTCGACGACACGTCCGTAGGGCACGGTGCGGTCAGCGCGCAGCTGAATCTCGGTGTCGCGGCTGACAGCGGCAGCGGAGGTCAGGCGGGCTGGCAGGTCGGCCTCGGAAATCGGCTGGCCGTCAACGAAGAGCCTGCCGTCCGCATCGATCGCCAGGCTCACGAATTTAGGCACCTCGGCCGATTTTCCAGCATCGGTACGCGGCAGGTCGAGCCGGATGGCGCTCGCCATCAGCGGCGTGGTGACGATGAAGATCACCACCAGCACCAGCATCACGTCGACCAGCGGCGTGACGTTGATGTCGGACAGCGGGCGCTGCCCGCCGGCGTCGATCGAACGCCCCCCGGACGCATTGCCGCCGGAACCCAGGGAGGTGCGGCCGAATGCCATGGAAGTCAGGGGGCCGATCGCAGTTCGCGGCTGCCGCTCAGACCGGCATGACGCGCGCAGACGGCAGTTCGTCCGGTGTGCGGTGGCCATCGCTTCCGAACACGCCGAGAAGGTCGTGCGCGAAGCCTTCGAGTTCGGCCTCGATGCGACCGATCACGCGACCGAACACGTTGTAGGCGAGCACGGCAGGAATCGCGACTGCCAGACCGAGCGCCGTCATGGCCAGCGCCTCGCCGACCGGTCCGGCGACCTTGTCGATGGTGAAGCCGCCGGACTGTCCGGTTGCGCCGGCTATTCCGACCAGCGCCCCATGGATGCCCCACACCGTGCCGAGCAGGCCGACGAACGGTGCCGTCGCGCCGGCCGTGGCCAGCAGGATCTGTCCGGCCTGCAACCGGCGCAGTGCTGCGTGGAACGCATCCCGCAGCAGGCGCGTCAGCTGCTGTCGCCGGTCACCCGCGTTCTCGAGCGACGACGGCCTTTCGCCCGAAGCTCGCAAGACGCAAGCGGCACGGGTAGAGGTCGAATTCGTGTCGAGCTTTTGAAGCGCCGCCACCACAGGGCCGACGAACTGCATGCGGTCGAATGCCTGCACGCGGCCCTGCGCCTCGGTCAGCGTCGGCGCTTGCCAAAAAGCGGCGATGCTGCGAAGCACGCTGCGCGTACCGCCGCGCAACAGCCATGCCTTCCGAAGAATCGTCACCCAACTCGCTACCGACATCGCCATCAGCAACAGCGCGACCGTGCGACTGACGCCGTCACCCTGCTCCAGCATCTGCAGCGCGCTCATGCGAGGTCTTGCAGACCCAGCACGTCGAACATGTCGAACAGACCCGACTTCCGAGTCGCCAGAAAACGCACGGCACGCAGGCTGCCTTGCGCATAGGTGGCGCGGCTGGAGGATTTGTGCGTGATCTCGATGCGCTCACCGGTGCCGGCAAACAGGACGGTGTGGTCGCCGACGATGTCGCCACCGCGGATCGACGCGAAGCCGATCGACGACGGGTCGCGCTCGCCCGTGATGCCCTCGCGGGCGTACACGGCGCACGCCTTCAAGTCGCGTCCGAGCGCATCCGCGATCACCTCGCCCATCTTCAGGGCGGTACCGGAGGGCGAATCGACTTTGTGACGATGATGCGCCTCGACGATCTCGATGTCGTAGCCGGTGGAAAGCGCCCGGGCCGCCATTTCCAAAAGCTTGAGCGTCACGTTGACGCCGACGCTCATGTTGGGCGCCATCACGATGGCGATGTCCTTGGCGAAATCGGCGATCTCCACCTTCTGCGCGTCGCTGAAACCGGTGGTGCCGATGACGGCCTGTACGCCCAGCTCGCGGCATGTCGCAAGATGCGCGAGCGTGCCTTCGGGCCGGGTGAAATCGATCAGCACCTGCGCGTCCTTCAGGCCCGCACGCAGGTCCGACACGACCGGCACCCCGCTCGCGGCGCCAAGGAACGCCGCGGCGTCGGTACCGAGCGCATCGCCGCCGGGCCGGTCGAGCGCACCGGCCAAGCGGCAATCGTCGGCACCGTGAATGGCTTCGATCAGCATCCGGCCCATCCGGCCGGATGCACCCGCGACGGCGATGCGGCGATTCGACTCCGTCGCCATCACTTCGACTCGAGAGGCGGGTAGCTCGCGGGCAACGGTGCGAGCGGCGCGGAAGAGGGGTTGGCCTTGGCATCCTTGACCGGTGCCACCTTGTCGAGTTGCTCGGTCGAGGCCTCGAGCTGAGGTATCTTGCCGCTGTGCCTGCGAGCATCGAGGCGCGCGACGAACTCCTGTTCGCTGGGCATCTCGTCGCCCTGGAAACGGTCGAGCAATTCGCCCTTGAAGAAGAGTGTCAGACGGCGCTGCTGCGGTTCGACGCCCTGGCGCCGGATGGTGAACACATAGTCCCATCGATCGGCATGGAAGACGTCGTTCAGCAGCGAGGTGCCCAGCAGTTCGCGGACCTGTTGTTTCGACTGGCCCGGCTTGAGCGCATCGACCTGCTCCTTCGACACGAAATTGCCCTGAACCACCTCCACCTTGTAGGGCGTCACGGCGTCCAGAGCGCCACGCGTGCGCTCCGTGACGCTGTTGCAGGCACCCAGGAAAAGAGGGGTGCCGACTGCGGCGACCAGCAACCAGAGGCGACTTCGGTGATTGGCGGGCATGGGAAAAGAGGGTAGCGATATGATCGATCCATTGTAGCGGCTGGCCCCCTGGGGGCCTTGCCTGCACGGCAGGCGCAGGAAACGACCCATGGGCAACATCGACGAACTCAAGAACACCGGCCTTAAGGCCACGCTGCCGCGCCTGAAGATCCTCGAGATATTCCAGACCGGCACCCAGCGCCACATGACGGCGGAAGACGTGTTCCGCGTGCTGCTCAACGAACGCTCCGACATCGGCCTGGCCACCGTCTATCGCGTGCTGACGCAGTTCGAGCAGGCCGGCATCCTGGAACGCAGTCATTTCGAGAGCGGTAAGGCGGTCTACGAACTCAACGAGGGCACGCACCACGATCACCTGATCTGCACGTCGTGCGGCAAGGTCGAGGAGTTCTACGACGCGGAGATCGAGCGCCGCCAGCAGATGATCGCCAAGGACAAGGGCTGGATCATGCAGGACCATGCGATGTCCCTCTACGGCCTGTGCGGGGATTGCGCCAGCCGGCGCTGAAGCTCCTGCCTGTCTAGTCCTGCGTGCCGTTGTCCATGGCCTTGTGGTGGCGCGCCACGAAATCGGCATAGGTATCGATGCCACGCAGTTGCAGAATCGAATTGCGCACGGCAGCCTCCACCAGCACCGCGATATTGCGACCTGCGACCACCTGGATGATGACCTTGCGCACCGGGATGCCCAACACGTCCTGCGTGAGCGGCGCCGCCGGCATGCGCTCGTAGTCACGTTCGAAGCTGTCGCGACGCACCAGGTGCACGATCAGCTTGAGCCGCATCTTCCGGCGCACCGCCGTCTCGCCGAAGATCGCGCGGATGTCGAGCAGGCCGATACCGCGCACTTCCAGCAGGTTCTGCAGCAGCTCGGGGCAACGGCCCTCGATGGTGTTCTGGTTGATGCGGTAGAGATCGACCGCGTCGTCGGCCACCAGGCCGTTGCCGCGCGAGATCAGCTCCAGCCCCAGTTCGCTCTTGCCCAGGCCCGACTCGCCGGTGATCATCACGCCCAGGCCCAGGATGTCCATGAAGACGCCGTGCATCGAGGTGCGTTCGGCGAAGTGCTTGGACAAGTAGGCGCGCAGCAGGTCGATCACGAAAGCCGAACCCTCGCGCGTCGCGAATAGTGGCAGCTGTGCACGTTCGCAGATCGCCAGCAGTTCGTTCGGCGCGGTCTGACCATCGGCCAGCACGAGCATGGGCGGCTCCAGCGTCACGATGCGACCGATGCGGCGCGCGCAGTCCTCCGGCGTACCGCGAGACAGGTAAGCGACCTCGCGCGCCCCGAGGATCTGGACGCGGTACGGATGGATGTAATTGAGGTAGCCCACCAAGTCGGCAGCGGATTGCGCGCGGCTGATGACTTCGACGTCGAACTGCCGCTCCGAAGCCCCCAGGCCCGCCAGCCACTCCCAGCGCAGCGAACTGCGGAATTCCTCGAACATCGCGTCGGCGCTGATCACCGTCGGCTTCATGCGCGCAGGCCTGGGTGGAAGTTCAGGCGACCTGCGCCGACTGCCAGCCTGCGATCAGGGCGTGCAACGCTGCAGCATCGGTGCTCGACTTGATCTGCTCACGCAAACCTGCATCGCTGAGCAGTTCCGCGATCTCAGAAAGGATTTCGAGATGCTTCTGCGTCGCCGCCTCGGGCACCAGCAGGAAGATGAGCAACACGACCGGCTGCTCGTCCGGCGCATCGAACCCGATCGGATCGGCCAGCCGGAACACGGCTGCCATCGGCGCCTTCATGCCCTTGATACGTCCATGTGGAATCGCGACGCCATGACCGAGTCCGGTCGAGCCGAGCCGCTCGCGAGCGAAGAGACTGTCGGTGATCAAAGCCCTGCCCAAGCCATGCAGGTTCTCGAACAACAGACCCGCTTCCTCAAAAGCACGTTTCTTGCTCGTGGCGTCGACGCTCACGAGGACTTGAGCGGGAGGCAGGATGGACGCGAGACGATTCATGATAGGTGCGGGGCGGGGGCGATTATGCACCTGCGCCATAAAAAGCAAAGGGCCACACGTAGGTGGCCCGCGGAGTGTTCGCCCGAGGGCGATCTACATCAGACGCTTGGACGCGGCGTGGTGATGGTCCTGCAGCCGGTCCTTGTGACGGACCACCTGGCGGTCGAGCTTGTCGACCAGTTCGTCGACAGCGGCATAGAGATCGGCATGGCTCGATTCCGCGAAAAGATCGTTTCCCTTGACGTGAATATTGCATTCGGCCTTCTGGCGGCCTTCCTTTTCCTTCTGGTTCTCCACCGTGAGGATGACCTTCACGTCGACCAGCTTGTCGAAGTGGCGGGTGATCCGGTCAAGCTTGGTGGTGACGTAACTGCGCAGGGCGGGGGAAACATCGAGGTGATGGCCGCTGATCGTCAAATTCATAAATGACCTCCTGGAATTGACGGTTGGAAAAGACCGATTGCCTAAGGAAGGTTTCGGTCGGCTCGGAAATGCACGAATCGAAACGTTGCGTGGATTCACTATGCACAAGCCGTCGAGGTATTGCAACCGACTGCAGGCATGCACATGAAATGAGCGAGTAGTTCATATTTCAAAGCCACCGGCAAGCTATCGAATCCGTAGCAGCGATGCGACGGCTCGCAACGGTTGCCAGAGAAACAGAGACCATCTTCGAACATGAGGCGCGCCACCGATCGACCCTGTCGGGTGCAGGGACGCCAAGGCGTAGGTTCAGCGCCACGAAGCCCGCATCCGGGCCAGAAGATCGATCGTCGCTGCAGGTGCAGGCACGTTCGGCGCCCGCACGGGCGGCGGTGGCCAGGTCTGGTGTTCGAAGCGGGCTGCATCGGCCTCGCTGATGAAGCGGCTGCGCCCGGCGTACATGTGGCGATCCCCGCGCGCAGCCTGCTGAGTGACGTAGAAGCGCTGCGGCACCAGCACGTGCAGGTGGTCGCGCGCACGTGTCATGGCGACGTACAGCAGCCGGCGCTCCTCCTCCAGTTCATGCGCTCCCTGGGCCACATCGGCGGGCAGGCAGCCGTCGACCACGTTGAGCACATGCACCGACGTCCACTCCTGTCCCTTGGAAGAATGGATGGTCGACAGAATCAGGTAGTCCTCGTCGAGCAGCGGCGGGCCGGCGCGGTCGCTGGTCGCCTCCGGCGGGTCGAGCGTGAGTTCCGTGAGGAAGCGCTCGCGCGAGCCGTAGCCAGCCGCCAGCCGCGCGAGTTGTTCGACATCGCCGCGACGGACGCCGGCGTCGTCGTGCAGCCGTTCGAGGTGCGGCAGGTACCAGCGCAACGCGAGTTCCATGTCGGCCGGCCATACGAGAGCCGGCCTGCGCAGCGCGGCGTAGATGTCGGCGAAGCGCGCCCACTCCACCTGGGCAGCGGCCGGCGGCACGAACGAAGCCACGGCTGCGGCAGGGTCTGCGGCGACGTCCATCGCATCCAGCAGGCGCGTGGCCGTCGCCGGCCCGATGCCGGGAATCAGCTGCGTGACGCGGAAGCCGGCCATCCGCCCGCGCGGGTTCTCGGCGAAGCGCAGCACGGCCAGCAAGTCCTTGACGTGCGTGGCTTCGAGGAACTTGAGGCCGCCGTACTTCACGAACGGGATGTTCCGGCGCGCCAGTTCGAGTTCCAGTGCCGCGCTGTGGTACGAAGTGCGGAACAGCACGGCCTGCGATTTCAACGCCAGCCCGCCCTCCCGATGTTCCAGCACGCGGTTCGCCACCCACTGTGCCTGCTGCGCCTCGTCGGGCAGCAGCACGAGCTGCGGCCGGCCGGCGGAAGGCTTGTCGGTCCAGAGCGTCTTGGCATGGCGCTCGGCCGCCGCGGCGATGACGGCGTTCGACACGTCGAGGATCGGCTGCGTCGAGCGGTAGTTGCGCTCCAGGGTGACGATGCGGGTCTCGACCGGCGTCGACCCGTCGGGCGTCGCTTTTGCGAACTGGCCGGGAAAGTCGAGGATGTTGCGCACCGTGGCGCCACGGAACGAGTAGATCGATTGCGCGTCGTCGCCCACCACCGTGAGACCGCGACCGTCGGGCTTCATCGCCGTGAGGATGGATGCCTGCAGCCGGTTGGTGTCCTGGTATTCGTCGACCAGCACATGATCGAAGCGCCCGCCGACCTGCGCGGCGAGCGTGGGTTCGGCCACCATGCCGGCCCAGTAGAGCAGCAGGTCGTCGTAGTCCAGCACGTTCTGCCGCTGCTTGGCCTCGACATAGGCGCCGAACAGCCGCTGCAGTTCGGCCGCCCATTCCGCGCACCACGGAAATGCCTGCTTCAGCACATCGGCCAGCGGCGCGCAGGTGTTGACCGTGCGCGAATAGATCGACAGGCAAGTGCCCTTCTGCGGAAAACGGCGCGTCGTGCCCGATAGGCCGATGTCGTGCCGCACCATGCCCATCAGGTCTTCCGCATCGCCGCGGTCATGGATGGTGAAGTTCTCGTTCAAACCGATCTGCGGCGCGCGCTCGCGCAGCAGTCGCGCGCCGATGCCGTGGAAGGTGCCGGCCCAGGGCAGCGAAGGCGCGGCGTCGGCGCGCAGGCCCAGCACGCGCGCGGCGACCTGACCGGCGCGACGCTCCATCTCCTGCGCGGCCCGGCGCGAGAAGGTCAGCAGCAGGATGCGCTGCGGATCGATGCCCCGGGCGATCAGGCACGCGACGCGGTGCGCCAGCGTGCTGGTCTTGCCGGACCCCGCACCCGCGATCACCAGCAGCGCACGGTCGTCGACCAGCGTGCCCATGCCGTGCTCGACGGCCGAGCGCTGCGCGTCGTTGAGGCTGGCGAGCGCGGCTTCGAGCCGTGTGGCGCGGTCGGTCGGAACGAAGGGTTCGACGGTCTGCATGAAGGAGCGACTTTACTGTACGGACGTCCAGTCGGCCGTCAGGTCTACAGCAGACGCGGTGCCATAATCCGCCGTCGCTGCATCCGGAGATTTCCCGTGGAAACCTGTCCGTCCCGGCAGCTTTCAATGCCCGTCTGAACGCCGTCGGCGAGGGTGCCGAAAGCGCCCACTTTCCCTCGTCCCTCGCCCCTCGCCAAACGCGTCAGTCTTTCACGGGAGTGAGCCCACATGCTCAACATCTTCACGCTCGCCAACGGGCGCCTGGTCCAGGAAGAGATCGAGGCGCTCGAGGAACTCTCGCAGTTCCAGCCGATCTGGGTCGACCTCGAATCGCCCACGGTCGAGGAAAAGCGCTGGATCAAGCAGTACTACGGCCTGTCGATTCCCGAGGACGCGATGGACGAGGACATCGAGGAGTCCGCCCGCTTCTACGAGGAAGACAACGGCGAACTGCACATCCGCAGCGACTTCCTGATCGACGACGAGGACGACCCGCGCTCGGTGCGCGTCGCCTTCATCCTGAACCAGCACAACGAGGAGTTGCGCAGCCGCGGCGTGCTGTTCTCGATCCACGACGAGGACGTGCCGGTGTTTCGCCTGCTGCGCATGCGCGCGCGCCGGGCGCCGGGGCTGATCGAGGACGCCAAGGAGGTGCTGCTGAAGCTGTTCGACGCCGACGCCGAATACTCCGCCGACACGCTGGAGAACATCTACGAGGAGCTCGAGCGGGCCGGCAAGAAGGTGCTCGAAGGCAACGTGAGCGACGAACTGGCCGGCGAGGTGCTGGGCGCCATCGCGCGCGAGGAAGACCTGAACAGCCGCATCCGCCGCAACGTGATGGACACGCGCCGTGCGGTGAGCTTCATGATGCGCAGCCGCATGCTGAACGCGGACCAGTTCGAGGAAGCGCGCCAGATCCTGCGCGACATCGAGTCGCTGGACAACCACACCGCGTTCCTGTTCGACAAGATCAACTTCCTGATGGATGCGACCGTCGGCTTCATCAACATCAACCAGAACAAGACGATCAAGATCTTCTCGGTGGCGAGCGTCGCGCTGCTTCCGCCCACGCTGATCGCGAGCGTCTACGGCATGAATTTCAAGTTCATGCCGGAGCTGGAATGGCAATACGGCTACGCCTGCGCGATCGCCTTGATGGTGGCCAGCGCGCTCGGACCGATGCTCTATTTCCGCCGCCGGGGCTGGTTGAAGTAGCCGGAAGCCGTTCAGGCGCTTGGCAGGCGCCGCAGCAGCGCATCGACGATCACGGCCGAACTGGGGCTCGCGACGGTGCGGATGAATTCCAGGAAATCGACATGGGCCGCATCGTCGGCGCGATCGGAAATCGTGCGCACGGCGGCGAACGGAATGCCGAAGTCGTGGCAGACCTGCGCAACGGCGGCACCTTCCATCTCCACGGCGAGCGCGTCGGAGAGTCCGGCACGCAGCGCGCGGGCTTCGGCGGTAGTGGAGACGAAACGGTCGCCGCTGACCAGCAGTCCACGATGCACGCGCGCCTGCGGCATCGCCTGGCGCGCGGCATCCAGCAGCGCAGCGGACAGTTCGGCATCCGCAGGGAACCGGCTGCGCCCGTACAACGGGATCTCGTGGCGCGGGAAAAGCGGCGTGGCGTCCATGTCGTGCTGCAGGAATTCAGCGCCCACCACCACATCGCCCACCCGTACCCCGTCGCCGAGCCCGCCCGCCACGCCCGTAAAGACGATGCAGCCGACGCCGAAGCGTGTCGCCAGCACCGCCGCGGTCGTGGCCGCCGCCACCTTGCCGATGCGTGCGAGCACGACGACGACATCGTGGCCGTGCAGCCGGCCTGGCCAAAACTCGCGCCCCGCGACCATGATTTTGCGTTCGTCGGGCATGAGCGCGAGCACGGCGGCGAGTTCTTCGTGCATCGCCGCCACGATGGCGACCGGTCCGGCCTTGCGCATCGCCGATGCGGCCTACTTCTTCGCGTCGCGCAGTTCGCGCCGCAGGATCTTGCCGACCGGTGTCTTGGGCATGTCGTTGCGGAACTCGACGACCTTCGGGCGCTTGTAGCCGGTCAGGTTGGCGCGGCAGAAATCACGCACCTGCTGCTCGGTCAGCGACGGGTCCTTGCGGACGATCACCACCTTCACGGCCTCGCCGGTCTTGTCGTCGGGCATGCCGACGGCCGCGCACTCGAGCACGCCCGGCACCAGCGCGACGACGTCCTCGATCTCGTTGGGATACACGTTGAAGCCGGACACCAGGATCATGTCCTTCTTGCGGTCGACGATCCTGAAGTAGCCACGCTCGTCGACGACGCCGATGTCGCCCGACTTGAACCAGCCGTCGGCCGTCATGACCTTGGCGGTCTCGTCCGGGCGCTGCCAGTAGCCGGCCATCACCTGCGGTCCCTTGATGGCGATTTCGCCGGACTGGCCTGCCGGCACCGGGTGACCGTCGTCGTCGAGCAGCACCATGCGGGTGCCGGGCAGCGGCACGCCGATGGTGCCGGTGTAGGCCTTGCTGTCGGTCGGGTTGCAACTCACCGAGGGCGAGGTTTCGGAGAGCCCGTAGCCTTCGCAGATCGGGCAGCCGGTCTTCTCCAGCCACAGCCTGGCGACCGCGGCCTGCACCGCCATCCCGCCGCCCACCGACACCTTGAGGTTCTTCCAGTCGACCGAGTGGAAGTCCGGATGGTTCGCCAGCCCGTTGAAGAGCGTGTTGACGGCCGGAAAGCTATGGAAGGTGTGCTTCGACAGCTCCTCGAGCACGGCCACCAGATCGCGCGGATTCGGAATCAGGATCGTCTTTGCGCCCATCTTCAGGCTCAGCATCATGTTCACCGTGAAGGCGAAGATGTGATAGAGCGGCAACGCGCAGACACTCGTCGGCTGCTCGCAGGCGGGCACCAGCTTCATCGCAGGCGTGTTCCAGGCCTCGGACTGCAGCACGTTGGCGATCACATTGCGATGCAGCAGCACCGCGCCCTTGGCCACGCCGGTGGTACCGCCGGTGTATTGCAGGACGGCGATGTCGTCGGGGCCGATCTCCACCCGGGTCGAAGCCCCGGCAGCGGCTCGGGCGGCACCCCTGGAGAGCGCCGAATTGAAGCGCACCGCACCGGATAGCTCGAAGGCCGGCACCAGCTTCTTCACCTTGCGTATCACCAGGTTCACGACCGCGCCCTTGAGCAGCCCCAGGGAATCGCCCATCGCGCCCAACACGACGTGCCTGACCGGCGTGGACGCCAGGCAATGCTGCAGCGTGGCGGCGAAGTTCTCCATGATGACGATGGTCTTCGCGCCGCTGTCCTGGAGCTGATGCCCCAGCTCGCGCGGCGTGTAGAGCGGGTTGACGTTGACGACCACCAGCCCGGCGCGCAGGATGCCGGCGACCGCGATCGGGTACTGCGGGCAGTTCGGCATCATCACCGCGACGCGATCGCCCTTCTCCAGACCCAGGCCCTGCAGATAGGCGGCGAAATCGCGACTCTGACGGCCGATCTCGGCATAGCTGGAATCCTTGCCGAGAAAGCTGTAGGCCGGGCGCGCGGCGAACTTATCGAAGCTCTCGTCCATCAGGGTCACCAACGACGGGTAGCGCGTCGTGTCGATGTCGGCCGGCACGCCCTCCGGATAGCTGGCGAGCCAGGGGCGGTCTGTCTTGTGCGTCGCTGCCGTCATTCGATCGACTTGCCCATGTTCTCGACCACCTTCCTCGCGTCGCCGAAGACCATCATGGTCTTGTCCATATGGAAGAGTTCGTTGTCCAGGCCGACATAGCCCGCCGCCGTCGAGCGCTTGTTGCCGATCACCGTTTCGGCATTGCTCAACACGAAGGCGGCGACGTCGGCACTGCCCGTCTTGACCGGGCGCCGCACTGCGGCACCGGCCGTGGCCGTCACGGCCTCGCCGCCGAAGCCACCCAGGGTCACGTTGAAGAAGCTGCGGTTCATCGCCTTGCATATGATGTAGCTCAGGACCGCGCCCAAGCTGCCCACCAGCGAATCGGCGACGATCAGCATCGCGTTGTTCAAGCTGAAGCCGATGCCCGCCGCCGCCCGGCCCGAGTCGCCGTTGAGCATCGACACCACCACCGGCACGTCGGCCCCGCCGATCGGGATCATGATCAGCCCGCCCGTCACGAAGGCCATCGAACCGACCACCGTGCCGTCGGCGGTGACCGCGGCGCCGGTCGTGGCCAGCACCGGCGGCAGCGTGATGCCGAAGGCCCAGGGCTCGGCCACCGCCGCGACGCCGATGAACACCGCCGCCAATCCGAACATGCTGTGCATAAAAGCGACGAGTTCGGGCATCCTGGTCATCTCGATCTTGTTCGCCATGAAGGCGCCGATGCCGCCGCCTGCATCCATACGAAGCCGATGGCCTTGCACCACCCGCTTCCTGACCGTCTCCGGCGTCGCAGCGACACGCGTCTCGCCTGACAAGGTTTCGGCCGGTATGCCTATCTGCATCGGAGTCTCCTCTGCCCGCTTCGTGCGGCTCGTTTCAGCGAAGCTTACATGAAGCGTTTCTCCGTTATGGCCGGCACTGATGCATCACTGAACCTACAAATCAGGACAATTGTCAACACGAGCGGAGATGCTCCATCGAGCGGGATTGCGAATCCGGCTCCCATGGAAGCCCGGTCAGGAAATTTCGCAAGATGGCCGATCTTGTTGACGTTTGTTAAACGTTCAGACGATATTCGGCACAATAGCTAACCATTCTCTGGTGTGCAGCCTCCGTTTCAGACAGTGCTTCCACCTAGACTGCCGGGTTACCAAAAAAGGACGAGAAATGCGTATCGCAGCGCTTGATGACGAGTCAGGCCAGAGAGATCTGATTCGGCTCACCATGGAAGGGCTGGGCCATGAATGTCACGGCTTTTCCGAAGGCAAGGCGCTGTTGCGAGAGCTGCGCCAACAGACTTTCGACCTGCTGATCCTGGACTGGACACTTCCGGACATGTCGGGCCCGTCCATCGTGAAGTGGATTCGGGAAGATCTCAACAGCCGGCTTCCGATCCTCTTCGTCACGAACCGCCGCGAAGAGGCCGACATGGTGGAAGGCCTGACGGCCGGCGCCGACGACTTCATGACCAAGCCGATCCGGATCGCCGAACTGGAAGCCCGAGTCCATGCACTGCTGCGCCGCGCCTATCCGGCCAAGCATGAAACCGAGCTTGCCTTCGGGCCCTACTGCTTCTATCCGCAGTCGCGCACCCTGAAGGTCAAGGGCGAGGTTGCCGAACTAAAGCACCGCGAATACGAACTGGCGCTGTTCCTGTTTCAGAACCTCGGGCGCTTGCTGTCCAGGGAGCATCTGCGCGAAGCGGTCTGGGGCCTGGGCACGGACTCGCCCTCGCGCTCGCTCGACACGCACATCTCCAGACTGCGGACCAAGCTGGATCTTCGCCCGGCCAACGGCTTTCTGCTGTCCGCGATCTACGGTCTGGGCTATCGGCTCGAAGCCATCGACGCATCGGCGTTCGCCGACATGCTGCGCGAACCGTCTGCCACCCCAGCCTCCCCATGAGCCGCCTGCCGGCGAAGCTCGGCCATGGCTGAAGGCGTGTCGCACGCGTCCGCATGACCCGTATTCGGCCACGCCGCTATCAGCTGCGCGCCATGACGTGGGTCGGCCGGCTGCATCGCCTGGCGATTCAACGGCTGCCGTGGTTCCTGCTTTCGCTGGGCTTGATCACCCTCGTCTCGACACTCACGCTGCTGCGGATGATGCCGCGCATGGACCGCCTGCTGCAGGATGCGACGCGCTCCGAATTCCGGCAGCCGCAATCGAACGATCCGGTAATCGTCGCGATCGACGATAAAAGCCTGGCTCAACTCGGTGATTGGCCCTGGCGCCGCACGTCGCTTGCCGAGGTATTGCAGCGCATCGCGACCGACAGCCCGCGCTGCATCGGACTGAACCTGCCGCTGCACGAACCCGACCGCGAAAATACGGGCGACGATGCGGCGTTGGCCGAAAGCATCGCCCATGCGGGTTGCGTGGTGCTGCCGGTGACGCTGCAGTCCGACGCGAACGCGACGGCGATGCCGCCGGTCGAGCTGCTGCCCATCCCGGTGCTGACCAGGGCCGCGGCGGGCATCGGCCATTCGCGCCTCGCCGTCGACGAGGACGGCATGGTCCGCAGCGTCTACCTGCGGGAAGGATTCGCGGGCCGAAGCTGGCCGCATATCTCGCTGGCGATGCAGTTGGCCGCGTCCAGGGATGGATCCCCGGCAATGCCGCCGGCGGCCGATGCCGCATCGCCCGTGCCGTCGAAACCGGGTTCGTGGCTGCGCGCCGATCACGAGCTCATCGTCTTCACCACCGGAACGCCGCCTTTTCCGACCGTGTCGTACGTCGACGTGCTGCAGGGGCGCGCTCCGCCCGGATTCTTCCGCGATCGGTACGTGCTGGTGGGCGCGACGGCCGCTGGTCTGGGCGACGTCTACCACACGTTGGAACCGAGGGCGGCCGGCCTGAAATCCGGCGTCGAGATCTCCTCCAGCATCTTCCAGGGATTGCGCTACGAGCGCCGCATCGTCATCGCGACGCCATGGCAGGACCTCGTCTACAACCTGGTGCCGCTGTGCATCGCCCTGCTCGGGCTGCTCTGGCTGCGTCCGCTCGGCGTGGTGGCGCTGATCGTCGCGCTGGTGGCTTTGCAGATGGGCACCCACAACGCGCGGCCCTGGCTCGGCATCCAGTTCGCTCCGGCGGCGGGCTTTCTGGGGCTGCTGCTCGTCTTTCCGCTGTGGAGCCTGATGCGGCTCAGCGCCGCGGTGCGCTACCTGCGATGGGGTACCAAGCAACTGAACGAAGCCATGGACGGCCTGCCTGCGGCGCCTCCACGGCGGCCGATCGGGGACTTTCTCGACCGTCAGATGTCCGCCTCGGCCGAGGCCGGTCTACGGATGCACAACCTGCAACGCTTCGTCCGCGACGGCATCGACCACATGGCCGATGCGACATTGGTGCTCAATCGCTACGGCCTGGTGCTGATCGCCAACCAGGAAGCGGCACGGCGCTGGCGCGTGGAGCCGCAGCGCCTGGTGGGAAGCGACGTGCACGAACTGCTGTCGGACCTGCGCTGGCGCACCACCGGCGCGCACATGGTGCCGCCCGGGGCGTTGCGCGCACGCGAGCGCGATCCGATCCTGGGCGAAGGCGAGGACGGCGAAGGCCGGATCGTGCTGTTGCGATGCGTGCCGTTCTTCGACAACGCCAACCGGCATGCGGGATGGATGACGGCGCTGATCGACATCACGCCGATGCGTGACGCCCAGAGCCAGCGCGACGAAGCGCTGCGCTTCATCTCGCACGACATCCGCGAGCCGAGCGCGTCGATCCTGACGGCCATCGAGCTCGCGCGCAGCCGGCCCGACGTGTACTCGGGAACCGCGCTGCTCGACCACATCGAGCGTCATGCGCGCACCGGACTCGACCTCGCCGACGACTTCGTGAATCTCGCCCGCGCGGAGGCGCAGCCCTTCCACGCCGAAGTGCTCGACCTGGTGGCGCTGATGCAGCAGTCGATCGACGATGCCTGGGCGCCGGCGCGCAAGCACCAGTTGCGCGTGCAGCTGGTCACCGAGTTCGAAGAGGCGCTGTGCGTGGCCGACCGCAGCCTGCTCACGCGTGCGCTCACCAACGTCCTGAGCAACGCGATCAAGTACGCGCCACGCGCCTCGGCAGTGACTTGCACCGTCGCCGCGAGTGGCAGCCACTGGGCCGTGGGCGTGCACGACAACGGCCCCGGCATCTCCGCGGCGCTGCAGTCGCAGCTGTTCCAGCCTTTCCATCGACTGCATCGCGAAAGCCACCCGGAAGTGCACGGCATCGGCCTGGGCCTGCTGCTGGTGCGCACGGCCGTGCAGCGGCACGGCGGCACGATCGTGATCGACAGCGACGCCGACGCAGGCTGCAGGGTCACACTGCTGATTCCGCAGCCGAGCGCCGCCGAGCTGCGCGACCTGAGCGGCGACGACAAGGAATGACAGGGCGCTTTCGACCATGACGCACACCCGCTGGAAACCGAACGTCACCGTCGCCGCCGTCATCGAGCGGGACGGCCGCTTCCTGCTGGTCGAGGAACACACCGGGGACGGCCTGCGGCTCAACACGCCGGCCGGCCACCTGGAACCAGGCGAGTCGCCAGCCGAAGGTTGTGCGCGCGAAGCGCTGGAAGAAACCGCGCACCCCTTCACGCCGACGGCCCTGGTCGGCATCTACATGACGCGTTTTTTCCAGCGCGAGCAGGGGGCGAGGCCCGACGCGGAGGCCGACGTCACCTACCTGCGCTTCGCCTTCGCCGGAACGCTGGGCACGTTCGAATCGGGCCGTGCGCTCGACGACGGCATCGTGCGCACGCTATGGATGACGCCGGAGGAAATCCGCGCCAGCGTCGAGCGCCATCGCAGTCCGCTGCTGCTGCAGTGCATCGAGGATTTCGTCGCCGGACGGCGCCATCCGCTGTCGCTGATTCACGTCGACGCGTCGGTCGCCTCGCTGCCGCCGATCACGCCGCCGCCCAGGCACACCTCGCCGTCGTAGACCACCGCCGACTGGCCCGGCGTGACGGCCCATTGCGCCGCGTCGAAATCGAGCCGGAACGCGCCGGCGCCCGCACCGTCGGCCCGGGTGTCGTAGCGACAACTCGCATCGCTCTGCCGGTAGCGCGACTTGGCGGCGAACAGGCCCGGTGCGGGCGGTTCGCCGGCCACCCAGCTCGCGTCGTCGGCCGTCAACGCGTGCGACAGCAGCCATGGATGGTCGTGGCCCTGCACCACCCACAGCGTGTTGGCCGCCACTTCCTTGCGCGCCACGAACCACGGTGCATGCTCGCCGGCGCCGCGCATGCCGCGCGCCTCGATCGCCTTGAGCGCCGCGCCCCTGGCCTTGAGTCCGCCGATGCCCAGGCCCTGACGCTGGCCGAGCGTGTAGAAGCTCAGTCCCTGGTGCTCGCCCAGCGTGCGACCGCGCTCGTCCTTGATCGGGCCCGGCGCCTTCGAGATGTAGCGGTTGAGGAAATCGCGGAACGGCCGCTCGCCGATGAAGCAGATGCCGGTCGAGTCCTTCTTCTTCGCATTCGGCAGGCCGATCTCGTCGGCGATGCGGCGCACCTCGGTCTTGTGCAGTTCGCCGACCGGGAACAGGGTCTTCGCGAGCTGCGCCTGGTTCAGGCGGTGCAGGAAGTAGCTCTGGTCCTTGGCCGGGTCGAGGCCCTTGAGCAGTTCGTGCTTCCGCGTCGCATCGTTCAGGCGCACGCGAGCGTAATGGCCGGTCGCGATCTGCTCGGCGCCCAGGCGCAGCGCGTGGTCGAGGAAGGCCTTGAACTTGATCTCGGCGTTGCACAGCACGTCCGGGTTGGGCGTGCGGCCGGCCTGGTACTCGCGCAGGAACTCGGCGAAGACGCGGTCCCTGTAGTCGGCCGCGAAGTTGACGTGCTCGATCTCGATGCCCAGCACGTCGGCCACGCTGGCCGCGTCGACGAAGTCGACGTTCGACGAACAGAAGTCGCCGTCGTCGTCGTCTTCCCAGTTCTTCATGAAGATGCCGACCACCTCGTGGCCCTGCCGCTTCAGCAGGTGCGCCGTGACAGCGGAATCGACCCCGCCGCTCAGACCCACCACGATGCGCTGCTTTTTCATAGGGCGTCGATTGTCCCAGCCCGGGCGGAACACGCGCGACTGCGCTGCCTTTTGACCTTTGCTATGGTCAGCGGGCCATGAATTCCATCACCGCAACCCGTCTCGTCGACGATCTCGTCGGGCTTCTGCACCTGGCGCCGCTCGGCGACGACCGCTTTCGCGCCGAAAGCCAGGACATCGGCACGCCGGTGGTGTTCGGCGGCCAGGTGCTGGGACAGGCGCTGATGGCGGCGAGTCTGACGGTCGAGGCCGCGCGGCCGGTGCATTCGATGCATGCCTACTTCCTGCTGCCGGGCGAGCACGCACCGATCGACTACGCGGTCGAGCGCGTGCGCGACGGCCGCAGCTTCACGACGCGGCACGTGGTGGCGCGCCAGCAGGACCGCATCATCTTCGAGCTGTCGGCGTCGTTCCAGACGCACGACGACGGCATCGAGCATCAGTTGGCCATGCCGCGGACCCTGCCGCCGGAGGGCCTGCGCAACGACTACCAGCGCAAGCTCGAACTCGCCGACCGCCTGCCCGACCGGCTGCGCAGCAAGGTCCTGCAGCCGCACGGCCTCGAGTTTCGCGCGGTCGACGACGACGACCTGCTCGCACCCGCACCGCAGTCCGGCGAGCGTTCGATCTGGATGCGCACGATCGCGCCCTTGCCGGACGATCCCGGCCTGCATCGCGCGCTGCTCGCCTACGCGTCGGACCACGGGTTGCTGGTCACGGCGCTGCGTCCGCACGGACTGAGCTACCTCTCCAGCGGCATGCGGCTGGCGAGCATCGACCATGCGATGTGGTTCCACCGCGATTTCCGCATGGACGACTGGCTGCTCTACCGCATCGACTCTCCCAATGCCGGCGGCGCCCGTGCGCTTTGCCGAGGCAGCGTGTTCACGCGCGACGGCCAGCTGGTCGCTTCCACGGCCCAGGAGGGCATGGTCCGCATCCGTAACCCCCAATCGACCTCATGACCCAACTCTTCACTTCCCACAAGCTCGGCGAGCTCGCACTCGCCAACCGCATCGTCATCGCGCCGATGTGCCAGTATTCGGCGCACGACGGCAACATGACCGACTGGCACCTGATCCACCTCGGACAGCTGTCGTTCTCGGGCGCCGGCCTGCTGATCATCGAAGCCACGGCGGTCGAGGCCATCGGGCGCATCACGCCCGCCGACGTCGGGCTCTATTCGGACGAGAACCAGGCCGCCATCGCCCGCGTGTTGAAGGCGGTGCGCGCGCACTCGCGCATGCCGATCGCCATCCAGCTCGCGCATGCCGGCCGCAAGGCGTCGAGCCACGTGCCGTGGGCCGGCGGCCAGGCGCTGACCGACACCGAAGGCGGCTGGCAGACGGTGGCACCGTCGGCGCTGCCGCAGGCGCCCGGGGACCCGGTGCCGCTCGCGCTCGACGCCCAGGGCCTGGCGCGCGTGAAGGCGGCCTTCGTGGCGGCCGCGGTCCGTTCGCATGCACTCGGCTTCGACGCCATCGAACTGCACGGCGCCCACGGCTATCTGCTGCACGAATTCCTGTCGCCGATCGCCAACCGGCGCGACGACGAATACGGTGGCCCGGTGGAGAACCGCATTCGCTTTCCGCTGGAGGTGTACGACGCCGTGCGCGCCGCGGTGCCGGAATCGATGCCGGTCGGCATCCGCATTTCGGCCGACGACTGGGTCGAGGGCGGCTGGGATGTCGAACAGAGCTGCGTGCTCGCCGAGGCACTGGCCGCGCGCGGCTGCGCCTTCGTCCACGTCTCGTCGGGCGGCGTGTCGCCGCAACAGAAGATCCCGCTTTCGCCGGGCTACCAGGTGCCGCTGGCCGAGCGCATCAAAGCGGTCTCCGGCGCCATGCCGGTGATCGCGGTCGGGCTCATCACCGAGCCGCAGCAGGCCGAGGAGATCGTCGCCTCGGGCCAGGCCGATTTCGTCGGGCTGGCACGCGCGATGCTGTTCGAGCCGCACTGGCCGTGGCGCGCGGCGATGGAACTCGGCGCGCAGGTCGAGGTGCCGCCGCAGTACTGGCGCTCGCAGCCGCGCACGGCCAAGGCGCTGTTCGGCGAAGCGCGCATCGGAAGCCGCTGAAGCGTCCACCATGAGCAGCTTCAAGAAGTACCGTATCGGCGGCAAGGTCTCGCTCGGCGACATCGACCCCGATGCCAAGCCCTTCATGGACGGCGGCAAGGACGAGCAGCAGGCGTTGCTCGACGCGCTGTCGCTCGAACTCGACGAACTGCAGAACCTGCTGCACGCCGAAGGTCGCCGCAAGGTGCTGCTGGTGCTCCAGGGCACCGACACCAGCGGCAAGGACGGCACGGTGCGCTATGTGTTCTCGCGCACCTCGCCGCTGGGCGTGCGCGTCGCGGCCTTCAAGGCGCCGTCGCTCGACGAGCAGGCGCACGACTTCCTCTGGCGCTGCCATGCGGTCGTGCCGCGCACCGGCGAGATCGGCGTCTGGAACCGCAGCCATTACGAAGACGTGCTGGTGCCGGTGGTCGAGGGCTGGATCGACGGGAGGGCGACACGACGACGCTATGCGCAGATCAACGACTTCGAGCGCCTGCTGGTCGAGACCGGCACCGTGGTGCTCAAGTGCATGCTGCACATCGGCAAGGACGAACAGCGCGAGCGCCTGCAGGCGCGCATCGACGACCCGGCCAAGAACTGGAAGTTCGCGATGGGCGACATCGACGTGCGCAAGAAGTGGAGCGACTACCAGCGTGCCTACGCACGCGCGCTGGACGCCACGTCGACCGAGCATGCACCGTGGTACGTGATTCCCGCCAACAGCAAGACGCATCGCAACCTGATGGTCGCCGCATTGCTGGCGAAGACGCTCAAGGACATGAAGCTGTCGGCGCCGCCGCCCGACCCGGCGCTCAAGGGCTTCGTCGTCGAGTGAATTGTCCGAGAGGTAGAGCGATCGGGCGGCATAGTGCCAGGCCGCCCGATCCCTCCATGAGAAATTCCGGCTCAACGTACAGCAAGCAAGCGTTTCAGGTATTTGCCGGTATGGCTCGCGTCGTTCGTTGCGATGTCCTCCGGCGTCCCTTCTCCCACCACCGTTCCGCCACCCGCCCCGCCCTCCGGCCCCATGTCGATCACCCAGTCGGCGGTCTTGATGACGTCGAGGTTGTGCTCGATGACGACGATGGTGTTGCCCGCGTCGCGCAGCTGGTGCAGCACCTTGAGCAGCAGCTCGATGTCGGCGAAATGCAGGCCGGTGGTCGGCTCGTCGAGGATGTAGAGCGTGCGGCCGGTGTCGCGCTTGCTGAGTTCCAGCGCGAGCTTCACGCGCTGCGCCTCGCCGCCCGACAGCGTCGTCGCAGCCTGGCCGAGCTTGACATAGCTCAGGCCGACGTCCAGCAGCGTGTGCAGCTTGCGCTCGATGGTCGGCACCGCCTTCAGGAACTCGTGCGCCGCCTCGACCGTCAGTTCGAGGATCTGCGCGATGTTCTTGCCCTTGTACTGGACTTCCAGCGTCTCGCGGTTGTAGCGCTGGCCGTGGCAGACCTCGCACGGCACGTACACGTCGGGCAGGAAATGCATCTCGACCTTGACCATGCCGTCGCCCTGGCAGGCCTCGCAGCGTCCGCCGGCCACGTTGAAGCTGAAGCGCCCGGGCCCGTAGCCGCGTTCGCGCGCGGCGTTGGTCTCGGCCATCAGCTCGCGGATCGGCGTGAAGAGGCCGGTGTAGGTCGCGGGGTTGCTGCGTGGCGTGCGTCCGATGGGCGACTGGTCGACGTTGATGACCTTGTCGAAATACTCGATGCCCTCGACCGACTCGTGCTCCGCCGGCTCCTCGTGCGCGCGATAGATCGTGCGCGCGACGGCCGCGTACAGCGTGTCGTTCACCAGCGTCGACTTGCCCGAGCCCGAGACGCCCGTCACGCAGGTCAGGAGGCCTACGGGGAACACGACGCTCACGTCCTTGAGGTTGTTGCCGGTGGCATGCACGACGCGGATTTCCTGCAGCGCGGTCTGCGACGCGATGTGCGCCGCCTCGCGCGCGGCACGCCGTTCGGCGGCCGGGCTCTGCGGGAAGCGCGAGGCCTTCCTGCCTTCGTTGAAGGCAGGCTTGGCGACCACCGGAAGCCAGGCGGTGCGGTGCCTGGGCACCTCGATCTTCTTCGCGCCCGAGAGGTACTGCCCGGTCAGCGACTGCGGGTTGGCCAGCACTTCGGCGTAGGTTCCTTCGGCCATCACGCGGCCGCCGTGCACGCCGGCGCCCGGTCCCATGTCGATCACGTGGTCGGCCGAAGCGATCATGTCCTCGTCGTGCTCGACCACGATCACGCTGTTGCCGATGTCGCGCAGGTGCTTGAGCGTGCCGATCAGGCGGTCGTTGTCGCGCTGGTGCAGGCCGATGCTCGGCTCGTCGAGCACGTACATCACGCCGGTCAGGCCGGAGCCGATCTGCGAGGCCAGCCGGATGCGCTGCGCCTCGCCGCCCGACAGCGTCTCGGCGCTGCGGTCCAGGCTCAGGTAGTTCAGGCCGACGTCGTTCAGGAACTTCAGGCGCAGGCCGATCTCGCGCACGATCTTGTCGGCGATCTCGGCCTTGGAGCCACGCAGCCGGAGCTTGAGGAAATACGCGAGACTGTCGCGCAGCGTGAGATGGCTGACCTCGAAGATCGCCATGCGCGCGGGCTCGGCCTGCACCGACGGATCGGTCTGCGTGTCGTCGACCAGAAACACGTTGCGCGCCTCGCGCCGCAGCCGCGAGCCGCCGCAGTCGGGGCACGGCTGCATGTTGCGATAGCGCGCCAGGTCTTCGCGCACCATCGTCGAATCGGTCTCGCGGTAGCGCCGCTCCAGGTTCGGGATGATCCCTTCGAACGGGTGCTTCTTCACCAGCTTCCTGCCGGCCGAAGCGCCCGATTCCATCGTGTAGTTGAACTTGATCTCTTCCTCGCCGGAGCCGTGCAGCAGCATCGCCTGCACCTCGGGCGCGAGCGATTCGAAAGGCGCGTCGACGTTGAAGTCGCAGTGCTTCGCGATGCTCTCCAGCATGCTGAAGTAATAGGCGTTGCGGCGGTCCCAGCCCTTGATCGCGCCGCTCGCGAGCGACAGCGACGGAAACGCCACCACGCGCGCCGGATCGAAGAATTCCCGGTGCCCCAGCCCGTCGCAACTCGGGCAGGCACCGACCGGCGAGTTGAACGAGAACAGGCGCGGCTCGAGTTCGGCCAGCGAGTAGTGGCAGGCCGGGCAGGAAAACCTGGCGTTGAAGAGGTGTTCCTTCGCGTTCGCCGCCGCGTCCATTTCCACTGCCAGGGCCCGCCCGTCGGCCAGCCGCAGCGCGGCCTCGAAGCTTTCCGCCAAACGCTGCTGCATGTCGGCGCGTGCGCGCAGCCGGTCGATCACGACGTCGATGTCGTGCTTCTCGGTCTTCTTGAGCTTGGGCAGGTCGTTGTATTCGTAGATCGTGCCGTCGACGCGGAAGCGCACGTAGCCGGCGGCCTGCATCTCGGTGAACAATTCGAGGAACTCGCCCTTCTTCTCGCGCGCTACCGGGGCCAGGATCATCAGGCGCGGCTCGTCGGGCAGCGCGAGCACCGCATCGACCATCTGCGAGACCGTCTGCGCGGCCAGCGGCAGGTGGTGGTCGGGGCAGTACGGCGTGCCGGCGCGCGCATACAGCAGGCGAAGGTAGTCGTGAATCTCGGTGACGGTGCCGACGGTGGAGCGCGGGTTGTGGCTGGTCGCCTTCTGCTCGATGCTGATCGCGGGCGACAGGCCCTCGATCACGTCGACATCGGGCTTGTCCATCAATTGCAGGAACTGCCGCGCGTACGCCGACAGGCTCTCGACATAGCGGCGCTGGCCTTCGGCATACAGCGTGTCGAACGCGAGGCTCGACTTGCCGGAGCCCGACAGCCCGGTGATCACCACCAGCTTGTTGCGCGGGATGTCGAGGTCGATGTTCTTGAGGTTGTGCGTGCGGGCACCGCGAATGCTGATGCGCTGCTGCGCGAGCACGGCGCCGAGGTAGACATCGTCGTTGGGCGTATTCACTGGCGGCGGTCCGTTCTGGGCAACCGGACATGATAAGCGGCCGGCTTGTCCGGCGCAGGGCAGGACTTTACGGAAAAAACTTCACGGCCGGCACGGTGGCCATGGCCGGTGCAGCGGTCGCGCGCCGCGCACCATGAGTTCGGCCCGCGTCTCGTAGAGCGTACGGTCGATCATCCGGGACACCAGGCCGGCGAGCATCGCGCAGGCCATCAGGCCCAGCGCCATCGCGTGGCCGTCGACCATCTCCATCACGATGATGAAGGCCGTCAGCGGCACCTGCGTGACGGCGGCCAGGAAGCCGGTCAGGCCTATCGCGATCGAGGCCGGGCCGAACTTTCGCGCCCGCGAGCTGCGCGATGCCCGCGCCGATCGACAGCGACGGCGCGAAGATGCCGCCCGGCACGCCGCACCAGGCCGTGAGCCAGGTGGCGACGAACTTGAGCCGCGTGAAAAGCGATGTGAACTCGTCGTGGCCGACCATCAGCAGCGAGCGCATGTCGATGGTGCCGTGCGGCGACGTCCCGCGCCACACATGCTGCACGATGTAGATAATCGATGCTTTTTCGTCTCCTTCTCCTCCAATCCAACCATCAGGGGCAGCGCACATGGCATCCGTCAATAAAGTCATCCTCGTCGGCAATCTCGGCCGCGACCCGGAGACACGAACCTTCCCGAGCGGCGATCAGGTCTGCAACGCGACGCTCGCGACCACCGACAAGTGGAAGGACAAGCAGAGCGGCGAAATGAAAGAAGCCACCGAATGGCACCGCTTGGTGTTCAACGGCCGGCTCGCCGAAATCGCCGCGCAATACCTGCGCAAGGGCTCGCAGATCTACGTCGAAGGCCAGATCCGCACGCGCAAGTACAACGACAAGGACGGCGTCGAGAAGTACGCCACCGACATCCGCGTCGACCAGATGCAGATGCTGGGCAGCCGCCAGGGCATGGGAGGGCCGCAGGGCGGTGGTGACGACGACGGGTACGGTCAGGGCAGTGGCAGCCAGGGCGGCGGCGGCGGCGGCGGTGGTTACTCGCGCCCGCCTGCAGCAGCGCCCCGCGCACCGGCTGCGCGTCCGGCAGCCGCGCCGGCGAAGTCCTCTTCGGGCTTCGACGACATGGACGACGACATTCCGTTCTGAAGCCGGACTCTTCCGAGTTTTTAGGAAAAAAGGCCCGGTATGTGCGCATGCCGGGCCTTTTTCCATGGGCCGGTGCCTTGGTGTCTTAGTGCCCCGACGCGCCCGAAGCCCCGATCCCGGTCTCCGAGCGCACCTGCTGGTTCAGGAATCCGGCCCGGTCCTGCGCAGCGCGCGGGCTGCGGTCGGTGATCGAGAACAGCCAGATGCCCACGAAGCCGATGGTCATCGAGAACAGCGCCGGCGACGCATAGGGGAACCAGGCCGAGCCGGCCGGATGGCCGAGCGTCGCTTCCCACACCGCGGGCGACACGATGGTCAGCACGACCGACGAGATCAGCCCGAGGAAGCCGCCGACCACCGCGCCGCGCGTGGTGCAGTTTTTCCACAACACCGACATCAGCAGCACCGGGAAATTGGCCGATGCCGCGATGGCGAAGGCCAGACTCACCATGAAGGCGATGTTCTGCTTCTCGAACACGATCCCCAGCACCACCGCGACGATGCCGAGCGCGACGGTCGTGAAGCGCGACACCTTGAGTTCCGAGGCGTTGTCGGCATTGCCCTTGCAGATCACGGTCGCGTAGATGTCGTGCGACACCGCCGAGGCACCCGAGAGCGTGAGACCGGCCACCACCGCGAGGATGGTCGCGAAGGCCACCGCCGAGATGAAGCCCAGGAACACGTTGCCACCGACCGCCTTGGCCAGGTGCACCGCCGCCATGTTGCCGCCGCCGAGCAGCCCGCCCTTGGCGTCAAGGAATTCCGGATTCGTCAGCACGAAGGTGATGGCGCCGAAGCCGATGATGAAGGTCAGGATGTAGAAGTAGCCGATCCAGGTCGTCGCCCACAGCACCGACTTGCGGGCTTCCTTGGCGTTGGGCACGGTGAAGAAGCGCATCAGGATGTGCGGCAGGCCGGCGGTGCCGAACATCAGCGCGATGCCGAAGCTGATCGCGGAGATCGGGTCCTTGATGAAGCCACCCGGCCCCATGATCGAGAAGCCCTCGGCCGCCGCCACCTCGGGCGTCTTGCCGGACTTGGCGGCCAGCGCCGTCTTGACTTCGACCGCCTTAGCGAACATCGCCTCGGGGCTGAAGCCGAAATGCAGCAGCACCATGAAGGCCATGAAGCTCGCACCGGCCAGCAGCAGGCAGGCCTTGATGATCTGCACCCAGGTCGTCGCGGTCATGCCGCCGAAGAGCACGTAGACCATCATCAGCGCGCCGACGATCACGACCGCGATCCAGTACTCCAGCCCGAACAGCAGCTTGATCAGTTGCCCCGCACCGACCATCTGGGCGATCAGGTAGAACGCGACCACCACCAGCGTGCCCGAAGCCGCGAACATCCGCACCGGCGCCTGCCTGAAACGGAACGCGGCGACGTCGGCGAAAGTGAACTTCCCCAGGTTGCGCAGCCGCTCGGCCAGGAGGAAGGTGACGACCGGCCAGCCGACCAGGAAGCCGATCGAATAGATCAGTCCGTCGAAACCTCCGACCATCACCGCGGCCGAGATGCCCAGGAACGATGCCGCCGACATGAAGTCGCCCGCGATCGCCAGGCCATTCTGGAAGCCGGTGATGCCGCCACCCGCGGTGTAGAAGTCGGCCGCGCTCCTGGTCTTGGCGGCGGCCCACTTGGTGATGAACAGCGTGAAGACCACGAAGGCCGCGAACATGCCGATGGCGGTCCAGTTGGTCGGCTGCTTCTGGAGCTGGCCCAGGTCGGCGCCGGCGGCATGCACGAGGCCGGCGACGGCCACCGAGACGACGGCGGCCGTCAGCTTGAGGGAAGCGGAAAGCGAGCGTTTCATCGCTGGACTCCCGCTGCGACCTGCGCTGCCAGCGCGTCGTATTCGTTGTTGGCGCGGCGCACGTAGATGCCCGTGATGACGATGGTGAAAAGGATCACGCCCAGGCCGATCGGCATGCCCAGCGTGGTCACGCCCTGACCGATGCGCCGGGCCAGGAAGGCCTTGTCGAAGGCGATCAGCAGGATGAAGCCGTAGTACACGACCATCATCGCGCCGGTCAGCCACCAGCCGAAGCGCGAGCGCCGCGACTTGAGCTCGTGGTAGCGCGGGTCGCGCAGGATCCGGGCTGTCAGCTTGGTGTTGGTATCGGTGGTCATGGTTGGTCGTTGTCTCCGAGTTGTTCAGGAATCGTCGGTTTCCGGATGTCGTCCGCAGGTCGCTCTCGCGGCGCCTGGCAAAGTCTAGCCATCCTTGCCGCGGCACAGGAATTGCTTTTGCCCCGAGCGCCCGCCGATCGACGCCGGCGACCGATTTTGTCCCTCACTACGGAACTTTCCCATGAATTTTCAACGCAGGTTTTCCTGCCTGGCATGCGCTTTCGGCATCCTTGCGATGGCCGCTCCGGCATCGGCCGCCGACAAGTACCCCGACCACCCCGTCAAGGTCATGGTCGCGCTGCCGGCCGGCGGCGGCGTCGACATGATCGCGCGGCTGGTGAGCCAGAAGCTGGCGGCGGCATCGGGCCAGCCTTTCATCGTGGACAACAAGGCAGGCGCATCGGGTCGCATCGGCCTGCCGCTCGTGACGAAGGCGCCGCCCGACGGCTACATGCTCACGGTGTCGCCGGCCTCGTTCCTGACGACCAACAAGAGCATCTTCAAGTCGCTGCCCTACGACCCGGAGACCGACTTCGCGCCCATCACCAAGCTCGCCAACCAGGCGATGGTGCTGGTCGTGAAGGACAAGGACAAATTCCCCAGCGCCGCGGCCGTGTTGACCGCGGCCAAGGCCAAGCCCGAAGGGTTGACCTACGCCTCTTCGGGCGACGGCAGCCCGCAGCATCTGGCTGGCCTGATGTTCGAATCGCGCATGAAGGTGCGCATGGTGCACGTGCCCTACAAGGGCGGTGCCCTCGCCATCAACGACATGCTCGGCGGCAACGTCGACCTGCTTTTCGCGCCGCTGCCCGAAGCCCTGCCGCACATCAGGTCGGGCAAGCTGACGGCGCTGGCGATCATGAGCGACAAGCGCTCGCCGTTGATCGCCGAGGTGCCGACGATGCGCGAGAGCGGCATCGCCGACATGAACATGCTCACTTGGATCGGCCTGCTGGCGCCGGCAAGGACGCCGCGCCCGATCGTCGACCAGCTCAACCGCCAGGTGCTCGCGATCCTCGCGAGCGACGACGTGAAGACACAGCTGCGGGACGCCGGGATGGACGTGGCACCGACGACCCCCGCCCAATTCCAGCAGACGATCGCGCAGGAGATCAAGCTGCACGCGGAGCTGGTGAAGGCTTCCGGCCTCGTGCCGCAGTGAAAAACACCCGGCGCAGCCCGTCGTGGCGGAAAGCTGACGTAACAGCATTCAAGTTCATGGCAAACCGGACGATGAAGCAACTATTGCATCGTCTACCAAAGCCATGACCGAAACATTTACCGCCACGTTCGAACAGGACGACCTTCTCGCCGTTCTCGCCAGCGCCACCGATGCCGAACTCGACGTCATGGGCTTCGGCATCATCGGCTTCGACACGACGAGCGTGGTGCGCCGCTACAACGCCTTGGAATCCAGGATGGCGGGGCTCTCGACATCGCGTGTCGTCGGCCACCCGCTCTTCACGATCGTCGCGCCGTGCATGAACAACTTCCTCGTGGCCCAGCGCTTCGAGGATGCGGTTGCCTCGGGAACGGCGCTCGACGAGGTGCTCGACTACGTGCTCACGCTGCGCATGCGGCCGATCAAGGTCAAGCTGCGCCTGCTGGCGGGCACCGCGCCGGCGCTCCGGTACGTGCTGATAAAGCGGCCCGCGTGAACACCCTCTTTTCCGACAGCGCCGATGCACCAGTCGGCCCCGAGGAAGAATACGAGGCCCTGCTCCAGTTCCTGTACATGGCGCCGATCGGCCTGGTGCAGCTGCGCATCGACGGCGAGGTCGTGATGATCAACCCGCTGTGCGCGCAGTTGCTGATGCCGCTGTCGGTGGACGGCGGGCTCTCCAACCTGTTCCAGGTGCTCGAGAACGTCGCGCCCGACCTGGCGCTGCGCACCCGCGCCTTCGAACCGGCGCACGGCAAGGTCTGCGACGCACTGCATCTGCAGATCGATTCCGGTATTCCCAGGCGGCGCGACCCCCAGGTGCTGGCGCTGACGCTGCTCAAGCTCGACGACGAGCGGTTGATGGCGGTCATCGACGACGTTTCGGTGTCGGTCAAGCGCGAACGCGACCTGCGCATGAGCCAGGCCTGGATCCACACCATCGTCACCGGCATCACCGACTACGCCCTGCTGGCGCTCGACCGCGACGGCGTGATCCAGAGCTGGAATCCCGGCATGAGGCAGGTCACCGGTTTCGATGCCGACGCCGCCGTGGGCGAGTGCTACTCGATCATCTTCCCGGACGACGAGCGCATGCGGCATCGATCGGCCGAGCGGCTGCGCGAAGCCGACATGAGCGGCTGGAACCTCGAGGAAGGCTGGTTGCACCGGGCCAACGGGGAGAAGTACTGGGGCAGCTGCCTGATCGCGCCGCTGCACCCGCTGCAGGCCGGCGGCTCCGGCGGCGACCGCGCCTACAGCCTGATCGTGCGCGACATCAGCGACCACCGCGAAGCCAACGAGGCACTGCGCCGCTCGGTGTTCTCCGACTATCTCACCGGGCTGGTGAACCGCCGCGCCTTCTACGAATCGGCAGCGCTCGCCCTGGAACGCTGCGGGCGCAGCGGGCTTCCGCTGGCGGTCATCGTCTTCGACGCCGACCATTTCAAGGTCGTCAACGACACCCATGGCCACGCGGCCGGGGACGCGGTGCTGCGCCATCTCGCGGCCGGGCTGTCGGCCACGTTCCGCAGCGCCGACATCGTGGCGCGTTTCGGCGGCGAGGAATTCATCGTGATGATGCCTTCGGCTTCCGTCGATGAAGCGTTCGCGACCGCGCAGCGGATGTGCCGGCACGTCGCAGCCAATGCCCTGACCGTCGACGGCGTCTCGATCCACTACACGGTAAGCGCCGGCGTGGCCGGGATGGCGCCGGACCTCGACGGCCTCGACCAACTGCTCAAGCGCGCCGATACGGCGATGTACGCCGCCAAGGCCCAAGGCCGCAACCGCGTGGTGCTCTGGAAGGCCGACGCTTGAACACGGACGCTTCGGCCTACGAGTCGCTGATGCAGTTCCTCCATCAGGCGCCGATCGGCCTGGTGCAGACCGACATGGACGGCGCCATCCGGATGATCAATCCGATGGCGATCACGCTGCTGATGCCGCTCGCCTCCGGCGGCGATCTCCTCAACGTGCTCGATGTGCTGGAGCCGCGGGCGCCGGGCCTGCGGGCGCGTGCGGCGGCCGAGACGCCGCCCGGGCATACGGTCGACGACACGGTGCGCATCGCGCTCGATCCCGACCGGACGTGCGTCGCGGAGGCAGTTTTCTCGAATGCGGCGCCGGTGGTGCGGATGCTTGGCGTGAGCCTGGTGAAGCTGGACCGCGAGACGCTGATGTTCACCATCACCGACGCGACCTTCGCCGACCAGCAGGAGCAGCACCGCCTGGCCAGCCGGCTGCACGACATCGCGCGCACCGACAGCCTGACCGCCATGCCCAACCGCACCGTGATGCTGGAGCGCGTCACGCGCGCGATGGATGCCGAGCGCGGCATCGGGGACCGCGCACCGGCGGTCGTCTTCATCAATGCGGATCGCTTCAACCAGTTCAATGTCGCGCTGGGGCATGCCGTCGCCGACGAGCTCCTGCAGCGCATGGCGGAGCGGCTGGTGCGTTTCACGCAGGCCTCCGTGCTGGTGGCGCGGCTGGGCAGCGACGAGTTCGCCGTGCTGGTCGAGGGCCTCGGCAGCGTCGAGCGGCTCTCCGGCATCGCGCAGGATCTGCTGGGCGCGCTGGAAGCACCCTACCGCATGGCAGGACGCCACGTCCACCTGAGCGCGAGCCTCGGCATCGCCTTCGCGGACCCCGCCGGTGGCGACGCCGATTCGCTGCTTCAGGACGCGAGCATCGCGATGCGCTTCGCCAAGCAGGCCGGGGGCGGGCGCTTCTGCGTGTTCGAGCCGGCGATGAAGGCTCAGGTCGCGCGGCGCAGCGCGATCGAGAGCGACCTGCGCCGCGCGCTCGAAGAGGACGAGTTGTTCGTGGTCTACCAACCGATCGTGCGCCTGAGCGACGGCGCCTGCGCAGGCATGGAGGCGCTGGTGCGCTGGCAGCATCCGGTGCGCGGCATCGTGCCGCCGATCGAGTTCATCGACATCGCCGAGGAGACCGGCCTGGTCGGCGCGCTGGGCAGTTTCGTTCTGCGCACCGCCTGCCGCCAGAGCGTGGCCTGGAAGCGCCAGCTCGGCGCGCTGGCGCCCCAGCACATGTCGGTCAACGTGTCGCGCGTGCAACTCACCGATCCGACGCTTTCTGCACAGGTGGCCGATATCCTGCGCGAGACCGCGATGGAGGCGGGCGACCTGCAGCTCGAAGTCACCGAGAGCTTCGCCGCGCAGAACGAGGTCGTGACGCAGCGGCTGGAGGAACTCGCCGCGCTCGGTGTCCGGCTGGCGCTCGACGATTTCGGCACCGGCTATTCGTCGCTCGCCTGCCTGCACCAGCTGCCGGTGCACGTGGTGAAGATCGACCGGTCCTTCGTCAGCCAGGTGGATTCGAGCCATCACCACCGCGTACTGATCGAAGCCACCATCCTGGTCGCGCGCAGCCTGGGCATGGGCACGGTCGCCGAAGGCATCGAGACCGAGGCGCAGTCGGCGGCACTGGCGAATCTGCAGTGCGACAAGGGCCAGGGCTACCTGTTCGCGAAACCGATGACCGCGCCACAGGTTTCGCAATGGCTGGCGAACAGGCCGCGGCTCGCCACCGGCAGTGGCACGCCATCGAAGATGCCGACCGAGGCGGCGCTTTCGTTCGACGGCCGCTAGACCCGTGGCGGCAGGATGGCCCAGCCCAACTGCACCTTGAAGTCGCGACCGAAGCGTCGTACCGCGATCTCCAGCGGCGGCTGCACCTTCAACGCCGGAAAGCGCTGCAGCCAATCGGCCGGTGGCATGGCGGCGGGCGCGTCCATCGCCCCACCCGATTCCGCCTCCCAGACAAAGACCGCGCCCCGCGCGCGCACTTCGGCATCGTCGAGCCAGGCGGCACGGCCCGGATCGGCGTCGATGTAGACCGACGGCCGCCCGTCGGGCTGCGGCGGCAGGTACTGCGCGACGTTGCCGGCTGGCCAGGCGTGGCCGGCGACGACCGGCAGCCGCGCACCGGCGCCCTCGGCCCGGTGCCAGCCGCGCGCCACTTCGGCGGCGAGTTCGCGGCCGGGGTAATGGATGCGAGAGAGCTTGCCCTTGGCGAGCGGCCCGCCGACCGCGATCACGCCGTAGAGCACCACCAGCAGCAGCGTCCACACCGAGAACCCGACCGCGAAGCGGCGCGGATGACGCAGCTTCATCTCCCGAGTCACCGCGATGGCCGGGCCGATCACCAGGAACAGCGGCGAGCCCCACATGTCGTGCAGGCGCACGCCGACAACGCCCGCCGCTAGAAAGATCAGCAGCGGACCGGCGCCCATCGCCAACAGGATCGCGCCGTCGCGCCGGCGTTCTGCGGGATTGACAGCGGGCATCGCGCCGTCGTCGCGCTGGCGCCGGCCGCTCGCCGCCCACAGCAACGCCACCAGCGGCAGGATCGCCGCGAGCTGCGCCCCGATGAAGCTCGCGACGCCGCCGATGCGGACCCACGCGGCGCTCGCACCGGTGGCAGCGGGCGCGACGGTGGCGCGCCCGGCCGCATAGTGCAGCGTCGGCCAGTCGTGCGCCTGCGCCCACAGCAGGTGGGGCGCGAACATCGCGAAGGCGATGCCCATCGCCAGCCACGGACCGGGCTCGCGCCACCACGAACGCAACGACGGCACCAGCACCAGCGCCGCCACCATCGAACCCGGCAGCGTCAGAAACGAGTATTTGCCCAGCATGCCGAAGCCGCAGGCCACGCCCAGCAGCGTCCACCAGCCGAGCCCGCCGTCGGCACGGCGCACGGAGCGCCAGAACGCCAGCGAGGCGATCGCCCAGCACGGGTACTGCACGACGTTGGCGTTGAACTCCAGCCCGGTGAGGTTGTAGTAGTTGACACCTTCGAGGGCCATCACCGCGACCAGCGCCATCCACGGCGAGAGCACGTCGCGCGCCAGCTCCCAGGCGGCCCAGAGCGCCGCGGCGATCGCGAGCTGCGACAGCAGGAACAGCGGCCAGTCCAGCGAGCCCCAGCGGAACAGCTCGGCGAGCCAGGCCGAGGCCGGCGGATGCTTGTAGTAGCCGGCCTGCCACTCGCGGCCCCAGGTCAGCGCCTCGATGGTGTCGAGCGGCAGGTTCCAGGCCAGCAGGGTCGGCAGCAGCGTCCACAGCAGGACGTGCGCGCAGAGGAACAGCCAGAACGCCGTGACCGGGGTCATGGGCGGGTGCGGCCGCAGGCGGAATTTCCGGGCGATGTCCATGGTCGGGGGCGGTGGTCTCGGGCGATGTGAGGGCAGCGGCGGATTATGGGCGGCGCTTTGCATGCGCAACAATCCGGCATGCCTTTCTCCTCGCTCTCGCTCGACGATTCCCCCGATCCGATCGCCAGCGCGTCGCATGCGCCCGTGCCGCTCGCGAGCACCGAGGCCCGCGACGCGCTGCGCGGCCCGCTGCGCCTGAGCTGCGTGGTGCCGGCCTTCAACGAAGCCGACAATCTGGCCGCGTTCCTGGAAGCGCTGCACGGCGTGCTGACCGGGCTCACGCCGGACGTCGAGATCATCGTGGTCAACGACGGCAGCCGCGACACCACGCGCGAGATCGCCCGCATGCTGAGCCCGAGGCTGGGCCTGCGCTATCTGGAACTCTCGCGCAACTTCGGCAAGGAAGCCGCGCTTACCGCCGGCATCGCGCACGCGCGCGGCAACGCGGTGCTGCTGATCGACTCCGACTTCCAGCATCCGCTGTCGATGGTGCCCGAGATGGAAGCGCTCTGGCGCAGCGGCTACGACATGATCTACGGCGTGATCGCCGAGCGCGGCGGCGAGTCCTGGAGTAAGCGCGCGGGCTCCGGGCTCTTCTACGGGTTGTTGCGCGTCGGCAGTTCGGTCGAAATCCCCAAGCACGCCGGCGACTTCCGCTGGATGGACGGCAAGGTGGTCGAGGCGCTGCGCCGGCTGCCCGAACGCAACCGATTCATGAAAGGCCTCTACGCCTGGGTCGGCTTCCGCTCGGTGGCGCTGCCCTTCACGCCCGATGCGCGGCGCGGCGGGCATTCGAGCTTCCGCCTGCGCGGCCTGTTCATGCTGGCGCTCGAAGGCGTGACCTCGTTCAGCTCGCTGCCGCTGCGGGTGTGGAGCGCGGCCGGCCTCATCATCTCGGCCGCGGCGATCTGCTACGGCCTGTGGATCGCGATCGGCGCCTTGCTCTACGGCAACGCGCTGCAGGGCTGGCCGACGCTGGCCGCCGGGCTGATGCTGTTCTCGGGCGTGCAGCTGCTGTCGATCGGCATCCTGGGCGAGTACATCGGCCGCATCTACGTCGAGGTCAAGCGCCGGCCGCTCTACCTGCTGGCCGAAGACCTCGACCACAGCCCGCTCGCCCGGCCGACCGCCGCGCCCCATGCGGCCAACCAGCACGACGGACACCTGCATGGCCGGTGAGGCGCTCGGAACCTCGAAGGCGCCGGTGCGCATCGTGCTGTGCGCTGACGACTTCGCGCTGCATCCGGCGATCGACGATGCGGTCGTGCGGCTCGCGCGGCAGGGCCGACTCAGCGCGACCAGCTGCATGACCACTTCGCCGCGCTGGGCTGAGGCGGCGCGCACGCTGGCCGCCGCACCGTCGACGCTGGCGACCGGCCTGCACATCAATCTGACCGAAGGCCACGGCGGCGCGGCACCGTCGCTCGGCACGGTGCTGATCGACGCGTATGCCCGCAGGCTCGACGGCGCCCGGCTTGTTCGGCAGATCACGCAGCAGTTCGACGCCTTCGAGCAGGCGATGCAGCGCGCACCGGACTTCATCGACGGCCACCAGCATGTCCATCAACTGCCGGTGGTGCGCGATGCGCTACTGGCGGTGCTTGGCGAGCGCTACGCCGACCTCGTCCGCGCGCCGACAATCCGCACGACGGTGCCCGCGCACTGGTCGTGGAACGCGGGCAAGGCCGGCGTGCTGGCGCTGCTCGGCGGCCTGCGATTCCGCGGTCGACTGCACGACCGCGGCCTGCGCCACAACCGCGGCTTCGCCGGCGTCTACGGCTTCGACGCCGCCACCCCCGCCGACTACGGCCGCCACATGGACCGCTGGCTCGCCGGCTGCCGCGACGGCACGCTGATGATGTGCCACCCCGCGACTGCGCCGGTCACCGGCGACGCCATTTCGGCGGCGCGGATGGTGGAGTTCGGCTACCTGGCGTCGGACGCTTTCGGCGACGCCTTGCAGCGCCACGGCGTGAAATTAGTTAAGAAAGCAGGCCAAAAAAATTCACTTACTCCTCGATACGATTTGCCAAAAATTGGGAGATCGAATCGATGCGGAAATGGAAATGGCTGTTTGCTTGCGCGTCACTGATTCTGGGTGTCAGTCATGCTGGAGAAGCAAAAACCTGGTCGCCATATGGATTCGTCACTTATGAAGACGAATTATTGAACAAGCGCTGGAATCCGCTGCGACCCCTGGGCGCTCAAAGTTTTTCCACCACGCCTGAAGGCGCATGCGCTGCGTACCAGACACCAAAACGTTCCTATTGCGCGCCAACCGGAATCTCAGACAGCGGTTACAAAGAACTCGGCTGGTGTACCGAAAACACACACAAATCTTGGGCGTGCACGGAAAGAGACTTTTCGGCAAACATCGAAGAGAACAATACCGTTGCAGTATTCCCAGCCTGCTTTCCATATCCACTCACCGTCGATGTGCGTCTTACCAACGCCGTGGGATGGATCGTTGCGGACAGCACTGGATTGAGTTGTCACTGTCAGGTGTACCCAGGGATCGATCCAGCGGATGCCGTGCCCTACCTGGGTTCCGATGTATGCGTTTCACCTCATCGACTCAGCCTCGCTGCCTCGCGCGACCGTTTCTCCGTATCGCAAGCGAACGAGCCAATAGCCGTTCGAGTAGCGATCGAGCGAACAGATCAAACTCCAGCAGTCAATGAACCGGTCACTTTGATTGTGCAGTCCGCGTCTGGCGTGCCTGGAACCTTGAGCACCCGCGAAGGAAAGACCGATTCTTCGGGTATTTTGACGACCGAGTACCGGTTTCCGCAATTCACCGGCAAGCAGGTGGACAAGATCACCGCGAGGTGCAAGAACTGCGATCCGGAGTCAGCGACGGTCGAGTTGAAGATGGCGCCGGTCGTGATCGGGTTCTTCAATGGCGTGTGGAATACGGAAAGCCAAGCAAAAGACGGATCGGAAAAACTCGCGCAGTTGATGGGTCCAACGTATCGAAGCTCACCAATCCGCTACGAAAACTTCTACAACCAGACAGGCAAAGGCACGTCCGGCACGATGTTCCAAGATCTGGCCGAAACTTTCTCGCAACGCAGTCAGGAACTCGACGGCGTACTCAACGATCGCTGGGAGCACTACTGGGACCTGATCGCCGGTCGGCATGGCGACCCCAACTCGCTGACCGGCAGCCTGATCAGCGGGTTGGGCAGCGGCGGGCTGGCGCTCGCGCGCCTGATCGACGCCACCTTCAATGCGACGCTGGGGCAGATCGTCGCCGGCTGGGCGCGCATGCTCTCCACCCCGCCCACCTCTGCCGACCTGACGGCGCAGCTGTCGAAGCTGCGGACCATCGCCGACGAAGGCTCGGACTTCGTTCTGGTGGCGCACTCCCAAGGCAATCTGTTCGCGAACGCCGCGTTCGACGGTTTGCGCAGCAGCCATCCGGATACCCACTCCCGTACGGTTCATGTAGCGCCTGCCTCGCCTTCGTTGCGCGGGGACTATGGCTTGTCCAGCTTCGATCTGGTCATCAACGGGCTGCGCGCACAGGGCATCACCAGTGTGCAAACCGCCAACTGGACCATTCCTTTCGGGCTGACAGACGCGAGCGGCCACGCCTTCAATGAAACCTATCTCGATCCCGCACGCGAAGGTCGGGCGAAAGTCAAGGCGCTTGTGGACAGCGCTCTTGCCAGTCTCTAAGTGGATGGATTCGTCGGGGACAACATCATGAAAAATCAATCGATCATTCACTCGCCTTCATACGTCGCGTACAACTTCGCGACCATCACCTTGGTAGCGTTGCTGACCGCCTGCGGAGGAAGCAGCAATGACGGCGTCACCGTACCGGTGGGTGCCCCCAGCGCCGCAGCATTGGCGACCGGCCCCGGCGCGGTAATGCCGTCGATCAGTGCGGATACGGCAACCGCTGCAGCGCAAATGCCGTCCTTGTCGACAACGCAACAGGCAGGTGCCGCCCTAGTCCCGACACCGACACCGACACCGACACCGACATCAGCATCAGCATCAGCATCAGCGTTGACTCTGACGCCAACACTCGCTCCAGCTCCAGCTCCGGCGCCGGGGCCGGGGCCGGGGCCGGCTCTCACACTGTTGCAGCAAATTCTCAATCTGGAACGGAATGGCACCATACCGAAACTCGACCGCTCGAAGGACATTGCCGGTCCGGATGCCAATGCCAACGGTGTCCGCGACGACATCGAGTCGTGGATCAACGCCCAGCTGGTCAGCGAACGACAGCGAAAGTCGCTTATGCAGGATGCACGCGCTACACAGCGAACGCTGGTAGTGGACCTCAAGGACGAAGCAGCCCTGCAAAAAACAGGCGAAGGATTCTCGGCCTCCTTCAAATGCGGCGGCGATACCTTTTCTGATTATTCGGTGTTCTCCCGTCTCGCAGGCAAGATCGAAGCGATGACCGCGAATACCAAAGAGCGTGCCGCACGCTACATGCAATACAACGCGGCCAGATCGGGGAGTTCGACCACGCGTCCGTCGGGCGATGCCTGCGAGCCTTGAAAAAGCTTTGAGATCGTATGCATCTTCCGGTGTTTGACTGCAGGACTGCGCGACCTCGTCCATCGAGTCACCGATGGCGCTCGCACAAGAAAAGCCAAGAGGAATGGATTGACGCGCTTCAAGATGAAGGGGCTCGGCACGGCACTGTTGCTTGCATTGGCCGCCTTCGGCGAACAGGGTTTCGACAACAACGGTGCACTGCGAGCCGGTTCAATGAACTCGGCAGCGCACTTCGAAGTCGACCGCTCGAAGGACATTGCCGGCCCGGATGCCAATGCCAACGGTGTCCGCGACGACATCGAGTCATGGATCAACGCCCAGCCGATCGACGAGCGGCAGCGAAAATCGCTCATGCAGGAAGCACGCGTGACGCAGAGAACGCTAGTCGTGAACCTCAAAGACGAAGCAGCTCTGCAAAAAACAGGAGAAGGATTCGCGGCCTCTGCCAAATGCGGCGGGGATAGCTTTCCGATTTACTCGATGTTCTCTCGACTCGCAGACAAGATTGAAGCGTTGACCGCGAATACCAAGGAGCGTGCCGCACGCTACATGCAATACAACGCGGCCAGATCGGGGAGTTCCACCACGCACCCATCGGGCGATGCCTGCGAGCCATGAAAAAGCTTTGAGATCGTATGCATCTTCCGGTGTTTGACCGCAGGACTGCGCGACCTCGTCCATCGAGTCACCGATGGCGCTCGCACAAGAAAAGCCAAGAGGAATGGATTGACGCGCTTCAAGATGCAGGGGCTCGGCACGGCACTGTTGCTTGCATTGGCCGCCTGCGGCGAACAGGGTTTCGACAACAACGGTGCACTGCGAGCTGGTTCAATGAACTCGGCAGCGCACTTCGAACTTGACCGCTCGAAAGACATTGCCGGTCCGGATGCCAATGCCAACGGGTGTTCGCGACGACATCGGGTCGTGGATCAACGCCCAGCCGATCGACGAGCGGCAGCGAAGGTCGCTCATGCAGGAGGCACGCGCTAGACAACAAAGCGTGCTTGTCGATCTTAAAGATCAGGCATGTCTACAGCAAACAAGCGAAACCTCGATCGCGTCGTCGAACTGCGGTGCCAGCAGCCTTCCCGATTACGCAGTCTTTTCTCGATTTGCAGGAAAGATCGAAGCGATGACCGCAAACACCGAGGAACGCGCCGCGCGCTACATCAAGTACAACGCGGCGCGGTCCGGAAGCTCGACAGCAGTTCCGTCTGGAGATACATGCGGGCCCTGAAGAGCCCGAAGCCCCTCAGTGGTTGTCCCGCGGCACCCCGAAGGTCGCGTGGATCTTCTGGTACTTCACCGCCGGCTTGAGCACCATGCCCTCCGACAGCTCGCCGATGACCGCGCGCTGGATCTCCTGCCACGGCGTCTGGCTCGCCGGGTATTTGTAGCCGCCGGCCGCGTCGAGTTCGGCGCGGCGCTTCACCAGCTCTTCGTCCGACACCAGCATGTTCGCCGTGCGTCGGTTCAGGTCGATGCGCACGCGGTCGCCGGTCTTGAGCAGCGCGAGGTTGCCCCCGGTCGCGGCTTCGGGCGACGCGTTCAGGATCGACGGCGAGCCCGAGGTGCCCGACTGGCGTCCGTCGCCGATGCAGGCCAGCGCGGTCACGCCCTGCTTGAGCAGGTAGTCGGGCGCGCGCATGTTCACCACCTCGGCCGCACCGGGGTAGCCGACCGGGCCGACGCCGCGCATGAACAGCACGCTGTGCTCGGTCAGGCCGAGCGCCGGATCGTCGATGCGGTGGTGGTAGTCCTCCGGGCCGTCGAACACGGCGGCGGTGCCTTCGAAAGCCATCGGATCGGCCGCGTCGGCGAGGTAGCGCGCGCGGAATTCGGGCGTGATCACGCTGGTCTTCATGATGGCCGAATCGAACAGGTTGCCCTTGAAGTGCAGGAAGCCCGCATCCTTCTTCATCGGCTCGCCGTACGCGAAGATCACCTTGCGGTCGTCGGTGAAGCGGCCTTCGCAGTTCTCGGCCAGCGTCTTGCCGTTGGCGGTGGTGGCCGGCTTGATCTTGCCCTGCGCGACCAGTTCGGCCACCACGGCCGGCACGCCGCCCGCGCGGTAGAAATCTTCGCCGAGGTATTCGCCGGCCGGCTGCAGGTTGACCAGCAGCGGCACCGCGTAGCCGAGCGCTTCCCAGTCGTCGTTGTCCAGCGCGACGCCGATGTGCTTGGCGATGGCGTTCAGGTGGATCGGCGCGTTGGTCGAGCCGCCGATGGCGGAGTTCACGACGATGGCGTTCTCGAACGCGGCGCGCGTCATGATGTCCGACGGCTTCAGGTCGGCGCGCACCATCTCGACGATGCGCTTGCCGGTCATGTAGGCCATCTCCTGGCGGTCGCGGTAGGGCGCGGGAATCGCGGCGCTGCCCGGCAGCGTCATGCCCAGCGCCTCGGTCAGCGAGTTCATGGTGGAGGCCGTGCCCATGGTGTTGCAGTGGCCGGTCGACGGCGCCGAAGACGCCACCAGCTTCAGGAACTCCTGGTAACCGATCTCGCCGGCGGCCATCATCTCGCGCGCCTTCCAGACGATGGTGCCGGAACCGGTGCGCTCGCCCTTGAACCAGCCGTTGAGCATCGGCCCGGAATTCAGCGCGATGGCCGGGATGTCGACCGTGGCCGCCGCCATCAGCTGCGCCGGCGTGGTCTTGTCGCAGCCGGTGGTAAGCACCACGCCGTCGATCGGATAGCCGTAGAGCACCTCGACCAGCGACAGGTACTGCAGGTTGCGGTCGAGCGACGCGGTCGGGCGCTTGCAGGTTTCCTGGATCGGGTGGATCGGGAACTCGAACGCGATGCCGCCCGCGTCGCGGATGCCTTCGCGCACGCGCTCGGCCAGCACGATGTGGTGGCGGTTGCACGGCGCGATGTCCGAGCCGGTCTGCGCGATGCCGATGATCGGGCGGCCCGACTGCAGCTCGTCGAAGCTCAGGCCGAAGTTCATGGTGCGCTCGATGTAGAGCGCGGTCATGTCGGCGTTGTCGGGGTTGTCGAACCACGATTGCGAGCGCAGGCGCTGCGGCGTGGTGCGCGGCTCCTTCGGCTGGCTGCGCGGCGTCGGCGGGTTCGGCTGCGCTTCGTCGGCCTTCACGGCTTCTTCGATCTTGTCCATGGCGGGGGTCGGTTCGGTCATGACTTCATTCCTTTGAGTGTCTGGTCGGCGTTGGGGAGCGCGGCGCAGTCGTCGATGTACTGCCTGACGATGTCCGCGAAATTCTCGTGCGGCAGGAGGCCGAGGCGGGCCGCGCGCTCGGCCGTCGCGCCGGCGGGCCAGTTGGCGACGATGCCGGCGACGCGCTCGTCGCGCTCGAAGCGCACCAGCGCGCGCACCTTCGGCCCGGCGACCTCTTCCAGCGCGTCGAGCATGTCGCTCACGCGCACGTCGAGTCCGGGCAGGTTCAGCGCCGTGCGGCCGCAGAAGGCTTCGCGCGTGGCCTCGTAGACGGCGATCAGCCCGTCGACCGTGCGGGTCGGCGACGACATCGGATGCGACACGTCGGGCGACACCGGACAGATCGATTCGACCCCCGCCAGCGGCTCGCGGATGATGCCGCTGAAGAACGACGAGGCCGCACCGTTGGGCTTGCCCGGGCGCACGGTGACGGTCATCAGCCGCGCGGCGCGGCCGTCGATGTAGCCCTTGCGCGTGTAGTCGGCGATCAGGTGTTCGCAGATCAGCTTCTGCGTGCCGTAGGAGGTCTGCGGCGCGGGCAGCGTGTCGTCGGCGACCCGCGCGGGCAGCGGCACCGCCGGGTCGGGTCCGAACACCGCGACCGAGCTCGAGAACACCACGCGCGCGACCTTGCCGCCTCCCTCGACGCGGGCGCGCAGCGCGTCGAGCAGCGCGCGCGTGCTGTCGAGGTTGGAGCGCAGGCCGAGATCGAAGTCGGCCTCGCATTCGCCGGACACGGCCGAGGCGAGGTGGAACACGCCGTCGAACGCTTCCGTCCGCAGGGCGTCGGCGTGGTCGAGCAGCGGACCGACGCGGGCTTCGACGCGCGCATCGGCCAGCAGGTCGGCCGGCGGCGGCGCGATGTCGGTCAGCACCAGGCGTTCGATGGCGTTGCCCGCCAGCGTGCCGCACGCGAGCAGCGTGCGTGCGAGACGTGCGCCGAGGAAGCCTCCGCCTCCGGTGATCAGCAGTTTCATGATGTCTCCTTCGTGGTTTGAATGTTTCGGGCCGGTGTCGCGCGCGCCGGTCGCGCCGCGATCACGCCGCCCTCGACCAGCCGCTCCTGGCCGCTGACGAGATGCCGGATCGCGCGATGCCGGGCCTGCACCGGATCACGCTGCGCGATGGCCTCGACAAGGGCACGGTGCTCCTGCTGCACGGCGGCCATGAAGTCGCTGCGGCGCGCCTCGTTGCCGCGCGTGATGCGCATGGCTTCGCGCAGGTACTGCTCCAGGAAGCCGATCAGCGCCCGGAACTGCGGATTGCCGGTCGCCTCGCCGATCAGGCGATGGAAGGCCAGGTCCTCGTCGACGCCGTCGCCGCCGCCGGCCACGGCCGCATCGATGGCCTTCAGCGCGCGGCGCAACGCGGCGATCTGGCCGCGCGTGGCCCGCTCGGCCGCCAGCGCCGCGATCTCGCCTTCGAGCACGCGGCGCACCTCGGCCACGTGCACCACCGACTGCACCGACGCCAGCACGGCCAGATCGAAGGCCAGCGGCAGGTGCGCGGGCGGCTGCGCGACGAACACGCCCGACCCCTGGCGCGAAGTGACCAGCGCCTTCGACTTGAGCTGGTGCACGGCCTCGCGCACCACGGTGCGCGACACGCCGTGCGCGAGCGCCATCTGCTGCTCGGTGGGCAGACGGTCGCCGGACTTGAGCGCGCCGGAACCGATCTGCGCGCCGAGACGCGACGCCAGGCGGTCGGAAAGCCTGTCGGACTCGACGCGCAGCGGTTGGGCGGGCGGTGGAGAGCCAGAAGCCTGGCCGGGCATGGGTCGATGGGACACGGTTGTCGGCTCATCATACAAATTCGCGCGGCTGGCGAAAGCGGGTTTCTCCTACCGGTTCGTCCCGATGCGATGCCGCCTCGCAATGCGAGGTATCGCGCGAGCCCGGGAACCCTCCGGGGACTCTTCCGCATGGCGAGCGTCACGATCCAGGGCGATCCGTCGAGGCGCCGCGCACGGCGACATCTCGTTGCCGGCATCCTCGCCTTCACGCTGTCCTGAAACGAGGCGGGCTGAAAACCCCGCCGTCACGCGCGTTTTCGATCAGGCGGATGATGACCGGATGACCTCGCGTTCCACCCAACTTTCGATCCTCGACCTGTCTCCCGTCTGCGAAGGCGGCACGCCGGCCGATTCGTTCCGCAATTCGCTCTCGCTCGCCCAGCACGGCGAGGCGCTGGGCTACCGGCGCTACTGGCTGGCCGAGCACCACGGCATGCCCGGCATCGCCAGCGCGGCGACCGCCGTGCTGCTGGCACGCATCGGCGCGGGCACTTCGACGATCCGCATCGGCGCCGGCGGCGTGATGCTGCCGAACCATTCGCCACTGGTGATCGCCGAGCAGTTCGGCACGCTCGAATCGCTCTATCCCGGCCGCATCGACCTCGGCCTGGGCCGCGCGCCCGGCTCCGACCAGCGCACCGCGCAGGCGCTGCGCCGCGATCTGCAGTCCGATTCGGACCGTTTCCCGCAAGACGTGATCGAGCTGATGGATTTCATGAGCAAGACGCCGCGCCAGCCGGTGATGGCGGTGCCGGGCCGCGGGCTCGAGGTGCCGATCTGGATCCTCGGCTCCAGCACCTTCGGCGCGCAACTCGCCGCGCACCTGGGGCTGCCCTACGCCTTCGCGTCGCACTTCGCGCCGCAGCAGATGATGCAGGCCATCCAGATCTACCGCGAGACGTTCAAGCCGTCGGCGCAGCTGGCCAAACCGTACGTGATGCTCGGCTTCAACGTCTTCGCCGCCGACACGGACGAAGAAGCACGGTTTCGCGCCAGCTCATGGCAGCAGGCCTTCGTCAACCTGCGCAGCGGACGGCCGGGCCGCCTGCCACCGCCGGTCGAGGGCTACCGCGAGAAGGCCGGTCCGCAGGAACGTGCGTTGCTCGATTCGGTGCTGTCGTGTTCGGCTGTCGGAACCCCCGGGAAGGTGCGGGAGGACGTGGCTGCATTCGTGGCGCGCACCGGCGCCGACGAATTGATGGTGACGTCGCAGGTGTTCGACCATGCGGCGCGGCTGCGTTCCTACGAGCTCCTGGCGAGCGTGCAGGAAGAGGCCGTGCCGGCCTGATCAGACCGGATAGGTTCCCGGCAAAAGGATGCGCCTGTCCACCGTGCGAATGTCGGTGTGTCCGCAAAACGCCATCGTCACATCCAGCTCTTTGTGAATCAGCTGCAGCGCCTTGGTCACGCCCGCCTCGCCCATCGCACCCAGTCCGTAGGCCATCGCGCGGCCGATCATCGTGCCGCGTGCGCCCATCGCCCAGGCCTTGAGCACGTCCTGGCCGCTGCGGATGCCGCCGTCCATCCAGACCTCGGTCTTGCCGCCGACCGCGTCGACGATCGGCGGCAGCGCCTCGATGCTCGAAGGCGCACCGTCGAGCTGGCGGCCGCCGTGGTTGCTCACGACGATCGCATCGGCACCCGAATCGACCGCCAGTCGCGCGTCTTCGGCGACCATGATCCCCTTGAGGATCAGCTTGCCGCCCCATTGTTTCTTGACCCATTCGACGTCGGCCCACGACAGGGTCGGATCGAACTGCTCGTTGGTCCATGAAGAGAGCGATTTCATGTCGCTCACGCCTTTCACGTGGCCGACAAGGTTGCCGAAGGTGCGCCGTCTGGTGCCCAGCATGCCCAGGCACCAGCGCGGCTTGGTCGCGAGGTTGAGCATGTTGACGAGCGTCGGGCGTGGCGGTGCGCTCAGGCCGTTCTTGATGTCCTTGTGGCGCTGCCCGATCACCTGCAGGTCGAGCGTCAGCACCAGCGCGCTGCAACGGGCCGCGCGGGCGCGCTCGATCATGCGTGCCATCGATTCACGGTCGCGCATCATGTAGAGCTGGAACCAGAACGGCGCCGTAGTGTTCGCGGCGATGTCCTCGATCGAGCAGATGCTCATGGTCGAAAGCGTGAACGGGATGCCGAACTTCTCTGCGGCACGCGCGGCGTGGATCTCACCGTCCGCGTGCTGCATGCCGGTCAGTCCGACCGGCGCGATCGCGACCGGCATCTTCGCCATCTGGCCGACCATCGGCGCCGCGGTGCTGCGGCCTTCCATGTTGACCGCGACACGCTGGCGCAGCTTGATCTTCTTGAAGTCTTCGGTGTTGGCACGATAGGTGCCTTCGGTCCACGATCCGGAATCGGCGTAGTCGTAGAACATGCGCGGGACGCGCTTCTCGGCCAGCACGCGAAGGTCTTCGATCGTCGTAATCACACTCATCTGGGCATCCTTGATTCTTGGTCTTCTGGTGGTGGGCCGGCGCCGCGTCGCGGTGCCTTGTCTCCTGGCCTGCGGGAATTATCCGGATAATTCCTCAAACCATTCGCGAATTCACCATGTCGTCCATCACCCTGCGCTTTCTCGCCGAACCCAGCACCGTCAATTTCGGCGGCAAGGTGCACGGCGGTACGGTCATGAAGTGGATCGACGAGGCAGGCTACGCCTGCGCGACGAGTTGGTCGCGACGCTACTGCGTGACGGTGTTCATCGGCAGCATCCGCTTCCACAGCCCGATCGGAATCGGCGACATGGTCGAAGTCGAAGCCCGCCTCGCCTACACCGGCAACACCAGCATGAACATTTCGGTGGAGGTGCGCAGCGGCGACCTGAAGGGCGGTGGCATGCGCAAGACGACCGAATGCCTCATCGTCTTCGTGGCGCTCGATTCGCATGGTCAGCCGTTGCCGGTGGATTCGTTCATCCCGGCGACGCCGGGCGAGATGGCGCTGGCGGAACGGGCCCGGGCGCATCTGACGGCGAGCCGGGCAGCGGGTGCCAGTCTCGCCGGCTGACACCCGGTCCATCGTCAGCCGTCGTAAGGCGTCCAGCCGAGACGGCGCTCGATGGCCGTGCGACAGGCGGTGGTCAACGACGGTGGAATCCGTCGGACGTAATCTTCCGCATGGTCGCGGGTGTCGCCGGTCAGACCATCGAGATAGTCCACGGCCTCGTCGGTCGTGGGCGTGCGTCCTTCCTCGCCGGCATGGCGCGGCGGCAATGCCGTCCAGACGACCGCGTCCAGGCCGTTGTCCGTGCGCCACTCGTCGATGGCCGACACACAGGGGTGGGAGCCGGGAGCCGTCGCGATGGACGGCAGGCTGCCGAGCCATTCGGGCTTGTCCGCGGCGATCTGCTCGCGTCGCCGCAGCATCTCGCGAGCGACGGTCACGTCGACCGCATCGACCAGTGCCCACCATGTCCGTTGCGATGCACGGCCTTCCAGGATCACGGTCGACAGTTCGCCCTTGTCGCCCACCCGGGCGAACTCGATCGGGAGGCAAGGCCCGTCGTCTTTCCAGTTGGATGCGAGCCGCAACGGCCCGGTCTTCCATAACAGCGAGCCCCAGGCGAGGCACGCGATCCTCAAAGCGCGCAACCCGCTGGCTGCATGCGAATCACAGCTTGTCCACTTCGTCGATGCGGTCGCTGTTGGTCGTGCTGCGCGTGCCTTTCAGGTGCATCTCGACTTCGGTGGCGAGGTCGCCCACTTCGGCCACGGCGTCGGTGATCTGCATGCCGGTCACCTGCAGCTTCTCGGCCCATTCGCTCACGGAAGCCTTGGAGGTAACGTCGATGCGGTCCGGTACGACGCCGTCGGGCATCGTGGTCTGATTGGTCTTCTGGTCGGTCATGAATGTCTTTCGAAAACTAGAACGTAGCCACGCGTCTCACACCGCCGTGTAGGCGCAGTGCGCCGCAGGCCTACGCTGAATCTGACACCGCGACGACAGGCACGACCTGCATCACGACCCAGATTGCCAGTTCGCTTCCCGCCTGAGACAGGCATTCACAGGAGACTTTCATGGCAACAGACGACGGCCAGCTCGGCAACGGCGAATCCAATCGCGACCCGATCACGGGCGCACCCGGCGCCCACCCGGTCGGCACCGGACTCGGCGCGACCGGAGGCGCGCTGGCAGGCGCGGCCGCAGGCTCGCTGGCAGGCCCGGTCGGTACGGTGGTCGGCCTCGTGGCCGGCGCGATGGCTGGTGGACTCGGCGGCAAGGCCGTCGCGGAAGGCGTGAACCCCACGGCCGAAGAAACCTACTGGCGCGAGAATTTCTCGAACGAGCGGTACGTGGAATCGGGTCGCACCTACGACGACTACGGCCCGGCCTACGAACTGGGCTGGTCCGGACGTGCGCAGCGCGGCACGGACTTCGACACCGTCGAGCCTGCCCTCGCCAGCGAATGGGCAAGCCGTCGTGGCGCGTCCAGCCTCGGCTGGGCCGACGCCCGACCGGCCTCGCGCGCCGCATGGGAGCGTGCCGACGAGACCTACTACGGCAAGCAGGCCAACGGCAGCGACATCGTGAATCACGACGATCTGTCGAACGACGATGTGGTGAGCGTTCTGAACGACCTGCTGGAAAACTCGCGCGATGGCGAATACGGTTTCCGCACCTGCGCCGAGCAGGTGGAAACGGCCAGCGCGAAGCAACTGTTCTCGGGTCGCGCCGACGGCTGCCGCCAGGCCGGTGAGGAACTGATCCCGCTGATCCGCAAATACGGCGGCGAGCCGGCCGACGGCGGAACCGTCGCGGGCGCCCTGCATCGCGGCTGGGTGCAGGTCAAGGGCACCGTGGGCGCGGACAGCGAGCTGTCGATCCTCGAATCCTGCGAACGCGGCGAAGACAGTGCCATCGCACGCTATCGCAAGGCGCTCAAGCAGAGCCTGCCGGCCGACGTGCGCACGGTCGTGCAGAAGCAGGCCGACGGCGCGCAGCGCAACCACGACCAGATCCGCGATCTGCGCAACGCGGCGCGCGAACGCGGCTGAGTCGCCGATGGCATGCGCCGAGACGCCGCCGCGCACGCCCGATGGGCGCTACATCGTGGTGCGCGGTCGTCTCTGGCGCGTGAGCAATCCGGGACTGGACGACGAGGTGCGTCAGCGGCTGGTCAAGCAATTGATGCATGCGCGGCGTGCCGTCGCGGCAGGCAATCGCACGAACGACACGGCAGCCGTGCTCCGCGCTCGGGCACAGGTCGACCAAGCCAAGCAGGCGCTCGGCGAGCGCGGTCCCGTCTGGTGGACCGACGGTTCGCCGGATCTCAATCGTCGTATGGCGAAGTCGACGCCTTATGCGCAGTGGTATGCGGCTGTCGAACACCGCGCCGTGCGGGTCTGACTTCTTGCAGCCTTCGAGTTTCGCAACTCATCGAGGTCGCCGCAGCCGTATGGGCCCGCCTTTGGACATCGCATCGACCTGCGCATCGCCACGCGTGACCAGCAGCTTTCCTTCGACTGCGAGCGCCGCGGCGACCCGGCGGACTTCCGGCATCAGTGCCCGCCATGATTCACCTTCCGGTAAAAGTTCGCGGGCGACCTCCGACGGGCAGATCGATGCCGAAGCGGCACGCGCCGTCAGGAGCGAATCGATCGTCGCCGCGATGACGCGATCGCTTTTTCCCATCTAACCAACCACGACGAATCTGGAGAACGCCATGTCCTCGACCCCACCACTATCCGAGAAGCACACCGAATCCGTGACCGGCGAAGAAGATCCGGGTGCGGCCATCGACACCTCGCCGGTCTCGCCGACCGACACCCGCCTGCCCGAAGGCCATCCGGAGGGCGAGAAGGTGCCCTGCCCTGCTTGCGATGGCATCGGGCACGACGAAATCGGCAAGTCGTGCGCGGTGTGCCAGGGCAAGGGAACGATCACGGTGATCTCCGCCGACAGGAAATGATTCGGGATCCGGTCACGCCGTGACCGGAGCGGCGTATTCCTCTTCGTCGTTGTCGTTGTCGTGGTCGAAGCGATAGTTCGCCGCCTCCACCAACGCCCACACGCCGCCGCCGCTCAAATGCAGCACGTGCGTGTGATAGCGCAGCACCGCGGGCCGGTGCGCGATGCTGATCACCGTCACGCCGGCGTCCTGCAGGCGCCGGTAGAGCTTGGCCTCGTTGCGGCTGTCCAGGGCGCTGGTCGCTTCGTCGAGGATCACGAGCTTGGGTCTGCGCACCAGCACGCGCGCGAAGGCGAGGCGCTGCTGCTCGCCCATCGACAGCAGTTTTTCCCAGTCCTGCTGTGTGTCGAGGCTGCCGACACGCTCCACCAGTTCCGAAAGCTGCACTTCGTCGAGGATTTCCTTCAACCGCACGTCATCGACCGGCACGCCGCCGCCCGACGTGCCCGGATAGAGCAACTGGCTTCGCAACGAGCCGACCTGCATGTAGGGGCGCTGCGGCAGGAAGAACATCTGGTCGAGCGGCGGATGGCGCACCGCACCGCTGCCGGTCCGCCAGAGCCCGGCCATCGCGCGCAGCAGTGAGCTCTTGCCGCATCCGCTCGGTCCGGTGATCAGCAGGCCGTCGCCCGGTGCCAGCTCCAGGCTCAGATCCTTTACCAGCAGGCGCCCGAACTGCGGCGTGTAGAGCGTGACCTCGTCGAGCACCAGCCGGTCGCCGACTTCGGCATGGATCTGGGTCTGCGCAGGTACGGGTACCACGGCGACGGCGACTGCGGAGGTCGGCGGCGCCGGGCGGATGACCGGCGGGACGACGATCGGATCGAGCGCGTCGGCCAGGCCGGCCGGCCGCAGCGGCTTCTCGCGGCGCGGCTTGCGCACGAGGACGACCGCGGAATCCGCAGCGGCCCCGGTGCGTACCGCCGGCGTCGAGACGCCGTCTTCCTGCGCGCCGCCCGGCATGCCGTCCTTGAACACCCGCGTCGACAGCGTGTGCAGCCGGTCGATGCCGGCGACGAAGCGGCTCAGGCTTTCGAAGTTGTCGACGATCAGCGACACCGCGCCCAGCACCGCCACGAAAGCCCCTGCGGCCTGTACCGCACGGCCAACCTCGAGTTCGCCCGAAAGCACGTCGTTGGCCAGGATGATGCTCGGCACCACCAGCGTGAGCTGGCTGAACGCGCGCTGGAACAGATTGAGCGAGCGCTGCTTCTTGATGAGCCGCGCGTAGTTGGCGAACACCGCGCCGAAGCGGGCATCGATCTCGGCCCGCTCCTGCGTCTCGCCGCGGTAGAACGCGATCGACTCCGCGTTCTCGCGCAGTCGGATCAATCCGAAGCGGAAGTCCGCCTCGCGCCGCAATTGCCAGAAGTTGAGCCGGATCAGCGGCGCACCGAAGATGAACAGCGCCCCGACCGTGCCGACGACGGCGTACAGCGCCAGAAAACCCACCAGCACGTGCGAGATCGACCAGAGCACGGCGCTGAATGCGATCAGCTGCATCAGCGAGCCGATGAAGATCAGCAGGAAGTTGATCGAGCGGCCGGTGAAGCTGTTGATGTCTTCGCTGATGCGCTGGTCGGGGTTGTCGATGTCGCCGGCGGTGTTGAGCTCGTAATAGCGGCGGCTGCCCAGATAGCCGTCGAGGAAGCGCGCGGTGAGCCAGCGGCGCCAGCCATTGGAAAACGCGTCCCGCATGTAGTAGTAGAACGCGTACACCGGCACGGCGATCGCCAGCACGACGAGACTGGCATGCACGGCGTTCCAGAAACGATCGGCTTCCTGCGCAGCGAGCGCCGAGGTCATCTCGCCGGTCTTCTCGTTGAGCATCACCGCGAGTTGCGTCTCGCACAGCATCAGCACGACCAGCAGCGCGATCAGCGTCCACGCGGTCTTCTTCTGGTCGCCCTTCCAGTAGGGCTTGGCGACATCAACGAACTGGCGCCAGGCGGCGAGCGAGAGCGTGGGGGCGCGCCTCTTGGATTTCCGGGGCGGCGGCATGGCGGACATGGGGCGAGAGCGGCAGGCCGCGGTTGGGAAGACGCCGCGATTGTCCGCAGCCGGGGCGAGTTGGCATGTCGGACGAAGCCACGGCGCGCCTTCGGCGCCCGACGCCAGTGCGCCGTCAGGCCGGCAGCACCGTCGCGCTGGCTTCGCCGAGTCCGATGCGCACAGCGCCGGCGCGTTCGCACCAGCCGCGCAGGGTCAGCGTGTCGCCGTCTTCGAGGAAAGTGCGCTTTTCACCGTTCGGCAATGAGACGGCCTGCTTGCCGCCCAGCGACAGCTCCAGCAGCGAACCGGCCTGGTCGGGCCCGGCACCCGACAGCGTGCCGGAGCCGAACACATCGCCCGGCTGCAGGTTGCAGCCGTTCACGGTGTGGTGCGCGACCAGCTGCGCGGCAGTCCAATAGGCGGCCTGCGCACAGTTGCCGCGCGTCAGGCGCACGGCGGGCTCGCCGGCGTCCCGCATCGTCGCGGTCTGCAGCCAGACTTCGAGCGTGATGTCGAGTGCGCCCTGTGCGCGGTTGGCCGGTGAATCGAGGTAGGGCAGCGGCTGCGGATCGCCGGCCGGACGCTCGAACGGACTGCGGAACGGCGCCAGCGCCTCCATCGTCACGATCCAGGGCGACAGCGTGCTCGCGAAGCTCTTCGCCAGGAACGGGCCGAGCGGCTGGTATTCCCAGGCCTGCAGGTCGCGCGCCGACCAGTCGTTGAGCAGCGTGATGCCGAACAGGTGCTGCTCGGCATCGGCGATGTCGATCGGCTCGCCCTGCGCGTTGCCGCGTCCGATCATCAGGCCGAGTTCGAGCTCGTAGTCGAGCCGCTTCGACGGGCCGAAGACCGGCGCCTCGGCCGGATCGGCGTTCGGCGCGCGGGTCTGGCCCCTGGGGCGCTTGAAGTCGATGCCGCTCACGTTGATGGACGAAGCCCGACCGTGATAGCCGATCGGCACCCATTTGTAGTTGGGCATCAACGGCTGGTCGGGCCGGAACAGCTTGCCGACCGTCGTCGCGTGATGGATTCCGGTATAGAAATCGCTGTAGTCGCCGATGCGGCACGGTACCGCATGCACGACCGCCGACTGCGGCACCAGCGCCTTCGACCACGCGCCCCGTTGCGCACTGCCTTCGGCCAGGCCGGCCGACAGCTTCGCGCGCAGGTCCTGCCGCTGGTCGGCGCTCGCGGCCATCAGCAAATTCATGTCGTCGGTGTCGACGAGCCCTGCGGCCCTCAGGTCCAGCACCTGGTCGCCGATGGCGACGCCGATGCGGAAGCCCTCGCTGCCGCCGGCGGGCCGGAACCGGCCGAACGGCAGGTTCTGGATCGGGAAGTCGGCGCCCGAGACGTTGGCGGATTCGACCCAGCTGCGCAGCTTCGGGTCGTGGGTGGCGTTGATCGTGTTCATGGATGCTTTCAGTCTGCGGTCATGCCGGCCTTCTTGGCGACTTCGCCCAGGCGCCGGTATTCGGTTCGGGTGAACCGGGCGAAATCCTCGGGCGTCGAGCCGCGCGGCGAGAAGCCGGCCTGCACGAGCTTGTCCTTCACGTCGGGCATCGCGAGCGCTTCGACGATGGCTTCGTCGAGCGTATTGACGATCGACGCCGGCAGGTTGGCGGGACCGTAAACGCCGAACCACGGATCGAGCGCATAACCCGCCAGCCCGGCTTCGGCGATGGTCAGCACGTCCGGCAGCGCCGGCGAGCGCGCCGGGCCGGCCACTGCGAGCGCGCGCAGCTTGCCGGCCTGGATGTGCGGCAGCGACGCGGGCAGGTTGTCGAACATCACGCCGATGGTGTTGCCCAGCAGGTCGTTGATGGCCGGGCCGCTGCCCTTGTAGGCGACGTGCGTGAGCTCGGTGCCGGTCATCTGCGCGAACATCACGCCGGCCAGGTTCATCGACGTGCCCGCACCGGCGGTGGCGTAGGGCAGGCCCGGATTCTTCCTCGCGGCGGCGACCAGATCGGCGACGTTCCTGATGGGCGATGCCGCCGGCACTTCGAGCACGATGGTCGAGGTGCCCAGCAAACCGATCGCAGTGAAATCCTTGCGCGGATCGAAGGCCATCGACTTGTAGATGTGCGGATTGAGCGCATTGGTCGAGATGGCACCGAAGCCGATCGTGTAGCCGTCGGCCGGCGCCTTGGCCACCGCGTCCATGCCGATGTTGCCGCCGGCACCGGCGCGGTTGTCGACAACCACCGGCTGCCCGAGCTTCTCGGAGATCTTCTGGCCCACGGTGCGCGCGACCAGGTCGGTGGTACCGCCTGCGGTGTAGGGCACGACGAAGCGCATCGGCCTGGTCGGATAGTCGGCCGCCTGCGCGGCGGCGAACGGCGGGCCGATGCAGGCGCCGGCGGCCAGCACGGCGAAGGCGCCACGGCACGATGTCCCGAACGTCATGGCTGCAAAGCCTGCCTGTTGCTTTCGAACTGGTCCTGCAGGCCGGCCCAGCAGTCGGCGTAGTCGTCGTCGAGCGCCGGGCTCTGCATCGCGAACGACGTGGGAACGAAGCGGTAGCGGCTCTCGAACATGAAGGCCAGCGTGTGGTCGAGCTTGTGCGGCTGCAGGCTCGCATGGCTGGCCCTGTCGAAGGCCTCCTCGTCGGGGCCGTGCGGGACCATCGGGTTGTGCAGGCTGGCGCCGCCGGGCTTGAAGCCGCCCGGCTTGGCGTCGTACTGGCCATAGACCAGGCCCATGAATTCGCTCATCAGGTTGCGGTGGTACCAGGGCGGACGGAAAGTGTCTTCCATCACCAGCCAGCGCGGCGGGAAGATCACGAAGTCGCAGTTGGCGGTGCCGGGCGTGTCGCTCGGCGAGGTCAGCACGGTGAAGATCGACGGATCGGGATGGTCGAAGCTGATCGAGCCGATGGTCATGAAGTTGACCGTGTCGTACTTCACCGGCGCGAGGTTGCCGTGCCAGGCGACCACGTTGAACGGCGACTGCTTCGTCGGCGCGCGCCAGAAGCGGCCGCCGAATTTCTTGACGAGCTCGTGGCCTTCGCCTTCCGCGCCGTCCTCGAACGCCGCCACCGGCGCCAGGAAGTCGCGCGCGTTGGCGAGACCGTTCGAGCCGATCGGGCCGAGTTCGGGCAGGCGGAACTGCGCGCCGTAGTTCTCGCAGACATAGCCGCGCGACGGGCCGGCGCCGGCCTCCGAATCCGGCAGCGCGACCTTGAAGGCGACGCCGCGCGGCAGTACCGCGATCTCGCCCGGCTTGACTTCGAGCACGCCCATCTCGGTCGTGACGCGCAGGCGGCCCTGCTGCGGCACCAGCAGCATCTCGCCGTCGGCGTTGACGAACGCGCGGCGCGTCATCGAACGACCGGCGAGGTAGACGTGCGCGGCGACGCCGGTGTGCATCTCGGCGTCGCCGTTGGCGGCCAGCGTGTGCATGCCGTCGACGAAATCGGCCGTGGCGGCGGACGCCTCGAACGGAATCGGGTGCCAGCGCATCGGCTCCGGCGGCGACGCCATGTCGCGGTTCGCGCCGGTGGTCCACAACGGCTGCGCATACGGCTGGTAGCGGCCCGACACCACGGACGGCTGGCGGCGGTACAGCCAGCTGCGGCGGCCGGCGTGGCGCGGTGCCGTGAAGGCGGTGCCGGAGACCAGTTCGGGATACAGATCGAAAGGCGCTCGCTGCGGGCTGTTGCGGCCTCGCGGCAACGCGCCGGCCACGGCCTCGGTCGCGTATTCGTTGCCGAAGCCGTGCTGGTAGCGCAGGTCGGAAGTCATGGGTCGTTTGTCTCCATCGGGTTCGGATGCCGTCCGCATCGTTCGTCTAATCCGAATTCGTTCGCTCTGAGCGAACGGGCGAAGTCTAATCCGGGGATCCGTTCATGTCTAATCCATTTCTCCTGAACGAATCCGCACACCGCGAGACCACCATGGCCACCGACGACATCCCGACCGGCGACCGCACGCAGCGCGGCATCCAGAGCATCGAGGTCGGCGGCCAGCTGCTGCGCGCGCTGGTGCACCATGGCCGGCCGATGGCGCTCAAGGATCTGGCGCGCGAGGCCGACATGACGCCGGCCAAGGCGCATCCGTACATGGTCAGCTTCGGCCGGCTCGGGCTGATCGAGCAGGACGCCACGAGCGGGCATTACCTGCTCGGCCCGCTCGCGCTGCAGCTGGGGCTGATCGGGCTGCAGCAAGCCGACCCGGTGCGCATCGCCGCGCCGCTGCTCGCGCCGCTGGCGCAGGAGATCGGCCATACGGTCGCCATCGCGGTCTGGGGCGCACGCGGCGCGACCATCGTGCAGATCGCCGAGGCGCCGTCGCCGGTGCACGTGAGCCTGCGGCACGGCACGGTGTTCTCGCTGGCGCACACGGCGTCGGGGCGCCTGTTCGGGGCCTACCTGGACGCGGCGGTGGTGAAGGCGCTGCTCGACGGCGAGCGGCGGCGCGCGGCGCAGCGCAAGCCCGCGGCGGCACCGACGGCCGGCCTGCGACCGTCGCCGGTGATGCCGACCTGGACCGCCTTCGCCGCGCAACTCGACGAGGTGCGCGTCCACGGCATCAGCCGGTCCGAGAACGAAGTGCTGCCGGGTGTGAGCGCGATGTCGGCGCCGGTGTTCGACCATGGCGGGGCGATCGTGCTGGCGCTGACCGCGATCGGGCCGAGCGGCGTTTTCGATTCGCGTTGGGACAGCGCGCTGGCGCTGGCGCTTCGACACTGCGCCAAGGCCGTGTCGGGCCGGCTCGGCGGGCCCGGCTGATTGCGTCGTCAGGCGCGCGGGATCACATCACCGCGCCGAGCTGCCACGGCAGGAACTCGTTGTCCCCGAGCCCGTTGACTTCGCTCTTGGTCACCTGTCCCGAGGCCGTCGCGATCATCAGTTCGAACAGCGCCTGCCCGGCCGCCGCGATGCTCTGCCGGCCCTCTACGATGCCGCCCGCGTCGAAGTCCATGTCCAGGCTCATGCGCTCGAACATCGGCGTGTTCGTCGCCAGCTTGAGCGACGGCGTCGGCTTGCAGCCGTAGGTCGAGCCGCGACCGGTGGTGAAGCAGATCAGGTTGGCGCCGCCCGCGACCTGGCCGGTGGCCGAGACCGGGTCGTAGCCGGGCGTGTCCATGAACACCAGCCCGTGCGTGCGCACCGGTTCCGCGTATTCGAGGACGTCCATCAGCCCGGTCGAGCCGGCCTTGGCGACCGCGCCGAGCGACTTCTCCAGGATGGTCGTGATGCCGCCGGCCTTGTTGCCGGGCGATGGGTTGTTGTTGAGGTCGCCGCCGTGCATCTCGGCATAGCCTTCCCACCATTTGAGGCGCGCCATCAGCTTGTCGGCGATGGCCTGCGAGGCGGCGCGGTGCGTCAGCAGGTGCTCGGCGCCGTAGATCTCGGGTGTCTCCGACAGGATCGCGGTGCCGCCGTGGCGCACCAGCAGGTCGACCGCCGCGCCGAGTGCCGGATTCGCGCTGATGCCCGAATAGCCGTCCGAGCCGCCGCACTGCAGCCCGACCGCGAGATGCGCGATCGGCATGGGCTCGCGCTTCACCCGGTTCGCCTGCACCAGCATGTCCTCGAGCAGTGCCTTGCCCGCGGCGATGGTCTCGCGCGTGCCGCCCTCGTCCTGGATCGTCAGCGTGGCGAACATGCCGGGCTCGCGGGCGGTCAGCACCTCGACCAGCGGCGCGATCTGGTTGACCTCGCAGCCCAGGCCGATGATGAGCACGCCGGCGAAATTCGGATGGTTCGCATAGCCGCGCAGCGTGCGCTGCAGCAGTTCGAGCCCCTCGCCGTTGCCGCCCATGCCGCAGCCGCTGCCGTGGGTGATCGCGACCACGCCGTCGACGTTCGGGTACGCCGCCAGCGCCGTGCCTTTGAAGGCGTCGGCGATGTGGCGGCAGACGGTCGCCGAGCAGTTCACGCTGGCGATCACGCCCAGGTAGTTGCGGGTCGCGACACGGCCGTCGGCGCGCACGATGCCGTCGAAGGTCAGCGCCTGGGCATCCTCGACCGTCGTGCGGTAGGCCGCGCCGACCGCGTGCGCATGGACCGATTCCGACATGCCGACGTTGTGCACGTGCACATGGTCGCCAACGCCGATTTCGGCCGTCGCGACGCCGATGTTCTGCCCGTACTTGACCACCGACTGCCCGACCGCGATCGGCGCCAGCGCGACCTTGTGGCCGGACGGGATCGGCTGGCGCACGACCAGGTCGCGCCCGCCGACCGACAGCGCCGCGCCGGCTTCGAGCGCATGGCGCGCGACGGCGACGTTGTCGATCGCGCCGAGTTGGATCGCGGACGGAGGCAGCAGGGTTTCGGTGGTCATGGAATCCAGGGAATCAGTCGTCGAGCAGGGCCGCGTTCAACCGGGGCTGGACCAGCCCGACCAGCTGTTCGCCGGCCATCTCGACGATCGGGCCGAAGCGGCGCTGCTTCTTCTGCGCATGGTTCTGCGCGATGTCGGCGATGCGGTGGTCCAGGAACGGGTTCTCGAAGCGCTCGCGCACGTCGACCAGGTAGGCTTGCGCATCCGGCAGCACGCCGAGCGCCTCGAACACCGGCAGGATCTCTTGCGCCCACAGCGCTTCGAGCTCGGCCCGCAACGCGGCGTCGGCCATCGCCTCGCGCACCGTTTCATCGGCGCGGCGGCCGTCCTTCAGCCAGCGTTCGGCCAGGAAGGTGTGGCCGGCGTTCAGCAGGAACAGCTTGAGCCGCTCGTGCGCCGCGAGGTCGTCGGTCAGCACGATGGCCGGATGCTCGCAGGGCAGCACCAGGCGGTCGTGGCGCTCGATGGCCCAGAGCGCGTACGGCTCGGCGACCGCGCCGACCGGCTCGACGGCTTCGGACACGATGCGGTCGACCAGCGAATTCGCCCACACGCAGTGGTCGCGCAGCCAGACCGCGAACGCGTCTTCCAGCATCCATGCGTGCGCCAGCGCGACCACCACGTCGCGCAGCACCTCGCCGTTGCGCTCGATCAGTTCGCACGGGAACAGCGTGAGCGTCGATGCGTGGTCGGAAACCCAACGGCCGTGCAGCAGCACCAGCAGCTTGGCCGGAAAGCTCGCCGGCGGCGTGTCGCTCGCGAGCGCGGCGACCGAATCGCCGGCATCCAACTGGTAGCCGCGGTCGGCGGTGTTGGAAACGATGACCTGCACATGCTTCGCCACGGCTTCGCGCAGCGCCGGCCAAGCGGCCGAGGCCTGCACCGCCGCCTTGATCGCGCTGCATTCCAGCGTGGTGTCGATGCGCTCGCCGTGCGCGAGGCCGCGCACGCGCACCGGATAGGCCGCACCGTCGGCCAACGCGGCGATGCGCGCCGCGCCGTCGGGGCGGTCGGTGGTCTGCACGACCGTGATGCCGCCGAGCGCCCGGCCCGCACCGTCGGTGCCGGCCAGCGCCTGCGAGACGAACAGGTCCACGTGCGCCTGCAGGAAACGGCTGGTGCCGAACTGCAGGATCGGCTGGTTCAGGTCTTGAGGCGTGGGGGTCATGGCATCAGACCTCGACCAGCGCCTTGACCACGCCGCGCGCCGGGTCGAGCAGCTGCGCGAAATCGGTCGGCACGTCGGCCAGCTTCATGCGGTGCGTGTTGAGCGCTGCCGTCGGCACGTCGCCGCGGCTCATCGCGGCCAGCACGGTCTCGAAGTCCTCGGTGGTCGCGTTGCGGCTGCCGATCAGCGTGGTCTCGCGCTTGTGGAACTCGGGATCGTTGAAGGTGATGTCCTGTCGCACGACCGAGATCAGCACGTAGTTGCCGCCGTGGGCCACGAAGCCGAAACCGCGTTCAATGGCCTTCGAATTGCCGGTGGCGTCGAACACCTGGTCGAAGAACTCGCCGTCGGTGATCTCCGACAGCCTGGCCTGGTCACCCTCGCCGAGCGCCACGGTGTGCACCACGCCGAGCTCGCGCTGGCAGAAGTCGAGCCGGTCCTGTCGGCCGTCGAGCGCGGTCACGGTCGCGCCGCGCAGGCGGGCGAAGATCATCGCGGCCATGCCGATCGGGCCGGCGCCGACCACCAGCACGCGCTGGCCGGCCTTCACGTCGCCGCGACGCACGCCGTGCGCGCCGATGGCCAGGAACTCGACCATCGCCGCCTGGTCCAGCGACACGCCTTCGGCCTTGTGCACGAAGGCTTCGGGCAGCGAGAGGTATTCGGTGAAGGCGCCGTCGCGGTGCACGCCCAGCACCTGGATGTTGACGCAGCAGTTGGTCTTGTCTTGGCGGCAGGCGATGCACTTGCCGCAGGAGATGTAGGGCATGACGTAGCAGAGGTCGCCCGCCTGCAGGCGACCGCCGGGCACGCCTTCCTCGATCACGCCAGAGAGCTCGTGGCCCATCACTCGCGGGTACTGCAGGAAGGGCTGGTTGCCGGTGAAGATGTGCAGGTCGGTGCCGCAGACGCCGACGCGCTTCACGCGCAGCAGCACTTCGCCTTCGCCGCGCGCGGGACGGTCGCGCTGCTCGGCGCGCAGGGTGCCAGGGGTTTCACAAATGACGGTCAGCATGGTGGGTCCGAAAGAAAAGTGGATGGTGTTTGCAGGGCGGCGCCGGGGCCTCAGTTGCCGCCGTGGTACTTCGTGTAGATGGCCTTGAGCTTGCCGTTCTCGGTGTTTCTGGCGACCCATTCGTTGAGCCAGGCCTTGAGCTGCGGCTCGTCCTTGCGCAGGCCGATGCCCAGCGGCACGGTCGACATCGTGAACTTGGTGACCAGGTCCTTCTTCGGCGACTTCTGCAGCACCGTACTGACGATGGCCGGCGAGGTCGCGACGATGTCGGCCTGGCCGCTCACGGCCGCCGTCACCAGCGTGGCGTCGTCGTCGTAGCGGACGATCTGCGCCTCCTTGGCGCCGGTGGTCACGACCTTGTCGTTGTTCGAGCCGCGCGTGGTGGCCACGCGCTTGCCCTTCAAGTCGTCAAAGCCCTTGATGTCCACGGCCTTCGGGCCGGCGACGACCGCCAGGATCTGGGCGTACGGTTGCGAGAAGTCGATGACCTTCTCGCGGTCGGGCGTGACCGACAGCGACGCGACCACGATGTCGGCCTTGCCGGTCTGCAGGAACGGGATGCGGTTCGGGCTGGTGGTCTGCACCATCTCCAGCGCGACGCCCAGGTCCTGCGCGAGCAGCGTGGCGGTTTCCACGTCGGAGCCGACCGGCTTCATCGCGTCGTTGACGAAGCCGTAGGGTGGCGATCCGGTGTCCAGCGCGATGCGGATCTTCTTGGCGTCGCGGATGTCCTTGAGCAGGTCGGCGTGCGCCGAGCCGATGCCGACGGCCAGCACGACGGCGGTCGCCAGGATGCCGCGCACGAAGTTGGAGGTCTTGGTCATGTCGTTTGTCTCTTTCGAAGTGGGAGGAAAGGAAGGGAACGAAGCGGCCGGTCCAGAGCCCCTTAGAGCCCGTTGCCGACGAAGTCGCGCAGCTCGGTCGTGGCCGGCGCGTCGAGGATGGAAGCCGGCCCGGTTTCCCAGACGCGGCCCTTGTGCATGAAGACGATCTCGTCGGCCACCTTGCGTGCGAAGGCCATCTCGTGCGTGACCAGGATCATGGTCATGCCGTCGGCGGCCAGGCCCTCCATCACGCGCAGCACCTCGCCGGTGAGCTGCGGATCGAGCGCGGAGGTGACCTCGTCGAACAGCATCAGCTGCGGCGACATGGCGAGCGAACGCGCGATGGCCACGCGCTGCTGCTGCCCGCCGGAGAGCTGCGACGGGTAGTTGTCGGCCTTCTCGGCCAGGCCGACCTGTGCCAGCACTTCCATCGCGCGCTGGCGGGCGTCGGCGCGCCTGTTCTTCAGCACCAGGCGCGGCGCCAGCATGATGTTCTCGGCGACCGTGAGGTGCGGGAACAGGTTGTAGCTCTGAAAAACGATGCCGACGTCGCGGCGCAGCTTCTGCAGGTCGAGTCCGGGGCCGGTCACGTCGTGGCCGCAAACGCGGATGCGGCCCTTCTCGACCTGCTCGAGCCGGTCGATGCAGCGCAGCGCGGTGCTCTTGCCCGAGCCGCTGGCGCCGATGATCGCCACCACCGAGCCCTTCTGCACGGTGAACGACACGTCCTCCAGCACCCGCACGGCGCCGAAGCACTTGGAGATGTTCTCGATCTCAACGATGGCCGACATTGAAGCTCCTCTCGAGCCGGCGGCTGAGCACCGACAGCGGATAACACAGGGCGAAATACATGGCCGCGACGATCATGAAGATCACGAACGGCTCGAAGGTGGAGTTGTTGATGATCTGGCCGGCGCGGGCCAGTTCGACGAAGCCGATGGCCGAGGCCAGCGAGGTGTTCTTGACGATCTGCACCATGAAGCCGACCGTCGGCGGCGTCGCGATCCTCAGCGCCTGCGGCAGGATCACGTGGATCACGCGCTGGCGCCACGGCAGCGCCAGGCATTCGGCCGCTTCGGCCTGCGTCCTGGGCACCGACTCGATGCAGCCGCGCCAGATCTCGCCCAGGTAGGCCGAGACATAGATCGACAGCGCGATCGCCGCGGCCGTGAGCGGCGCGATGTTCAGCCCGAGCGACGGCAGGCCGAAGTACGCGAGCGGCAGCAGCACCAGCAGCGGCGTGCCCTGGATCAGCTTGATATACGCCGAAACCGCGAGCTTCGACCATTTCGGGCCCCAGGTGGCGCCGACGGCCACCGCCCCGCCGAGGATGCCGCCGCCGACGAAGCCCAGCAGCGACAGCACCACCGTCCAGAGCAGCCCGTCGAACAGGTACCGCAGGTGCGCGGCATTGAGAAAACCGATGCTCATAGCGGCGTCCCCAGACGACGGCGACGCGGGAAGGCCACCATGCCGACCGCCCAGAACACCGTGCGCATGACCAGCGACATCGCGAGGTAGGCGGCGGCGACGATCAGGTAGGTCTCGACCGAGCGGAAGGTGTCCGACTGGATGCGGTTGGCGACCGCCGTGAGTTCTTCCGCCGAGATCTGCGAGCAGACCGACGAAGCGAGCATCAGCAGCACGTACTGGCTGGTCAGCGCCGGGAACACGCGCTCGATGGCCGGCGGCAGCACCACGTGGCGCAGCGTCTGCCAGCGCGACAGGCCCATGCATTCGGCCGCCTCGAGCTGGCTCGGCGGGATCGACTGGATGCCGGCGCGCACGATCTCGGCCGTGTAGGCACCGACGTTGACCACCAGCGCGATCGTCGCGGCCGTGAAGGCGCCGACCTGGAAGCCCATCGACGACATGCCGAAGTACACGATGAACACCTGCACCAGGAGCGGCGTGTTTCGGATCACCTCGATGTAGACGTTGGCGACGCGGGCCAGCCACGCCGCGCGGCCGGTGGTGGCCAGCGCGCACAGCACGCCGACCATGAAGCCGAACACGGTCGAGGCGAGCGACAGCGTCAGCGTGGTCCAGGCGCCGGCCAGCAGGTCCGGCCAGTAGGCCAGCGGTGCGGAAAAGTCGAAGGAATATTTCAAGGCGAGTGACGTGATGCCGCGAGGCGGCCGGCACGTTGTTCTTTGTCTGGTCAGGCCAATTTACATAAGAATCTGAATTGGCCTTACCGGGTTTACCCATCCGAACGCATTCGAAAGGCCACAAAAAATGGTTTTCCGGCATACAGCGCCTTTTCACGACAAACTGGCCTGACCGATTGGTCGGACCAGTCGACGACGCGACATCAATGCCTTGCTCACTTTCGCCAGTTTCCATGAACGACATCGCCCGCCCGACCGAGACCCGCCGTCTCTACCAGCAGATCGCCGACAAGGTGCGCACCCTGGTCCAGGAGCGCGGTTACCGCGAGGGCGGCCGCCTGCCGCCCGAGCGCGACCTGGCGCAGCAGCTGGGCGTCTCCCGGCCGTCGCTGCGCGAGGCGCTGATCGCGCTGGAGATGGAGGGCAGCGTCGAGATCCGCATGGGTTCCGGTGTCTACGTCTGCCAGCGCGCGCTGCGTCGGCCGGCACTGTCGGTGGCGATGGGCGAGAGCCCGGCGGAGCTGATGCAGGCGCGCGGCGCGCTCGAAGGCGCGGTCATCGTGCTGGCCTGCGTGCACGCCACCCCCGAGGGCCTGGCTCGCGTGCAGGACAGCGTCGAGGCCATGCGCGCGGACGTCGTCGCCGGCCGCGACGTGATGGAACACGACCGCGAATTCCACGTCCGCATCGCCGAGATGTCGGGCAACTCGATCCTCGCGAGCCTGGTCGGCACGCTGTTCGACGAGCGCCGGAGCCCGCTGGCCGAGCACATGCGCAACCGCCTCGAAAGCAAGCCGACCTGGCACGAAGCGCTGGCCGAGCACGAGCAGATCTACCGCTGCCTCGCGCAGCGCGATCCGTTGCTGGCGGAGTCGGCGATGCGTTCGCACATCCGCGCGGCGGCCGATCGCTGGGTCACGCCGTGAACGGCGCTGGGGCGTTCTTCGAGGCGTTGCGGGCCAACGCCTGGGCCTATCCGGCGCTGGAGTCGTTCCACATCGTCGGCATCGCACTGCTGCTGGGCAACCTCGTGGCGCTGGAAATCCGCGTGTTCGGCGGCACGGCGGCACTGCCGGTGCAGGCGCTGGCACGGCTGTCGCTGCGCATCGCCGCGGCCGGCTTCGCGCTGGCCGCGGTCACCGGACTGCTGATGTTCGCGACGCAGCCTTCGGAACTGCTGGTCAACCGCAGCTTCGTGATCAAGATGGGCCTGCTCGCGCTCGCGGGCTGCAACGCGGTCGGGTTCCACATGCGTGGATCGCTGCACAAACTCGATACGACGGCGCGGGTTCAGATGTCGGTATCCACTGCGATCTGGCTCGGCGTCGTGTTCTGCGGACGCTGGATCGCCTATTGATTCAAAACCCAAAGGACGCCGCGTCATGCCTTCACCGATTTCCCGCCGCCGTTTCGTGTTTTTCGCCAGCGCCGGCTGCGCGGCCCCGCTGTTCGCCCTGCCGTCGGCCGCCTGGGCGCATCACGGCTGGAGCAGCTTCGACCAGGACCGGCCGGTCTACCTCGAAGGCAAGGTCGCCGCCGCCAAGTGGCAGAACCCGCATGCCGAGCTGATGCTCGACGTGTCGCCGGGCCTGACACTCCCGTCCGGCCTGGCGCAGCGCGCGGTGCCGGCCCAGAGCGCCGGCATCGACGGTCCGGCGCTGCTCGCGAAGGCGGTGGTTCCGAACCGCAAGGACAGGCGCTGGGAACTGGAACTCGCGCCGCTCACGCGCATGTCGGCTTGGCAGGTGCCGCAGATCAAGGTGAGCGAGAGCGTGTCGGCGGTGGGTTTCACGAGCAAGGATGAAACCGGCGAAGCGGTGATGCGGGTGGAATACCTTTTCGTGGGCGGGAAGACGTACGGGTTGCGGTCGAGCCCGGTTTGAATTCCGGTCTTTTCGATGATCTGAGTATTTGATCTGGAAGCAATTTCAATAAAAATCACTTTTTATCGATTCGGCCCGCAGAAAGCGCTGCCGGTGTCCGCTTCATGCCGCAGGCGATGGCGACGCGGGACATCGACCTGCCGTTCGACACCCGCAAGCACCTGGCGTTTTTCTCCAGGATGAAGGCGTCGGAGGAGTCCTTTCTCGGCCTTCCGAAGAAAGCCGACAAGTCGTTCGTGAGACTCGACGACCAGATTCGACCGGGGACCGCATCCCCGGCTCGCCCGGTTTCGAACAAATGGTCGTTGCGACGAATGGCGAGATGGATGCCATGCGCACCATGCACCCCTTGGGCTTCGTGAGCGTCAAGCGGGCACTGGCGGCTCACGAGCGCCGCGACCCTCTCGAGCGATCGAAAGACGCGCTGCAAGCGGACCTGGTCGAAGAACTGGTCCAGGACCGGATGCCGCGACTGGCGCGCTAGACCTCTTCTTCCCGTCGCTCGCGCACGACCCAATCCCCCAGCGCGTCCGCCCCCATCGGGCGCGCGATATGGAAGCCCTGCAGCTCGTCGCACATCGCCGCCCGCAGCGTCGTCACCTGCTCCTCGCGTTCCACGCCCTCCGCCACCACGCGCATCCCCAGCGTGTGACCCAGCCCGACGATCGCGCGCGCGATCGCCAGTTCGGTCGGGTCGTCCAGCATCTGGTGGATGAACGAGCGGTCGATCTTGAGCTTGTCGATCGGGAAGCGGTTGAGGTAGGCCAGGCTCGAATAGCCGGTGCCGAAGTCGTCGATCGACATCAGCACGCCGAGCGCCTTGAGCGCGTGCAGCTGCGTGAGCGTCTGCGCGGCCGAATCCATGAGCGTCGATTCGGTGAGTTCGATCTCGACGTGCGCCGGTTCGACCGCGTTGTCCTGCATGGCGCGGTGCAGCAGGTCGACCAGCCCGTCGTCGCGCAGTTGCAGCGCCGACATGTTGATCGACACCGAAATCGCGCCGAGCCCCTGCCGCCGCCAGGCCGCATGCTGCGCGCAGGCCTGCGCGATGACCCAGCCGCCGATGCGCACGATCTGGCCCGACTCCTCGGCGACCGGAATGAATTCGCCCGGCGACACCGCGCCGAGTTCGTCGTTGTTCCAGCGCAGCAGCGCCTCGACGCCGAGCAGCTCGCCGCTGCGCGCGTCGATCCGCGGCTGGTAGGCCAGGCTCAGTTCCTGCCGGTCGATCGCATGGCGCAGGCTCGACTCGATCTGCTGGCGCCGCTGTGCGCGCTCGTTCATGTCGGGCGTGAAGAAACGCGCCATGTCGCGCCCCCTGGCCTTGCTCTGGTACATCGCGACGTCGGCATGGCGCATCAGCGCGTCGATGTCCTCGCCGTCTTCCGGGTACATCGCCATGCCGACGCTGCACGACACGTGCAGTTCGGTGCCTTCGATGTGATGGGCCCGGCGGATCACCGGCGCCAGGCGGTTCTCCACGATGGTCTGCACTTCCGCGCTGTCGGCGACACGGTCGAGCACCACCACGAACTCGTCGCCGCCCAGCCTGCTCACCGTGTCACCCGGCCGCACCGCTTCCAGCAGCCGCCGCGCCACCGACTGCAGCAACGCATCGCCGACGTGATGCCCGAGCGAATCGTTGATGTTCTTGAAGCGGTCGAGGTCGATGAACAGCACGCCGACGCGCCGCCCGCTGCGCCGCGCATCGGCGACCGCCGTGCGCAGCCGCTCGATGCACAAAGCCCGGTTGGGCAGTTCGGTCAGCGTGTCGTGCGCCGCCATGAAGCGGATGCGCTCCTCGCTGCGCTTGCGGTCGCTGATGTCGATCGACGCGAAAATGTAGTGCGAGACGCTGTCCGGTCCATCGCGCACCACGCTCGCCACCAGCCACGCCGGGTAGGTGCTGCCGTTGTGACGGCGCACGCTGACCTCGCTCTGCCAGGCGCCGCGCCGGTCGAGCATCGGCCAGAAGTCGGCATGGTGCAGCGTGGCGTCGGCCAGCAGGCTTTCGGGGGGCTCGCCGGCCAGTTCGCGCAGGTCGCGCCCGGTGTGGCGGCACAGCGCGCGGTTCGCGGTCAGGATGCGGTGCCGCGCGTCGATGATCATGATGCCCTCTGACGAGGCTTCGAACACCTTGGCCCAGAGCTCCAGGCGCTGCTCCATCTGCTTCATGTGGTTGATCGGCGTGAAGGCGGTGAGCACCGCGTCCTGCCCCTGGTAGCGCAGGCGGCGGGCCGACAGCAGCGCCCACGAGGGCTCGGCGCCGCCCTGCCAGCGGACCTCGAATTCGTCCACCGAGCCCAGGTCCGCCAGTTCCTGGAAGAAGCGCGCCCGCACCCTGGGCTGCAGCCCGATCGCCCACGGGTCGACCGGCCGACCTCCGAGCCAGGCCTGTGCCGGCGGATTGGCGTTGAGCACCTCGTGGCCCGGAATGGCCGTGACCATCAGCGGAATCGGGATCGCCGCGACCAGATCGCGCTGCGCCTCCGACGCGCGGGCGTTGGCCGCGAGTTCCTGCTGGATGCGGCGTTCGCGATCGAGCTGCGCGAGCATGTCGTTGAAGCCGAGCACCAGGCGGCCGATCTCGTCGCCGCTGCTCCATTGCGCACGCAGGCTGTGATCGCCGGTGCGGCGCACGGTGTCGACGACGCGCGACAGCCGCCCGATCGGCACCGCGATCTGCCGGGCGACGAAGAACACCGCCGTGAGGATCAGCAGCAGCAGCGACAGCGCCGTGCCCAGGTGCAGCCACATGCGGGTGAAAAAGCCTTTCTCGCGCACCATCAGCAGGTTGTCGAGCTCGGTGCTGGCGCGCGACCAGGCATGGTCGAGATCGGCGAAAAGCGCCTGTTGCGCACTGCCGAAAGCCACGAACTCGGGCGTGCCGACGGCCGCCGCCGCATGGCCGAAGCCGTTGCTCGCCTCCAGCACGGCACGGGCGGCCTGCCGGAAGCGCGTGACGCCCGCGGCGAGATGCAGGCGGGAGGCGTCGAGCCGTTCCTGGAGCGGTCCGCTGGCAGCGGTGAAGGCTTCGCCGTAGTCGCTCTGGATGCCGGCAGCGACCGCATCGATGCGACCTTCGAGGATGAAGTACTGCGTGCGCGCCTCGGTCGCGGCCAGGCCGCTACCGGGCGGCGTGCGCAACCGCGCGTCCATCGCCGAGCCCAGGTCCAGCAGCTCCGGGAACCGCAGCAGCACCAGCGACATCGTGTAGTAGCTGTCCAGGTCGGGGTCGAGGATCAGGTTCGACTGGTTGCCCACGCGCGTCACCAGCGCCCGGCCGCTTTCCAGCGTCGTGCGGGCCGCCGCCATGGAATCCGTCGAAACCGTGTCGGGCAGTCGCGCGAGGGCCTGGCGGAACTGCAGGCTGTGCCCGGCGCTCTGCAGGCCGTCGCCGCGTTCGCGCTGCAGGGCGTCGATCTGCGCTGGCGTCGCCAGCGACGCATCGCGCCATCCGGCGAGCGACATCAGCGACGGCCGCAACGCGCCGATGTAGGCGATGCCCGCCATTTCCTTGCGCCCGGAATCGATCGCGATGAACTTCTCGTTGATCAGGATGCCGCTGATGAAGATGACGGCCGTCAGGTCGAGCAGGTAGATGACCAGCAGTTTGCGTCCGACGCTGAGCCTGCCGAGACGCTGGGTGATGAATTGCAGCATGTGGAATTAATTGTGTCCAAAAGTTGAAGCAAGATCGGTTCCAATGCCGTCCATGCCTTCATCGCCGTCCACTTCCGCGTTCACCTCCGACGCCGTTCCGATCGAATCGCGTCTCACCGAACTCGAGATCAAGTCGAGCTTCGCGGAGGACCTGCTCGACGAGCTGAACCTGCTGGTGTTCCGTCAGCAGGAACAGATCGATCGCCTCTTGCGACAGGTGCACCAGATGCGCCAGCAGATGCCCGAAGGCCGTGGAACCGACGGCCCTGGCGGCACGGGCGCCGCAGACGCCAGGCATGAGTTGCCACCGCACTATTAGGAAGCGGTCGAAGCACCTGCAAGGCCTTGCGTTTCGTTTCCGAATGTGTCCGGACTAGTTGAGAATAGGAAGTTCTTTCTTGGAAACCGGCTGCCGTCACTTCAAATGATGAGAAAACCCCTGACGCGGACCGTCCTTTGCATGCTCGGCGGTGCCGCCGCTGCGACAGCGATCGCGTTGTGGATCGGCGAACTTACCGTACGACGTCAGCAGCACATCGATACCGGCGAATTCGCCGAAAACTACATCGTGCGATCGGACAAGATCAACGCGGAAGCCATCACGGCGCTCGCCGAAGTCGGTAGCGCGATCGATCCCGCCTGCTCCACCGCCGAGGTGTCGCGCCTGCGGCGCATCGTGCTGTCGTCGCAATACCTGAAGACCGCCTCGCGCGTGCGCGATCGCCAGTTCTATTGCAGCTCGACCGCCGGCCGGATCGATCCGCCGGTTCCGGTTCCGGTACCGGACTTCGTGACCGAGAACGGCAGCAGCTTCACCTTCGACACGCCCGAGCTCGGCATTCCGGGTGCGCGGGCGATGGTGATCGAGAAAGGCAGCGCATCGGTTTCTCTCAACGCCCACGTCTATTCCGAGATGGTCGACGCGCGGCTCGATTACGCCGTGATCGCCGTGCAAGGCGCGCAGCGCCGGCTGTTCATGGCCTCGGGCGCCGAGATACCGCTCGACACCGCTGCTCTCAGGAACGGGGAATCGATGGAAATCGGCGCCCGCCCGTTCGCGGTGCGTTGCTCGACCACCTACGACAGCTGCATCGTGGCGACGCTGCGCGATCCACCTTCGATCCTGGCGTCGCCGGTGATGCTGGAGTTCGGCATCTTCGGCCTGCTGATCGGGCTGAGCGGCGGCCTCGCGGTGAGTTCGATGGTGGGTCGGTCGAATTCGCTCGGCCGTCAGCTGCGCACGGCCCTGCGCTCGGGCAAGCTGCGCATCGTCTACCAGCCGATCGTGCGGCTCTCCGACCGCCGCCGCACCGGTGCCGAAGCGCTGCTGCGCTGGACCGACGCCACCGGCAAGTCGGTCAGCCCCGACGCCTTCATCAGCGTCGCCGAACAGGACGGCTTCATCGGAGAGATCACCCGCTTCGTGATCGTACGCGTGCTCGCCGAACTCGGCGACGACCTGCGCCGGCGGCCGGATTTCCAGGTCACGGTGAACGTGGCCGCGAGCGACATCCTCGACAACGGCTTCCTGCCCTACCTGCAGGCCCGGCTCGCCGAATCCGGCCTGGCGGCGGCGAGCATCGGCATCGAAGTGACCGAGCGCACCACGGCCAACAGCCGCGAGATGGGTCGCGGCATCGCCCGGCTGCGCGAGGCCGGGCACAAGGTCTACATCGACGACTTCGGCACCGACTATTCGAGCCTCTCGTACCTGTCGCGCCTGCGGGTCGACGCGATCAAGATCAACCGCACCTTCATGCAGGCGCTGCACGACCAGAGCGACAAGGACACGATCGCGCCGCAGATCGTCGCCATGGCCGAGGTGCTGGGCCTGAGCATGGTGATCGAGGGCATCGAGGAAGAGCAGCAGGCGGCGTACTTCCTGACGCTGGCGCCCAAGGCGCTCGGACAGGGCTGGCTGTTCAGCAAGCCGGTGGAGGCGGCGCGGCTCTTCGGGGTCTGAACCGGACCGGGCCGCCGACCGGCGATCTCAAGGCTTTGCCGCTTCGAGCGCGTCGCGCGTCTGCAGCGCCACCCGGCGCGCCGCCTCGGCGAAGTCGTCGCCGTCCGACGCATAGCAGATGGCGCGCGACGAGTTGACGATGATCGGCGCGTCGCTGCGCCAGCCGGCACGCACCGTGGCGACCGCATCGCCGCCCTGGGCGCCGACACCCGGGATCAGCAGCGGCACGGTCGGCGCGAGTTCGCGCACGCGCTCGATCTCGGCCGGATAGGTCGCACCGACCACCAGCCCGAGCTGGCCGTTCAGGTTCCACGGTCCCTGGGCCAGCCGCGCGACGTGTTCGAAGAGCAACGGCTCGCCTTCGACGCTGGCCAGCCGCTGGCCCTGCAGGTCGGCGCCACCCGGATTGCTGGTCCGGCACAGCAGGAACGCGCCCTTGCCTTCGTGCTGCAGGTAGGGCGCGACCGAGTCGAAGCCCATGAAAGGCGACAGCGTGACCGCGTCGGCACCGTAGCGCTCGAAGGCCTCGATCGCATACTGCTCCGCGGTCGAGCCGATGTCGCCGCGCTTGGCGTCGAGGATGACCGGCACGCCGGGCGCCGCACGCCGGATGTGCGCCATCAGCCGCTCGAGCTGCGCCTCGGCGCGGTGGGCTGCGAAGTAGGCGATCTGCGGCTTGAAGGCGATCGCCAGGTCGGCCGTCGCATCGACGATGCGCGCGCAGAAGTCGTAGATCCTGCCGGCATCGCCATGGAAGCGGGAGGGAAATCGGGTCGGCTCCGGATCGAGGCCCACGCACAGCAGGGAGCGGTTCTGTCGCTCGGCGGCGCGCAGTTGTTCGATGAAAGTCATGCCGCGGATTTTAGGTGGCGCGACGCGCGAGCCGACGCCGGCGTCAGCGCTGCGGCACCTGCCCGGCGGCCAGGCAGAGGTCGGTCCAGGCACGCGCCTTGTCGGCCATGTTGCGCAGAAGGTAGGCCGGGTGGTAGGTGGCCACGACCGGCACGCCGCCGAGTGTCCCCGACGCCGCCAGCGGCACGGCGCGGCCGCGCAGGCGACCCAGCGGATCGGTACTCTGCAGCAGGCTTTGCGCCGCGAGCGGACCCATCGCGAGGATCACCCGCGGTGCCAGCGCTTCGGCATGCGCCTGGAAGCTTTCGCCGAACGGCTGCGGATGACCCTCGCGGCCGGAGACGCCGCCGCGGTGCGTGCGCATGAGATGGACGGGCAGCGCACCGCCGTGCAATTGCAGCGCACGGAGCATGTTGTCCAGCAGCCGTCCGGCATCGCCGGACAGCGGGTCGCCGTGCCGGCCGTCTGCATCGGGCGGCATGTCGGCGACGACCAGCCAGCCGCCCCGCGTGTCCGACGAATGGCCCTCGGGGCTGCCGTAGAGCCGCCGCGGTGCATCGACCAGGACGACGTGAATGCCGCTCGCCGTGACGCGCGGCGCGAAAGCGGTCTCGGGCGATGCGGTGACGGGCGCGGCAGGCGACACCCCGGACGCGCGCGTCGAAGGCGTCGAGATCGAAGGAACGGGCGCCGCGGAAATCGACGGCGATGGTGGCGGCGGTACGGCGGCCGGCCACCACACCTTGACGCCCATCTCCTCGAGCATCGCGCGCTGTCGCGCATCCAGCTTCAGGCCCGCTTCCGCGCCCACGTGCTGTTCGGCCGTATCGGCCGTGATATCGCTCATGCCTGCGATCCGCCCCGGGCGCTGGTCGACTCGGCGAGCCGCAGGCTCATGACGATCGCGTCTTCGCGTCCGCCGTGCGCCGGGTAGTAGGCCTTGCGCATGCCGACGCGCCGGAATCCCTGACGCTCGTAGATCCGCAGCGCGCGCTGGTTGCTCGCGCGCACCTCCAGCCAGAGCCACTGCGCGCCCTGGCCGCGCGACCAACCGCGCAGCGCTTCCAGCATCAGCGGCGCCCAGCCCTGGCGCTGGAAGGCCGGCGCCACGGTGATGTTGAGCAGATGCACTTCGTCGACGCCCTTCATGGCGATGAAGTAGCCGATCACGGTGTCGCCGCGCGCCGCCGCTGCAGGGCCGACCAGCAGCCGGCAGTGGTAGCCGGCGGCCATCGAATCGATGAAGTTCGCCCGTGTCCACGGATGGCTGTAGGCGGTCTGTTCGATCGCGCAGACGGCGTCGAGCAGGTCGACGCGCAGGTTTTCGAGTCGGGCCTCGAGGGGTTGCAGGACGGCGCTCATGGCTTGAAGGTTCCGGTCGTGGCGGCCGCCCTGACGGCGGCGCGTTCTTCGGTGGTCTGGGCGACTTTATCCCGGACGTAGAGCGGCCGTGCATCGGCCGGCGCCACGTCGCGGCCGGCCGCCAGCAGGGCCGGCGCGAGGCGCAGTATCGCCATGGCGGTGGGCGTCACTTCATGACGCGAGGCTGCCGGCAGCCTCGCGCCGTAGGCGGCGAAGGCATTGCCGGCGAGCGTCCAGCCGTCCGGGACGACGACCTGCTCGGGCGCCAGCAGCTGCACCTCATCGGCCTCGTCGTCGATGTCGGCATCGCACCGCGTCGCGTACACCTGGTCCATCCGCGCATCCAGCACGGCCACCACGCGGCGCGCGCCGAAGCGATGGCACGCCTCTTCGGCCACGGCCCGCAAGGTGTCGACCGGCAGCAGCCGCACGCCGGTGCCGAACCCGAGCCCCTGCGCCACGGCGCAGGCGGTGCGCAAGCCCGTGAAGGAGCCCGGTCCGCGTCCGAACGCGATGGCGTCGAGTTCGGCCAGCGTGAGGCCGGCTTCGGCGAGCAGCGAGCGGATCAGCGGGATCAGGGTGGTCGACGATCGCGCGCCGCCGTCCCCGGTGTGCGCGACGACGCGGTCGCCGTGCTGCACGGCGACCGACAGCGTGTCGGTGCTGGTGTCGAAGGCCAGCAGCCGCGGCGAGGAAAGGCGGCCTTCGGCAGCGGCCGGAATGAAGACGGAAACGGACATTCCCCGATTATCGAGGCCGGTCCGGTCGACGGGCGGGCCGGGATAATCCGCCGATGCCGTCCGCCCCCTGCTCCGTTCCCGCCTCCGTTCCCGCGCTGTGTCGTCGCGTATCCCTGACCGGCATCCGCGCTGCCGCATCGCCCCTTTTCACGGCACTCGTCCTGCTCGCCGCGAGCGTCGCCGGCGTCCGCGCGCAGACCCTGCCCCCGGAAGTCGAGAGCGCCCTGGCCCGCGCCAAGGTGCCGCGCGAAGCCGTGACGCTGCTGGTCGCCGATGCCGACGCCGTGCGCGCGCCGCGGCTCGCATGGCGCCCGCAAGTGCCGATGAATCCGGCCTCGATCATGAAGCTGGTGACCACCTATGCCGCGCTCGACCTGCTCGGCGCTGCCTACACCTGGACCACGCCGGTGTTCGTCGACGGCCCGGTGCACGACGGTGTGCTGGAAGGCAATCTCCACATCCAGGGCCAGGGCGACCCGAAGCTGGTGCTCGAACGCCTGTGGCTGCTGCTGCGGCGCGTGCAGGGCCTGGGCATCCGCACCGTCCAGGGCGACATCGTGCTCGATCGCAGCGCGTTCGAGACGCTGCCGACCGACCCCTCGGCCTTCGACGGCGAAGGTCTGCGTCCCTACAACGCGTCACCGGACGCGCTGCTCGTCAACTTCAAGTCGGTGGTCATGACTTTCGTTCCCGACGCCGCTTCCCAGACCGCGCGCATCGCCTACGAACCGCCGCTCGCCGGCGTAGCGATGCAGGCGTCGGTGCCGCTCGCGCCGGGCACCTGCGGCGACTGGCAGACGGCGCTCGACGGGACGCTGACCGATCCGGCGCAGATGCGCTTCGCCGGCAGCTATCCGGCAGCATGCGGCGAGAAGAGCTGGGCCACCGCCTATGCCGACCCGCGCAGCTACGCGGCTCGCGCCATCGGCGGTCTCTGGGCCGAGATGGGCGGACAGTTGCGCGGCCAGGTGCGCGAGGGCCGCGTGCCGGCGGGCCTGAAGCCGGCCTTCGAAATCGCATCGCCACCGCTGGCCGAGGTGGTGCGCGACATCAACAAGTACAGCAACAACGTGATGGCGCAGCAGCTTTTCCTCACGCTCGGGCTGCAGCAGAAGCGCCGCGGCACGCTCGAAGCCTCGCGCGCGACGGTACGGCAGTGGTGGAACGACCGCATCGGCACCGGCGAGGGGCAACCGGTGTTCGACAACGGCTCGGGCCTGTCGCGCGACGAACGCATCACCGCCGCCGAACTCGCGAAGATGCTGCAGGTCGCCTGGCGTTCGCCGGTAATGTCGGAGCTGATGGCGTCGCTGCCGGCATCGGGCGTGGACGGCACGCTGCGCCGGCGCGCGTTGCGTTCGGGCGGGTCGGCGCACCTGAAGACCGGCACGCTGCGCGATGCGGCCGGCGTGGCCGGTTTCGTCGACGGCGCGAGCGGACGGCGCTACGTGGTCGTCGCCATCGCCAACCACCCGAACGCAGCGGCGGCGCGCCCGGCGTTCGACGCGCTGGTGGACTGGGTCACGCAGGATCGCTGAGCGGCCCGTTCAGCCGTGACGCGATTCGGGGTCGGTGAGCGCGAGCGAGGCGCGGTAGGCGGCGCGGCCGGCGACCTTGGTCTGCTCGACGAGGGTGTTCCAGTACACCGCCTCGTCATGTGGCGTCAGGTGCTCCGAGCGGCGGATCAGCATCTGGCTCACGTCCAGCAAGGCACTGGCCGACGTGAGGCAGCAGTGGATCGCGACGCGTTCCGGAGAGGTCGCCTGCGTGCTGTCGCGTACGTGTATGAAATGCGCGAACTCCGGATGCGCTCTGGAGGGCGGACCCTCGCCATCCATGTGCGCCAGCACGATTCCGAGGGCTGCCAGCGCGCTATCGATCAGTGCCGTCTCCGTCAGGGGTTTCGTCATCTGCTTTCCCGGTGAACTTTATTCTTCATCCCTCGGGATGTTGCCAGCACCCAGCGTGCCGAAAATAGCAAAACTCCGTTCAAAAATAAACAAAAGTATTCCGGCGAACGCTGGGCCTTGCGAATAAGGAATTAAGTCGCAGCGGCCCGGCGCAGGCGGTCGGCGACGCCTTCCCAGTCGGGCGTCCGGGGCGGGGTTTCGATCCAGATCAGACGCACGCCTTGCGCATCGAAATCGCGCAGGACGGCGAAGAGCTGGTGCGCCGCCGCCGCCGCGTCGTCGGGCATGCGCCGCTGCAGCACGCGCTGCGAACGGCTTCTGAGCGGGCTGCGCGCCCACACCGCGATGTGCGCGGCCTGTGCGCCGAGGATGTCGAGGCCCGCCTGCAGCGCCTTCGCATCCATCAGCCGGACCTTGGCCTGCGGCGCATAGTGCGAGGCCAGCGTGCCGGAGGCGCGCGGATCGGGCGCTGCGAGATCGTGCGGATGGCGCAGCGGCTGACCGCAGGCCGCCTCGACCTGCGCGCGCGAGATCGCGCCCGGCCGCAGCACAACCGGCACGCCGCGGCTGCAGTCGACGATGGTCGACTCGATGCCCACCTCGCAGGCGCCGCCGTCGATCACGGGAACGACGTCGCCGAACTCGTCGTGCACGTGCTGCGCGGTCGTCGGGCTGACGCGGCCGAAGCGGTTGGCGCTCGGGCCGGCGAGCCCCATGACGCCGAGCGCCACGCAGGCCTCGAGCAGCGCCTGCGCGACCGGATGCGCCGGGCTGCGCAGACCGATGGTGTCCTGCCCGCCGGCCGCCGCACCGGCCACGCCGGGCTGACGCGTGACGATCAGCGTCAGGGGTCCTGGCCAGAAAGCCGTCGCCAGCTTCTGCGCGAAGTCGGGCAGCGGCTGCGCGAAACGCGACTGCGCCTCGGCGCCGTGCGTGCCGGTGGCGATATGGACGATCAGCGGATGGTCGCTCGGCCGCCCCTTGGCGCGAAAGATGCCGGCGACCGCGGCGTCGCTGGCGGCATCGGCGCCCAGGCCGTAGACCGTCTCCGTCGGGAAGGCGACCAGTCCGCCTGCGCGCAGCACGCTTGCGGCTTCGTCGATGGCTGCCCGGGATCGGCCGTCGAGGATCATGTCTGCCCGATCACTCCGACAGCGGGATCGGCAGGCCGAGCAGCGCCGCCGCGAAATCCGCCGTGCTGCGCACCGTGTCGATGTCGGCGCCGGTGATGTTCAGGTGGCCCATCTTGCGACCGTGCCGCGCCTCGGTCTTGCCGTAGAGATGCAGGTGCGCGCCGGGCAGCGCCAGGATGTCGGCCCACGGCGGCTCGCTGGCGACGGCCTCGTCGTCACCCGCGAACCAGAGGTCGCCCAGCAGATTCAGCATCACGGTCGGGGCGTGCTGGCGCGGCAGGCATAGCGGCAGGCCGGCGAGCGTGCGCACCTGCAGTTCGAACTGCGACACGTCGCAGCCGTCAAGCGTCCAGTGGCCGCTGTTGTGCGGGCGCGGCGCCATCTCGTTGACGACCATCGTGCCGTCGGCGAGCACGAAGAATTCCACGCACAGCACGCCGACGTAGCCGATGCCCTCGGCGATCGAACGGGTGGCCTCGATGGCGCGACGCCCCTGCACGCCGGGCACGGCGTTCGCGTGCACTTCGGTCACGGCCAGGATGCCGTCGCGGTGCAGGTTGCGCTGCGGCGGGAAATTGACGATCTGCCCGTCCTGCGCGCGGGCGACGATCACCGAGCATTCGTAGTCGAGCGCCATCAGTTTCTCGAGCACGCAGGGCACGCCGCCGGTGGCGTCCCAGGCGGCGGCGAGTTCGGCGCGCGTGGCGATGCGCTGCTGGCCCTTGCCGTCGTAGCCGAGCCGCGCGGTCTTCAGGATGCCGGGCAGCAGGTCATCGGCCACGGCGTCGCGTTGCGCGGCGGTCTCGATGACGGTGTAGGGCGCGCACTCGACGCCGCACCGTGCGAAATGCGCCTTCTCCCGGATGCGGTCCTGCGCGATGGCGACGGCGGCGCCGCCGGGGGCCACCGGACGGGCCACCGCCAGATGTTCGAGCGACGGCGCGGGCACGTTCTCGAATTCGGTGGTGATCGCATCGGCCAGGCCGGCGAGGCGCGCCAGCCCGTCGACGTCGGTGTAGCCGGCCTGGACGTGGTGATGGCTGACACGGCCCGCGGGGCTTTCGGCATCCGGGTCGAGCACCGCGGTGAAGTAGCCCATCCGCTGTGCGGCATGCACGAACATGCGGCCCAGCTGACCGCCGCCGAGCACGCCGAGCGTGGCGCCGGGCGCGAGGTACGGCGTCTCGCTCACAGCGCACCCCCGCCCTGCGGCGAAAACGGCGACACCGAAGCGAGCGACACGGTCGACGGCGCCGCGACATCCGCCACCTGCGCGCTCCCGGGCGGCGGCAGTTCCATCGCCTCGGCGACGGCGGTCTGCCGGGTGCGGAAGCTGTCGAGCTGCAGGCGCAACGCCGTATCGCCGCGCGCCGCGTCGGCCGCCGCGATCATCGCCACCGCGAACAGCGCCGCGTTCGCCGCGCCGGCGATGCCGATGGCGAAGGTCGCGACCGGCACGCCCTTGGGCATCTGCACGATGCTGTGGAGCGAATCGACGCCCTGCAGATGCCTGCTCGCCACCGGCACGCCGAGCACCGGCACCGTGGTCTTCGCGGCCAGCATGCCGGGCAGGTGGGCGGCGCCGCCGGCGCCCGCGATGATGGCGGAAAGGCCTCTCGGTGCCGCGCGCTCGGCATAGGCGAACATCGCGTCGGGCATGCGGTGGGCCGAGACGACACGCGCCTCGTGGCCGATGCCGAATTGCGTAAGAATCTCGACCGCGTGACGCATCGTCTCCCAGTCGGAATTCGAGCCCATCACCACGCCGACCTGGATAGTTTGGTTCATGGTCGCAATTTTACGTTTCGCACCCATCTGGACCCGATGATCGATATCACCCTCGCCAATTTCCAGTCCGACCTCGTCGAGGCCTCGGCCGCCACGCCGGTACTGCTCGACATCTGGGCCGAATGGTGCGGCCCGTGCAAGCAGCTCGGCCCGGTGCTCGAGAAGCTGGAGACCGAATACGCCGGCCGCTTCACGCTGGCCAAGCTCGACGCCGACAAGGTGCCGCAGATCTCGACCCAGCTGTCGGAGATGTTCGGCGTGCGCAGCATCCCGTTCTGCGTGATGTTCGTCGGCGGCCAGCCGGTCGACGGCTTCGTCGGCGCGATTCCCGCCGACAAGATCCGCGAATTCCTCGACAAGCACGTGCCGGCCGCCGAAGAGCTCGAAGCCGCCGCCGAGGAGGAAGCCGCTCAGGAAGCCCTGGCCGAAGGCGACACCGAAGGTGCGCTCGAGAAGCTCCAGCATGCCGTCGCCACCGATCCGGCCAACGACGACGCGCGCTTCGATCTGGTCAAGCTGCTGCTGATGACGGGTCGCACCGACGATGCCAAGGTCGCCTTCGCGCCGGTGATCGCCAAGGTCGCGACGGTGCGGCGCCTCGACGCGCTGCAGCGCTGGATGGACGCGATCGACTTCGCGCAGCCGGTCGCGGCCGATGCGCCGACGCTGGACGCCCTCGACGCGAAGATCGCCGCCGGCAAGCGCGACTTCGACGCCCGCTTCGGCCGCGCGCGCCTGCTGATGCAGGCCCGGCGCTGGACCGACGCGATGGACGAGCTGCTGGAGATCCTGATGCGCGACAAGGCCTGGAGCGACGACCTAGCGCGCAGGACCTACATCGCGATCCTGGACATCATCGAGCCCCCTAAGGCGAAGGTGGCCGACGGTCAGATTCCGGCCGACGATCCGACCGTGGCGACCTACCGCCGTCGCCTGAGCAGCGTCGTGCTCAGCTAGGCTGACGCGCTGCGGCAACCATAAATGTACGCAAAGCGTATATTTATGGTCATGAACATTCCTCAGCAGAGCTTTCTCCGCGACGCCATGCGGCGTCTCAACCTCACGCGCGAAGCCTTCGCCCTGCGCATCGGCGTGAGCCGGCGCGCTGTGGACACTTGGCTTCTCCCAGAGGATTCACAGGAATCGCGCAGCATGCCGGAGATCGTGCAGCGTTTCGTTTCCGAGATCCTCGCTGGTCAGCAACCCGATCCGAGCACGACGCAGAGCGTACGCGCCGTCGAACTGCGCGAGCGGATTTCCTTCGAAGGACGTCCGCAGCTGCTGTCGGTCGACCAGTTCTCGCGCGACTCGGTCGAAGCGCTGTTCCGGGTGGCCGACATCATGCAGCCGATCGCACGGCGCCAGAAGATCTGCCGCGTGCTCGAAGGCGCGGTGCTCGGCAACCTGTTCTTCGAAGCCAGCACACGCACGCGCGTGAGCTTCGGTGCGGCGTTCTGCCGGCTCGGCGGCTCGGTCTGCGACACCACCGGCTTCACGTTCTCCTCGATGGCCAAGGGCGAATCGATCTACGACACCAGCCGCGTGATGAGCGGCTACGTCGACGCGCTGGTGGTGCGCCATCCCGAGCAGGGCTCGGTGGCGGAGTTCGCGCGGGCCACCAACATTCCGGTGATCAACGGCGGCGACGGCGCGGGTGAGCACCCGAGCCAGGCGCTGCTGGACCTCTACACGATCCAGCGCGAGTTCTCGCGGCTCGGCCGGATCGTGGACGGCGCGCACATCGTCTTCGTCGGCGACCTCAAGTACGGGCGCACCGTGCATTCGCTGGTCAAGCTGCTGGCGCTGTACCGCGGCATCAAGTTCACGCTGGTGGCGCCGCCGCAACTCGAACTGCCCTCCTACCTGGTCGAACAGATTTCCCGCGGCGGGCACCTGGTGGAGCAGACCGGCTCGCTCGCCAGCGGCCTCGAGGGCGCCGACGTGGTCTACGCCACGCGCATCCAGAAAGAGCGTTTCGTGGCGGACGAATCCTTCGAGGGCTACACGCCGGACTTCCAGGTCAACCAGGCGTTGATCGACACGCACTGCGGACCGCAGACGCTGGTGATGCATCCGCTGCCGCGCGACAGCCGTCCCGGCGCCAACGACCTGAGCAACGACCTGAACCACGATCCGCGGCTGGCGATCTTCCGCCAGACCGACAACGGCATCGCGGTGCGCATGGCGCTGTTCGCAGTGCTGCTGGGCGTGGACCGCCAGGTGCCGCATGCGTTGCGCGACGCCGGGTGGCGCTCGCCGCCCGCCATCGGTCCGGACGACGCCGCCTTCGATGCGCTGGAAGGCTGACATCTCGCCATCCATTGCGCTGCGGCGAATACCGTGGCATTACGATGGCGGCGCAGCGCACACGGCGCTGCAGCCACCGACGCTTTCGTCAAAAGGACCCGCCATGCGCCCATTCGCCCGATTCGACAGGCTCGCCGCCGTTGCAGCCCTTGCCGCAGCGGCCACGCTGCTCACCGCATGCGCCGCCGGCGTCAGCCTCGACGAACCGATCGAATCACGCGTCTGGCGGCTGACGAGCCTGGGTCTGCAGCCGGTGCGCACGGCGCCGACCGGCGCGGACCCGCAACGCGATCCGCAGGTGCAATTCGACGGCACGCGCGTCAGCGGTTCGGGCGGCTGCAACCGCCTGACCGGCGAATACCGGCGCACCGGCTACGACCTGAAGATCGGCCCGCTGGCGGCGACGCGGATGGCCTGCGTGGACCCGGAGCGCAGTACGGTCGAAACCGCCTTCGTCGGTGCGCTGCAGGCCACGACCGGCTACGCGCTGGTCGGCAGCCAGCTCACGCTGCTCGATGCCGGGGGCCGGACGCTGGCGGTGCTGGAAAGCCGCTGAGCGCGGTCCTCGTCAGCCTCAGCCGGTGAGCCGTTCGAGCGCTTCCCGGTACTTGGCGGCCGTTTTCTCGATGACCTCGGCCGGCAGGCGCGGCGCCGGCGGCGTCTTGTCCCAGGGCTTGCCGTTGATCCTCGTGCCCTCGAGCCAGTCGCGCACGAACTGCTTGTCGTAGCTCGGCGGGTTGGCGCCGCTCGCGAGCGCTTCCTCGTAGCCTTCGATCGGCCAGTAGCGCGAGCTGTCGGGCGTGAGCACCTCGTCCATCAGCACGAGCGTGCCGTCGGTGTCCAGGCCGAACTCGAACTTGGTGTCGGCGATGATCATGCCCTGCGTCAGCGCGATCTGCGCCGCGGTCTCGTAGAGCGCGATGCTGATCTCGCGGATCTGCTGCGCGAGCAGCGGGCCGACGACCTCGACCACGCGGTCGTAGCTGATGTTCTCGTCGTGCTCGCCAGCCGCCGCCTTGGCCGCCGGCGTGAAGATCGGACGCGGAAGCTTGCTCGCGTTGGAAAGGCCCCGGGGCAACGGAACGCCGCAGACGGCCTGGTTCTCCGTGTATTCCTTCCAGCCGCTGCCGGCCAGATAACCGCGCACCACGGCCTCGACCGGGATCGGCTTGAGCCGCTTGACCAGCATCGAGCGGTCGCGCACCTGCGGCACCTCGTCGTGGTCGACGACGCTCTCGGGCGCTTCGCCGGTCAGGTGGTTCGGGCAGATGTGGCCGAGCCGCTCGAACCACCACAACGCCATCTGCGTGAGGATCACGCCCTTGCCCGGAATCGGCTCGCCCATGATGACGTCGAAGGCGCTCAGACGGTCGCTCGCCACCATCAGGATGCGGTCTTCGCCGACCGCATAGTTGTCGCGCACCTTGCCGCGCGCGAGCAGGGGCAGGCTTTGGATCGAGGAGGTGTGGACGGTCGTCATGGTGTGCAAAAAAGAGAAGAACGCGACGCAGGCGATTGTGCGCGCAGAAAAAAGCCACCGCGAGCGGTGGCTGTGCGAGAACGGCGGGAAGACCCGCGCGGCTCAGGTGTTCGAGGCCTGGTAGATCGATTCGACGGCCTTGTCGAGCGCGGCGTCGAACTCGGCATCGGACTGCTGGGCGCTCAGGCCTTCGGTCAGCGCACGGCTGAAGCTCGCGATGATGCCGGGGTTCTTCGACAGGTGGACGTTGGCCTGGTCGCGTGGATAGCCACCCGACAGCGCCACGACGCGAACCACGTTCTTGTGCGCGACCAGTTCGCCGAAGAAGCCTTCGACGGTCGGCAGCGTGAGCTTGAGCATCACCTTCGAGCCCTCGGGCAGCGCATCGAGGCGCTTGAGGAAACCGTCCTTGAGCAGGGCTTCGGCCTCCTTCTTGTCGGTCGCGCCGATCGACACTTCGGGTTCCAGGATCGGCATCAGACCGGCAGCGAGGATCTGCTGGCCGACCGCGAACTGCTGGTCGAGCACCGCGGCGATGCCCTTCTCGTTGGCCGAATTGACCACCGAGCGCATCTTGGTACCGAAAATGCCCTTGGCGACCGCGCGCTGGAGCAGCACGTCGAGTTCGGGCATCGCCTTCATGGTCTGCACGCCGTCGGCTTCGTCGTTCAAGCCCTTGTCGACCTTCAGGAACGGCACGACCTGCTTCTCTTTCCACAGGTAGGTGGCGGCGTCGACACCGTCGATCTGGCGGTCCATCGTGGCTTCGAACAGGATCGCACCGATCACGCGCTTGCCGTCGAAGGCCGGGCTGGTCACGATGCGGCTGCGCATCGCATGGACCATGTCGAACATCTCGCCGTCGCCTTTGTAGGCGCTTTCCTCGACGCCGTACAGCTTGAGGGCCTTGGGCGTGCTGCCGCCGCTTTGGTCCAGCGCGGCGATGAAGCCTTTGCCCGTGGTGACTTGTTTCAGTTGTTCCTGATTCACTGTGTCGCTCTCTTGGTCATGGCCGTAGGCACGGCGTTGAATGGGATGGGAAGGTGAACTATTGTATCGACGAGGTTCCGGGCTTCTCGGGCGCCAATCCCACGAAGGTCAGGATCGGCGGCACCACCGGCCCGCCGATCCAGCGGATCGGCCGGGCGACCGCGCCGATCAGCGTGACGTGGCCGAGGTCGTCGAACTCGCGCGTCTCCACGCGCACGCCGGCCGCGCGCAGCTTCGCGACCATCTGCTCGGTGTTGCGCACCGGATCGACCACGCGATCCTTGCTCGCGGCCATCAGCAGCGCCGGCGGCGACGCGGCCGTGACGTGGTGGATGGGCTGCGAATCGCGCGGCGTGTTCGGCCAGTCGAAGGCGCGCTGCGCAGCGGGGTCGTCGATCGGCAGGAAATCGTAGGGGCCGGCCAGGCCGATCCAGCCGGCGAGCTGCTTCGGGCTGGCACCGACCTCGCCGAGCCATCGCGGATCGAGCGCGAGCATGGCGGCGTTGTAGCCGCCCGAGCTGTGCCCCATCGCGTAGACGCGCGTCGGATCGGCGCCCAGGCGGGCGGCGTTGTCGAGCGCCCATTTCATGGCCCGGGCGCTGTCCTGCAGGAACACCGGATACGTCACGCCGGGTGACAGCCGGTAGTCCGGGATCACCACGATCGCGCCCTGCGACGCCAGCGCCTCGCCGACGAAGCGGTACATCGCACGATCGCCGCTGCTCCAGGTGCCGCCGTAGAAGAAGACGATCAGCGGCCGCTGGCCTTGCGCGGCGGCACGCGCGGGCAACGGCTGGTAGACGTCGAGCTTCTGGCGCGCATCGCTGCCGTAGGCGATGCCGTCCTGGGCGACATAGGTGTTGTCGGGTGTCAGCCGGTCGACCAGCTTGACGGGCGAACAAGCGGAGAGGATGGCGACGGAAACGGCGGCGAGCATCGCTAGTGCGAAGGTGCGAAAGGACCGGTCGGAAAGGTTCATGCCCGGTTGTACGCAGCGCGGCGGCAAACGGTTTTGCCACCGCGCCGGCTCTTTAGGTGGCCCGGCAGATCTTCAGCATGTTGGTGCCGCCGGGCGCGCCCATCGGCTCGCCGCAGGTGATCGCATAGACGTCGCCACTCTGCACGATCCCGCGCTTCTTCAGATGCGCTTCGGCCTGTTCGAGCGCGGTGTCGCGGTCGGTCTGGGAATCCATCAGCAGCGGGCGCACGTTGCGGTAGAGCGCCATCTTGCGCTGCGTGGCGAGCCGCGAAGTGAGCGCATAGACCGGGATGTGCGCCGAATGGCGGCTCATCCACAGCGGGGTCGAGCCCGACTCGGTCAGCGCCACGATCGCCTTGGCGCCCAGGTGATGGGCCGTGAACAGCGCGCCCATGGCGATGGCCTGGTCGATCCGGCTGTAGGTCTGCCCGCTGAAATCGGTGTCGCGGGTGGTGTCCTCGGCCTGCTCGGCGGCTTCGCAGATGCGGCTCATCTCCTGCACGGTGGCCAGCGGATAACGGCCGGAGGCGGTCTCGGCACTCAGCATCACCGCGTCGGTGCCGTCGAGCACGGCGTTGGCCACGTCGCTGACCTCGGCGCGCGTGGGCACGGGGTTGGTGATCATCGACTCCATCATCTGCGTGGCGGTGATGGCGACCTTGTCCATCGCGCGCGCCATGCGGATCATCTTCTTCTGCAGCGCCGGCACCGCCGCGTTGCCGACCTCCACCGCCAGATCGCCCCGCGCGACCATGATGCCGTCGCTCGCGCGCAGGATCTCCTCGAGCTTGGGGATCGCCTCGGCGCGCTCGATCTTGGCGATCATGCCGGGCCGGTGGCCGTATTCGGCCGCGGCCACGTTGCACAGCTGGCGCGCCATTTCCATGTCGGTGGCGTTCTTCGGAAAACTCACGGCCACGTAGTCGGCCTGGAAGCTCATCGCGGTCTTGATGTCCTCCATGTCCTTGGCGGTCAGCGCCGGCGCGGTCAAGCCGCCGCCCTGCTTGTTGATGCCCTTGTTGTTGGAAAGCTCGCCGCCGAGCACCACGGTGGTCACGACCTGCTCCCCGCGCACCGCGTCGACCTTGAGCACGATCAGCCCGTCGTTGAGCAGCAGGCGGTCGCCGGCCTTGACGTCGCGCGGCAGATCCTTGTAGTCGAGGCCGACTTCGTCGACGTCGCCGAGTTCGGTGCGCCGCGCGTCGAGCACGAACTTCGCGCCGGGTTCGAGCCAGATCTTGCCGAGCGCGAACTTGCCGACGCGGATCTTCGGCCCCTGCAGGTCGGCCATGATCGCGACCTCGCGACCCGTGCGCCGCGCCGCTTCCCTGACCATCGTCGCCCGGTCGATATGGTCCTGGGCCGTGCCATGGCTGAAATTCAGCCGTACGACGCTGACCTTGCTGTGGATCATCTGCTCCAGCAATTCGATCGTGTTCGAGGCCGGACCGAGCGTGGCGACGATCTTCGTCGCGTGCCTGGGAATGCGTAGGGTGTCCATGCAGCGTCTCCTTGTTTGCACTTTCGGCAGAATTCTCACATAAGGGTATGACGTTGCAGGATATGCAAACGGTCGCGGTTCCGGTGAGAAATTCGCCGCTCTGTCGATGCCCGTCGCAACCATCTCGGCCTATCGGGCCACCTCCGATGAATACGGCACGGCGCCATCCGGCGGCGTGGTGGTTGCGTCTTTCCGTTCTTCCCCGCCCCGTGCGGACGTCCATGCAGACCCAACCCGAACCGGACCTGACCCCCTGGCGCCGGACGTGTCCCTGCCGCACCGCAAGGTGATCCGCTCCTGGCTGCTGCCGCTGGCCGCTGGAGTCGATCCGGCTCAAGCTGGCCTGCGGCACCGTCATGGGCTTCGTCACCGGGGCCTGTTCGTCATCGGCCACGACGCCTGCCACCAGACCCTGACGCCGCACCGGCGTCTGAACAAATGGCTCGGGCGCATCGCCTTCCTGCCCTCGCTCACGCCCTACAGCCTGCAGGACATGGGGCACAACGTGGTGCACCACGGTTTCACCAACCTCAAGGGCGTCGACTTCGTCCGGGCGCCGCTCACCCAGGCCGAGTACGACGCGCTCTCGCCCGGGCGCCGGCTGATGGAACGCGCCTGCCGCAGCGGCTGGGCGCCGGGCCTCTACTACATGGTGGAGATCGGGTGGCGCCGCATGACGGCGCGCGACCGCACGACCGATGCCGAGCGTCCGGTGTTCTCGCGCGACTGCTGGCTCGTCGGCGGCCTCGCCTTCGTGCTGGCGCTGATGTTCCGGTTCGCGATGATCGGCTTCGTGGTGTACGTGCACCACACGCACGTCAAGGTCTCCTGGCACGACGACCGCGCGGCCTGGCAGCGCGCCCGACCCTTCGTCCCGACCACCGTGCACCTGACCTTCCCGATGCGCATCGGCGCACTGCTGCACCACATCATGAAGCACACCGCGCACCACGTGCAGATGAGCATTCCGCTCTACAAGCCCAAGAAAGCGCAGGCGCGCAACGAGGAAATGCTGCCGACCCGAATCGTCGTGCAGCGCTTCTCCTGGCGCTGGTACTTCGGCACCGCGCGCAACTGCGAGTTCTACGACCTCACGCGCAAGTGCTGGACCGACTTTTCGGGACGCGCGACCAGCCGGCCCCGCACCGTGGCGGCCTTACGGCACCGCTCGGCCCGCGAGACGAGCCGGGTCGCCACGCTGTTCACGCCCGGCGTACCGAGCGACGGGCCGCCGTCTAGCCCGCGGCGCGCCGTGTCAGTATCTCGAACGCCGGCAGCGTCTTGCCCTCGAGGATTTCCAGGAACGCGCCGCCGCCGGTCGAGATGTAGCCGACCTTGGCCTCGATGCCGTACTTGGCGATCGCGGCCAGCGTGTCGCCGCCACCGGCCATGGAAAACGCCGAACTCTCGGCGATCGCTTCGGCGACGGTTTCGGTGCCGTGCGAGAACGCCTCGAACTCGAACACGCCGACCGGACCGTTCCAGACGATGGTGCCGGCCTCGCGCAACTGCGCCGCCAGCATCTCGGCGGTCTTCGGACCGATGTCGAGGATCAGGTCGTCCGGGCCGACCTCGTCGGCGGCCTTGACGATGGCCGGCGCATCGGCCGCGAACTTCGTCGCCGTGACCACGTCGACCGGGATCGGCACCGCCGCGCCGCGCGCACGCATGGCTTCGATCACCGCCTTGGCCTGGTCCACCAGGTCGGGCTCGGCCAGCGACTTGCCGATCGACAGGCCCGACGCCAGCATGAAGGTGTTCGCGATGCCGCCGCCGACGATCAGCTGGTCGACCTTCGACGCCAGGCTTTCGAGGATCGTGAGCTTGGTGCTGACCTTGGAGCCCGCGACGATGGCCACCAGCGGCCGCTTCGGGGCGGCCAGCGCCTTGGTGATGGCGTCGATCTCGGCGGCCAGCAGCGGGCCGGCGGAAGCGACCTTGGCGTACTGCGCGATGCCGTAGGTGGTGGCCTCGGCGCGGTGTGCGGTGCCGAAGGCGTCGTTGACGTAGATGTCGGTCAGCGCGGCCAGCTTGCGAGCCAGCGCCTCGTCGTTCTTTTTCTCGCCCTTGTTGAGGCGGCAGTTCTCCAGCAGCACGATTTCGCCGGGCTTCACCTCGACGCCGTCGACCCAGTCGGCCACCAGGCGCACGTCGCGGCCGAGCAGCTCGCCCAGGCGCACGGCGACCGGTGCCAGCGAATCCTCCGGCTTGAAGGCGCCTTCGGTGGGACGGCCCAGGTGCGAAGTCACCATCACGGCGGCACCCGCTTCGAGCGCCAGCTCGATGCAGGGCACCGAGGCGCGGATGCGCGTGTCTTCGGTGATGCGACCGGTGTCGTCCTGCGGCACATTGAGGTCGGCACGGATGAAGACGCGTTGCCCGGCGACTCGGCCCTGGGCGCACAGATCGGAAAAACGGATGACGTTCATGGCGGTAACGCACTCTCTGGATGAAAGGAATCGTCGGATTCTAGGAGGGCACCATGCAAGGTACGGCTACCAGCCCAGCCCGAGGTGCAGCGGCAGGTAGACCGCCATGCCGAAGAGCATCGTGCCGAGCACGCCGCCGCGCCAGAAATACCAGACCGCGCCGGTTGCCCCGGCGAACAGGCGCGCGTCCTGCCAGGTCGCGACCAGGTGCCCCTGCGTCATGACGATCTCCGGGATCACCACCGCCGACAGCGCCGCCACCGGCGCGTAGTGCAGCGCGCGGTGCGCCCAGTCGGGCAAGTCCCAGGGCCTGTCGAGGATGAAGAAGAAACAGCGCGTGAGCACCGAGATCAGCGCCATGCCGATGATGACCACCAGCGTCCAGCCATCGGTGCCGTCTTTCATGCGTCCGCGCGCGCCGGATCGTGCACGAACCGCTTCTCGATCCAGAAGCAGAACAGCACCGCCACGCCGATCGCCGTCACGATGTTCAGGTTGAGCGGCAATGCATGGGCGGCGACCGCGGTCGCACCGGCGACCAGAGCCGACAGCACGCGCAGCCGCGTGGTCGCCATCGAGCACACGATGCCGACCAGGCTCAACACGCCCGCGAAGCCCAGGCCCCAGGCCTGCGGGATGAAGTTGGCCAGCGCGATGCCCAGCGTGCTCATGCCCATCCACGCGCTCCAGGTCGTGAAGTAGCCGCCGGTGAGGAAGGCCTCCTGTTCGATCTGTTCGGCCCGGTCGGCCGGCGGTTTCGGAAAGCGCGCGATGAAGGTGACATAGCTCAGGTCGGCGGTGAGATAGCCGTGCGTCAGCCGGCGCCGGCGCGACATGTACATCAGGTACGGCCGCAGGTGCAGGCTGAAGACGATGAAGCGCAGGTTGACGCAGAAGGCCGTCGCCAGGATCACCCAGGCCGGCGCGCCGGCGATCATCAGCGGTATCGCGGCCAGCTGCGAACTGCCCGCATAGACCAGGAAGGTCATCGCCAGCGCCTCGATCACGCTCATGCCCGACTTCACCATCGCGACACCGGTCATCAGCCCCCAGGCGCTGATGCCGAGCGCCATCGGCGCCATGTCGCGGATGCCTTCGCGGAACGCGGGCTGCCGCCGGATCGCCGCGCTCAGGAACATGGATCGAAGATCTGGCCGGGACGGATGGCGAAACCGCGCAGGAAATCGGCCGCCGCAAGGCGCTTGCCGCCGGCGCGCTGCAGCTCGGTCAATACCACCGTGCCGCCGTCACCGCTCGCGACTTCGATGCCGTCCGGCCCGACCGCGATCACGGTGCCGGGTGCATTCGCGGTGGAACTTGGACGCGCGGCTGCGGCCCAGAACTTGACCGTTTCGCCGTCCAGCGCACCGGTGGCGCCCGGGAACGGGTCGAAGGCGCGAACGCGACGCACGATGGTTCGCGCGCTCAGTCGCCAGTCGACCGGCGCTTCGTGCTTCTCGATCTTGTGCGCGTACGTCACGCCTTCGGCGGGCTGCGGCGTGCGCGGGAGCACGCCGGTCGCGGCCTGTCGCAGCGCATCGACGACCATCCGTCCGCCCAGGGCGGCCAGCCGGTCGTGCAGGCGCGCCGTGCTGTCGTCGCCGATCGCGAGCGACTCGCTCAGCAGGATGTCGCCGGTGTCGAGCCCGGCGTCCATCCGCATGATCGTGACGCCGGTCTCGGCATCGCCGGCCTCGATCGCGCGATGGATCGGCGCCGCGCCGCGCCAGCGCGGCAACAGGCTCGCGTGGATGTTGAGGCAACCCAGCCGCGGCGCGTCGAGCACCCACTGCGGCAGGATCAGCCCGTAGGCCGCGACGACCATCGCGTCGAGCCGCGCATCGATGATGGCGTGGCGCGCCGCAGCCGCGTCTTCGGAATACTTGCCGTCGAGTCGCAGGCTGCGCGGCTGCGCGACGGGCCAGCCGTGCCGCATCGCGAACTGCTTGACCGGCGAGGCCTGCAGCTTCATGCCGCGCCCTGCCGGCCGGTCCGGCTGGCTCAGCACCAGCGCGATCTCGAAGCCGGCGTCGTGCAGGGCTTCGAGGGCGATGCGGGCGAACTCGGGCGTCCCGGCGAACGCGATGCGCAATGGGGGCCGACTCACGCCGGCATCACCGGTCGAGCATGAGGTCGCGCGTCAGGTCGGGCCCGGTGTGGTAGCGCGTCACCTTGCCGGTGCGATCGATGTAGATGTACAGGTAGCGCGGGCTGTTAATCGTCTTGTAGCGCCAGGTCCAGACCACGCCGTCGTAGGAGCTCACGCGCGTGATCTCGTACGGCCGGCCGTAGGTGCGCAACACGTCGTCCTGGCGCCAGGTGGCGGCGTCGATCGTGCTGTCGAACAGGCGATCCTGCATCTCCTGCCGGTTCGACACCACGCGGCCGGTGGCGTCGAGGTCCACATTGCTGACCTCGGTGCCCATCGGCGCACGCGAATACTGCAGCCGCTCGCCACCGCCGGTCAGCGGATAGACCGACGTCGGCGTGCCGAGCTGCTGGAGCGCCTGCGCGCGCGTGACACCGGCAGGCAGGCGCGACGGGTCGCTCGCGCAACCCGCCAGCAGCAGCGTCGCCGCCATGGCCAGCGTGGCGAAGACACGGGGAACGGAATGACGCTTCCCGCTCATCGCCGACCTTCGCTGATAGCGACGCGCTGGTCTTCGCGCTGCTGCTTGAGCAGCTTGCCCTTGATGCGGTTGCGCTTGAGCGGCGACAGGTATTCGACGAAGACCTTGCCCAGCAGGTGATCGAGTTCGTGCTGGATGCAGACCGCGAGCAGGCCGTCGGCCTCGATGGTGCGCATCTCGCCGTCGGCGTCCAGGGCGGTCACGCGCACCGAGGTCGAGCGCTCCACGCCGTCGTAGATGCCGGGCACCGAGAGGCACCCTTCCTCGTTGAGCACCTTCTCTTCGCTGGCCCAGACGATCTCGGGGTTGATCAGCACCATCGGCTGGTTGCGCTCTTCCGAAATGTCCAGGACCACCAGGCGTTCGTGCACGTCGATCTGCGTCGCGGCGAGGCCGATGCCGCTGGCGTCGTACATGGTTTCCAGCATGTCGGCGACCAGCGTCCGGATGCGGGTGTCGATGCCCTGTACCGGCTTGGCGACCGTGTGCAGACGCGGATCGGGGAAACTGAGGATGTTTCTTTTCGTCATAAGGCAAGGGAGATATGTCGCTATTTTCGCCATTTGCAGGGCGTCGTGATCGAGCGTGGTTTTAAAGCGTTGCCCAATCGGAGGCTTCCACGCAGAATCCGTGGAAAATTGTGAGCATTCGTAAGCCCGTGCGGATTCATGGCGCACATCGATCGAAACATGAAAAAAGCTTTTCTCCATCGTCGCCTCTTCCAGCGCCGCGGCCGACGCAGTGCCTTCGCTTCGACATTGACGATACTGGCCGCCGGATCGGTCCTGGGTCTCGGTACGCCTGCGCTATCGCAGAACCCTCCCGTCACCCCGACCCAGCGTGCAACCGCGCAGCAGACGGCACAGACGGGCATTCCGCTGGCCGAACTCGCGCCCGGTGCTCCCGATGAATACGTCGTCAAGTCCGGCGACACGCTGTGGGCCGTTTCGCGGCTCTACCTGCGCGGCCCCTGGCGCTGGCCGGAGCTCTGGGGCATGAACCTCGGCGAGATCTCCAATCCGCACCTGATCTATCCGGGCCAGACGCTCTACCTCGACAAAAGCGGCGGTCGCGCGCGCCTGAGCACGCGCCGCGGCGGCAGCGGCGCGAGCGGCTACGACCAGACCATCAAGCTCTCGCCACACACGCGAACACAGTCGCTTTCGGGCATGGCCCTGCCTACGCTCAACCCGAGCCTGATCGAACCCTTCCTGAGCGAGCCCATCGTCGTCGACGAGACCACGCTACAAAGCGCGCCGCGCATCGTCGCGGGCAACGACGAGCGCGTGCTGCTGGCGCGCGGCGATCGCGCCTACGCGCGCGGCAGCGTCGCCGTACCACTGGTCGAAGCGCCCGGCCCGGCCCGAACCTACCGCGTGTTCCGCAATGCCACGCCGCTGACCGACCCGGGCACCGGCGAGATTCTCGGCTACGAGGCGCAATACCTCGGCAAGGCGTCGCTGCAGCGCGGCGAGTCGACCAACGCCACGATCGAAGGCGGCAAGGAGGTCGTCGCCGTCGTCCCGGCGACGATCGACATCGCGGCCGCGAAGGAGGAGATCCGCGCCGGCGACCGGCTCCTGCCCGAACCGCCGCGCCAGCTCGTGAGCTACACACCGCGCGCCCCCGGGCACGATTTCAACGGTCGCATCGTGTCGGTCTACGGCAATGCGGTGCAGTTCGCCGCGCAGAACCAGGTGGTCGCGATCAACAAGGGGCTGCGCGACGGCATCGAGACCGGCTACGTGCTCGCGATCCTGAAAAACGGCCAGACCGTGGTCGACAAGACCGGCGGCGCCCCCGAAACGCTCAAGCTGCCCAACGAACGCATCGGCCTGCTGATGGTGTTCCGCACCTTCGAGAAGGTCTCGTACGCGCTGGTGCTCGAAATCAGCGACGCGCCGCGCGTCGGCGACCTCCTGGTCAGTCCCTGAGCGTGCGCGGCGAAGAACTTGCCGACTGGCTGCGACTGACGTCGACGCCGGGCATCGGCGACATCACGGCGCGCAAGCTGCTCGCGGCTTTCGGGCTGCCCTCGGAAGTGCTTGCGCAATCGCGCACCGCCCTGCAGCAGGTCGTGAGCGCGACGCAGGCCGCGGCCCTGCACACCCGGCCGCTCCGCCTCGACGAAACCGTTGCGCAGACCTTGCAGTGGCTCGCCGTCGAAGACCACGGCGGCGGCGCGGTCCACCGGCTCGTCACGCTCGGCGACCCCGGCTATCCGGCCAGCCTGCTGGAGATGGCCGACCCACCGCTCATGCTCTACCTGATCGGTCCGGCCGCCTTCGATCTTTCGCAGCTCGGCGACAGCATCGCGATGGTCGGCAGCCGCAACCCGACGCCGCAGGGCGAAGCCAACGCGCGCGACTTCGCGCATGCGTTCGGCGACCTGGGCATCCCCGTGGTGTCGGGACTCGCGTTGGGCATCGACGGTGCCGCGCACCAGGGCGCCCTCGACGCCGCCGGCGCGCGCACCGACGTCCCCGCCACGGTCGCGGTGGTCGGCACCGGGCTCGATCGCATCTACCCGGCGCGGCATCACGCGCTGGCGCACCGCATCACGGCGCGCGGCCTGATCGTCAGCGAATTCCCGCTCGGCACGCCGCCCTTGAACCAGAACTTCCCCAAACGCAACCGCATCATCGCGGGGCTGTCGCGTGGCACGCTGGTGGTAGAGGCCGCGCTGCAGTCGGGCTCGCTGATCACGGCGCGGCTGGCGGCCGAACAGGGGCGCGAGGTGTTCGCGATCCCGGGCTCGATCCATTCGCCCCAGGCGCGGGGATGTCATGCGCTGATCCGTCAGGGCGCGAAGCTCGTGGAATCGGTGAACGACGTGCTGGAAGAGTTGCACCCAAGCGCGCAGAGGACCGCTCTGCAAGAGGCCGCAGCGACTCCCGGCGAGCCGGGCGAATCCGACGCCGGCGACGATGGCCTGCTGCAGCGCCTCGGCTTCGACCCGGTCGGCCTCGACGCACTGTGTGCGCGCACCGGGCAGCCGGCGGCTGCGCTCCAGGCGGAGCTGCTGGGCCTGGAGCTCGACGGGCGCATCGCACGCCTACCGGGCGGTCTTTTCCAGCGCCTCATGTAGCGGCCAGAACGATACGGCCGATGCGTGGGCTATATTGAGCCCATGTTCGAAGTCCTCGTGTTCGTCTATGAAAACTACTGGCGCGGCGACGCGTGCCCCGAACCCGAACAGCTCGGCCGCAAGCTCAGCGCCCACGGCTTCGAGGCCGACGAGATCCGCACGGCGCTCCAATGGCTCGACGATCTCAGCCGCGCCACCCAGGGCTTGCCGCTGACCCTGAACGACGGCGCCGCGACGGCGACGGTCGGCTTGCGCGGCAGTGCCGAAGTGAGGCCGGCGTCGACCGACGCGATGCGCGTCTACTCGATCCCAGAACAGGAGCATCTGGGTGCCGAATGCCTCGGCTTCGTCCATTTCCTCGAGTCGGCCAATGTGCTGCGCAGCGGCCTGCGCGAGATCGTCATCGAGCGGGCCATGGCGACGCCGGAGGGCCCGGTGTCGCTCGACGAGTTCAAGATCATCCTGCTCATGGTGCACTGGAGCAGCGGCATCGAGCCCGACGCGCTGGTGCTCGACGAACTGCGCGACGACGGCACAGGACGCATCGCGCACTGACGCCGGGCGAGCTCAATTCAGCAGGCGTTCGGGATTTGCATCCAGTTTCGCCAGCGCTTCGCGCGTGGCGCGCACGGTCAGCGTCTCTTCCTCGGCCGGCACCAGCAACCCAGCCTGCAAGTACGAACCCAGGCGCCCGGCCTGGATCAGGAAACTGCGCCCATCCGCCGCGGCGAACAGGTGCAGCTGCTTGCGGTCCGAGCGCCAGACGAACTGCACCTGGCTCGCACGACCGTTGTGGTCGAGCATGAACCAGTTGCCCACCTGCAGCTCGTGGGCCCACTGCATCATTTCCTCGCTGACCTTCGCGCCGGTGTCCGGTGCGACCTCGATCGACGCGGCATCGACGCCCAGCAGCAGTTCGATGCTGGCGGCGTCGAGCGGCAGGTCGGACGTGTCCTCGTCGCTGACGAAGTCTTCCAGGTTCGCGAGGCGCTTGGCCATGGCCTCGATCTTGGCCTGCGGAATGCTCTCGGTCTTCGACATGAAGGCATCCGACAACGTGGCGCCGATGGTCTTGATGTAGGCCTCCTGCGGCTCGCCGACGATACCCAGCAGCGCCATGCCGGCACGCAGGCGCTGCAGCAGCTTGGGCAGGTCCTGGATCACGCGCGTGCGGTCGGTGCGATTGGGCTTGGCGCTCGCGGCCCAGACCAGTTCGGACGCCGCGCGCTTGAGCGTGACCGTCTGCGCATCCTGGGCGCCGTACTTGAGCGCAGCGATGGCCAGCACCTCCGCCCAGATCTTGAACAGGAATTCCCGGATCTCCTCGCGCACCGGGATGTCGTTGAGCATCTTGCGAAGCTCGATGGTGTACTGGATCGCCATCGTCTCCTTCTGCTCGACCTGCTGCGCCACGCTCATCACGCGCTGCGTCGCATCGCTCTGCGTCAGGTATTTGCCAAGGAAGCCGACGAATTCGTCGAACACCAGCTTGAAGACGCGCTGGCCGGTTTCGGGGTACTGCTCGATCACCTGCACCACGCGGCGAATCTCGCCTTCGAGCGCGCTGCCGGAGATGGCCGCGGCGTCGAAACCCATCACCACCGAACCCATGCGGTCGATCAGCATCCGCGCCGGATGCTGCAGCGTGCCGAAGAACTCGGGTTCGGCGATCGCGACGCGCAGTACCGGCATCTGCAGCCGTGCGAACCAGACGCGGGCGGAAAACGGAATCCGCTCCTCGGCCAGGATGGCCTGGAACATGAGTGCGACGATCTCCACCGTGGCCTTGTCGGCCGTGGTGGGCGCGCGGCGCTTGAGGTCGGCGGTGCGGCGACGCAGGTCGGCAGCGGTCTGCTGCAACGCGGACAGCTCATTGCCGACCATGAACTGCGACGCTGCTATCTGGTAAGCCGCGCCCGCATCGGCGATGGCGGAGGCGAAGGCGTTCATGTCGGCTTCGCCCTGAACGCCGCGTCCCGCACTCGCGCGGGCGCCGCCCTGACGGCCGGTGCCTGCCGACACACCGCCGTCGGCCCAGGCACTGCGCTCGATGGCTTCTCCGCCCTGGCCATGACCGCCTCCAATGCGGGCCGCCACGAAACGCTTGAGATTCATCATGACGCCCTGCGCGCGCTGACGGGCGACGACGAGCGGCGAACCGAAGAACTGGTCCTGGCTGTCCTGCAGCGCCTGGCCGGCCTGCGCGCTCAATCCGATGGCAGCAGGTGCGAAGGCACCCTGGCGGTTCACCAGCGCCGCTGCGCCAGATCCGCCCGCGCTGCCGCCGCTGCCGCCGCCGAGCGGAACGGCATTCGACCCGTTCGCGCCGGCGCGGCGCACGAAGCTCTTCAAGTCGATCTCGGGCATCACGCCCTTCTCGATCAGGAACACGTTCGCCTCGCGGTAAGCGTTGACGGCACCGTCGAGCACGTGCTGCTGGATCGTGTCCTGCATCTTGGTCCACAACATGCGACTGAGACCGACGGCCAACCACTGCGCGACCATCACGCCAGCGAGCGCTTCGGGCTTGAGAATGTCCTTGGCGTCGAGTTCGGTGGTGTTTTCCAGGGACTGGATGCGCAGGCGCAGGTCGCTGTACTCGAAACTCGCCTTGCCCTGCACCGCCTGCGCCAGCCGCGACGAAAGGATGCCGGTTTCCACCACGTCGTCGCCGATCAGTTCGAGGCGGGACAACGTGTTCGACGCGCTACCGACGCCGGTACCGACAGCCAGCGCCTTCCGCCAGGCGATGCGAGTCTGCGCGACCCAGTTGTCGCCTTGTGCCTGAAAAGCAAGGAAGTCGTCGCGCCGATCCTGCATCTCGCGCGCATTGGTCATCTCGTCGGACAGCGCGATCAGCCGATCGCGGATCGGCTGTGCGACGGGAGCGATCACTTCGTCCGTCGCGACCAGAAAGCGTTCGCGCGTCTCGCGGGCAAGCTGCTGGGAAAGGGCTTTGGGCCGCGCGATGCTCATGAAAAGGAAATTTGCGTTGAATCGTTAACGGAAAGCGCGAGCTTGCCCGGGGAAACGTTCGCGCACAAGTCCATCACGGGTGTATTAGACCGCAGCACCCGCGTTCGGGTCGTCGGGATCGCCGTCGCGCTTGACCGGCACCTTGATCAGGTCCTCGCGCTTGATGCCCAGCCACATCGCGATCGCCGCTGCCACGAAGCACGAAGAGTAGATGCCGAAGCAGATGCCGATGGTGAGTGCCAGGGCGAAGTAGTGCAGCGTCGGACCGCCGAAGAGGAACATCGAGAGCACCACCAGCTGCGTGGAGCCGTGGGTGATGATGGTGCGGCTGATGGTCGAGGTGATGGCGCTGTCGATCACTTCGCGCGTGTCCATCTTGCGGTAACGGCGGAAGTTCTCGCGCACGCGGTCGAAGATCACCACCGATTCGTTGACCGAATAGCCCAGCACCGCCAGCACCGCCGCCAGCACCGCGAGCGAGAATTCCCACTGGAAGAATGCGAAGAAGCCCAGAATGATGACGACGTCGTGCAGGTTGGCGAAGACCGTGGCGAGTGCGAACTTCCATTCGAAGCGGAACGCCAGGTAGATCATGATGCCGACCACCACCATGCCGAGCGCCTTGAGGCCGTTGGTGGTGAGCTCCTCGCCGACCTGGGGTCCGACGAACTCGTTGCCGCGCAGCGTGGCGCTCGGATCGACCGCCTTGAGCGCATCCATCACCTGGACGCTCTGCTGCGCCGAGGTCTGGCCCTTCTGTACCGGCAGGCGAATCTGCACGTCGCGCGATGTGCCGAAGTTCTGCACCTGCACTTCGGGGTAGCCCAGCTTGCCGACGGTTTCACGCACCTGGACGACGTCGACCGACTGCGGGTAGGCCACCTCCATCACCGTGCCGCCGGTGAATTCGACCGACAGGTGCAACCCGCGGTGGAACAGGAAGAACACCGCCAGCGCGAAGGTGGCGAACGAGATGATGTTCAGCACCAGTGCATGGCGCATGAACGGGATGGTCTTTTGGATGCGGAAGAATTCCATGGCACTCGCCTCTTATTTCGCTGCGGCCACGGCCGTATTGACGGCAGGGTCGGTCCCGGGACGCCAGACGGTACCGATCGACACGCTCTTGAGCTTCTTCTTGCCGCCGTACCAGGCATTCACCAAGCCGCGAGAGAAGAACACCGCCGAGAACATCGAGGTCACGATGCCGATGCAGTGCACCACTGCGAAACCGCGCACCGGGCCCGAACCGAACGCCAGCAGCGCGACGCCGGCGATCAGGGTCGTCACGTTGGAATCGAGGATGGTGCCCCAGGCACGTTCGTAGCCGGAATGGATGGCCGCCTGCGGCGACGCGCCGGTGCGCAATTCCTCGCGCACGCGCTCGTTGATCAGCACGTTGGAATCGATCGCCACGCCGATGGCCAACGCCATGGCCGCGATGCCGGGAAGCGTCAGCGTGGCCTGCAGCATCGACAGGATCGCCACCAGCAGCATCAGGTTGACCGCCAGCGCGATCGACGAGAACAGGCCGAACAGTGCGTAGTAGGCGCACATGAACACCATGATGGCCAGGAAGCCGTACATGACGCTCTTGAAACCCTTTTCGATGTTGTCGGCGCCCAGGGTCGGGCCGATGGTGCGTTCCTGGATGATCTCCATCGGCGCGGCCAGCGAGCCGGCGCGCAGCAGCAGTGCGAGGTCGTTGGCCTCGACCACGTTCATCGAACCGGAGATCTGGAAGCGGTTGCCGAGTTCGCCGTTGATGGACGGGGCGGTGAGCACTTCGCCCTTGCCCTTTTCGAAGATCAGCATCGCCATGCGCTTGCGAAAGTTGTCGCGGCTCACGTCGCGCATGATCCGGCCTCCCTTGGCATCCATGGTCAGATCGACCTTGGGCTGCTGACTCTGCGAGTCGAAACCGGGCTGCGCATCGGTCAGGTTCTCGCCGGTGACCAGCACTTGCTTCTTGACGATCACCGGGCGGCCCTGGCGGTCGAGGAATTTCTCGGAGCCGAAAGGCACCGGCCCGGTGCCGAGTTCGGCGGCACGGCCCTCGGTGGTCTCGTCGACCATGCGCATCTCGAGCGTCGCGGTGCGGCCGAGGATGTCCTTGGCCTTGGCCGTGTCCTGGACGCCCGGCAGTTGCACGACGATGCGGTCGAGGCCCTGCTGCTGGATCACCGGTTCGGCGACGCCAAGTTCGTTGATCCGGTTGTGCAGCGTGGTGATGTTCTGCTTGAGCGCCGCGTCCTGCAGACGGCGCGCCGCCTCGGGCCTGATGCTGGCCACCAACTTGAAATCGCTGCCCTGCTGGCTGTCGGTGATGCTCAGGTCGGCGAACTGGTCCTGGACCAGACGCTTGGCGGCTTCCAGCGCCACAGCGTCGCGGAACGTGACCTCGATGGTCTGGCCGTTGCGATTGACCGCGCTGCCACGAATGTTCTTGTCGCGCAACGCGGTGCGCAGGTCGCTGGCGAAGGACTCGGCACGCTTGTCGATCGCGCCTTTCATGTCGACCTGCAGCAGGAAGTCGACACCGCCGCGCAGGTCCAATCCCAGGTACATCGGATAGGCATGCAACGCGGTCAGCCAGGCCGGCGAGCGCGATACGAGATTCAACGCCACGACGTAGTTCGGGTCGTTCGCGTCGGGGACCAATGCGCGCTGGAGCACATCGCGTGCCTTCAGCTGGTCGTCGGTGGACGTGAAGCGGGCCCGGACCGAGCCGGCATCGAGCGTGAGCACGTCCGGCGTCAGGCCACCGGCTTTCAGTGCCTCGGCCACGCGCTTTTGCATGGCTGAGTCGATCCGGCCGGCCGCCTTGGCGGACGAGACCTGCACCGCCGGCGCTTCACCGAAGAAATTCGGCAGGGCGTAGACGAGCCCCACCAGCAGCACGACCACCAGGATCGCGTACTTCCAGACCGGATATCGGTTCATCTTTCAACCTCGAAACGCATGGCGCGTTGAATCGTGAGCTGCCGTGCAACCGGCTTGCCGGACCACTGGCGGTGCCCCCCGGCAGGGGGTAGGCATAGCGGACACGAAATGCCACGCAGCCTGGGGGCGAGCATCAGTTACTTGATTGCGCCCTTCGGCAACACCTGGATCACCGAAGTGCGCTGGACCTTGATTTCCACGCCGCTGGCGATTTCAAGGCCCAGGTACTGGTCGCCCAGCGAGGTGATGCGGCCCAGCATGCCGCCGGAGGTCGCGACCTCGTCGCCCTTGGCCAGCGCTTCGATCATGGTGCGCGCTTCTTTCTGGCGCTTCATCTGCGGGCGGATCATGACGAAGTACAGCACCACGAACATGAGCACCAGCGGCAGCATGCCGCCCAGCGACGACATGAGGTCCCCGCCCGTCGAAGTGGCGGCGGCCGGCGCGGCCTGGGCAAAAGCAGAGGAAATGAACAAGAGATGTCTCCAGCAGAAGAGAGAAATGGACGCGGGACGAACAAGCCGCGCGTTGTGTAGCAGCCGCAAGGTAGCGGGCATCACGGCTCAGCCGTGCCCACTCACGGCAACCCGGCATTGTATTCGTCGCGCCGCGCGGCGGCGGTGGCGGCTGACTCGGCGGGACGTCTGGGGGATTCTTCCTGCCCGAATATAAAAATGCTGCGAAGTGCCCCGTCACGAAGAGGAGGGAGGAGGAGGAGAGTCGCTCCGGGATTTCGACCGGACGGCATGCGCCCGAAAGACCTCGCAACATGTAAACCGTTCGGACGCTTTGCATCCGAGCCGATATGAGCGCGATTCGCGAAATCCGGTTCCCTGGGAATCCTGCCCACTTTGTGTCCAAATGATTCGATCGGCACTGCCGCATGGCCTCGCCGGCGCAAGGGAAAAGGGCTGCAACCGCATCAAAGCGAAGTACGCTGACGTGCAATTGGCACCCCTGGTCCCCGGAGAACCTGCATCTGCCGGGTCATATTGCGGTTCACAATCCGTGCCGACGTGGCGGAAAATCGCCAGCCTCTAGAAAGACGCCATGCTCTACCCCGAACTCTTCCGACAACTCGAATCCGTCCGCTGGGACATGGACAAAGACATCCCGTGGCAGTCCTTCGACGCCGCCAAGCTGTCCGACGAACAGGCACAGACGATCAAGATGAACGCCATCACCGAATGGGCCGCCCTGCCCGCGACGGAGATGTTCCTGCGCGACAACCGGCACGACAGCGACTTTTCGGCCTTCATGTCGATCTGGTTCTTCGAGGAGCAGAAGCATTCGCTGGTGCTCATGGAGTACCTCAAGCGCTACAGTCCGCAGCACGTTCCCACCGAGCAGGAGCTTCACGAGATCCGCTTCGACTTCGACCCGGCGCCGCCGCTCGAGACGCTGATGCTGCATTTCTGCGGCGAGATCCGCCTGAACCACTGGTACCGCCGTGCCGCCGAGTGGCATACCGAACCGGTCATCAAGCACATCTACACCACGCTGAGCCAGGACGAGGCCCGCCACGGCGGCGCCTACCTGCGCTACATGAAGCGGGCCATGGAGAAGTTCGGCGACGAGGCCCGCGCCGCGTTCACCAAGGTCGGCGTACTGATGGCGAGCGCGCGCCGCACCGCGCAGGCGCTGCACCCGACCAACCTGCACGTGAGCAAGGCGCTGTTCCCGAACGACACGGTCCAGAGCCGCATGCCCGACCCGGACTGGCTGGAGCATTGGCTGGACCACCAGATAAAGTTCGACGCGGCCTGGGAAATCAAGGTCGGCGAGCGCATCCTGCACAACCTGAGCCTGCTGATGGACCGCAGCTTCAAGTCGGTGCAGGAACTCAACCGCTACCGCAAGGAACTGGCCTCCTCGCTCGGCCCCAAGCCCGAATACCAGGGCGCCTGAACGGCTCGGCTCGGCGGCCGTCAGCGCCGCTCGACGACCACCGGCGAGATGCCGAGCGCCTCGCGCATCCGGGACACCGTTCCGAGTGCGGTTTCGCGCGACACGAAGGGACCCGCCTGCAGGCGGTTGGTACCGTTCTCGTTGAACACCCGCAACTGCGATGCGATCGACGGCACGCTGCTCGCAACTTTGGTCTTCAATTCTTCCGCACCGTCGCGTTCCCGGAAGGCCCCGAGCTGTACCCAGAAGCCCGTGGCGCTTTCGGCCTGGGACAGTCGCGCCACGCCCTGTGCCACCGAAGACCCGCCCGACGACGCCGGGTTCACCAACGCCGCGTCGGCCCAGGGATCGCCCTTCGCGCTCTGTGACCGGACCACGTTCGCGGTCGACGCGGCCATCGGCGGCAGATCGGTGATCGTCAGCCGGGGCGGCGGTGACGCCGACGTCGCAATAGCCGCTGCTTCGGATGCCGGAATGCTCTCGTCGACCGATGCAGCGATGCGCGCCGTCAGTGCCGCCGGCACCTCGACCTGCGGCGAAGAAACCGGCAACCCCGAGGCAACGCGTACCGGTGCGACGACAGGCGAGGCTGCAGCCGCCAGCATCGTGTCGCCGCCGCGCCGCCAAGCACCCGTCCGGATGTCTTCGTTCGTGATGCGCTCGATCTCCACCGGCGCCACACCGCGCAGCAGGTCGAGCCGCAGCGCGGCGGTGTAGCTCAGGTCGATCACACGGTCGTCGTGGAACGGCCCGCGGTCGTTCACCCGCACGATCACCTCACGGCCGTTGGCGGAATTGCGCACGCGCACGTAGCTGGGCAGCGGCAGGGTCTTGTGCGCGGCCGTCATCGCGTACATGTCGTAGGGCTCGCCGCTGGCGGTCGACTGGCTGTGGAACTTGCGTCCGTACCAGGACGCCAGCCCGCTCTCGCGCAGCGGCCGGTCGTCGGTGATCGGCACGTAGCTGCGACCGAGCACGGTGTAGGGCTTGCTGGTGCCGCCGCTGCCGCGGATGGCTTCGACACGCGGCTCGGCGTCGGGCGTGAGTCCCGGGTTCGACGGCGGATTGGCGCCGGGGCCGTCGCGCCCGCCCGATCCGCTCCCACCACCTTTCGGCCCGCTCGCACAGCCCGCCAGCACGATCGCCGCCGCGCACAGCGCCCAGCCGGCCACGCCGCGCCAAAGTGCCGCGTCGACCTGCCACGCGCACGCGTGCCGCCGCTCAGCCAAAGGTCGCCGTCCAGAGCGCCAGCATCGATTCGCGCTCGCGCGCCAGCGCCGGCAGCGTCACGTTGGTCGGGTCTTCGTTCAGACGCGCGCGATGCTGGACACGGCGCAGTTCGCGGTAGGCGGCCGCAGCGTCGCGGCCCACGCCCTGCGGCAGCAGACCGGCCATCTCGGCACGCAGCAGCAACGCGATGTTGCCGACGTTCGCCACCAGCTCCGGATGCGCATGGGACTGCGACAGCACCAGGAACTGCACCGCGAATTCGGCGTCGACCATGCCGCCCGGGCTGTGCTTGACGTCGAAGCGCCCCGCTTTCACCGGATGGGCCGCACGCACCTTGTCGCGCATCGCGACGATCTCGTCGCGCAACGCCGCATGGTCGCGCGGCGCGGTGACGACCGCCTCCCGCACGCCGTCGAAGCGGTGCTCCAGCGATTCGCTGCCCAGCACGAAACGCGCGCGCGTCATGGCCTGGTGCTCCCAGGTCCAGGCGGTGTTGCCGCCGCGACCGAGCTGGTATTTCTCGTAGGCCGCGAAGGTCGTGGCCAGCAGTCCCGAACTGCCGTTGGGCCGCAACGCGGTGTCGATCTCGAACAGGTCGCCTTCCCGCGTCTTGACCGACAGCCACGAAATCAGCCGCCGCACGTAGGCCGCATAGACCTCGCCGGCGCGCTCGTCGTCGTCCTCGTAGACGAAGACGATGTCGAGGTCGCTGCCGTAGCCGAGCTCCTTGCCGCCGAGCTTCCCATAGCCGACGATGGCGAAGCGCGGCAGCTCGCGGTGCCGATTGCGCACGTGCTGCCAGCACCAGCGCGCCGTCACGCGCAGCACCGCGTCGGCCAGCGCGCTGAGGTCGTCGGCCACCTGCTCGACCGTGATGCGGTGGTCGACGTCGCGGGCCAGCGTGCGGAACAGCTCGGCATGGTGGGCCTGTCGCAGCAGGTTCAGCAGACGCTCCTCGTCGTCCTCGCCGGTGCGGCGCAGCGAGGCGAGCCGGGTCTCGAGTTCACGCTCGAACTCGGCAGCGTCGAAGCGGCCCTGCAGCATCTCGTCGCTCGCGAGCTCGTCGATCACGCCCGGATGCTGCACCAGATAGCGCGCCGGCCAGCGCGCGGCGCCGAGCAGCTGCAGCAGCCGCGCCTGCACCGCCGGCCGTTCGACCAGCAGCGCCAGGTAGCTCTCGCGACGCAGCAGCGGCTCGATCCAGTCGGCCCAGCGCAAGGCTGCCTCGGTGCGGTGCGCGACAGCCTCCTGCGCATCGCATTCGGTTTCGTCGAAAGCAGCCTTGACCCACTGCCCGGTGCGCTGCACGAGCTGGCGCAGCCGCACGCGGGTGTCGTCGCGCAGCGCCAGGATGCGCGGGTTGCCGCGCCACTGGACGACGCGTTTCGCGAAGGCGGGAGGCAGTTGGGCGATCAGGTCGTCGAGGTCGGTCGGCGGTGCCGCCGGTCGTGCGCCGGTGCCGGTCCCAGCGGCATTGCAGCCGACGCACTTCGGCTTGCCGCCGAGCAGCTTGTCGAATTCCTGGGCGACGATCTCGCGGTGCGTGTCCAGCTGCGCGAGGAAGGCGCAGCAGTCGGGATAGCCCATCGTGGAGGCGATCCAGCGCACATCGTCGTCCTCGACCGGCAGCACGTGCGTCTGCTGGTCGTCGAGGTACTGGATGCGGTGCTCGACGCGGCGCAGGAACTCGTAGGCCGCGGCCAGCGCGTCGGCCGCCTCTTGCGGCATCAGGCCGTCGCCCGCGAGCCGCTGCAGCGCGTCGAGCGTGCGGCGCGTGCGCAGCTCCGGATACTGGCCGCCGCGCACCACCTGCAGCAGCTGCACCGTGAACTCGATCTCGCGGATGCCGCCGCGCGACAGCTTGACGTCGTTGGCGCGCTCGGGCCGGCCGGCGCTGCGGCGCGCCGCCTGCTCGCGGATCTGGCGGTGCAGGTTGCGCAGCGCATCGAACACGCTGTAATCGAGGTAGCGGCGGAACACGAACGGCAGCACGACGCCGCGCAGCGCCTGCGCCGAGCCGCTGTCGATGACCGCCTGGGGCGCCACCACTCGACTCTTCATCCAGGCGAAACGCTCCCATTCGCGGCCCTGCACCTGCAGGTACTCCTCCAGCGCGTCGAGCGAGACCACGCTCGGCCCGGAGTTGCCGTTGGGCCGCAGTGCCAGGTCGACACGGAATACGAAACCATGCTCCGTGGTGTCGCCGATCAGCGCGTAGATGCGCTTCACGGCCAGCGCGAAATACTCGTGATTGGAAATGCGGTTGCGGCCGGCCTCGTTGCCGGCGGTCTCGCCGTCCTGGTCGTAGAGATAGATCAGGTCGATGTCGCTCGACACGTTGAGTTCGCGCGCGCCGAGCTTGCCCATGCCCACGACCCACAGCTGCGCACGTTCGCCGTCGACGCCGACCGGTGCGCCATGGCGCGCGTCGAGCTCGGCGCAGCTCTCGCGGCAGGCGACGTCGAGCGCGAACTCCGCGAGCTCGGTACAGGCGACGGTCACGACTTCGAGCGGCGCTTGGCGGTCGCAGTCGAGCGTGGCGAGGCGCTCCATCACCAGCTGGCGGACGATGCGCAGCGCGTCGCCCACGGCGTCGCCGCGCGCGCGCAGCAGGTCGTAGGTCGCGGCCATGACCACGCGGCGCGGTACACCGTCGGCCAGCAGGGCGAGATCGCGGGCATAGCGACGGCGCAGACGCTGGACGAAGCGCGAGTGGCTGGAGAGGGCTTCGGCGACGACGGGCATGTCGGAAACGGCGGAAATGGCGAGGGAATTCAAGGGCGTGGGGGCATCGGCGAAGGCCGAGCCCGTCGGGAGGCTGGGGGTGATAATTCCTGTCACAGCACGATCCTCAATGAACGAACCGGCGCCACAACCTTCACGGCTGCTCAAGATCACCGCCGTGACTGCGCGCTGGCTGCTGGGTTTGCTGATCGCCGCATGGCTGCTCTTCGGGTTGTCGGTCTTTGTCCTACACGGCTTCATTGTGCCGCGAATCGGCGAATACCGTGGCCTGCTGGAAACCCAGGCTTCACGTGCCATCGGCGTGCCCGTGCGCATCGCGTCCGTCGCGGCCCGTTCCGAAGGGCTGTTCCCGACTTTCGAACTGCGCGGCGTGGTCCTGCTGGACGACGGCGGGCGCGAGGCACTGCGCCTCGAACGTGTCGTCGCCAGCGTCTCGCCTCGCTCGCTGTGGCGCCTGAGTTTCGAGCAGCTCTACATCGACCGGCCGCAGCTCGACGTTCGCATGGACGCGGCCGGAAAGCTGCATGTCGCAGGTCTGGCGATGGCGTCCGAACCGACCGGAGAGACCCGCGCCGCCGACTGGTTTTTCGCCCAGCGCGAACTGGTGATCGAGCACGGCACCGTGCGCTGGTCCGACGAGCGCCGCAAGGCCGAGCCCCTGCTGCTGACCGACGTGCGCTTCGTCGCGCGCAACGGCATCCGCCGCCATGCGTTGCGGCTGGACGCCACGCCGCCGGCCGGCTGGGGCGAGCGCTTCACGGTGCGCGGGCGTTTCCGGCAGCCGCTGCTGTCGGTGCGCAGCGGCGACTGGTCGACCTGGAACGGCGAGTTCTATGCCGAGCTGCCGCGCATCGACGTGCGGCGCCTGGGCGACCATGTGACGGTCGATGCGCGCGTGCGCGCGGCCAGCGGCGGGCTGCGCGCCTGGGCCGACGTGCGTACCGGCGCGGTCGTCGGCGGCGCGGTCGACTTGGCGCTGGATCGGGTCGACGCCTCGCTCGGGGTCGACCTCCAGCCGCTGGTGCTGAGCGCCGTCACCGGCCGACTCAGCGGCAGGCAAGACCGTGGCGACAGCGGCACCGACGGACCCGCCACGCTGGAGTTCTCGGCCACCGGCCTGCAGTTCACCGCGGCCGACGGCCTGCACTGGCCCGGCGGGAACCTGTGGTTCAGGCACACGCCGGCCGATCTCCGCGATCCGGCCCGGCCGGGCAAGCCCGAGCGCGGCGAGCTCAAGGCCGATCGGCTCGATCTCGCCGCATTGGCGCTGATCGCCGGCCGCCTGCCCCTGGGCGACAAGGTGCATCGCGCGCTCGCGGCCTATGCGCCGCGCGGCGTCGTCGAGGGCATCGACGCCGGCTGGCAGGGTTCGGCCGATGCGCCGCAGGATTACCGTGCGCGCGGCAAGGTCAGCGGCCTGAGCGTGGCGTCGCAGCCCGCCAGCGCCGCCGCGGTGGCTGCAGCGGCGGCGGTCGTGGCCGGCACGGCCGTCCCGCCAGCGCTGCTGGCCGTGCTGCCCGAAGACGTGGCCCGCCACCGGATGGCGATCGGCAGACCCGGCCTGCGCGGCGCCAGCGTCGATTTCGACCTGACGCAGGCCGGCGGCACGGCGTTGCTCGCCATCGCACAGGGTGCGCTGGACTTCCCGGGCGTCTTCGAGGAACCGGTGATTCCGATCGACCGGCTCTCCGCCCAGTTGAACTGGAAGTTCGACGACGGCAAGGTGCAGGTGCAGGTCTCGAAACTCGGCTTCGCCAACGCCGACGCCAGCGGCCAGGCGCAGGCGACCTGGCACACCGCCGACCCGGCCGTCTCTTCCGGCAAGGCGCGCTTTCCGGGCGTGCTCGACCTGCAGGGCCGGCTCACGCACGCCAACGGCACGCGCGTGCATCGATACCTGCCGCTCAACATTGCGCCGCACACGCGCGAATACGTGCGCGAAAGCGTGACGCACGGCACGGCTAGCACGGTCGATTTCCGCATACGCGGCGACCTGCACGACATGCCTTTCATGGACCCGCGCACGGGCGATTTCCGCATCGCCGCGAAGGTCGCCGACGCGAGCTACGCGCCGGCGACGCCGTCGATGGTCGCGAGCGGCAGGTCGCTGCCGTGGCCGGCACTCGTCGGCGTGAGCGGCGAACTGGTGTTCGAACGCGCGGGCATGCGGATTCGCGGCGCGCGCGGCCGCATCTCCGGCGCACCCGGCATCGAAGTCTCGCGCGCCGACGTGCAGGTCGCCGACCTCTCGCACCATGCGCCGGTGCTGGAGGTCGATGCGCAGGCCAGGGGACCGGTCGCCGAATTGCTGCGGGCCGGTGCGCCTCTGCTGGTCGATGCCGCACAGACGATCCGGCAGGTGCGTGCCGGCGGCGATGCCGACTACGCGCTGCGCCTGAGCGTGCCGTTGGAGACGCCGGAGAAGGCACAGGTCAAGGTCGGCGTGGTCCTCGCGGGCAACGAACTCCAGCTCGCACCCGAAGCACCGATGCTGACGCAGCTGCGCGGCACGCTGAACTTCACCGAAAGCGGCTTCGTGCTGGCCGGCGTGCAGGCGCGCATGGCCGGTGGCGAGACGCGCGTCGAGGGCCGCGGCAGGTACGGCGCGGCCGGCCACGACATCGACTTCGACCTGCGGGGCGACATCACCGCGGACGGCCTGCGCGCGGAACGCAATGTCGCCTGGCTGCAACCGTTCGCATCGCACGCCACCGGCGGAACGCGCTATGCGGCGACCCTGTCGGTGCGCGACGGCGAGCCGGCCTTCACGGTCACCAGCAGCCTGCAGGGCCTGGGGCTCTCTCTGCCTGCACCGCTCGCCAAACGTGCCGACACCGTGCTGCCGCTGCACGTCGAGCGCAAGCTGCTGCGCGAGGACCGCGCCGCCGCCGGCACGCCACGGTCGCAGGACGAACTGCTTCTTTCGCTGGGCGACGTGGCGTCTGCGAGCTATGTGCGCGACGTATCGACGGCGCCGGCGCGCGTGCTGCGTGGCGCGATTCGCGTCGGACCGGTCGTGGGCGATCTGGCCGAAGCAGCTGAGAAACCTGCCTCCGGCGGCGTGCATGCCGACCTGCGGCTGGCGCAGTTCGACGTCGCGGCCTGGCAGTCGCTCTTCAGCGAGGCGCCGGCGAATGCCGCCAGCGCCGGAACGAAGACCGACGCCGCGCCGGCCAAGGCCGCGACCGGCGCGGCCGCCGACTACCTGCCGACCCGCATCGCCTTGCGCGCACAGGCACTCGGCATCGGCGGCGGACGCACGCTGCACGACGTGGTGCTGAACGGCTCGCGCGACGGCGCCTCCTGGCGTGCCCACATCGACGCCAGCGAACTCGGCGGCTATGCCGAATACAACCCGTCGAAGGACGGCCGCATCTATGCGCGGCTGGCGCGCCTGCGCATCGCCGCGAGCGAGGCCGGCAGCGTCGAGTCGCTGCTCGACGAGCAGCCCGACGCCTTGCCCGCGCTCGACATCGTCGTCGACGATTTCGAGCTGCTCGGCAAGCGCCTGGGACGGGCCGAGATCGACGCGGTGAACCGAGGCGGAGCGCGGCGCGAATGGCGGCTCAACAGGCTCGCGTTCACGATGCCCGAGGCGAGCTTCACCGCGCAGGGCAGCTGGGCGGTCGGGCTGACCGGCGGCGGCGCCAGCGGCACCAGCGGCACGACCGCCACGCACGATCCGCGCAGCACCGCCATGAGCTTCAAGCTGGACATGGCCGACGCCGGTGCGTTGCTGGCGCGCTTGGGCATGAAGGACGTGATCCGCCACGGCCGCGGACGGCTCGAAGGCGAGGTCGACTGGCGCGGTTCTCCGCTGTCGCTCGACGATCCGAGCCTGGGCGGGCAACTGCATCTGGACGTGGGCAGCGGCCAGTTCCTGAAAGCCGACCCGGGCCTCGCCAAGCTGCTGGGCGTACTTAACCTGCAGGCCTTGCCGCGGCGGCTGACGCTGGATTTCCGCGACCTGTTCAGCGAAGGTTTCGCGTTCGACTTCGTGCGCGGCGACGTGAAGATCGTCGACGGTCGGGCCAGCACCAACAACCTGCAGATGAAGGGCGTGAACGCCGCGGTGCTGATGGACGGTTCGGCCGACATCGCCAAGGAAACGCAGAACCTGCGCGTGGTGGTGGTGCCGCAGATCAACGCCGGCACGGCCGCGCTGGTGGCGACCGCGATCAATCCCGCGGTCGGGCTCGGAACCTTCCTGGCACAGTGGCTGCTGAGCAAGCCGCTCACGGCCGCGGGCACGCAGGAGTTCCAGATCGACGGCACCTGGACCGACCCGACGATCACCAAGGTACCGCGCGGCACCGCCAAATGACGCCGGAGCGTCGAACCATCGCTTTCGAGGAGATCAGCCCATGAAAGTCGCCGCCATCCAGATGGTTTCGGCCGTCGCCCGCGCAACCAACCTGGCGCGCGCGCATGCACTGCTCGCCGAGGCCGCGGCCGGCGGCGCGGAACTCGCCGTGCTGCCCGAATACTTCTGCGCGCTCGGCGCACGCGACACCGACAAGCTCGCGCTGCGCGAGACGGCCGGCGACGGCATCGTGCAGCGCTTCCTGGCCGACGCGGCGCGCGAGTTCGGGCTGTGGATCGTGGGCGGCACGCTGCCGGTGGATGCGGGCAGTCCGGACGAAACCGCCACGCACGTCTTCAACAGCTCGATGGTCTGGTCGCCGCAGGGCGACCGCGTGGCGCGCTACGACAAGATCCACCTCTTCTTCTTCGACAACGGACGCGAGCGCTACGACGAAGGCCGGACCGTCGCACGCGGCGACACGCCGGTGGTGTTCGACCTGCCGTCGCGCGACGGGCACGTCTGGCGCGTCGGCATGTCGGTCTGCTACGACCTGCGCTTTCCGGAGCTCTACCGCGCGCTGTCGGCACAGGGCGCCGAGCTGGTGCTGGTGCCCAGCGCCTTCACGCACACCACCGGCGCCGCGCACTGGGAGGTGCTGCTGCGTGCGCGGGCCATCGAGAACCTCGCCTGGGTGGTCGCACCCGCGCAGGGCGGCACGCACGAGAACGGCCGTCAAACCTGGGGCCAGTCGCTGGTGGTCGACCCGTGGGGAGCAGTGGTGGCGCAGCGGGCGACAGGCGAGGGCGTGGTGCTGTTCGAGCTCGATGCCGCCGTCACGGCCGCGTCGCGCGCGCAGTTGCCGGCACTGTCGCACATCGTTCTCTGACGTGCCCCCGCGCGAAACAGCGGTGGGGCGCCTTGCCATCGGCCTCGGCGGGCAGGCGTTCCCGAGCTTGCGCTCGGTCTGGCAGCGCTGGTTCCTGTGGGTAATGCTGGCGGGGCTGGTGCTGGTGCTGCTGGGCACCGTCGTGTGGCTGGCCGGGCGGCACGAGGCCGAGCAGGTGCAGGAAGCGCTCGACCGCGATACCGCCGACGCCGCCGCCGACCTGCGCGCCACGCTGCAGCGCAACGCGCAGAGCCTGAACACATTGCAGCAGGGCAGCGCGCTGGACCGCGACCGCTGGCCGGCCGAGGCCGCGGCGCTGCTGCGCGGCCATCGCGAATGGCAGCGGCTCGAATGGCGCGACGCCGGCCTGCGCATCCTGGTGGCCGCCGAGACGCCCTACCGCATCCAGCGTGCGCCCCGCGCGGTGCCGTCGGCTTCGTCGGCGCTGGGGCCGTCCCTGTCGCCGCTGCTGCTGGCACCGTCGCCGTCGTCCAGCGCGAGCGCAGCTGCTCCGAATGCGGACACCGCGGCTGCGCCGCCGACCGGGTACATGGCGCAATCCGATGCGGCCACCGACTGCACGTCGACGCGGACCCTGGGCGGGCCGGCCTATTCGCAGAGCCATTACGTGCTCTTGCCCGAAGGCGGCGGCATCGAGGTGATGGAGCTGTGCATGCCGATGGCCGGTGGCGGCTACCTGGTCGCGACGTACGCCCTGCGCGACATCCTGAACGAACTCGTGACGCCGGCGTTGCGACGCGGGCAGGAGGTGTCGCTGACCGAGGTCGACGGCACCCGGCTGGCCTCGATCGGCATCGCCCGCCGCAGCGGCAGCCGGGTGTTCACCGCCCGGCAGACGCTCGACCTGCCGGGCAATCCGCTCGTGCTGCGCGTGGACGGCTGGCGCGGCGCGCCCGACGTGTTTCCCAACCTGCTCACCGCGCTCGTCACGGCCGTGTCGATCGCGCTGGTGTCGGTGCTGGTGCTGCTCGCGCGCGACACCCGGCGCCGCCTGCGCGCCGAGGCCGACCTGGCCGACACGCTGGCCTTCCGCAAGGCGATGGAGGATTCGGTCATCACCGGGCTGCGCGCGCGCGATCTGCAGGGCCGCATCACCTACGTCAATCCGGCATTCTGCGAGATGGTGGGCTTTTCGGCCGGCGAACTGCTGACCTCGGGTGCGGGCGACGCTCCCTACTGGCCGACCGAACTCGCCCACGAATACGAGAAGCGCCAGACGCTGCGCCTGGCCGGCGGCATGCCGCCGCGGGAAGGCTTCGAATCGGTCTTCATGCGCAAGGACGGCACGCGCTTCCCGGTGCTGATCTTCGAAGCGCCGCTGATCAATGCGCACGGCACGCAGACCGGCTGGATGAGCGCCTTCATCGACATCGCCGAGCAGCGCCGCATCGAGGAGATGTCGCGCGCCAGCCAGGAGCGCCTGCAGGCCAGCGCGCGGCTCGCGACCGTCGGCGAGATGGCGTCGCTGCTCAGCCACGAACTCACCCAGCCGCTCGCGGCCATCGCCAGCTATGCGAACGGCTCGCTGAACCTGCTGCAAGCCGGCATGGACGCGTCCGACGGAAATGCGGACCCGGACGACGACCGCGCCCAGGTCGCGATGGCCGTGCGTCGCATCGCCGAACAGGCCGACCGTGCCGGACAGGTGATCCGCAGCGTGCACGACTTCGTGCGCCGCCGCGATCGCACCCGCGAGCCGGTGGCGCCCCAGGCATTGTTCGACGCGGTGCTGCCGCTGGTGCGGCTGCAGGCACGCAAGCTCGGCGTGCGGATTGACATCTCGCTGCATGCCAGCCTGCCGGCCGTGCTGTGCGACCGGACGCTGGTCGAACAGGTGCTGCTGAACCTGGCGCGCAATGCGATGCAGGCCATGGACATGCCCGACCTGCACGAACGCGTGCTACTGCTGCGCGTCGTGCGGGCCGGCGGTGGCGTCGGCGCCGCGCCCGAGAACGGCAGCGACGCACGACGCTGGCTCGAGTTCTCGGTCGCCGACATCGGCAGCGGCATCGCAGCGGATGTCGCGGAGCGCCTGTTCACGCCTTTCTTCACCACCCGCTCCGACGGCATGGGCCTGGGGTTGAGCCTGTGCCGTACCGTGGTCGAGCAGCACGGCGGCGCGCTGGTTTTCGAGGCCCACCGTCCACGCGGAACCGTGTTCCGCTTCACCCTGCCGATCGCCTGAGATGATGCCGACATGCAACCCCTGATCGATGGTCTGATCTTCATCGTCGACGACGACGCCCACGTGCGGGAGGCGCTCGCCTGGCTGCTGCGATCGCGTCGCCTGGCCAGCGAACATTTCGGCAGCGCCGATTCGTTCGAGGCCTATCTGGCGGAAACACCCTTGCCCGCCCAGCCGCACTGCCTGCTGCTGGACGTCCGCATGCCAGGCACCAGCGGCCTGGTGTTGTTCGACCGGCTTGCGGAGCGCGGCCTGCTCGACGCCATGCCGGTCATCTTCCTGACCGGTCATGCCGACGTACCGACCGCGGTGGATGCGGTCAGGCGCGGCGCCTTCGACTTCTGCGAGAAACCGTTTTCCGACAACACGCTGGTCGACCGCATCGAGAAAGCGCTCGGCGTATCGGCGCGCGCCGTGCGGCTGCAGTCGGAACGACAGGCACTGCGCAAACGTATCTCGGAACTGACCGACCGCGAGCGCGACGTGATGCGGCTCGTGGTCGAAGGTCTGCCGAACAAACTGATCGCCGACCAACTGGCCATCAGTGTGCGAACGGTGGAAGTCCACCGTGCACGCGTGTTCGAAAAGATGGAGGTGAAGTCAGCCGTGGAACTGGCCAACTTTCTGAGAGGCCTGTAGCCACTGTCAGGGAAAACGCGGGACCGGCCTCGTCGGCCCGCAGGTATCGGCCCCCTGCAAGGGGTCGACGGCTACGCGAAGCCGGGCAAGCCTGGGGGTTTAACCACGCTCCCCGACATAGATCTCGACTCGACGGTTCTGAGCCCGGCCGCTGTCGCTGTTGTTGTCGGCGACCGGTTCGCGCGAGCCACGGCCTTCGATACGAAACGCCGCCGACGGCACGCCGCGCGCGATCAGGTAATCGCGGGTGGAGCTCGCTCGGTCGACCGACAGCGGGTTGTTGACCGAATCGCTGCCGGTGCTGTCGGTGTGGCCAATGATGCGGACGTCGGCGTTCGGGTTGTTGCGCAGGCCGTTGGCGAACTGGTTGAGCACGGGTGCGAAGTTCGGCTTGATCGCCGAGCGGCCGGTGTCGAAGGAGACATCGCTCGGAATCGCCAGCTTGAGTTCGTTGTTCGCGGTCTGCGTGACGGCGATGCCGGTACCGCGGGTGGCCGCTTCCATTTCGCGCTTCTGGTTTTCCATGCGCTGCGACCACAGGTAACCGCCCAACGCGCCGACGCCGGCACCGATCGCCGCGCCGGTACCCACGCGACCGCCGGTGACCGCACCGATGGCTGCGCCGCCGAGCGCACCGGCGCCCGCGCCGATGCCGGTGGTGCGCTGCGTATCGCTCATGCCGGCACAGCCGGTCAGCAGGACGGCAAGAGCGGCGGCGGTAAGTACGAATTTTTTCATGGAATGGTCCCTTCGATCGGTGTTTACGGAGTCCGCAACGTGACTGCGGCAGCTTGGTCATTATCCCGTTGCGGCGCAGTCCTCCATCGTGGAAAAAAAGAGTTCAAAATGTAGTGGAAATGTTTATCCTTGCCGGAGAGCCTTGTTCGGCAACGTTACAGCGCTACGCTTTTCATAGCAACCCACGCTCATCCCACGCGAGCTCGCGCATTCGACCGACAGGGAAAACGCGAGACTCAGCCGCGCGGCGACCTGTTGCGCGGTACCTCGGAAGCGTCCCCGGTTTTTTCTCCTTCGATCCCCGGCCTGACCATTTCCCCACTTTTTCGACCGGAGAACATGGTCCACCAGACGATGAGCGCCAGCAACAGAAGAGCGCCGAACGCTTCGAGCAAAATCAGACCCATGACTAAAGGACTCCGGTGGTGGCTGGCAGGCTCGGCGATCGTGGCGACACTTCTGGGCTGCTCGACAGGGATGCGCGTGCCCGAAACGGCAGGCGGCAGTGGGGCGACGACGCCGCTCTCCCCGAATATCGCACCCCCGGTGCTCGGCCCGCTGACCGGATCGCTGACGCATCCCAAGAGCCGCTGGACACCGGTCGATTGGTCGGAGCTCCCCGGCTTCGCGGACGACCCCACGCACGAAGGCTGGTCGGCCATGATCTCCAACTGCGCGCGTCCCAACGCTGCGTTCGCGCCACTCTGTCAAGAGGTACGGCGCCTCGCCATCGCCGATGCCGACACGCAGCGCAGGTGGATGATGCAGCGCCTTCAACCGTATCGCATCGAGTCGCCGACCGGCCAGATCGACGGCCAGCTCACCAGCTACTACGAACCGATCTACGACGCCTCGCGGCGACCGACCGCGCAGTTCAACGTGCCGCTCTATGCCGCGCCGGACGGCCTGGCGCCGCGCCGCGCCTGGTTCACGCGCCAGCAGATCGAGACGCTGCCCGAGGCGCAGGCGGCGTTGCGCGGCCGCGAAATCGCCTGGATGTCCGATCCGGTGGACGCGATGATGCTGCACATCCAGGGCTCGGGGCGCTTGCGCCTGATCGATGCGGACGGCTCTCAGCGCGTGGTGCGGATGGCCTACGCAGCCACCAACGAGCAGCCTTACCGCAGCATCCAGGCCTGGCTCGTCGGCCAGGGTGCGGGCCGCGTCAGCAAGTGGCCGGACGACACCAAGGCCTGGGTGGCGCAGAACCCGCAGCGCGTGCAGCAGCTGATGTGGAGCAATCCGCGTTTTGTTTTCTTCAGGGAAGAAGCGCTCAACGAGGTCGATGCGTCGTCGGGGCCGCGCGGCGCGCAGGGCGTTCCGCTGACTGCCGGGCGCTCGATCGCCGTCGACCGCGGCAGCATTCCGTACGGCACGCCGGTCTGGCTTGCCTCCCCGGGGCCAACGGTGCAGCTGCAGAAACTGGTGGTGGCGCAAGATACCGGGAGCGCCATTCTGGGCGCGGTGCGAGCTGATTACTTCGCCGGTACCGGTGCCGAAGCCGGGCGACTCGCCGCGACGGTGAACCAGCCGTTGCGTCTGTGGGCGCTGTGGCCCAGGTGACGTGCGCTGGTGATCTTGTCGCTCAGAGCCCGACGGGCTCGTCTGGCGTCGATGACCAGACGCTCTGCAACTTTGCGAGCTTCCTCAGTGCATCTTCGACCAGCAGCATCATGCGGTAGGTCGGCAGTTCACCAGGCATTCCGTCTGCGCCAGCGAATTTGCCGTCGTTGATCTTCATCTCGAAATCTTTCCCCTTGATGGTCAGCTCATTGCTCCGGCCACTCAGGGTTACCTCCCCGTCGTGGAGGGCCAGTCTGGTCGAGTAGGTACTGTTTGTCGGACCGGGGTTCACCTTGCCGAACAAATCCCGGATCTTTTCGGCTTCCGCGTGCTGGGATGCACTCACCGACGAGCTGTGGGGTGCCGGCACCGTCCGAAAACCGCTCCGAACGAAGCCACGTGGTGGCAACGGTGCCGGTGCCACCGGCTTGGCATCGACCGGGGCTCGGAAGCCGGTAATTTTCTGAATGGGCTGAACCATGTTGTTTTTTCAATGTTTGTCGTGAAGTACGCAAAGCGCACCTCTTCACAGAATTGCATAGGTTCAGGCCAACAGTGATGAGAAAACTCTGAAACCCGTCCGTCAGGTCGAGAGCGATCGCTCTTCTCCAGATCATCGGTCACGCAGGACCCGGCGTCCCGCAAGATGCCCCAGCGGCAGCGCATGGCTCGCCTTCACCTCGCCCAGCGAAAAACTGGTGTGCAGGTCCTTCACGTTGGGCAGGTGCATCAGGCTGTTGAGCGCGAAACGCGAGAAGCCGTCGAGGTCCTCCGCCACCACCTGCAGTTCGAACATGCCGGTGCCGCTGATGTAGTGGCACGAAACGACTTCGGGCATCTTGCGTATCGACTCCTCGAGCGCGCGCGTGACGTCGCCGGTGGCACGGTCGGTGTCGAGCCGCACGAACGCCAGCACGCCGAGACCGATTTTTCGGCGGTCGATCTCGGCGTGGTAACCCTTGATGAACCCACTTTCTTCCAACGCACGCACACGACGCCAGCAAGGTGCTGCCGACAGGCCTACGCGCTGCGCGAGTTCCGCATTGGTCAAGCGGCCATCGGCTTGCAATTCTTTCAGAATGGCAAGGTCGAACTTATCGATGCTTTCCATTGGAGGCCTTTGGGAGAAAGATTCATTCTAAAAGCAGGGTTTTCCGGGCATTTATAGCAAACACCTGTCCGAGAGCGAGACATACACTTTGCAAACAACATGCGGGCTCGACGCCCTGTTCGGGACACAGTGCCCAAGCCAGGCCCATCAGGCCCAGCCAACCGGAGACAACGACGATGAACGCCCCCCTGCCCGAGCACATCCGCAAGGCCCTCGAAACCGTCACGCTCGACGACAAATATTCGCTCGATCACGGTCGTGCCTTCATGAGCGGGGTGCAGGCGCTGGTCAAACTGCCGATGCTGCAGCGACTGCGCGACCAGCAGCGCGGCAGGAACACGGCGGGCTTCATCAGCGGCTATCGCGGCTCGCCGCTCGGCGGCTACGACCAGGCGCTGTGGAAGGCCAGCAAGTACCTGAAGGCGCAGAACATCGTGTTCCAGCCGGGTGTGAACGAAGAACTCGCAGCCACCGCGCTGTGGGGTACGCAGCAACTGGGTTTCTCGCCGCAGGGCACGAACAGGTTCGACGGCGTCTTCGGCATCTGGTACGGCAAGGGCCCGGGCGTGGACCGATGTTCCGACGTGTTCAAGCATGCCAACATGGCCGGCACGACCGAGTTCGGCGGCGTGATCGCAGTGGCCGGGGACGATCACATCTCCAAGAGCAGCACCGCCGCTCACCAGAGCGACCACATCTTCAAGGCCTGCGGCACGCCGGTCTTCTTCCCGACCGACGTCCAGGAAATCCTCGACCTCGGCATCCACGCGTTCGCGATGAGCCGTTTCTCAGGCGTGTGGTCGGGCATGAAAACGATTCAGGAAATCGTCGAATCCAGTGCCACGGCAATGATCGACCCCGAGCGCGTGGAGATCGTCATCCCCACCGATTTCGAGATGCCGCCCGGCGGCCTGCACATCCGCTGGCCCGACCATGCGCTGGAGCAGGAAGCGCGGCTGATGCACTACAAGTGGTACGCCGCGCTCGCCTACATCCGCGCCAACCGGCTCAACCGCAACGTCATCGAGGGACCGCACGACCGCTTCGGCATCATGGCCAGCGGCAAGGCCTTCAACGACACGCGCCAGGCGCTGATCGACCTGGGCCTGGACGATGCGGCCTGCCGTCAGTTGGGCATCCGGCTGCACAAGGTCGGTGTGGTCTGGCCGCTCGAGGCCCAGCTCACGCGCGAGTTCGCGACCGGCCTGCAGGAAATCCTGGTGGTGGAGGAGAAACGTCAGGTCATCGAATACCAGCTCAAGGAAGAGCTCTACAACTGGCGCTCCGACGTCCGGCCCAACGTGGTCGGCAAGTTCGACGACGCGCACGGCGCGAGCGACGACGGCTACGCCGGCGGCGAATGGTCGATGCCCAATCCGACCGCGCACACGCTGCTGCGCGCCAACGCCGACCTCAATCCGGCATTGATCGCCAAGGCCATCGCGCAACGCCTGAAGAAGATCGGCCTGCTCGACCAAGCCGGCGCCGACATGCGCGCGCGCATCGACGCGCAACTCGCCATCCTCGAAGCCAAGGCGCGTTCGATGGAGGTGCTGACGCTCGGCACCGGTGCGGTGCAGGGTGCCGACCGCCAGCCGTGGTTCTGCTCGGGTTGCCCGCACAACACCAGCACCGTGGTGCCCGAAGGCTCCCGCGCGCTCGGCGGCATCGGTTGTCATTTCATGGCGACCTGGATGGACCGCTCCACCATCGGCTTCACGCAGATGGGCGGCGAAGGCGTGCCTTGGGTCGGCCAGCAGCCCTTCACTACCGACCAGCACATCTTCGCGAACCTGGGCGACGGCACCTACTTCCACAGCGGCCTGCTCGCCATTCGCCAGAGCATCGCGGCCGGCGTCAACATCACCTACAAGATCCTCTACAACGACGCGGTCGCGATGACCGGCGGCCAGCAGGTCGGCGAACGTCCCGAGGGCCATTCGGTGCTGCAGATCGCGCAGAGCCTGCAGGCCGAAGGTGCCGCGAAGGTCGTGATCGTCACCGACGAGCCGGAGAAATACGACGGTGTGAAGGTGGCCGGCAATCCGGAGGTGAAGCACCGCGATCTGCTCGACGACATCCAGCGCGAGTTCCGCGAGATCAAGGGCACGACCGCCATCATCTACGACCAGACCTGCGCGACCGAGAAGCGCCGTCGCCGAAAGCGCGGCACGGCCGTCGATCCGGCCCAGCGCGTCGTCATCAACGAGCTGGTCTGCGAAGGCTGCGGCGACTGCAGCGTGAAGAGCAACTGCCTGTCGGTCGAGCCGCTGGAGACCGAGTTCGGCCGCAAGCGCACCATCAACCAGAGCACCTGCAACAAGGACATGAGTTGCCTCAAGGGCTTCTGCCCGAGCTTCGTCACGGTCGAAGGCGGCGCACTGAAGAAGAAGGCGAAGAACAAGGCCTCTTCGCCGTTCGACATGGGCACGCTGCCGGAGCCGGTGGTTCCGGCGCTCGCGGCCGGCCAGGTCTGGGGCGTGGTGGTCGCCGGCGTCGGCGGCACGGGCGTCATCACGATCGGCCAGTTGCTCGGCATGGCCGCGCACATCGAAGGCAAAGGCATCGTCACGCAGGATGCGGCCGGGTTGGCGCAGAAGGGCGGCGCGACCTGGAGCCATGCATTGATCGGCGATGCGCAATCGTCGATCCGCACGACCCGCGTGGGCACGGCCGCCGCCGACCTGATCCTGGCCGCCGATCCGCTGGTCGCCGTCAACGCCGAGACCCTCGCGCGGATGCGTGAAGGCCGCACGCATGTCGCGCTCAATACGCACAGCACGCCGACTGCGGCCTTCGTGCGCAATGCGAATTGGCAGAACCCGCAGGAAGATTGCGCGAGCCAGATCGCGAACCTGGTCGGCCTCGAAGGGCTGGGCAGTTTCGATGCCGATGCGGCCGCGACCTCGCTGATGGGCGACAGTCTCTATGCCAATCCGATGCTGCTCGGCTTGGCCTGGCAGAAGGGTTGGCTGCCGCTGCAATACGCGTCGTTGATGCGCGCCATCGAGCTCAACGACGTCGCCATCGAGAACAACAAGACGGCGTTCCAGTGGGGCCGTCGTGCGGCGCACGACCTGGCGTCGGTGCAGAAGCTGGTGTCGCCCGGCCACGTGATCGAATTCAAGAAGCGCGAGACGATCGACAACCTCGTCTCGCGCCGCGTCGCTTTCCTCACGGACTACCAGAACGCGGCCTATGCCGAGGCCTACCGCGCCTTCGTCGCGAAGGTCCAGCAGAGCGAGACCGCGCTCGTCGGCAAGACCGGCCTGAGCGAAGCCGTGGCGCGCTACCTGTTCAAGCTCATGGCGTACAAGGACGAATACGAGGTCGCGCGACTGCACACCGACCGCTCGTTCCTCGATCGCGTCGACGGCATGTTCGAGGGCGACTTCAAGCTCAACTACCACCTCGCGCCGCCCGTCATCGCCAGGAAGAATGCCAGGGGCGAACTGCAGAAGCAGAAGTTCGGCCCGGCGATGCTGACCGGTTTCCGCCTGCTCGCAAGGCTCAAGGGATTGCGCGGAACGGCACTGGATCTCTTCGGCCGCTCCGACGAACGCAAGGGCGAGCGCGCATTGATCGGCGAGTATCGGGCCAGCATCGAGGAAGTGATCGCCGGCCTGAACGCCGGCAATCACGGTGCGGCGCTGGAGATCGCAGCCTTGCCGGAGCAGATTCGCGGCTACGGTCACGTGAAGGAACGCAACCTGGCCGCCGCGCGCAGCCGCTGGACCGAACTGATGGCGAAGTGGCGGGAGCCGGCAGCGGAGCGTGCCGCTGCCTGAACCCCGCGGAACCGACGTCAGGGCTTGGTTTCGGCGAAGCTCGGCCTGAGCATCAGCTTGTCGTACAGGCGACCGAGATTCGGATGGTTGGTGCGCCATTCGATCTCGGGAAAGCGGAAGCCGATCCAACCGATCGCGCAGCCGACCGCGATGTCCGACAGGCTCAGGTGGATGCCGCTGCAGAACGGCTTTTCGCCCAGGCCCTTGGCCATCGCCGCGATGCCGCCGAAGACCTTCGCCCGCTGGCGGTCCATCCAGGCCTGACTGCGCTCGCCGTCCGCCCGTCCGCCCCACGTCGCCTCCAGCCGCAACAGCACACCGGCGTCCATCACGCCGTCGGCCAACGCTTCCCAGGTCTTGACTTCGGCACGTTCGCGGCTTTGCTGCGGAATGAGTTTGCCGACCGGAGAAAGCGTGTCGAGGTATTCGACGATAACGCGTGAATCGAACATCGCCTCACTGCCTTCCATCACCAGGCACGGCACCTTGCCCAATGGATTGGCGCTCGAAATGGTCGTGGCGTCGGACCAGACGTCCTCGATGACGAACTGATAGTCGAGCCGCTTTTCGGCCATCACCACACGGACCTTGCGTACGAACGGGCTGGCGGCAGATCCGATCAGTTTCATGCGTTTTCTCTTTTCCCAATATCTCTGCGTTTGAGCGTTTTGATTCTAGTGTGACGCGAAACGCGGCCTTTCCCGCAAGTCGCCGTGTCTCCGCTATACAACACACATGTCCGCCGGACGGCACGGGTCGAGCGCCTAAAATTCGGGCATGAGCTTCTCCCCCGTCTCCGCACTTTCTCCCCTCGACGGCCGCTACGCCGCCAAGCTTTCCGCATTGCGCCCCCTGATGGGCGAACAGGGCTACATGCACCGCCGGGTGCAGGTCGAGGTGGCGTGGTTCGTCGCACTGTCGGACTGCGGTTTCGCCGAGTTCAAGCCATTGACGCCCGGAGCCCGCAAATACCTGCTCGCGCTGGTCTCGAACTTCTCCGAAGCCGACGCGACCGCGATCAAGGAGATCGAGAAGACCACCAACCACGACGTCAAGGCGGTCGAGTACTGGATCAAGTCCCGTTTCGACGCCCGCCCCGAACTGCTGGCCACGGCCGAATTCGTGCATTTCGCCTGCACCAGCGAAGACATCAACAACACCAGCCATGCGCTGCAGATCCAGGCCGCGCGCGAAAAGGTGCTGCTGCCCGCGCTCGATGCCATCGTCGCCAAGCTGCGCGAGATGGCGCACCTGTTCGCGGGCGTGTCGATGCTGGCACGCACGCACGGACAGACCGCGAGCCCGACGACGGTCGGCAAGGAGATCGCCAACGTCGCGGTCCGGCTGGCCAAGGCGCGCGAGCAGATCGCCGGCGTGCAGCTGCTCGGCAAGATGAACGGCGCGGTCGGCAACTACAACGCCCACCTGGCCGCCTGGCCCGACTTCGACTGGGAAGCCTTCAGTCGCAAGGTGATCGAGACGCCGGCGCCGTACGGCCTGGGCCTGACCTTCCAGCCCTACAGCATCCAGATCGAGCCGCACGACTACATGGCCGAACTGTTCGATGCCGTGGCGCGCGCCGACACCATCCTGATCGACTTCTCGCGCGACATCTGGGGCTACGTGAGCCTCGGCTACTTCAAGCAGCGGTTGAAGAAGGGCGAGATCGGCTCCAGCACGATGCCGCACAAGGTCAACCCGATCGACTTCGAGAATGCCGAGGGCAACCTCGGCCTCGCCAACGCCCTGCTGCGCCACCTGAGCGAGAAGCTGCCGATCAGCCGCTGGCAGCGCGACCTGACCGACAGCACGGTGCTGCGCAACATCGGCGTCGCCTTCGGCTATGCGGTACTGGCCTATGCGAGCCTCTCGACCGGTCTGGGCAAGCTTGAGCTCAACGAGGAAGCGCTGGCCGACGACCTCGATGCTTCATGGGAAGTGCTGGCCGAGCCGATCCAGACCGTCATGCGCCGCTACGGCGTGCAGGGGGCCTACGAACAGTTGAAGGAAGTCACGCGCGGCAAGACCGTGACGGCCGAGGCGCTGCACGGCCTGATCCGCTCGCTGGCGATTCCGGAAACCGAGAAGGAACGCCTGCTCGCGATGACGCCGTCGAGCTATGTCGGCAAGGCCGCGGAATTGGCGAAGCGGGTCTGATGGCACTCAAATCCACCATCTTCAAAGCGAGCCTCGCGGTTGCCGATATCGACCACGGCTATTACGCCGACCACGCGCTGACGCTGGCGCGCCATCCGAGCGAGAACGACGAACGGATGATGGTCCGCCTGATCGCGCTGGCGCTCAACGCCCACAAACTGCAGAGCGTCTGCGATGGCGACGGAGTGCTCGGCTTCGGCGCCGGGCTGTCGAACCCCGACGATCCGGACGTCTCGCTGCGCGATTTCACCGGCCGCACGCGGGTCTGGATCGAGGTGGGCCAGCCGGAGGAAAAGCCGCTACAGAAGGCCTGCGGCAAGGCCGACGAGGTGCTGCTCTACTGCTTCAGTCATGCGGCAGGCATCTGGTGGAAAGGCATCGAGAACAAGCTCTCGCGCCTGCAGAACCTGCAGGTCTGGCGCATTCCGAGCGAGACCTCACAGGCGGTCGCCGCGCTGGCACAGCGCAGCATGCAGTTGCAGGCGACGGTTCAGGAAAACGTTCTGATGCTGGGTGATGGCAAGAACAGCATCGACATCGAGCTGATTCGCTTGAAATAGGGCCTGTCCCGAGGCTGCGCATCCGGCGCAATACCTTGTCTTTTCGGTCGGTCCAGTAGCGGCCGACGCATCTGAGCCGACTCAGTTTTTATGGATTGTGCGCATCGCGCGCCCCGTCCTTCAGTCGGCGATCCACACGTGGTTCAGCAGCACATCACCGAAGTGAATCTGCTCCGAATTCGCACGCCTGGCACTTGCACGCGGACCATACAGATTGAATACTTTAATTCATTCTCGCAGCCATCACGGTATCTAAATTAACCATTCGTTCTAATTTTGACTTCCCCGTTGGCAGAAGCAACCCCAAACGGCTAATCGTTCGATAAACGGATAAGACCAATTCTTCGAATTCTCAAATAATTGTTCATAATTTATCCGGCTATTTCAACGAGAATTTAATTCTACGTAACTTTTTCGAGAATTTGCCATTGCATCGCTCTCGACAACTCGGACACTATCAGTCAACCGCGGCAACTGGATTTTCGGCAACAATTGAATTGCCGCATTGAACCCATGACGGACTTCTGATCGGCTTGACCAAAAAATTAAATACGAAGAGTCTGAGAAGTAAATCAAATTGCTCGATCGGCGACTGCTTCTTCGAAGCTTAGTAGCAGGTCTGAAATTTTTGTATTTTTCTGCGGCTTGATGAAGAACGCAGAGCCTCCGGAAGGCCATGTGAATATTTATTAACAGAAAAAATCGAAATTTCAAAGGAGATGAAAAATGAGCATGCCTGCCGTCTATAACGTCGGCAACCTTCAAAACGATGCAGCATCGTTGACCAAGTCTTTGACGGACGCCTTGAACAGCGAGGATCACCAGCAAATAAGAAATGCATGGACTGATGCCGCCGTTACTTCTGCAAAAATCGTCTCTGGCATGGCTTATCTTGTAGCCGATGATCCTAAATGGGGTGGCATAGTCGGATCCTTATCAACGCTTGCAGCCCTTGGTCTTTCCGCAGATCACATTAGGGATGCGGCGCAATCTGGTGGCACAGACGCCATTAAGGTAGGTGACATCCTCGGCGTGGTCGGCGGCATTAGCGAGCTGTCAGGCAATTTCCTCGTCAAGCCCGGCCCGCTGCTGGTCGCGGGCCTGACGCTCAAAGGCGCGGGCTTGGTGGCCGGCGTGGCGCAGAACATCGTCGCAGACCAGACCATCGGCCAGTTGATGGGCGCGAGCACCGCTAACAACAATGCGCCGGACGGCGTGACGCCGCTGAACACCATGATCTCCACGGAGGTCGGCAATCATCGAGTCCATGTGTACTGGAGCCGGAATGCGAACGGCGAGTTCACCAAGAACGAGAGCATCTCGTCCGTCCGCGCCGACGGCACGCTCAACTACACCAACTTCACCCAGTATCAATACGGCCGCCTGAAACGCTTGGTTGGCAATGATTGCAAAGGTGCTTTCATTTATCTTTCCGCCAATGACGTCAATTGGCAGAAATCAGCATGAACGACGTGGCGCCTCAACGAGAAATCAAGTGGCATGACCGAAAATTGATTTTAAGGAGTTTTGTATGTAGCTTGATTTTTTTGGCCGTGCTTTGCGGACTGGCAAAGCGCGCAGAGCCACCGGAAGGCCATTTATTTGAGCGATTACCGGCGATCAGCGGTATTTACAAGTGCTGTGAAGCAGGAGGACGATACAGCAGAAGCTGGGTAGGGCACAAGACCGTCGCATGCACAGGATTTACTTATTATCTATTCTTGGGGACTAATCGAAATGACTGTGGTTTCAAATCACAACTAAATGGTCAGCAAGTCGAAGTCGTAGAAACCTATTTGCCCAGTATTACCGCATCTGACCCGGTCGTCATAAAACTCAAAACACAGACTACGACCTACATCGACCTTAGCGATAAGGAAATCCGCGACCGTTGGATTAGCGGATCGTATCGTGATGCCACTTTTGGATTTACGCTAGGATTGATTTTTCATTTTTTCCAATTTGTTTATTTCAACCGTAAATCCAAACAATCTTTAAGGAATAAATCATGAGTACTTCTACTCTTACTCTTTACACGGTGGTCAATCTACAAAACGATGCAGTTGCCCTATCAAAATCTTTAATCGATGCTATGAATGCAGAAAGGGAAACCGATAGAAGTCAGGCTTGGTACGACTCCGCCTTAACGACTGCAAAAATCACGGCCGGTATGGCTGAACTTGCTGCAAGTGATCCTCGTTGGTCTGGGCTGCTTGGCTCAGCGTCGACGTTAGAAAGCGTTAGACAGTCGGCAAACAAGGTGTTGTCCACCCTCACAGATACCAACGACATCAACACCATAAAAGCCGGCGACATCCTCAGCGTCGTCGGCGGCATCAGCGAGCTCACAGGCAACTTCCTCGTCAAGCCCGGCCCCTTATTGGTCGCGGGCCTGACGCTCAAAGGCGCGGGCTTGGTGGCCGGCGTGGCGCAGAACATCGTCGGGGACCAGACCATTGGCCAATTGATGGGTGTCAGCGCCGCCAACAACAATGCGCCGGTCGTGCCGCCGGGCCTGTTCGGCCACGCCCCGGACGGCGTGACGCCGCTGAACACCATGATCTCCACGGAGGTCGGCAATCACCAAGTCCACGTGTACTGGACCCGGAATGCGAACGGCCAGTTCACCAGGAACGAGAGCATTTCGTCCATCCGCGGCAACGGCACGCTCAACTACACCCATTATCAATATGGCCGTTTGAAGCGCTTCGTCGGCAATGATTGCAGCAACACCTTCATTTGCTTTTCGGCCAATGACACCAATTGGCAAAAATCAGCATGAGTGACGTGATACTTCAACGAGAAATCAAATGGTGGGATCGAAAATTGTTATTTCGCAGCCTGTTGGTTGGCCTTGTTTTCTTTGGAATATTCTGGGGATTAGCGAAGCGGGCCGAACCGCCTGAGGGCTATGTTTTTGAGCGACTTCCGCCTGTCAGTGGCATTTATCGTTGTTGCGATGCAGGGGGCAGATACAGTCAGAGTTGGGTTGGAGGGGAAAGTATAAATTGCAAAGGATTGTCTTATTACCACATAGGAACAGGGCGAAACGATTGCGGACTGAAGGAGCAACTAAATGGACTGTTTGTTAATGTAGAACAAATATTTGTACCAGCTTACGATCAACCTTTGAGATTGGTATCCAAAATCTCTTTGAATGGGCGTGTCTACTATGCGAGAAACGACCAACTTATTCGAGAACGCTGGATTGCTGGATCAAAAGACGACGCTTTTCTTTTAGGATTTATTATCTTTGTGGTATTTCACACGTCTCAACTTATTTATCTTGTTCGTCAATAAATATTCAAATAAATCATGAATCTAACTATTGCTTATAGTGTCGTTAATTTGCAATACGATGTTGCCTCTTTATCAATGTCTGCCCATGATGCTTTATCGATAATCAACTCAAATAAAGCCAAACAATAAGCGTGGAATGATGCGCGGCCACCATAAGTGCAGCAGATAAAGAAAACATGTCAGAACTCGCTGCAAACAGCCTCGGTAGGCGGGATCACTCTTTTAAAATGGTTGCATGACTTGGCTATTTATCCGCCCATGTCATTCGAGCAGCTCACAAGCCGGACTGACGAGACATAGCATGAAAAACGAAGAATCTGGAAGAAAAATTAAATGGCATGACCGCAAACTTCTTTTCCGAAGCTTCGCAATCGGTCTGATTTTCTTTGCGCTATTCTGGGGAATAGCAAAACACGCAGAGCCGCCAACGGGTTATACATTTGAGCGATTACCGCCGATTAACGGTACCTACAAGTGTTGCGAAGCGGGCGGACGGTATAGCAAGAGTTGGGTATCAAACATTGGCATCGATTGCGGCCCAATCAGCTATTTTGAGTTTCTTGGAACCAACCGAAACGACTGCGGGCTCAAAGAGCAGTTGAATGGAAACTCTGTGACGGTCATTCGAGCAATAACCCCTTCTTTTGGTGATCGCTCCCCATTGGTAGTCAATATTTCATCAGCCGGTAAAAATTATTACGCAATAAGCGATGAGCATTTAAGGAAACTTTGGATTCAAGGTTCTTTCAGTGGAGCTTTTGGTTGTAGCTTTATCGTTTCAATAATTTTTTATTTCATTCAGTTTCTTATTTTCGAACGCAAATCTAAACAACCAAATAAAGAAAAAACATGAGTATTCCCACCGCCTATTCAATCGTTAATTTGAATAACGACGCATTATCTTTTGCGAAGTCAGTTCAAGACGCATTAACCAAAACAGATTCTGTAGAAATAAAACAAGCTTGGATTGATACCGCAAGTAATGCAGCAAAGATTACCTCTGGTCTAGCGTATCTTGCCGCTGAAGATCCGAAATGGGCGGGTCGGCTTGGAAATCTTGCGACTTTGGTAGCAGTAGAGGAATCATCAAGAAATGTTCTTGCGACACTGCAATCAACCAACGACATCAACGCCATAAAAGCCGGCGACATCCTCGGCGTCGTCGGCGGCATCAGCGAGCTAACAGGCAACTTCCTCGTCAAGCCCGGCCCGCTATTGGTCGCAGGCTTGACGCTCAAAGGCGCAGGGTTGGTGGCCGGCGTGGCGCAGAACATCGTCGGGGATCAGACCATCGGCCAATTGATGGGCATCAGCGCTGCCAACAACAACGCGCCGGTTGTGCCGCGAGGTCTGTTCGAATACGCGCCGGACGGGGTGACACCGTTGAATACCATGATCTCTACGGCGGTCGGAAACCATCAAGTGCAGGTGTACTGGACCCGGAACGCGGACGGTCAATTTACAAAAAACGAGAGCATTTCATCTGTCCGCAGTGACGGCACGCTCAACTACACGAACTTCACCCAATATCAGTACAGCAGCAGCGGTGCGCCCATGAGCGCCATGACCTGGATGTACGACGGTGCGGGGACGCTGACCAATGTGAGCATGCTGCTGCCCGCTGCGGACGGCAAGTCCTGGGCTGGGCCGATCGATGGGCTCATCGCCGCCATGCAAAAGCTCTTCGACGAAGCGAGCCAAGTCGCCAGCCCCTTGATCCTGGACCTCGACGGCGACGGCGTCGAGACGCTGGGCACGGCACAGGGCGTGCACTTCGACCACGACGCCAACCGTTTCGGCGAACTCACGGGCTGGGTGGGCAAGGACGATGGGTTGCTGGTGTGGGACCGCAACGGCAATGGCCGGATCGACAGCGGACGCGAACTCTTCGGCAACAACGCGCTGTTGGCCAATGGGCAGGCGGCAGCCAACGGCTTCGCGGCGCTGAGCGACCTGGACGCCGACCACGACGGCAAGGTCGATGCGCAAGATGCCGCCTTTGCGAATTTGCGCGTCTGGAAAGACGCCAACAGCAACGGCTTGGTCGATGCGGACGAGTTGTCGAGCCTCTCGGCTGCCGGCGTCAAGAGCCTCCAGACAAATTTCACCAGCCAGACGATCACTGACGCCAACGGCAACCAGCACCTGCAGGCGGGCAGTTTCACCACCTCGACCGGCCAGCTACGAGCGATGACCGATGTCTGGTTCGCCGCCGACACGGCCCGCACCGTGGCGAACGATCTGGTGAGCGTCGATGCGGCCATCGCGGATCTGCCTGATCTGCAGGGCTTCGGCAATGTGCACAGCCTGCATCAGGCCATGGCGCGTGATCCCGATGGCGCGCTGCAGGGGCTGGTCAGCCAGTTCGCAGGCGCGAGCGACGCTGTCACGCGCCAGAGTCTGACCATGCAGATCATCTACGCGTGGACCGGCGCCAGCGCCATTGCGCCGGACAGCCGGAGCCCCAACATCGACGCTCGGACGCTTCATGCGCTGGAAAGCTTCCTTGGTGAAGACTTCGTGCAAGTCCGTTTCGAGCAGTTGGCTGCCACCAGCGACCCCAGAGAGTTGGCAAGCACCATGTTGAACGCGGCCATGCAGAACCTCTCGCAGGATGTCTACGGCAAGCTGATGACGCAGACGCACTTCGCGGAGGTTTTCAAGACCCTTACCGTCTCTTGGGATGCCGCGGCGCAAGGCATGTCGCTCGACGTGACGGCCACGCGCGCGGCATTGCTTGCGGCTTACCAAGCCGATCCCGCGCATGGCGGGCGCCTGATGGACGAGTTCGGCAACAGCCTGCGTGCCATGGGCGCTGCTGGCGAAAGCATCGCCACCAGCCTGCGCAAGACGGGCACGCTCACGGCTTCCGGCTTCGACTTGCAGGTGGCCGTTCTGGGCTATCGGCCGTTCAACGTCAACACGGCGCTCAGCAACGCCGGTGCCTCCGATGACGAAGGTCTGGTCCGGGTCGGCGTCGGCAACGACCGGGTGCTGGGCGGCGTGGGCAATGACATCCTGTTGGGCGGCGCCGGCGATAACGAGCTGAGCACCGGCGCAGGCAACGACGTGGTGATCGGCGGCAAGGGCAACGACATCATCGTCCTCGGCGATGGTGCCAATGCCATCTTCTTCGAACGGGGCGATGGACAGGACACCGTTTATGAAACAAACGAGTGGGGCAAGGTCGGCCAGATCAATAAGGACGTGTTGCGGCTGGGTGCCGGCATCACGGTCGCGGACACGCAACTGGTGCGCGGCATCGGCGGCGGGTTCAACGATCTGGCGCTGGTGTTCGGCGGTGGCGATCAGATGCTGCTGAAGGGCTATTTCACGGCAGCGGCACGGTTTCAAGGAACGCAACGGCTGTCCTCGATCGAATTCGCCGATGGGACGACGTGGGACTATGAACAGGTCGTTTCCCGGTTGATCTACAAAGGCACTGCAGGCGATGACCAACTGATCGGACTGGCAAACACATCCAATCACATCGATGGCGGCGCGGGTGACGACGATCTTTACGCGGGCAATCTCGACGACACGCTCACAGGCGGGCTCGGCAACGATTACCTCAAACTTGGGACAGGCGCAAATGTCGTCTTATTCCAGAGAGGGGATGGTCAGGACACCATTGACGAGATCGGTCAGCAGCGCAAAACCGACGGCGTCAACCGGGACGTGCTGCGTCTGGGCTCTGGCCTCACTCCCGCAGGGACCCGTCTGGTGCGTGGGCTCGGCGCCGAAAGCAACAACCTGACCCTGGCGTTCGGCGACGGCGATCAGGTCAAGTTGGAAGGGTACTTTAGGAACGAGCAGAGTTCGTTGCAGGGTACGACGAGGTTGTCGTCGATCGAGTTCGCCGACGGGACCCATTGGGACTACGCCGAGGTCATTCGCCAGTTGATCTACACCGGCACCGAAGGCAACGACACCCTGAACGGTCTGGTCGATCATGGCAACCGAATGCGAGGTGGTGCGGGCAGTGACTACCTTGTCGGAGCGGGTTTCGACGACACGCTGGAAGGCGGTGCCGGCAATGACACGCTCACAGGGGCCGGCGGCAATGACTTCTATGTCGGCGGACGGGGCGACGACAACATCTATCTCGGCAATGGCATCAACGTGCTCTCCTTCGACGCAGGCGACGGTCAAGACGCGGTGTTCTCTACCATTTCCACACAGATGTCCGGTGGCATCAATCAGGATGTATTGCGCATGGGCGTGGGCATCGCCGCGGCGACCACACAACTCGAGCGTGGCATCGGCAACGCCAGCAACGACCTCACGCTGGTGTTTGGAGGAGGCGACCAGGTGCTGCTCAAGGACTACTTCAACCCCGCGATGCGCCTGTCGTCGATCGAATTTGCCGACGGCACACGATGGGGCTATGCACAGGTGGCCAGCCGCCTGACTTACACCGGCACGACTGGCGACGACACCCTGGACGGGCTGGCCGACCAGTCCAATCACATCGACGGCGGCGCGGGCAATGACGTGATCACAGGTGGCCGCGTGGACGACATCCTCGAAGGCGGCCAGGGCAACGACGCCATCAAGCTGGGCGAAGGCGCCGACACGGTGATCTTCAACCGGGGCGACGGCCAGGACAAGATCAGCCGTTCGGCTACTTCAGGCGCTTCAGCTCAAAGTGTGGTTCACCTGGGTGCAGGCCTGACGGCCGCAGGCACGCAGGTCGTGAGAGGTACGGCTGGTTCCTCGGAGGCCGACGATATCGTCCTGTCATTTGGTCAGGGCGATCGAATCACCTTGCAGTCACTGGCTTTGAACCCCACCACCAACATCGCCTGCATCGAATTCGCCGACGGAACGCAGTGGACGGCAACTGCTATCGTGAGCATGGCCAGCACGCTCAATGGCACGGCCAACGCCGACACGCTGCAAGGTCGTGATGACTCGACCAACCGACTGAATGGCTTGGCTGGAGACGACATGCTCTATGGCGGAAGCGAGAACGATGTATTGGATGGCGGTGCGGGCAACGACACGCTGGACGGCGGCGCTGGCAACGACACCTACCTCTTCGGCAGAGGATCGGGCCAGGACACGCTTTCGTCGTATGAAAGCACGAGCGGCAAACTGGACGTCATTCAGCTTGGCGCAGGGATATCGCAAGCCGACGTCGAGGTAAAACGCTCGGGATACGACCTTGTACTGGCTCTCGCAGGCGACATGGACACGCTGACGGTGGTCAATCATTTTCTCGGTGAGGCGACCATGGGGTTTCAGATCGATCAGGTCCGTTTCGCCGATGGCACCGCGTGGGACGTCGCGGCCCTCAATGCCAGGACGGCAACGCCAGCGCCAACCGGACTGATTCTGAATGGCAGTGCCGGAATGGATTTCCTGATGGGCGAAGGTGGCAACGACGACCTCGACGGCGGCGCAGGCAACGATTACCTTCTGGGGAGTTTGGGCGGTGACACCTACAGATTCGGACGCGGATACGGTGCGGACACCATCATGGATTTCGACACCACGGCGGGCAGTGTGGACACGGCGATCTTTGGTCCTGATGTGGCTGCCGATCAGCTGTGGTTCCAGCAAGTCGGCAACGACCTGCAGGTGAGCCTGATCGGCACCGCCGACACGCTCAACATCAGCAACTGGTACCTCGGGCCCATGGCCCAGGTCGAAATTTTTCAAACTGCCGATGGCATGGCGCTGATGAATTCGCAGGTACAGAATCTGGTGCAGGCCATGGCTGCATTCGCTCCCCCAGCAGCCGGCGAGACGACTTTGCAGCCAAGCTATCAAGCTGCGTTGGCCCCCGTGCTGGCGGCGAACTGGGTCTGAACATACCTCGCGGCAATTTAAACGTCAGGCCTTGGCAACGATTCGATTCAAAGCGCCGGCATCATCGTGCCGCACCGCCAGCACTGCTCGAACCCACCCTCGACCAGTTCGCCGCAGCGGCAGTGCCAGCGTCGCTGCGGCCGGTTCTTCAGGGCATGCAGCGCACGTTCGGCCAGCGCGAACTGATCGTCGTCCTCGATCCAGATCTCTGGCAGGCATTGGTCGGGCGGCAGTTGGCCGACCGCACCGCCGAGGAATTCGCGCTGTACCGAAGCCGCGATGCCGTCCTCGCCCAGCGCATGCACCCAGAGCGTGGCGATCGCGAGGTTGGGCGCCTGTGCGAGGCGGCGCATCAGGCGCCGGCCTCCCGCGCGCGCTCGGCGTAGGTATTGAAGCGCCAGGCCTTGTCTTCCATCGTAATGCGGCGCCAGGTCGCGCGTTTTTCAACCGGCGTCATGGCGGGCCAGTGCTGCACTTCGTCGAACTTGCGTCCACAGCCCTTGCATTCCTCGTCGCCCTGACTCGTCGAGCAGATCGCGATGCAGGGCGTGTCGGGCGTGGATTCGTACCAGACGAGCCAGGCGGCCCAGGCCGTCGCCGGGAAGCCGGCCTCATCGACCTCGTCCTCGTGATGGTAGACCATCAGCGCATAAACACCGGCCAGCGCGCGCAGTTCGGGACCGAGCGTGAGGTCGTCGGGCGAAAGCGTTCGGTTGCGCCAGAAGTTGACGGCGGCCTCGATATCTGTGATGTGGATGGCGGCCATGGGCGGGACGAAACGACGGGAAAACAGCGACGGGCATCATAGTCCGGCAATATCCCGCAATTTTTCATGGACTTCGGATCGCTATGGATTCAATAGCACCGAAAGCACTTGTGGCGTGGCCTGCGGACCGTTTGTCGTAGGACACTGATAAACGCTCGATTGCCACCCTCCGACCCGGATGCTCTAATCCGCCCTACGAAGGGGAGTAGCTCCCGCCCGTCGTTCGTGCCGCCACCGCGGCAGGCTCGCCGGGTATCGACAGGTCGTCAATACGAAGTACAACAATCTTCCGGCCTGCCGGGCCGCCCGTGGGCGGCCGAGCAAGACCTTCGATTGGAACCTGCGCAGGTTTGATCGAAGCGATTGCACATCCGGACTTTTCCCTGAGTTCCTCACAGCCGCTTCGATCCGATCCGCCCGGGCAGAACATCGAAACGCATAGAGGACGCCATGGAAGCATTCATAACCCCGGAGTTCTGGGTCGCAGTCGGTCAGATCATCATGATCGACATTCTCCTGGGCGGCGACAACGCTGTCGTGATTGCACTGGCATGCCGCAAGCTGCCGCCCGCCCAGCGCACCAAGGGCATCCTGTGGGGCACCGCTGGCGCGATCGTGCTGCGCGTGATCCTGATCTTCTTCGCGCTCACGCTGCTGGCGATTCCGTTCCTGAAGGTGGTAGGCGCGCTGCTGCTGGTGTGGATCGGCGTCAAGCTGCTGGCACCCGAACACGACGACCCGCACGGCAACATCGCCGGCAGCGACAAGCTGTGGGCGGCCGTGAAGACCGTGATCGTTGCCGACCTCGTGATGAGCGTCGACAACGTGATCGCCATCGCAGGCGCCGCGCAGGGCGCCGGTGCCGGCCACCAGATGCCACTGGTGATCTTCGGCCTTCTCGTAAGCATTCCGATCATCGTCTGGGGCAGCCAGCTGGTCATCAAGCTGATGGACCGCTACCCGCTGATCATCACCGCCGGGGGCATGCTGCTGGGCTGGATCGCCGGCACGATGCTGATCTCCGACCCGGCCGTCGCGCGTCCGGACGCATGGCCCTGGGTGCCGAAGATTCCGCAGACCGACACCGTGAAGTACGCCGCCGGCATCGCTGGCGCCCTGCTGGTATTGGCCATCGGCAAGTGGACGGCATCGCGCCGTGCCAAGGTCGAACATTCGGCCGAGCCGCTGCTGTGACGCGGCGAACACCACGCGGCACCGCTCATCCGACACGCCCGTTTCTGCAGCGCCGAACGAAAGAAGGAGAACGGCATGAAAAAGATCATTCTTTCCATCGATAACGCAGCCTAAGCGCGCGAGTTCCTGGCCAATGCACCCGCGAGAGACGGCCGCGGTGCCGGCCCGAAGCACTGGGTGCTGGTGGACTGCGCACCGCGCACGACGCATCGCACCGGCAAGTGGTTCGGCAAGATGCAGCAGGAACAGATCGTGCCATTGCTGCGCCGTTCGGCTGCCACGATCACACCGGTGCTCGCACAGGACTCGCTGACCGACCTGGACGCAGCGTCTGAAGATCGAGCACGGCGCCGCACGCGCGGTCGACGCACGTCGGCCGAAGCTGAACGTCGAACGAGAGGTCTTCTCGCCGGACCAGAAGCCGGCCGGCAACGCGACCTTGCCGTTGTGGGGCGCCGCGATGGGCCTCGGCGCCCTTCTGGTGTTGGCGAACGAACTCGGCGAGCAGGCGCCTGGGACCCAGTCGAGGCCCGGTCAGGCCTCGACGAGATTCTGGGGTCGTGCGATCTGCCCCAGGTTTTCGTAGACCAGTCGCGGGGGCGAGATCTCCCACCCCAGCTTCTCCCGAATGGCGATGACGGCACGCATCGCCAGCAGCGAATGTCCGCCGAGATCGAAGAAATTGTCGCGCAGGTCGATCGTTTCGACGTCCAGCAATTCGCGCCAGATCGCGGCGATCGCGTGCTCGGCTGCGGAGGCGGGTTCCGAACGCTGGACTCCCGCCGACGACTTGACGACCGCTTTCGGCGCAGGAAGAGCGTTGCGATCGATCTTGCCGTTCGGCAGCAACGGCAGCGCATTCAGCCAGACGACGTGCTGCGGCAGCATGTAATCGGGCAGCCGCTTGCGCAGATGTTCGCGCAGCGCGGAGATGTCCAGCGTATCGGTCGATGCGTCGACGTCGCCGTCGCGCGGTACGAGGTACGCGATCAGGCGAACGTCGTCTTCACGTCCTGCACGGTCGCTGCGGGTGTCGACAATGCACTGTGCCACGCCGGGCTGGTCGAGCAGCGCCGACTCGATTTCACCGAGTTCGATGCGCAGACCGCGCAGTTTCACCTGCCGGTCGAGCCTGCCGAGGTGCTCCAGCCAGCCGTCGTGCCGCCAGCGACCCAGATCGCCGGTGCGATAGAGGCGATCGCCAGGCGATGCCGCTTCGGCGTCCGGCACGAAACGGTCGGCAGTGAGTTCGTCACGCCGGTGGTAGCCGAGCGTGACGCCGGCACCACCGATGCACAGCTCGCCGGGGACACCGAGCGGGCACGGATGGCCCGCTTCGTCGAACACCTGCACGGTGGTGTTGTCGATCGGGCGGCCGATCGAGATTCCAGCGCGCGGCACCGTCACGCGCCAGACGGTCGACCACACGGTGGTTTCGGTCGGTCCGTACATGTTCCAGACCTCGGCATCGTAACCGAGCAGTTGCTCCGCCAGCGCCAGCGGCAACGGTTCGCCGCCGACCAGCGCCTTGAAGCCGCCGATGCGCGCATCGCCGCTGTCGCGTCCGCTCCAGCCCGCGTCGAGCAGCGTACGCCAGAGCGTCGGCGTGGCCTGCATCGCGGTGGCGTCATGTTGCGCCAACAAGTCGCGCAGTGAATGCGGGTCGTGCGCCTGGCTCGTGGCCGCGACGATGACCTGCGCACCGACGGCCAGCGGCAGCAACAGTTCGAGCACCGCGATGTCGAAGGACAGCGTGGTCACCGCGACCAGCCTGTCATGCCCCGTCAGCCCCGGCTCGCGCATCATGCTCGCGAGGAAGTTCACCACCGCCCGGTGTGGCACCGCGACACCCTTGGGACGTCCGGTCGAACCGGAGGTGTAGATCATGTAGGCCACGTCCAGCGGCCGGGCGTCGCGCTGCGCGTCGGGTGCGAGCGGCAGCGAAGCGGAGTCGATGTCGAACCCATCGCCCTCGATCGCACCGTCGTCGCGCAGCGCGAGCAACGGCACGCCCGCGTCGGCCAGCCAGCCGGTCGGCGTGCCACGTGTCAACAGTGCCGACAGGCCCGCATCGTCGGCCATGAAGTGAAGGCGATCTGCAGGAAAACCGGGATCCAGCGGCACGTAGGCGGCACCCGACTTGAGCACTCCGAGCATCGCCACGACCATCACGGCGTCGCGTGCCACACCGAGCCCCACGCGGTCTCCGCGTCCGATGCCGCGTGCGCGCAAGGCACGGGCCAGCGTGTTCGAGCGCGCTTCCAGTTCGCCGTAACGCAGCGTGCGCCCGCTCGCATCGCACAGCGCGACCCCGTCGTGCCGCACCGGGCCGGCCGTCGCGAGGAAACGGTGCACGGTGAGTTCGGCCGGCAGCGGCGTCAGCGTGGCGTTCCAGCCTTGACGAAGTCCGGCCAACTGGGCCGGCGCCACGATCGGAAACGCCGACAACGGCTGCGCCGGCGCGGCCAGCACGGCTTCGAGCAGTGCCAGGTAGTTGTCGCGCATGCGCTCGATGGTGGCGCTGTCGTAGAGGTCGGTCGCGTATTCGAAATGCACGCGATGGGTGAATTCGGTATCGATATGCACCGACAGATCGAACTGCGCCGTGGTGCGATCGAAGACGAATTCTTCCATGTCGAGTCCGGCATGGTCCAGCCGTCCGAGCGGCGCATTGAGCACGTTGAACAGCACGCGCACCAGGCCTTCGGGATGCACGGAACGATCGTGGCCCAGCGTCTCGACCAACTCGTCGAACGGCGCTTCCTGGTGGGCATATGCGTCGATGGCGGTCTCGCGGACACGGCGAACCAGATCGACGAAGCCCGGGTCGCCGGCGAGGTCGGTGCGCATCACCAGCGTGTTGACCAGCGTGCCGACCAGATGCTCGGCGCTGAAGCGATGGCGATTGGCCACCGGGGTACCGACCGCGATGTCGGTACCGCGGGCCTGACGAGAGAGCATCAGCTTGAAAACCGACAACAGCACCACGAACGGCGTGACCGATTCGCGGGCGCAGAAGGCGCGAACGGCACTGCGCAGATGGGACGGAAACGCGGCCGACACGCGCGCGCCGCCGAAGCTCGGCCGCGCCGGACGCGGGAAGTCGGTCGGCAAGTCGAGGGGCGACAGGTCGGCCAGACGCCGACGCCAGTAGGCGAGCTGCGGCGCGCGCTGCGCAACGGCGGCCGGACTGCGCTGCCATGCCGCGTAGTCGGCGTACTCGATGGGCACCGGTGGCAGCTCGGGTCTGCCGCCCGCGCGCCATGCGGCGTACGCGTCGAGCACTTCGCGCATCAGCACCGTGAACGACCAGTTGTCGGCGATCGCGTGATGCATCACCCACATCAACGCATGGTCGCGCTCGCCGAAGCGCAGCAGCGTGATGCGATGCAGCGGCGCGAGCGCCAGGTCGAAAGGCTCGGTGATGCGCTTGGCGAAAAGCGTGCGTGCCGCGGCTTGCGGGTCTGCATGCGCAGAAAGATCGATGTGCTCGATCGGCATGGGGCGCACGTCCTCGATCAACTGCATCGGCTCGTCGGCACCCTGGACCAGGCGGGTGCGCAAGCTCTCGTGCCGCTCCACCATCAGGTCGATGGCGCGTTGCAGCGTATCAACATCGAGTGCGCCCCGCAACCGCAGCGAAACCGGCACGTTGTAGGCCGACGAGGCCGGATCGAACTGCTGGATCAGCCACATGCGACGCTGCGACAACGACACCGGCAGCAGGCCGCCGCGCGGCACGCGCGGAATCGCGGACGGGCGTACGGTATCCGCGACAGAAGAAGCGCCCTCCGCATCGCCCGCACTGCCGGACCCGGTCATCGCAGACCCGACATGGTCGGCCAGCGCGGCGACGCTCGACCGGTCGAACATCACCGACAGCGGCAGTTCCACGCCCAGGCGCTGGTCAATGCGCGAGGCGATCTGCGTCATGAGCAGCGAGGTGCCGCCAAGCTCGAAGAAGCTGTCGTGGATGCCGAAGGCGGCGGTGTTCAGCACCTCGCGCCAGATGTCCCAGATTGCCTGTTCCGTCTCATCGCGCGGCATCACGCGAGAGGTGCGCAAGGCGGGGACAACGGCGGCGACGGCATCGGTCGATCCGTCGTCCGCGCCGATACGCGCGATCGTGGCCTGCACGGTCAGTGTGCCGTCCAGGAATTGCTGACGACAGAGGCCGCGCTGGATCTTGCCGCTGGAACTGCGCGGCAGCGAACCCGAGCGCACCAGCACGACGGTGTCCACCGGCAGGCCGTGCACTTCGCCAATCGCGCGACGCACGGAGGCCGCGATGGCGCCGGCGTCCAGATCGACCACCCGACGTTCGGTTTCGAGCGCCAGCACCAGCGCTTCTCCGTCCGGGCCTTCGACCGAGAATGCCGCACCGTAGCCGGGCCGCAACGCCGCATCGGCATGCTCGGCTGTCCATTCGAGGTCTTGCGGATAGTGATTGCCGCCATGGACGATCACCAGGTCCTTCGACCGGCCGGTAACGAACAGATCGCCACCGTGAACGAAGCCGAGGTCTCCGGTGCGCAGGAAAGGGCCGCTGCCGTCGGCGAGCCGCACGCCGAAAACTTCGCGCGAAATTTCCGGCTGGCGCCAGTAGCCGTCGCCCACGCTCGGAGAACAGACCCAGATTTCGCCGATCGTGTCGGCCGCGCAGCGTCGTGCGCCTATTGCATTCGAAGCATCCGCCGTATCGACGATCGCGACGTCGGTGCCCGCAAGCGGTCGGCCGCAGCCCACCAGTTGCCGCGACGAGGCCGGCCCATCGCCCGGGACGATGCGTCCGCGTTCGAATTCGGCGACGTCGACCGAAAGCAGGCGCGGAGCATGACGTTCGCCGTCCTCGCTCTCGTTGCGACCGCTCACACCGACGACGGATTCGGCCAGCCCGTACAACGGCATGAACGCTTCGGCGCGCATGCCGGCAGTGCCGAAGACGGAAAGAACCTGCGCCACCGTATCGGCCCGGATGGGCTCGGCGCCGCAGTTGAGCGATACCAGCGCGGACAGATCCAGGCGCAGCACGAAATCCCGATCGGAGCGTGCTTCCAGCGCGCGCAGGCAGGCGATGTAGGCCGAAGCCGGTGCGCCCGAATGCGTGATGCGCAAGGACGAAAGCGCTTCGAGCCAGCGCAGCGGCCGGCGCAGGAACGCCAGCGGCGACATCAGCCAGCTCGTCGCGCCGCGGCACAGCGGCGCGATGACGCCGTGCACGAGTCCGTAGTCGTGGAAATGCGGCAGCCAGGTCAGCACGCGGCTGTCGGCCGTGACGCGGCAGGCGTCGTTGAGTGCGTCGACGTTGGACATCACCTGCGAATGCGTGAGACGGACACCACGCGGCGCCATGGTCGAACCCGAGGTGTATTGCAGGTAGGCCAGCGCATCGCGCGAGCCGACCGCATCGGACGAACGGGTCGGCGACGCATGGGCATCCGTACCTCCATCGACGGACGGCAGGCCGGCCAACGACATCCAGGGCGCGAGCGTGAACATCGCCGGGTCCAGCACGGCCTGTGCGGCATCGATGACGGCGTCCGATGCCAAGATCAACGCAGCGGACGTGTCTTCCAGGATGCCGCGCAACCTCGGCGCGGCGCGCAGAAGGCGCACGGGGTCCGGTGCCGGTACCGGCACCGCGACACAGTCTGCAAGCATGCAGGCCCAGAACGCACGGACAAAATCCAGTCCTGGAGGAAAGGCCAGCAGGACCCGGCTGCCCGCAGGCGCCACCGCACGAAGACGAGCGGCCAACGCCCGACATTCGACGCCGAGTTGGGCGAAGGTCAGCGAATCGGTCGTGGAAAGGTCATCGCGCAGAAAGACATAGGCCAGCCTGTTGCCGCCGGTGTCACATTGCGCGTGGAAGACACTGGGCAAGGAATTTGAGAGCACGGTGCTGTATTGTGTCGGGACAGGAAGATATTTGGTGCAGTACAGCAATCGGTTGCGCAAGTTTCCTTCAATGTCGCGGGAGTTGTTCGCACTCGTGCAGTCGATATGTAGCTTTTGATGACAGTTTTAACAGTTTAATTACCTGAGCGGCTTGTCTTCTTGCTGTTCCCTCCACATCGACTCGACCGTTCGCGCACGGGTGTCAAGCATCGATGCCTCGTAATGGTCGACCGCCGCACCGCTGCCGCCTTGCGACATCAACGTCTGCGCTGCCTTCAGGCGATCACGTGCTGCAGCGTAGTCGAAGATGGCCACGTTGGCCTCGGCATCGGCACGAACGGCACGGATCGTGTCGTTTTGGGCGCCGTAGAGATTGGCCAGCATGTGCCAGGCCAGCGCGTCGCGTGGATGGGCGGTGACCCAGTCGCGCAGGGGCACGATCAGCACTTCGGGTTTGCGCAGCGCGACAGCCACCTGCGCCGCGAGGATCAGCTCCGGTCGCTCGCGCGGCGTCTGGACACCAAGCAGTGTCGCGGCATTCGCGGCAGCGCCGACGGCGAGTTCGACCTCGACCAACAGAAGCCGAGAGAGTCGGGCCGTCGCGGGGTCGTTTCTGGCGATCGGCTCCAGGCGCTCCGCCAGCATCCGCGCGGCTGTGGTTTCACGCAGTTCGAGCGCCGAGAGCACTGCCGCATACAGCACACCCGCCTGGCGCGGCGGCGAAAGACGTGCGAAATCGCCCCCGGCCGGCGTGGCAGCGGCGACCCATTGCCGCAGCACGTCAACGCCGGGACGTGTCAGCACGCGGGCACGTGCCGCGATCATCGCGTGCTGCATGGTCAGGGGCGGAGCGACCACTGCGAAGGAACGGCCCGGATTCGCTGTCGGGTCCGCGAGCGCCGGATCGCGGAACTGGAAACGCGCCTGCATGTCGGAGATGCGCTCGCTGTTGAGCGGATGGCTGCGCAGGTACGGATAGGAGCCGTTGTCGTTCAGGCGCGAAGCGTACTGCAGCTTCTCGAACATCGACGCCGCGCCTTCGGGCGCGAAACCGGCCTGGGTCATGACGCCGAAGCCGACGCGATCGGCCTCGCGCTCCATGTCGCGCGAGAAGTCGAGCTGGTTCTGCATCGCCATCGCCTGCGTGCCCATCACCACCGCCTGGCCGGCATCGCCGCTGCGGCTCTTGGCGGCCGCCACCATGCCCAGCACCATCGCCGCCAGCATGATGGGCAACTGCCGGCTCTGCTTGCTCATCGTCCGTGCGATGTGGCGCTGCGTGACGTGCGAGAGCTCGTGGCTCAGCACCGTGGCCAGTTCGTCGCCGCTGTCGGTGACTGCGATCAGCCCCAGGTGCAGGCCGAGGTAGCCGCCGGGCAGCGCGAAGGCGTTGATGCTGCGGTCGCGCCCGAGCAGCGGCGTCCAGGCGAACCGCTCGTCGAGTTCGGGCGTCAGATCGCCGCGCGTCCGGGCCGCCGCGAGCAGGCGCGTCCAGATGCCCTGCACGTAGTCGACCAGCACCGGGTCGTCGATGAAGTCCGGGTCGCGATAGAGTTCGCGGGCGATCTGGTCGCCCAGGCGACGCTCGGCGCTGGCCGTCATCTCGCCGCCATCGCCCATTCCCGGCAATAGCTGGGCATGCACCGGCGACGTGATCGACAACAGCGCCTGGGAAGCGATCACGACGGCGACGCAGGCCCTGCGCAGGCGGGAACGGCCGGGGCCGGAGAAGCGGAAGAGGGGCGGGCGCATCGCCTCGTATGATGCACAACCCTTGTTTCTGTTCACTTTCGCACCGGGCGAATCCTGGAATCCCATGAGTTCTCTCACCCATTTCGACGCCCAGGGCCAGGCCCACATGGTCGACGTCGGCGGCAAGGCGTCGACCCGTCGCGTGGCCGTCGCGTCCGGCCGCATCGAGATGCTCGCCGCCACGCTGGCGCTGATCGAATCGGGCACCGCCAAGAAAGGCGACGTGCTCGGCATCGCCCGCATCGCCGGCATCCAGGCCGCCAAAAAGACCAGCGACCTGATCCCGCTCTGCCACCCGCTGGCGCTGACGCGCGTGGCGGTCGCTTTCGCGCTAGGCGCGGACACCGACGGCGACATCGCACCGCAGGTGACCTGTACCGCCATCGTGGAGACCGTCGGGCCGACCGGCGTGGAGATGGAAGCGCTGACGGCGGTGCAGATCGCGCTGCTGACGATCTACGACATGTGCAAGGCGGTGGACCGCGGGATGCGGATCACGGACGTGCACGTGGTGGAGAAACACGGAGGAAAGTCGGGGAGCTGGGTGGTGGCGGGCAACTAACCCTTCTCCATCGGCTTTCCCGCCAGCCACCGCCCGTATTCGTCCGGAAACGCGATCTTGAACCGCGCCGCCCATCCGGCCGCCTCGTCGTCGAGCCCCAGCAGCACTGCGCTTTCGACCAGCTTGGCGATCACTTTCGGCTCCGGCGAGAAGCGCACCACGCGCAGTGCGAGCGCGTGCGCTTCGGCCGCGTTGGCGCGCGTCACCGGCATCAGCGTGAGCGCGGCGAAGCGGACTTGGCTCGCATAGAGCCAGGAGCCGTCGAGCTTCGCCAGCGTGTCGTCGCGCCACGGCGCCAGGCGCGCGGCGCGCGGGAGGTAGATCTGGCTGATGCGGGTGTAGTCCCATGCGGCATAGGCGACGGCCGAGAGCAGCAGTGCCACGGCGACGATGGCCGGCGTCTTCGGTTGCGTGCCGGTCGTACCGGCCGGCGCCGGCCAGAGCAGGCCCAGGCACAACCCGAACACCAGCTGGAACGGCCCGTACCAGAGCGGGTATTCGAGCAGGCTGTGCAGCACGATCGCACCCAGCACGCCCCAGGCCATCAGCCGCGTCGGATCGCGCTCGCGCCACGGCCGCGCCGCCAGCACCATCGCCGCGCAGACGCCGCAGAAAAGCAGCGCCGCCGGCACGCCGACCTCGACGGCGAGCTGCAGCGGCAGGTTGTGCGCATTGTCCAGAATCTCGACGAAGCGCGGGCCGGCGTAGAGCGTGTCGAAATGCGCGAAGGAAAGCTGGCCCCAGCCCCATCCGGCCCACGGGTGCAACGCGATGAGGTCCATCACGTTGCGCCAGAGCAGCAGGCGGCTGTTGCCCGCGGGTGCGCCCTCGCGCAGGCGGCGCAGCATGTCTTCGACCTCCGGGCCGGCCAGCAGCGGCACCGCCACGGCAGCCGCGAAATAGGCGGGGACGAGCCCGAGCAGGAGCAGCGGGTGCGGGAGCAGGTGATCGTTCTTCGCCTTCCCGCCGGCGCGGCGTTCGCCCCAGGCCAGTGCCGCGGCGATCAGCGCGATCGACGCCCACTGCAGCAGTCCGGTACGCGACGTCGACGCCGCAGCCGCGAGCACCAGCAGCGGCGCGCTCACAGGCAGCAGCCAGGCCCGGATGCGTGATCTCGATGATGCCGGGGCCGTCGCGTGCAGCCACAACGCCGCGACGAGCGCCATGCTGATCAGCGTCGCGAACTGGTTGCGCTGGCGCAGGTTGCCGTAGGCCTGGCCGAGTTCGGGCGCGGTGGTGAAAGGCGCCAGCGCGGCGGCTGCTCCGTAGTACTGCAGGAGTCCGAGCATCGCGCTCGCCAGCCCTGCCGCCAACAGCCCCCAGGCCAGCGCCGACCGGCCAGCCCTCGGGGCGCGTGCCAGTCCGGCGCCGACGCAGGCCGCGAGCGCGGTCGCGCCCACCGCGACAACGGCACCGAGCAGCGCCGACGCATCGCTGTCGGCACCGCGCCACACGATCGTCGCCAGCAACAGGCCCAGCGCCGCCAGCGGCCAGCGCGACGGCAGCGCACGCGGGCCGATCGACACCAGCAATGCCACGCACACCCAGGACACGAGCAGTTGCCAGACGTTGGCCGAGGGGCCGGCGACGAGCGGGGAAAGAAAGGGCGCGGCGATGAGCATCGCGCATACGAAGGATCTCGCGGAAATCGTGGCCTCTACCGCCGAACGGGATATCAAGGCCGACGAACGGTGCACCGTTTTAGGAAACGCCCGGTTTACCATGCAGCAATTCTTAACATTTAGAAACCTTTGGTGCTGTCAACGATGCGCACATTGTCTTTCCGTCGATCGGACCGGCAACGGAACACCGGTTTTTCACTGATCGAAGTCCTGGTCTCCATCGTGGTGCTGTCGTTCGGGCTGCTGGGCATGGTCGGGCTTCAGGCCGCGTCACTACAGGCCAACCGCGATGCACGCCTGCAATCCACCGCGATCCTGCTGGCGCGCGACATCGCCGAAGCCATGCGCGGCAACAAGGCCGTGGCTGTCGACCCGACCGTTACCAGTCCATATCTCGGTGAGTTCCAGAGCACCGGCAGCAATCCGCTCGTACCCACGGTGGCCTCCTATTGCCTGAACGTCGGCCAGAATTGCGCCAACCCCACCGCGACCGCCAACGCGCAGATGACCGAGTGGCTGGCCCGCGTGTCGTACGAACTGCCCGGCGCGCGCGTAAGCATCTGCAAGGATTCGGCCCCCTACGACCCCACGAGCGGCCTGCCGCGCTGGGTCTGCAGCAGCACATCCACGACGGACATCGTCGTCGTCAAGATCGGCTGGACCCGCGCGAAATTCCGGCACGGTTCGGCGACCGATTCGCTCGACAGGGCCGACCAGCCCTCGGTGATGCTGCCCGTCACGCCCGGGAGCACGCTGTGAAGCGCCGCCGGTCTCCGGCCCGCACGCGGCGTGCAAGCGGCCTGACGCTGATCGAGCTGCTGGTCGCGATGGTGATCGGCCTGGTTATCGTGCTCGCCGCGGTCGCCTCGCTGACGGTGGCCCGCACCGGCTTCACCGCCGTCGATGCGGCGTCGCAGTTGCGCGACAGCGGCCGTTTCGCTTCCGACCTGCTCCAGCGCATCGGCACGCAGGCCGGCTACCGGGACGTCTTCATCGCCGCTGGCGTCGCGCCCACCGACCCAGCGCGCACGCCGAGCCTTGGCGGCTTCGACAACCGGCTGGTCAATCCGACCGACCCGACCACCGCCGGCAATGCCCGCTCGGCCAGCGACGTCGGCTTCGGCAGCGACGTGCTGATCCTGCGCTACCAGGCCGCACAGCTCTATTCAGGCGCCGCCGATCCAGTCAAGGCGAAGATCGCCGACCAGAGCATGATCGACTGCGCCGGCAACACGCTCGCGGCGGTCGCCAATCCGGCCGACACCGACCCGACCAAGGTGACCGACGCCTACAACAGCCGGGTCGTGAGCATCTTCCACGTCGCCATCAACCAGGGCGAGCCGGCGCTGATGTGCACCTACTCGTCCACCGGCACCGCGCCTTGGACCACGGTGCCGCTCATCCAGGGTGTGGAAAATTTCCAGGTGCTCTATGGCACCGACGGCGTCTCGGCCGGGGTCGCCACGACGGCGACTTCGGTGCCGGACGTGCCCGACAGGTATCTCCGGGCAAACCAGATCAACATGGCATCCGACGTCGGCACCAAAGCCAACTGGCGACGCGTGCGCAGCCTCCGTATCGGCATGGTTTTGCGTGCGGCACAGGGCAGTGCGCAGGGCAGCACGACGCAGGTCTTTCATCCGTTCGGTGAAGCATCGGGCGGCGCCGCACTCGCGAGCCTCGACGACGCAGGCACCAACTTCACGCCGACCGCCGACACCCGCCTGCGCCAGGTCGTCACCTTCACGGTCCATCTGCGCAACGACCAGACCTTCTGAGACGATGACCTCCCTCCCCCGCTCCTTCGAACGCCGCGCCGCGCAACGGGGCGTGTCGCTGATCGTCGTGCTGCTGATTCTGGTGATCGTCTCGATCCTGGGCGCCGGCGGAGCGCAGATCGCGATGATGGCGGAGCGCGGAGCGCGCAACGACCGCGACATGCAGGTGGCCTGGCAGGCCGCCGAGGCGGCGCTGATGGATGCCGAGTTCGACATCCATGGCCCCAACACCTCCACCGCCAAGCGCCGGACGGCTGTATTCACCGACATGCACGACACCAACGCCTTCCTCGTCGGCTGCGGCAGCAGCAGCACCAACAAGGGCCTTTGCGCGCTGGCCGAGACCGGCCAGCCGGCCTGGCTGGCCGTGGACCTGACCGCGAGCGGCAGCAGCGCGAAATCGGTCGCATTCGGCGACTTCACCGGACGGGTGTTCAACGCGAGCGTTCCGGGCACACCGGTCGGCGCACAGCCGGCGCAGGTGCCGCGCTACGTGATCGAACCGATCCGCGATCCGGCCGAGCGCAACCTCAGCGTGACCGCGCCGCTCAAGTACGTATACCGCGTCACCGCGATGGGCTTCGGCCCGCGCCCGGAAATCCGCGCCGTGTCCCAGATCATCTACCGCGACTGACGTGCGGACCCCGTCATGAACTCCCTGCCCCATTCCCTCACCTCGCGCCTGGCACGCCGGCTGCCGACACGCCGCGGCTGGCTCTGGCTTGTCGCCATGATCCCGGCGCTGGCCGTCCTGGCGACCTTCACGGCCAGCAGCCAGACCGCGCCGCCCGCCTTCCGCTCGATCGCATTGGCGGGCGACCCGCTCTACGCCACCACCTCCGGCGACAAACCGGCGCTTGCGCTGGCACTGTCGGTGGAGTACCCCACGGTCGGCGCGCAATACACGCCCGGCGGGAGCTCCGACGCCACCTATGCCAATACCAACGAGTACATCGGCTACTACGACGCCGAGAGCTGCTACCTCTACAACAACACGCCGTCGGAAACGCCCGACACCGCGCTGAGCCAGACGGCGTCGGACCTCAAGCGGTTCTATCGCAGCGGCGCGGCGACCAGCCGGATGTGCGCCGATGCCTTCAGCGGCAACTTCCTCAACTGGGCATCGAACTCGGCCATCGACATGCTGCGTCTTGCGCTGTCGGGCGGCGACCGCTATATCGACCGCACAGACCTCACGGTGCTGCAGCGTGCCGTGATCCCCAACGGCGACCCGGTCTGCATGTGGAACAGCAGCAACTTCCCGGCCAAGCAGTTGACCCGCGGTGGCGGCGCCAGCGGCCGCGCCTACTGGGGTGCCGTGCCGCTCTCGATGGCGACGACCGCGTCCTCCTCCACGAGCGACATCTGGGTCGGCAACACGCTCGACAGGATTTACTTCGGCATGGCGCGCGACGGCAGCTGCAGCGATCCGACCAGCTACAGGCTGGGTGCCGCAGGTCCGCAGTTCTTCAGCGGAACGCGACCGGCGGAGACCACCTCCTGCGCCAGCGAGGGCGGAACATGCAGCTTCACCGGCACACGCGAAGTCTGGTACGGCGCCAACAACAGCTGGCAGGTCGGCAATTTCACCGGCGGTACGCCATGCACGAATGCGGTCTTCGGTGATCCGGTGCCCGGAACCGCAAAGGCGTGCTACAGCCGCTCGCGTCAATCGACGACCACGACGGCGCTCAACGCCGAGGGCTTCTTCTACGCCCGCGTCCAGGTCTGCGACCTCACCTCGGCCGGCGCGCTCAACGACAACCGCAGCTACACCTTCTGCACGCGCTACCCGAACGGCAACTACAAACCCGGCGGCGCGGTGCAGAAGTACAGCGACCAGCTTCGCCTGGCGGCCTTCGGCTATCTGCTCGACCAGACCGACAGCAGCAGCGGCGGGCGTTACGGCGGCGTGCTGCGCGCACCGATGAAGTACGTCGGCAACAAGACCTTTGACATATACGGCCAGGACAACACGCCGACCGCCGGCAACGCCAAGGCGGAGTGGGATGCGAACACCGGGGTCTACAAGCTCAACCCCGACACCGATTCCATGGGTATCAGCGGCGTCATCAACTACCTCAACAAGTTCGGCCGCACCGGCACCAAAGGCCGCTACAAGATCTACGACCCGGTCAGCGAGCTCTATTACGAGACGCTGCGCTACATGCAGGGCCTGCAGCCGAGCACGCTGGCGGTGAGCAACATCACCGACGCCATGAAGGACGGCTTTCCGGTCTTCCCCGACTGGCGTTCCCCGGCCGAACTCGATCCGTACGCCGGCCGGTCTAGCACCGGCAACTACGCCTGCCTGAAGAGCAACATCGTCGTGATCGGAGACATCAACACGCACGACGGCAATCGCTACCCGAGCACCGACGTCGCGAACAACATTCCGAACCTGAACTACTGGACCACGGTGGTGGGCGATTTCGAGCGCAACACCGTGCGCACCTACACCGACGGCCTGAACGTGACACGCACGACCGGCAACCCGAACACGGCCAACAGCAGCCCGCGCACCGACGCCATCGTCGGCTATTCGTACTGGGCGCACACCCATGACATCCGCAGCACCGACTGGTCCGAAACCGCCAGACAGCGGCCCGGCCTGCGCGTGAAGACCTTCCTGTTCGACGTCAACGAGTACGGCGCACAGAACGTCGCGTCGACACGGCGCAACAGCAACCAGTTCTTCACTTCCGCCAAATACGGCGGCTTCGAGTCGGACAGCTCCGGCGAAAACGGCAAGCCGTACAACGCCTACGGCAACCCGTTCCGCCGCCAGGACGGCACGGCCGACAACAACGTCTGGCAGAAGAGCACGAGCCCCGGCGAAGCCAGCACCTATTACCTACAGAGCAGCGCAAGCGATGTGCTGAGCGCTTTCGACAAGATCTTCAGCGAAGCCAGCACCGATGCCCGCAGCATTGCCGGCACGGCCATCACCGGACAGAAGCTCACGCAGGGCGACAACATCTTCCAGGGTTCGTTCGACACCCGCACCTGGAGCGGCGACCTGCAGGCCTTCGCCATCGCCACGGACACGACGCAGAACGTCAGCGTCTCGAGTGCAGCCTCCTGGAGCGCGTCGGCGCAACTGGCGGCGCTGCCGACACCCAATACCTCGCGCAACATCGTGGTCGGCAACAACGGCGCGACCACGACCACGACGGCCACCGCCTTTCTCTGGGACTCGATCGGGGACGACCTCAAAGCGATGCTCAACAAGGCCTCGCCGACGGCCACCGTCTCCGACGGCCTGGGCAAAGCGCGGCTCGATTTCATTCGGGGCGCCAATAGCCGCGAAGGCACGACATTCCGGGTGCGCAACAACAAGCTGCTGGGCGACATCGTCAACTCGGGCGTGGTGTACTCCGGGGCACCATCGGCCACCGTCACCTCCAGCACTTACGCCGCCTTCCGCACCGAAAACCTCGCGCGCACGCCGGCGGTCTTCATCGGCGCCAACGACGGCATGCTGCACGCTTTCGAGGCCGCGACCGGCAACGAGCTGTTCGGCTACATCCCGAGCTGGGTGCGGTCGAAACTGTCGCTGCTGTCGGGCACCGACTACATCGGCAACCACCAGAGCTACGTCGACGCGACGCCGGCGGTCGCGGAAGCCGAAGTCGGCTCGGCTGGCACCCAGGCCGACTGGCGCACGGTGCTGGTCGGCGGCACCGGCCCCGGCGGGCGCGGCGTGTTCGCGCTGGACGTCACCAACCCGACCGCGTTCAATGCGTCGAAGGTGATGTGGGAATTCACGCAGAACGACGACGCCGACATGGGCTTCGTCGTCGGCCGGCCGCAGATCCTGAAGCTGCGCACCAACGCGTCGACCGCCGCGACGCCGGTCTACAAATGGTTCGCGGTCGTCGCCAGCGGTGTCGACAACTACGTGAACGACGGTGCAGGCATCTACAGCACGTCCGGAAAGCCGGCGCTTTTCCTGATCGGTCTGACCGGGCCGACTGGGCCGACCACCCGCCGCTGGATCAAGAACGTCGACTATTTCAAAGTCTCGTTCCCGGTGAACGAAACGCTGGCGGCGACGGTCGCCCCCGGAATGATCAACTTCGAGGCGACGGCCGGTCCGCAGCGCGAGGTGAGATACATCTTCGCGGGCGACCTGCACGGCAACATGTGGAAGCTCGACTTCAGCACCGGCTCCACCGACGACTGGAATGTTTTGAAGCTGTCGCCCTTCGTCAAGGGCAACACGCCGTATCCGCTGTACATCGCGAAAAACGCGGCCGGCGTCGTGCAGCCGATATCGATGGCGCCGACGCTCGTGGCCGGCACTCGCAGCACGTCGATCTATGTCGCCTTCGGCACCGGCAAGTACCTGGAAACCGACGACCGCACGTCGAGCGCGAGCAACTCGTTCTACGTGATCAACGACAACGGCACCGCGACCTTCGACGATGCCAACGGCGTCGCCGCGGTCAGCGGCCGGGGACGGCTCAAGCAGGGGGCGGCCGACACCGGCACGGGCGTCGTGAGCGTGGGCACGTTCGTCTGGGGCCGGGCCACGTCGGACGGCGACACCACGCAGCGCTCCGGCTGGTACTACGACTATCCGGTGGCCGGCGAGCGCCAGATCACCGGCGCGGTGCTGAGCGGCAGCGTCCTGATCTTCGGCAGCCTGATTCCCGGCGCGACCGGCGGCGCGAACGCCTGCGGCGTGAGCGGCGGCAGCGGCAACGAATACCGGCTCGGCGTCGACGACGGCAACGGCAGCTACCGCGTTTCGCGCGTCGGCATCCTGGGCCAGCCGATCGTGGTCGACCTCGCGCAGACGATCGAGGAGACCAGCAACAGCACGGGGCGTCGTACGCGGACAATCACCAGCCAGGTGGTGCGCCAGGGTTCGAGCGGGATCGACACCGGCAACACCGACCAGACCAAGAAGATCATCGTCGCCGGCCGCCTGAGCTGGCGGCAGATCAACAACTACAACGATCTCAAGAATTCGACGCCATGAACCGCACATCCGCCCGTCAAGGAGGCCAGAGAGGCTTCACGCTGATCGAACTGATGATCGTGGTGGCGATCGTCGCCATCCTCGCGGCCATCGCCTATCCGTCCTACCAGGAATCCGTGCGCAAGGGCCGTCGCGCGGAAGCACGCACGGCGCTGCTGGAACTGATGCAGCAGCAGGAGCGCTACATGACGCAGCGCGGCACCTATCTGGTATTTAGCAACGCTTCCGGCACGACGTCTCCGCCGGAAGCCACGACGACCTTCAAGACGTTTTCGGGCGACAGCAGCCCTTCGAACTACTACCTTTCGGCAGCGTTATGCCCCGGCTCCACCAGCGCCAGGGATTGCATCCAAGTCATCGCTTCGCCGACCAGGCCCGATGCCGCCGTCGGCAGCCTCAACCTGACCAGCACCGGCGTCAAGGACTGCACCGGCAACGCCAGCGCGACCGGCAGCGCGCCCAACCCCCAGCTCTGCTGGCCATGACGCACGTCCCTCACGGCAGGCGTCGCCGCGGTGCGGGCTTCACGCTCATCGAGCTGATGGTGACGATCGCCATCGCGGCGATCCTGCTGCTGATCGCAACGCCGAGCTTCGTGTCGTTCCAGCGCAATGCCGAGCTCACATCGGCGGCCAATTCGTTCGTCGCGGCCGTCAATGCGGCGCGCGGCGAGGCCATGAAGACCAGCCTCCATGCCATGGCGGTGCCCACCGACGGCGACTGGAGCAAAGGCTGGACGGTGTTCGTCGACAGCAACGGCAGTTCGGTGCTCGACGCCGCCACCGATCCCATCGTGCTGCAGCAGGCGGCGCTGCCCAGCTATTTCACGGCCAGCGGCAGCGGCAGCGCGGCCGCGTCACCGCCCTACGTGCTCTTCGATGCGTCCGGTTATGCCAAGACCAAGGCGGCCGGTTTCGGCGCGCTGACGCTCACCATCGCGCGCAACGACCTGAGTGGCGCCGACCAGTTGCAGCAGACGCGTCGCATCGTCGTCGCCAAGACCGGCCGGGCGCGCACCTGTCGGCCTGCCACCGACACCACCTGCACCGCGACCGCCGAAGAATAAACGGCTGCTCCGGAAAACCGGGATGCGCTGAAACGACCTTACGAGGACCGGCGCTCCGCCAACAGCCGCTCGTAGATGCCTTCGATCCGGTCGAGCGCCTGCGTCGAATCGAAATGCGCGACCTGCGCCAGCCCGCGCGCGACCACCGCCGCGCGTTCGGCGTCGGAGAGTTCGATCACCTCGGCCAGCTTCGCGGCCACCTCGCCCGCCCAGGGCGAATCGGTGCCGGCCCTTTCGCCAGTATCCGGCGGAATGAGAAAAGCCGCGTCGCCGGCCACCTCGGTCATCGGCGCGATGCCGGTCGTGATCACCGGACAACCCGATGCCATCGCCTCGGCGATCGGCCAGCCGAAGCCTTCGGCGATCGAGGGGAACAGGAACACCGTCGCGGCACCGTAGAGCGACACCAGCACCTCGTCGGACACGTCGGTCAGGAAGTGGATGTCGCCGGCCGAAGGCAGCGTCGCGCAGAACGCGGCCAGCTCGCCCGGAGGCTGCGGGCCGACCATCAGCAGCGGCAGCACGACTCTGTCGCCATCCGTCGCCCGGCGACGCCAGGCGTCGTACCCGACCAGCACGCCGCGGCGGTTCTTGTACCAGGTGTTCACACCCACATGCAGCACATAGCCGCGCGACAGGTCGATGCCGAGCCTCCTGCCGAGCGACGTCCGATCGGCCGGTACGTCCGTGGACGGCCGGAAGCGCGGATTCACGCCGTTGTAGACCACCTCGCATCGGCCCTCCGGACCGATCACCGCCATCAGGTCTTCCCGCGTCTTCTTGGAAATCGCGATGAAGGCTTGCGCCTGCCGGAAGCCGTGGCGGATGTAGCGCTGGTACATGCGGCCCGTGGAGCTCACCGGGTTCTGTGGAATCAGGCCGAGCGCCGAGTCCTGCGCCAGGAAGTCGTGGCAATGCACGACGTTCGGCCACATCGCGACCGCGGGCACCCAGGGGCCGAGCGCGTGGTCGGCGAACACATAGAGGGTGTCGCCGGACTCCTGCGCCATGCGTTGCCGGATCTGCCGCGGGAAGACCAGGAACTGGTCGATATAACCCATCCACTTGCGGTAGCGGGCCGGCATCGGCAGCTTGTAGAAGTGCGGCTCCGGCGTCCATGTGTGCACCTCGTGTCCACGCTGCGCCATGCCTTCGGCGAGCCACGTGGCATAACGCATCATGCTGGCCATCTTCAGAAAAGGGGGATGCGTGAAGAAGACGAGTTTCATGCAGTGGCGGATTACAGGGAAAGGACGCTAGGGTTGCATCGCCTCGTTCATGCGTCGGGCGGCCTCGTCGACCGCGAAATTGCGTTCGTAAGCGGCGAGCGCATCGACGCCGAAATCATTTCGGCGCGTGGACGTTGAAGCCTGCCATTGTGTCAGGAGCTTGAGCGTTCCGGCGTCGGTATCGTCTCCGACGAGGCCGCCGGGCTCGCATTCGCGCCAGATATTGACCTGCCGGCTGATCAGCACCGGCCGCCCGCAGGCCATCGCCTCCACCACCGCGATGCCGAAGTTCTCCTGGTGGCTCGGCAGTACGAACGCATCGCAACCGTAGAGCGCACCCCATTTGGCATCTCCTCCGAGCATGCCGGGGAAGTGGATATCGTCGGAGCAGGACGCGGCCAGCGCCTGCAGGCTGCGGCCGTAGGCGCTGTCGAGACCCGGGCCGGCGACGATCAGCGCGGGAAACGCGGTGTCAGGGTCGCCCCCACCGCTTCGACCTTGCTCGGAACGCAGCTGCACGTAAGCGCGGATCAGCATATCGACGCCCTTCTTGTCGTGCAGACGGCTCATGAATAGGAGATAGGGACGACCCGCCGCTTGCGGGCATCGTTCGAGAAAGGCGGGTGCCATGGCGGCACTGAGCTTCGGCGGTGCCTCGACGCCCATGCCGACGTCGAGTTCGCGATGCGGCCGATAAGGCCGGAACGGCTCGCGCGCGAGCAACAGCTCCTGCGCGCAAGTGAAGAGCACGCCATCGGCGTTGTTGACCGCCGGTCCTTCGAACATCTTCCAGAACAGCGTGTTGCGGATCGCCTTCACCTTGCGACCGGGGGCTTTCTGGAAATAGGGGTCGAGCATGCCGTGCGGCATAACGTAGTGACGCGGCGCCGGTTTGCCGGGATTGGCTTTCTTGTACTGCTTCAACGCGCTGGACGTGCCGGCGCTGTTGTGCTGCCAGAGGCCGTGGGTGATGACGGCGTCGAAGCGATGGAAGTTGGCGAGCAGCCAGGGTTTGAGCGCGGCGCTGTAGGCGTAGGGGCCTTTGGCAGGGCCGATGGCGTGGACAGGGAAGGCGTCGCGGCCGAGAAAACTGGCGTCAGGCGCATCGAGGCTGAGAACCTCGCTTGTGGAGCCTTGTAATGCAAGCGCTGGAAGCGTGTTGCGAACGGCTTGGGACAAACCGCCCTGCGCGGGGTCCATGCTTGAGATTACGTGGAGCACCTTCATAAACTTGCGAGCGATCACCTAATTTATTAACTTGAAATCTAATGATTTATATCATTTTAAACCGCTCGATTTCAAAAATTTGATGATTTGCCTAAATTTGGGATTTTATTTAGAAGCGTGTGGATAAATAAGTCATCTTGATTCCAAGTTGGATTTATGCTAAACGCTACGAGATTTTCAATGGAAATATTCACTAAGGAACTCAAAGGACTTGATTGTCTGGCATAAAAAAACCGCCTTACGGCGGCTTTTTTCTATTACCACGCTCAGCGGCAATTAGATGGAGCATACCGTGCTTGAAGTGTGCCCGCCGTCGCAGGCGCGGCGGCACCAACTGCACCACACGCCCAAGAAATCGAACCCTCCGGAGGCGCATAACCAGCAGTTGCTGACGTTGGCAATGCTACAGGAGCCGTAGAGGGTCCCGTATAAGGACGCAGAAGCAAGGTAGCTGCTGCCTGAACTGGCGCTGCGAACGTAATCGTGATCAAACCATTAGCGTTATTGATAGCGACACCCGTGACATTTTCCGTAGCCGACGGTGCTACAAATCCAGCATCGTACGAACGCCCATTGGCAGCATTTTCAGCTACAAGAGTTTTAGCAGATGCAGCCAATGAAAGGCCTTCTGTCACTTTCGCACGCTTTACATAGTCTTGATACGCCGGCAAAGCCACAGCAGCCAAGATACCGATGATCGCCACGACGATCATCAATTCAATAAGGGTGAAACCCTTTTGCACATTGCGTGCGATGGAACGACTGTTCATTCGAATACTCCAAGTTGGTTGTTCAGCCCGGTCTGGCCGGTGCGCATTTTTATCCGCACCATGCGTGCCACCTTTCAAACAAGACCGAAATCGAACAAAAGCGCAATAACTGAGAACGTTCCGCTTAACGCGACCGACAAAAATGTCGGAATCTTTACCAACTGTCCCGACATTTTTGTCACATCGACCAAATGTGCCGCTTTGTGAACTCGCCTGACCCTAAAAGGCCGTCAGGCATGCACAAACTGCATCTTGGTCCCACCGAGTTCCAGCAAATCGCCGTCCTGCAAGGTAACCGCCTCGCTGCCGAGCTCCTCGCCATTCAGCATCGTCCCGCCGTCGATCGGCGCGATCACGTAGCCGTGCAGCCTGCGTGTGACGGCAGCGACGGCGACACCGGGCTTGCCGATGGTCGTGACCACCTTTTCCAGCGACAACTCACGTCCCGCACCGATACCCGACAACACGCGCAACGCTGCCGGAAGCACCCCACCCCCACCGAAGTTGCCATGATGGGTCGGTGTCGTCGACAGGACCATCGGTGCGGAAACCGTCGACAGAGCGGGGCGGGATGCGTCGAGTGAGGGCACGCCCGGTTCGACATGTGCCAGATAGCGGATCTTGTATTTGCCGATCTCGACCACATCGTTGTGTGCCAGCGCCTGCTTCTTGATCGCACGCGCATTCACATACGTGCCGTTGGTGCTGTTCAGATCCTCGAGCATGGCTTCGCCGTCGATCATGTGCAGCATTGCGTGCTCGCCGCTGATCGCGAGGTTGTCGATGACGATGTCGTTGTACGGTCGACGCCCGAGCGTGGTGCGGTCCTTTGCAAGCGTGACTTCCTTGATGACGACACCATCGATCGAGACGATCATTTTCGGCATGGCCGGCTCCTGAAACTGCTTGTGTGATCGGCCGCACGCAGGGCCTCAGTGCCCGTCCACCGTCCCTAGCTACCGAGTGCGCGCGCGAGGACAACCGAAATGTTGTCGCGACCGCCATTGTCATTCGCCGCATCGATCAAAAGTGCTGCCTTGTCCGCCAACAAATTCTGTTGTAACAGAATTTTCTGGATGTCCGCGTCGCGGACCATCTCGCTCAATCCGTCGGAACACAACAGATAGAGATCGTCCGGCAGGACCGGGTATTCGGTGATTTCCAGGTCGACGGCGCGCTCGATGCCCAACGCACGCGTGACCAGATTGCGGTGCGGCGACTGTGCGGCCTGCTCGGGCGTGATCAGCCCGGCGTCGAGCTGGTCCTGCATCAGCGAATGATCGTGCGTGAGCTGGTCGAGGTGGCCGTCGCGCAGCCGGTAGCAGCGCGAATCGCCAATATGACCGACGACCACCCGCTCCGGGCCCAGCACGGCAAGCACGAGCGTGGTGCCCATGCCTTGCAACTGCGGATTGGCGCTGCCGGCTTCGAGGATCGCGCTGTTGGCTTCGTCGGTTCCGACCTGCAGCGCCAGCCGCACCGAACGCGTGGGCGCATGGGTGCCGGCATGTGCGAGCCAGCGTCCAAAGCTCGCGCGCAGCAAAGCGATCGCCATGCCGCTGGCGACCTCGCCGCCGTTGTAGCCGCCCATGCCGTCGGCCAGCACGGCGAAACCGATCGCAGGGTCGACGGCGATCGCATCCTCGTTGTTGGCGCGCACGCGCCCCGGATCCGTGAGCGCCTCGAAATCCCATGACTTCACGGCACCGGATGGGACGACCGGCAAGGTGGAGGAATGGATGGCCATGGTCGAGTGCGCCCCGGATTCAGTGGACGGCCGGTTTGTCGTGCCCGCGTTTGTGCAGCAGGCGACCGGCGACGAAGACGAAAACGGCGCCAGCGACGGCACCGGCGTAGTGCAGCCACGGATAGGTTGCGCGAACGCCGGCGAGCGAGACGTCGCCGACGATGGTTTCGCCGCCGACCCAGCCGATCAGGAGCGCGCCGAGCAGCACGATGATCGGGAAGCGTTCCATCAGCTTGATCATCAACGTGCTGCCGAAGATCACCAGCGGAATGCTGATCGCGAGGCCGAGGATCAGAAGCGTGGTATTGCCCTGCGCCGCGGCGGCCACGGCGATCACGTTGTCCAGGCTCATCACCAGATCGGCGATCAGGATGGTGCGCACGGCCGCGAACATGCTGCCGTATTGCTTGGCCTCGCCCTCGCCCTCGTCTTCTTCGCCGAGCAGCTGCAGGCCGATCCACAGCAGCAGCAGGCCGCCGACGATCTGCAGGTAGGGCAGCGCCAGCAGCCGGGCAGCGACCACGGTGAGCGCGATCCGCAGCACGACCGCCGCGCCGGAGCCGATCAGTACGGCCTGCTTTTGCTGCGTGGGCGGCAGCGAACGTGCCGCGAGCGCGATCACGACGGCGTTGTCGCCCGAAAGGATGATGTTGATCCAGACGATCTTCAGCAGGTTCAGCCAGAAGTCGGGGGTCTGCAGGAATTCCATGGTGTCGGTCTCGAAATCTCTATGCCACTGTTATCTGTGGAAAAGGCGCCCGCAACCTGGATTGCGAGCGCCTTTTCGTCTCTTGTGGTCGTCGCCGGGAACGCACGTGTCGCGCCGCCTGCGATGTGCTTACAGGCGTGCCTTCAGCAGCTTGGCCAGTTCGGAGAAATTGCGCGTCACGGTGAAGCCCGACTCTTCCATGATGGCGAGCTTGGCATCGGCCGTGTCGGCACCGCCGGAGATCAGCGCGCCGGCATGGCCCATGCGCTTGCCCGGAGGCGCGGTCACGCCGGCGATGAAACCGACGACCGGCTTCTTCATGTTTTCCTTGCACCAGCGCGCCGCATCGGCTTCGTCCGGACCACCGATCTCGCCGATCATGATCACCGCGTCGGTGTCCGGATCGTCGTTGAAGGCCTTCATCACGTCAATGTGCTTCAGGCCGTTGATCGGGTCGCCGCCGATGCCGACCGCCGACGACTGACCGAGGCCGATCTCGGTCAGCTGGGCAACCGCTTCGTAGGTCAGCGTGCCCGAGCGCGAGACCACGCCGATGCGACCCTTGCGGTGGATGTGGCCGGGCATGATGCCGATCTTGATCTCGTCGGGCGTGATCAGGCCGGGGCAGTTCGGGCCGAGAAGCAGCGTCTTCTTGCCGCCGGCGGCTTCCTTGGCCTTCATCTTGTTGCGCACTTCGAGCATGTCCTTGACCGGAATGCCTTCGGTGATGCAGATCGCCATGTACAGATCGGCTTCCACGGCTTCCCAGATGGCGGCGGCGGCACCGGCCGGTGGCACGTAGATCACCGACACGGTGGCGCCGGTTTCCTTGGCGGCTTCCTTGACCGAACCGAAGATCGGGATGCCGAAAATCGACTCGCCGGCCTTCTTCGGGTTCACGCCGGCGACGAAAGCGTTCTTGCCGTTCGCGTATTCCTGGCACTTTTCCGTGTGGAACTGGCCGGTCTTGCCAGTGATGCCCTGGGTGATGACCTTGGTGTCTTTGTTGATGTAGATCGACATGGCTAATCCTTACTTGACGGCCGCAACCACTTTTTGAGCCGCATCGGCCATCGTGTCGGCGCTGATGATCGGCAGGCCGGATTCGGCCAGCAACTTCTTGCCTTCGACTTCGTTCGTGCCCTTCATGCGCACGACCAGCGGCACGCTCAGGTTGACGGCCTTGCAGGCTGCGATCACGCCGGTGGCGATGGTGTCGCACTTCATGATGCCGCCGAAGATGTTGACCAGGATGCCCTTGACGTTCTTGTTCTTCAACATGATCTTGAAGGCTTCGGTCACCTTCTCGGGGGTGGCGCCGCCGCCCACGTCCAGGAAGTTGGCCGGCTCGCCGCCGAACAGCTTGATGGTGTCCATGGTGGCCATCGCCAGGCCGGCGCCGTTCACCAGGCAACCGATGTTGCCGTCGAGCGAGATGTAGGCGAGGTCGAACTTCGAGGCTTCGACTTCGGCCGCGTCTTCCTCGTCCAGGTCGCGCAGGGCGACGAGTTCGGGGTGGCGGTACAACGAGTTCGGATCGAAGTTGAACTTGGCGTCGAGCGCCATCACGTTGCCCTTGCTGTCGCGGTTGAGCGGATTGATCTCGACCAGCGAGGCGTCCGTCTCCATGTAGCAGGTGTAGAGCTTCTTGAGGATGTCGACGGTCTGCGCGGTCGAATCGGCCGGCATGCCGATGCCGTCGGAAATTTCCTTGGCCTGCGCGTCGGTAAGACCCTGCTGCGGGTCGGCGAAGACCGTAATGATCTTCTCGGGCGACGAATGCGCGACTTCCTCGATGTCCATGCCGCCTTCGCTCGACGCGATGAACGCGACCTTCTGGGTCGCGCGATCGGTCACGGCGGAAATGTAGTATTCCTTGTTGATGTCGGCGCCGTCCTCGATGTAGAGGCGACGGACCTTCTGGCCTTCGGCGCCGGTCTGGTGCGTGATCAGTTGCATGCCGAGAATCTCGCCGGCGATGCGCTTGACGTCCTCGATCGTCTTGGCCACCTTGACGCCGCCGCCCTTGCCGCGGCCTCCGGCGTGGATCTGGGCCTTGACGACCCATACCGGACCGCCGAGCTTCTGGGCGGCTTCGACAGCCTCCTGGACCGTGTAGGCCGCAATGCCGCGCGGCACGGGCACGCCGAACTTGGCAAGAATTTCCTTGCCTTGGTACTCGTGAATCTTCATGAGGGTTTTCTCGGAACGGAGGTTGAAAACGAGATGTTTGACTGTTGTCCGCGGAGCACGGCGCCACGCACGGGGCGGGGGGTGGCGAACAATCGCGGACTGTATCATGGTGCGCCGCACCAACTCCAGCTAAACACGCTCGAGTTAACTCTTTAGTTCTCTCATTGTTTGCATCGGACGCACCTACCATGGTCAAGGTTTTCATCGATGGCGAAGCCGGTACCACCGGCCTGCAGATCCGCGAACGGCTCCAGTCGATGTCGCAGGTCGAACTGGTCAGCATCGCGCCCGAACGTCGCAAGGATGCCGGCGCCAAACGCGACCTGATGGCCGGCGTCGACCTGGTGGTGCTGTGCCTGCACGACGACGCAGCGCTCGAGTCGGTCGCGCTGATCGACCGGTTGCCCGACAGGAAACCCAAGATCATCGATGCCTCGACCGCGCACCGCACGAACCCGGCCTGGGCCTTCGGCTTTCCGGAACTGACGGCCGGCCACTGGCAAACGGTGGCCGCGGCCGATCGCGTGGCGAACCCGGGCTGCTATGCGACCGGGGCCATCGCCATCGTGCGGCCGCTGGTCGACGCGGGCATCCTGCCGGCCGATTTCCCGATCGCGCTGCCTTCGGTCAGCGGTTTTTCCGGCGGCGGGCGCTCGATGATCGAGGCGTACGAAGCCGGCGCCGCGGCGCCCTACGAGGTGTACGCGCTCGGCCTGAAGCACAAGCACATCCCGGAAATCATGAAGTACACCGGGCTCGTGCGCCGGCCGGTGTTCGTCCCGGCGGTCGGGAACTTCAAGCAGGGCATGCTGGTGCAACTTCCGTTGCATCTGGACGACCTGCCCGGCAAGCCGAGGGCGAGCGACCTGCTCGAAGCGCTGTCCGCCCACTACGAACGCAGCAACACGCCGGAGCAATTCGTGAAGGTGCTGCCGCCGACCGACGACGGCAAGCTCGAACCGACCGCGCTCAACGACACCAACCTGCTCGAACTGCGCGTCTACCCGAACGAGGACCATCGCCACGCGGTGGTGATCGCGCGCCTGGACAACCTGGGCAAGGGCGCGAGCGGTGCGGCGGTGCAGAACCTGAAGCTGATGCTCGGCCTGTAACGCGTCCACGGTGCCCGACGGCGCACGCCCGGATCCGGTCCCATGGAACTGCGGCAACTGCGCTACTTCGTCCGCACCGTCGAGCTCGGCAGCATCGGCCGCGCCGCGCTCGACCTGGAACTGGTGCAGTCGGCATTGAGCCAGCAGCTCAGCAAGCTCGAGAGCGAACTCTCCACCCGCCTGCTGAAGCGCACTGCCAAGGGCGCCGTACCCACCGAGGCCGGGCTCGCCTTCTTCCGCGAGGCGCAACTCACGCTGCGCCATGCGGCACAGGCCGCACGCGTCGCCCGACATGCGCGGCTGTCGGGCACGGTCAGCGTAGGGCTCGCACCCACCACGGCCGCCGTGCTGGCCATGCCCTTCATGCGCGCCATGCGCGAACGCTATCCCGACGTGCGGCTGCATATGGTCGAGAGCCTGTCGGGCCACTTGACGTCGATGCTGAATTCGCGCGAACTCGACCTGGCGGTGCTCTTCAACACCCATGCCGCGACGCGCTGGAGCGTGGCGCCGCTGCTCGACGAGAAGCTGCTGCTGATCCGCTCGCGCAACCGGATGTCCGAAGCCGCGGCGGCCAGCCAGCGCAGCGTGCGGATGGCGCAGCTCGCGAAGGTCCCGCTGATATTGCCGACCGGCACGCACGGCTTGCGCAGTGTGATGGACGCCGTCTTCGCGCGTGCGCGGCTGGTGCCGATGCTGGTGGCCGAAATCGACTCCCTGGCGGTGCTGATGGAAGCGGTCGATGCCGGTTTCGGCGCCACGGTGCAGCCGGGCGCGGCCATCGGCCGCTGGCGGGATGCCGGCGAGCGTTTCCATCTGGCGCCGCTGGCCGACAAGGAGGCGCGCCGTCACAACGCGCTCTGCAGCCTGTCCGACGACGAACTGACACCCGCCGCGCTGGCCGCGCGCATCGTGCTGACCGACACCGCACGCGCGCTCGTTCGATCCGGACAGTGGCCCGGCGCCTCGCTGTCTCCCGTTTCCTGATGTCGCCAAGCCATCACGATCCGTGATGGGGCCATGCCGCCTGCGCACTGTGCAGCCGGCCTTTTCCTTCCTAGAGTGCGCCCTGCTCTGCGATGGAAAGAACAATGACTTCAAGGCCCGATGTCCTGGTGATCGGTGGCGGCAACGCCGCGCTCTGCGCCGCGCTGATGGCGCGCGAGGCAGGCGCCTCGGTGCTGCTGCTCGAAGCCGCGCCCAAGGCGTGGCGCGGCGGCAATTCGCAGCACACCCGCAACCTGCGCTGCATGCACGATGCGCCGCAGGACGTGCTGATCGACGCCTATACCGAAGAGGAGTACTGGCAGGACCTGCTCAAGGTGACCGGCGGCCTGACCGACGAACACCTGGCGCGGCTCACCATCCGCGCATCGTCGGACTGCCGCGACTGGATGCGCAGCCACGGCGTGCATTTCCAGCCGCCGCTCTCGGGCGCGCTGCACGTCGCGCGCACCAACGCCTTCTTCATGGGCGGCGGCAAGGCGCTGGTCAACGCCTATTTCCGCAGCGCCGAGAAGCTCGGCGTGCAGGTCCGCTACGACACGCCGGTGAGCGCGGTCGAGCTCGACGGCCAGCGCTTCGTCGCGGTGCGTACCGAGGCCGGCGAACGCATCGAGGCGAAGAGCTGCGTGCTGGCCTGCGGCGGCTTCGAATCGAACCGCGAATGGCTGCGCGAGGCCTGGGGCCAGAACGAGAGCGGCGAGTGGCCGGCCGACAACTTCCTGATCCGTGGCACGCGCTTCAACCAGGGCGTGCTGCTGAAATACATGCTCGATGCCGGCGCCGACCGCATCGGCGATCCGTCGCAGGGCCACATGGTGGCGATCGACGCGCGCGCGCCGCTCTACGACGGCGGCATCTGCACGCGCATCGACTGCGTGTCGCTCGGCGTGGTGGTCAACCGTGCGGCACAGCGCTTCTACGACGAGGGCGAGGACTTCTGGCCCAAGCGCTATGCGATCTGGGGCAGGCTCGTGGCGCAACAGCCGGGGCAGACCGCCTGGTCGATCATCGACCAGAAGGCCATCGGCCGTTTCATGCCGCCGGTGTTCGCCGGCACCACGGCGCAGACGCTCGGCGAACTGGCGCGGAAGATCGGCCTCGACGAGGCGACCTTCGTGAAGACCGTGGAGGACTACAACGCCGCCTGCCGCGTCGGCCGCTTCGACCACACCGCGCTGGACGACTGCCATACCGAAGGCTTGACGCCCGCCAAGACCCACTGGGCCCGGCCGCTCGATACCGCGCCCTTCCATGCCTATCCGGTGCGCCCCGGCATCACCTTCACCTACCTCGGGCTCAAGGTCGACGAGACCACCGCCGTGCGCTTCGGCGGCCGGCCGAGCCCCAACCTGTTCGTGGCCGGCGAAATGATGGCCGGCAACGTGCTGGGCAAGGGCTACACCGCCGGCGTCGGCATGAGCATCGGCACCGCCTTCGGGCGCATCGCCGGCACGCGGGCCGCGCAGGCCGCACGGGCCGCATCGAACGTCCGCACCACATCTCCGGAGGCCGCGCTTGCAGCAACTCAATGAACTCGTCGCGCGTGCGGCCGCCGACGCCGACGGCACCGGTCGTATCGAGACGGGCATCGGCAGTCCGCGCGTGATCCCGATCCGCCCCGCGCTGCCGCTCGGTGCGAGCGAAGGCGAGGTCGCGCGCATCCTGCAGATCTGCAACGCCTGCCGCTACTGCGAAGGCTTCTGCGCGGTGTTCCCGGCCATGACGCGGCGGCTCGAATTCGGCAAGGCCGACACGCACTACCTGGCCAACCTCTGCCACAACTGCGGCGCCTGCCTGCATGCCTGCCAGTACGCGCCGCCGCACGAGTTCGCCGTGAACGTGCCGCGCGCCATGGCCGAGGTGCGCATGCAGACGTACCACGACTACGCCTGGCCGCCCGCGATGGGTGCGCTCTACCGCCGGGCCGGCCTCACCGTGGCGCTGGCATTGGCCGGCGCACTGGCGCTGTTCCTGGTGCTGGCGGTCGCGATGTCGGGGTCGCTGCTGCACGAACCGCTGGCCGGGAATTTCTATGCGATCTTTCCGCACAACTTCCTCGCGCTGCTTTTCGGCACGGTGTCGCTCTACGTCGTGCTGGCGCTCGGCATGGGCGTGCGCCGGTTCTGGCGCGAGGTGTCGCCGAGCCGGGACGAGGCCGATATCGCGCCTGGCACGGGGCCGACCGTGGCCGACGTGCGCGTCGCGGCGGGCGTCGAGGCCGCGCACGACGCGTTGAAGCTCAAGTACCTCGGCGGCGGCCACGGCGAGGGCTGCAACAACGCCGACGACCGCTTCACGCTGTGGCGCCGGCGCTTCCACCACTTCACGTTCTACGGCTTCATGCTGTGCTTCGCCTCGACCAGCGTGGCGACGCTCTACCACTACCTGCTCGACCTCCATGCGCCCTATGCGCTGACCAGCCTGCCGGTGCTGCTCGGCACCACCGGCGGCATCGGCCTGGTGGTCGGGCCGCTCGGGCTGCTGTGGCTCAACCTGCGGCGCGATCCGGCGCACGGCGACGTCGCGCAGCGACCCATGGACCGCGGCTTCATCGCGCTGCTGCTCCTGACCAGCATCACCGGCCTGGCGCTGCTGGCCTGGCGCGATACCGGCGCGATGGCGCTGCTGCTGGCCGTGCACCTGGGCGTGGTGATGGCGCTGTTCCTCACGCTGCCCTACGGCAAGTTCGCGCACGGCGTCTTCCGCTCGGCGGCGCTCCTGAAGTTCGCCATCGAGAAACGCCTGCCCAGCCGCCTGCAGCTGGGTGCCGACTGACTCGATAGAAAGACAACGACAGGAGACTCACGATGAAGAAAAACATGTTCGCCCTGGCTGCCGCAGCCGCGCTCGCCATGGTCTGCGCCGGCCTCGCACGGCCCGCCGCGGCCCAAGCCTTTCCGCCAAAGAAGCCGGTGACGCTGGTCGTCGGTTTTGCGGCCGGCGGCGGCGCCGATACCGCGGCGCGGCTCATCGCAAGACGCCTGTCGGAGAACATCGGCCAGACGGTGGTGGTCGACAACCGCGCCGGTGCCGGCGGCAACATCGCGCACGGCTACGTGGCCAATGCGCCGGCCGACGGGTCGGTGATCCTGCTCGGGTCCATCGGTCCGCTGTCGATCGCGCCGCACCTCATGAAGCTCGGCTACGACCCGGTGCGCGACCTCGCGCCGATCACCATGGGCCTCAACTTCCCGAACGTGCTGGTGGTCGGCACCGAACTCGGAGCGAAGACGCTGGCCGAGTACATCGCACTCGCAAAGAAGAAGCCGGGCGCGCTCGACTTCGCATCGACCGGCGCCGGTTCCGCGTCGCACCTGGCCGGCGAGCTCTTCAACCAGCGCGCTGGCGTGGAGATCGTCCACGTGCCGTACAAGGGCGGCGCACCGGCGATGGTCGACGTGCTCGCCGGCCGGGTGGCTTCCTACTACGCCGTGCCATCGACCGCCGCGCCGTATGTCGAAGCGGGCAAGGTGGTTGCACTCGCCACCACCGGCCTGACCCGCGCACCGTCGCTGCCGAACGTACCCACGCTGGCTGAATCGGGCCTGCCGGGCTTCAACGCCACCAATTGGTATGCGTTCGTCGCACCCGGCAAGACGCCCGCTGCGATCCTCGATGGCTGGAACCGGGAGATCGTGAAAGTGCTGAACGAGCCCGACGTCAAGGTGCAGCTGGAGAAGCACGGCCTGACGCCGATGCCTGGCACGCGCGATGCGCTGACCCGCTACATTGCGAGCGAATCGGCCACCTGGGGCAAGGTCGTGAAGGACCGCCGGATCACGGCCGAATAGTCGCGATCAGCGCAGCATCGCCGACATCGCGGAGCAGCAGTTCATCATGCGCACGGCCGCCTCGACCGATGGCGCCGTGAAGCGCAGCGCCACCGGATCGACGCGCTCGAAGCTCGGCCATTGACAGAACAGGTCGGCCAAGGCCGGTGTCTGCGTGCGCAGGGTGACGGCGATCGGCGTTCGCCACTGCAGCAGCCGCGCCTCGCCGATGCCGCCCAGCGCCTCGACCACGCCCGCCCTGATCGCCGCGCACGACTGTGCCGGCGACAGCGAGATGCCGCTGTTCTGCCCGGTCGCGCGCTTGGTCTGCACGAAGGTCGCGTGCGGGAACAGCGGCCGGTTCTCGGCGACGAACAAGTCGTCGCCGCTGGCCATCACCACCGGTGCGCCGTACTCGCCGGCCAGCGCGCCGTAGATGCCGGCCTCGCTCATCGACTCGCCGTCGAACTCGATCGCCGCGAAGGCGAAGCTGTTGATGGTGTGCGCGAGGATGCCCGGCCCCTGCGCGCGGCAGTGGTAGCCGACCATGCAGACGCCGTCGATGCCGAGCTCCACGCCGGCCACCATGCTCAGGTAGCGCGGCTTGCCCTGGATGGCCTGCGCGCGCGGGTCGAGCAGGTCGGCCGGCATGTTACGGAAGTCGCCGTGCGAGTCGTTCACGTAGACCTCGCTCGCGCCGCCGTCGAAGGCGCCGGCGATGGCGGCGTTGGCCTCGTCGGTCATCCAGCGACGCGCGCGTTCGTATTCGGGGTTGCCTGCGCGCACCTGCTGCGGATGGAAGACGCCGGCCACGCCTTCGATGTCGACGGAGATCAGGATTTTCATGAGGCTTTCGGGAGGAGGTCGGCCAGCGCGAGACGTTGATGGCCGTCGCGGCCGGTGAAGGATTCGGCATGCCACAGCGCATGCAGGATCGACTGCTCGACGCCTTCGGCCACCGCGTGGAACAGGCCGTCGAGCAGCGCGTCGTGCAGCAGCGCGACGGCGGGCATCGGCCTGTCGGCGCGTTGCGGCAGCGTGTGGGCGGTCGAGAACGCCAGCGCGATGTCGCCGCTGCCATGGCCGAAGACCGAGCCGGTGCGTGCCAGGCCGGCGCCGGCGCGCATGGCCAGCCGGCGCAGCTGGCGCGCATCGAGCGGTGCGTCGGTCGCGATGACGATGATGATCGAGCCCTTCTCCGGGCCTGGCGTTCCGGGCGCGGCCGACATGGTGGCAATCCGCTCGCCGACCGCAGCGCCGGCGATCGTCAGGTCGGTCAGCACGCCGAAATTCGCGAGCACCAGCACGCCGACGGTGAAGGTCGCATCGCCGGCAGCGACGCGGCGCGACGCCGTCCCGATGCCGCCCTTGAGCGCGAAGCAGGACATGCCGCGTCCCGCGCCGACCGAACCCTGCGCCACTTCGATGCCGGCCGCTCGCCATGCCTGCAGGTAATCGGCCTCAGTCACGGCCATGCGCTGGATGTCGTTGAGGAAGCCGTCGTTGCACTCGAAGACCAGCGGATTGACGGTCGGCAGCGCACGGCCGCATTCGGGATTCGCCTCGACGCACTGGCGGATCTGCGCCGCTGCGACGGCTGGCACGGCGAAGGTGTTGGTCAGCGCGATCGGCGTCTCCAGCACGCCCAGTTCCTCGACCTGCAGCAGCCCGACGCTCTTGCCGAAACCGTTGAGCACCGCGAAGCCGGCCGGCACGCGTTCCAGGAACGGATCGCCGCCGTGCGGGCGCACGACCGTCACGCCGGTGTGGACGCCGCTGCCTTCGCCCTCGTCGCGCGTGCGGTGTCCGACCGTGACGCCGGCCACGTCGGTGATCGCATCGCGCGGCCACGAAGGCAGCCGGCCGATCCGCGGAATCGCCATCGCTAGAGCCTGTCGATCTTCGGATCGAGCGCGTCGCGCAAACCGTCGCCCAGCAGGTTGAACGCCAGCACGGTGAGGAAGATCGCGAGCGACGGGAACAGCGCGACGTGCGGCGCGTTGACCATGTCGGCGCGCGCCTCGTTGAGCATCGCGCCCCATTCGGGCGTCGGCGGCTGCGCGCCGAGGCCGAGAAACGAGAGGCTCGCGGCCGTGATGATCGACGTGCCCAGCCGCATCGTGAAGTACACGACGATGGCCGAGATCGTGCCCGGCAGGATGTGGCGCAGCAAGATCGTGCGGTCGCTCGCGCCGATGCTCTGCGTGGCCTCGATGTAGGTCAGGTTCTTCAGCACCAGCGTGTTGCCGCGCACCAGCCGCGCGAACGCCGGCACGCTGAACACCGACACCGCGATGATCACGTTGATCATCCCGCTGCCGAGAATCGCCACCACGCCCAGCGCCAGCAGCACGCCCGGAAACGCGAACAGCACGTCCGAGATCCGCATCACGATGCGGTCCCACCAGCCGCCGTAGTAGCCCGCCAGCAGGCCGAACGCGGTGCCGACGATCGCGCCCACCACGACCGACAGGAAACCCGCGGCCAGCGAGATCCGCGTGCCCATCAGGATGCGGCTGAAGATGTCGCGCCCGAGCGGGTCGACGCCGAACCAGTGCACCAGCGACGGCCCCTGGTTGATGCGGTCGTAGTCGAAGAAATTCTCGGCGTCGTACGGCACGATCCACGGCGCCAGCACCGCCACCAGCACCAGCAGCACGACGAAGACCAGCGCCGCGAAGCCCACGTGCTGCATCCGGAACTTGCGCCAGAACTCGCGCCACGGCGTGCGCACGGTCACGTCGACGGAGACCGTGGTCGTCGCCGCCACCGTGGCTTCACTTGTATCGGATGGTGGGATTGATGAAGCCATACAAGACGTCGACCGCCAGGTTGATCAGGATGAACTCGAGCGAGAAAAGCAGCACGAGCGTCTGGATGATGGGGTAGTCGCGCATCTCGATCGCGTCGACCAGGAGCCGGCCGAGCCCCGGCCAGTTGAAGACCGCCTCGACCACGATCGAGCCGCCCAGCAGGAAGCCGAACTGCAGGCCCATCATGGTGACGACCGGGATCAGCGCGTTGCGCAGGCAGTGCTTGAGCACCACCAGCTTCTCGGGCACGCCCTTGGCGCGCGCGGTGCGCACGAAGTCTTCCTGGATCACCTCAATGAACGAGGCCCGCGTGAAGCGCGCCATCACGGCGGCGACGGCCGCGCCCAGCGTGAGCGACGGCAGGATGTAGTGGCGCCAGCTGTCGGCGCCGACGGTCGGCAGCCAGCCCAGCTGCACCGAGAACACCTGCATGAGCAGCATGCCCAGCGCGAACGCCGGGAACGAGATGCCCGAGACGGCCAGCGTCATGCCGAGCCGGTCGGGCCAGCGGTTGCGGTAGACGGCCGAGACGATGCCGATCACCATGCCGAAGAAGGTCGCCCAGACCATGCTGGCGATGGTGAGGAGCAGCGTAGGCATGAAGCGCTCGGCGATCTCGGCGGACACCGCGCGCTTGGAGCGCAGCGAGGTGCCGAAGTCGCCCTGCAGCAGGTTGCCGAAGAAGTTCAGGAACTGCTGCGGCAGCGGCTTGTCGAGGCCGAGCTCCTGACGCACCAGCGCCACCGTCTCCGGGCCGGCGTCCACGCCCGCGGCCAGCCGCGCCGGGTCGCCGGGCAGCATGTGCACGAACAGGAACACCAGCACCGCGACGATCAGCAGCGTCGGCAGCAGGCCGAGCAGGCGCTTGAGGATGTAGCTGGTCACGCGCGCCCCCGACCCTTCGCGGAACACCGCGGCACCGGCTTCGCCGGGCCCCGGGCGTGGACCCCGGCGAGGGGGTCGGCGCACCGCACGAAGTGGGAGAGCCTGGGGGAGCGCCTCACTTCAGTTCGACTTCGTCGTAGTTGAAGCTGCCGTCCGGGATCACGTAGAAGCCGGTCAGGTTGCGCGCGCGCACCGACAGCAGCTGCTCGGTCACGAGGAAGGCCCAGGGTGCGTCCTTCCAGATGCGCTGCTGCACCTCGGCGTAGATCTTGGCCTTGGCGGCGGCGTCGGTGGTGACCAGCGCCTTCTTGATGCCGGCGTCGACCTCGTCGTTCTTGTAGTAGGCCGTGTTGAACAGCTTCGGCGGGAACGATTCGGACGCCAGCAGCGGACGCAGCGCCCAGTCGGCCTCGCCGGTCGACGACGACCAGCCGACGTAGTACATGCGCACCGGCGCGGTGGCCGCGTCCTGCGCGCTCTCGACGCGTTCGACGCGCTGGCCGGCTTCGAGCGCCAGCACCTGCACCTTGATGCCGACCTGCGCGAGCTGCTGCTGCACGAACTGGATCACCTTCTGCGCGGTCGTGTGGTTGTAGGCCGACCACAGCGTGCTCTCGAAGCCGTTCGGATAGCCGGCTTCGGCCAGCAGCGCCTTGGCCTTGGCCGGGTCGTAGGGCCACGGGCCGGTCTTGACCGCGCTGTCGACGCCCTTGGGCAGCACGCCTTCGGCGGGAATCGCGAAGCCGGCGAACGCGACCTTGACCAGCGCTTCCTTGTTGATCGCGTAGTTGATGGCTTCGCGCACCTTCGGGTTGTCGAAGGGCTTCTGCTGCGTGTTGAACGAGATGTAGCGCTGGATGATCGACGGCGCGGCGGTCACTTCGAGGCTGGGCTTGGCGCGCAGCGTCAGTGCCGATTCGGGCGGCATCGGAAACGCGAAGTGCGCCTCGTTGGTCTGCATCATGGCCGCGCGGGTGTTGTTGTCCACGACCGGCCGGAAGGTGATGGTGTCGACCTTCGGATAGCCCTTCCTCCAGTAGCCGTCGAACTTCGCGACCTTCAGGTAGTCGGTCGACTTCCATTCGACGAACTTGAACGGGCCGGTGCCGACCGGGTTCTGCGCGATGCCCTTGCTGCCGTACTTGGCCAGCGCGGCCGGCGAGATGATCACGCCCGACGGATGGGCCAGCGTGTTGACGAAGGGCGAGAAGGGCTCGGTCAGCGTGAACCTGACCGTGGTCGCGTCGACCGCTTCGGTCTTGGCGATGTTCTTGTAGAGGTTGTAGCGCTTGAGCTTGTTGTCGGGGTTGGTCACGCGGTCGAAGGTGGCCTTGACCGACTCCGCATTGAAGTCGGTGCCGTCGTGGAACTTGATGCCGCTGCGCAGCTTGACCGTGTAGACCAGGCCGTCCTTGCTGACCGTGTGGCCGGTGGCCAGCACCGGGACCATCTTCATGTCCTTGTCGAAGCCGTACAGACCTTGATAGAACGACTTGGCGACGGCCTGCGACAGCGTGTCGTTGGCGTCGTACGGGTCGGTGGTGGTGAAGTTGGACTGCACCGCGACGACCACGTCCTTGGCGGCGTGGGCGGACAGCGCCATGCCGGCCAGCGCCAGCGCGGCGGCGATGCGGGAGAGACGTTGGAGGGACATTCGGGGACTCCTTTGAAGCCGGTTGGGAGAGATGAAGGGAAGACGAGGAAAAGGCTCAGGCGACGGGATGCAGCGCGACGAAATGACCGGGCGCGATCTCCACCAGCGGCGGCGGGTCGGGCTCGTAGCCCAACGGATGCACCGGGCTCGGAATCTCGCCCTTCTGGAGCGTGCGGCCGATGTTGCGCCGCGTCGGGTCGGCCACCGGGACCGCGGCCATCAGGCGCCGGGTGTAGGCGTGCTGCGGGTTCTCGAAGATCGCGCGGCGCGGGCCGATCTCGACGATCTGGCCGAGGTACATCACGGCCACGCGATGGCTCACGCGCTCGACCACGGCCATGTCGTGCGAGATGAACAGGAAGGCCACGCCGAGCTCGCGCTGCAGGTCGAGCAGCAGGTTGACGATCTGCGCCTGGATCGACACGTCCAGCGCCGACACCGACTCGTCCGCCACCACCACCTTGGGGTTCAGCGCGAGCGCGCGCGCGATGGCGATGCGCTGGCGCTGGCCGCCGGAGAACTCGTGCGGATAGCGCTGCGCATGCTCGGCAGGCAGCCCGACCTTCTCCAGCAGCCAGCGCACGCGCGCCTGCGCTTCGTCGCCGCTGGCAATGCCGTGCACCAGGAGCGGCTCCATGATCGAGTAGCCGACCGTCACGCGCGGATCGAGCGAGGCGAACGGGTCCTGGAAGATGAACTGGATGTCGCGGCGCAGCGCCTGCACTTCCTTCTTCGGCAGTTCCAGCACGTTGCGGCCGTCGAACTCGATGCTGCCGCGCTGGCTCTCGACCAGCCGCAGCAGCGAGCGCCCGGTGGTCGACTTGCCGCAGCCCGATTCGCCGACCAGCGCCAGCGTCTCGCCCGCATGCAGGTCGAAGCTCACCTTCTCGACCGCGTGCACCACGCGCGTCACGCGGCTCAGCAGGCCGCTGCGCAGTTCGAAGCGCGTGACCAGGTCCTTGACGCGCAGGATCGGCGGCAGGTCGCGGCGCACGGTGTCGTGCGGCTCGGCGGCGAGTGCCGGCGCGGCGCCGGGCGCGTCGACGCGCAGCAGCTCGAACTTGGCCGGCAGGTCGGTGCCGCGCATCGCGCCGAGCTGCGGCACGGCCGACAGCAGCGCGCGCGTGTAGGGATGCCTCGGGTCGGCGAAGACCCGCGTGGCCGTGTCGGCCTCGACCTTGTCGCCGCGGTACATCACCAGCACGCGGTCGGCCACCTCGGCGACCACGCCCATGTCGTGCGTGATGAACAGCACGCCCATCCGCATCTCGGTCTGCAGCTCGCGGATCAGCTGGAGGATCTGCGCCTGGATCGTGACGTCGAGGGCCGTCGTCGGTTCGTCGGCGATCAAGAGCGACGGCTTGCACGACAGCGCCATCGCGATCATCACGCGCTGGCGCATGCCGCCCGAGAGCTGGTGCGGGAAGCGGTCGAGCACGCCGCGCGCCTCGGGAATGCGCACCAGCTCCAGCATGCGCAGCGCCTCGGCGCGCGCGGCGCTCCGGTCCTTGCGCTGGTGGATCGCGATGGCCTCGGCGATCTGGTCGCCGGCGGTGAACACCGGGTTCAGCGAGGTCATCGGCTCCTGGAAGATCATCGCGATGTCGGCACCGCGGATGCCGCGCATCGTGGCGTCCGGCGCGCTCGCCAGGTCGAGCACCCGGTCGTCGCGGCGGCGGAACAGCATGCGGCCGCCGACGATGCGCCCGCCGCCGTATTCGACCAGCCGCATCAGCGCCAGCGAGGTCACCGACTTGCCCGAACCCGACTCGCCGACGATGGCCAGCGTCTCGCCGTGCTCGACATGGAACGACAGGTTCTTCACCGCGTCGACCACGCGCTCGGAGGTCGAGAAGCGCACGCTCATGTCCTTGACGGACAGCACGCGCCCTTCGGGCAGCGCGATCGCCGATGCAGCGGGCCGGATGGCCGGGGTGGGAGCGTGGAGGACGGCGGACATGGATGGAGCGTGGCGGTTGTGCGTCGATTCGTCGGTTCAGCGATGGATGGCGGTGTGCGGCGTCTCGGCGCCACGGGCATGGGCGCGGTACATGCCTTCGGTGTTGAACGGCAGGCAGACGTTGCCCAGCCGGTCGACCGCGATCAGCCCGCCGCGCCCGTCGATGGCGGGCAGCGTCCGCATCACCACCGCCTGCGTGGCTTCCTCGAGCGACTGGCCGGCATAGCGCATGCGGGCGCAGACATCGTAGGCCGCGACGGCGCGGATGAACATCTCGCCGCTGCCGGTGCACGACACCGCCGCGCTCCGGTCGTCGGCATAGGTGCCGGCGCCGATCAGCGGCGAATCGCCGATGCGCCCGACGCGCTTGTTGGTCATGCCGCCGGTGGACGTCGCGGCGGCGAGGTGACCGTGCATGTCGAGCGCGACCGCGCCGACGGTGCCGAACTTGCTGCCTTCAACCAGCGGCGCGCCGTCATGGTCCAGCGCGACCCTGTCGGCGACGCGGGCCAGTTTCAGCTGCTGGCGGCGCGCCTCGGTCGAAAAGTAGGAAGGATCGACCATCTCCAGCCCGTGCTCGCGCGCGAAGGCTTCGGCACCGGCGCCGCCGAGCAGCACGTGCGCGCCGTCGGCCAGCACCGCGCGCGCGGCGCGCACCGGACGGCGGATGCGGCTCACGCCTGCGACCGCGCCGGCGCGCAGGTCGGCGCCGTTCATCACGGCCGCGTCGAGCTCGTGCGTCTCGTCGTGCGTGAACACGGCGCCGTGGCCGGCGTTGAACAGCGGGCAGTCCTCGAGCAGTTCGACCGCGATGCAGACCGCGTCGAGCGCGCTCGCGCCGCGCAGCAATGCCGCCTGCGCGGCGGACACGACCGCCTGCAGCGCATCGCGGTAGGGCTGCGCGGTGGAAGAATCGGACGCGACCGAGGCGATCGTGCCGGCGCCTCCGTGGATGGCGATGACGGGCGTGGTCTTCATGGAGATGCGAGTGTCTTGCGGGCCGCGACGCGCGCGCCGCGGTGGGGATTGCCGTGCAGCCAGGGCATGACCGATTCGACCACCTTGCCCGCGAGCTGGAACGCGCCCGGCGTGCGCAGCGCGATGGCGCTGGTCAGCGCCTCGATCACGGCCAGCGCGGCGGTTTCGCAATTGGGCCGGTAGCGGGTTCCGGTCTGCGCGTAGAGCGCCACGTCGGCCAGCGGCGCGAGCGGCGAGCTCGGCCGGTCGGTCAGCACCAGCACGCGCACGCCGTGGGCGCGCGCCGCGGCGGCGAGCGTCACGGTGTCGGTGAGGTAGCGCGGAAAGCCGATCGCCACCAGCACGTCGCCCGGCTTGCCGCGCGACAGCGTGCGCGCGCCGTGCGTGACGCCGCTGACGGCCGAGAGCAGGCGGATGTCGGTGCAGTAGGCGTCCAGGCCGTGCTGCAGCAGCCCGGCCAGCCAGGCGCTGGCGCCGTAGCCGACCACGAACACCGTGTGCGCCTCGAGCAGCAACTGCACCGCGCATTCGCAGGAGGCGTAGTCGATGGTGCGGCGCGTCGCCTCGATGTTGCGATGGCTCTCTTCCAGCGCGGCAGCGAAGATTTCAGCCACGGTCGACGGCTGCGCCAGGTTGCCGCGCAGTTGCTCCACCGGGGCCAGCAGCGGCTCGAAACCGAGCACCAGTTCGGCGCGAAAGCTCGCGTAGCCCTCGTAGCCGAGCGCGCGTGCGAAGCGGTTGGCCGTGGCGACCGACACGCCGGCCGTCGCGGCGAGTTCGTCGATCGGCAGCGTCGCGACCTGCAACGGGTGGGCGAGGACGTGGTCGGCGACCTGCCGGTGCAGGCGGCTCAGACGCGGCAGTGCCTGCGCGATGCGCTGGGTGACCGAGGCGGTGTTGGGCGCCTTGGCAGTCGAGGGGAGGGCGACAGGGACGTCGGGACGCATGAGCAGGCGGATGAAAAGCGGGCGTTGCATGCCCCACGGCGAAGCCGAAAAGTAAATTTGATGACAAATATACAGATCAAAAGAAAACTTTTGATCATTTCCACAAAATCAGCAAGTTTCGAGCCTGCCCGACAGGGGCACGAAAAGACGAAAAGTCACCGCACCGCTTTTCCGTCGTTCCGAGTGCGCTTCCGAACTGCTCGTCACCACCCGGGCAGCACGGACGCCGCGTTCAATCAAGTAGAGGAGCCGGTCGCCAGCAACGCCCGATGCTCGATTCCATCCCATGCCACCGGCTGCTGGTTCTTCGCACACAGATAGTGATGCGTGAAAACCGCCAGATAAGCGTCGAGCATCGCCGCCGCCGCGGGCTCCCTGGCCAGCGCCATGCACATCGCCGCCACTTCGCTTGTGCAGAAATGGTCGCCGCGCCCGGAATCGCGCAGCGTGTAGCGGGAGGCATGCGCCGGTGCCAGGCTCAGCACGGGCAACGCGTCCAGGTAGGGACTCCTGCCGAACATCTTTCGCGCCTCGGCCCAGGTGCCGTCGAGCAGGACGAACAGCGGGCGCCGGCCCTTTCCGTGGAACGAGATATCGGCCGACCCGACGGCATGCACCACCCGTTGCGGCGTCGCATACCGCCCCGGGAACACCACGTACGGTTCCCATTGCGGATCTCCGAGCAAGGCGAGCAGCGCGGGGTCGACCTCGGTGCGCGCCCAGCCGAAGGCGAATGTGTCGGGCACCACGTCGGCGACCAGCCAGCCGGTGTTGCTCGGCTTGAGCGGCTCGATGTCCGCCATGAGCAGGCAGATCCCGGCGCGGGTCTCGACGGTCGGTCGCACCCTGCACAGGCAGTGACCGGTCGCGAGACGGCAGCCGTCGCAGCGCTCGCGCTTGAAGCCGCCGCGGGCGAGGAAGGGTTTGCCGCTGCGCGCGAGGCGGGCGGCGCGCAACAGGGCGACGGCATGAGGCATGCCGCGGATTCTCGGGCTACGCCCCTTCTACCGGCCCCGGCCCTTGATGGAACACCAGATCCTCCACGACCTTGCCACCCACCAGATGCTGCGCGACGATGCGGTCCAGGTTCGCCGGCGTCACGTTGTAGTACCAGGTGCCGTCGGGCTGCACGCACATCACCGGGCCGCCCTTGCAGGCCGCGAAGCAGCCGACACGGCTGCGCTTGACGCGCAGTTCGCCTTCGTTGAGCCCCGCGGCCTTGAACTTCTCGCCCAGGCTGTCGAACAGGTCCTGCGAGGCGCCGTCGGGCGTGCAGCGCGGGCCGGTGCAGACCAGCAGGTGGCGCTTGTAGGCACCGATCTTCGGCTTGACGACTTCGTTCATTCCTGCGTCTCCTCGACCGGTGCCGCGAGCACCGCCTCGATGTAGCCGACCGGCAGCCGGTGGCGCTGCGCGAGTTCGGCCGTGCTGGCACCTTCGGCATGGTCGGCGCGCAGGTTCTGCAGCCAGCCGAGCAGGCCGGTGGAAAGCGACCGGCCGGCCCGCTCGCCGTCGCGCGTCGCGCCGCCGTCGTCGAGGTCGTACTTGTTGGCGTAGCCGCGCGGCGTGACCATCAGGCCGTGGCGCACGAAGGTGTGGCTGTTGCCGATCAGCACGGTCGTCAGCATGCCGATGTCGCAGTCGCTCATGTGGGCGAGCGTGGTGAACTCGATGCGCTCGCGCCGGCGGTAGGCCGACTTGACCACCGCCACCGGCGTGTCGGGCCGGCGATGCCGCAGGAACAGCTGCTGCGCCTGCACGATCTGCTGGGTGCGCCGGCCGCTCTTGGGGTTGTAGAGCGCGACCACGAAGTCGGCCGCGGCCACCGCATCGAGCCGGCGCGCGATCACCGGCCAGGGCGTGAGCAGGTCGCTCAGCGAGATCGAGCAGAAGTCGTGCGTGAGCGGCGCGCCCACCAGCGCCGCGCAGGCGTTGATGGCCGAGGCGCCCGGCACCACTTCCACGGCGATGTCCGACTCCGGCGTCCAGCCGGCCTGGAACAGCACCTCGTAGGTCGGTCCGGCCATGCCGTAGACGCCCGCGTCGCCGCTGGAGATCAGCGCGACCTTCTTGCCCGCACGTGCGCAGTCGAGCGCGTTGACCGCGCGGTCGAGCTCCTCGGTCATGCCCTTCCTGATGACTTCCTTGCCTTCGAGCAGGTCGGCGACGAGCTTGATGTAGGTGCTGTAGCCGACCACCACGTCGGCCTCGGCGATCGCTTCGCGCGCGCGCTGGGTCATGTGGTCGTGGCTGCCGGGGCCGATGCCCACCAGCATGATCTTGCCGCTCATGGCTTCAGCTCCAGCGGGGCCGCCGCGATGCGGGTGCGACCGAAGCCCGCGTCGATCGCGGGCCGCAGCCAGCGATCGAAGAAGACGCCACCCACCACCGCCATCGACACCCAGAACGACAGCGCGATCCAGCCGGTGGCCGTCCCGAAGCGCTCGTCGAGCCCATGCAGCGCGGTTTGCGCCTCGGCGCCGAAGCCCGCGAACGGATCGGCCGCGATGTGCGGCGCGCCGACGGCGAACGGCAGCGCCAGCAGCGCCGCCGCCGCCGGCCAGCGCCAGGGGGTGCGCGACCCGGCGACCCCGGCGCAGGCCAGCGCCGCGCTGCCGGCCGCCAGCACCCACCAGCCCTGGCGCGAGCCGAGCCGGGCCGCGTCCATGCCGGGAATCTCGGCCGGCAGCCCGAGCGAGGGCCAGACATGGAAGCTCAGCGCACCGGCGGCGGCCACCAGTGCGGCCAGCGGCATCGAGCGCAACGTGGCGCCGCGCCACAGGCAGACGCCCATCGCGACGAACACCAGCAGCGCCATGCTGAAGGCGTGCAGCAGGTTGGCGACCCAGGTCCAGAAGGTGCGCTCGGCGCCTTCGGCCGGCTCCCATGCCGGCGCGGTGCCGTGCGCGTGGACGTGCGCCGAAGCAGGCGATGCGGACGGCACCGGCGCTTCGGTCTTCCGCGACTCGTAGGCCTCGGCGGCCTGGATGATCGGCACCGCCTGCCAGCGCTGCACGCCGGTCTGCACGCTGCCGACGATCGCCGCGGCGGCGAGGCCCGACCAGACCAGTCGTTGGAACAACATCATGGAACTCCCGCGCTCAATGGCAGGGCTTGACGGTGACGTGGCGCACGTCGTGCGCGGCGTTGTGCGCGAGCGGGCTGTCGGCGAAGGCGACGCCGTAGAGCACGAACAGGCCGAGCGCGGCGGCGCCGGCGAGCTGCAGCAGCAGGCTGCGGGCGGTGCCGGCGTCGATCGGTGCGGCAGCGGGCACGGTGGCATGGAAGGAAGTGGTCATGGTGGTTCCTGTAAAAAAAAGCGGATGGAAATTCAGGCGATGCGCGCGACCGAAATCGTCGCGTGGCGCCCGTCGGCGCCCCGGTGTTTCTTCTTCTCGACGACCAGCGCCGTCATCGGCAAGCCACCGCCGGCCAGCAGCGCGGAAGCCTCGCTGACCGAGGGCGTGCCGGTGTGCCGGCGCACGGTTTCCGACGGATGCGGCACCGGCACCCGCGCCAGTTCGGCCGCCGGATAGAAGCGCATCGTCCAGCCGTGGGCCTGCGCGAGCGCCAGCAGGCCGGCCTCGTCGGCCTTGAGGTCGATGCTGGCGGCGGCCACCACCTGCGCAGGCTGCGCGCCGAGGCCGGCCAGCGCTTCGTCGAGCAGTTGCTGCAGCGTCGCCTCCGGCGTGCCGCGGTCGCAGCCCAGGCCGATGGCATAGCGCGCGACGATCGTGTCCGCATTCATCGCGGCGGCCGGTAGACGACCAGCCGTTCGGCCAGCGCGTCCCACTGCTGCGCGCTCACCGGCGCGTGCGTGATCCACAGCACGGCCTCGAAGCGCGCGAGGTCGACCTCGTCCAGATGGGCGAACTTGTGGATGTTGGCCGGCAGCGGCGTCGGGCGCGTCCACCAGTCGGGGCTGCCGGCTTCCTGCACCACCGCGACCGGCTCGCCGTTGACCACGTGCGCCGAGACGCGCGTGACGTTGATCTTCGGCGCCTCGACCTTCCAGCCGAGCTCGCGCCCGAGGATGTCGACCGGGATGGTTTTGCCGACGTCCGACGCGGTGGTCAGCACCGGCGTCGCGCCCAGCAGCGCGGCGACCTGCTCGGCCATCGCGTTGGCGCCGCCCACGTGGCCCGACAGCACCGGGATCACGAACTGCGCCGCGTCGTCGACGACCAGCACGCCGGGGTCTTCGTCCTTGCTCTTCAGGTGCGGCGCGATCAGCCGCACCACGGCGCCGAGCGAGACGAAGAACACGACCTGATCGTAGTCCGCGAACAGCGCGGCGATCTCGTCGCGAAACGCGCCCGCGTAGGCGCGCACGGCGTTGGGCAGGCCGGCCATGAGCGGCGCGAACTTCCCGGCCACGCAGACGTGCGCACCGGGCAGGCGGCGCGCGAGGTCGGCGGCCTGCTGCGCGCCGTGCTTGGTGATCGCGACCAGCACGACGCGGGGCACGACCGGTTCGAGAGCGGATTGGTTCATTCGGTTTCTTCTTCCAGTTCGGTGGAGGTTTTCTTGCGGCAGCCGCGCACCAGTTCGCCGCGCACGCGGTGCGGGTTCTTCACCAGCAGCAGCGACAGGTAATTGACCTTGGTGCCCTTGAGGCTCGCGACGTCGTGCACCACGCGCTCGACCGGCGCGCCGGCCTTCTCGATGAAGCGGCAGTGCGCGAGCAGGCCGCGCCGCGCGAGCAGGTCGATCAGGTCGTCGAGCAGCGGCTTGACCTTCATCAGCACCAGCGTGTCGAAGTCGTCGAGCATCTTCTCGACGGCCGCGATGCCGTAGGCTGCGGGCACGATGGCGATGGTGTCGTCCTGCTCCGAGAGCGGCACCTGCAGCTGTGCGCAGGCGGCGTTGAAGGAGGTGACGCCGGGCACGATCTCGATGCGCGCGGCCGGGTCCAGCTCGCGCAGCACACGCGCCAGGTAGCAGAAGCTCGCGTAGGTCGAGGCATCGCCTTCGACCAGGAACAGCACGTCCTGCCCGCCGGCGAGCATCTCGCGCACGGTCTCGGCGGCCTTGAGCCAGTGGCGCGCGAGCTTCTCGGCATCGTGCGTCATCGGGAACAGCAGCGACCGGTGCTGCGCGGGCGGCTGCAAACCGGCGCGCAATGCGATGTCGAGCGCGTAGCTGTCCTTGCGCAGGCTGCGCACCGGGTAGGTCCAGACCGCGTCGGGCCGCACGAGCAGCGACCAGGCGCGGCGCGTGATCAGCCCCGGATCGCCGGGACCGAGCGAGACGCCGTGGAGCGTGCCGGGGGCGGTCATGCGGTCACCTCCGCGGTCTGCATGGCCTGCGCGCAGACGATCCATACCGGGTTTTCCGCGGCCAGCCGGTGCATGTGCAGGATCGGCTTGCTGCGCGAAGCCTGCAGCTGCAGCACGTCCCAGGTCGCGCCCTGCGCCTTGAGCGCCTCGACCGCGCCGGCCAGATTCTCGATGGTCACGAAATTCATCACGAGCCAGCCTTGCGGGCGCAGCCGGCGCAGCACCAGCGCGATCAGCTCGGCCAGTTCGCCGCCCGAGCCGCCGATGAATACCGCGTCCGGATCGGCCCACGGCGCGAGCCCGTCGGGCGCCTTGCCGTGCACCAGCGTGTGGTTGCCGATGCCCATCGCGAGCCGGTTGCGCCCGACGATGGCCACGTCGTCCGCGTTTTTCTCGACTGCGTAGACATGGCCCGTGCGGCACAGCCGCGCGGCCTCCAGACCGACCGCGCCGGAGCCCGCGCCGATGTCCCAGACCACGCTGTCGGCACGCAGCTGCATGCGCGCGAGCGACACCGCACGCACCTCGTTCTTGGTGATCAGCCCCTTCTCCGGATGGCGCTGCTCGAAGCTCGCGTCGGGCAAGCCGAACAGCACCTCGGGCGTGCGCATGCGGGTGCGCCAGAGCAGCACCACGTTCGGGTCGGCGAAGCGCATGCCGGCGATGGCCGAGATGCGCATGCCGGCGACCACGCGCTCGTCGGGCCGGCACAGGCGCTCGGTCACGGCCATCTCGAAGTCGTCGGCCAAACCTTCGGCGACCAGCATGCGGGCGATGCGGTCGGGCGTGTTGTCGGGGCTGGTGAGCACGGCCAGGCGGTCGTGCCGGCTGATGTCGCGCAGCAGCGCGTAGAGGCCGTGCGCGGGCGTCGCGCCCGGCAGCCAGTCGCCGGCGTCCTTCGCATGGACCGAGGCGAACTTCATTTCCTGCCACGGCAGGCCCAGCCGCGCGCAGGCCAGCTGCAGCGTCGAGACGTTGGGCAGCACCTCGATCGCCTCGATGCACAGCCGCGACGCGAGGTACGCGGCGATGCCGTGGCACAGCGGATCGCCGGTGGCCAGCACCACCACGCGCAGACCGTCGGCCTGGGCTTCGCGGATCCATGCGGGCACCTGCGACAGCGCGCCCGTGAGGTCGCGCCGCAGGGCGTCGGGCGCGATCTGCGCGGCGAACAGCGCCAGCGCGCGCGCTCCGCCGATCACCAGTTGCGCGGCCTGCAGATGCGCAAGCGCGGCACGCGAGAGGCTGGCCTCGCCGTCGTCGAGCACGCCGAGGATGCGGCAGCGGTCGATCGTCTTCGTTTCGCTCTCATCGTTGTTCAGGTCGGTGTTCAAAAGGCCTCCGCGATCTTGCGTCCATCGAAGTCGCAGACCAGCACTTTCAGTTCGAATCGGTCGGGGTAGCGCTCGCGCAGCGTCCGGACGACGCGTTGCGCGAGCGCGGCATGGAATGCGGTGCCCAGGCCGAGCGCGTACATGCGCTCGCCCGCATAGCGCGCGGTCTCGTTGCCGCGGATGGCGTCGCACACGTCGGGCGGCGCGCCGAGTTCGGCCGCGATGTCGGCCAGCAGGCCGGTGTCGACCTCGGCACGCCCGGCGTGAGTGATGGTCTCGCCCTGCGCGATCTTGGTGAGCTTGCCGACCATGCCGCCGATGACCACGCGCTTCAATCCGGCCTTGACCGCGGCGCTCATCGCGTAGCGCAGGAAGTCGCCCATCTGCACGAACGCGGCCTCGGGCAGTTCGGGCATCTCGCCCATGACGAACTTCTCGGTGCGCCCGCCGGTGGTCAGCACTACCACGCCGTGGCCGAGCGTGCCGGCCACGTGCACGCCCTGCACCACGCTCGCGCGGTAGGCGGCGGTCGAGTACGGCTTCACGATGCCCGTGGTGCCGAGGATCGAGATGCCGCCGAGGATGCCCAGGCGCGCGTTCAGCGTCTTCTTCGCCATCTCCTCGCCCTGCGGCACCGAGATCGCGACTTCCAGCCCGACCTCGTCGAGCAGCGAATCGCCCGCCGCGCGCACGTTGGCCTCGATGCTGCGACGCGGCACCGGGTTGATGGCCGGGCCGCCGACGTCCAGGCCCAGGCCCGGCATCGTCACTCTGCCGACACCCACGCCGCCGGCGAGCAGCACCTGCCCCGCACGGTCGGGCAGCACGCGCACGTCGGCGGTGAGGTGGGCCTTGTCGGTGCAGTCGGGGTCGTCGCCCGCGTCCTTGATCACCATCGCGTGGGCCAGCGTGCCGGCCACGTCGAGGCGGCCGTCCTGCACCGCGAAGGCCACGACGTCGCCGTTGGGCAGCAGGCATTCGACGCTGTCGGGCACGCGTCCCGTGACCAGTCCGATGACCGCGGCGCGTGCGGCCGCGGCGGAACACGCACCGGTCGTGAAACCGGTGCGGGTGCCGCGCGGCGCGTCCTTCTTCATCATGCGAGTTCGCGCGCCTCCGCCAAGCCGAGCAGCGCATGGATCGCCGCCACCACCAGCGTGGAGCCGCCCTTGCGCCCGCGGATCACGATCCAGGGCACCTCGGCCTCCAGCGCGACCAGATCCTTCGACTCGGCCGCCGAGACGAATCCCACCGGCATGCCGACCACCAGCGCCGGGCGCGCGCCCTCTTCGTGGATCAACCGCACGATCTCGATCAGCGCGGTCGGCGCGTTGCCGATGCCCACGATCGCGCCGTCGACCAGCCCCGCGCGGTGCGCCTTGCGCATGGCCTGCACCGCACGCGTCGTGCCTTCGGCCTGGGCCTGCGCGATCACGTCGGCGTCGCCGATGAACTGGTGCGTGCCCATGCCGAAATGGCCCAGGCGCGGGGCCGAGAGGCCGACGCAGATCATCTCGACGTCGGCCACCACGCGGCTCGCGCGCGCGCGGATGGCGGCGATGGCGGCTTCGACCGCACGGGGATGGAAGTCGGTCAGACCGTTGAAGTCGAAGTCGGCGTTCGCGTGGATCATGCGCCGCACCACCGGCCACTGCTCGGGCGTGTAGGGGTGAGACGTGACCTCGCGGTCGATCACGGCGAAGGAGTCGTGCTCGATCGCGCGGCCGGCGGCGGTGAGCTGCTCGGTGACGACGTTCGCGCGGGGCTCAGCGGGCATGTGCATGGTCGTGCGCGTGGTCGTGCGGATGCGGATGCGGATGCGCGTGGTCATGCGCGTGATCGTGGCCGTGCGGTGCCGCGTCGTCGTGGTGATGCCCGCCCAGGCCGTGCTCGACCGCGAAGTCGCGGAACTTGCAGCCGTCGCAGGGCATGAGCGCGATCGGCATGCCGCGGCGCAGGTCGGTCACGCGCTGCTCCAGCACCTCGAAGATCTCGCGCTCGAAGCCGAAGTATTCGGTCGAGACGAAGCGGATCGTCGGGTATTGCGCCTTCAGGTGCTCGACCTGGCGCGCGATGCGCTCGACCAGCGTGCCGTTGAACAGGTAGTAGGGCAGCACCACCACCTGCGTCATGCCCAGCAGGCTCTGGCGCTGCACGGCCTTCTCCAGCCGCGGGTAGGTGATGCCGGTGAACGCGAGGTCGACCAGCTCGTGGTCGGTCTCCTCCATCAGCCAGCGCGCCATCTTGGCCATGTCGCCGTTGGCCTGCCGGTCCGACGAGCCGCGCCCCAGGATCACCACGCCGGTGGTGGTCGGGTCGGGCATGTCGAGCGCCTGCATCGCGCCCTTCAGTCGGCGCCGCAGGATCGCCAGGATCGGGTCGCAGGCCGTGAGGTGCGGCGCATAGGCAAACTGCACGAACGGATACTTGAGCCGCGCGCCGTCGATGGCCTGCGGGATGTCCATCTTCACGTGGCCGGCGGCGTTCAGGATCAGCGGCACGACGACCACGCGCCGTGCGCCCTCGGCGGCGCGGCGCAGGCCCTCGCTCATCGTGATCTCGGAGAACTCGATGAAGCAGACCTCGATGCGCCACTCGGGCTGGCGCTCGCGCCACTGCGCGGCGAAGGCCTCGATCTCGTCGTTGCCGGATTTCTCGCGCGAGCCGTGGCCCACCAGAAGGATGGTTTCGTTGGATGTCGTGCTCACGGGGTGTCCTGGACGAGGTCGGAGGCCGGCACGCTCGCGCGCCGGAACCGGTGGGTGAAGCTCGCGTCGTAGAGCTTGGATTTGGCGAGCGTGGTCCACTGCCGGGCGCCCAGGGCGGGGCTGGCGATGATCATCGACTGGCTCGCGATGCGGGCCTCGCGGCACAGCGCCTGGATGGTCGCGACCGTGCCGCGCACGATCTTCTCTTCGCCCGGCCAGCTCGCCTTGTGCACGACCACCACCGGGGCGTCGGGCGACCAGCCGGCCGCCAGCAGCGCGGCCGTGACCCTGCCCATCAGCGTGATGCTCAGGAAAATGCACAGCGTGCTGTGGTGCGCGGCCAGCGCTTCGAGCGCCTCGCCTTCGGGCATCGGCGTGCGGCCTTCGACGCGCGTGAAGATCACGGTCTGCGTGACCTCGGGCAGCGTCAGGCTCTCGACCGCCGCGGCCGCCGAGGCCATCGCCGACGACACGCCCGGCACCACCGCGATCGGCACGCCGGCGGCGTCCAGCGGCTGCACCAGTTCGATCAGCGCGCCGTAGAGGCCCGGGTCGCCGGTCTGCAGGCGCACCACGGTCTCGCAGCGCGCGGCCTGTTCGATCAGCCAGGCCGACATCCGTTCGAGCGTCATGTCCTTGCTGTCGGCGACGACGCAATCCGCCGGCGCCCAGCGCGTGGCGGCCTCGCTCACCAGCGAACCCGCGAACAGGACGGCCCCGGCGCGCTCGATCAGGCCGCGGCCCTTGACGGTGACGAGTTCCGGGTCGCCCGGACCCGCGCCGACGAACCAGACGGTTCCCGGCCCCGGCGCGCGCTGCGTCGCTTCCTGCGGAGCGATGGCTCGCTCGTTCATGCTGATTCCTCCACGCCCGCCGCGCGTTCGATGGTCGTTACGACCCGGCGGAAGAAGGAGGAAGAATCGGAAAGCGTCGGCAGGAGAGATTCCGGCGGATGCGGCGAAGCATCGAGCCGGACGCCATGCGTCGCCCGCCGATCCCTGCCCGCCGCAAGGTCATGCGCTGGTCGTCAGGCCGGTCTCCGGGCTCGCGAGCGGGACGCACGTCATGTGCGTTCCAGCGAAGACCAACCTTCCCATGCCGTTACGCGACACAGTGGTTCGGGACCGGATCCCGGGGTCTTGCCTTCGACTCGCTTACCGTTGCGGGGGCAGCGTCGGCATGGCGGCGGTCTCGTTGACCCACCGCGCACCGTCTTCCCGTTTCACCCTGGACGCTTCCTCGTTGCGGAAGCGCCAGGACACCTGACAACGCGGTCGCAGTGTATCAGCGCCATTCGGCGGGCATCAGCGAGAAGACGTGCTCGGCGGTGATCACCTCGTGACGCACGACGGGATCGCGATCGATCAGCTTGGCCCGGTCTTCGGGGTGGATCGAGGGCAGGGTCTCGTTCGTGACGAAACGACGGATCATCTCCATCGATTCCCAGATCGAGATCACCGCCACCTCGGTGGAACCGTCGCCGAGATCGCGAAAGATCGCGGTGGCGCGCTCGTTGCCGGGCGCCGCGTTCATCTGGCGGAGCTTGACGGCGTCCATGTAGGTCTGGCATTCGTCGCGCAGATGCGTGGGAATCCAGAAAGTCCAGCTACGGAGGATTTTTTCCGTCGCCGGATCACGGGAGAAATTGTCCATGCCGAAACCTCTAAGTCGATCACATACACCGCCTCCCACGAGCGGCACCGAGCCGTAAACTTTAGCATTAGAGATGAGCAATCCAGGAAGTTTCTGCGGAATCCGCGCACCGGCTCGCCACTGCCGTCACTCCCTGTCTTCGTCGGACGCGGTGTCGAACCTGAACACGCGGGCGATCGTGCTGCCCGCAAAGCCACGCGCCATCAGGAACCGCATCTGCCGCGCGCGTTCCCTGGCGTCGACCGGCGGCACGTCGAAGCGGCGGCTCCAGACCTCGCGGGCGCGCGCCAGTTCGGTATCGCGCAGGTCGGCCACCGCGTCGGCGATGGCTTCCGGCGCGATGCCCTTCTGTTGAAGCTCCTGGCGCACCCGCGCGGCGCCCATGCGCGGCGCGCGCAGGTTGACCACCGACTGCACCACCCGTCCCTCGTTGATGAAGTCCTTGGCGGCGAGTTCGTCGAGCGCGCTGGCCAGGGTACCGGGCACTTCCTCGTACTTCCCGAGCTTGCGTTCGAGTTCGGTACGTGAATGTTCGCGCTGGCTCAGGAGCCGCAGCGCACGGCCCTTGAGCGACGGTGCACCGAAGCCCACCTGGAATCCGCTTATTCCTTGACCGCCGCCGCCGCTGCCGCTGCCACCTTGGCCGCCTTGGCTTCGGCCTTCGCGTCGGCCTTGGCCTTGGCGTCGGCTTCCTCGGAGCCGGCATTGGCCGCGAGCAGCGGGATGCCCAGGGATTCGCGCACCTTGTTCTCGATCTCGCGCGACAGCGCCACGTTCTCGCGCAGGAATTCACGTGCGTTGTCTCGGCCCTGGCCGATCTTCTCGCCGTTGTAGGCATACCAGGCGCCCGACTTGTCGACGATCTTGGCGGTCACGCCCATGTCGATGATCTCGCCCTCGCGGCTGATGCCTTCGCCGAACAGGATGTCGAACTCGGCCGTCTTGAAGGGCGGGCTGACCTTGTTCTTCACCACCTTCACCTTGGTCTCGTTGCCGATCGCCTCCTCGCCCTTCTTGATGGTGCCGATGCGGCGGATGTCCAGCCGCACCGAGGCATAGAACTTCAGCGCGTTGCCGCCGGTCGTGGTTTCGGGCGAACCGAACATCACGCCGATCTTCATGCGGATCTGGTTGATGAAGATCACCATGCAGTTGGTCTTCTTGATGCTGGCGGTCAGCTTGCGCAGCGCCTGGCTCATGAGACGGGCCTGCAGGCCGGGCAGCGAGTCGCCCATGTCGCCTTCGATTTCGGCACGCGGCGTGAGCGCGGCGACCGAGTCGACCACGATCAGGTCGACCGCGCCGGAACGCACCAGCGAATCGACGATCTCGAGCGCCTGCTCGCCGGTGTCGGGCTGGCTGATCAGCAGGTCGGACAGGTTCACGCCGAGCTTCTGGGCGTATTGCACGTCGAGCGCGTGCTCGGCGTCGACGAAGGCGCAGGTGCCGGCCTGCTTCTGCATCTGTGCGATGACCTGCAGCGTGAGCGTGGTCTTGCCCGACGATTCCGGGCCGTAGATCTCGATCACCCTGCCGCGCGGCAGGCCGCCGACACCGAGCGCGATGTCCAGTCCCAGCGAGCCGGTGGAGACGACCTGCACGTCATCCAGGGCTTCGCCTTCGCCCAGCCGCATGATCGTGCCCTTGCCGAACTGCTTTTCGATCTGCGCCAGTGCGGCCTGGAGTGCCTTGGATTTTTCGCTGCCTGCGACGGAAATGCTGGTGCCCTTGACGAGTGCGTCCATGATAGAAATTCCTTGAATATCAACGGTTTGGATTCGATTCCATCCATCTCGTCCGGTAGGGCGACTGGATGCTTGAACAGTAGTTTAGGGGCAGGTCATAAGAAATAAACTTGTTTTTTGGTCAGTTTGATTTACCATATCCGGCCATGACCGAGCCCTCCGATTTCGCTGCTCCAGGCGACGCCGACGGATGGCGCCAGATCCACCTGGGGCGTCTTCTGGGCCATGCGATGCGTCGCTTCGACGAGCGCGTGCTGGTGCTGATGGCCCACGACGCCGAGGTGCCGCTGGCGCTGTCGAACCTCGCGGCGCGCGCGCAGATCAGCGCGGCGCACGTCCACATCACGCGACACCTTTCGCGCGCCGGCTCGCGGCTGACCGAACTGGCCGAGCGCGCCGGCATAACCAAGCAGGCCATGGGCGCGCTGGTCGACCAGTGCGAGGCCTGGGGCCTCGTCACGCGCGGGCCCGATCCGCTGGACGCCCGGGCGCGGCGCGTGCTGTTCACCGCCGACGGACTGGCATGGCTCGAAGCCTTCCGCAACGCGGTGGCGCAGGCCGAAACCGAGTTCCGCGCCAGCGTCGGCGACGACGTCGCCACGGTGGTAACGATCGGACTCGAAGCCTATGCCGGCACCTAGAATTTGCGCCGCGGCGACACGACGACGCACAACGGGCCGGAGGTGGCGATGCGGATTCTGATTGCGGAAGATGACCAGGTGCTGGCCGATGCGCTGCTGCGCAGCCTGCGCACCGCGGGCGCGGCGGTCGACCGCGTCGCGACCGGCTCGCAGGCCGATACGGCGCTCATGACCAACCGCGAGTTCGACCTGCTGATCCTCGACCTCGGCCTGCCCAACATGCACGGCCTGGAATCCTCCAGCGCCTGCGCGCCCGCGGCTCGCAGCTGCCGGTGCTGGTGCTGACCGCGGCCGGCAGCGTCGAGGAGCGCGTTGAGGAGCGCGTCGAGGGCCTGGACCACGGTGCCGACGACTACATGGCCAAGCCGTTCTCGCTGCAGGAGCTCGAAGCCCGCGTGCGGGCGCTGACCCGCCGCGGCATGGGCGGCACCAGCAACGCGATCAGGCATGGCCCGCTGGTGTACGACCAGGCCGGGCGCGTGGCCACGCTGGACGGCCGGATGGTCGAGCTGTCGGCGCGCGAACCGGGCCTGCTCGAAGTGCTGCTGCAGCGCGCCGGCCGGCTGGTGAGCAAGGACCAGCTGGTCGATCGGCTGTGCGAGTGGGGCGAGGAAGTCAGCACCAACGCCATCGAGGTCTACATCCACCGGCTGCGCAAGAAGATCGAGAAGGGTCCGGTGCGCATCGCCACGGTGCGCGGCCTGGGCTGCTGCCTGGAAAAGATCGCGGCCTGAAACTCTTCCAGCGCGTCCAGCGTTCGCTGTTCGGGGAGATCCTCGACTGGATGCTGACACCGCTGCTGCTGCTGGTGCCGGTGCCGGTGCCGGTGAGCATCGGCCTGACCTGGCTGGTGGCCAGGGGCATCGCCAACGCGCCGTTCGACCGCACGCTCGAATACAACGTGCAGCCGCTGGCGCGGCTGGTGCTGGTGCAGGACGGCAAGCTGCGGCTCCTGCTACCGCAGCCCGCGCGCGAAATCCTGCGCGGCGACGACGCCGACCGCGTCTACTACCAGGTACTCGATGCCGGCGGCATGCTCCTGAGCGGCGAGCACGACGTGCCGCCGCCGACGACCGACGAGCCGCCTGTCCCCGGCCTCGCCTACCTTCACGACGCGACGATGCGCGGCCGGCCGGTGCGCGTGGCGTCGCTCTGGGTGCTGCCGGGCGCCGGCATCCAGCCCGCGCTGGTGCAGGTCGCCGAGACGCGCGGCAAGCAGTCGGTGCTGGCGACCGAGATCGTCAAGGGCGTGCTGCCGCCGCAGTTCGCGATCCTGCCGTTGGCGGTGCTGCTGATCTGGCTGGCGCTGGTGCGCGGCATCAGGCCGCTGTCGGTGATCGAGGCGCGCATCCGCGAACGCCGTCCGGACGACCTGAGCCCGCTCGACGAATCGACGGTGCCGCCGGAAGTGATCCCACTGGTGTCGTCGGTCAACGAACTGCTGGGCAAGCTGCAGAACTCGATCGCGACGCAGAAGCGCTTCCTGGCCGATGCCGCGCACCAGCTCAGGACGCCGCTGGCCGGGCTGCGCATGCAGGCCGACCTGGCGCAGCGCGAAGGCGCCAAGGCCGAGGCGCTCAAGCAGTCGCTCAAGCAGATCGGCCGCGCCAGCGTGCGCGCCACGCATACCGTGAACCAGCTGCTGTCGCTGGCACGTGCCGAGGCCGGCGCACCGGGCGTGCTGCTGCCGGGCAACCCGACGCTGCTGAAGGAGCTGGTGCGCAACCCGGTCGACAACGCGCTCAACCACACGCCGTCGGGCGCCGCGCATGCCGGCGTCGTCACGGCACGCGTGCTGGCCGATCCGTTCGGGCGCGTGGTGCTGCTGCAGGTCGAGGACAACGGGCCGGGCATCGCACAAGCCGACCGGGAACTGGTGTTCGAGCCCTTCTATCGCATGCTCGGCAACGAGGCCGACGGCTCGGGCCTGGGCTTGCCGATCATGCGGGAAATCGCGCGCCAGCATCGCGCGACGGTGACGCTGGACGACGCGCATGCGCACGAGCGACCGCCCGGCACGCGCTTCAGCGTGCGCTTCGATCTGTCGGAGTGACCCGGATTCCGGGTGATCACGGTGACGTCGGGCTCGGTGTGACCGGCGCCTGGACTTCGGCCGGCGCTTCAGGCGTGGCGGGCGTTTCCGCCAGCGGCGGGCTTTCAGGCGCCGGCCGCGGCGACGGTGTCTCCTTCAGCACCCGCAGCATTTCCGGCCGCACCTGCCGCGCCATCCGGTACGGCTCCGATTCCGTGAAGCGCGACGGTTGCAGCCCGAACACCGCGAACACGCCCCGGCTCCAGGCGAAGTAGCCGACGTTCGCCAGCACGAGGACGAGGGCCGCGACGCGCCACGCCGGATGCCGCGTCGAGCCGGTCTTCACGACAGGGACACGCGACGCGGCCGCACGCTGACTTCGGAACTCGTGATCGACTGGAGACCGTCGGCCGTCACGACCCGCAAGTCGCCCGATACGCCGACGCCGTCGCACTGGCCGTTCGTGCCGTCGCTCAGGTCGATCTCGCGTCCGCGAAGCGCGTCGCGCGCGGCGAAACGTGCGGCGAACGGCGCGAAACCCAGTGCTCCGAAGGACAGCACGTCGCGCACCAGCGGTGCGGCGAGAGCGCGCAGCGCCTCGGGCGCGGTGGATGCGGGTGCGTGCTCCCGCAACCAGGCCGGCGGTGCGCGCAGTCCGTCGTTCTCGCGTGGACCGATGTTCAGGCCGACGCCGATGACCACATGGCGCGTCGACGGAATCGACGTGACGGACGCAGCGACCGTCGCCGTTTCGATCAGGATGCCGCCGAGCTTGCGGTCGTCGGCGGTCCAGAGGTCGTTCGGCCATTTGAGGCGGATGTCGAAGCGCCCGCCGGGATCGAGGCTGTCGGCCACGCTGGCGCCGACGGCCAGCGACAGGCCCGACCAGTCGCGCGGCGCCAGCGGCAGCCCGAGCGAGAAGGTCAGCGACAGGGGCTCGGCCCCGGCTTGCGCGCTCTGCCAGGGCCGGCCCAGCCGCCCGCGGCCGGCGGTCTGCCGTTCGGCGACCAGCAGCACCGGAGTGGCGTCGCCGGCGCGCGCGCGGCGCATGAGTTCGCTGTTGGTCGAATCGATCGCATCGACCACCTCGACCGAGAAGCCCGGCAGCAGAGGTGCGACCGCCGACGCGATGTCCCGCGCGAACCAGGCACCGGCCATGTTCAGCGCCCGGCCTTCCTGTCGGCCTTGCCAACCTTGCCGGCTTTCGACTTTCCGGCCTTCGACTTTTTCTCGCCCTTCGCCGCCTCCCTGTCCTTCTTGTCCTTCTTGTCCTCGCCTGAGGCTTTCGCTTCGTCGCCGTCCTTCTGCCCGCTCTTGCTCTTCTTCCTTTGCTTCTTCTCCGGCTTCTCCGGCTTCTCCGCCAGCAGCGTGCCGCGGCAGTTCTCGCTGCCGCACCAGCACGGGAACTCGGCCAGCAGTTCGGGCGTGTAGGGCAGGTCGATCACCAGGCCGTAGTCGTAGTTGAGCTCCTCGCCGGCGGCGATGTCGCGCAGCGCCTTGATGAAGATGCGACCGTCGACCTCGTCGGCCTCGCAGTTCGGCGCGCAGGCATGGTTGATCCATTTGGCGGCGTTGCCGTGGACCTTGCCGTCGATCACGTTCTTGGCGTCGATGTGGAAGTAGAAGGTGTGGTTGGGCTGCGCAGGATCGTGCGGATGGCGGCGCAACGCCTCCTTCCAGCTGATGATCTCGCCCAGGTACTCGATGACCGTGTCGCCGGCGGCGATGTCCTGCACGGCGAAGACGCCCTTGCCGTGGACGCCGGACCGGCGCGTCTGGATGCGGCGGCCGACGGCCTGTGGAGGTTTTGAAGGCATCGCCGAAGTCTGATAGGTTGAATATGCACACATGCGCGTGCACGTGTGCGCACGCGAGAGCGGTCCATTCTAGGCATCCGTCTCCGCCCCATCTTTGAATGACTGCTGATATGAAGACATTGGTGATTGCAGAGAAGCCGTCGGTCGCGCAGGACATCGTCCGCGCGCTCACGCCGACGGCCGGCAAGTTCGACAAGCACGACGAGTACTTCGAGAGCGACGGCTACGTCGTGACCAGCGCTGTCGGCCATCTGGTCGAGATCCAGGCGCCCGAGGAGTTCGACGTCAAGCGCGGCAAGTGGAGCTTCGCCAACCTGCCGGTGATCCCGCCGCGCTTCGACCTCAAGCCGGTCGACAAGACCAAGACGCGCCTGAACGCGGTCGTCAAGCAGGCCAAGCGCAAGGACGTGACGCAGCTCATCAACGCCTGCGACGCGGGCCGCGAGGGCGAGCTGATCTTCCGCCTGATCGAGCAATACGCGGGCGGCCAGAAGGGCGGCGTCTTCCAGCCACTGGGCAAGCCGGTGCGCCGGCTCTGGCTGCAGTCGATGACGCCGCAGGCGATCCGCGACGGCTTCGGGCAGCTGCGCACCGACGCCCAGATGCAGGGCCTGGCCGACGCGGCGCGCTCGCGCTCGGAGGCCGACTGGCTGGTCGGCATCAACGGCACGCGGGCCATGACGGCCTTCAATTCGCGCGACGGCGGGTTCTTCCTGACGACCGTGGGCCGCGTACAGACGCCCACGCTGTCGGTGGTGGTCGAACGCGAGGAGAAGATCCGCAGGTTCGTGAGCCGCGACTACTGGGAAATCCACGGCGCCTTCCAGGCCGAGGCCGGCCAGTACCCGGGCAAGTGGTTCGACGCCAACTTCAAGAAGCCGCCGCCGGGCCCGGACGGCATCGCCGACCCCGAGATGCGCGCGGACCGCGTCTGGAACGAGCGCGAGGCCAAGGAGATCGCCGACGCCGCGCGCGGCAAGCCCGCCACCGTCACCGAGGAAAGCAAGCCGACCACGCAGGCCTCGCCGCTGCTGTTCGACCTGACCTCGCTGCAGCGCGAGGCCAACGGCCGCTTCGGCTTCAGCGCCAAGACCACGCTGGCGCTCGCGCAGAGCCTGTACGAGCGCCACAAGGCGCTGACCTATCCGCGGACCGACTCCCGTGCGCTGCCCGAGGACTACCTGCCGGTCGTCAAGAACACGATGGCGATGCTGGCCGCGAGCGGCATGAAGCATCTCGCGCCGTTCGCCAAGCAGGCGGTCGACGGCAGCTACGTCAAGCCGAGCAAGCGAATCTTCGACAACGCCAAGGTGTCGGATCACTTCGCGATCATCCCGACGCTGCAGGCACCGAGCGGGCTGTCCGACGCCGAACAGAAGCTCTACGACTTCGTCGTGCGCCGCTTCCTCTCGGTGTTCTTCCCGAGCGCCGAATTCCAGGTCACCACGCGCGTCAGCACGGTCGAGGCCAACGGCAGGAAGTACCCTTTCCGCAGCGACGGCAAGGTGCTGGTCAAGCCGGGCTGGCTCGCGATCTACGGCAAGGAAGCCGTCAACGACGACGACGAGAAGGACGGCAAGAACCTGGTGCCGGTGCGGCAGGGCGAGCGGGTGCGCGCCGAGACGGTCGACACCAAGGCGCTCAAGACGCGCCCGCCGGCCCGCTATTCCGAAGCGACGCTGCTCGGCGCGATGGAAGGTGCGGGCAAGACCATCGACGACGACGAACTGCGCGAGGCGATGCAGGAAAAGGGCCTGGGCACGCCTGCCACGCGCGCGGCCACCATCGAGGGGCTGATCGCCGAGAAATACATGCTGCGCGAAGGCCGCGAACTGATCCCGACCGCCAAGGCATTCCAGCTCATGACGCTCTTGCGCGGGCTGGGCGTGGAGGAACTGTCGAAAGCCGAGCTCACCGGCGAATGGGAATACAAGCTCGCTCAGATGGAGAAGGGCGCCCTGAGCCGCGACGCCTTCATGCACGAGATCGCCGAGATGACGCAGCACATCGTCAAGAAGGCCAAGGAATACGACCGCGACACCGTGCCGGGCGACTACGCGACGCTCGCCGCGCCGTGTCCGAACTGCACCGGCGTGGTCAAGGAGAACTACCGCCGCTACACCTGCGTAGGCAAGCCCGGTGCGCTCGAAGGCTGCGGCTTCTCGTTCGGCAAGTCGCCAGCCGGGCGCACCTTCGAGGTCGCCGAGGCCGAGACGCTGCTGGCAACCAAGCACATCGGTCCGCTCGAAGGTTTCCGCTCGAAGGCCGGCTGGCCGTTCACGGCGGAGATCGTCCTGAAGTACGACGAGGAAGAAGCGAAGAACTGGAAGCTGGAGTTCGACTTCGGCGACGACAAGAACGCCGAGTCGGGCGAGATCGTCGATTTCGGCGCGCAGGACACGGTCGGCCCCTGCCCGATCTGCGGCGCGCCGGTGTTCGAGCACGGCGCCAACTACGTTTGCGAGAAGTCGGTGCCGACCGGAGGCCAGCCGACGCCCAACTGCACCTTCAAGACCGGCAAGGTCATCCTGACGCAGCCGGTCGAGCGCGACCAGATGGAAAAGCTGCTGGCCACCGGCAAGACCGACCTGCTCGACAAGTTCGTCTCGATGCGCACGCGGCGCACCTTCAAGGCCTTCCTGATGTGGAACAAGGACGAGGGCAAGGTGACCTTCGATTTCGAACCTCGCGCCAGCAAGTTCCCGCCGCGCAAGACCTTCGCCAAGGCCGGTGCCGCACCGGCGAAGAAGACGACCGCCGCCGCAGGCAAGAAGGTCGCGCCGAAGAAGGTCGCCTCCGCCAAGAAGACTGCCGCTCCCAAGGCACCACGCAAGACGACGCCCGGTGCCGGCCTGAAGCCGAGCGACGCGCTGGCCGCGGTGATCGGCACCGAACCGGTGGCGCGCACCGAGGTCATCAAGAAGCTCTGGGACTACATCAAGGCCAACGGCCTGCAGGATGCGGCCAACAAGCGCGCCATCAATGCCGACGGCAAGCTGAAGGCGGTGTTCGGCAAGGACCAGGTGACGATGTTCGAGCTGGCCGGCATCGTCGGCAAGCACCTGACGGCCTGAGATGGAACTTCACACCGGATCGCTTCTCGTACTTTTCATGAAACCACTCGCCACCCTCGTCCTGCTCGCAGCCGTCGCCACGCTTTGCGGTTGCGCCGGCACCGGCGGCGGTTCGAATGCCGGAAGCGGCTACCGCAGCGGCAGCGGTGTCGAGATGTTCGGCACCATCGACACGAGCATCAGGCGGGTCGAGACGAAGTGACGCCCGAGACGGCGGCGGACGGCGGCGCGACGAACGCCGCGTCTTCGCTGCGCTCGACGCGCGCCAGCAGCCAGCTTCTGAAACGGTCGAGCGTCCCGAGCTGGCTGCGCCCCTCGGGATAGCAGAACCAGTAGCCGCGATCGCCCCGGTAGCCGCCGTCGCGCAGCGGTTCGTGCACCAGGCCCGAGGCGATCTCGTCCTGCACCAGGCAGCGCGGCACCAGCGCCACGCCCATGCCGACCATCACCGCGCGGATCATGGTCTGGAACTGGTCGAACTGCGGCCCGGCCAGCGGGTCGAGCCCGCGCACGCCGTGCGCCTCGCACCACTGCAGCCACGCCTGCGGCACCGTGACGTGGCGCAGCAGCGTGCAGCGCGCCACGTCCTGTGGCGAACGGATCGGCACTTCGGCGAGGTCGGGGCGCGGTGCGATCAGCGCCACGTCCTGGCCGGCCAGGTAATGCGACCGTGCGCCCGGCCAGTGGCCGTCGCCGAACAGGATCGAGCAGTCGAGCTCCGGCCGTTGGAAGTCGTAGCCGTGCACGAAGGGCACGAAATGCAGCGTGATCTGCGGATGGGCGCGCTGGAAATCCGGCAGCTGCGGAATCAGCCATTTGGCGCCGAAGGTCGGCAGCGTCGACAGATGCAGCGCGCCGCCGCCGTCGCCGCTGGTGATGAGTTCCAGCGTCGCGGCTTCGAGCGAGGCCAGCACCGCGCGCACGGCTTTCTCGTAGCGTTCGCCGGCAGGCGTGAGGGTGAGCCGTTTGCGGCTGCGCTCGAACAGCGCCATGCCGATCCAGCGCTCGAGTTCCTGGATCTGCTTGCTGACCGCGCCCTGCGTCAAATGCAATGCCTCGGCGGCCCGCGAGACGCCGCCGAACAGCGCCACGGTCGAGAAGGCGCGCAGCAGGTTCAGCGGTGGGTTGAGGCGGTGCAAGGACATCGGGCGGGCATCATCAGATCATTCCTGGTTGGAATGCTAGCAGGTACGTCCATTGCTTAAGAATAGGCAGCAATCCGCTCTTCATCCTTGTATCTCATAGGAAAAACCTCATGCAACGCCGTCATCTTCTCGCCGCGCTCGCCGCCGCATCCGTCGTTCCCGGAATGTCTTTCGCGCAAGGCAGGCCGATCCGCTTGGTCGTGCCCTTCCCGCCCGGCGGCGCCACCGACATCACCGGCCGCGTGCTGGCCGATGCGCTCGGGCCGATCCTCCAGCAGACGGTCGTCGTGGACAACCGCGCCGGTGCCGGCGGCTCGATCGGCATGGCCGAGATCGCCCGCGCGGCGCCCGACGGTTCGACCTTCGGCGTCGCCACGCTGTCGACGCACGGCGTGAATCCGGCCGTCTTCGCCAAGCTGCCCTACGACCCGGTGAACGGTTTCGTCGCCGTGACCGAGCTGGTGAAGGCGCCGGGCGTGATCGTGATCAACCCGAAGGAACTGCCGGTCGCGAACTTCGCCGAGCTGGTGAAGTACCTGAAGGCGAATCCGGGCAAGGTGTCGTACGCGTCGCCGGGCAACGGCACCATCGGCCACATGTGGGGCGAGCTGTTCAAGAGCAGCACCGCAACGTCGATGGTGCACATCCCCTACCGCGGTGCGGGTCCGGCCATCAACGACGTGCTCGCCGGCCAGGTGCCGGTGTACTTCGACCAGGTCGCCTCGTCGCTGCCGCACGTGAAGTCGGGCAAGCTGCGCGCGCTGGCGGTGTCGTGGAACACGCGCCTGGACGTGCTGCCCGACGTGCCGACCTACGGCCAGCTCGGCTATCCGGCCAACAACGATCCGTCCTGGTTCGGGCTGGTCGCGCCCGCCGGCACGCCGGCTGCGGTCGCGCTGCGCATGCAGCAGGCGGTCGTCACCGCGCTGAAGGACCCGGCGGTCCGCGAGCGGCTCGCGCTGCAGGGCCTGTACGCCTCCGGCACGACGCCGGCCGAATTCGACGCGCAGATCAAGAGCGAGATCGCCAAGATGAAGAAAGTCGCGGCCTTCGCGAAGATCAGCCTGGACTGAGACGCCCATGCAGAAAACGACGAACCCCATCGACACCCGCAGCCCCGACGGCGCGCCCGGCACCGAGGGCGAGGCGCCGCTGGTGACCCGCCTGCCCGGCAGCACGCCGCTGGTGCTGGACTCGCCGCACAGCGGCACCTGCTACCCGCCGGATTTCCGGCCGGCCTGCGACACGGCGTCGCTGCGCCGCGCCGAGGACACGCATGTCGAGAAGCTCTACGACTTCGCGCCCGCGCTCGGCGTGGCCTGGGTCGAGGCGCATTTCCCGCGCAGCTATCTCGACGCCAACCGCGACGTCACCGAGCTCGACGCCGCGCTGCTCGACGGCCCGTGGCCCGGCCCGCTGTCGACCGACCCGCGCATGCTGGCCAAGGTGCGGCTCGGCAAGGGCCTGATCTGGAAACTCACCGACGACGGCCTGCCGATCTACGACCGGCTGCTCGGCGTCGACGAGGTGCGCCAGCGCATCGAGCGCTGCTGGGCGCCCTACCACGCCGCCGTGGCCGGCGCGATCGACGCCGCGCATGCGCGCCACGGCTACGCCATCCATATCAACTGCCATTCGATGCCGGCGATCGCGGGCAGCCATGCGACCGACTTTCCGGGCCTGGCGCATGCCGATTTCGTGATCGGCGACCGCGACGGCACCAGCGCCGACCCGGCGCTCTCGCAGAAGATCTGCGCCCACCTGCGCGAGCGCGGCTACAGCGTCGACCACAACCATCCGTACAAGGGCGTCGAACTGGTGAGGCGCAACGGGGACCCGGCCGCGAACCGGCACAGCATCCAGGTCGAGATCAACCGTGGGCTCTACATGGACGAAGGCACGTTGGCGCTCGACGCGGACGGCACGGCGCGCCTCGTGGCGAGCCTGCGGTCGATGGTGGAGATGCTGCTGGCGACCGATCCGCGCGATCTGCGCTGAGGATCAGCGCCGCAGCAGCGCCTGCCGCAGCATGCGTGCCGCGCGGTCGCGGATGCGCCCCGGCATGTGGCGCGCCGGGCGTGCCGGCTGCGCGCGCGCAATGGCGCAGGCGGCCATGAAGTCGTCGAGGATGGCCGTATCGTCGACCGTGCTCACGGCGCTGCCCTTGCGGTGGAATTCAGGGTGCCACTGCGTCGCGGCGATGTAGCCGCGATGGCTGCCCTTCGCACCGGTCTTCACGCCGTGACCGACACGCCGGATCGCCTCCGGCACGCGGTCCGGATAGCTCCATGCCTCCACTTCGAAGCCCGGCGCCAGGTCCTTGATGCCCTGGTGATGGATGCTGTTGACCCGCGCATGCGCCACGCCCGGATACATCTGCGACAGCCGCGAGCCTTCCACCAGCTCGATGTCGTGGAAGTTCTGGTCGTAGCTGACCGGATCGCGATGCCGCAGCGCACGCGGATGCTGGGTCTCGATGTCCTGGAACAGCGTGCCGCCGAACGCCACGTTGATCAGCTGCAGCCCGCGGCAGACGCCGAAGATCGGCTTGCCGGCCTGTTCGAAGGCCTCGACCAGTGCCAGATCGTAGAGGTCGCGGATGCGGTCGCCGACCCAGGCTTCGCGAAGCGGCACCTCGCCGTAGCTGCCGGGCCAGACGTCGGCGCCGCCGTGCATCACGACGCCGTCGAGCCATTCGGCATAGTGCGAAAGCTTGGTGTCGCCGCGCGCGGTCTCGCCGGTCGGACATGGCACCATCACGACCATCGCACCGGCGGACATCAGCCAGTGGGCGATCGACTGCTCGACGTATTGCAAAGTCTTGTTGGTGAACAGCGAACGCGACGGATCGGCGTGCTGGAAGCAGGCGGAAAGGCCGATTTTGAGGCGACCGGCAGCGGACTGGGACATGGCAGGCATTGCTCGGATCGAGCGATGAAGTCGTAGGGGATGTGCCATTGTGCAGAAGCTCGTACTTCGAACGCAACAGCAACACTCGTGCCAATCGGATAGAATACGCGGTTCGTTTCGATACCACGACGAAGAATTTCGTCTCCTCCGCCGGCTGGCATGCCGATTCCGCGTCGATCCTCCAGAATCTTCCAGATCGCATGCCCTTCACTTCCGAGCCGGCTGCACAGTGTGTTGGAGCGCCAGATCGGGCGCCCATGATTGCCATCACTGCCTTCGTTCCTGTTGAAGCGAATCAACGCGGCCTTCCGTATTGACGCCAACCATGGCTGGCCCGCGTCCGTTTTCAATCATTTCAGCGTATCGCGGCGTCGCGCTACGCAAGGCTTTCATGGACATCATCCAACATTCGGTGGGCAAATACCTGGTCTCTCCGCTCATCAAGAACCTCGACGACGGTCGCTTCGCAGCGTCCGTGTCGATTCGCTCCGGCCGCGGCAGCGGCATGCACGACCGCGTGATGCGCTTCACGCCACGTTTCGCCAGTCATGCGGCCGCGCTGCGCTATGCCGTCGACCAGGGCCTGTGCTGGGTGCGCGAGCGCACCGCACCGGCCGCTCCACTGCAGTGCGCAGCCGTCTGAATCCGTTCCCGATCACCGCAAACAACATCAGTCAGAGGTAATTCATGGCCAAGGAAGAACTCATCGAAATGAACGGCGCAGTGACCGAAGTCCTGCCCGATTCCCGCTATCGCGTCACGCTCGACAACGGACACCAACTCATCGCGTACAGCGGCGGCAAGATGCGCAAGCACCACATCCGCATCCTAGCCGGTGACAAGGTGTCGCTGGAACTGTCGCCCTACGACCTGACCAAGGGCCGCATCACGTTCCGCCACCTGGAGCGCCGCGGTCCTCCGCCGGTCAACACCGGCACCCAGCGCCGTTGATCCGGAAACATTCGCAGTGACAGATTCCACAGGTTGCGCCGCCGGTTTCGGCACGCTGCCGCTCGCGCCGCAGACGCTCGCCAACCTGGCGCAGCTCGGCTATGCGCAGATGACGCCGATCCAGGCGGCCAGCCTGCCGGTCGCGCTGCTCGGCAAGGACCTGATCGCGCAAGCCAAGACCGGCAGCGGCAAGACCGCCGCTTTCGCCCTGGCATTGCTGGCCAACCTGAATCCGCGCCGTTTCGCCGTCCAGGCGATGGTGCTGTGCCCCACGCGCGAACTGGCCGACCAGGTCACGACCGAGATCCGTCGCCTGGCGCGCGCGGAGGAGAACGTCAAGGTCGTCACGCTCTGCGGCGGCGTCGCCCTGCGCGGCCAGACCGCCAGCCTCGAACACGGCGCCCACATCGTGGTCGGCACGCCCGGCCGTGTCATGGACCATCTCGAGCGCGGCAACCTGCAGCTCGACGCGCTCAACACGCTGGTGCTCGACGAGGCCGACCGCATGCTCGACATGGGCTTCTTCGAGGACATCGTTACCGTGGCGCGCCAGTGCCCGCCGACGCGTCAGACGCTCCTGTTCTCGGCCACCTACCCCGACGGCATCGCCAAGCTGGCGGCGCAGTTCATGAAATCGCCGCAGCAGATCACCGTGCAGGCCCAGCACGAGGAAGGCAAGATCGTCCAGCGCTGGTACGAGGTGAAGCACGGCGAGCGACTGCATGCCGTGTCGATGCTGCTCGACCACTTTCGCCCGCAGAGCACGCTGGCGTTCTGCAACACCAAGCAGCAGTGCCGCGACCTGGTCGCCGTGCTGCAGGCGCAGGGTTTCAGCGCGATGGCGCTGTTCGGCGAGCTGGAGCAGCGCGAGCGCGACCAGGTGCTGGTGCAGTTCGCCAATCGCAGCTGCTCCGTGCTGGTGGCGACCGACGTGGCCGCGCGCGGCCTCGACATCGCGCAGCTCGAAGCCGTGATCAACGTCGACGTGACGCCCGATTCCGAGATCCACATCCACCGCATCGGCCGCACCGGCCGGGCGGACGCCGAAGGCCTGGTGCTCAACCTGGCCAGCATGGACGAGATGGGTTCGGTGGGCAAGATCGAACAGCTCCAGGGCCGCGAATCCGACTGGCGCCCGCTGGCCGAACTCGTGCCCGGCCATGGCGAACCGCTGCGCGCACCCATGGCGACGCTGCAGATCGTGGGCGGCCGCAAAGAGAAAATCCGCGCCGGCGACGTGCTGGGCGCGCTGACCGGTGAAGCCGGCTTCGCCAAGGAACAGGTCGGCAGGATCAACGTCAACGAGTTTTCCACCTATGTGGCGGTCGACCGGCGCATCGCGCGCGAGGCGGCCCACAAGCTTTCCACCGGCCGCGTCAAGGGCAAGTCCGTCAAGGTACGGCTGCTCGACGATGTGGCTTAATCACGCCCTTCGAACATTTACTCCGAGCTACTCCATGGCCACCAAAATCCGCACCGAGGCAGACCGTATTGCCACTCCCAAGCCCGTCGCAGTCGCCGGCTACAACGTTCCCACGAGCGGAGGCGGCCAGAAGGTGAGCCTCGAGCGCGGCAAGGCCACGCGCAGCAAGAAGAACCCCGGCAAGCGGGCCAAGAAGGGCGGCTGAGCCCGCTGGCCGGCCCGGTCCGCCGGTCGGTCCGCAGAAAGACGCGCCTGTGGGCGCGTTTTCCATTGGTGCGCCGGTACCTACCGCCCGGTAGTGGAACGCACCCGGCGCGCAGCGAATCAGTCGCCGAAGCGACCTCTACCGAGGGCAAACCTCAGTCGACCCGCCCTGTATCGGTCTCCACAATCGTCCGCTTGCCTTCCTGGCGCCATCGACGGCGGCCGCCGAAGGTTTTTCGCGAGGATCGATGTGGAACTGTTCTTCCAGCAACTTCTGAACGGCCTGACGGTCGGCGGTGTCTACAGCCTCGTGGCGCTGGGGCTGACGCTGGTCTACGGCATCCTGCACGTGCCGAATTTCGCGCATGGTGCTTTCTACATGTCGGGCGCCTTCGCGGGCTACTACCTGATGGTGAAGCTGGGGCTCGACTACTGGGTCGCAATGGCCGGCGCCGCCGCCATCGTCGCGGTGATCGCGATGGCGGCCGACCGGCTGGTGTTCCATCCGCTGCGCAACGCGCCGGAACTGCACGACATGATCGCGGCCATCGGCATCCTGCTGTTCCTCGAAGCCGGCGCGCAGGCGATGTTCGGCGCCGACTTCCACCGCATGCCCACGCCCTACGGCCAGGTGATCGAGATATTCGGCCTCACGGCGCCGCTGCAGCGCCTGCTGATCATCGCCGGCGCCTTCGCGCTGATGGTGATGCTGCACCTGTTCCTGAACCACACCACGATCGGCTCGACCATCATCGCGATGGCGCAGAACCCGGCCGGCGCGGCCCTGGTCGGCATCGATGCGACGCGGGTCAAGCTGCTGGTGTTCGCGATCTCGGGCGCGCTCGCGGCGATCGCGGCGGTGCTGTACGCGCCGATCAACCTGGTCTATCCGGCGATGGGCAACCTGGTGATCACCAAGGCTTTCGTGATCATCATCCTCGGCGGCATGGGCAGCTTCCCGGGCGCCATCGTCGGCGGACTGATCATCGGCATGGCCGAGAGCTTCGGCGGCTTCTACTTCTCGACCGACTACAAGGACATCATCGCGTTCGTGCTGCTGGTGGTGATCCTGTCGTTCCGGCCGCAAGGGCTGTTCACGCCGAAAGGAGCGCGCGCATGAGACTGCTCGAAGGCAAGGCCGGATGGGCGCTGCTCGCCGCCGTCGCGCTGGCGTTTCCGCTGTTCGCGCAGAACAACTACCTGATCTCGGTCGCGACGCAGGCCTTCATCATGGCCATCGCCGCGCTGGGGCTCAACCTCATCACCGGCTACACCGGGCAGTTCAACCTCGCGCACGGCGCGTTCATGGCGGTGGGGGCATACACGGTCGGCATCCTGACAGTCGACCACGGCGTGCCGTTCTGGATCGCCTTCCTGCTCGCGGGCTGCGTGACGGCAACGATGGGCTTCTTCATCGGCCTGCTGTCGCTGCGGCTCAAGGGCCACTACTTCTCGATCTTCACGCTGTGCGTGAGCTACATCATGTTCCTGATGATCGAGAAGTGGGAGAGCCTGACCCACGGGCCGGTCGGCATCATGGGCATCCCGGCGCCGACCGGCATCGGGCCGCTGCAGTTCGGCACACCGCTGTCGCAGTACTACCTGGTGCTGGCCTTCCTGGTGCTGGGCATCTTCCTGATGGCGCGCATCGTGCGGTCGCTGCTCGGGCGCAGCTTCATGGCGGTGCGCAACAGCGACGAACTGGCCGAGGCGCTGGGCATCGACCTGATGCGCACCAAGACGCTGTCGTTCGTGCTGTCGGTGGTCTACGCGGGCTTCGCCGGTGCGCTGTACGCGGGCCAGGTGCGCTTCCTGGGACCGGATCTCGCGAGCGAGGCCGTGACCTTCGACCTGGTGATGTTCGTGCTGGTCGGCGGCGTGGGCACGCTGCTCGGACCGCTGGTCGGCACCGTGCTGGTGACCTACCTGACGCAGAGCCTGCAGTTCCTGCAGGACTACCGCATGGTGGTGTTCGGACCACTCCTGATCGCGCTGATCATCTTCCTGCCGGACGGCATCGTCGGCACCTGGCTCAAGCGGCGCGCGCGGCGGGCCGATGCGGCTGCGACGGCCGCACCGATCGTGAAAGCGCCGGTCGTCGAGGGCACCTCCCATGCTTGAAATCACCGGCCTCACCAAGAAGTTCTTCGGCCTCACCGCCGTCGACGACATCACGACCCGCTTCGAGCGCGGCCAGGTCAGCGCCATCATCGGCCCCAACGGCGCGGGCAAGACGACCTTCTTCAACCTGGTGGCCGGCACGCATCCGCCGACCTCCGGGCGCATCGTGTTCGAGGGCCGCGACGTGACCGGCATGCGGCCCGACCACGTCGCGCGCATCGGCATCGCGCGCACCTTCCAGACCACGCACCTGTTCGACAACGCGACCGTGCTCGACAACCTGATCGTCGGCCATCGGCTGCGCACGAAATCGCGCCTGTGGGACGTGCTGGTCAACACGCGGCGCCTGCGCGACGAGGAGCGCCTGTGCCGCGACAAGGCGCGCGAGGCGCTGGACTTCGTCGGCCTCTCGCACGTGGCCAACCGCATCGCCGCCGACATCACGCAGGAAGAGCGCAAGCGCGTCGCCTTCGCGCTGGCGCTCGCGACCGATCCGCGACTGCTGCTGCTCGACGAGCCGGCCGGCGGCGTGAATCCGGAGGAGACCGTCGGCCTGGCGGCGCTGATCCGCAAACTGGTGGACCACGGCAAGACCGTGTGCCTGATCGAACACAAGATGGACATGATCATGCGGCTGGCCGACAAGATCGTCGTGCTCAACAACGGCGCCAAGATCGCCGAAGGCACGCCGGCGGAGATCCGCCGCGATCCGCAGGTGATCGAGGCCTACCTGGGCGCGGACATCGACACCCAAGCCGTCACGAACGCGGAGGTCGCGCATGCTGCGGTTTGAGAACGTCGACCTGCACTACGGCAGCTTCCTCGCGCTCGACAAGGTCACGCTGCATGCCGATGCCGGCGAGCTGGTGGTGCTGCTGGGCGCCAACGGTGCGGGCAAGACGTCGATCTTCATGGCCGCGAGCGGCATCCAGAAGCCGAGCGGCGGCAGCATCCGCTTCGACGGCACGGAGCTGGTCGGCCAGCGCACCGCGCAGATCGTGCGGTCGGGTCTGGTGCACTGCCCCGAAGGCCGCAAGCTGTTTCCGATGATGTCGGTGAAGAAGAACCTGCAGCTCGGTGCCTATGTGCATCGCAACGACAAGGCCGGCATCCAGCGCTCGATCGACGAGGTGTTCGGCCTGTTCCCGATCCTCGCGAAGAAACAGGACGACCCGGCCGGCTCGCTCTCCGGCGGGCAGCAGCAGATGGTCGCCATCGGCCGCGCGATGCTGGGCCGGCCCAGGGTGCTGCTGCTCGACGAACCGTCGCTCGGCCTCGCGCCGCTGGTGGTCAAGCAGGTGTTCGAGGTCATCCAGCGCATCAACCGGGCCGGCACCACCGTGCTGCTGGCCGAGCAGAACGCGTACTCGGCGCTGGCCATCGCGCACCGCGCCTACGTGATCGAGCGCGGACGCATCACGCTCGAAGGCGACCGCGAATCGCTGCTCAACAACGAGGCCGTGCGCGCCGCCTACATCGGCGCGTGAGCTCATGAATTTCCACGCTACAGATCACTCAGGAGACAAACCCATGAAGATCGCTTCCCGCAACGTTTTCATCCGCCTGCTGCCCGTCGCCGCCGCGCTGGCCGCCACCTTCGGCGCCGGCGCCGCGTCGGCCCAGGAGGTCGTCAAGATCGGCTTCACCGGGCCGCTCTCGGGCGGCGCCGCGCTCTACGGCAAGAACGTCGTCAACGGCATCGAGATGGCGATGAAGGAGATCAACGCCGCCGGGCTCGAGGTCGGCGGCAAGAAGGTCAAGCTCGAGCTAGTCTCGCTCGACGACAAGTACGCGCCGGCCGAGGCCGCCATCAACGCGCGCCGCCTGGTGCAGCAGTACCAGACGCCGGCGGTCTTCGTGCCGCACTCGGGCGGCATCTACGCGATGCAGGCCTTCAACCAGCAGGAGAAGTTCATCGTGATGGCCTACTCCAGCACGCCGAAGATCACCGAGACCGGCAACAAGCTGACCATCCGCATCCCGCCGACCTTCAACTCCTACATCGAGCCCTTCACCGCCTACGAGATGAAGAAGTACGGCAAGAAGGTCGGCATGCTGCCGGGCGACCACGAGTACGCGAAGAACTGGAGCGCGTTGTTCGAGCCGGCCTGGACCAAGGCCGGCGGCACCGTCGCCTCCAACAACCCCATGTCGTACAACCGCTCGGCCGACTTCTACAGCGGCGTGAGCCGCGTGCTGGCCGAGAAGCCCGACGTGCTCTTCATCGGCGGCCCGTCGGAGCCGACGGCGCTGGTCGCCAAGCAGGCGCGCGAGCTCGGCTTCAAGGGCGGCTTCCTGATCATGGACCAGGCCAAGCTCGACGAGATGGCGAAGGTCACCGGCGGCCTGGCGCCGCTGGAAGGCTCGATCGGCGTGCTGCCGGTGTCGTACGACGAACGCGTCGGCCCGAAGACCTTCGTGACCGCCTACCGCAAGGCCTACGGCGCCGACAGGGACCCGACCACCGAGTCTTCCTACAACTACACGCTCACGCATGCGTTGGCCGGAGCGATGAAACTCGCCGGCACCACGACCGATGCCGCCGCGATCCGCGCGAAGGTCGGCGACGCGCTGACGCAGTTGTCCAAGGAAACCAACGCCGGCGAGTTCAAGGGCATCGATGCCGTCGGCGGCACCATCGTCGACCCGGTGGTGGCGACGGTAGAGGGCGGGAAGATCAAGCCGATCGCGCTGAGCGACCTGATGAAGTGACGCGCGGGCAGGGCCCCGGTCAGTCGCGGGCCTACCTCTTACGGGCCGGCATTTCCGAAAGCGACGTGGCCTGCGGCATGTCCGTGGTCGCGGTGCAGCTGCTATGCCGCGCCGCCCAGCACCGATCCCACCAGCCACACGTTCGCCGCCGAGATCGCCGCGAACAGTGCCCATACCGCGACCTTCGTCACCCGGCCGTTCGCATAGGCACCCATCAGCTGCCGGTCGCTGGTGAAGCGCACCAGCGGCCAGATCGCGAACGGCAACTGGAAGCTCAACACCACCTGGCTGAGCACCAGCAGCCTGCCGATGCCACCGTCGCCGAGCCACCACACGCCCACGAAGGCCGGCACCAGCGCCAGCGCGCGAGTGATCAGCCGGCGCTGCCAGCACGGGATCTTCATGTCGAGGAAACCCTCCATCACGATCTGGCCGGCGATGGTGCCGGTGAAGGTGGAGCTCTGTCCCGCAGCCAGCAGCGCGATGCCGAACAGCGTGGCCGCCAAGGCGCTGCCGACCAGAGGTTCGATCAGGCGGTAGGCATCCTCGATGCTGGCGACTTCGCGATGGCCGCCGGCATGGAAAGCACTGGCAGCCAGCACCATGATCGCGGCGTTGACCAGCAGCGCGAGCGTGAGCGACAGCACCGCGTCCCAGGTGCAGAAGCGGATCGCCTCGCGCCGCGCGGCGTCGGTGTCCGCGAAAAGACGAGTCTGGACGATGGACGAATGCAGGTACAGGTTGTGCGGCATCACGGTGGCACCGACGATGCCGATGGCCAAGTACAGTGCACCGGGCTGCTGCAATCGCTCGAGACTCGGCGCGAAACCCATCGCGACGCCGAACCAGTTCGGCTGCGACATCGCCAACTCGACGGCGAAGCACGCCGCGATGGTCGTCACCAGCCCCAGCACGATCGCTTCGACGCGGCGAAAACCCGCACCCTGCAAGCTCAGCACCAAGATCGTGTCGAAGGCCGTGATGGCGATACCGGTGGTGACCGAGACACCGAAGAGCAGATGCAGCGCCAGCGCGCTGCCCAGCACTTCGGCCAGGTCGCAGGCCACGATGGCGAGTTCCGCGCCCAGCCACAGGAAACGGCTGACGCCGGGCGAGTAGCGCTCGCGGCACAGGCGTGCCAGATCCTTCTGCGCCACCAGGCCGAGGCGCACGCACAGCGTCTGCAACAGCATCGCCGCGAGGCTGGCGAACAGCACGACGAAGAGCAGCCCGTAGCCGAACCTGGAGCCGGCCTCGATGTCGGTGGCCCAGTTGCCGGGGTCCATGTAGCCGACCGACACCAGCAGCCCCGGTCCGGCATAGCGCCAGAGCTTGCGATGGAACGCAAGCGCAGGCTCGACGGCGATGCTGCCCTGGACTTCGGACGGGCAGAACGGCGCAGTGGCGGAGCGTGGCAACGAAAACATGGCAGCGATCTTAGGGAAGTACGAAGTTGCGTACCGATGCATGGTCTCGATTCGATGGCAGGGCAGCTTCGCCTACACCCATGTTGGCGAAAGAAGAGACACCTTTTATTCGTAGAGCGTGCACTGTTAACAAAACTCAAAGGAAATCACAAATGTCCGCGCCCGAAGACCTCAAAGACCTCTACATCGACGAACTCAAGGACCTGTGGTCCGCCAACGACCAGATGCTTCGCTGCATCAAGAAGATCACGCCGAAGGCCACCGACAAGGGTCTCAAGGAAAGCCTGTCGAAGTCCCAGGAAGGCATCACCAAGCACACCGGGATGCTCAAGGAACTGATCGCCGCCAATGGCGAGAAAGTCTCCAAGGAGCATTGCAAGGGCATGCAGGGTCTGGTCGCCGAAGCCGTCAAGCACACCACCGAGGAAGCGCCCAAGAAGGGCCCGGTGCTGGACGCCGTGATCATTGCGCAATATCAGCGCATGACGCATTACGGTATCGCGGGTTTCGGTACCGCCGCAGCCTATGCCAAGGCTTTGGGTCTCAAGAACGACGTGCAGGCGATCAAGCTGGCCGTCAAGGAGATGAAGGGCGGCGACGATTTCATGTCCAAGCTCGCGGAGACCTCTGTCAACATCCAGTCCAAAGACGAGTGACCCGGTCGTGCGCCCGCGCGGCGCGTGTTCAATCCGCATGAATCCAGGCAAGACGCGTGACCGCCTCCTCTGAAGTCCCCTCGGCGCTTTGCCAACCCTTGTTTCGGAGTTTCTGGATCGGGGGTTTCGAGGGTGCCGATCATGTCAACGGTTTCGGCCTGCCGTTGAACCCCAACGCGCGCAACGGACATGACCGCCGCATGGACGAAGACTACGCAGCGCTTGCCGGTCTCGGCATCCACACGGTGCGTGAGTCGATCGGATGGCGGTTGATCGAAAGCCAGGGGCTCGACGGCTGGCAGCGGCTTGAGACGCAGGCCCGGTCGGCGCGCACGCACGGCATTCAGGTGATCTGGACCTTGATGCACTACGGCTGGCCGGCAGATCTGGACCTGTTCGTGCGACCGGACCAGTTCGTCGATGCCTTCGCCGTACATTGCGCTCGGCTCGCCGTCCTGCTGACCGGCATCGGTGGTCCGTCGCAGGTCTACCAACCGATCAACGAAATCTCGTTCCTGGCCTGGGCCGCTTCGAGCACCGGGCTCATCCACCCGTACGTGCCTTCGGCGCTGGAGAACGGCTTTCTTCTCAAGCGCGTGCTGGTGCGTGCGACGTTGCGCGCCATCGATGCCATCCGTGCCATCGATCCGACCGCGCGCTTTGTCCATACCGATCCGTTGATCCACATCGAACCACCGCTCGGCGCCGGGTCGGCGGTCACGCATGCCGCGCTCATGGGGCACGAGCGGCAGTTCGAGGCCTGGGACATGCTCGCCGGACGCCTCGCGCCGGAACTCGGCGGCGCGCTGCATTATCTCGACGTTCTGGGCATCAACTACTACCACGACAACCAATGGGAGGAGGGCAGTGGCGCCCGGCTGCACTGGCATCTCGGCGACCCGCGCCGCCGGTGTTTCGCGGAGCTGGCTGCCGCGCTCTGGCATCGCTACGGCCGGCCGATGTGTATTTCGGAAACGGGGCACATCGGACAGGGACGCGGCGTCTGGCTCGATCACATGGTCGAGGAAGTCGCGGAATGCGATGCTCGCGGTATCCCGGTCGGCGGACTGTGCCTTTATCCCATGATCGACCGACCCGACTGGCAGGATGCCCGTCACTGGCACAACAGCGGCCTCTGGGACGTGCCCGGTGCCGACCAGGGCGACTTCACGCGCCATCTTTGCCAACCCTACGCCGAACGCCTGCGCCACTGGCAGCACGCGTTCGAGACCGCACCGCTTTCCTCGTTTTTTCCTTCCCGGCGTTCCACCATGACAACTCTGATCGTCTTCTCCCACCTCCGCTGGGACTTCGTCTACCAGCGTCCGCAGCAACTGATGTCACGTCTCGCCATGAATCACCCGGTCGTGTTCGTGGAGGAGCCGATGCCCGGCGCCGAACAGGCCCGGATCGAACGGCACAGCCCGTGCGCCGGTGTGACGGTGCTGCGCATGCACCTGCCGGGGCACGGTCCCGGCTTCCACGACGAGCATTTCAGCGGCATGCAGGAGCTCCTCGGCCGCTATCTCATCGAGAACCGCATCGAGGACTATCTGCTCTGGTTCTATACGCCGATGGCGTTGCCGCTGGCCGAGGGACTCACGCCGCGCGGCATGGTCTACGACTGCATGGACGAGCTCGCGGCGTTCGACTTCGCGCCGCCCGCCCTCATCGCCCGCGAGAACGATCTGTTCAACACCGTCGATCTGGTATTCACCGGCGGCCGCAGCCTGTACGAATCCAAGCGCAGCCGGCATGCCGACGTGCATTGCTTCCCGAGCAGCGTGGACCACGGGCACTTCGGACGCCGGAACGTCGAGGACCATCCCGAGCAGCGCGCCATCGCGCGGCCGCGCCTTGGCTATTACGGCGTGATCGACGAACGTCTCGACATGAACTTGGTGGCGGCATTGGCAGACGCGCATCCCGAGTGGCAGGTGGTGATGGTCGGCCCGGTCGTGAAGATCGATCCGGCCACCCTGCCGCGGCGTGCGAACGTGCACTGGATGGGCCAGCGTCGTTACGACGAACTGCCGGCGTTCCTGGCCGGTTGGGACGTCTGCCTGATGCCTTTCGCACTCAACGCATCGACGCGCTTCATCAGCCCGACGAAGACGCTCGAATACTTGGCTGCGGGCAAGCCGGTGGTCAGCACGCCGGTGCGCGACGTGGCGCAGCAGTACGCAGCGGTGGTTCCGATCGCGGCGACGCCGGCGGAGTTCGTCGCGGCTTGCGAGAGTATCCTGGGGCGCGATGCCGAAGCGCAGGTGCGATTCCAGGCGACGGCGCTCGACATGGTCGCCGCGACCTCGTGGGACCGCACGGCCGCGGCCATGGAAACGCTGCTGAGCCGCTTCGAGGCGCAGCCGACACCGTCCGCGGGCTCGTCGACATCTTTCCAGTCCGAACTCGATCCGGTCGCCTGAACGCAGCGCCATGACTCACATCTCCATCGTCGGTGCCGGCTTTTCCGGTGCCGTGCTCGCCCGGGAACTCGCGGAGGCAGGATGCCAAGTCGACGTGTTCGACACACGCCACCATGTCGGGGGCAACTGCCATACCGAGCGCGACGCGCAGACCGGCGTGATGGTCCATACCTATGGGCCGCACATCTTTCATACGAGCAACGAGAAAGTCTGGGACTACATCCGTCGTTACGGTGAGTTCGTACCCTTCGTCAACCGTGTCAAGGCGATCACGGGCGGACGCGTGTTCTCGTTGCCGCTCAACCTGCTGACGATCAACCAGTTCTTCGGCAAGACATTCTCGCCCGCCGAGGCCGAAGCCTTCTTCGCCGAAGTGGGCGACCGGAGCATCGAGTCTCCGGCGAACTTCGAGGAACAGGCGCTCTACCTGATGGGCAAGGATCTCTACGAGGCTTTCTTCAAGGGTTACACCACCAAGCAGTGGGGCATGGCGCCGTCCGAGCTTCCGGCCAGCATCCTGAAGCGGCTGCCGGTGCGTTTCAACTACGACGACAACTATTACGCGAGCCGCCACCAGGGAATCCCGCGCGACGGCTACACAGCGGTCGTGCAGAACCTGCTCGACCATCCTGCCATCAAACTTCATCTGGGCACACGTTTCGAGCGCTCCTACACATCGGAGTGCGACCACGTGTTCTGCAGCGGTCCGATCGATGCCTGGTTCGGCTACGACGAAGGACGGCTCGGGTACCGGACGCTCGACTTCGTGCGCGAGGACCACGACGGCGACTACCAGGGGAATGCGGTGATCAACTACGGCGATCTGTCCGTGCCGTGGACACGCATCTCCGAGCACAAGCACTTCGCGCCGTGGGAGTCGCACGAAAAGACGGTGGTGTTCAAGGAATACAGCCGGCTGTGCGACGAGACCGACACGCCGTACTACCCCATCCGCCAAGTTGCGGAGAAGGCCTTGCTGACGCGCTATGTCGCGCGCGCGCGCGAGGAGAACAGAGTCACGTTCGTCGGCCGATTGGGCACTTACCGATACATCGACATGCACGTGACGATCGCCGAGGCGCTGGACACCGCGGCGCGTTTCATCGAAGGCATGACCACGAACGCACCCATGCCGTCGTTCGTCGTCGATCCGCTCGGCTAGCCCCGTTTTCGGAATTTGCCGACACGGCAGCCCAATTAGCGCTTTCTTCCTACATCGCCGGAAGCATGGTAATTCGTACTGTCGATTCATCCTTCCATCCGAACGCATTTTCCCCACGAAATACCACATGGCAAAGAAACCCACTCCTCTCGCAGCAGATCGTGTCGCCGCCCAGTCCGCTGCCCGCAACACCGACAGCGGACCGGCACATCCGGCGCCAACCGGCGCCGCGAACGGCGACTTGCCGGCGCAGCGTGCCGCCGATACGCAGGCGCTCGTGGCCGCCATGCCGGCCAACACCAACAAGCCGCTGGAGCACGGCCACGACAATGCCCTTTCGCCGCCGCAAGGCCTGACGGCAACGCCGCCGTCGCGCCTGCCGACCGGCAGTACGCTGTCGGAAGCGAATTCATCGAAAAAGACCGGCACCGTGGCGCCCGAAGGCGTGAATGCGACCATCGGCACGCTCGACCGCGTGCGCGTCGACTCGTCGGGTCAGGTGCTCACGACCAATCAGGGTGTGAAGGTTGCCGACAACCAGAATTCGCTCAAGGCCGGCGCACGTGGTCCGGTGCTGCTCGAAGACTTTATCCTGCGCGAGAAGATCACGCACTTCGACCATGAGCGCATTCCGGAACGGATCGTGCACGCCCGCGGATCGGGTGCCCATGGCTTCTTCGAGGCCTACGAGCCGCTCACCAAGTACACCAAGGCATCGCTCTTCGCAGAGGCCGGCAAGATCACGCCGGTTTTCGTGCGCTTCTCGACCGTCGCCGGCGAGCGTGGCTCCAAGGACACGGCACGCGACGTGCGCGGCTTTGCCGTCAAGTTCTATACCGACGAGGGCAACTGGGACTTGGTCGGCAACAACATGCCGGTGTTCTTCATCCAGGATGCGATCAAGTTTCCGGACCTTATCCATGCCGTCAAGCCTGAGCCGCACCATGGTATGCCGCAGGCTGCATCGGCTCACGACACGTTCTGGGATTTCGCCTCGCTGATGCCCGAATCGACCCACATGCTGATGTGGCAGATGAGCGACCGTGCACTGCCGCGCAGCTACCGGATGATGCAGGGCTTCGGCGTGCACACCTTCCGCCTGGTGAACGCCGAGGGCGAGTCGGTCTTCGTGAAATTCCATTGGCAGCCCAAGCTCGGCACGCATTCGCTGGTCTGGGACGAGGCGGTCAAGATTTCGGGCGCCGATCCTGACTTCCACCGTCGCGACCTGTGGGAAGCGATCGACAGCGGCGAATACCCGGAATGGGAACTCGGCCTGCAGATCTTCACCGAGGAAGAGGCCGACGGCTTCAGCTTCGACGTACTCGATTCGACCAAGCTGATTCCTGAGGAACTCGTGCCGGTGCAGATCGTGGGCCGCATGGTGCTCAATCGCAATCCGGACAATTTCTTCGCCGAGACCGAGCAGGTTGCTTTTTGCACGGCGCACATCGTGCCGGGTCTCGACTTCACCAACGATCCACTGCTGGCGGGTCGTATCCACTCGTACGTGGACACGCAGATCAGTCGCCTGGGCGGTCCGAATTTCCATGAACTGCCGATCAATGCCCCGATCGCGCCGGTACACAACAACCAGCGCGACGGCATGCATCGCCAGGCGATTCCGCGCGGCCGCGTGTCCTATGAGCCGAATTCGCTGGCGGGTGGAAGCCCGTTTCAGGCGGGCGTCACGCAAGGCTTCCAGAGCGTAGCGCGGCGTATCGACGCTGCCGAATCCGCCGACAAGGTGCGCGGCAAGCCCGAGAAGTTCGCCGACCACTACACGCAGGCTGCATTGTTCTTCAACAGCCAGACCCCGGTCGAGCAGGCGCACATCGCGGCCGCCTTCCGCTTCGAACTGTCGAAGGTGCAGACGCCGGCGATCCGCCAGCGCATGGTCGCGGGCCTGATCAATGCGTCGCCCGAACTGGCTGCCAAGGTCGCCGAAGGTCTCGGCATGGAACTGCCGGCACCGCTGCCGCTCGCGCTGCAGACGCCGACCGTACCGGAAATCGAGGCTTCGCCCGCGCTGTCGTTGATGGCCCGTTTGGGCGACGGCGGCATCCGTACCCGCAAGATCGCGATTTTGGTCGCACCGGGCGCGGACGGGAAGTCCGTCGCTACGGTCCAGGAGGCGTTGTTCGCTGCCGGCGCCGTAGGACGGCTGGTCGGTTCGCGGCTCGGCACCATCAAGACGGCCGATGGCACGACGATCGAGGCCGATTGCACGCTGGAGAACAGCCCCGGCTTCCTCTTCGACGCCTTGGTACTCCCCGACGGACAGTCTGCGGTGGAGGTACTGGCTGCCGACGCCCATACGCTCGAATTCATCAAGGACCAATATCGTCATTGCAAGACGCTGATGGTGCTGGGCGCGTCCCAGGCACTGTTGGCCGAGGCCGGCATCCCGATGACGCTGGCCGACGGTTCGGAAGACCCGGGCCTGATCCTGGCGGACGCGTCCGACGCGGCAGCGGCCGTCACCGACTTCATCGCCGCCGTGGCCTTGCCGCGACATGCATCGCGCGACAGCGATCCGCCGCGCGTCTGACGCAAGGCTTGTGAGCTTGACGTCAGCTTCATCTGCTTTCATCGGCGCATGAAACTCAAAGCCAACTGCACGATGACCGTCAAGGTCTCGGAAGACTGTCCCGTCATCGCCATGCTGCGTCCGCGCAGCGGCATGGCGCAATGGATGATCAGCGAGCGCTATGAACTCACGCCCTGGGTGCGTACGACCGAGTACGTCGACAACTACGGCAACCTCGGTCAGCGTCTGACCATCCCGCAAGGCGAGATGAAGATCGAGGTGGAAATGGTGATGGAGACCGAGCAGCACATCCGGGTCAACCCGGGTGCGCCGCCGACGCCTGTCAATCTACTGCCCGACGACGCGTTGCTGTATCTGCTGCAGAGCCGCTACAGCCCTTCGGACAAGATGGAAGCCAAGGCACGCGAGATCGTCGGTGACGCGGCGCCGGGCTACGACCAGGTCGAAGCGATTCGCGCCTGGATCCATGCCAACCTTGAGTATCGCTATGGCGTGAGCAACGGCACAACCGATGCACTCGATACGCTCGGCCACGGGGCCGGCGTCTGCCGCGATTTCTCGCATGTCGGCGTCGGGTTCACGCGGGCCTTGAAGATTCCGGCGCGGATGGTGGTCGGCTACCTGTACAAGCTCGACCCGATGGACATGCACGCCTGGTTCGAGGCGTTCATCGACGGCCGCTGGTACACGTTCGATGCGACGCAGAGCCGCCCGCGCGGCGGTCGCATCGTGGTCGCCTACGGGCGCGACGCGGCGGACGTGGCTTTCGTGTCGAATTACGGGCCGATGGAAATGGGCGAGATGAAAGTCACGGTCGAGCATCTCGACCACTGAAAAGAAACCGGAGGCGCCCGCACGCGCTCCGGTGCGTTCTCAGATGGGTTTCTTCACGGCGCGTTTCAGTGCTTTGACAGTCTGCGCGTTCGCACGCTTCAGACTTTTCGCCTCGCGCCCGCTCAGACGCGAACTTTTGCGCTGACGCTTTTCCCAACTTTTCGCGACGCTGCTGGCGACGGCTGCGACACCCAGCAGCAGCACCTGTCGCGTGAGCGATGCCGTGACCGCCTGCAGACGTTGCTCGACCTCCCGCGTCGCCCGCGACGTGCGAGCGAGCGCCCGCTCGCGGTCGGCGATGCCGACCTGATCTTCGGCTTTGCCCGTTTCGGCGCCCACGCCGCTGTCCGCCGCGCTCGCGATGTCGACCGATCCGTCCGACGACACCGCGTCGGTGCCCGTCTCCTTCACCTTCGCGACCGCCTCGGTGGCCGCTGTGGCCTTGACGCCGGCGACCGAGCCGTGCTCGTTGGCATAGACCTTGGTGAACTCGGCACCCAACAGGAAGATCTGTGCCGCGTAATACACCCAGGCGAGCAGCACCACCAGCGAGCCTGCTGCCGCGAAGGACTCGTTGACGCCGCTCTTGCCGATATACAGCGCGATGCCGGTCTTGCCGATCTCGAACAGCACGGCCGTCACGAGCGCACCGATCCAGACGTCGCGCCAGACGATCTTCACCGTCGGCATGAACTTGTAGATCATCGCGAAGAGCACCGTCGCGATGCCGATCGAAATCAGGATATTGAGGCCTTGAAGCAGTACCTCCCATCCCGGCAGCAGGCCGGTGGTCCAGCTGCCGAACGCGGCAACGACCGAACTCACCATCAGCGATACCATGAGCAGGAACGCCAAGCCCAGGATCAGTCCGAAAGACAGCACCCGCGCACGCAGGATGGCCCACACACCCGTCGGTTTCGCGCGCTCGGGCACGTGCCAGATGCGGTCCAGCGAACTCTGGAGCTCCGCGAACACCGTCGTCGCGCCGACCAGCAGCACCCCGATGCTGATGATTCCCGCGATGAGACCCTTGGTCGGCTCGCTGGCGCTCTTGACCAGTCCCTGCACCGCGACGGCACCGTCGCGCCCGATCATGCCCTGCAGCTGTCCGACGATCTCGCCCTGCACGGCCTCTCGCCCGAAGATCGCACCGGCCACCGCGATCACGATGACCAGCAACGGCGCCAGCGAAAACACCGTGTAGTAGGAGATGGCGGCGCCCATGCTGGGTGCGAGGTCGTCGACCCAGGCCATGACGGCCTTCTTTCCGAGGTCGAAGAAGCGCCAGCCGGCCGAGTGCTTCGATGCGGGCAATGCTGCTGAACTGTTCGATTTGGACATTCCGTATTTCCATGATTCCCGGGTTGCACGCCAACCACGGATACGGAAAGTTCGCGGAACGCCGCCCGTTCCGGCGTCCGACGATGGCAGCGTTTCTTGTCATCCATCTGTCCAGACAAGCGGTCGATATATAAAGACATGCTTCGTCTCCTGCTCTTCCCGCTCCATCAGCCCTCAGGCCTTCCCTTCCATGACTGTGAGCGACCCCCACACCACGTTGATCGCCCCCGTCGACGACGGCATGCTGTCGCGCATGGTCCGCTTCGACCAATTGGTCATGGTGCGCCGCAGCCTGCTGGCGGCGTTTCCGTCGAACATGGTGCTCAGCATCGCAGCGACGCTGGTGGCGGCAAGTTCAGGCTATGTACGCGGCGGGCTGTGCTGGCTCGCGCTGTCGGTGCTGGTCAACCTGCTGCGCCGCTCGTTCCTGCAGCGTCCTCTCCCGACCCGACCGGGCGGTGTGCAGGGACGCGACCTGCAAACCGAGGCGAATACGCGTTCCTTCGAACGGCAGCTGCGCGCGACCGCGTTCGCCGCGGCCGTGGCCGGGGGTCTCTGGGCGCTGATACCGCTGCTGTGCGAAGGCTACACCTCGCCGCAGACGCTCTTCTACATGACGCTGGTCTGCGGCATCTGTGCCGGCTCCGTCGCCTACGGCACCGCCTATGCGAAGGTGCCGATCTGCTTCATCGCGCCGCCATTGCTGTCGGTCGCCGGCTGCCTTGCCTATGCGGGCGGCTTCGACAACCGGGCGCTGGCCGTGCTGGCGCTGCTCTACCTGGCCGGGCTGTCGCGCGCTTCGATGCACGGCGAGAAAACTTTTCGCCTGGCCAGCCGCCGGAAGAACGAGGCGACGGCCATGACGGCGCAGCTGCTTCAGGCGCACGACGCGATGCAGAAATCGGCGCACCAGCTGGTCTTCCGGGCTTCGCACGACGCGCTCACCGGGCTGCTCAACCGCGAAGGTTTCTCGCAACGCGCGACGCAGTACATCGCTGCGGCCCCGGGGTGTACGCACTGCCTGCTGCTGCTCGACCTGGACGGCTTCAAGACCGTCAACGACGCCTTCGGCCACAAGGCCGGCGATCGCGTGCTGCAGGATGTCGGCGCGTGGCTGCGGCACGAGCTGCATGTGCTGCAACCGGTGCTCGGCCGCTGGGGCGGCGACGAGTTCGCCGCGCTCTACACCGTGCGCGATCCGCAGCAGGCACCGACCGCCGTCGCCGGTGCGCTGATCCGGTCGATTCCCGGTGCCACGGCGCACTATGGCGGGCACCTGGGCGTCAGCATCGGCGTCATGATTTCCGGCGCGGCCGAGGTCTCGGGCATCGCCGACATGATCGCCGTCGCCGACGAGGCGCTCTACGACGCCAAGCGCGCCGGGCGCAACCGCTTCCAGGTCGTCGACGAAGCGCTGCACAAGCGCCTCGCGATGCGGCGCGACGTCGAGCGCGATCTGCTGCACGCCATCCAGGCGCGCGAGATCTGCGTCTGGTACCAGCCGATCGTCGACGCGGTCGCGCACAAGGTTCACAGCATCGAGGCCCTGCTGCGCTGGAATCACCCGCGCCATGGCTGGATTTCTCCGGAACAGGTGGTGTTCGCGGCCGCAGGCACCGGGCTGGCGGAAAAGTTGCTGCGCCACATCCTCGGCGATATCTGTCTGGCGATGCGCACGCTGGAGGATGCCGGCTCGGACCTCGCGCAGGTGCCCATCGCCATGAACGTCTCGCCGCGCGAAATGGCGCAGCTGACGGTGGACGAGATCGTGCTCGGCACGCTGCGGCAGCACGGCATCGCACACGACCGCCTGCAGATCGAGATCACCGAGGAAGTCGCGCTCGACACGCCCGCGACCCGCAGCCGCCTGGGCGCGCTGTCGGTCGCCGGCATCTTCATCGCGATCGACGATTTCGGTGTCGGCTATTCGTCGCTGTCGTCGTTGCGCGGCGACCATGTGAAACAGATCAAGATCGACCGCAGCTTCATCTCCGACCTCGGCGGGTCGACCGAGAACCGCGTGCTGGTGAACTCCATCGTGCAGGTCGGCCATGCGCTGAACGTCGAAGTGGTCGCCGAAGGCGTGGAGACACAGGACGAACTCGACGCCTTGCGCGCACTGGGCTGCGAGCTGATGCAGGGTTACCATTTCGCGCGGCCGGCGACGCTGGCCGATGTCATGCGCTGGTCCGAAGCGGCATTCGCCGACGGTCCGGCTTCCGTGGCCTGACGGTCACGTTCCCGAGGCTACCTCCCGCTCATGTCCGACGATTACCAGATCGACATCCCGCCGTCCTTTTTCGCGCTCTTCACCGACCCGCGCCAGCAACGCCTGCGCGAGCCGATCGGCGTCGTGCGCGCGCGCTACGACGCCTGCGAGGATCTGGCGACGCACCTGGTCGAGCACGCGCGCGTCCTGGCGCATGTCGAGGTGCCGTCGGAGGACGAAGTGCTGCACCGCATCCATGCCGGGCTCCGCACGCCGGAGTCGGGCGTGTCGCCGGAAGAGGCGGGCTGGGTGGTGCTGCGGCTGGCCGAACTGCTGGGCTGGCAGCCGCCGTCGCTCGACGCTCGCGACGTGTAACGCCCGTCGCCACGCGCTTGCCGCGGCGCTGCGTGCCTTCGGCCTACGACAACTACAGCAAACAGCGCCTCGGGCCGAATGTGCGATGACGCACAGTCGGCGACCACTCTATCCAACGTCTTCCATCCCGCCCCATGACCGCCCCTGCAACCGATCATTCAGCCCCCGCTCTCGAAGAAGGCACGCCGCATCCGCTGGGCGCGACCTACAACGGCAAGGGTGTGAACTTCGCGCTTTTCTCCGCGCACGCGACCAAGGTCGAGCTCTGCCTCTACGACGACAGCGGAACCACCGAGACCGCACGCATCGTGCTGCCCGAATACACCGACGAGGTCTGGCACGGCTTCGTGCCGGGCATCAAGCCCGGCACCCGCTACGGCTACCGCGTCCACGGCCCCTACGAACCGCTCAAGGGCCATCGCTTCAATCCCAACAAGCTGCTGCTCGACCCGTATGCCAAGGCGCACATGGGCGAGCTCAAATGGGGTCCGGAGGTCTTCGGCTACACGGTCGGTCATCCGGACGGCGACCTGAGCTTCGACGAGCGCGACAGCGCAGCATTCGTCCCGAAGTGCGTGGTGGTCGATTCGCGCTTCGAATGGAAGCAGACCGATGACGTGCGCGTGCCGTGGAACGAAACCGTGTTCTACGAAACCCATGTCAAGGGTTTCACGATGCGCCATCCGAAGGTGCCCGAGCACTTCCGCGGCACCTTCGCCGGCATGACCGACGAAGTCATCGCATCGATCAAGGAACTCGGCATGACCAGCGTCGAGCTGCTGCCGATCCAGATGTTCCTGAACCAGCCGTTCCTGCTGGAGAAAGGCCTGACCAACTTCTGGGGCTACGACACGATGGGCTTCTTCGCCCTCGACCCGCGCTACATGGACGGCCCGAACATCGACGAGTTCAAGGCCATGGTCGACCGTTTCCATGCACACGGTCTCGAGGTGATCATGGACGTGGTCTACAACCACACGCCCGAAGGCAACGAGCTGGGCCCGACCATCTCCTTCAAGGGCATCGACAACGCCAGCTACTACCGGCTGATGCCCGGCAACGGCTCCGGCGAGGAAGGCGACGGACCCGGCCCGCGCTACTACATCAACGACACCGGCACCGGGAATACCGTCAACCTGAGCCATCCACGCGTGCTGCAGATGGTGACCGACAGCCTGCGCTATTGGGTGACCGAGATGCGCGTCGATGGTTTCCGCTTCGACCTTGCCACCATCCTGGCGCGCGAGCCGCACGGTTTTGACGAGGACGGCGGCTTCTTGAAGAGCTGTCGCCAGGACCCGGTGCTCTCCAGCGTCAAACTGGTCGCAGAACCATGGGACATCGGTCCGGGCGGCTACCAGGTCGGCGGATTTCCGCCCGGCTGGGCCGAGTGGAACGACAAGTTCCGCGATACCGTGCGTGCGTTCTGGAAGGGCGACGAAGCGATGGCGTCGGCGCTCGCGCAATGCCTGACCGCCAGCGGCGACCGCTTCAACCACCGCGGCCGCCGCCCCTGGGCGAGCGTCAACTTCATCACCGCCCACGACGGCTTCACGCTGGCCGACACCGTGAGCTACAACGAGAAGCACAACGAGGCCAACAACGAGAACAATCGCGACGGCCATTCGGACAACCGTTCGTGGAACTGCGGCGTCGAAGGCCCGACCGAAGACGAGAGCGTGCTCACGCTGCGCGCGCGCCAGCAGCGCAACCAGCTCGCGACGCTGCTGCTGTCGCAAGGCACGCCGATGGTGCTGGCCGGTGACGAATTCGGTCGCTCGCAAGGCGGCAACAACAACGCATATTGCCAGGACGACGACATCTCGTGGGTGCAGTGGGACGCGATCGACGAACGCGGCGAAAGCCTGTGCAAGTTCACGCAGCACCTCACGCACCTGCGTCGGACGCAGCCGGTCCTGCGCCGCAACCGATTCCTGAGCGGACAGTGGAGCGAGGCCGCCCAGGTCAAGGATTCGACCTGGCTCGCGCCGGACGGCAACGAGATGGACGCCGCACACTGGAACGACGCGCAGACGCGATGTTTCGGGCTGCTGCTCGAAGGCACGGCGCCGTCGTCATCGCTGCCGCGGGCCGCATCGGACGACAGCGTGTTCCTGGTTTTCAACGCCTGGGAAGGCGCGATCGACTGCACGCTGCCGCCGCGCGCCGAAGGCAAGGGCTGGACGCGCGTGGTCGACACCGCGCTCGACCTGCAGGAAGACGCGCCCTTCGAGGCCGGCCACCGCTACACGGTCACCGGACGCTCGATGCTGGTCTTCACCTCGCCTGCCTGAGAATCTCGTCCATGAAAATCCAAAAAGACACCGCCATCACCCTGCGCTACAAGGTCGCCGACGCCAAGGGCAAGCTTATCGAGGAAGCCAAGGAGCCCATGACCTACCTGCACGGCGGCTACGACAACACCCTGCCGAAGATCGAGGCCGCGCTCGAAGGCAAGGAAGTCGGCCACAGCGTCACGCTGCAGTTGCTGCCGGAGGACGCTTTCGGGCAGCGCGACGAGTCGCTCGAACGCACGATCCCGAAGAGCGACTTTCCGCCGGGCGTGAAAATCGGCGGGCAGCTCGAGGGGCGCACCGACGACGGCGAGCCGCACATCTTCCACGTCAAGAAGATCAAGGGCGACACCGTGCTGCTCGACGGCAACCATCCGCTGGCCGGAATGGAACTGCGCTTCACCATCAAAGTGCTCGAAGTGCGCGCGGCGTCGGCCGAGGAGATCGCGCACCGGCACGTGCATGGCGCACACGGCCACCATCACTGAGCGCGTGAGGCTCAGACGGCGAACAGCGAATCGAGATCGGCGAAGGACTTCATCTCGATCGCATTGCCCGAGGGGTCGAGGAAGAACATCGTGGCCTGCTCGCCGACTTCGCCCTTGAACCGGACATACGGTTCGATCACGAATTCGGTCTTGCGTGCGACGAGCTTGTCGGCCATCGCCTGCCATTGGTCCATCGGCACGATGGCGCCGAAATGCCGCACCGGCACCGCGCGGCCGTCGACCTCGCTGCTCTGGCGGTGACCGCATTCGTCGGGCGCGAGATGGGCCACGATCTGGTGGCCGTAGAAATCGAAGTCGACCCATTCGGGTGCGCTGCGTCCTTCGGGACAGCCCAGGAGTTCGCCGTAGAACGCGCGCGCTTCGGCGATGTCGCGGACCGGGAAGGCCAGGTGGAATGGGATTCGGACGTTCGTGGCTGTCATGGATTCGTTCGCTCGGTGGAGCGGGGTGGGTGGGAGACGCTCGAATTCTATGAATCGGCCCCCATGTCCAGGGTCAAAGCCTTTCGGTACGCACCATTTTTGAAGGACACCTCATGGACTACGACAACGACCCCATCGTCCGGATCCAGCCGCTCGGTTTTCCCTGGCCGACGACCGACCCGTTCCTGTTCTGCGCCTACCACGACGACGCCTATCCGCCGGCCAATCCTGACATGGGCCCCGCGACCTCGCTGGCCGGCCGCGCGATCGGCCAGGATTTCAGTCGAAAAGACGGCTGGAGCATGTACCACGGCGAAACCGTGCCCGGCTTCCCCGGCCATCCGCACCGCGGCTTCGAGACGGTAACGATCGTGCGCAAGGGCCGGATCGACCATGCCGATTCGCTCGGCGCGATCGCGCGTTTCGGCGACGGCGACGTGCAGTGGGTGACGGCCGGTGCCGGTCTGCAGCATTCGGAAATGTTCCCGCTGCTCGACGATGCGGCGCCGAATCCGCTGGAGCTGTTTCAGATCTGGCTCAACCTGCCAGCACGCAGCAAGATGGTGGCGCCGCACTTCACGATGTTCTGGGCCGACGACATTCCGCGCTTCGCGGCGACCGACACAGGCGGCCGCACGACCGAGGTGGCTTGCATTGCCGGCAAACTCGACACCGACGGTGCCGCCGGCATCGCGCGCGAACCGCTGGCGCCACCGCCCGATTCCTGGGCCGCGCAGGCCGATGCCGATGTGGCGATCTGGACCGTGAAGATGGCGCCAGGCGCGCGCTGGACGCTACCGCCCGCGACCGGCGGGAGGACGCGTCGCAACCTGTATTTCTTCAAGGGTGTCAACGTGACGATCGGTGGTCGCAAGGTAACAGAGCACGCGGCGATCGAGTTGCGCGCAGATCGGCCGATCGACGTCGAGAACGGCGATGCGATCGGTGAATTCCTGGTCCTGCAGGGCCGACCGATCGGCGAGCCGGTCGCGCAGTACGGCCCGTTCGTGATGAACACGCAGGCCGAGATCGCGCAGGCGCTGCAGGACTACCGCCGCACCCAGTTCGGCGGCTGGCCTTGGGACGATGCCGCGCCGGTGCATGGACGGGATCCGGCACGCTTTGCGATCCATCCGGACGGGCGCGAGGAGCGGCCGGCCGATCCCGCAGAATGAGCGCGCTCGTTCAACCCAGGAGACGACAACCATGATCCACGTCATCGCCATCATCACCGCCAAGCCCGGCCAGCGCGAACACATCCTCGAGGCCTACCGCGCCAACCGGCCGGCCGTGCTGGCCGAAGACGGCTGCATTTTCTACGAAGCGACCGTCGACGCGGCCGGCATGCCGCCGTCGCGCGATGCGTTCGGCGACGACACCTTCGTGGTGATCGAGCGCTGGGAGAACGTCGCCGCGCTCAAGGCGCACGCCGCATCGCCGCACATGGCGGCCTACGGCGCGAAGACGAAGGAATGGACCGCGAGCCGCGCGATCCATGTGCTCGAGGCGATCTGATTACTTCGAGACGACGCGAACCATCTCGAGGCACTTGTTCGAGTAGCCCCATTCGTTGTCGTACCAGGAGACGAGCTTGACGAAGGTGCTGTCGAGCGCCAGTCCGGCGTCGGCATCGAAGATCGAGGTGCGCGCGTCGCCGCGGAAATCGGTCGCCACGACCTTGTCCTCCGTGTAGCCCAGCACGCCCTTGAGCGCGCCTTCGCTCTGCGCCTTCATCTCGGCGCAGATTTCCTCATACGTGGCTTCCTTGACCAGCTCGACGGTCAGGTCGACCACCGACACGTCGGAGGTCGGCACGCGGAAGCTCATGCCGGTGAGCTTCTTGTTGAGCTCGGGGATCACCACGCCAACGGCCTTGGCCGCGCCAGTGCTCGAAGGAATGATGTTCTCCAGGATGCCGCGGCCGCCGCGCCAGTCCTTGTTGCTCGGGCCGTCGACGGTCTTCTGGGTCGCGGTGGTGGCATGCACGGTGGTCATCAGGCCGCGCTTGATACCCCATTTGTCGTTGAGCACCTTGGCCAGCGGTGCCAGGGCATTGGTGGTGCAGCTGGCGTTGCTGATGATGGCTTCGCCGGCGTACTTCTTGTCGTTCACGCCGTAGACGAACATCGGCGTGTCGTCCTTGCAGGGGGCCGACATGATGACCTTCTTGGCGCCCGCATCGAGGTGCTTCTGGCAGGTTTCCTTGGTGAGGAACAGGCCGGTGGCTTCGAGCACGATGTCGGCGCCGACCTCGTTCCACTTCAGCGCCGCCGGGTCGCGTTCCTGCGTCAGGCGGATCTTCTTGCCGTTGACGATCAGCGTGCTGCCTTCGACCGAGACCTCGCCCCGGAAGCGGCCGTGCACCGAGTCGTACTGGAGCATGTAGGCCAGGTAGTCGGGCTCGAGCAGGTCGTTGATGGCGACGATCTCGATCTCGCTGTCGAAGTTCTGCACTGCCGCGCGCAACACGTTGCGACCGATGCGGCCGAAGCCGTTGATACCGAGTTTGATAGCCATGTGACTTGCTCCTGAAGGTTGGAAAAAACGAGGGGATGAAAACTCAGCGCGCCAGAACCGCTTCGACGGTCGCCGCGACGTTCTCCGGCGTGAAGCCGAAATGCTCGAACAGCACGCCGGCCGGTGCCGACTCGCCGAAGGTGTCGATACCGACCACCGCCGAAACGCCGTACTTCCACCAGCCGTCGGTCGAGCCCATTTCGACCGCGATGCGCGGCAGGCCCTTGGGCAGCACGTTCTTCTTGTAAGCCACGTCCTGGCGGTCGAAGGTGGTGGTCGAGGGCACCGACACCACGCGCACGCCGATCTTCTTCGCGGCCAGCAGTTCCTGCGCCCGAAGGGCCAATTGCACCTCCGAACCGGTGGCGACGATGACGGCCCGGGCCTTTTTGTTCTTCAGGCCGACACGTTCGGGTTCGGCCAGCACGTAGGCGCCCTTGCTGATGTCCGCGAGGTCGCCCTTGGGCGCGTAAGGCAGGTTCTGGCGCGACAGCAGCAACGCCGTCGGGCGCGTGTCGTTCTGCAGCGCGACGGCCCAGGCCACGGCGGTTTCTGCCGTATCGCCCGGGCGCCAGACATCCAGGTTCGGGATCAGCCGCAGCGACGCCGCATGTTCGATCGACTGGTGCGTCGGGCCGTCCTCGCCCAGGCCGATAGAGTCGTGCGTGAAGACGTGGATCACGCGCAACTTCATCAGCGCGGCCATGCGGATGGCGTTGCGGCTGTAGTCGCTGAAGGTCAAAAAGGTGCCGCCGTACGGGATGTAGCCGCCGTGCAGCGCCACGCCGTTCATGATGGCTGCCATGCCGAACTCGCGCACGCCGTAGTTGATATGGCGGCCGATCAGACCGTGCGGCGCGACGGCGCCGTCGGCGCTGCTCGCGGGCTTGGACTCGTCCTCGGCGCCCTGCGCTGCGGCCTTGGGCGCTTCCAGCGTCACGGCGCCCGTGGCGGCATCGAAGCGCAGCGCGGGCGTGTTCTTGGTGTTGGTGAGGTTAGATCCGGTCAGGTCGGCGCTGCCGCCGAGCATTTCGGGCAGTGCCGCGGTGAAGGCTTCGAGCGCGATCTGCGAGGCCTTGCGGCTCGCGACGTTCTCGGCCTTGGTATGGGCGGCGACGACGGCGTCGAACGCGGTCTGGTGGAAATTCTTCGGCAACTCGCCCTTCATGCGACGCGTGAATTCCGACGCCAGTTCAGGGAACACTTCGGCGTAGGCGGCGAAACGCTCGTTCCATTCGGCTTCGTTCTTCGCGCCCGCAGCCTTGGCGTCCCATTCGGCGTAGGCCGCTTCGGGCAGCTCGAACGGTGCGTGCACCCATTGCAGGGCGTCGCGCGTGAGGCCGATCTCGTCGGCACCGAGCGGCTCGCCGTGCGCCTTGGCCGTGTTGGCGCGGTTCGGGCTGCCCTTGCCGATGTGCGTCTTGCAGACGATCAGCGTCGGGCGGTTGCCGGCGGCGCCGAGCAGCTTCGCCTCGCCGATGGCGCGCGACACGGCGCCCGCGTCGTGGCCGTCGACCGGGCCGATCACGTGCCAGCCGTAGGCCTTGAAGCGCTCGGCGGTGTCGTCGACGAACCAGGGCTTGACCGGTCCGTCGATGCTGATGCCGTTGTCGTCGTAGAGCGCGATCAGCTTGCCCAGCCGCCAGGCGCCGGCGAGCGCGGCGGCTTCGTGGCTGATGCCCTCCATGAGACAGCCGTCGCCCAGGAAGGCGTAGGTGCGGTGGTCGACGACGGCATGTCCGTCACGGTTGAATTCGGCCGCGAGCAGTTTCTCGGCCAGCGCGAAACCGACGGCATTGGTGATGCCCTGGCCCAGCGGGCCGGTGGTGGTCTCGATGCCGGGCGTGACGCCGTGTTCGGGATGGCCGGCGGTCTTGCTGTGCAGCTGGCGGAACTTCTTCAACTCGTCTACGGCCAAGTCGTAACCGGTCAGGTGCAGGACCGAATAGATCAGCATCGACGCATGGCCGTTGGACAGCACGAAGCGGTCGCGGTCGGCCCAGTGCGGATTGGCCGGGTTGTGGCGAAGGTGCTCGCCCCACAGCGCTGCAGCCATGTCGGCCATGCCCATCGGGGCGCCCGGATGACCGGAATTGGCGAGTTGAACGGCATCCATCGCCAGCGCGCGGATCGCGTTGGCCATCAAGGCTTGGTTGGCCATCTGTACAGGGCTTTCGGGGGATGTGTTGGGAAAATTCCGAATTTTAACGGGCGCTGCTAGAGTCACGCCCCACGCACGGATCACAGCCGACATGAACCTCGCACCGACCTCTCTCAAAGCCCGCGCGATGCTTCTGGCCGCTGGCCGCGGGGAACGCATGCGGCCACTGACCGACAGCCTGCCCAAGCCACTGCTCGAAGTGCGCGGCAAGCCGCTGATGCAGTGGCCGATGGAGGCGCTGGCCGCGGGGGGGGTCGATGCGCTGGTCGTCAATACCGCCTGGCTCGGCGAGCGCGTCGTCGAGCGCTTCGGCACGCGGGCGGACGTGGGCACCGACGGCGTGTCGAAACCCATGCGCATCGCCTATTCGCACGAAGGCCGCGACTTCGGTCGTGCGCTCGAAACGGCCGGAGGCATCGTTCGCGCGCTGCCGCTGCTGGACGACATCTTCTGGGTGATGGCCGGCGACGTGTTCATACCCGATTTTCGATTCACCGAGACCGCCGTCCGACGCTTCGCTTCGAGCGGAAAGCTCGCGCACCTGTGGCTGGTGCCGAACCCGGCCCACAACCCGCACGGCGATTTCGGGTTGTCCGACGATGGCCTGGCACACGACGAGGCATCTGCCGGGCAGGCGCGATGGACGTTCTCGACCATCGCGCTCTACCGCACCGCGTTCTTCGCGCCGCCGCACTGCGACATCGAGAGGGGGAATCCGCAAGGCGTCGCAGCACCGCTCGCGCCGCTGTTGCGCGCCGCCATGAAGAAAGCCCAGGTCAGCGCTGAACGCTACCCGGGCTCCTGGACGGACGTCGGAAC